>JAPPOH010000004.1 GCA_028818155.1 Candidatus Woesearchaeota archaeon | reverse complement strand
GTTGCTTTCGAGCTGTATGTCAAGGCCTGTTGTTGCAGTAGATATTGTTGAAAGTGGCGCACTAAGAGGAGATGCACAAGTGAATAGAGATGATGTGGTTGACAGACTGCAAGAGCGATTTCGACCAATTGCCCTCGGAGAAAACGTACGCGTTGGAGATAATGGGCACCCTATTTCATGGGATGACTTTTGGGTATTGGAGGATCTTCTGGGTGTTGCTTCTGACACAAGCGTAACGAAGGTAGAAATATACAGAAATCCAGAATGCACAGATGGCAGCGGATTCGAACTTGTTACATACAGAGGAGATGAGCCAACACGTGTGCCATTTGAGGTCTACAGTAGTTAGGGATGTGTTGTATCTACGAACTCCACATGTTCGTATCATCAGAGACGTCGGGTGTAGAATCGTTCACCTTTTACAAATCCATTTTGCTTAGCTGCCCAGTTTAACGCACGCCCCATCGATGCTCGATGTTTTCTCATGTGCTCTCGCGGCAGGCTCTCAATCGGGCAAGTTGCAGAATTGCTTCATGTGAGTATCTATGATGTACAAGAAAGAGCGCGAGAGAAAGGAATCGAACTTGGCATTACTGTTGAGGAATATGAGAAAGGAAAGGAGATAGTTGATAAACTGTTACGTTAGTGGCGTACAGGTGCCTCTGCAAGTTGGCGGACATATATTTTTTCTCCACCAAGCGTTCCCGGACCAAAATCGTTTCGCTTTGCAGCCCAGTTAAAGTGACGACCCATCCGTTCTTGATGCTTTTTCATTTCGACAGGATCGCTTTTGTCTACGCCTGAGGGATTTTCATAGCAAGGATGGTTCTCTGCCCTGATAACGTAAATGCGTTCTGATCCTCGAGCTTGTGCAATATCAACAAGTGCCCCAATCATCCGTGCAGGTGTATCTCTTGGAAAATAGTCGTTTGGATTAAATTCTTTCCACATGATTGGTTCAGCACCTTGGTTTTGTTGTATGGTGGGGTGTTGAGAAGAGTCTATGGTAAAACCGGTAAGCCACAATGTGCCCTCTCGAAAGCACCTTTTGTTTCCAAGTAGGAGTGCATAATCGATGACATCGGGTAGTATGCCAACATTGTCAGTCACCGCATTGTCGATGAGCAGGAGTTCATGTTCACTTGCAAAGTATCGATCCCGAAGTGTTCTCGTGATGTTCTCTGGGAGACCAAGGTGGGCTGCAACTGCTTGCTGTGGTCCTAAGTTACTCTTCATAGCACGAATCGTTTCTTCAAAATTCGTAGCTGCATCAATGCGTTCGAGGATATCTGACATGGCTAGGTGATCCGTTAAACTCTTTTAAATATTTCTAAAATTCACTATTTCTTAGTGGTGTTTTCTATGAATTCCACAGTATCTTTCGTTATAACAAGAGAATTTGTCCTTAAACCATGTTTCGTCCGCTCAACACCGCGCAACATTCCGGAGGTTACTCCAGTAGCCACAAACACACCATCCGCCTTCACGAGCTCATCTCTTTCTAATTTCTTATCAGGATCAGTAATCCCCATTGCTTTTGCGCGGGCCAAAAACTCTTCCTGCGTCTTCTTCGCTCGTTCTAAAAAGTCAGCATCACCTTCAGCCCTTTCAAGTAATTCCTGTCCTTCAAACTTCAACCTGCCCTGGAAATGACAGCCTAAACACTTCGCAGCGACAGCAGTGATCACGCCCTCGGGTGCTGCGCCAATACCTAGCAAAAGATCAACGTGCGAGCAGTCCATCATCGCCTCAATGCCACCCATGATATCGCCATCGCGAATTAACTTGACGCGTGCTCCTAAACTGCGAATCTCGGAGATTAGCTCTGTATGCCTATCTCGGTCCATCACAAGAACAGTCATGTCCTCTATCTTCTTGTTCAGAGAAGTACACACAGCCTTGAGATTTTCCTCAACAGAATTATCCAAATCAAGACCCTGCACCTTGGAAGACGCACAAATCTTATCCATGTACGTATCCGGCGCGTGCAATAATGAACCAGCGGGAGCTGCAGCAAGCACAGCAATCGCGTTCGGGTCATCACGAGCACATAAATTTGTGCCTTCTAACGGATCAACGGCAATATCTATGGCAGGACCACCAGCACCAACTTTCTCTCCAATAAACAACATGGGTGCTTCATCTCGCTCGCCTTCACCAATCACGACAGTACCTGACACGTTGATACTTTCAAAGGCCTTCCGCATGCCCTCAACAGCAGCACCATCGGCCTTTTTCTTCTCGCCGAGCCCTGTCCATTTCGCAGCCTCAATCGCGCCGGCTTCCACTGCGCGCACCAGTTCATACGCAAGAGTTCGATCCATATTCTCGACGAGAAGCGCTTGGTATATAAGTGTTTTCCTGTAGGCTCTATCTTGCTCTATTCTATCAGATAGTCTGGTGATACCTCCACAGTCAATCCTATATGGATGTCTTCACTCCCCAGGAGATATTGGGGGTACAGAAATGAGAGAGATTGATGAAACTATCGTAGAATTTATGAGAAAGAACGCGAGGACAAACCTCACCACCATCAGCAAAGAAACGGGCATTCCCGTCAGCACAATTTTTGATCGGTTGCGGCTGCAGGAAGGAAAATCGATTACTCGATTCACAGCACTACTCGATTTCCCAACCATCGGCTACTTGATTCGGGCAAAGATCTTCCTGCACGTCGCACCGTCCCAACGAACACTGCTCGCAGCACATTTGCAAGAGCATGAGAACGTGAACAGTTTGTGGCGGGTCAACAACGGCTATGATTATGCACTTGACTGTGCGTTTCATGATATCAAAGAAGCGGAAGATTTCGTAGAAGAATTAGAGATGGAATTCAAGATACTTGCGAAGAGCATCTTTCATGTGATTGACACACTTGTGCAGGAGAAAATGATGGTGAAACCGGAAGAAATATAAATACAATCATATTGCAGGATTGATATGGGAAAGATAACTGCAAATGTGCCTGACGAAGTATTACTTCAGTTTAGAGAGGGCGCAAAAAGAAATTTCGGAAGACAAAAGTATATGCAAAAGGCGTTGGTAGAAGCGATGCAACTGTGGAATAAGAGCAAGTACCATGATAGGTGTATGGAATTACTAAAAAAAAGAGTTCCAACGGGAAAATGGAAGATGCCAACACGGGATGAAATCCACGATCGAAAAATTCTTTGATATATTCTTATACTGTTTCTGAAAAAATAACAATTGAAGAAATGCGGCACCAGGCATAGCTTTACCAACACACTCCGAAGCGCATCAACGCTTACCTGGATGTTACCCGACGGTAAGAGGAATGTATCTTTCTTTATATAGTCTTCTTCTAGTTCCACTGGACACCCATTTCTCGTCGACAAAATTGGAAAAATCCACTGGACATGCGCGGGGAGAGTATATAAATTATGATTTTGTCGTCGGAGAATGCAAGGAAAAGGACTCAAATTTACAAAGGAGCAGCTTGAAGAATTGTATATTCAGAAGAGATTATCGCTAAACCAAATAGGAGAGAAATTTGGCTGCAACGGAACGAATATACTGTATTGGTTGAAGAAATACAATATTCCTAGAAGAGGAGCATACCTGAAGAAAATAGACATTCCGAAAGAAGTTCTTTATGACTTATACTGGAGGAAAAACTGGTCATCATCAAGGATTGCGAAAAAATTCGGGATAAAACATGGGAGAACTATTGTGCAAAAGCTTACAAAGGCAGGAATACCAAGAAAAACTGTATCTGAAGCTACAACGAGGAAATACAAGAATAAGTTCTCAGAAAATCTAATGGAGAAGGCATATCTTCTTGGACTTCGCACAGGCGATTTTCACGCTCGATGGATGAAATTATGTGTTCGATTCCAATCAACAACCACACATCTAGCACTTCTTGAGTTACTTGACAAATCACTCTCAAAGTATGGCAAAACATGTACATATCTTTCAAAGAACCCTGCAAGAGAAGACGAGTGGTTCATTTATACAGACCTTAATGCATCTTTTAGTTTTCTTATTGAAAAACCAGAAAGAATTCCTGAGTGGATTCTCATGAATAACAACTACTTTTTCGCATTTCTCACAGCATATTCTGATTGTGAAGGTGCTTTTACTGTGGTTAAATCTCACAAAAATTGTGTTCGCTTCGTTTTTTCAATAGCAAGTGGTGATAAAGGAGTACTAGAGCAAACAAAAGAGAAACTAGAATCTCTTGGCTATCACCCTCGCATCTATCTTGATGCCTTGAAAGGAACACGACCTGCTGAAAACATGGGTCCATTCAGAAAAGATATGTACGACCTCACACTTTATCCAAAGAAAGAGGTGATACAGCTTATCGAAGAATTCTTAAAATATAGTAAGCATAGCGAGAAAATCAGAAAAATGCAATATATTTTGAAGAATAAAAATGATAATTCTTGGAAGAGCATTAGTCCTGGATGGAAGAAAATTAAGAGAGAAATTCAAAGAGAACTATTGAAGAATCAAACAAAAGAAAAAAAGAAAAATCCTCTCAGAGTAGACTAAAACTGAGGAAAAGGGGGACGAACACAAGTGAGACAACAGTCATAAGTTTCAACAAAATGTTGATTGCTGGACCACTACAATCTTTGAATGGATCCCCCACAGTGTCTCCGACAACAGCAGCTGCGTGTGACTCACTGCCCTTGCCGCCGAACTTACCCGTTTCAATGTACTTCTTCGCGTTATCCCATGCACCACCAGCGTTTGACATCATAAGCGCCATCATGATACCGCTCGCCAACGCACCAGCGAGCATACCGCCAAGCGCTTCAACGCCGAGTAAGAGGCCGACCGCGATAGGCGCGACAATTGCCAAGACGCCAGGAGTAACCATCTCTTTCAGCGAGCCTTTCGTGGAGATGTCCACGCACTTTGCGTAGTCGGGTGTCGCCTTGCCTTTCATAATGCCCTTGATCGTTCGGAACTGTCTTCTGACTTCATTAATCATAGCGAATGCAGCCCGGCCGACAGCACGCATCGTGATGCTGCTGAACAAGAACGGAAGCATTGCACCGATCAACAACCCAATTACAACGAGTGGGTTGGTCAAGTTGATTGAAGAAAGACCGGCCTGTTCTGTGAACGCAGCGAAGAGTGCGAGTGCAGTCATCGCAGCTGAGCCAATAGCAAAGCCTTTGCCCATTGCAGCTGTCGTGTTTCCAGCTGAATCCAATGCGTCCGTCTTCTTGCGAACCTTGCTCGGTAGGTGTGCCATCTCTGCGATACCGCCAGCATTGTCCGCGACAGGGCCGTATGCATCAACAGCTAACGAAATACCAAGTGTGCTGAGCATGCTTACGGCAGCAATCGCAATACCGTACAAACCAGCAAAGCCATATGAAACACCAATAGCTGCAGCGATGAATAATACAGGCCACATCGTGCTCTGCATCCCAACAGCCAAGCCTTCGATGATATTCGTCGCACTCCCAGTCTTACTCGCTTTGCTAATCGCCTGCGTCGGCTTGTAGTGTGCGCTCGTATAATATTCTGTGATGAGCCCGATTGCAACACCTGCAACGAGACCTGAGACGGTCGCCCAGAATACGTTGAGCGTGTCGAAGTAATAGTCTGTCAGGAAGTACGCGCCAATCGCAACGAGAATACTCGCGACAATAAGCCCCTTGTGTAAGGCACCGCCGATATCCTTCTCGCGCTTCGCTTTCACGAAGAACGTGCCAAGAATACTTGCCACGATACCAAGGCCAGCAAGAGTTAGCGGGAAGATGAGTCCGTTCATCTGGAACGCAACAACACCAAGGAGCATAGCAGAAATAATACTGCCCACATAGCTCTCAAAGAGGTCTGCACCCATGCCAGCGACATCACCAACATTATCGCCAACAGCGTCAGCGATCGCAGCAGGGTTTCGCGGGTCATCTTCAGGAATGCCCTTCTCAACTTTGCCAACTAAATCTGCACCTACATCAGCAGCTTTGGTGAAAATACCCCCACCAACACGAGCAAATAACGCAATGCTGCTCGCACCGAAGGAGAAGCCGAGAAGCATCTCTAAGTTCTTCGTCATGGTCTGCACATCAAAGAAGACGAGCAAGAGGAGAATGCCAAGCAAACCAAGGCCGACAACAGAGAGGCCCATCACACTCCCAGAGCGGAATGCAACTTGCAGTGCAGCGTTCAGACTGGATCGTGCAGCATGCGCTGTCCGCACGTTCGCGTGCGTCGCGATGCGCATGCCAATGTTCCCTGCGATTGCAGAGAAGAGTGCGCCAAGCACGAATGCGATCGTCGTGCCATAGTTGATGAAGACTGCCAAGATGACAGCCACGAGCACGACGAAGATGCTGAGAATGGTGTATTCACGCTTCAAGAAGGCCATTGCACCCTCGCGGATGTAGCCGGCAATCTCTTGCATGCGTGGTGTTCCCATGTCCTGCTTCTTCACACGATTGGCGGTGTGCCAGGTGAAGAGGAGTGCGAGGACCGAGATAAGAATTAAGAGTTCAAGTTCCATATATACGTACCCCCTAAGGTATAGACGTGAGATTCGCTAAGAATTTATAAGGGTTGCTGTTCCACAGTTTGTTCTCGTACACGATCAACACATGAGGATAACATTACTCAATAACTGGAACGAGGTATTCCGGCACGAGAAATCCGAAGTCTCGTACTTTTTGCCTATTGAATGCTCGACATGCGGCGCTATTGAATGAAGGGAATTCATAGAGTGGTCCTCCTGGGAACGCACTGCTTTCGTCGCTACGAAATGTGGTGCTTTGCTCATGATAGCTATCTGCGGTTATCCAGTGTATGTGCCTGGCGAGATCACGTACGAGTTCATCATAGAGCGCAACCGCGTGCGGTCGTATAGGGCCTTCTTGTTCTGTGTAGAGGACTTCTGCATTCCTGAATATCTGAAAGTTCTTGGGACCTAGCATGTATCCTGGTCTGAAGCGTGTTTCGTGGTGTGAAGTGGAGGGGAGCCCATTGTCATTTCTTACTCGTGTTTCAACACGAATGTCGTCTTCGTGATACCCTGTCAATCTCTTTCGGTACTCCTCTTTCACGCGAGTGAGTATTGGGTGGACAGACCCATCAGCGAATAGGAGTACGAGGCCGCCCATATCAAGATATCCATTCTGGTAATCCCAACTATCTTGTGGCTTATATGTTTGTGGGAGCTGGGCATTAGAGAGTGAGAACGCAACATCTGCGAGTTTCACTCTTTGACCTGTTTTTTCAGGCACATGTGTTTGTATGAGTTGTTGTGCGAGTTTATCCATGCGCTCCAAATGGTTGCGAAGCATTGCTCGTGCTTCCGAGCAGACGGGGGCGTATGTTTTGTACCGTGGGTCGTACCTGTGTGCGTCGGCGAAGATATATTGTGCACACGTGAGAGCTCTCTTGATATCTGGTGTGTCGTCTCTTCTGGTATTTGCTCTGTATTCGAATGCAAGTTCTCTGTGAGACGCTCGTATCTCTGAAAACGTACGTTTGCAAAGTTTTTTTATTTCTTCTGTGTTAATGCCCCAGGTGATTCCTGCTGCTCGCTTTTTGTGGTACTCTTCGCGAACAACTTCGGCAAGCCGTGGCAGATCTGGTGGTGGTCGTGGCGCTTGCAGTCGCACGGCGAAGTAGGGCATGCATTGGGAAAAAGTCACTACTGTATAAAGGTATATATGTATGTCACCATATTCTACAAGATACTCGAAGGATTGTTCTAGAGGCGCTGCTCATTCGGGACGCGCAACGGCCCTATCTTGAAATGAGGGATGCTGTTACGCACGTCTCGTTCCAAGTATGTTCTTTCAAAGGTGTTACTTTTTATGCTTCTCTGATCCTGTCGATATTCTTCAGATGTTATGGCTCGAAGCAATGGGTTCAGATCTTGCGCAATAAGCGCAAAGAGTGCACCATAGCTTGGGTGTACGGGACCTTCTCGTCGGAACCCATGCACTCTGTGATACTCTTCAGATGGCAAACCGTCTTCTGTTGTTCCTGCGCGTGTTTTAAGATATGCGCCACCAGTTCCTTGGGCCCCCCATCTGTGACGCTCATTCGCACTGCCAAAGATTGGATAAAGAGACCCATCTGAAAAGAGAAGAACATCGCCGTGCATACGTAAATCTCCAAACGCGTGTTCCCCTTTCACATTCGTCTCTGAAAGCGTTGCACGATTAATAGAAAATCGAAAATCGGCGAGTTGCATGTCCTGCCCTGCTTTTTCTGGAACAAGTGCTTGTGCAAGCTCACGCCCCCATGCATCATGTTCTTGAAGTTGGCCAGCAAACCATCTTTTGGCAGCTGTATGTGAGTCTGCTAGTGAACGATCACGGGGAGCATAGCAATGCGCATCCGCATATATGTTGACTAGATCAAGACCTGACTCCGCGTACGGAAATGCGAGTTCTTTCCCAAGATCTGCAGCCGGCACTAGTGCTTGCTCATCAGGTAACACGTATGAGTACCTCTCAAGGTGAACGCCCCAGTCTGCTCCTGCTGCACGTCTCCTGAGGTAGTGAGCTTGCACACTTGCAATAAGATCTGAGCCAGGGGAATCTGGCTGTTGTGGAACGTCACGGGACGCAAGTAACGGTCCAAGAAATGGTAGTTGCAGCAATGCTCTCCGATTCATACACGAGGAATGTGTCGTCACTGTATAAGTGTACGTATGTACGTACACATTATCATTTAAGAATGAACTATGAAAAATCGTGTAATTTGACTCGCAGCTCTTTGGCATCTGCAACTACAGAGAAGCAAGATATCAAGCTGGCACTTATACAAGATTATGTGAGTCTAAATGGACTTTCTTCTGTGATCCCAGTAACAGAAGAAGCAAGCCTTGACGCAGGGATGCAGAGCAGTGTCAAGGCGCTTCGCGTATTACGTGAGCAATAACCACATCATTGGTGACAATGGTGACATTCCCTCGTCGATACATTTATAAATTCCTCCTCGATAGTCTCGTCTATGGGTAGGAGGTGGGTATACCTTGTGGTTGCAGTGTTTGCACTATGCCTGGCGCTGCCCGTTCTCGCACACAAGTTTCCCATCATTGAGTACACGTACGTTGGCCACATCTGGGAAGAAGCGTACACGATGATTCCGCGACAGCCTGTCGTTGATGAAAACATCATTATCAAGGCATGGGTGAAACACCCAAACGAAACCATCGAAGGAAATGTGACAAGTGTCTTCGCTGTCTACCAAGACAGGACATACTATGAGTGGTTTGGGGGAAAGGCATACAAGAACCCGGACTGGCTCCTCATGAAAGAAGCGTACGGCGCACCAACAGAGAACCATGACGAGTTCGAAACGGATATCGTGATCGAACAGCAAGGCAGTTACATGGTCACGGTTGACTGGTACGAGAACAGACAGTACATCGGCCAGAGCATGCACACACTAGATATTGAAACGAGAACGCTCGGACCCATGTTCATCATCTTCAACATCGTCCTCATTCTGGGCGTGCTCATAGGCGTCAAGGCAGGGGTGCTCACATGAGTGCATCCCCAGATATCAAGAAAGAACTGAACTTAACAGATACAGGACATGATGGCACGCCCTTGCCTGCTGGCGTCAAAGGACCGGTCAAACAACCATTCAAACTCTACCCATTCCAGTGGATCTACCGTGTGAACTTCTTCGGCTTCCACCCGTTCCCGTGGTTTGTCATGGTCGCCCTGCTAATAGGAACTCTTCCGATGATTCTCTATGCCTCTGGCGTTCCCGTGCCACAAATGTCGGACATGCCAATCCTCGGAGATATTTTCAAGTGGCTCGGATGGCATAACGATCGCGATCTCTTCGTGAACGCAACATGGGTGATCTGGTGGCCTGCATTCATCCTCACAATGATCATCTTCCGAAGGATCTGGTGCGGCGGCTTTTGCCCCTTCGGCCTCTTAACAGATGTTGGCAACTGGGTCGGAAAGAAACTTCGAAGGGGGAAGGAAGCCAAACCCATTAGCGTGACAAAGTTCGTGTTCATGGCATTCATCACATTCCTTGTGATAGGATATCTACACGACGCAGTCAATATCACAAACAGTGTCATCATGTCCGTGGAGTTCGTCATTTTCTTCATGGTCTTCGCGTTCATCGTCGGCGTCATGCTCCCAAGAAGAACATTCTGTCGGAGCTTCTGCTTCGTTGGAGCCCTTCCGCATTTGTTCGGCAGACTGGCATTCCTCGGTCTTAAGACAGATAGAAACAAGTGCAAAGACTGTAAGGGCCAGTGGTGCGTCTCGAGTACGAGAACAGAACCAAAGAACGTGACACATCTCAGAAAACCATTAATTAACTCAGACGGCTGCCCGATGTTCATCAACGTCCCACAATTAGGACATGCAGAAAGCAACAGACACTGTATCCTCTGCGGAAACTGCATCAAGAATTGCCCGTACGACGCGATCCACTACAAGTACTTGCCGCCGGGCTATGAAATCCTCAAAGGAACACAGCTCAACGGGTACGAGACGTTCTTCACGCTTGGTATCATCGCAGTCCTCGCAATGTTCGTCGCACTCGAAGGCGGCCTTCTCGGCACGTGGGGCACGTGGATTAACACATTCTTTGAATTTCCGAACACAAAGTTCCACTGGTTCTATGCTGGTTCCTTTGCCGTTGTCGCAGTGATCGTCCTCTTCGCACTCTATTTTTTCGTCACCGCAATCAGCGCTGCCATCCTGCGCATTAATGTGAAACGTGCGCTCGTCTACTTCGGCTACGCGTACTTGCCATTCTGCTACCTCATGTTCTTCAGAGACATCCTCGTCGTCTACTTTGTGGATGGGAGCTTCGTCCAAGTCTGGCTCGGCCAAGGCCCTCAGTGGTTCATGGCGATCATTCCCGCCACAGAAATCTTCCTCATCGTCATCTCCGTTGCCTGGAGCATGTTCCTCACGTACAGGTTAGCAGAACTTGTCTGGGTGCATGAAAATCCAGAGAAGCAAGTGGAGTGGGAAGATGCACTCGCAGGTGCAGTGCCGCACTTTTTACTCATCGCATTCATGGCATGGTTCTGGCTCGACCTCTTATTCCCACACCTTAGTGAGCGCTTCACGGTAGTGGGCATCTCACCGTGGGTGCCTGTGGCAGTGCCAATCATCGTTGTGATACTTTTCGCAATTGCATACTGGGGGAAGATCATCAAACCGTTAAGCTGGGAGTTGGAAAATGAATAAGCAAACGATCTTCGTCTGGTTTCTCACAATCATCTCCGTCGCAGCGGTTGGCTTCACCTATTTCATGACCATCGATCAGTACACGCACGAACCAATCCCCGAAGATTGCACGAAGCCATACGAGTACCCGATGTGCGAACGAGCAGTGCAACCAGACCCACTGCCACCCCCATCATCATCTGCATTCCTTCTTGGAACAGCATTCATGGTGTTTGCGAGCATACTCTTCGTCTGCTTTGCATTCATGGCAAGTGTCACAGAACAGAAAAACTTAGTTGTCGGTGATGTCACAGCAGGGAGAGATCTCCCGAAACATGACCTCGGCAAGCCAGGCCATTCACATACGCCGCAAACAATCGCACGAAACGACGTGCCGAAAGATGCTGTGGAACCGTTAGTCACACCGAAAAAAGGGGTGAAAAATGGCTGACATCCCCGGCAGACTCAAACTCATCCTCCTCTTCATCATCGGGTCAATGCTTGTGATGTTCATCGACGGCTTAGTATTCGATAATTACAACTCTCGAGAGAGCATGGCAATGATGCACATGGATATGAAGCCAGTCATTTACGCAGATCCTGCGCCACCAAGTCAGAAAGACTACTGGGAGAAATTCCACTTATGGCCAACAGATGAGAGTGATCCGGACACACCGCTCGAGCCGGAAATCCTCATAGAAAATGGTAAGGAGATAAAATTCTACAGGATCGTCGCAGATAACGTGCTCCATGAGCTCCGTGCAGGAGTGAAGCGGCCAATGTTCAGCTTTAACAACCAAATCCCCGCGCCAACACTCAGACTCCAAGAAGGAGATCACGTTCGTGTCGA
This sequence comes from Candidatus Woesearchaeota archaeon, assembly GCA_028818155.1. Lineage (GTDB taxonomy): Archaea > Nanobdellota > Nanobdellia > Woesearchaeales > UBA525 > UBA525. Next base: position 45,921 of record JAPPOH010000004.1, on the reverse strand, counting down.
ATTCTACAACAACGCAACAGAGCCACACACGATCCACTGGCACGGCATTAATAACATCAAGAACGAGCACGATGGCGTCCCTGACGTGACGCAAGAGCCAGTGCTTCCTGGCGAGACATTCATCTACGAGTTCATTGCAGAGCCCTCAGGCACGAAAGCATACCACTGCCATGTTGACGCGCCTCACCACATCAATATGGGTATGTTCGGCGCAATCATTATCGATCCAAAGAATGAGACAGTGACGGCAGACAGAGAGTACACGCTCATCCTCACTGAGTTCGATAAGAAACACGCGCACGTTGGCTACCCAGGCGAGATGATGCCAATGGGTCCAGACGGACCGCTCCCATGGTTAATCACCCCTGGCAGGAAGTTCATGATGCCATTCAAGCCAAAGATTGATGAGTTCCTCATCAACGGAAAGTCCTTCCCGTACACGAAACCACTTGTCGTGAAAGAAGGAGAATGGGTGCGCATCCGCTTCGTGAACATGGGCTCGATGCCACACTCCATCCACATTCACGGACATGAATACAAAGTCACACATCGTGACGGCTTTGAACTTCCCGAGCCATTTCACACAGACACGCTACTCATTGGCTCCGGTGAACGGTATGATGCATGGTTCGAGGCGAACAACCCAGGCTTATGGATTATGCACGACCACGGCGGCCTTGGCGTCACTGCAGGAGGCTACGACCCTGCGGGGATGCTCGCGGCAATCGCGTATGAAGGACACGAAACAGAGTTCTTCACACAATTCCTTGAGCGCGCGCACGTCTACACAGAGAATATCGAGCACATGGACGACGATCATGGCAGGCTCACACCTGCAACGGATCTTGGCGGCCATGGCATGGAGATGGGTGAGGGTGGCCATTGATACCAGAGTATCCATTGACATATCTTCTCCTTGCATTTACAGTAATGCCAATAGGATTCGTGCTCGGGAACATGCTCCTTTCCTGGCTCTTACGACCACTCAAAACAACGTCATCGAACGAAACGTACGAGTGCGGCATGATCGCACAAGGAACACACAGAGAAATAGGCTTTAACTTTATCAACTACGCAACGCTCTTTCTCGTATTCGACATCGCGACAATTTACTTATTCTTGTTCGCAGTTGCAGGGATAACATTCATTGGGGGCATCAATTTTGTCCTCGGACTCGCAACACTTTGCTTGATCATTCTCTACGGCACGAAGCGGAGGAGTTACCTTGTCACTTAAAATTATCAAAGATCATATGGTGCATGAACAAGCGCAAGATATGCGTGATATGACAAACCCCGAAGCTGGCAAGGGGTTCATCATGCACAACGCACGTTCATTCATCCAAGAAATGCTCGGCGGCCTCACAACGTGGGCACAAAAACGGAGCTTATGGCCACTGACGTTCGGCATCAAATGTTGCGCTATCGAAATGATGGCGTTCGGCGCCTCACGATACGATTGTCACAGGATGGGTGTTCTTTTCAGGGCAACACCTCGGCAATCAGACCTCATGATCGTTGCAGGGCCAGCAACAATCAAACTCAAGGATACAATCACGAGATTATATGACCAGATGCCTGAGCCAAAATATGTGATCGCGTTCGGCGAGTGCGCAATCTGCGGCGGCCCATTCTGGGATAGCTACTCAGTCATCAACGGCGTGGATAAACTCATTCCCGTGGATGTATATGTGCCTGGCTGCCCACCACGACCAGAACAACTACTCCTCGCTGTGTTAAAGTTACAAGAAAAAATCGATGCGAAACACAAGAGCAGGAAAACAGAAGTCATCGGCATGCCTTCCGCAACAAGAGAAGAACTGTTAGCACAAGTCATGGCACATCCAACGCTGAAAATGGGCCACCAAAGTGATGTTCCTCGCGTACAGCCAACGCCAGAAGAGCTCGCGGCATCAACACCAACAGGACAGCCTGCGGATTACGAATTAGTTTCGCCACAACAATCGAAGCACGCAATGGAAACGCCACAAGAAGCTCCAGCCGCCACAAAAACTCCTCCGAAGCCAGCAGCGGTTGCAAAGGCTCCTCCACAGCCTGCACCGAAACCCACCCCTGTAGAAAAACCAGGAGCTGTCGCAAAACCCACACCGAAGCCAGCTGTACAGGCTCCACAAACAACTGCAAAGCCAGTTGCAAAGACTCCTCCAGCTGCACCAAAGTCAGTTACAAAACCTCCAACTCCCATAGAAAAACCAGCTCCAAAAGCTTCTCCGAAACCTGCACCGGTTCAGAAGACAGCTCCAAAACCCATAGTTGCGAAGGAGATCCTCCCAGATATCGAGTACCCAGAACACGTCAAGAAGCACATTAGTCCAGATCAGGGAATCAAACCAGTGCTACCAAAATGGCCAAAGAAGTAATTCCAGCACAGCTCTTGAAGGGCATCGGCAAAAAAGTGAACGACAACGAATTCACTGTCAAGCGAGAGAATATAGTGAAAGCGTGCAAGGCACTCAACAATGGTGGCTTTGAACATCTCACACTCATCACAGCGGTCGATTGGCAAGACAAGTGGGAGATCGTCTACCACATCACAAAATTCGGGAGAAAAGATGTTGTCGTTCTCAAGGTAACACTCCCCTACAACGATCCAAAGATACACAGCATCGAAAAAATCTGGATTGGCGCAGGCTGGCACGAACGGGAAACATACGATCTCATGGGCATCAAATTCACAGGAAACAAAGACCTCAGAAGAATTCTCCTCCCTGAGGATTACGAAGAATTCCCATTGCGTAAGGAGGTGTTATATGGAAACCGCTCTTAACATCGGACCACAACACCCCAGCACACACGGCGTTCTCAGAATGAAAACAATCATCGATGGAGAAATCGTTAAGAAGTGCGAGCCGGACGTCGGCTATATCCACAGAGGACTTGAGAAAATTGCAGAGAACAGAATGTACTTCAAGTTCACACCGGTTGCGAACAAAATCGACTATCTTGCAGCAGCTGCATGGGAGCACTGCTACATCTCTTGCGTTGAACAAGTGCTTGACATGGATGTCCCTGAACGCGTGAAGTGGGCACGAATGTTGATGTTGGAACTGCAACGCATCGTCAGCCACCTGTTCTGGATCGGCACCCTGTGCATGGACATCGGACAACCAACAGTCTTCGTCTGGGCGATGCGCGAACGTGAGAAATTCCTCGATATTTTCGAGGAGGTCATGGGCGGCAGAATGACATACGGGTGGATGATTATTGGCGGATTACGAGATGATATCACGCCAAGCCAAGTAACCATGATGTGGCACGCGCTCGAAGAGGTGGAGAAACGCCTCCCAGAATACTATCGGATGACAGAGAAGAATCATATCTTCAAGAAACGCCTGCAAGGCATTGGTGTCATCACAAAGGAAGAAGCGATCGCCTATGGGCTCACAGGCGCAGTTGCGCGTGCGAGTGGCGTCCCGTACGATGTGAGGAAGGATGACCCGTACTTGAAGTACGAGGAAGTGGAATGGGAGATGATCACGAGAGAAGCAGGTGACTGCTGGGCACGCTACGAAGTGAAGCGAGATGAAATCTATCAGAGTATCAGTATTGCGAAGCAAGCGATCAAAAAACTCCCGAACGGACCGTTCCGCCTCAAAAACGCGGCAACACTACGGCCGCCAACAGCGCTCAGCCTGAAAACACCAGAGAACGGTGAGGCGTTCGTCAGAAATGAATGTCCTCGGGGAGAAGGATGTATCTATCTTCGCACAGACGGGAGTAATTTCCCATACAGACTGAGAATTCGCGGCCCGAGCTTCAATAATCTGTGCATTCTTGATCACGTATGTAGGGGAGCGACGATCCCTGATGTTGTTGCTATCCTCGCAACACTTGATCCAGTCTTCGGAGAGTGCGACCGATGATATTCATGAATGACTTCTTCCAGTTCGTCTATGCAAAGGTCGCAACGCTTCCGTTCGGCGATGTGCTCTTCCTGTTCATTATGGGAACGATCCTCTTCAATATCACACTTATTTACGGATTTACAGGATACATCGAGATGAAACTCATCGGCCATATTCACAGCAGGAAAGGTCCGGTCTACACAGGCCCACTTGGTATTCTACAGCCGATTGCGGACGCACTTAAGGTGTTGCAGAAAGAGGTGATCTTTCCACATGGGTTTGACAGGTTCCTCTTTACGCTGCCACTCTTCCTCCTCACGATACCAAACTTTCTCGCGATTATCTTTATACCGGTTGGAAGCTTTATCGTATTCCAATCGGACTACAGTTTGCTAATCGCTCTTGGCTTGTTAAGTATGTCACCTATCGCAATTCTTCTCGGCAGCTGGGCGAGCAACAGTAAATACAGCACACTTGGCGGCCTCCGCTCAGCTGGCATGACCATGTCATATGAGGTGCTCTTAGGCGTTGCAATCGCGAGCGTCATTGTGACGACAGGGAGCATGGATATTGTGAAGATTGTCGAGTACCAAGCAGCGCACGGCCTGTGGTTTGCGGTCATGCAGCCATTCGCGTTCCTCTTATTCTTAGTTGGCACGATCGCTGCTGTGGAACGGAACCCGTTTGATCTCGTTGAAGCAGAAAGCGAGCTCGTGAGCGGTTGGCGCACAGAGTATGGTGGCGTGTACTTCTTAGTAACACTGATAGCAGAGTACATCAAACTTTTCGTTGTCTTGTTGTTGTTCACATCATTGTTCCTTGGCGGTTGGATGGACTTCGCAGGTGATGTTGGGTTCTTCGTAAAAGTCCTTGTGTTGACGCTCCTCATGGTGTACATCCGAGCAACTGCGATCAGATTACGATTAGATCAAATACTTGCCAAAGTCTGGCATAAGTATATTCCTCTAGGTATATTGAACTTTATCATTACACTTGGCGTCTTGGAGGTGCTCGGCTAATGTTACGTGCACTCTGGGCGACATTCGTCAACAGCTTACGATCACCTCCTACGGAGATGTATCCCACAAAACGGTACACGCTTCCAGAACGGTATAGAGGAAAGCATATTTTCTTCGACGAACTCTGCATCGGTTGTAGCTTGTGTGAGAAAGCATGCCCGAATAATACGATCGTCATGTTGGAACGTCCAGAACAGACAGACCCGAAACTGAAACATAGGCCGATTATTGATTTGAACAGGTGTATTTTTTGCGGGTATTGCGCTGAGATCTGCCCTGCAAAGTGTTTGTTCATGGGCAAAGGGTTTGAGATGGCAGGAAAAACGAAAGCGGAACTCCTCTTCACGTACAGGGGTATGATTGAATCGCCAGGTGCGGCAGATAACGAGCGGGTTATTTATCCAGAACTTGAAGGCGAAAACGCACTTGACGCGCTGGAGGAAGCGAAATGACAGACGTCTTGACAGTAATTTCTAGTCTCTTGTGCATCGTTGGCGCGCTGACGAGTATCAGCGCAAAGGAGATCATGCGCGGCATGCTCGGGTTGACGGTCTTTTTCATCGGGATCGCTGGATTTTTCGGAAAGCTCGGCGCGTGGTACCTTGCAGCAGGCCAACTGTTCTTGTTCGTTGGGGGTGTTGTGACGTTACTGGTGCTCGCATTTAGCTTCACGAAAACACCTGCAAGTATTATTGAGCGTTTCGGCTCATTTGCGATCGCAGGTATCGTAACGGTTGCGCTCCTCTTCGTGCTTCCGCTCGCATCCGTTGTGTATCAACCACTTGAATTGACAGACTTTGCACCATTCTTCTTCGCGCAGTATGGGTGGGTTGTCAACATGGCGCTCTTTCTGCTGTTGAGTGCAGTGATCGGCGCACAATACCTCTTGGAGGATTACACATGATTATCGCGATTGCGATTATCCTCTTCGGTATTGGTGTCTATGGTGTGCTCGCGAGAAGAGACATCCTCCGTATTATCATGAGCGTTGCGATCATGCTCGGAAGTATCACGGTACTCGCTGTCGCGCTTGGCTCGCAATTGATTTCACAATCATTTGTGCTGTTCGTCTGGTCTGTGGAAGTCTTAGAGATCATTCTCGGCTTAGCGATCTTCCTTTACTTAGCACGGCATGACACAAAAGATATCAACAAATTACAGGAGTTGAAATGGTAGACCCCGCATTCATCTTACTGCCCTTTGGTTGCACGGTTATCTACGCACTGCTTGTTCGCAAGTATGCAGGATATGTTGGGAGCTTCGCGGGTCTCGTGACACTATGCCTCTTACCTATGCTGTCTCGAGGTCTCGTTGAAGTCCCATGGTTTGTTGCTGCAGGAGAAGAATTCTTCTGGTCTATGATGGTGGACAACCTCAGCTTATTACTTGGTGGCGTTGTCGGCGGCATCGGAATCTTCGTCTTCTTTTACAGCACAGGATACATGACGGAGAAAGAAGATCTTCGTCGGTTCTATGCTGTCTTGGCATTATTTGCGATGGCAATGCTCGGCGTCGTGTTCTCCGCGAATTTATTTCAGCTCGTGTTCTTCTGGGAACTCGTTGGTGTGAGCTCTTATCTTCTTGTTGGGTTTTGGCATCAGAAGGAAACTGCAATTCGTGCAGCACGGAAAGCATTCCTCACGATTATTGTTGGTGACGCGTTCTTGCTTGGTGGCGTTATCCTATTATGGACGTATTATGGGACGGCAAGTATTCCCGTACTTCTTGAGAGTGTCGAAGCGAATACGGTCACAATTCTTGCAGGTATCGGCATTGTTATCGGCGCGATCAGTAAGAGTGCACAATTTCCGCTCCATGATTGGCTTCCTGACGCGATGGAAGGACCAACCCCTGTTTCTTCATTTTTGCACAGCGCAACAATGGTAAAGGCAGGATTGTTTTTGATCGCCCGGATGTTACCACTCCTTGTCGCAGTGGGCCTCGCTCCTGTGCTCGTGATTATTGCGGTCTTGACGATTATTATCAGTGCGTGCATCGCTCTTGTCGAGACAGATATCAAGCGTGTCCTGGCGTACAGCACTATGAATCAGCTCGCGTTCATTCTCTTAGCGTTAGGTATTGGCGCGACAACGGCTGCTTTATTTCATTTGACAACACACAGTGTCTTTAAGGCACTTTTATTCATGGCCGCTGGCGTAATGATCCATACAGCGGGCACGCAGGATATGCGGAAGATGCACATCCGCTCTGGGAAAAATCTTGTCGCGATCACAACACTCATTGGCGTCTTGGCGCTTGGTGGCGTGCCACCATTCTCAGGGTTCTTTAGCAAAGATGCGATCTTCGAGGGTCTCCTGGCGCACGGGGATATAACACTCCTCGTTGTGTTTAGCATTGCAGTCATTATGAGCGCAGCATACATTTTCAGATGGTACTTCATGCTCTTCAGCAAGAGCGGCAAGAAAGCACACGCGAACCTTGGCATGACGCTGCCGTTGCCAATCTTAGCGTTCCTCACAGTTGTTGGGGGTGGTGGTATGTGGCTCTTTTTCGAGTGGTGGCATGAACATGCGCACATTGGCATAACTGCTGTCATTTCTCTTGGCCTTGTCGGCGTTGGCTGGCTGATTGCGTTCGCTATTTACAGGAAGGACCTGAAGATCTTGTGGCTCTCACACTCAGGACTCGCGCACTTCTGCAGAGAGCGTTTCCTCTTTGATAAGCTGTATAGCTCTCTGGGGAGGTTCGTGCAAGGGATCGGCGCATTCTGGGCATGGTTTGACAACAATGTTGTTGATGGACTTGTTCGCGGTATCGGACATGTCGCTGTCATTCTTGGGGATCTTCTTCGACGGATCGAGACGGGCAGGATACCAACGTATGTTGGCGCCCTCATTCTTGGGTTCATTACAATAGTTATGGCGGTGCAGTTCTTATGACACTCTCCATCTTGATACTCATTCCTATTCTTACAGCATTGCTCACGTTTTTCGTGCGAAAGAAGACGAAAGATATAGCGACGGTCGGGAGTATCGTTCTCGCGGGTTTCGCAGGCTATAGTGTGACACTGTTTAACACGGCTGAGCGAGGGATGCAACTCTTAGAGTATTACACATGGTTCACGGTGGACTCGTTTGAGGTAGCGTTGTCGCTTGGCACTGATGGTATTAGTTATCCTATGATTCTCCTCACTGCGTTGTTAGGCGTCGTCGCAGTTCTTGTGAGTAGGCGGGAGATTAAGAAGGATGAACGGCAGTACTACGCACTGCTCATGCTGCTAATCGCATCGATTATCGGGGTGTTCGCTTCTCTCGACCTCATCGTGTTCTTCGTGTTTTGGGAGGCGGTCCTTGTTCTCATGTTCTTACTTGTCTTGAAGTGGGGTGGCAAGGAACGAAAGTACGCAGCGATGAAATTCCTCGTGTATACAGGAATAGGAAGTGCCGGATTGTTGTTAGTGATCATTCTCCTGGCTGTGTTCGCTGGCACAGTGAGCTTAACGGACACATTCGTACTTGAGCCATGGGTGCAGTACACGATATTCTGTTCATTACTGTTCGCGTTCTTTATCAAAATCCCGATCGTGCCATTTCACACGTGGTTGCCAGATGCGCACGTCCAGGCACCAACTGCTGGAAGCATTCTTTTGGCAGGCGTCATGCTCAAAATGGGTGGTTACGGATTACTACGACTTGGTTTACTTGTTGTTCCCGATATGACGGTTGTGTTCCAAACGTTTCTGTTTGCTATGGGAACACTCACTATTATTTACGGCGCGTGGGTCTGCCTTGCACAGCATAATTTGAAGAAGTTGATCGCATATAGTAGCGTCAATCACATGGGCTTTGTTCTCTTAGGTATCGCGGCAGGGAGCACACTTGGCGTGACCGGTGCGGTCTTCGAAATGCTCAGCCACGGATTAATCGCGGCACTGCTGTTCGCACTCGCAGGGTTAGTGCATCAGAAGTCAGGAACTTTCGATATTGACAAACTACACGGGTTGGTGAGTGTCATGCCACGTACAGCGTGGTTGCTGACGATTGCAGCGCTTGGCGGTCTTGGCCTCCCAAGTATGACAGGGTTTATCGCTGAGTTCCTCGTCTTATTCGCATCATTCCAGACATTCGGGTTGTGGACGATTCTTCCGTTACTTGGCATTATCCTCACGGGCGGCTACATGGTCAGGATGCTTTCCCGTGTTGTCTTTGGCAAGAGTAAAGCAAAACTCTCTGAAAAGAAAGTGAACATTATTCCCTTTGCAATACTTACCATCGTCATCTTTATTTTGGGTATTTTCCCATTCCTCATCTTAAGCATTATTACTGCGAGCGCATTCACATGATACCAATATACGTACTCATCGGCACAATCGTTCTCACTGCACTTGCAGATAGATTCAACAAGAACGCGAAGTGGATAACGGTTGCAGGGATTATAGGTGCGCTGTGCACGTTAACCATTCCGTACACGTCCGAGCTGCTCGTGTTCGATACGTTCACGATCTTCTTCACTGTTCTTTTCCTTGCTGTCGCGCTTGCTGTCGCGCTATTCGGCACTGAAGGTGTTGCATACTATCCTTCGTTGTTGCTCACGACGATGGGTATGATTGTTGCGACTGCATCAAAAGATGTCATGATGCTCTTCATTGGCATTGAACTCGTGACAACGCCGAGCTACGTGCTTGTTGCGTACCACAAAACACGAGAGCGTATGGAGGCTGCGACAAAATACTTTGTTGTCAGTATCGTCGCGAGCGCGCTATTAATCCTCGGGCTCGCATTACTCGCGATTACGTCTGGCTCGACGACAATCAGCGAGTTGCAACCGTCAACAGATCCTGTGTTTTTGCTCGGGTTGGTTGCATTCATCGCGGGCCTTGGCTTTAAACTTGGCATTTTTCCGTTCAACTTTTGGATTCCTGATGTGTATCAGGGTGCACCGCCTGCAGTTGCTGGGTTGTTAGCTGGTGCGAGCAAGAAAGCAGGGTTTGCTGCATTCCTTCGTATCGCCGCAGTTGTTGCTGTCGGATTAAAAAGTTGGACATTGCTCCTTGCGGTCATAGCTGTGTTTTCGATGACAATCCCGAATATCATTGCGATCTTGCAAACAAATCTTCGGCGGATGCTCTCGTATAGTATTATGACCCATGCTGGTTTTCTGTTGATGGGTGTTGCGCTCATGACGCCACTCGGTGTCTCGGGTACGTTGTTTCATGCGTTTACACACGCGTTTATGGCTGCTGGTGCGTTTCTCGTTCTTGGTGTGTTGCAGCAGTACAAAATGGAAACACTCAAGGATATTCGTGGACTTGCGAAGCGGAGTACGTTTCTCTCATTGAGTTTGATGTTGTTCTTGTTGAGCTTGACTGGCATTCCGCTACTTGCAGGATTCGCGAGTAAGTTTTATTTGTTTTATGTGACGATGGAAGGTGGCCTATTATGGCTCGGCATTGCTGCGATTGCGAATAGCGTGCTCTCATTGTACTATTATTTCTTGATCATTCGTGCAATGTATGGCCATGAGCCAAAAGGGAATCATATCGCGCCGCCACGTTCGATGTTCCTTGCAATTTTATTGTGTTTGCTCGTGACGATCGCCTTCGGCGTGTACCCGCAGCCGATGATTGATTTCGCGGTTGCAGCTGCGCAAGTCTTATTCTAAGAAATCTTTATATCTGCCAGCACAACACCACGTGTATGGACGAGAAACGTATCGTTCAAGAGGTTGCGGGGGGTCTTATGAAAGAGGAGCAACTCAGGAAGCTCTTTGAGTTTGTTCGTGACATTCCGTATGGGGATCCTGGCTCACGAGACCCAGAGGAGGTCTATAAACAGCAGCGAGGAACATGTTCGGGGAAACATGCGTTGCTGAAGAAATTGTACGCTGCTATCGGGGTTGAGACGCAGGATTGGATCGCAATGCATAGATTTAATGATCTTCCCGTGGAATTTTCTTTCGAGATATACAAACTTCTTGAAACGACAGAGATTCTTGATCCACATAACTTTTTGAAAGTAAATTGGTGCGGCACATGGATCACGGTTGATGTTACGTGGGAGAAATCACTAAAAAAATTTGGTTTTCCGTGCAGCGAGTGGGGTGAGGAAACATTGTGTGTTGTCCCAAGTGAGATATTCGTGGCTGATGACCCTGTCCTTGAAAAAGAGAAGCGAATTAGCGAGCTGCCGAAAGAAGTGCAATGGGAGAGGACGAGATTCTTGCAAATGCTAACAGCGTGGCTTGATTCGGTGAGATCTTAGAGGATTTTCCGCTCTGCTTTCCCCGGGGTTTCTGGATCGAAGAGAATGATTGCTATTGTTTCTGTGGTGTTGTGGTTGCCAGGCGAGTAAGAGTGCGTTTCACCGATTGTTTCTTTGTAGGATCCTGAAACGTCTACGGTTTCGTGGATGTGGCCGTGGAATGTTGCGAGTGGTTGCTCGTTTTCGATGAAATCCTTGATTGCTTGGCTGCCCACATGTGTGCCATCACCTATTTGATCGAGGCAGGTGTCTTTTGGTGGTCCGTGCATGACGTAGAGTGTGTGTTTCGCGTTCTTCGTGAACGTTTCGTTCTTGAGATCTTCTTGTATTGTTCCGTCTTCATCGTGCATGTCGAACTCTTGCCAATTATCTGCCACACTTCGAACACCAAAGAGGTTCATTGAGGGTTGTGTTGCTTTATTCGTATCCCATTTTTCCCAGTCTTTGATGCCGAAGGGGGTTATGGGTACGTAGGAGTAGCCGACAACGTCGAAATGTTCGAGTGCGATTCGTTTGTTGTGGATGTATTGTGCGTGTGTTGCTTCGCAGAGGCGCTCGATGTGTGGGAGGTTACTCTTCGCATCGTCATTTCCGAGGATGAAGAGGATATCGCCTGTGAAGTTCTTGAAAAGTTCTTGTAATTCTTGTTGGTAGAAGATGCGCTGTGTCTGGATGAACATGTCACCAGGGCCGCTCTTTGGTGCGATGTCTCCAGCGATGATGATGGTGTTAATGTTTTCTTTTGCTGCATAGGCGAATAACTTCTTGTATTGTGTCATGTTGCCGTGCATGTCGGCAGCTAGAATGCAGGTTCTTGGTGACGTCGCCATTTTTCGAGTGTTCTGAAGACGGTGTTGTGTGGCGCGCCTGTTAGTAACATGTCGACGCCTTTCTTTGCGATGGTGACTGCTTCTCCTTCACCGATGATGCCGATTGTCTTCCCGTAGACGGTTAACCTGGCACCGGAGAGTTCTTCGATGGTTTTCCAGGACTTGCCGCTTTCCCCGATGACCCTTCCTTTGAGTCTGACCATGTGGTTCTTTCCTTTCGCGTAGTCGGTGATGTTCATGAGCTCGAGCGTATAGTCTGTTTTTAAGAGGAGTTGTGCGATGGATGGGTTGAAGCCTCTCGCAATGGCTTTGATGACTTCCACTGCGGTGAAGAGCGCTAAGCTGTCTTTGCTGATTAAGCGCACTTCTCCTTCTTTGCTGTCGACGTCGAGCTTTAGTTTGAGATTACTTTCTAGTTCTCTCTTTGTCGTGCCCTTTTCTCCGATGATGACTGCTACTCTGTCTTTCGGCACTTTGATGTACTGCTCGTACTGCTCCATGAGAATCTGGATGTTGAATTCATTTAAAAAGGGCACTGGTCGATATACGTGTGAAGAGAATCTGTTTTTGAACAAAAGTTGCTCTGCTTGCGAAGAAAATCTATTCAAAGAAAGCCAAAATAGCGAATAGGTGGTTCCACTATATGTGATCCACGTGTTTGCAAGCTCGTTTCGCGATATCGTACAAATGCCCTCATGGCAGGACCACATTCTTCTTCTCTGCTATACACTTCGTCGAGTGTACACCCCACAAGATGACATCTTTCCTCATCTGTTCTTGAACGGTGGTCTGCAACTACACAATAACGAGTAAGTATTCCGAGAGCTACAGTTTCTCCTCCCAGGAAACGTGCTCCACGTTCTCGATAAGCGTCAACAACTTCTTTGAATGCTTCATCACCTTCTCTTGCTGCTGTCTGGAGAAGATCAAAAAACTCATGTGTCGTTCCCCATGACCTATCAGTTCGCATTTCGTTTAGCAATTCTTTTCTAGACGTCATAGTGATATGAAACAACCTCTATCCCATTCCCTGAAACAAGCTTAATATCGAATTTCCCATCTGCGATGCCGCCTTGTTTGTCAAAACTGATTTTTCCAAACGTTACTGTGTTGAATTCATTTTCATTGAGATAGTTTCTGATACTTCCAGCATCCATATTTCCTTCCTGCATCGCTTCTATGACGATCATCGTTGCATCGTACGCATTCGGTGTTGTTGTCTGGGGTAGATGTCCCCAGCGTGTTTCATATCGTTGCACAAATGTTTCATCAATATCACTCGGAGCCGAGTAGTAGATGTCATACAAGACATCATCATACTCTCCACTGTTCACAAATGTTTCGATCGTTCGTTCTGTGTACAATACTGCTTCGGGGTACAGTTCTTTTCGTTGTTTCAGGAACGCTGTGTAGCTGCTATCATCGAGTGTCCCCCAGAGAATCCCTTCTGGTTGCTGTTCTCTAGCGCGGACGATTGCTGTTCGCAAGTCTGTTTCGCCAGGAGCGAAGGTGATTTCATCAAGAATTGTGATGTTGTAGAGTATTACATCCTTCTTCACATGTGCCATGATATCCATCCAATACGGTTCTTGCGCATACAGAAGCACGATTTCATCAACTTCCTGTGTTGCCATGTATCTGAGAAGCTCTCGAAACTGATCTCTTCCACTATGCAACGTAGAAAAAATATTCTTGAAATCAATATCACGTTCCAATGCACCAATCGCAGTACTGGGTGTCACCATGATAATGTCATGCTCATCAGATAAAGAAGCTGCAGATGCATATGTTTCTAACCATGAAGGGCCGATGATCGCATCAACATTGTCAACCGTGATCAATTTTCTTGTGCTCGTGAGCACGCCAGTCTGTGAACTTTTCATATCTTCAACAACAAGTGATATTCGCTTTCCATTTACGCCGCCCTTTTCATTTATTTCTTCAATCGCAAGAACGGTTGCCTCTAATTCGCCTTGCCCCCAGTCTGCAACGATGCCTGTCAATCCATAGACGCCACCGAGTTTGATAGTGTCTTCTCTGACGACGTTTCCTGTTATGCATGCTGTTAGTGTGAAGAGCATAATGATGCTCAACTGTAGTACCTTTGTCACGCTCAGGCGATTACACAGATATATTTATAATCTCACTCCCCTGTACAGGGGGTAGAATGGAAAATATGTACAATCTCCTCCAGATAGGCCTCACAGAGGGGGAGGCAAAAGTGTACTTAGCACTCTCAGAACTTGGTACGAGCACAGTCGGCCCTATCGTCAAGAAAGCACATGTTGCGTACTCAAATATTTACGATATTCTGCAACGGTTAATCGATAAGGGCATCGTGAGTTTTATCGTAAAGAGCAAAACGAAGCATTTCCAAGCGGTCAGCCCTGCAAACCTGCTCGAATACCTTGAAAAGAAAGAAACAGAGATCCAAGAGCAGAAGACAGCGCTCCACAACGCACTTCCACAACTCGAACAGCTGCAACAACTCACGCCACAGCAAGAAGCAGAAATTTTTCTCGGTGAGAGAGGATTCAAAACCGCATATAGCAAATTATTTCAACACGGCATGAAATATGAGAATAATTTCTTTTACATTCATAAAAAACGATACGCAGAGAAATCAGACAGAGTGTATTTCAATATTCTGGATTTACACAAAGGTACACCACAACGAGGTGTCGTTAACAAATTCGCTGAAAAAGCAGAGTACTTCAAACATGTTCCAGAAGTCCCCGCACGCTACGTTGACATTCCATTACCAGGAAACTTAGATGTCTGCTATGACAGAGTCTTGTTTATTTGCTGGGAAGAACCATTTACTTGTGTGCTAATACACTCTATGGACCTCGCAAACAATTTCAGAACATACTTTGATGCGATGTGGGAACTAGGGAAGCCCCTCAACCCCTAATCTCGTAAAATACCTCGTCAGCGTTTTCATATCTCGATCATATAATTCTTGACTATTCGGCGCTTTTACAGAAATAGAGTGCGAAAAATCAATGAACACAGGCTCCTCGTTATCATTCAGAATGTTATACTCGGATAAATCGCCGTGGACGTAGCCTGCTTTCTTGAACTTCGCAACCATCTCGAAGCACTCAGCGGCAAATTTCTCAGGATCGTCTGGTGGCGCGTCTTTCAGCAACGGTGCTGCGTGAGAAAAGCCAACATGTTCCATCACCAACACATGATCTTTGTGTACAATTGGCATAGGTACACGGAGGCCAGCCTCCCGAGCTAGCAACAAGTTCCGGTATTCTCGTTCCACCCATGCGAAGATCACTTGCCTTGCCCGGTTCTTCAAATCTTGGTAGCGAGGATCAACGCGAATGTATGAAAACATCTTGGAAAACCCAGCTGTTTCCAGCCGGTAGATCTTTACAGCGACGGTATCCTCACCCTTAGACGCTGCAAACACAACGGCCTCTTTCCCGGGACTGATCGTCTGGGTTAATTCATCAAAGTGTCCTTGGGAGCTTAACTTGAACAATAACCTATTCGTGAACTTGTCGAAGACTTTCTGGTAGACTTTCCACTCTTCTCGTGAGTTCCGAACCATAGAGAAAGAGAATACGTGCTATATTTAAATGATCGCAGGTTATGTTTTTTTCTTCGAGTGGGTTGCTAGTGATGCGTCTCCTTTTTTGATTCGCCTTTCTAATTTCTTTATATCTTCTTCAGGAGGAAGGTTTTCTGGAATAATATCATCTTCCAATAGAATGGTTCTTACTCGTGTATTATTTCGTACATGTTCCTGTGTTATGTTCTTTTCTCCATGTAATGCTTCTTTTTTCACGTTAAAGTTGGTGATTTCAGTTGCAAAATTCTTTGCGGCTATTGTTACTGTTGGTAAGAAGTCTGCTATGGCTCTATTCTTAGGAACACTTAATTTCTTTTTCATTTGAAGGGTGTTTTTCCCACCAAAAAGTGCAGCATCTCCCTTACTTCTTATTCTTGCAAAACCACTATCATTCACGTCTCGCTCATACAGCAACTTTGACAGCTCTGTTTCTGATTGTATGAGTTTTTCTCTGGCATCAAATCGTTCTTTGAGTGCAATTCTTTGCTCAATTATTTCTTGCTTTCTTGTTTGAACTGCAAAGTAACTTTGAGCAAACGCAATTTCTTCTTTTCTCGGATCGCCATTCTGTGCAATAAGGTAGCATGCGTAACGTGTGAGCATAATGTCTTGAATTTCCCTTTCAGCGTCAGAACCCACAGTTACCTTTTTGTTGACGCCAACAAAATGGTCTACTACATCATTTCCTGCAGTGATGCATGATTTTTTTGCTTTTTCTACGACTTTGAGAAAATTACGCCATTCCTCATATCCTAGAAGATTCTTCAAATCTCTTGCAAACCAGATGTCAATACCTTCTTCTTCATATGCATAGTCTTCGAAGTTCTTTGTGAGTTTTGTAACAACGTGTGATTCCATTTACGACAAGGAACGTATTTGTCTTTAAATAGCCTGTGTCAACATGTCCAGTGGTTAAAGGTGTTTTTAGACTTAGGGCAGATACGCTTACTTGACGAAGTAACATTTCATCCTGATCGCGGCAATCAATCCATTCTTCTCGTGAGTTACGAACCATAGAGAAAGAAAAGAACAGAGAGTATTAAAGAATATCCTCTGATGTGAGAATCTTTGCACTTCGACTTGTCGCGCCACTACTCATCCCGACGATGAAGCTAATCCGCGCTTTCTCACACGTTTGCACGAGTTCTTTCTCGATCTTTCCATCGTACACGATCGCATGCATGCCTTCTTTCAGCGCAGTAATCGTGCTGATTAACTCTGTGCCTGGGACCTTTCCAAGGATTTTCATCTTCGCATCCAGGACATAGGCGCCGTGTGTGCCAAGTAGATCTTCTAAGAGCTTTCCGAGCTCTGTCTTCTCTTTCTCGGAGAGTGCTTTCGCTTTTCGTGCTGGTGCTGCTCGCGGTGCTCGCTCTCGCGGCGGCGCTCGTGTTCTCGTTGTCCGAGCAGGTGCTCGTGTAGTCCGCGCTGGTGCTTTTCGTGCTGGTGCACGTGCCGGCCTATCGATAGCCTTCTTTGGCATGCCGCCTTCGAGCTTGTATTGTTCTGCTGCAATCTTTGCACGGATGCTTTTGTGAATCTCTTTCATGGTGAGTTCTTCCACTTCTTTGCCGTCCGGTGCTTTACAGACGAAATCAATCTCCATCTCCATGAGTGCTTTAATGATGAGGTCGCCGCCTCGATCGCCATCCACAAAGACGGTGACAACTTTCTCGTGGCAGAGGTCCTTCACGCTTGCAGGGATGCTCGTCCCATTCACGCTGACCGCGTTCTTGAACCCGTGCTTGAGCAAGTTGACGACATCTGCTCGCCCTTCTACAAGGATGATCTCTTCCCCTTCCTCAGCGCCAGGGCCCGCTGCTAAGCGGTCTGGGCCCCACTCGGTCACTTCCATGACGCGTACGGAGTGTGAGACTTCGTCAGAAAGCTCCTGTGAGTCTGGCATCATGCTATCCACCATGGTCTTCAGGAGATCTTTTGCTCGGTCAACAACATATTGTCGTTTGCTGATACGAATATCCTCGATATTGGTAACTTTGATCTTGGCATTACATGGACCAATCCGCTGGATGATTTCCAGTGCGGCGCCGACAATCGCTGTTTCAGCTTTGTCTAAGGAAGAAGGAATGATGATTTCCCCTTGGCTCTTGCCGCCCTTTGCGGTGACGTTGACTTCGATGCGGCCAATACGACCTGATCGTTGCAATTCTCGCAGTTCAAGGTCGTTGCCTAAGAGTCCTTCTGTCTGGCCGAAAATGGCGCCGATGACGTCAGGTCTATCTACTAATCCATCGATGGTGATGCTTGCGTGTACTATGTACTTTGCTGATACTTGGGCAATTTTTGCCATTGGTATCCCCTCTTGTGGTTCTGCACACCTGGGGAGAAGTCGGTAAGCGGTAGTTCAGTATTTGATGATCGTGATGTTGACTTCCCTGGTGGAACGCCTTGGTTCCGGTGTGTGATGTGTGATGTTGTATTCCTGGAAAAGGAATGATGCCCGAGGCACTAACCCCCCGACTCATCGCTTGGCTGTTGCCGTATGCTCTGCGAGGTTACTCTCTGTGTCGGGCTGCTGCGTCTGGTAGTGTCTCAACCGCATTGCCGCGTCTTGTGGACGCTGCTTGGCCAAGGACCCATAACAAACGCACGCCGAGGGAATGGTCAGGGGTATAAAAGGCTTTGCACAAAAACGGGAGTGGTGACAGAATTTATTTCAATAAGGAAAAGATAATTGTTTTCTGTATATAAATACTCGCGAGTGGTAAAAAGAGAGCTTTAAATTGGTGTGCGAAGTGCCGAAGCTATGCAAACACTTGACGCATTCGGGGAGTGCCATCCACTAGTAACAATTCATGGAGTGATTCGAAGGGCTGTACGTGGAGTGCCATGGTACCCTAATCGTGTATTTCAATTACGTGATAGGTTCCATATGCTCTATAAGCAAGCAGATCCAGCAATATTTGCAGATCCTAACAATGATGTGTGGTTGCAATTTCGTTTAGATCTGCTTGAAGCAGTTGATGAGATAAACGATCTCAAAGGTGCAGACGACGCTGAGCTTGAGCTTGCATCCACAAAACTTGCACTTGCTGCAGAAACATATCAAAAGCAGTACGCACTCGTTGATTCGTATGCGCGCCTGTTCACTGAAGGCATTGATTTCAGTCCAATTGATCGTTTTGCGAGACAACAAGGAATTCATGTACGCAAACTCGATCGTGTTTTCGCAGTCAAACTGCCACTGATTGATTACATGTGCTACAAATCTAGAGGGATGGTACTTGATAAGGGCGAGGATGAGGAAGCAGGAGTTATGCAAGCAGAACGTGAGCGATCATGGTGTCGAAGAATGAGAAAAACAGAGCAGGCACTGCTCATTGCAGGTGAAGCACACGTTAATGGAAAATATGAACTCAAGGACAGACTACTCAAGAAAGAAGTGGTGCTGAACCCAATAGCGGGCGAAGGGTACAGTCGAAAAGTAGCAGATATGAAAGCACAAGAAGCTTCCGTGGATAACTTCCAGAGAGTATCATTCCGGTAAATTATCCGATTCTTTCTTCTCTGTCTTCTTCTCAAAGTCCAGATCAGAGTCCTGCACGAAGTTTAACCTAAACGCAAGAGCAATCTCTGCCTTGTGCAGTTCATGGCCAAGATACGCAGCGTGCTGCAAGCTTGACACTAACTTCTCGCGCACGACCGTCTGCACAATCTCCTCTGCATCAGTGCCAATAATATCTACTTTCGGCGTGCCATCATTCTCATGGAAGCGTGCGCCAAAGTATCCATCATCATAAAACACTTTGATAACGAAATACCCGACTGGATCTTGGCACCACTCATTCTCAGACTCATAGGAAGCATCAATTTGCTTCACATTCTTCGCTTCTTTCTTCATAATAAACTCAGGTCTGTGATGCGGATACTTCTCACGAATCGCTTTTGGCACGTCAGGCATGCAACGAGAAACACAAAACCCCTTTTAAGCGTTCTTAATACATAATCGCGCCGACAACGATCAAGATATATCCGATGATCGCGAATGACTCAACGAGGATCATGGGCCGTAATCGATTATGCATGCCGTAGTTTAACCAGAAGAAGGCGATGATAAGATACCCTGCCCACGCTAAGAGCGAGACGCCTGCAGCATCTTTTTCCAAAAAGATTTTCCCTGCTTGGACAAACGTCAAGAGCGGACTCGCGAGCCCAACAGGATAGATTGCCTTCGCGACAAACTCGCGCCACCGTGTTGCAACGTCCATCTTCTATATTTTACTGTAGCATCTTTTAAGCTTTCGCTGCCTTCCAGAGGAGTTGGAAGAAGTTATCGTAGGAGATTGCGGCCTCTTTTTGGTGGATGAGCACGCCAAGAGGTGTATCTGTCCATAATAAAATGCCAATTTTGTCATTTCGAATGATTGTTTCAGTGAGCGGCTCGAACCCTTCAGAGGTGTACCGTACTGCTGACTTCGGGTATTTCTTTTCCGCTTTCCAAAATTGTAAGGATTCATTAAACAAGAGCTTTGCTTTGATGCCCTTCGCAGCTCGCTTCTTGTGGTAGGCGACCCACCACTCGTCACCCATCATTAATGATTGTTCTGCACTCCCAAACGTGTGATGCTCGCTCCCTCCCGCTTCTAAGAGTTCATAGAGAATCTCTCGCATGCCACGGATGCCTTTGAACGTCACAACCTCTGGCTTGACTTTCGCGAGCTGTTGTTTCATGAGGAGCTCAGGTAGCAGTTCATTGAACCGTTCTTTTTTTTCATCAAGGTAGGTAAGGATATGCTCAGGATTGGACGCTTGGTAGTGGTTTCTCTTCCCTTCTTTGACGAACGAGATGAACCCTTTGCTTGTGAGCTTGTTCAGGGTTGCATGCACCACGGAACTTTGCAAGTTTGCTTTTTCAATAATAGGCCCTGCGGTTGATGAGCCAAGTTCTAGGAGTGCGAGGTACGTCTTGATTTCCGCGTTTGTGAGACCGATGTCCTCGAGTATTTGCACGTCCATGTGGTCGAGAAAGATCTGCTGCTATATAATAACTCCTCCAAAAAAGGAGAGTGAATATTTATATAATTATTACTAAATAGTGATCCTATGGCGGGGGACACCATGAAACCAAAGAAACGAAAAAACAAACGTTACGAGATGCCGTATTTCATGGTCATAAACTAAGATGCCAAAAGAGATTGCTAATCATTCGCAGTGGGGACGCGTTGCAGCAGAACTCGCAGCAGAAGACCTCAAGCTGGCATCGTACGATAGACCACTCTTAGAGCTTCTAGGGGATGTGAGCGGGAGACGAATGCTTGACTACGGCGCAGGCCCTGGAGTCCTTGCAACAGCACTTCGTAGAGGCGGCGCACAGGTGCGCACGCATGACATCTCTCCTGAAATGAATAGGTTAGCAGGAGAACAAATCGGACACGAAAACGTGTATCACACACCAGATGAGATTCCACAACAATACTTTGATGATGTTATCTGCAACCTCGTACTTTGTATCATTCCAGATGAAGATGTGCCTGTCGTTGTACAGCAGCTCAGGCGCGTGACACGAGAAGAAGGAACAATCTACAACGGATTCTGTAACCCAATGATCTTCGATGTTCCAGAATCACAGATCGACTTTCGAAAACAAACAGGGCACACATACTGCGAGAATCACCAATATGCAAAAACAAAGAAAGAAGGAGGATACGAGATCCTCGAAGAACACAGGCCACTGGAATGGTACCAACGGATGTTCCAAGATGGAGGCCTTACTGTCCGAGCACAACACTTTACTCCACAGTATACATTACATAAAAAGAACATCCAAGATTTCGTGATCTTTGAACTCGGGAGGAACTCATGAAAGTTCGAATAGAAACATGGACATGCCGATTCTGAAGTTGCGAAAGTAAACATTTAAATACGAATTCATACTTCTTTGCTATGAATTAATACAAATTAGTGATGAATTATGTTAAAACAAGGACCGACGTTGAGAACGCTCATCATGGTAGAAGACACGTTGAAGAACGCGGATGACAGTGTTGTTACCGTTGCACAACTCAAGAAATTACTCCCGAAACAAGTTCACCACACAGCACTCATGGAGATTCTGGAATATTTAGAAGAGAAGAACATTATTGTTACAGGTGTGAAAGGCATCACGTGGCTCACGCCAATGACAAAAGAATTCCGAGAGCACTGGGGTGGCGGAAGAAAGCTTTAATATCCGGAAATCTTCCGGTTTTTTCGACGACATCGTTATAAAAAATTCTCCTTTCCTCCCTATATGGCAACTAATGTCGAACTCTCAACAAGAGCAGAAAATGTGTGCGACAAACTCGAAGTTACTGGTACAAAAGAAAGCAACATGATTTACAAAGCGATTGAGAGAACTGAAAGACACCTCAAAGAGAACGTTCACTTTGGTGATGCAGTAGCAAAGAGACTCATACCATTGCCCTACAAACAAGAAGGTGTGACGAATCTGTTCCGTGTCTCTTTGCCTTGCTATTGGAGGCTTGTTTACACATTAAGAAGAGAAAATATGACGTGCATAGTTTTCATCCTCGATATTCTCAGCCACAAAGACTACGACAAACTCTTCGGCTACAAAAAACGCTAACTACGCTTCGCTTCTACTTTCGCGATGTACACGTATGTGCCAATAACTAAAGCACCAATAAACACGCCAATCGCAAACATAATCATGCCAGAAGAAGAGAGCCCTGCATCAGCAGCAACATTCGCAGTTGGTGTTTCTTGCACACTTGAGAGTGAGACAACACCTAATGACAAGATGCCAGCGAGCGTCATATAACCACCAGTCTTCTTTGCCGCCTCTGCGTAGACCATAGAGTTATTGACGAGGAGGAGTATATAAAGTTACTGTAGCTCTTTCGCATGAACTGGCTTGACTAAAATACCGTCTTGGTGCTTCTCGAACAAACCATAGTCTCCCGCCGTAATAGAAAATTGCTCAAGAATTTTCTGCGGCAGACGAATAATGGTAGAATCTCCAAGCGTACCAAACTTCCGAATGTTTTTTCGTTTTCCTGAGAGAATTTCCCATTTGACGATTTCGCTTGAAACAAAGTATTTTTCACCACATTTTGGACAGAGAAGACAGTTGAGGGCAACCCCTCCTTCGTTGTGGACTGCCTTTTTTACAGGGATGTTACATTCGTAACATGTTTTCATGAATTGTTTCATTTTTTCCTCGTTGGTTTTATGTGGATCAAGATGATGTTGTCGTATATGGCATATGAGAGATAGATGTATTTTTTTCGATAGGGGTATGTAACATTGTATTTGTTTTTTCTTTTCGAGATGAGTGTGTGGTTGCCGTATGTTAAGATATCGGTGATGAGCTCCACGTGTGCATCGAGTTCTTGCAGCTCTTTTGCGAAATGGTATGTGAATACGAGGAGCTTTCCTCTCCAGTACATGTCGGTCGGAAGGTCTATTGATATCTTTACCACCTAGAGATATCTTCTTTATATATAAATATTTCCATAAGATACTGCAATATTAACTTATTTATATAGCTTACGCCCACGTGACCAGTGGAGAACATTTATAACTAGAGCGAATTCACTCACGCCCATGGTGGTGAAAGAAGGACTCGCAAAGATGCTCAAACACGGCGTCATCATGGACGTTGTCACAGCAGATCAAGCAAAAGTTGCAGAGAAAGCTGGCGCAGTCGCGGTCATGGCCCTCGAACGTGTGCCTTCAGATATCAGAGCACACGGTGGTGTCGCAAGAATGAGCGACCCGGAAATGATCACCCAGATCATGGAAACAGTGTCCATTCCTGTCATGGCAAAATCCCGTATTGGGCACCATGTCGAAGCGCAGATTCTCGAAGCGTTGAAAGTGGACTTTGTCGACGAATCAGAAGTCTTAACGCCAGCAGACGAGCACGCGCACGTTGACAAGACGCAGTTCACCGTCCCATTCGTGTGTGGCGCACGAGACCTCGGAGAAGCACTCAGAAGAATCAACGAAGGCGCTGCAATGATCCGCACGAAAGGAGAAGCGGGCACTGGCAACGTGGTAGAAGCGGTCCGACACATGAAAACGATGAACGCTGACATAGACAAAGTCGTCCACATGAGTAAGGCACAGCTCGAAAAACTCGCGAAGGAATACAAGGTGCCAGTGCAGCTTCTTGAGAAAACACAAAAACTCGGCCGCCTCCCTGCAGTGAACTTCGCTGCAGGTGGTATTGCAACACCTGCTGACGCCGCATTAATGATGCAGCTCGGCTGTGATGGCGTCTTCGTGGGAAGTGGTATTTTCAAATCACAGCACCCAGAAAAAATGGCAACAGCGATCGTGCATGCAGTGCTCTATTACAATAACCCAGAGAAGCTCGCGGCAATCTCCGCTGGGCTCAAAGAACCAATGAAAGGCCTGGAAATCCCAGGATTAGAAATCAAGATGCAAGAACGATGATAGGCATACTCGCACTCCAAGGAGATTACGACGAGCACAAAGAAGTCCTCGATAGTCTGCATGCAAACAATATGCTTGTGAAAACGCCAGAAGACTTAGAGAAGGTCAAAGGACTCATCATGCCAGGTGGCGAGTCCACAGTCCAAGGCATGCTCCTCGAAGAAACTGGCTTAGCGAACGCGATCTTCAAGCGCGCGAAAAAGGGCATGCCGATCTTTGCGACATGCGCGGGTGCTATTCTACTTGCAAACAAAGTGATCGGCGGGGAAAAGTGGCTCAGACTTGTGGATATGACGATCGAGCGAAACGCGTACGGCAGACAGTACGAGAGTTTTAACGAGGATATCTCCATCGAAAACATTGGTGTCGTCCATGGCGCGTTCATCAGAGCACCAATTATCAAGAAGACAAAAGCGAAGGTGCTCGCAACGTTCAAAGACAACCCTGTAGTTATTCAGCAAGACAGTATACTCGTGACAACATTCCACCCTGAAATTTGCGATGAAAAACACGTGCACGAATACTTCGTGAAGATGGTGAAATAATGGTACACCTCCCTGCTGGTATTGCTGGCTGGGCGGTCTTTGTCTCTGGGTTGGTGTTGATCGCGTATCGCGTTCGTGGGATTGACGCGCCGCGTGCGTGGGTGGAGTGGATGGAACGCCAGTTCGTCTACGAACGGAACTTACGAATCATCGGTGGATGCTTGTTGCTCGCGACGCTCGTTGTGTGGTGGCTCGGATCTGGAGAAGGAACTATTGGTACGATCTTCACGTACTGTATGTTACTTTTTTGTATTGCTGGCTTCGGCTTACTTCTGACGCAGAATCATCTTCGTTTGTTGTTCGTCGCGACGGGAGAAGCAACGGATAACATGATTAAGTACGTGAGTATCGGCTTCGTTGTCGTTGGATTACTTTTGGCGCTTGCGCCGTGGTTCTTGTAACAGTAAACGTGTTGTATCTTCAAGTGAACGACATCGTGCAATATTTGCTGTGCTACTCGGAGAAAGTGCATACTTTCCTTCACGATCAGCATAGTACATTTGCACAAAGACCACATGGTCAGTTTTCATTTGGTCACATGTTCGAAAGAGTGAGGGATCGTGATGGTTACTTCCAAACGTAAACATGGTTATTTCGCCAAAGATGTTCGTCTTGTAGATCGCAGCATGATCGCCACGTGAAATACGGTGTGTGTGTACAGGAAATTGCTTCATACCTATGTAAGACGGAATAGAGAGTGTAGCTAGCAATGCAAGTGCGATACACTCTCGTTTCATTTGAAAGAGAGTTCGCTATTCACCTATAAATCTATTCAAAGAAACTCTGCAAAACCTTCATATCATCTTTCTGCTCGCCACGTTCATCAATTGGCGTCTCGAGAATCATTGGCAATCCTTTGATCTTTGGATGGTTCAAGAAGTTCTTCAATATTTCTTTCCCGATCGTCCCCATCCCAAGGTGTTCGTGCCGATCTTTTCGCTCACCACGTTCAAATTTACTATCGTTCACATGCACAACTTTCACGCGGTCTATTCCAACAGTCGCATCTAAGTTTTTAATCACAGCATCAGGATCATTGAGATCGTGTCCTGCCGCCCACATGTGACAGGTGTCCAAGCATACACCAAGGTGCTTGTGCAACTTCTTTGGAATCAACGAAAATAACTCTTCCAGTTCTTCAAACATCCTCCCAATCTCCGTGCCTTGGCCGGAAGCAACTTCAAACAATAACATCACACCAGTTTCTGCAAGCGTTTCCTCTAGTTTTTCAATCGCTTTTGTAATTTGTTTGAGACTTGCTTCATACGTACTGCCAACGTGCTTTCCTGTATGCAAGACGACATACTGGCAGCCGAACGCCTTCGCATAAATTAGCTCGTTCTTCAAGATATTGAGTGCACCATGAAACTTTTTGTTATCGGAAGAGCCGACATTAATCAAATAACTTGCATGACTCACCACAGGATGAATGCCCTGCTCCTTCCACCCATCACGTAAGACTTTTTGTCTTGGTTCATCCAACGGCTTGAACTTGAACATGCGAGGACTGTGCGTAAAAATTTGCACGGTTGTACAACCAAGGTCTTTCGCGTACGAAAGTGCCTCCTCGTACCCATCACCAAGGCCTAGGTGGACGCCGCGGATTGTGTCACCTCTGTGTACATCTTTCGGAATTGTTCGATGAACATACTTGTTGTTCTCGCAGACGGGACAAGCTTTCCAGTATTCTTATCCATATGTATTTCTTGTTGCACGAACTGATCGAAGTATGAGCTTCGCACATATTCTTTGTCAACTTCTCTGTGTTCAAGGAGTACGCGTTCAGCGACAGCGCGGACAATCATTTTTTCTAATTTATTGAAGATACGTGCAGTCAATTTCGAGAGGTAGTGATCATCAGTGCTCACTGCTTTGCCATCAACGAGCTCGATGTTTTGCATTCGAGCTGTAATTTGTCGTTCCAAACGTTTTTCGTAGTGCTGCACGTCCCTTCGTCGTGCTGCACCGAGTTGTAAGCCTTCGAATAAGGGTGCGAAGTCTTCAAGGTTGCAGAGCTTCTCCACAAGATGTTTTTCTAAGAATAAGAGGTCGGATAATGTTTGGATCACGCCAGGGTTCATATCTCCGTTGAGTAACCGCTTGGTTTTCCGCGCTTCTGCTAAGAGAATGTCGTGTAGTTCTCCTAAGAGGTGTGCAGTGTACGTGTCTTTTGATGTAATATGTGTGAGTTCGTTTTCCAACGCGTCCACGCGTTTCACGTACGCTTCTCGCGACATGAATTTGAGATCTGCGATAATCTCTTTCTCGTTCTGCTCGCCTTCCTCAATGAGGAGGAGTTCATCTTTGAGCGCTTGTTGCAAGTTGTACAAGTGTCCGTACACCGCTTCACCATGCGTGATCGCGCGGAGAATCTTCTGCTTCACACTGTACGAGTCGAAGAATCGTTGAAGTTCATCAGTTAACTGGTGCGCGTCTGTGGCGAGTTCCTTGCTCACAGCAACGTCATCGCGCAATAAACGTGAGATGAAGGACATACTCGCTCGTTCCCATGAGTATTTAAATAGCTTCTTGTACACTGAGAAAATGACTAAAATTTGTCGCTTTTTTACCGAATGACTGATATTGTGACAAATGTTAATAAACTCTTTTTTTCTTACTACGCTATGACTGATTCACTGAAACTACACGTAGCGCTCGCTGCTCTGCTGAAACTGTTCGGAGAACCAAAGAGTGCACTTGAGGATACAGTGCATCAGACAGTGACTGGCGCAGATCGCCCACCAACAGTAGAGCTCAGCGTGAAGACAGGACCTATTAAGGACAACATTTCCAAGAGCTCGCTTGCGTATGTGCGAGACGCAGCAATCTACGAACGCCTTGTCGATATTCCAGGATGCCTCCTCGCAAGCACGAGCGTGCGAGACGTATCACCATTCATGAAGTGGTCAGCGCAGCTGAGCGAAGGAGATAGAGTCACGATTAGATGCGTCAAACCAAGAGGTGAATACGCTTTATGGATGGAGCACGGAGACCAGATTACCTACGGCAGGGAGGTCATAGGCAGAGTACCACGAAAAGGAAGCCCAAAAAGTGCGTTTCACGCTACACTTCTAAAAATCAAGCCTCCATCGTACATATTCTAGCCACTGGTCACGCACGCCAAACGCATTTAAAGGAGTAGCATCTTCAATGTTTCGTGGAACTCACCCCGACAGCAAAGATACGCAGCAGGACGCAATCCCCATCTTCTATACTGCTGTACAAGCAGTGCCCGAGAAAGTACTACTATAGGTATATCAAGAAACTCCCGACAAGTCCCTCAATTCATCTTGTTCGCGGGAGTATCGCACACCAGGTGATGGAAGATATTTACGCAGTGAACTTGAATCATATCCCTGAGTCACAATTTCTCATCACGCTCAAAGTTATCATCCAGGAGATGTTCAAGAAAGAATGGGATGCAGCAGCCGAGCAGTTCGCAGAACTTAACATGTCTGCCGAAGAGCTTGCGCAATACAGAGCCGAAACACAGACGATGATGCACAACTTCTTCCACTACCTTGTCGATCGACTCAAACTCACAGGGAAACCACTCAAGGAAGCGTTTGCATCCGAACAACCTGAACGGGAAGTGAGGCTCCAGAGCGATCACCATGGCGTGATGGGCTACGCTGACGCGATCCAACAAGAAGGGAGCAAGATATTAATCCTCGACTACAAGACGAGCAAGAAAGCAGAGATCACAGATGATTACAGGCTACAACTCAGTATTTACGGTATGCTGTACGAAGAACTCGCGAAACTCCCCGATGATGTGGGGATTTTCTTCTTGAAACATGGACGGGAACTCAGGATTCCCATGACGCCACTCATGGCCTCACGTGCAAAAGAAGAGGTTGCTGCAGTGCACGATGGCACGAGAAGTCGAGAAATTGACGACTACCCGAAAAAGCCGAGTTATTTGTGCAAGTGGAGCACAGGACAGTGTGACTTCTACAATGAGTGTTTCGGACAGAAATCATTGAACGATTTTCGCTCAGAGCTCGTCCAGATCGGAAAAAAGTAAGACTTTTTAAATGAGAGGAGGGTTCTATCACCAGGGGGTAGATATTAATGATGGGAGAAATGAAGAAACAAACGCTAACATTAATGACAGCAGCATTCGCTTTCGTAGCTGGTTTAGTCTGGAAAGATGCGATCAGTGCGTGGCTCGCACCAGTCATGGAGTCTGACGGCAGCTCAGTGGGCTTGACCATCGCAGCACTCGTGACAACCTTTGTCGTCATCGTCTTGACAATGTTGTTAGCGAAGTTCCTCGGCGACGAGTAATTTTTTTCTTTTTTATATCCAATTCTATGGTAGCCGATAATTCTGTTCTTTACTTTCGGTGCCTGAAATGATATGCCTTGTATTGTGAGCGTGCCAATGCGAGTTGCAGTGAGTTGCAACGCACGCTGCTCTTCACCACCGGAACGCCCACGTTTTCTTTCTATCGCGTCAGTTGCAGTAACAATTCCTTGCACAACAGGGATGCGGGGACGTTTTTTGAGTAAGAACAGACAGACTTCTTCATCAAGAGTGAAATCCGCAGCATGATATTGTGTCGAAGGGTATCTATTCGGATCTCGTTTACAGAGGGTGTAGAGTTCGTCTATGGTTGCCATCTACCACGTGTCAAGCTCTTTAAGAAATTCTTTCTCGTCCAGTGTTACGTATGTTCCTTTCTCGTGTTCGTAGTCATTGAGAATTTTGTTCGTTCGTTGAGCAAACTCGCCGTCGTGTGTACAAGCATCCATAAAACTAAAACACTCTCGCACTATAAATACATTACCACTCCACGCCAAGATCGCCAATATTCGTCAACGGCCGAGGCACCTTCTGATTATCATCCATGATTCTCGGACATGCGGTGTTGACAAAACACTCAAGGAACGGAAAATCTTCTAATTTACTGAAGTCAATCACATCTGCAATAAGAAAATAGAATGTTTTCTCGGGAAAACGCTCCTGGAGTTTGAGAGAATCTCGGATTCGCATCTGTCCATACTTTGTGGTGATTAAGACGCCAATGTTCGTGCTCGCGTAGAAGCTTGCCAGTGCACCTTTCCGCTGCTTGTTGATCTGCTCTAAGTGTTTCTGTTCTAATACTTTGATCTTGTCCGTTTTCGGATCGTACATGTACACTGGCTGTGTGTTGTTGAAGAGAATCGCCTTTGGATGGAAGAGGCCATCCCCGATGTAGACGAACGCGTCTTGTCCTTTGTCCCATTCTTCTGTTGAGCAGCCGAGAATTTGTCCATCATACCACGCGTGCTTTGGTCGAACGCTCACAACATCCTTCCCAGCAGTTTCTAGCTGTTTCTTGATGTTTTCATACTGGTTGTGATACTGTACGTTCAGGAAGAGGATAACTTTTTTCGGCAGCTGATCTGTGAACTTATCTGGCACGGTCACAGGTCGCTTGTACTTCACTTCGACGAATCCGAGTCGCATACTGCTCGGATCCTCTCTTGGTTTAAAAAGGTAGGCGAAATGTATTTATGAGAGCACACAGAAGGAATGTCATGCAACTCGCAGATCTGGCAGAAATACCTCACGTCAGCGATTCCGGCATTGTACTCGCGATTGGAGAACAAAAAGCGATGGCAGCACTCTTTGACATGTCGTTTGAGAATACACCGTACGTGCTCGCATGTTTCAGGGGTGAAGAGGAGCTCGAAGTCGCATTCGCAACAGAACTGCCAAGAGGCGCATTGCGGAGAGTGCACCACACAATCTGTAAAGGAAACCAACGTGGGATGGGCAGAGAGTTACACTATCCAAATTTTTCAGTTGCCGCATACCGAGCAAAAAAAGGTGACGATGTGGAACCTAGGTCGGGCTTTTCCCCAAGCACTGTGCACAGGTTCCAAGTGCGCAGCGATGATGATGTCGTAACGTGGGATACATTGTTTGGTTTTGCAAATGATTGCGACTCTCGGATATTTAGCGAGCTTCCAAGTAAGCAATACACGACTTGGAATAAGATACAAGATTTCTGGAAGCAAAGAGCGAGAACAATCACAACACTCCCTGAATACATCAATTCCTGAATGTATTTAAACACCTGGAGATTGCTCACAGTTATGAACTACGAGTTGTTAGAGCACACAGCGGATGCAAAGTTCCGAGCGTATGGGAAAAACAAAGAAGCGGCCTTCGCCAATGCAGTCAAAGGGATGACTGCGATTATTACAGATCCAGAGAAGCTCGCAAAAGACAGAGAATTTCCTGTTACTGTGACAGCAGACGATAATAAGAAATTATTATTCGATTTTCTCGATCAGATATTATTCTTAATGGACACAGAACACTTTGTGCCAGCTGAAGCGGACGTGCGGATAGAAGGAAATACATTAACTGCCGCACTCAGGGGTGATGATGTGAAGAAAGTTGGTGGGAATCTTAAGGCGGTGACGTATTCGGAGATGGAAATTACGCAACAAGATGGACAATGGATGTTGCAGGTTGTTGTGGATATTTAAGCCACTGGTCATGTGCACGTAGAGTATTTAAGAGGCAATAGTATTCTCAGATAATGCCGGAAAGATATGTGTTCATTGATGAGAGTGGAGATCTTGGCGAACGCGGCAGCGATTATTTCGTTATAGGTGCAATCTGGACAGAGAATGTCACACTTTTCGAGCGCTTTGTAAAGAATGCACGAAGAAATAAATTCAAAAAAGTTCTTCGAGGAGCCCAAGAACTCAAGGCGAACAAATCAAAGAAAGACCTACGGAACTACGTCCTTGAGAGCATTGCATGCATGGATGACGTTCATTGCCATGCAATAGTCTTGCATAAGAAGAAATTGTATAGCACATATCTAAAGAACAATAAGCATAAACTGTATAATTATGTTTGTGGTGTGCTTGCTTCTACAATGAGTGTTGATTCCAAATCACTTGTTATTCGAATTGACAGATCGCAAGGAAAGCAAGCATTGCAACGTGATTTTAATCAGTATCTGAAGAAGAAAATCAAAGAGAGAAAATGGAATGCACGCATTGCTGTTCACCACAGTTGGTCGCATGGCTGGCCAGGCTTGCAAATGGCTGATTTTGTTGCATGGTCTGTATTTCAGAAGTTTGAAAATAGCGATGATTCATACTTTACGCGAATAGAGAATATAACGAATATCAATCACGTGTATAAGTAGAGGTACGGAACCGACAGATATTGTTTGTCGTGCACCTCCAGGTACACTAATCTGTCGGATTTTACCCGTTATGATGGTGATTCTTTCCTGGTATTTAATGATTGCGTGTGCATGTCCAGTGGCTCTCGAAGGGTATTTAAATGGATGAGAAATCGTAAAGAAAATGAATGAAAAACCAGTCCTCGATGTCGTAAAGGTTAATGACTTCGTGTATAAGATTGAACCAACTGGAAAGATGAATGTACCTGTGAAAATCTTCGCTGATGAAAACCTTGTCAAGAAAATGCAGCAAGATTCTTCACTACAACAAGCATGTAATGTAGCATCAATGCCTGGAATTGTCGGTGAATCTATCGTCATGAGCGATGCTCATCAAGGATATGGTTATTGCATCGGCGGTGTTGCTGCGTTTGACATGGAAGAAGGCATTATATCTCCGGGCGGTATTGGATTTGATCAAAATTGCGGGGTCAGATTACTTACAACGAACCTCACAAAAGAACAAGTAGAAGGAAAAAAAAGCGAATTACTGGAGAAAATCTACAAAGCATGCCCTGTTGGTGTTGGTGTTGATGGCGTACGTATCACTCCCGATGAAATGAAAGAAGTTATGGTACAAGGAGCAAAATGGGCAGTTGCAAATGGATATGGAAGTAAAGATGATCTAGAGCATTGCGAAGCAGGCGGTTGCTTACCGGAGGCGGATCCAAAACATGTTCCTGATCGTGCCTTACACCGAGGAAAGAGGCAGCTTGGCACTGTTGGTGCTGGAAATCACTTTGTTGAATTACAAGTTGTTGATGAGGTTTATTCAGAAGTTGCAGAAAAATTTGGTTTGCAGAAAGGAAACGTTGTTGTCATGATTCACTGCGGCTCGAGAGGCTTTGGACATCAAGTTTGCTCTGATTACATTCGTATGATTGAAGATGCATACCCGAACATCGTTGCATCACTACCAGATAAAAACCTCATTTACGCTCCGCTTAAATCCGAACTCGCGAAGAAATTCTGGGGTGCGATGAACGCTGCAGCAAACTTTGCGTTCTGTAATCGCCATATTCTCGGTCATAATGTCCGACAAGCATTCATTGAACTCTTTCCGGATTGTTCTGTAGAAACAGTCTACGACGTCTGCCACAATATCGCGAAGCGAGAGACGCATGTCGTGAACGGTGAGCAGAAAGAGTTGATGGTGCATCGTAAGGGAGCGACTCGGGCATTTCCTGCTGGCTCTGAGGATATTCCCGAGGCGTATCGTGCGATTGGACAACCTGTTCTTATTCCTGGGAGCATGGGTACGTCCTCCTGGGTATTGGTAGGTGAGAAAGGCTCATTAGAACAGTCTTTTGGGAGTACTGCGCATGGTGCTGGCAGGATGATGTCTCGTATGAAGGCGAAGAAGGATTTTCCCGCTGATGATGTACGAGCAGATCTTGCGAAGAAGGGCATTCAGATTAAAGCTGCAACATTAAAGGGTATTTCTGAAGAGGCGCCGGGCGCGTACAAGGATGTGGATGAAGTGATTGCAGTGTCTGACTCAGCAGGTATTGCGCGGAAAGTTGCTCGATTAGTGCCTATTGGGGTTATTAAAGGATAATCACTTTCAAGGAGTTAAAATAGAAGCTTTTTTAAACAATACATAAATTCTCGTATGATGCCTGAGCCGCAAAGCAGGGAAGCAGCAGTAACGCGACTTCATAGTACAATGAAGTTTGTGGGTTCTACACAAGCTACGAAACAAGATTTTTTTCAACTTCAAAAATTATGGGGTGTATTGAGCAACACACCAGAATACAGGGGGCTAGAACAACTCACGTTCAGTCCAACAATCGTTGGAGGTGTTCATCGATCAGAAGCAATCGTGGGGCGTAATGAGGTGGGTGGCTACATGTTGCAACTTGCACCTGGTGCACCTGTTCAAGATACGCTGGCGGAGTTCCCATCACAATTACATCCTGGGCAACATGTATTTATCGATATGGCAAGAATGGGATTGATTGATGTAGAAGGAACGTGGTGGGAACCTCTCAATCTAAGAACTCATTATGGATCTGATAAGAAACTCGAAGAAGACTCTCCTGGTTACGTGGTAACTTCAACACATCAGTTTAATGGTACACCAACAGAGAGAAAGAGCTTATTTAACAGTTACAGTTCAATGCTTTGGAGACTGAAAGCAGGATCTCTCAATCATTCAGATCTTCAGGGAGAACCACTCTTCTACTTTGGATGTGCTGAAGCGGCACTTGAAACAGCAGATGATGGATTCCCTGTAAGTGGCGATTTTAGAGACACCTTCGATCTAGAGGATAGCTCAAATTACCAATCTGCACAAGAAATTAACGCGCTCGTAAATCACGCAATTGAGCAAGCAAGAACTGATGGGAGAATGGGAATTCTGCGACCGTCTACAGGTGGAATACAAAGTAGTTGTTCTTTCACACAACTAAATGCGTTACTTGCAGAAAATGGTGTAGACGTTAGCTCGGTTCGTCATTTAGAATCAGATTTTGGCCCTTACAATGGAGGTTTTAGAAACATATTAGAGAGAAACTATGCCGCAATAGTAGATCTTCCTACTTGTTCATGGAGAAATGCATTGACTCCTATTCCTAAAGACGCTCTCACAGTCCCTGAAGTATTACAATAATCACACCTTCACAATCACATTCCCGCGTCCTTTCTTAATCTTCTTCACGATACCATCAGCTTCTAACTCAGTCACAACCAAAGAAACTTTCGCTTCAGAAAACGGCAGGGATTTCCGCAACTCACGTTGCGTTATCCGCCCTTTGTGCTGCTTCAACACTCGCAACACCTGTTCTTTGTACTCATCCACTAACAATTCTTCATCATCTCCTTGTGATGGAAGTTTACGCATATAGTACACAACAACAGCAACAATCGCCAAGAGCGCAATTACTAATAACACAATATACTTCGCATCCGATTCTTCAGGAATATCAACGACAGGCGCCTCCCCAAGCGATAAATCAATCTCGAAATCAGGCTCTAAAATAAGATCTAACGTATACGCACCCTCCGAGGAAACAGTCAGCTCCTCACGAACAACCCACGCTTCATCATCAACAACAGCATTCGCAACTAA
The DNA here is from genome assembly GCA_028818155.1 of Candidatus Woesearchaeota archaeon. Classification (GTDB taxonomy): domain Archaea; phylum Nanobdellota; class Nanobdellia; order Woesearchaeales; family UBA525; genus UBA525. The sequence continues at coordinate 11,166 of JAPPOH010000004.1, read as the reverse complement.
CGTATAGCTCCCGGCAGGAACCTCGAAAGAGTACGTTCCATCCTTCGCAACAACTCGCTGCTCCGGCGTCGTATCAATCGTCACCACAGCGGTGTTCACCGTATCTAAAGAAAGATCATACACACTCCCAGAGATACTCGCTCCCAGAACGCCAGGCAGCAACAACAAAAACAGTACCAATACTCGCATGAAACCATCCATACGGCCTGTACTATTAAAATGTTGCCCGTATAAAGGGTCGTAAAGAGTCCTAAACAGTCCTAAAGCTTCCTAAAGAAACAAAAGAAAGTATGTTTATAAGGAAAATTTGCTCGAACCTTCTTGAGCCAGCGGGTTACATCCCCATTGGGTATCCCCCCAAACACCGCCCGCACGGCTTTCATAATAATGGAGGACACAATATGAATACAAAACCAATAGCACTGTTGCTTGCGATACTCATGGTAACGCTCCCAATGGGATCGTTCGCCGAATCACTCGGCGCGAGCGCAGCAGTAGATGATACAGCAATGGATAGTGATGGTGACACGACGCGACACGCGGAGGACGGCACCACAACACGACACAAGAGCAACGAGAATACACGTGCGCGCGCCAAGCGTGTGACTGATGATGACGGAAACACCCACACGATCAAGCGAGTGCAGCACAAAGATGCTGACGGGAACGTGCACACAGGCACGAAGGTCCGACACAGAGATGCTGATGGCGACTTGATGGGTGGCCGTGACAGGCACGTGAAGCGTGATGCAGATGGGAACGTGCTCAAGGGCAGAGAGCGGCAAGGCCGCGTTGATGCTGATGGCAATGTCATCAAGCGTGGCAGAGCTGGCAGAGTGAACCCAGAAACAGGCGAGGTCGAGAAGCGCAAGTGGAACAATGGCCGTGATGGCGACAAGCCAGGCGTTCGTGACAGGATGAAGATGGCACGTGACCGAGCACAGAATGTGCATGAGAAGTACAAGAACGCTCGTGACAGGTACCAAGACACGAAGGAGAAGTTCCGCAACGCTCGAGAACGATTTAACGAGTGCAAAGGAGACGACTCTACAGAATGTGATGACCTCCGCAAGGACTACAGGGCAAACGCAGGCAGGCACCTCGTGCAAGCTGCTGATACACTCTTAGGACAGCTCGACAGAATCCAAAACTACGTGGAAAGCAATGTTGAGAACGAAGAGCGCTTAGCAGACATGCTCGCGAAAATTGCTGACGCCAGAAGCCAAGTAGAGGATGCGAAAGCGAAGGCTGAAGCACTCGGTGACGAGCCAAGCTCAGAAGATGTGAAGGCAGTAGCAGCTGAACTCAGAGACGCATGGTCCCAAGTCAAAGACTGGACCAAGAAAGCAAAGCACCATGTCGTTGCTGATAAAGTGGGCAAACTCGCACAGCGACTTGAGAACGCAGAAGAGAAGTTCTGGAACGCACGCGACAGATTAGATGATGCTGGCGCTGACGTCTCCAGCTTGGACGCACTCTTAGACGAGTTCGGCTACATCTTGGACGACATTGCTGACGCAGAAGAAGGCCAACGAGAACTCTTCAGAGAAGCGGTTTCCCTTGCAAAAGAGATCTTGCGAGAGATCCACAACCTGAAAAACAATGTCCGAGGTGATGGAGCTACTCCTGAACCAGTCGCTGCAGACGCAGCAGAGGACGTATAAACCAACACAAGAGGCAACCGAGTCATTTATATACTCGGTTCCTCGTGGTTTTCCCCATGAAAACGACAACAGTGTTGGTGTTGGTTGCATTTCTCGTGGCATGCGCTCCTGTCGAGCCTGCGCCTGATGCAGCACAGCCTGAAGCGCCTGTTGCTCCTGAGCCAGAAGCTCCGGAAGTTCCAGACGCGGATGTCAGTGACGACGAATTAGATGCACTTGAGGGAGATTTGAGCGGGCTCGATGAGCTCGAAGCTGATGTCGACTTCGGTGATCTTGATGATCTCGGCGCTGATTTAGAAGGCATTTAACTTCTTTTTTTCTTATTTTTTAGTGGTCAACGAAGTATTCTTTTTAAAGGTGAGATGACTCACGCTTGCATGCGTGTACACTATGAAGGACCTCGGGTAACAAAAAAAGTTGTGCAAGGAATTGTGAATGCAATTCAACACGATTATCACAGGGATTCTATTTCCATTACACTTGGCCATCCAGAACTAGAAGTTGTTCGAGGTGTTAAGTTACCACGTAAAATTCTTGAGGAACGAGAAGCAACATTTGGTTTCACATCAAATGCACAATTATCAAAATATGTGGGTCAAACTGTGTCAAAGATTCTTCGCGCATCGAAGAAACAGAATTTGCAAGTAATGATAAAGAAATCAAGAGAGTTACGACAAAGAACATTGGAGTGTAGATCTGGAAACGGAGGAATGTACAGGTTTGACTGCGATAAAATTTACATCGATGCGTTCTCATGTGCTATGCTATCTTTTAATCGTCAAGGAGCTGAAAAATTGCAAGATCGTGGAATGGTGCTTGATATCCCTGGAATTCTTCGTCACGAACTCGTTCACGCAGATATAGGAACTTGCGTCATTCGAGAGGAAATACGGCGTCTCCATAGAGAACAAGAAGCACTGGCAGGAGCGGTACATTCATACAACGCTGAGGCATCGAATGCGCAGATGAGAAACTGGTATAAAAGTCCAAGTGTACAAAGGGCCCTGGAGCTCGCTGATCAAGATCTCGATAAAATAATCCCTGCTTTCAAGAAACGCAAAGAAGAAATACAAGCAATAGTCCAAGAGGAGGGGAAACTAGATATCCCTGCTGGAGAGGAAGCACTCGCATACAACGTTTTTGGCGACAGAGACTTATTTTCTGAAGCACTGCGGACGGAGCTGCTCAAAGGAGACAGTACTGCTTCTGAGAGAGCAGCACTGACATTCTACGATTTTATGCAACAACATGTCGAAGAGAATGGTGTGCGAGCATCTATGGGAACGATGATAACGGCAATTAATACTGCATATGAGACAAGAACACATCTCTTCGAGGTCTTCCGAGATCTAGCATAACCTTTAAGAAGCACTTCAAAACAACGTTCTTCATGGACGAGGTCTGGGATACAATAATAATAGGTGCAGGCTCTGCAGGCATGGCTGCAGCTATCTACGCAGCACGATTCAACCTGAAAGTGCTCGTCATCGGCAAGGAAGTTGGCGGTCTTCTCAACGAATCCCACAACGTGGAGAATTATCCAGGGTACAAGAGTATCACAGGCATTGATTTAATGTTAAAATTCAAGGAGCACATGGACAATCTTGACGTCCCCACAAAGACGGAATGGGTGACAGAAGTCAAGGCTGAGAACTACGATGACCCAAAGAAGTGCATCTACAACGTCATCACAGACAAAGGCGAGTACAAAGGAAAAACAATCATCTTCACAAACGGTACAAAACATAGAAAACTCAATGCGAAAGGCGAAGAAGCACTCTCGGGTAAAGGAGTCAGTTATTGTGCAACGTGCGACGCGGCATTCTACAAGAACATCCCCGTTGCAATCGTTGGCGGGGGCGACTCTGCAGCATTAGCAGGCCAATTAGTTTCTGAATTCGCCTCCAAGGTATACGTAATCGTACGAAAGAACAAAATGCGCGCAGAGCCAATCAACCTCCAACGACTGGAGAAGAACGAGAAAGTAGAAATCCTCTACGAGACAGAAGTGGAAGAGATCCTCGGAGAAAACCTCGTCGAGAAAATCATCCTCTCAAAAGAGTACAACGGCTCGAAAGAACTCCCGGTAGAGGGCGTCTTTATCGAAATCGGCCAAATCATCCAATCAGAACTCGCAGAGAAGATGGGCGTTACACTCAACGAGCGAAAAGAGATCATTATCAACGAGAACTCTGAGACGAACCTCAGAGGAGTCTATGCTGCAGGTGACGTCGGCAACAAAGAGTACAAGCAGGCCCTCACGGGCGCGTCTGAAGGCGCGATCGCAGCATTTGCAGCATATGCGCTCTTACAAAAAATCCACGAAGGAGAAGACGTGGACGTGCGTTACTAATACATACGTTACATTTTTAAAGCGTTCTCACCGGTATCTGTTCGAGAGGGTGTGGGTAACCGGTGAAAAAACTAGCGATTGTCGTTCTATTCGTCTTATGTGCAGTGAATGTGCTCGCTGTGCAGAATGTTTCTGTCGAGAAATCAGGTCTGAATAGCTCTGTGTTCGTCGGTGACGAAGCATTCTTCATTCTTAATGTAACAAATACTGGAGATGAGAATCTCACAAACCTCACTGTGCTCGATGATTTTAACATAACATTCATTAACTTCACAGGTGCAAACGTCACGCCAGATATGGTAGACTATGGCCTTGGTGAAATTGAGTGGTCAATGAACCTTACAGTGAATGAATCATTTGTCATCCAAGTGAACTTTACGACAATTGGCTTCGGCACAACGCTAAACTTTCTCGAAGCGATTAACTCGTCAGATGATGATATCGGTGAAGCGAACGAAACACTTGAGATCTTCAGCGACGCACTCTCGGTTGTGAAAACAACACTGAACGCGAGCGTCGGCGTTGGTGATATCATCCAGATGACGATCAATATCACGAACCTTGGTAACGTCAATTTCACAAACTACACGCTTACTGACCTATACAATTCAACAGAAATCAACTTTTCAAACACGTCTATCGGACCAGATGCGTTGAACGAAACGACAGGAAACATCACATGGATCTTTAACCTCACGCCAAGCATGTCGTTCTTCGTAGAAATAAACTTCACTGCAGCTCTTACAGTGAACACCACGAACAACGCAACTGTTTTCGACACAGCAAATGAGTTTATTGATGCAAGTGCTGTAAGCGTGGATATCGTTTCAGCTATGGGTGGAGACAATTATACACCGCTCTGGAGCAACGCTCAACCAGCAACGTTCTTCCTCGATGACTTTGCCGACTTTTCCTTCGGCATTCCTTACGTCGCTCGTGGCGACGGTTGCTATCGAGACCCGCAGTACTCAAGTAATTACGAAACGCCGGGTGAGAACTGCTGTAGCGCAAAAGATCAAAACGGCGGGGATGGCTGTAGTGGCAACGGGGTTGTTTCGTATGACCTCGGCGCGGTCTTTGTTGACGAATTCGATGATTACATGGGCTGGTACATCCTCGGAGCGTACAGCAAGAACAACACCAACGTAAGTATCTGTGATGGCGTTGACAGGTACACAGGGTTCGTTATCGAGTTCGACATTGATGATAACCAATCAACCGGCTGTGGAATGAGTGAGAGTTGCTATCCTGGCGCAGACTATCAAATCTGGTTCTTCCCTGATGATAACACAACTCTCTTCGCAAATTACACAGGAGAGGATGGAAACGGTATTTCCTTCGCCGCGAACGATACTGTCTCTGCAAACGGCACGTGGGTCCACTATAATTGTTCCGCAACAGCGAACGAAGATAGAGGTATTGCAATCATCGTCAACAAGACACTTGCATTCCCAGGACAAACGATCCAGTTAAACTTCGAGACGAACACATTCAACACAACAGAAGCAACAACGAACCCTATCGATTTACTCACTGACCTCGGAGGGACGCTCGATCTTTTCCTTGTGACGGGCCCTGACGAGGATGCAGGAGCGTGCTTCCAGTTCGATCACACGAACCAATCAACGTGCGAGGGGAATAGTAGCTTCTCGTGCGTCTGGACCGATTTCGGTGGCGGAGATGGTATTTGTGACCCTGACTTCTCGAGCTTCAGCTCTGGAACCTCGTGCTTTACACTCTTGAATCAGACTTCCTGTGAAGATAACGAAAACAACGGCGTTGGCTACTGTGAGTGGATTGGTGATATCACGCAACCTGATGGCACGGTTGGCCTCTGTAATGAGCAGTTTAACGCGTTCGCATTCTCATCTGGTGATTGTGATGTTGATTGTTTCAATTGCTTCACAGAACAACAGTGTGACGGCAGCATTGCAAACGGCGGCCAAGAGTACGGTGGTTGTGAATGGTACAATGACACATTCAATCCAGCAGGATGGTGTGATGTGAATGACTTGCCGCAGGGCTGTGCAGATGTGCCAAGCGACTGCCTCACATCTTCAGCATGTACGACTGCTGGCTGGAGCTGGAACACGCTCTGGAACTTCTGCTTGGAATCTGCGAGCACGGAGATCTGTTTCAACAGTATTGATGACGATAGTGACAGTGACGTGGATTGTGACGATGCGGATTGTGAAGGTTCGCGTATTTGCGGCACGCACATTAACACGCTCACAGGCACGTACGCTGGCCTAAGCTCGAATGATGCACTAGAACAAAAACTCGGTCAAGGAAGTGGTCCGATTCTTCAGCTCGGTGTAGATGCGACTGGCGACGCAGTGAACAGCAGTGTTGATATCACAGGTGTTGGCGCGGTCGTGAGCACCTTCGGCATTGGTCTTGGGATTTTCGTGCAGAACCTCTCTGACACACAAGCATGCCAAGGACCAACAATAGATAGGAAATTCGTTGCAACGCTCGATACAGATGTGAATACGAGCACAGGATGTAACATCACTGTTGATGGCACAGATCAAGAAGGCTTCGAATACATGATTAAGTACGGAAACTACACTGTGGTGAATGAGACAGGCACAGATCTCTTCTTCTACGCGTGTTATCAGAATGAATGGCTCACTCGTGACGCCGCAATCATCCACGTCATGGAAGGAGATCCAAACGGTATACAGACACCGATTGAATGCACATCTGACAGCGCGGCTCCTGTGATGATGGAGAAAGCTGACATCGGGAACCCGACAGGTGATATCCGCTTCTATATTGTGTTGGTGAACGGCAGCTATGAGAACTCGAGCGACTTGGAATCGTTCGATATCGCTGATGATGTGTACTACACCCCGGGTACGCAGAACTTTGCGCCCGTTGATTGCTTCGAAGAACCAACAAAATGTGGTGCTGAGTTCATGATCATGGGTGGCGGAAAATTCATGCCTCACGAGCAGTGCATTGATCCTGCTGACGAGGATGCTGATGGACTCACGAATTGCGCAGACCCTGATTGTGTCTTCGCGCCGAACTGCGCTGGCGCGACAGATCTGTACAACATCTCAAACGATAATAGTGCGCCTCGCGTGACACTCACGAGGGTCGATGAGTTCGCTGACTTTGCATTCGCGAACTGGGTGACGGATGAACCGACGAACGGTACGTTGCAGTTCTATCACAATGACTCCACATGTATGACGTTGAACACAACACTCACAGATGAAGGCCTCCCTGGCGTGTCATTCGATGACTTCAAGCCATGGCACGGCATCCCGCTTGATATCTTCACACTCGGCTACACGCTTGACACGAGTACATCATACTATTACAAACTTGTTTCGACCGATCAGGCAAACAACACAGCTACATCCGCATGTCTGAACTTTACAACTGAATCAACGGAATCGAACGTCACGTTGCTCTTTAACTTTGAAGCACAGGATAGTAACGACGAATTCCTTGGCGGTCTTGAAGTATTGCTCAATGATGCTCCAATAAACGTCGGTCAGGCAGAAAGCTTGAACTCTTCAGACAACAGGAATGCAAACATCACGTTCCAGAACCCAAACGCAACGAATGGCACGAACTGGTCTATTACCCTCGTTGGCGTCGACTTAACGAGAGCATTCAATGTGAATTTCAGCGACGGCATCCTTGCGAATGAAACGGCTGATGGTGGGACGTATGTTGGTATGGGTGACGATGAGTGGCTGACACTTGCGCAAGGCATGGGCACTGACTATATCCTCTTACAAATCCCTGTGAACGCATCAGAGCTCTACCACTGTGCAGATAACGGAACAGTCTGTACGAATGTGACGGGCACAGATGGTGTGCAGAACGTAGAGAATGGCACGAACCACACGGTGTGGCGAATTCCAACAACGCTCGGCTTCTCCAGCTACTCGGGTAGCTCCAACACAGGTGCAGGCTCCGGTGGTGGCGGTGGCTCTGGTGGCTCCGGCGGCTCTTCCGGTGGTGGCGGAGGAGGAGGCGGTGGTGGCGGTGGCTCTGCTTCCGCATTCCAAACGGTGACGCCTGACGGCAGCGCTGTTACGAGAACAATCTCGATATCAGGAGAGTATAGCTTCACTATCGACGGTGATGCAAACTCGCACAAGATTTCAGTCGAGGAGATCAGGAATGATGGCGTATTGTTCATTATTCAATCAGACCCTATTGAAGTCTTCCTGAAGGAAGGGGAGACGAAACATGTTGACGTTGACGATGATGGCACACCAGATATCACGTTAACACTTGATGCGTTCACGGCAACGACAGCGACATTTACGTTAGATGAGTATGCTGCTCCTGCTGTTGAAGCCCCAGTTGTGGAAGAACCTGCTGTTGAAGAAACACCTGTCGTTGAAGAAGCGCCAATTGTTGAAGAAGAAGCACCGGTGGTGGAAGAACCTGTCGTTGCTGAAGTGCCTGAAGAAGAGTCATCATCTACCATGTGGATCGTTGGCCTCGTGCTAATTGTTCTCGTCGCAGTTATCGGCGCGTATGTGGTACTTCGACGATAGCTTTAAAAATAACCTTCTTGGTATGCTTGTTGGGTGATGTGTGTGAACGTTACATTTAGCAGTCAAGATATTTTTGCAGGGAAGTATGATGGTGTCGTGCTCTTCACGTACGAGGAACGAGCCCACGCAGAGAGTAAATTCGCAACAAAACTTGGGAATAACGTTCTGCGAGCTCGTGAAAAGAAAGAGTTTGAGGGAAAGCACAAGCAGTGCTTTCTTGACAGGCAGGAAGGAACAATGTACGTGCTTGTCGGCCTTGGGAAGCAGGAAGGAGTGGACACGGTCAAGATGCGCGAAGCAGCGGGAGCTGCAGCCTGTTGTCTGAAGGAAAAGAACGCGAAGCATATCGCGGTAGAGCTCCCTGCCGAATTGGACGCGACTGCAGTTGGCCAGGCTGTGACGGAAGGAGTTGTTTTAGCAAACTATCAGTTCACGAAGTATAGGACCCAGGAGCTCGAGAAGTTCAAGGAGCTCGAGGCAGTTACGGTTGTCTCTGATAGGACTGGCGTGGCTGCAAAGTTAGGTGTTGAAATAGGCACATTCATCGCAGAATCCTGTAATATGACAAGAGATTTACAGAATACGCCGTCTTCTGACATGCCGCCTGCTGTCTTCGCAGACCTCGCTGTGAAAATGGCGAAGAAAGAGAAGCTCAAGTACAAGGTGTTGGATCGGAAGCAACTGGAGAAGCAAGGGTATGGTGGCATCATGGCTGTTGGTCGTGGGAGTGCGAATGAGCCGAGGATGGTAACGCTCGAGTATCATGCGAAAAAAGCAAAGAAAACGATCGCTGTTGTCGGCAAGGGCATTACATTCGATTCTGGCGGCATTAGTATTAAACCAAGCCCGAAAATGGGTGACATGAAGTTTGATATGTCGGGAGCTGCAAATGTTGTTGGTATCATGCGGAATGTTGCCCGGCTAAAATTACCTATGAACGTTGTTGGGATTATGGGCCTTGCTGAAAATATGCCCTCTTCCACAGCATACAAGCCTGGGGATGTTGTGACGACAAAGTCTGGGAAGACGATTGAGGTGGATAATACGGATGCAGAGGGACGGGTTGTGCTGGCCGATTGCTTGCATCATGCGACGACGTTTAAGCCTGACTTTATCGTTGATATGGCGACGCTGACTGGTGCGGTGATTGTTGCTTTAGGTGACGCTGCAGCTGGTATGATGGGGAATGATGATGGTGTGCTTGATATGATACGTGTTGCTGGCGAGCACACAGGTGAGCGAGTCTGGGAGCTCCCATTATGGGATTGTTACAAGAAAGATATTGAATCTGTCATTGCGGACGTGAAGAATACAGGTCTGCCTCGCCTTGCTGGCACGATTACTGCTGGCAAGTTCCTTGAGGAGTTCGTTGCTGGCGTGCCGTGGGTGCATATTGACATCGCTGGCGTCGCGTGGGCTGACCCGAGGGATAATTACTTTGCGAAGAAAGGCAACGGGACGGGCTTTGGTGTTCGGTTAATAACTGAGTTGCTTCGTGCACAAAGGTTATAGGTTGAGCTTGTCGAGGAATTTTTTCGTAGTTTTTTCTATTTTGTTCAGATCGATGTTTTTGTATCCATCTCTCATCCTTTTTTGCAATTCAGTTTCTGATCGCTGCATGATGCTCGTAAGGAGTACTGCTCTATCGGGTAGTGCTCGCTTCTTTGGATTGATCTGTTCTCTGTACGCAGCAGCGCTCGCAAGACTTGTTTCGACTTCCTGCGCGTATCGCTTTCGTACTTCGCTCTCTGCGCCAAGAAAGAGCAATTCATGAACGACGGCGTTTGCGAGTTGCCCGACGACGTGTTTGATGAGTTTGTTTCTGTTCACGACGGACACCACGCATCAATTCTTTAAATGTTTTATTGTAGATTTTTTTATAGGTTCTGATGAATGAACGTTCGACAATATTATTTTGTAAATCTTCAATTGTGATGTTGAACATGTCTACTATCTTTTTCTCTATGCTTTCTTTCGTGAGCTCTTGCTTGTCAAGAAAAAGTATGATTGCGATCATGTTTCTTGTAAGTTTATATTTTTCTTTCCCACTCAGAAACTCGAAACTATCTGGGAGTGTTTGACTATTGAGTAAATGCAGGTCGAGTACTTTGTACAAGAACTTTCGCTCTTTCTTGTAGGAAAATCGTTCTTTCGCAACATATCGACTGAGCATCATTGCATACAACGGATCACTATTCGCTCCAAATGTGAGTTCTTTCTTTGTGAGTGTGACGATGTGTGTTGCAATACTGAGTTCTTCGTTGATCTGTTCTTGAAGTTCTTTTGCTTTTCCTTCTTTTATGATGAGTATATCAATATCGTTGAACTGGAACCCTTGCTCCAGGAACGAGCCAGTAATGATGATATTTTCTGTGTCTGTGTGCCTGTCTATACACTTGAAGAGTTCTTTGATGAGTTGCACTTTGATAGGTTCAATTGTCGCGTTGTGATAGTATGGTTCGTAGATAGTGTCAACTGTTTCTATGCGAACATGGCTTCCTATGGAGAACCCATTCCGTTTTTTTGGGATATAGATTTGGTCCATGACGCTTCCTTTGCTGACTTTCGCGATCATATTACGTAAAATTACGTAAATCTATATAAATGTGTTGTTGTGCAG
>JAPPOH010000013.1 GCA_028818155.1 Candidatus Woesearchaeota archaeon | reverse complement strand
CGACTCATCTTGCACAACATCAGGGTTGTGCTCAACCGTTACTTTCTACTAACCTGTAATGATTGTATCTCGACGGAGCACGGAGTTACACAAGTAAGTTCACACACATATAGAGGACTGTCATCGGAATGAACGTGAGCGCCCACAGACCAGGCTTCCACGCAATAACTTTCTTCCCTTCAAACGGTGCGAGGGGCAGCATCTGCAAGTATGCAATCGCTAAGGATAAGAGCATCGTCATTTGTAACACAATGCTCGGCGAAAAGAAGTTCCAGAGCCATGTGACGAGGAACAAGCCGAATGTTAACATGGTAACAATGTAGGCGACGCGTCCTTCTTCTTTCGTACGTTTGCCATCACTTCTGATATAGCCTGCGAGCGAGAACGCATTACCAAGCCAACCAGTAATTCCTGTAAAGACAAGCCCGAGAAACCATAACGTGTACTCTGTGTGCAGCCCATGTTTTTTATCAAAGCATAGTCGTGTGAAATGCCGGAAGCCATACACGATAAAGTTCACAGCGCATGTCACAAGAAAGAACAGCAGTGCGTTTGTTGCAGGTGCCAAGTACATGTACGAGAGTGAAACGGCAAACACAGCGGACGCGACAAGAATTGCAGCCCATTCACGATACTTAAAGCGCACACCACTGATATGGAAGCCGCGGAACTGCTCATTGAAGGCACGCTTCTTGATGCGATTCATTATTTTTGACGCGATAATAAATCGCGCAGCTTTGAAAAGGAATGCAGCGATGAACTTCCATATGAGTAAGAGTGTCACACCGATACCTGTTGCCGCTGCCGGAACAAACGCCTCAGGAAGAAATGTTGCTAATGGGGATTTGTCAACACGCTTCGGCACGTTATGAAAACCTTTGTTGTCTGCAATAACTGCCATTCTTCCTTCTTGTCCTTCAACGAAGAGAATCTTCCCGATCGATGCGGTCCGCTCGAATAGCGTGTGTGCGGGATTGTTCAGAACGCTTGCAGTCAAGCTATTCTTTGTTGGGCCGCCAATGAACACAGGCGTCTTTCCTTCGAGCATTCCATCAGTGATTGCATCTTCTTGCACGACTTGTAACGCAGTAATTTTCGGATAGCGCTTCTTCGCTTCCGCAAGGAGCACGCGTTCAGCAAATGAGAGATACGTGCCCTGCACGATAATGGTGTTCGAGTGATTCACACTATCAAAGAATTCCAGAGTATCTTCCTGTAGGAGTGCAATATCTTCGTCAAGCGATGCGCTCGCGAATGGAATGAGGAGGAGCGCAATGATAAGGTATCGCATGGAGGTGTGAGCTATGTGCTCTTCTTAAGTGTTATGAGAAAACGCTCACGCGAGGAATCGAACCCCGATCTGCCGGACCGCACCCGACTATACTATCCCTTATACTACGCGAGCAGAATTGAAAAGAAAAAGAATGAGTTTATAAGAATTACCCAAGCATGGCAAGATGAATATCGTCGTATAGTTCGCGAATGCTTGTGTACAATGTGTTCTTCTCGTGCGTGCCCATCTTCACACCTTGGAAGTCTTTCCGTAACTCGTTGTACGCTTGTTTTGCTGCGTCAACGTCGCCTCGTTCTAACGAAGCACGTGCGTCGAGGAGTTTCTTGTGCAACTCTGCGTGTTTTCCAACAACAGGCTCTGAATCTGCGGCCGGTTGTCCGATCGGTGTTGCGTCTCGCTGCGAGTCAATGTACGATTCGTACGCTTCTTCTTTCATTTCTTCGTGATGGTGTTCGATCTCATCTTTCGTTTCAAGAATGACTTCTTCGAGTTGCTTTCTGAGTGTCGCAGCAGCGATCGCTTTCTTCTTGTTCTTGATCATCTTTGCTACTGCTTTCTCAATTTTCTTTCGTACGGTGTCGAGTTTCTTTGTTTCTCGCTTGATCTTCGCAATGGATTTCTTTTCAGTTGCAATCGCGCCTTTCTGTGCGGCAACAGCTTCTTCGAGATCATTTGCAGCTTTCATTTCTTGTTCTTTCACCGTTGCTTCCCGTTTGTCATGTTCCTCTTGCAAGGATGCGAGGCGCTTTTCGTCTTTGCTCAGTGCTGTGAGATCTTTCGCGAGCTTTTCTTCTCGCTCTTTCAAGCTTTGCTCGTGTCGTGCGATACTCGCCTCGCGATCTGCGATTTCTTTCACGTGTTGTTGCACTTGCGCTTTGTGCTTTTCAATTTGTGCGAGCTCTTTCTTCACGTGCTTTGCTTCTTTAAAAAGTTCTGTCGCGGCATCTTTCTCTTCTTTGAACGAGGCTCTTTTTTCTTGGAGTTTTGCTCGTTGTTCTGTCACGTTCGCTTCTTGTGTGCTTACTTTTTCTTCTCTCTTAGTAAGTTTGTTGTTCGCTGCCGTGATTTGTTTCTCTTGTTCTGCGAGCGTGACGCGGGTAGTCCCGAGTTCTTGTTCGAGTTCAGTGATGTGCGCTTGTTCTGCTGCGACAAGGTCTTGGACGCGTTCGTCGAGCGCGTCTTTGATTTTCTTTGCTGTCTTTTTTCGTTCATCAATGAGTGCGTCGCTCTTTTTCTGGAGTTCTGCTTTGAGTTTCTCAATGTTGTCTTCAACACCTTCAAGTTTTTTCACGACAGTCTCACGCTTTTTCGTGTGTTTCTTCATCTCTTTCTCAACATCCTTGCGGTGTGCGTTGAGAATCTCAAGCATGTGTGATTGTTCTGTTGCTTCTCTGACGTCTGCCGCGAGCGATTCGTTGCCGATTGCGCTCTCGATCCAGTTTGCGAAGTCATTCCTGTGCTCGTTCACATGATGTTCGAATGTTGCCGTGTCGATGTAGCTGAGTGCTGCCATGAGTTCTCGGAGTGATTTGATCGGGTGGCTGTTCTTGAGAATGAAGTACTCGCCTTCTGGCACTTCTTTGTCTTGCATGTGCCAGTCAGGGATCGCTTGTGTCTCGTGCTGCTCGAGCTTTTCATCAATTTTTTCATGCTTCTTCTCTACTGGTGCAAGGTGGTCATCCACTACATCGTGGTGTGCTGGTTGCTCTTCCTGTGACCACTCAGATATTTCTTCTTGTGGTGCAGCTTGTTCGCTCGTCCAATCTGATGCGGGTGCTTCTGGCGCTTGTGTCTCTGCTGACCAGTCAGGCTCCTCAACCTGTGGTTGTGCCCATTCTGCATCTGCGGGTTCTTGTTGCTCTTGTGGTGCTTCTTGTACAGCTTCCTCTTGCATGGGTTCTTCTTGTAGTGATTCTTGCGGTTCTGTTTCCTGCTCTTGTGGTGCTTCTTGGTGTTCTTGCACAGGTGCTTCTTGCACAGCTTCAACATGTGGTGTTTCTTCTTGTGGTTCTGTGACCTGTTCTTCTTGCACAGCTGGCTGTTCTTTTGCCTGGTCCCATTGCGATGCTTCTTCACCTGTTTGTTCGTTAGCAGACCAGTCTTGCACGTCAAAATTCTCTGGCGGGTGTTCTTCCACAGGGGTTTGTGGTGTTTCTTGCGGCGCTTCAAGCGGTGTTTCGATTGATTCGCTCGGTGGTGCCTGTTCTTCGTTGTGTTCGTCTAGCCCGAGCTTGCGTTTGATTGCATCGATATCCACATCATCGTGTTGCTCTGGTGCTGGTTCTGTGGTTTTCTTTTTGAAGAGAAATTTATCAAAGAATCCTTCTTTTTTCTCCTGTTTTTCACCAGGCATTGCTGGTGGTGCTAGATCAAGACTACTCATCCTCATACCCCCTGTGCATTGTCGCACGAACAAGAGGGCACGAAGAAGGTTTTATAAGGTTTTCGTTACCATTTTTGAAAGAATACGAGCTATTTTATACTGTTTTCTCGACGGTGAGTGGATGGACACTGTGACACGACTTGACACGAGAGTGACGACACTCCACCACCGGTCGCACACGCTCAAAGAACGGAGCAAGAAGCTGCGGAATCGGTTCACACAAGCACAATTAGCGTTTGCCACTGAATTGCATGCGTTGCAACACGAACTTGCGCTTCTGGACACAGAAGCGGGGAATACCACACAACGTATCAGGACACTTGTTGGCCAGTTTACAAAGGTGGTGAAGCATGGCGACCTTGAGCAACTGAAAGCGAAAGTGAATGTCTGGGCGCCGGAGAAGTTTGTGTCACGAACTGCGTTTCACCGAATGAGAAAGTGATTGTCGTACATGTGTGGTGAATGCTCCTGCGTACCACCGAGCACGGCCAAGGACTGCACCGTATCGTGCACACGATCTTTGTATATTGAGCTTGCGCTCGAATGTTTCGAGGATACTCGCACTTGGATCATACTCATTAGGGTCTGCTGCACACACCTGTTCCCTTACGCCAACTGAGAGCAGCAGCTCTTCTTTCGGAAGTTCTTGGGCAACAGCTTTCGCGAGCCCTCGCACTGTCCGCCGTTCTACTGTGTGTTGCTGAAATTCTGCCCGATACGTCGCGCGGAACCTCCTGGAGAGTCCACGATCGAATTGTCGCACTCGAACCATGACTTGCATGGTGGTGGAAGTAGTGGAACTCTTATAGTAGTTTCTATCGTGAGACGGTCACGTTTGTTCTTGGACACTGTTGTTTAATCGGACAGGTTGAACATCTCGGGCTGACCGGATGGCAGCGGTGCTGGCCGAAGCTCACGAGGAGTTCATTGTAGCGTATCCAGTATTTTTTTGGGAGTGTTGCTCGCAGTGCTGTTTCTGTTTCATCTGGATTTTTTGTTGTCACGTAGTTCCATCTGTTGCTGATCCGATGGACGTGCGTGTCAACGCACATCGCTAATTTTTTGTATCCTTCGATTAAGACGAGGTTTGCGGTTTTCCTGCCGACACCTGGTAACGTCACGAGTTCGTCAATCTCGTCAGGGACAACACCATCGTATGCTTCCAATAGTATTTTGCAGACACGTTTGATTGTCTTTGCTTTCGTCTTGTAGAAGCCGACAGGATAGATTAGTTTTTGGATTTTCTTTTCTGAAAGTGCGAGCATTGCTTCTGGCGTGTCCGCAACCGCGAATAATCGCTCAGATGCAACTGCTGTCGTTTCGTCTTTCGTTCGCAGTGAGAGTTTTGTCGCGATTAAGACTTTGAATGGATCTCTGTCCATCTGCGCCTGCAATGTAATGATGGGGAGTGTGTGCTGCTTTACTTCTCGCTCGACTTTTTGCAGAACGCGACCGATGTTCTTGTTCGTAATCACGGAAATTGGACAGCACTATATTATATAAAGATAGAGCTGTGTGTGCAACGAATGCGATTCATGAAAAAGATCGGTGAGTGGTTCCTCAGGTTTCTTGGCTTGCAGAAAGTGCAGCAGATAACAATTGAGCAGAGTGTTATCGCGGATGTGTGCTACATGGCGCGACAAGCGTACCCGAAGGAAATGTTGGCGTTCTTCTCCAGCACGCAGGGTGTTCGGAATGGTGTCTTGCATATTGATGAGATTCAATTGCAGGCGTACACTGCAAGCACGATGAGCGCATCTGTCCCACTACATTTACTGCCGACATTCACAAACATCCGGGGCACGGTGCACAGCCATCCATCCCCGAATAATCGACCGAGTGGTGCGGACAAACAATTGTTTAGTAACTATGGCCTTGTGCACGCAATTATCGGCAAGCCGTACACGAAAGACACGATACAGTTTTATGATAAAAGTGGGGAGAAGATTACTGTGCGGGTTGTGTAGCTTTTAGTCTTGGCATTCCTTCCGGAAGTTCAATATTCGTAGTCTCAGCAGCCTTTAAGAATGCTTGATACTGTCGCGCATCCATTTCCCGTTCTCCTTGTAATAATGGCAAAACATCACTTGGCGATCTTCCTATTGATCCAGCAAATATGGGGATCAAGGCTTTGCTTCTGAGTTCGCTAGCAAAAATTGCGCTTACTGCGTTTTCTGGAAGAGCATAATGCGTAACCTTGCTAGGCTTCGTAGTAGGCGGTACCTTGCTTCCATTACCTTGGTAATTCCTGGCACGCTCTCGAAGAACAGTAAGTTCAGCTTCTTGCGCTTTGCTTCTTGTTTGCAGTGTACCAGCGCGGGCTTCTGCTGCATCTCGTGCACTTGTCGCTGCTTCATAGTCTGTACGAAGCTGTGCTAACTCTTTTTGCAACGCTGTATAATTGCCGCCCTTCTCATGATCTCTAGGTTGCCCGCTCTCAGCTAGCAGCGCTCGTGCTTTCCATATGTACGGGAGGAATTCACTTGCAAGTGCCTGACGCACTTCTGCATCCCTCTTGAGACCTGGGTAGGGGGTTTCACCTCGATTATCAAGCACAGTTTCCAACTCACTTAACGTTGCAGCGACATCTGCAGGAAGGTCGTGCGGATGATCAGTATAGAGCAGTTCATACACAGCGAAAACTGTATCTGGACGTATATCGGGTGCAGACTTACTCTCTGATGCAATTGTTTCAAGAAGTGCTGTAGCCTCCCGTAGCGCAGCTACTGTGGTGGCATTCCGTTCCCCCATAACCACAGCGTGATACATCGCATATAAAAATATATAGACAAAAATCTGCCATTTCTACCTTCAGACGACACTTCTTCCGTAACATTTAAAAAGGATTCAAAATTCGCCTGTATGATGTCCGTCGTAGGTGCCGATAGTAGACCATGCTATTCTCTTTTGAGGAACACACTCGTTAGAGAGCACACTGCGTAAAAGGCATGCCCTGGTAGTGTAGTGGCCTAGCATGAGAGCCTGTCGCGCTCTCGACCCGGGTTCAAATCCCGGCCAGGGCGTAGGGGTCCGTAGCTCAGTCTGGTCAGAGCGAACGGCTTTTAACCGTTCGGCCGCGGGTTCGAATCCCGTCGGACCCATGAGGTCCCCCAACACAAAAATGGCAGCAACAAAACCCATACTCGATGTCAACGCACATGTGCTCGTGCCAAAACATGAGCTGTGCACAGACAAACAAAAAGCAACACTTCTGAAAGAACACAATATCACAGCACATCAACTTCCCCGAATCAAGCTTGCAGATCCTGCAATCCAACACCTCGGCGTCAAGGAAGATGATGTGGTGAAGATCACGAGACCATCACACACTGCTGGTGAAACGGTCTTCTATCGCGTGGTGACGAGGGATTAAATGGAACAAAAGAACATCGACTCACAAGCACTCATTCGCAAATACTTCGAGGAACACTCCGTCGTCCTCGCAGACATCGATTCATTCAACTACTTCGTGGAAAACGAGCTCCAAGTCATCGTGAACGAGAACAGGGAGATCGAGCCAACGATTATTCCATCAAATGTTGAAGAGTTCAAGATTCAACTTGACAAAATCTGGGTGACAAAGCCAGAAATCACTGAAGCGGATGGCTCAACAAGAGCGATCTACCCGATCGAAGCACGACTCAGAAACTTAAGCTATGCTGCACCAATTTACATGGAAGTGTCCGCGCACATTAATGGTGTCCAGCGGGAGAGCTTCAAAACACAAGTGGGCAGCCTGCCAATCATGCTACAATCAAAGAATTGCCACCTCGCAGGGCTCAGCAAAGAAGAGCTCATCAAGTTCGGCGAAGACCCTGACGATCCAGGCGGGTACTTTATTATTAACGGCACAGAAAAAACAATTATTGATGTGGAAGACCTCGCAAGCAACAGGTTCATCGTTGAAAAAGCATCCACTGGCGTGAGTCCGTTCGTTGGCAAAGTCTTCTCGGAGAAAGGTAGCTATCGAATTCCGCACATGTTTGAGCGGCTGAAAGATGGCATCTTTTACATGACATTCACGCGTGTGAAGCGAGTTCCAACCATCGCTGTGTTGAAAGCACTTGGCATGACAAAAGATGAAGAGATCATGCAGGCGATCGGCCTCCCAGACAATGGGGAAGTGATTCTCAACTTGTACGAGTTCGTTGATGTGAAAACAGCGGAAGACGCGATTGATTACATGTCAAAGAAAATCGGCATCAACCAAGCACGCGAAATTCGCATCGAACGCATGACGGAAATCGTCGACAAATATCTGTTACCGCACATCGGCGACACAGAAGATATGCGCATGATGAAAGCGCACAGCCTCTGTAAATACTTGAAGCGATACGTCAAATGCATTAACGGTGAATTAGCACTTGATGATAAGGATCATTACATGAACAAGCGACTCAAGTTAAGCGGTGACTTACTTGGAGACTTGTTCAGAGTCAACTTGAAAGTACTCATTGGCGACATGTTGTACAACTTTCAACGTATTGTCAAGCGGGGAAAATTCCCAAGTATCAAAGTAATTATTCGTGAAAAACTCTTAACACAAAAGATCTACAGCAGCATGGCAACAGGCAACTGGGTCGGCGGTCGCACCGGTGTGTGCCAGCGACTGGAGCGACTCAACTTTTTGCAAACACTCAGCCATTTACAGCGTGTGGTGAGCCCGTTAAGTAGCAGCCAAGAAAACTTCCAGGCACGTGCACTCCACAGCACGCACATGGGCCGTCTCTGTCCTTCAGAAACGCCTGAAGGAAGTAATATTGGTTTACGAAAGAACCTCGCGATGCTTGCACGTGCAAGCCCAGCAACGAAAGAACAAGATGTGCTCAAAGAGCTCAAGCGCCTCGGAGTCCAGGTCGCGAAGGAGTTGTAACCATGGCAGACGTCTTTATTGATCACAAGTTCATTGGCACGGTTGCGCAACCGACAGAATTCGTACAAAACCTCATCGCAGACAGACGAGCAGGTAAAGTACAATCGAGCGTCAACGTACAATACGATGCAGACACGGATAACGTGTATGTTGAAATCGCAAAGGGCAGGAGTGTCCGACCACTTATCGTTGTGAAGAATGGCAAACCATTACTGACGCCGCAACACGTTGACCAGCTGAAATCTGGCGAGACACAATGGTTCGAGCTCCTCAAACAAGGCGTTATCGAGTTCATTGACGCTGCAGAAGAAGAGATGGCACTCGTTGCGATCGAAGAACAGGATCTGACGCCAGAGCACACGCACCTTGAGATCAGTAGCATTGACATTCTCGGTATTATCACAGCGCTCGTACCGTTCGGCGACTACAATCAAGGAGCACGTCTCTTGCAAGGAGCGAAGAACCAGAAGCAAGCAATGGGCTTCTACGCAGCAAACTACTTCGTCCGCATGGACATGGACACAAGCATCTTACACTATCCACAGCGTCCTATCGTCACAACACTCTTGTACGACGTCTTAGAATATGATAAGCACCCGAGCGGCATGAACGTGACGATTGCGGTCATGAGCTATAAGGGCTACAACATGGAAGACGCAATCGTTGTCAACAAAGGCAGCATCCAGCGTGGCTTCGCGAGGAGCACATACTTCCGGCCAACAAAGGCAGAAGAACTCAGATATTCTGGTGGCTTGATGGATGAAATCAGCATCCCTGATAAAGAGACACGCGGGTACAGAAGCGAAGAGGATTACCGCTTCTTGGAAGAAGACGGCATCATTGGCGTTGAGTCAAAAGTTGCTGAAGGCGATGTCGTTATCGGCAAGACCAGCCCGCCGCGATTCCTCTCAGGTGTTGATGAATACAACTTAGTGACAAACTACAGGAGGGAGAGTAGTGTCAGCTTGAAGCACGGCGAGAAAGGAACGGTCGACTTTATCATGCTCACAGAGAACGATGAAGGAAATAAACTCGTCCAAGTGCGCTTGCGTGATGATAGAACAC
Source organism: Candidatus Woesearchaeota archaeon (assembly GCA_028818155.1). Classification (GTDB taxonomy): domain Archaea; phylum Nanobdellota; class Nanobdellia; order Woesearchaeales; family UBA525; genus UBA525. The sequence continues at coordinate 63,193 of JAPPOH010000013.1, read as the reverse complement.
CAGAGATCGGCGATAAATTTATTTCACGACACGGCCAGAAGGGTGTCATCGCAACAATCGTCCCTGCAGCAGATATGCCCTTCTCCGCAAACGGCATCACACCTGATATTTTGTTCAGTCCACACGGTATCCCGAGCAGAATGACCGTCGGCCACTTAATTGAACTTGTCGGCGGAAAAGTAGGAGCACTCTCCGCGCGACGGATCGATGGAACAATGTTCAACAATGAAAACGAACGTGACATCAGAGAAGAACTCGCAACCTACGGCTTTCAAGAAGATGGCACAGAAGTCATGTACAACGGCGAAACAGGCGAAGAACTCCAGGTCAAGATTTACCTCGGCAACATGTACTACTTGCGATTAAAGCACATGGTCGCAAATAAGTTACAGAGCAGAGCGCGCGGTCCAATCCAACTCTTAACGCGGCAACCAACAGAAGGAAAGGCGAAAGAAGGCGGCCTCCGACTCGGTGAAATGGAGAAAGATACGTTCGTGGCACACGGGGCAAGTTTACTCTTGAAGGAGCGGTTCGATTCGGACAAGGCAATCGTCCCTGTGTGCGAGCGCTCAGGCCTCGTTGGCTTCTACGATGGGAGGAAGAACAACAGAGCGATGAGCTCTATTCATGGTGATGAGAGCGAAATGCACAACGTCGAGATTAGTTACGCATTCAAACTGTTCCTCGATGAGTTGATCAGTTTAGGCATCTATCCAAAAATTGGGGTCAAGAGGAGGTTTTGAAGATGGAACAACAAGCAGAAAGCTACATTAACGACATCAAATTCGCATACCTCTCCCCAAAAATGATCAAAGAGATGGCGAAGGCGAAAGTCGTGACGCCAGAACTCTACGATAAAGAAGGCTACCCTGTCGATGGTGGCTTAATGGACGTACGCCTTGGTGTCATTGACCCTGGCCTACGGTGCAAGACTGATGGGCAGCGCATCAAAGATAGCCTCGGCCACTTCGGGTACGTTGAACTCGCTCGCCCAGTTATTCATATCAGCTTCGTTGCATTAATTCTCGACTTGCTCAGGTGTACCTGCAGAGAGACAGGCGAGCTCCTCATCCCGAAGAATAAAATCAAGGGCTACGTTGATGAGCTTGACGCGATCGAAGCAGCGCAAGGAGTGAGTGAACGGCGCAAGCGTGTTGTGGAGCTCATCCACGTGATGCGTGCAACAACAAAATCACCGAGCGGTGTGAAACAAAAGAAAATCACGTTAGAAAAACCAAGCACATTCCTCGAAGACGAGCGACGCATCAGCCCGATCGAGATCCGCGCGCGATTAGAACGCATTAGTGATGATGACTTACCACTCTTTGGCATTAACCCAGAAGCAATGCGACCAGAATGGGCGGTCCTCACCATGCTGTTAATCCCGCCAGTGACGATGCGACCAAGCATCACATTAGAGACAGGCGAGCGAAGCGAAGATGACTTGACACACAAACTCGGCGACATCGTTCGTATTAACCAACGATTATTCGAGAACATTAACGCGGGCGCACCAGAGATTATCATTGAAGACCTCTGGGATCTCTTGCAATATCATATTACTACGTTCTTCAACAACGAAGTGCCACAATTGCCACCAGCAAGACACAGGAGCGGTCAGCCATTGAAAACCATCACAGCTCGTATCAAGAGTAAGGAAGGGAGAATTCGACATAACCTCGCAGGAAAGCGAACGAACTTCTCTGCCCGAACAGTTATTTCCCCTGACCCCGCGATCGAGATTAACGAAGTGGGCGTGCCAAAAATCATGGCAATGAAGCTCACCGTACCAGAGCGCGTCACGCAGTGGAACATGGAGTACTTGAAAAGATTCGTGCAGAAAGGAGCAAAATCCTATCCGGGCGCGAACTATATCATCAGGCCGGACGGTCGCCGGAAGAGAATCACGGATGAAGCGAAAGAAGCACTCCTCGAAGAGATCCAGCCAGGCTTCGTCGTTGAACGGCACTTACTTGATGGTGATGTCGCACTCTTCAACAGACAACCGAGCCTGCACCGCATGAGCATGATGTGTCACAAAGTGCGCGTCCTCCCTGGGAAGACACTCAGGATGAACCCCTCTGTGACGATTCCATACAACGCAGACTTCGATGGGGACGAGATGAACTTGCACATTCCACAAACGGAAGAAGCGCGAGCGGAAGCAGAGATCCTCATGCAAGTGCAGACACAAATCGTGAGCCCACGATTCGGACTCAGTATTGTTGGCTGCCACCAAGACGCGGTCACCGGGAACTATGTCCTGAGCAAGTACCTCACCTTTACACGACAGGAAGCCATCGATCTGTTGATGATCATTGGCGTTGAGGATTTCTCACGGTTACCAAACAAAAAAGTTATCTCAGGCAGGGAAGTCTTCTCTGTTGTCCTACCGGAAGATTTCAACTTCGTTGCAGAACCGCGGAGCAAGAGCGAACAAGATATCGAGAATGCTGTTGTCATTAAGAATGGAAACTTTGAGAAGGGCGTCCTTGATAAGAGCCAGCTTGGCGCGGGTGCAGGATTGCTCCTCCGTACACTTCACAAGAAGTATGGCGCGGATCGCATGGTGACGATTCTCGGACACATCTTCAAACTCGGTGTCAACACACTCTTGAAGTACGGCTTCACAGCAGCAATCTCTGACACGGACCTCTCCGTTGAGTCAGACGAACGTATCCGTCAGTTGTTGAATGAGGCAGAAGCAGACGTGCATAAAATGATCATGGAGTATGAGCAAGGAACACTCGAACTCCTCCCTGGACGATCGCTCGATGAAACGGTTGAGTTAAAGATTCTTGAACGGTTGAACAAAGCACGAAACGATACAGGAACAATCGCGGCAGAAAACGCTGTGAAAACGACAGGCACGATGCTCATGGTACAATCAGGTGGCCGTGGCAACTTGATTAACGTCGCACAAATGGCAGCGTGCGTCGGTCAACAAGCGTTCCGAGGAGGGCGTATTAGTACAGGGTACAAGGGCAGGACACTCAGTTGTTTCAAGAAAGGTGATCTGGGAAGTGAAGCACGAGGCTTCATCAGAAATAGCTTCCGTTCAGGACTCAAACCGCACGAAACATTCTTCATGGCAATGACAGGCCGTGACAGTCTTATGGATACCGCGTTGCGTACGCCAAAATCGGGGTACCTCTACAGAAGGTTAGCAAACGCGCTCCAGGATATCAAAGTCGACTACGATGGAACGGTCAGGGACGCAAGCGGGAAAATCGTGCAGTTCCAGTACGGCGAGGATAGCATGGATGTCAGCAAAACAGAAGGCGGAAAGTTCAACGTCAAAAATATTATCGAAACCATGGGTGACCACTAATGCTACCGCCAAGTATCAAGAAAGAAGTTGAGACGTACGTCAAAGAGAACAAGCTCACCGCTGCAAAAGCAAAGAAAGCACAGGAAACGGTTGAGCGAGAGTACACGTACGGCAAGGTCGATGCGGGCGAAGCTGTTGGTACGATTGCTGCTGAATCCATTGGTGAGCCAGGTACGCAAATGACACTGGACACATTCCACTTCGCTGGCGTTTCGGAAATGAACGTCACGATGGGTTTGCCACGATTAATCGAAGTCTTGGACGCGAGAAAAACGATCAGCACGGAAATGATGGAAGTCTACTTGCACGCACCATACAAGGAAGGACAAGACATCAAGAAGATTGCGGAAAAGATCAAAGAGACGAGCTTTCGCGAGTACATTAAAGAAGTAAACATCGATGTGCTTGAAGCAGTCATGACGATCGCTCTTGACAGCGAGAAGATGGCACTCGTTGACGCATCACCGGACAAGTTGGTGAAGATTCTTGCGAAGAGCGCAAAAGGCGTCTCGTTCAAAGCAGATGGGAACACAATCATTGCAAAATCAACGAGTAAGAGCGACACGCTCAAAGAAATCTACTTGCTCAAGGAGAAAATCAAGAGTATTTACATTAACGGTGTGAAGGGCATCTCGATGGTCTTGCCGGTGAAGCGTGATGAAGAGTTCCTCTTAGTCACAGCGGGCACGAATTACAAGAGTATCTTGAAAATCGATGGTGTTGACACAGCACGAACAATCACAAACAACTTATACGAGATAGAGGCACTGCTCGGTATTGAGGCGGCGCGGCAAGCGATCATTAACGAGATCGAGAAGGTGCTCGATAATCAAGGTATCGATATTGATGTGCGACACGTGCTCTTAGTTGCGGATACGATGACGATGACTGGCAAGGTGCTCGGTATCAGCAGATACGGTATTGTGAAGGAGAAACAATCCGTTCTTGCTCGTGCGTCGTTCGAAACGCCGTTGAAGCACGTCTTTAGCGCAGCAATGCACGGGGAGCTTGACCCACTGAACAGCGTGATTGAGAACGTGATGATGAACCAGCCGGTGCCACTGGGCACAGGCATCCCGAAACTGGTGATGAAAAAATGAAAGCGGAGATTCGAAAATTACTGGGAACAGAGAAACTTGTTATTGGCACGGAGCGGGTCATGCAGGAGTTGCGTGCCGGCGCACTACAGCAAGTTGTTGTGGCAAGTAATTGCGACGAGCGGGTGCTCGAGGATATCAACCACTATGCTGGGGACACAGCGGTTGTCCAGCTTGATGTTCCGAATGAGGAGCTTGGCGTGTATTGCAAGAAACCGTTCCATGTACAAACACTGGGTATTCGCGCATGATTCTCGATAAAGATTTGTTACAAACAATTACACTCGTTGAACAAAAGACGCGCGCACGCGTTGATCAATGCTTACCGAAGGATGATAAGCTTGTGTTTATTGTCGGGAAGGGTGATGCGCGCAAGATGGTTGGTCCTGGTGGCGCGACGCTCAAGAAATTAGAAGAGCAGCTTGGGAAGAAGCTCAAGATTATTGAGAAGAACCCGGATAAGTTCACGTTCGTGCAGAACGCGATGTTGCCTCTTCGTATTGAGACGATCAACGAGGAGAATGGGATTATTACGGTGCACGGTCGTGATGAGAAGACCCGTGGCTTGATGATTGGCGCGAAGGCGAAGAACTTGCGTTTTACTGAGAAAGTTGTGCAGATGTACTTTCCTGATGTGCAAGAGATTAAAGTTGTATAGATTTAAATATCACACATTGCTTCTCGTTCTACAATGTACACATTCGACGGAGGGTATATGTTCTCCAGAAAATTGTTTTGCGGAGAATTCGAACTCAAAGGTGCGCAAGATAGCACTTTGGTTCTTGGAGAGTTCTTTGATGGACGTGAGATATATCCATTAGAAGGCACGCTGAGGGATCTTGACCTCGTTACTGAGATGGTTCTTCGTGTAAGTGGTATGCCTTTAACACTTCTTGGACACTCTCTACACGGTATGAATCCCTATGTCTTTAGTGGCTTCTCGTATCGAGGCGATCTTCCGAAAAATACAAGAGAGTTCGATGATCTGTTTAGACTAGAGTTCCACCAGAACGGTGTTCGTGAGGAGCGACCTCAGCAACCAGTGCGACAGACTCTTGCAGCGGCGGCGCCACTTGAAGCAGTACGTGTTCGTAGATAGTTCTGTATGCGTTCGCTTTTTGTTCTTCTGAGAACTGAGTGGTACTGCTGTGCAACTCTGTTGCTACCTACTCAAGCACATTTAGCCGGCCATGTTCCAGATGAGCGCGCGGGGGTTTGCATGTTGTTTTACGAAATACCACAGTTTTGCATCATAGTACGTTGCTGATTGGTATGGTGGTGGATTTCTCGCAGGTTCTGGTGTTGCTTCTCGCACGCTGAAGACTCTTGCGGGAATTGTTGGTTCTGTAAATCCCATGTTGACGATGTTGTACTGTGCGTCCGGCCACACCTCGTAGAGTGCGCGTGCTGTTGTGCCAGAGCCGGAGAGGAGCCAGACTTCTTTGGGTTGTTCGTGCTCTATGGTGCGGACCACATCTATAAGATTGTTGACGAAGGTGGGTGGTGGGTTGCTTATACAAAACGCGTGCGCTCCTGTCGCGTTGCTGTACGTGTTGACAAGTGGTTCGAGGTCGAATTGTCTCTGTACGCGTGGAAAAAAGTGTGTTTCAACATTTGCCAATTGGGCTGTCTGATCGTAGACGTATGTGTTTGTCTCGGGTTCTGCATAGAATAGTGTGCAGGACTTTCTGTGTGCTTGGGCTGCGAGTCCGAGTGCGAGTTGTGAGTGCCCTTGTACTTGCACAGCGCACGCAACCTCTTCTTCTTGTACACCTGTAAGGTAGCTCTCAAATGCGAGCCGCTTCACTCCTCCTGGGATACGATCGCCCCTGACAATTCTGAAGTCCTTATATGCTTCTACTTCGAGTTGCATATGATCACTCCACAAGATCGAGGCGCCTGGAACTGTCTGCAGGTCTATGGTCGTTGCCGATTGCAATGAGTGCTAATTCAGTTGTCGCATCAATTGAGTGTGGAACGCTTCCTGGCACAAGGTACGCCATACCTGCGCTGATTGGGTGTTCGGATGTACCGTATCCCAACACGCCTTCTCCTTTCGTGACGAGGAGGATGTGATCCCCTTTATGTGTGTGGCGTGCAACACGTTCTTCGGCACCAAATCGAATGATCTCTGCACCGAACTTGTTCTGTTCATACAAGAGGAGCGGATAGGCTGTTGCGTCACTTTTACTCATTTGTATGGGAAATTTTTCTGACCGTGGAACGAGTAAGCCCCCTTGTGTTGTTGCCCATGTCGCGTATTGTAGTGGTTCCATGTTACCCCTCCGATGAGTATTACTCAACAGTGAATAAAAATAAAGACTAATATTTATATATGTGCGGTGTTTTTTATCACCACAATGTACCAAGAGATGTTAGAGCAACTCGGCCTCACGCACAATGAAGCGAAAGTGTACGAAGCACTCCTCACACTTGGAGCGACGAAAGCAAACAACATAGCACTCGAGGCAAAGATTCAACGAAGGAATGTGTATGATACGATCAAGACGCTCAAGGAGAAGGGGCTCTGTTCTGAAACGAAAGAGAAAGGGATCAGTCACTTCACAGCAATCCATCCGCAGCGACTTGGGGACATGCTCCGTGAGAAAACTGACTTACTGGAGCAAGCGATGCCATCTATGACTGCGAAGTTCGGTGCACAAGCACCCGATGAGCAGACGCTCGTCTTGAAGGGTATCGAGGCGATCAAGACGTTCTACTTAGATATGATTCGAGAAGGCGAAGACCTCTTAGTGCTTGGTGGCAGGGGGAATTGGCTTGATCCGCGCTTGCAATACTTTCTCCCAAAAATGGAACGTGAGCGCATCGCGAAGGGTATTTCGTACAAGCACATTTTCTACCATGATTTGAAAGATCCAAAGCATCCGAATCATCGTATCACGAAGATTTTGAAGGGGAACAAGTACCGATTCCTACCGAAGGGGTTCACATCAACGTGCTCGATTGAAATTTATGGGAACAAAGTTGCCTCGATGTACTGGGGGGAAGAGCCGTTAGTGGTTGTTGTGATGAGCAAGCAAATCGCAGAGGGCTACCGGAAGTACTTTGAGTTCATGTGGCAGCACTGTGAGAAAGGGAACGCATAACGTGCTCGTATACTTTTTTGTATGCTCGTGCTTCCGCTTCCTGTGTCGGAAACTTCCCGCCGTAGTTGATTGGAGGAAGCGTTTCGAGTATTTTTGCGAGTGCTCCCTGTACTTTTTCAAAGCGTCTGTTCTTGGGTACGTGCTGATTTCCTGGTACATCTGCAACGAAGAGCTGCTTTTCCATGAACATTGCTTCAATCACTGCATTCGCACAACTCTCGCTGTCTGATGTGTTGAGGACGATATCAGCTGCCTCGTACGCTGCGTACATATGCTCGTGGGGAAGTTTCCCAACGATTACCCAGGGACGTTTGATCTGTTGGTGGAGCGTTTCATCGTGTACTTCACCGAGAATGAGAAGTGTTTTGTTCTCGAGCTGTTCGAGTTCTGTGACTGCGTACAATGGATCTTTCACCTCTCTGATTGCTGCGATGAGGAGGAAGAGTGTATGCTCTTTTGGAATGTTAAAGTGTGTTCGGACATCGAATGTGCTCTCTGGGAGTGTGACTGATTTTGGGATGGTGGTGTGTGGGGGTAAAATACAGCCGATATCTGTGAGCTGCGTGAAGTCTCGTGGCTCATATGTCGTGATGTGCTGCGAGTTGTTGATACTTTCCTTGAGGAGTTCATGTTTGTCTTCTTGGAATGCGTGCACGTTCATGTCGGTGCCTGTGAGTGAAACGATGTATGGTTTTCTTGTGGGTACGTATCCTTTGGTTGCGTGGAAGATGTGGACGAGATCTGCGTTCTCTTCGAGCTCTTTCGTGTATTGCGCTGGTGTAATCACTGTTGTCTGCACGCCAAGCGCCTGTAGTCCTTGCGAGATTCTCGCGACGCTCTCGGTATTTCCGGAAATGGTCGGATAATATTTTGGTGTGATGATGAGGACGCGCATTGCTTTTTAGGATTGTGATTTCTTTATAGTTTTTCCGGAGTCATCCGGAAAGATTCCGGGTTTCGTGTCGACAGTCATTTGAAGGATGACGCATTCTCTCTTTTTCTGGAAACAAGGTATGGTGTGGTTTCATTGCTCATCACACTTGGTAGTTTAGTTGTAGGTATTGCGGCCATTGTGTCAGATGAATTCAGAACGCCGATACTGCTCCTCTCGATTTTCTTCATTGCTGTACTGCTACTTATTCTACAATTCCAGCAGATGGGGGAACGATTTTCCGTATTGACGAAACGACAGCGAAAAGTAACGAAAGAGATGCAGTATCTTACAGAACGATTCGATTTGGCGACAAAAGTTTATAAACTTGAAGACAAGGTACATGTGTTGGAAATGGGAAGAAAAGGAAAATTCGATCCGATAGTCGGACTTGGAGTGCTTGTTGTCGTCGTCACCATCGTGGTTGTTCTTCTCGTTGCTGGCATTCTCTAATCCGGAACCTTTTTAAAGCACTTCTAGTTGCTCTCGTCTATGAGTAAAAAAGCACGTGGCTTGAATGCTGCGAAGAAGCTGAAGGCGCGCAGAGCAAAGAGCAAGAAGCAGTACAAATGGTACGGTAAGAAGGTTCTTGGCTTGAAGGAAAAGTCTGACCCGCTTGGTGGTTCTGCACAGGCAAAGGGGATCGTCCTCGAGAAGGTGCAGCGGGAGGCGAAGCAGCCGAACTCAGGGTTGCGAAAGTGTGCACGTGTTCAGCTCATTAAGAATGGGAAGCAGATCACTGCGTTCCTGCCCCACGATGGCGCTACCAAAATGGTGGACGAGCACGATGAAGTTGTCGTCGAGTGTATTGGTGGCACAATGGGTCGTGCGAAGGGAGATTTGCCCGGTGTGCGGTGGCAGGTCGTGAAGGTGAATGATCAGAGCTTGGATGCGTTGTTGCGTGGCAAGCTCGAGAAGGCGCGAAAGTAATCTTCCGCAGTTTTTTTATAGATGGGTGCGTTCGCTATATGTATGACAGTTTATAAGTTAAAAAAGAAAGGTTTAAAAAGTAGTTACTTTTGAGTGGTGAAATGGTACATTTCGATGGAATAGAGTTTCCAAATGAACAAATGCTTGCAGCATATCAATCAGCATGTGAGCTTCCTTCTGGTAGCCGCCCGAATCCAGAACAATTCGATGCGATGCGATACGCAGAGAGGGAACGCAGAGACCAGAGCTTTGAAGATGCACTTACTGGCCTTTTGAACTTACGTGGTCTTGAGCGGCAGTTAAAGGATGGGATTCGACAAAGAGCAGAGCACCAGAGAAAAAGAGACAAACGAAGAAGCCAAGGTGGAGATATCGCTGTTGTTTGTGCTGACTTGGATGATTTTAAATCCCATAACGACCGATATGGCCACAAGGCTGGCGATGATGCACTTAAAGACGCAGCATACGCACTTCTTAAGGCATTTCGAGAATACGACATTGTCGCAAGAACGGGTGGAGATGAATTCACAGCACTCCTGCTCGGTTCACAGCCTTCTGATTTCAGTCACAGACTTCATGAAGCAGCAGAAAGGTATGAACAAAAAACACGGACTGCAGGATATCCGGGAACAATGAGCTTGGGTGTTGCTCGTTGGAAAAATGGCATGGCTGTCCAAGACATGAGGGAATTCGAAGCTGCAAGGCATAGAGCTGATGAGGCTGCTTACAAAGCAAAGAAACAGTTCAAGAGCGGGGAAGTTCCTACGCACGTATCGATCTGGAACACTGGCACACCACCTATGGGACTTTCTGTAGCTGACACTCGCTCTTTGACAGCTTCGCCACAAAGAAGCCCTCTGAGTCGTTATTTTGGGGGTATATCCGAAGTGCTCCGTGGACTCCTTGATCGTAATCCTGCCCCTGGAAATCGGTAATCACAGCACTCCTCTGAATATCCAAGTCAATTTTCTCAACGCGCGCGTCAGGATGCTTTTCTAAGAACCACGAGACCATCCCTTCATTCTCTTCAGGCTCGTGCGTACACGTGCTATACACCATCGTCCCTCCAGGCTTCAGCGCCTGCCATGCCTGCCGGAGAATCCCTCGTTGTTCGCCACAAATTTTCTTCACCGTCCCAGGCGACCACATCTGCAAGCACTTCAGGCTCTTCCGTATCGTGCCTGTTGCTGAACAGGGCGCATCCACTAACACACGATCAAACACCGGCTGCAAGCGTGTATTGGAACGGAGCGTCACAATCGTATTCGCGATACCGCAGCGCTGCAAATTCAACCCTAAAGGTTTGAGACGAGCAGCAGCCACGTCATTCGCGATAATCACTCCTTCATTCTGCATCATCGCAGCCATTTGCGTCGTCTTGCTCCCGGGAGCGGCACACATGTCCAAGACGAGATCACCAGGCTGCGGATCCAGGACGACAGCAGGGATCATAGAAGCAGGATCCTGCACGTAGAAATACCCGAGCTGGTGCTCCGGCAGATTGCCAATGTCAAAGCGATCGCCATGCTTGTATTTGATCCAGAACCCTTCTTTACACCAGGGTACTGGCGTGAGCTCGAAATCGTTTTCCAGCTTCTTTTTGAGGTCAGCAACACTGATCTTCAGCGTGTTCACGCGGATCGCTTTCCGCGCGTATGTGAGCGAATACTTCAGAAACTCATCAAAGTCATCACCTAAGAGTTCCTTGTAGCGTTCGATGAACGCGTCCTTGAACTCCACTTCTTGCGGAATAGGATTCTCTGAGGAAAGCATCTCGGGTGTGATCTTCATGCGGGGCAGGAGATGGCGGTGATTTATATAGGAATACCTTTATAAACGCAGCATATGGGAGAACACTATGCCAGAAAAGTTGGTTGATGAAGCGCATGAACATCATTTTCGCGTTGTGATTTACGGCTCAGCCAGGTTACAAGAAGAGACGCCCGAACATCAACGGATCTTCCGCCTGGCAAAAATGATTGGCGAGCGCGGCTTTGATGTTGTCACAGGAGGAGGCCCTGGCCTCATGGAGGCTGCGATGGCAGGCCATCATGCGGGGAAAGGTGACAATGACTCGCACGAGATAGGCTTACAGATTAAACTGCCGCTTGAGCAGCGGGATAGCAAGCACCTTGACGTCAAGGAAGAGTTCGAGCGCTTCTCTGACAGGCTGGACACGTTCATCTCGCTCGCGAATGTAGTGGTGGTTGCGCCAGGTGGAATCGGCACGGCACTCGAATTATTCTATACGTGGCAGCTCGTGCAAGTGAAGCACGCGTGCAAGACACCGATCATCCTTCTTGGTGATCAGTGGGCGGAACTCATTGAGTGGGTGAAGAAGTGGCCCCTGAAGCGTAAGCTCATGGATGAGAAGGACCTTGGGATGATCCACATTGTATCAGATTGCGATGAGGCGATCGAAGTGATCGATGAAGCGCACGCTGCGCACTTGAAAGGTGGCAAGAGTGCGTGCTTGAATATTAAGAAGTACAAGATCAAGAGCATTTAAATACTGATTTCTCAGAGCACCTCTCAATGGCTGAGGAAGTAACACAGGAGCAGATGACGCAGGAGCAGATGCTCGAAGAACAGAAGAAAAACTGCATTTTCTGCCGGATCGTGAAGGGCGAGATGGAGGGCAAGAAAGTCTTTGAGAATGACAGGTTTCTCGCTATCTTGGACATTCGACCGGCGGTCGCAGGGCACATTCTGCTGATGCCCAAAGAACACGTGCCCATCCTCCCATTGCTGCCGCCGAGCCACTTACAAGAATTGTTCGAGTTAACTGCGAAGTTGAGCGCTATCCTTAGAGATGTGCTCGTGAAGAAATACGTGACGGTCTTCGCAGCCTCTGGCTATGCTGCAGGACAGCAAGCACCGCATTTGATGCTCCATCTTATCCCGAGAGATGATGGGGATGGGTTGAATATTCTCGAGCCTGAGAGGAATAAAGAGCAGCCGGATGCGGTCGCTCTCACAGGTTTTTTCGAGCAGGCGACGCAGCAGGCGCTCGCACAACTTGGACGAGGAGATCTTCTCGGAGACGCGCAACCGCCGGAGCCACAGGAAACTCCACCAGAAGCTGCACCTATGCAAGAGGATGTGCTTCAGGAACAAGCACAGCCGGAAGCCTCGGAGCGTACACGTCCTGTGCAGCAGGAGTCACTGGAAGAGGCAACGGGAAACGTCCTGGAGTTCGAGAACAAGAATGACGCAGTTGAATCGCTCTTGGCAGACAACCCTGAGCTCAAGAAGCTGATCATCGCTGAACCGAGCCAAGTGGCAGCATACATTGAGCAATCAGAAAAACTCAAGAAACTGTTCGAGGGTGTGGATATTAATGCGCTCTCCGTCGCGCTCAGGAGACAAGAAGAACGGAATACGCCCCTTGAGCGTGCTGCGAAGGACATGACGCAAGAGGAACTCTTTAAGTTCATCGATGGGAATGAAGGACTCAGGACCTGGCTCTTGGAGCAGCCAGAGGAGCTCGCGAAGAACATCGGGCAGAACCCGAAATTACATGCCTTCTTTGAAGGAACGGATATCATGGAGCTCGCGAAAAAATACAAGGAGTACAAACATGCTTGAAACGCCTATTTTCACGGAGGAAATCCCTGCAAAAGGGGCGGTGAACGGCCACGTCCGCTTCACCATGCACTCGGAGACGATCTCCGATGTCGCACTCGTGGGAACATTGGCGAACGTGACCTCTTCATTATTATTCGAGAAACTCCAAGCACAGGGCACGAATATCATCTTCCGTCTGGGAGATGCCCCGAGGATTGACATCCTTGCACGGAGAGAGGATGATGGCTTAGAACTACAATGGGCGCCTCAGCAGATTGAAGCGGGCAAACTGAGTGATATCCAGAAGCAGATCAAAGATAAGATTCTCGTGATGGACAGTGTGGAGGAGCCTGAGCCGGAGGAAGTGCAGGAGGAAGAGCAGATTGATGGCCCGCCTGCGGATATTGTGGAAGAAGATGACGAGGAGCAGGAGTTTTGGTCAAAACACCTCACGAGAATTCCATAAGGTTAAATACTCAATAGGAGAAGATGCAGCATGGAGAACTGGATGATCGCCTCGATTGCAGGCTTTGTTGTTGTGGTCGCGTTGTTTGGTTTCACACAAGGGATGCCGACGGCAAACGTGGTGTACGATCCGTGTGATTTCTGTGAAGGACAGGCGGTGTGCGCAGTGAAGGATAATGTTGCGCGGACGTATGAAAACGCGTGTGCGGCGAACTGTGCTGGTGCGCGCGTGTTGTCTGATGGTGATTGCTTAGAGCAGTAAATCCGTTAACTTTAAATAGGGTAAATACCGTTGTATAGCTTGCGGGGGTTGCACATTTGTTGCGTATGTAACGTTGTGACCAATTCCTGCGCAAATAACTATCACGATGACCAATTCGGGGGGATTGAGAATGCCAAAACTAGCACAAATGTCAAAGGAGCTGAGCGATGTCCAGCTTGTCGTCTCTGAACTTGTGGGGGAACACGCGATACCTATTATCGACTTCCTCACAGGAAAAGAGAAGATCAGCGAGTTCATCATCGCAGAAGAGCTCGAGATGGAAATCAATGAAGTGAGGAATATCCTCTACTTACTCTTAGAGCACAATATCGTGCGATTCTTACGAAAGAAGGATCGCATCAAGGGATGGTACATTTGCTACTGGGACTTTAACGACCATATGGTGCCACACCTGAAGTTCAAGATTCTTGAGAACAAACTTGAGAACTTGCACAATCGTCTCACGGCAGAGAGTGCTGGACAGTACTACATCTGTACTCGTGCGTGCATGCGCGCCACGTTTGACGAAGCGATGGAGATGAACTTCAAGTGCGCTGAATGTGGTATCATCTTGCAAGAGCAGGATAATACGAGGACGAAGGAGTTTTTGTCCGAGCGTATTGCTGAACTCGAGAAGCAGCTCAACAAAGCGAAGCCGAAAAAGCGAAAAGTCAAGGCTTCTGCTTAATTCTTTTTAGCATTTCTTATACGAGGGTTTTTGAACCCTTCATTGTTTCATCCTCGTATGGAGCCATATATCGTCTCAGACACCGTCCATTTCTACGAGAACAGTATTTTCTTGCCACAAGAACAAACACTCGTGATCTCAGACACACACCTCGGCTATGAGCAACAACTCCGCGCCATGGGCCATAACATCGAGTATGGCCAGGAAGTGCGGATGCTCAAGCTCCTCAAAGAGATTATCAAGGAGAGTGGCGCAACAAAGCTCGTCATTAACGGCGATGTGAAGCACGAGTTCGGCCGCATCTCTGGACAAGAATGGCGAGACATCATGCACCTCCTCGAAGAACTCAAGAAACAAGTGGAGATTGTGATCGTGAAAGGGAACCATGACACGATGACGCACGTGCTTGCAGAGAAATCAGGCGTTCCATTCGTTGACACGCACACAGTAGGAGCTGTCCATATTCTGCATGGACATGAGCTACCAGAAGAAGAGGCTGCGTGCTACATCATCGGGCACGTCCACCCCGCGATCACCTTACACGATGGTATCAGAAAGGAAACGTACAAGTGTTTCCTTGATGGGAAGTATAAGAAGAGCCAACTCCTCGTCCTCCCGAGCTTTTCCACCATCACGCATGGCTCTGACATTCTGAGTACAGATACGATTAGCCCGATGATTACAACGTACGGAAATTTCGACGTCTTCGTGCAGGAAGATGAGATTCGAGCGTTCGGGAAAGTCAAGAAACTCGCAACAATACTTGACATGATCTAACTTTAAATGTGCGTGTCAACATGGTGACTTTTTTTTGTGATATTACGTGATATTGCAAATTTGATATGTCGGATAGGTTCCCTATCGTCATGGAGGTAATTTCTATGAGAACGAAAAAATTGTTTTTAGCAGCAGTGGTACTTGTTGCAGCACTGACTGTAAGTAACTCTGCATTTGCAATACCGTCGCAAAGTGAATGTGAACATTGGGACTTTTGTGAGGATGGATCACAGTCCATATACAGGTCTTGTGCTCTTAATGGAGAAGATCCTGACTCGTGCTACCAGGAAGCCTTTGCGTTCTTCATTGGCTGTATTATAGATTGGTGCCCAGAAGAAATTTAGTGCTACGGTAGCCTTACTTTTTTTTTACAACACAGTAACGCTCTACAGAATTCCTTGTTCTTATTTCTTCACCGCCTTCGGTGAAATGATGGCAGAATTCCCTGCCTTATCCTCGAGAATTATCTTTGCTTTCTCTTGTCCCCAGAGGATCTTCTGGATTTTCTTGAGCATGTTCTTCGCTTTCTTCCGCTCCTTCGGGTCATCAGCGGCCTCTTTCAAATGTTCTACTTGTTGCTTGATCCTGGTGATCACACCTTCCACATTGCTAATGTACCCGTTGGATGTTTCCCCACTCTCGATACTGCCAACGTGCGGGATCTTGATCGTTGCTGTAGAAGATTTCACGACTCTTGCTTTCAGATCCTCTTCTCCTTCTATTTCAAGCGTGAACTTGGATTCCTTTTGCTGCGTTTCCGCTTCAATATCTGCTTTGTGATATTTGCACGCTTTGCAGTTCATACTGAATAAATGGCAAATCCCGAAGAACGCGACATCTCTGGATGTTTCCATTAATGTGAGCTCTTTCTCGCCGCAGATTGGGCAGGTTTCACCCTCAAGGACATCTGCTTGCAGCTCTTCATCCATGGTGTGTGAGCGGGCGGAACCGCTTTTAAAGATTGTTGTGCGGCAACAGTGGAAAAGAAGTACGAATTTTTATAAAAGGAGTGCAGCTTCTGAGGACGCGATGGAACGAGCTATCACAGTTGGCGGGCAGGCTACACAAACCCAGCTTGGGCACTTTGTGCGGAACCTTGCTGATATGGTACTGGAAGTGCACGAACCACTCGTTGAGGATGTGCGCGTCATGAGAGATATTGTTGCGGGAAAGCACGTGACACAGTCGCTGCCACATGGACACCTCCGCCACGCATTCACCTCGCTGTACAGGACGACAGCATACGTGATGCGTGCGACTGCTGGGTTGCTGACGTTACAACATGTACAGTATGCTCTAGAACGAACAAAGAAAGAGCCTTATTCATCAAACTCGTCGCCCGGTGCATCCGGGCTCCGGTAGATCTGTGCGAAGGTTGGCGTCGCGATGATGTAGTCTTCGCCGAACCCGGCGATATCACCTTCGATCGCGTTGCATGTTTTCTTGAGTTTGCTGATCGCGCGCTTCAACTCGACAAGATCCTTGTCTTTCAAGGGTCGAATGTTCACGAGGCAGACAGTGTACCCTTCTCTGAGCGCATCCAAAATTGGCTTCACTTGTGAAAAATCTTCCAAGTGGAATGGTCTCACTGTAACCTTGTTGCTGTCCATTGCTTGCAATGCATCAGAATTGAGCTCTACGTACTCATCTTCAGATTCAATGTTCTCGTCGTCATCGTAGCCTGTTCGGCGGAATCGTTTAAATTCGAAAAACTTCACTGTAGCCTCCTCTAGGTAAAGAATACCGGTCGGGAGGGTATTTAAAGGTTACCCTTTCGGAATGAGGACGATTTCGAAAGATTTGAATAGAGTACGCAGTAGGGTACGCTATGGGTGATCTGATGCGATTTTTTGGAGTTCTGAAGGAAAAAGACTGGACGAAAGCTGAAGAAGAGATGAAGAAGCTTCGCAAAGACTTTGATGCTCGATGATGCATCGCAGACCAAACCAGTAAATCATCATACTTCATCATACTATTTTAAATAGGAGCGCTGCAGCAAGCAGCTCATGAAAGAGCGTGTCACGTTAACCATCGACAAAGAACTCCTGCACAACGTTGATGCACAAGTGGACGGCAACAAAATAAAAAACAGAAGCCACGCAATGGAACTCCTCCTCAGAAAGGCCCTCATCGGTGGCGTGCCGGACAAAGCAGTAATTCTCGCAGGCGGCAAAGGAACACGATTAAGCCCCTTAACAGACACAACACCAAAATCCCTTATCGATCTGAATGGCCAACCCATCATGCAGTACAACGTGGACCTCTGCAGAAGACACGGCGTGCAGCACATCATTCTGAGTGTGGGGCACATGCGAGAGCAAATCATCGAACACTACAAGAAGGAGAAAGACACGAGCTACATTGAGGAAGAGCATCCACTCGGCACAGGAGGCCCACTCAAACTGCTGAAAGAACAATTAACAAACACCTTCCTCTTGATGAACTCAGACGAATTAAAGGATATCAACCTCAAAGCGATGTATCAGTTCCACTTAGAACATGGCGCGAAGGCAACATTAGCACTCACCACAGTGGAGGACCCAAGCTCGTACGGCGTGGTGATCATGGACGGCCACAAAATCGAAGGGTTCATCGAGAAACCCAAGAAAGAAGATGCACCCAGCAACTTAATCAGCGCAGGCCTGTACATCATCGAACCAGATGTGATTGACTTGCTCCCAGAGGGCTTTTCCATGGTGGAGCGAGATTTATTTCCAAAGCTCGCGCAGCAAGGGGTCTTGTTCGGGTACCCCTTCCCAGGCCAGTGGTTCGGCACAGACACAAAAGAACGATTGGAGGCAGCAAAGAATGGATGGCAAGGATTTACACACTGATGAGATTTACGACAAGGTAGAAAACTTACACGTGAAGAAAACAGGCTTCCTCGAGCGGAAAGTCGTCAAAAAACCCTGGGGCTCAGAAGAAGTCGTTGTCGTGACAGACAAATATGCGATGAAATTCTTGAACATCGATGCGGGCGAGCACTTCAGCTTACAGTACCACAAAGAAAAGATGGAGACCATGCTCGTCGTCAGCGGCTGCGGCAAAATCCTGTTAGATGATGAGGAACATGATCTCACAGAAGGAAAAATCGTCCACATCATGCCGCCATCAACACACAGAATCACCGCAGTCGAAAACCTCAGACTGTTAGAAGTCAGCACACCAGAACTCTGGGATGTGGTGCGGTTAGAGGACAAGTATGGCAGGACCTAGCCCATTCCACGCGTACGATATCAGAGGCGTGTACGGAGAGAACCTCGATGAAGCACTCATGGAGAAGATCGGCCGTGCAGTCGTTGTACATTTGAAGGCATCCGTCGTCTTAGTTGGGCATGACATGCGCACGTCAAGCACACCACTCGAAGCAGCACTCATCAAAGGGATCACAGAACAAGGAGCTGACGTCATCAAGATGGGCCTCTGCAGCACGCCCATGTTCTACTGGGCAGCACAAAAGCATAGAGCAAGCGTCATGGTCACGGCAAGCCACAATCCTGCAAAGTACAATGGCGCAAAGATCTGCAAAAACGGCGCCGTGCCTGTTGGAGAGATCAGCGGCCTCAAAGAGATTGAAGCGCTCGTGCAGAAGAACGAGTTCCCTGCTTCAGAAAGAACTGGAGAGGTGACAAACAAGGAAGTTCTGGACGCATTCATCGACTTTAACTTACAGTTCTTACACACGGACAAGCAATTCACCGTCGTCATCGACGCAGCGAATGGTATGGGGGGCTACACATACGAGGCGCTCATCAAAAAACTCCCAAAGAGTATCACAATCATCCCAATGTTCTTCGAACTGGACGGGAATTTCCCCAACCACGAAGCGAACCCACTCAAGCGAGAGACGCTCACGCAGCTCAAAGAACGCGTACTGCAGGAGAAGGCAGACCTCGGTGTTTCGTTAGATGGAGATGGGGACAGGTTAGTCTTTGTTGATGAAAAGGGAGAAGATATCCCATCAGATATTACAACAGCATTGATCGCAGAGCAGGTGCTCTCGGAAAAGCCAGGCGCGACAATCCTCTACGATATCAGACAATCGCGAGTTGCGCCAGAAGAGATCACGAAGGCAGGGGGCAAGGCAGTCATGTCTCGCGTGGGGCACGCGTTCATTAAGCTCCAGATGAAAGAACAAGAAGCGGCCTTCGCAGGCGAGCTCTCAGGACACTTCTACAATATCGAGCAGCAAGACACGGAAAACACACAATTAGTGTTTTTCAGAATGTTAAATCTTATTGCGCAGGAAGGAAAACCACTCTCTGAAATCGCAGGACCTTTAGTGAACAGGTACGCGAAAATAGAAGAGACGAACTTTCAGGTAGAGGATAAAGCAGGAATGATCGCTCAGTTAAAAGAAACGTACGGGCAAGACGCAACTGCTGTGAGTGAGGTAGATGGTATCAGACTTGACTTTGCTGATTGGTGGTTCAACGTGCGCATGAGCAACACAGAACCGTTGCTTCGTTTGAACATGGAAGCAAACACAAAAGAACTGCTTGACGAGAAAGTAAAGGAACTCACTGCGATTATCACTGCATAGTTTATAAAGTGAAGAAGAGTTCTTTTGTTATGGACAAGGCAGCCTGCGTTGAATACATTGCAAAAATGGAGCAATCTAATAACGGTTCTATGTCAGATAATCAGATTTTCTTAGTGCCTGCCGCAGGTCTCGCGCGGCTCGAAAGTGGTGATCGTGTTATTGGGCGATCATGTCAAGTGTATGAAGGTACAGTGGGGATGGGGGAGCTTCAAAAAGTACGTAGAATTCTGCAAGCGGGTATTGGAGACCTTCCTATGGAAGCAGCACCAAAAACAGATGTGTTTTACACACTCCGTGATGTTCCTGAGGATGTGGTGCAGATGACATTGCTCTGGATGTATGAAGCATCCGATGTGCGAGAAGCACGTATCGGGTTCCCGGAAGAGACATTCAACCAACATATAAGATATTTTAGCAATAGTATCAAACTAGGTGGGCGAGTACACAGACCGCTATAGCGTCTTGAGCTTACCTCTAAAGTCTTCAACGGACGTATATCCTTTCTTCGCACAATAGTCCTCGAATTCCTTCCTGATTCGTTCGAAACACCCAACACCTTCTTCCATGAACACGGTGCCGAGCTGCACAGCGTGTGCGCCTGCAAGAATGAACTCGAAAACATCCACGCCCTTTTCAATCCCACCAACACCGATCACTGGACAATCAAGCAGCTCAGAGAACTTCCGGACATTTGCCAGTGCGGTCGGCTTGATGTACTGGCCACCTAAACCTCCAAAGCCACCTTTTGGTTTGATCACTGGCTCCTCCAACACAGGATCGATGTACAACGCATTCCCGATCGAGTTGATGCACGTCACGAAGGCAACGTTGTGCTTGTTCAAGATTTTCGCAACCTGCTCGAAGTGCACGAAGTCAAAGTACGGAGGTAATTTTACCCCGAGCGGTTTCTTCGCGATCTTCATCACAGCAGCCAACACGGTATCTGTCTGCTCGAAATCATAGCCGACTTGCGGCTTCCCAGGGACATTCGGACAAGACAAGTTCAACTCAAGAAGGTCAGCGTCAGATGCGTTCGCTGCGGTAATGATCGTGCAGTTATCCTCTAAGGAAAGGCCGGAGACACTCAAAATGATCGGTTTTTTGTGTTCTTTGAGTACTCGAGTATCGTTAATGTATGCCTTGTAGCCTCTGTTCGGCAGGCCCATCGAGTTGATGCTTCCGAGCGGCACGCCTCTGTATCGTGGCTCTGGATTGCCATCGCGTGAGGTTCTCGTACATGATTTTGTGACAATTGCACTGGAGGAAGAGTTCCCGATCGCATTAAGCTCTTCTGTTGTCACACAAAGAGGACCTGCGGCATTGAAAATCGGGTGCTCAAATGTTACAGAAGCGATTGTTGTTTGCATCCTATAATGTGAGAAAGCACAGCTCAGTCTTAAGGCTTTCGCATGTAGAATGTTCTTTGTGCTGGAGTGAATTTCTCGATCGCATACCGTAGCATCGTGCGTGGCATTGTCGTGTAGTGCTTCTTCAGGAAGCGTTCTTCCGCTGTGAGATCTCGCTTGCCTATCTCTCGGAGCATCCACCCAACAGCTTTGTGGATCAGATCGTGCTCGTCATCCACGAGCAGTTCGGCGATCGCGAGCGCATCCGCGAAATCGTTCTTTCGAATGAACGCGTACGTACTGATCATCGCGATTCTGCGCTCCCAGAGGTTCCTTGATCGTGCGAGTGTGTACAGCACTGTTCGTTCTTTGTCGAGTAAGTGCTCGCCGACAATCTTGTATGCGGAACTATCAACTAAATCCCAGTTATTGATGCAGTGGAGGTGCTGCATATAGAAGTCATACGTACGTTTCTTGTCGTTCGCATACTGGCCAACGAGAATGTAGAGTGCGGTCAGTCGGTGCTCATGAATTTTGCTTGTGAGAAGTTTCTTTACTGCTCTCCGGGAAAGATCTGCATACTGTTTCGCAACTGCTCGTTGCTTGGGAACTGTGATGCCAAGGAACACATCCCCTTCTGCGTACTCTCCTTTTCCTGTGCGGAAGAACCGTTGGGAGAACGCTGCCTTTTCCGGATCCGCAAGCTGCTTGAGCTCCTGCTCGACCGTCATTCAGAACCAGCCAGTGACTGTGTCCCAGGCACTGCTCAACCCAGCGAGCATGCTCCCGACGAAGGGGATAGGCCCATCGACCGTCACGGTGATGATCTCCTCATCACACTCCTCTCCCGATTGTGCTCTGATGACTACATCTGTTGTGATGTCTGCGAGCGCACTATCGGGGATGGGAATCGTGCCTTTTTTCTCATATGGGAACTCTTCATACGTGCCGAGCGCGTACTGTTTCTTGTGGAACGGCATGTCCACGTCAGCAACCACATCGATTGACTGTGTGAATCCTTCGTCTGCTGTAATCTGCACTGCATAGCCCACTTCCTCGCCGCGAACCACCGTTGCTTTCTTGGGCGTGACAGTGATGTCGAAGGGCGCGTCGTGGCATCCCGTAACATCCCATGCAAGTTCTTGGTAGACGAGGAGGAGTTCTTCTCGTGGCCTGTCATCCCCTGCTACGTAGACATTGTATGAGGCGATCGCGGCCTGCTGCAGTTGCAGTGGTGGTGCGAGGGGGAGGTGGACGGTGACGGTCTTGTATGTCGTCCCCTCGACTGCTGCCTGTGCTAAGCCTGCACTTTGTTCATCCATCGCTCTGGTGAGCTTCACGCCTTCATGTGTCACGTGCCCTGTGTCTCGTGCTCCAGCTAGTTCTCGACTCAGCGTCTGCTGATAGGTGTCTGCATGGATCGTGAGATCATCAAGCTCGACATCCAGTGCCAGGACTGGCGTAATGACGAGTATCCCGAGCAGCAAGGCAAAGAGCTTCATCTACTCTCCCATTTCTTGTTCTTGACGTTATCCCAGCCGAAATGTGCTGTGCTTGTGCTCTTTTTGTCACCCGCTCCTTGGTACTCGAACGCGATCTTGTTGTAGTAGAACGAGACTTCCTCTGTTGGCCGGTCGTCTGCGTCGCCGGAGATGCTCCAGCTCTTCACGAACACACGGTCAAGCTTGTACTTCAAGTAGACTGCGGGCTTGCCATCCGCGCCGCCTGTCTCGACAAACTCAATCTCTGCGGTGCCGAGGGAGTTCCCACTCGCTGCTGCTTGCGCGAGCAACGGTGAAGATGCATCAAGTGGTTTCGAGACGGTGATCTCTTGGAGTTCGCCAATGCCGATGTTGATATCTGCGGTACCGCCTTTCTCACCGGACTCTTTCATCTCGCGCTCGACACCAAATGAGAAGGAATCGAGTGTGATCCAGTTTTCGTGTCCTGATGCTGCTGCTTCGCCTTTGATGTCGCCGATTTTCAAGTACGCGGCGCCGTACGCAGGCATGACAAGCATGCATGCAAGAAGGAATATTGCTAGTAGTTTCATGTATATCCACCCAAAGAAGGGGTTCTGCCGTGATTCTTAAAGGTTCCCTCAAGAAACCTTTTTAAAGCCTCTCCACGATGTGAGAGTATGGGTGAGTTTCTTGTCACGTTAGGCTTGATGGTAATCGGTGCGTCCGCCCTCGCGCTCTTGGCGAAGTGGTGCAAGCAGCCGCTGATCATCGGTTATGTGCTCGCGGGGATTATTCTCGGCCCTGCAGTCACGGGGATTGTACATGATTGGGAACCCATTTTGTGGGTTTCTGAGCTTGCGCTCATCTTCTTGATGTTCATTATTGGCTTAGAGCTGGATTTGAATAAGATTCGTGACGTGGGAAAAGTCAGTGTCCTTGTGGGGTTATTCCAAGTGACGATCATGACAGCACTTGGTTGGGGTGCGGGCATGCTCTTTGGCTTCGGCACGATTCCGAGTTTGTATATTGGCTTGGTCATTGCATTTTCTTCCACGATCCTCGTTGTAAAGTTGTTAGATGAACGGAAAGAAACATCATCCACTGTTGGGGAATTGGCGCTGGGTGTGCTCATCACGCAGGATATTCTTGCTGTCTTGGCCTTGGCCCTTGTCGGAACGTTCAAGAGCAGTGTTGTGGACGTTCCATCAGTCACGCTCTTCGGCCTCGATTTAGGAAGCCCATTGCTCACGACGAGCGTAACGATTCTTGTGAACGGTCTCTTATTCGTTGCACTCGCATTCCTCTTCTTCAAGTATATCATGCCGTGGCTCTTCAAGAACACGCTGGAGAGTCACGAACTCTTGTTTATTTCCTCGATCGCAGTTGTGTTCTTCCTTGCTGCCCTCGCGGGCTTCTTCCAGTTTTCCCTCGCAATCGGCAGCTTTGTTGCAGGTATCGCATTGTCGACTGCCACGTACAGTCATGAAGTGGTTGGTCGTGTGAAACCGCTGAAGGACTTTTTCCTTATCCTGTTCTTCGTGAGCCTTGGCCTCCAGATCACGTTCGCTGACTTCGGGAGTCCGTACGTGCTCATTGGTATTTTGTTTGTTGGCGGCATGGTGTTGAAGCCGCTCGTGACGTTTATTCTCTTGAAGTTATTCGATTACAACAACCACACGGCCTTCTTGACGAGCTTGAATCTCGCGCAGATGGGTGAGTTCGGCTTGATCTTGGTTGCGAGCGGTGTGCTTGCTGGTGTGTTGACTGCGCAGACGCTCACAGTGGTGGTCTTAGTCACAATTATATCAATGGTGTTGAGCACGTATTTCATTGAGTATGATCAGGAAGTGTACCATTTCTTCCGGCCATTCGTGGAGCCATGGGATCGTATCTTTGGGACGCACCCGGAAGAGGTGCGGAACGTGCCGGACAGGTACGCGCCGGAGATTATTATCTTTGGGATTACACTCGTGACAGCGGATATCATCACGATGTTGCGAAACAAGCATCGTATTTTGGTGATTGACTATAATCCTGCGCGTGCCATTTCCTATAAGGAGCAGGGGATCCCTACGATTTGTTCTGACGCGATTGACATTGACTTGTATGAATCGATTGACTTTTCCAAGGCGAAGTTTGTCGTGAGTGTGATTCATGATACGTCGGATACGGTGTATGGCCCGAGCAGTAATGCCTTCTTGATTCGGAAGATTCGGAATGTGAACAAGCATGCTGCGATTATTGTTACCTCGAAGACAGAAGATCGCGGGAAGAAGTTCTACAAAGCAGGAGCGACGGTCGTTCTTACTCCTGCGATCATGGGGAAGCGTATCTTGAAAGAGTTATTGCGTGTCCATGACGTGAAGAAGTTGCAGCACCTTGGTGCCTTGTACTTCAAAGAGATGCATCATGATGCCCCGTTTATGAAGGAGCTGTAACTAGCTCTAGCATTTTTTTCGTTCTTACAATTGGGATGTTCTCGTAACGCTTCAATGAAAGTAAGTCTTGATCACCACTCACAATGTAATCAGCTTTTGCATGTACTGCACATTCAAGGAACTTATTGTCATCCGCATCTCTACATGCGGTGATATGCAATGGTGAACCAATAACAAGATGTGAAAGAGAAATGATACGTTGCATGATTTCTGCAGGTGTCAGTCCGGCATTTGTCATAACTTCTTGAAACTTTGGTCGCTTCACCACATCTTCGATTTCATAGAGAATGTCTTGGGTGATGTGGAGCGTTGCAGCTCCTTGTTCAATCTTTCTCAGAAGTGCAGCTTCATTTCCGTCCCAAAAGAAAGCAGAAACAAACGTGTTTGTATCAAGAACTATTTTCGGCTCTGACATCCTTGATTGCCTTTTGTATATCCGTTTTTGTTAACCCTGCTTGCTTTGCTGCTTCTTGCAAGGGTTTGGCTACTTCGTCAAATGTTTTTTTGATTACTGATGTTTCTATTTTCTTGAGTATGACTGTTCCACCTTCGCCAAATATCATAAATTGATCTGCTTTTTGTATTCCCATTTCTCTTCTGAGGGAGGAAGGAATAACAACTTGCCCCTTTTCAGATATTCTTGTTAATTCGACTTGCATAGACATCACCTGTAAGACATGTAAAGCATGTCTTACTTTTATATCTTCCGGTTATCGTTCATAACTCTCTGTGAGTGCCTTTTGTAGCGTTGGATTCGTGTTGTGAATCCACGTGATGCCTTTCATGGACACGTATATTTTGTTGCTCTCTTCTAGGTATTCAAGAATTGCTTTGAGTTTGTTGTGGTTGACTTGTTTTGGGAGGATTTTCTTGAGTTGTGGCGAGCCTCACGGCAGCAAATAGTCAAACAGCCAAAGTAGCGTAACCACGAGTAGCGCGAATGCAATAAGGAGCGCAATCACTGTTGTGAGCACAACTTTCTTAGCGTTCATTGAGGATCCTCTTGATCTTGCGCTCGAAGAACCACTTTTTGACTGCTGCTTTCTTCGCTGGGAACCACGCTTTGATGCGTTTGATGAGCTTCTGCTCTTTTCTCTTGAGTTCGTTTACTGGCTGCATGAACTTTTCTTTCCGTTGCTGCCGCTCGTAGAGTTGGTTCTGCTTCTTCTGGTATTTTTTGATGAGTGCTTTGTATGCTTTGTCAAACTCTTTCTGTCCTTTGTTCGTGTCTTTCTCTTGGGTTTTGTAGAATTTCTGTTCGAGCTTCTCTTTTTCTTCGTTGAACCACTCCTCTAACTCAGACTCGTCCATGTTCTCTTTTTATGAGGGGGTTTTTTATATGCTTGCTTCCTTTCTTCTCGTATGTATAAGCAAGTGCTTCTTATCAGAGCGGATTTGAAACTCCCGAAAGGCAAGGCTGCTGCGCAGTGCGCGCATGCTGCGGTGGAAGCTGCGCTGAAGTCTTCTGATACTGCCGCTTGGCGGCAAGAAGGGATGGCGAAGATTGTGCTGAAGGTTGCTGACGAGCGGGAGTTGCTCAGGTATTTTCAAGACGCGAAGGATGCTGGCTTGCCTTGTTGTTTGATTACCGATGCTGGTCGTACAGTGATTGCGCCGGGCACGAAAACGTGTGTTGGTGTGGGTCCTGCGCCTGAAGAGGCGCTTGATGCGTTGTTTGCTGAGCTGAAGTTGCTGTGATGTTATGTTGAATTATTTCGAGAGTGCTAGATGTGGAATTTTTGTATAGGACGCCATATTTGAATTCACTACTTAAGAATAACTAAAAAACGATATTTATATAAACGAAGCAGAAGTCCATTAGTTATATTCGAGGAATGCGCATGGGGATATATGATGATTTGAAGAAAAACCTTGGCGAGTCGATGTATAACACTGGGCAGAACACTCTCGAAGAAAAGATCTCAGGATATGGAGGCTCCCAAGGTCAAGAATACAACTCTATTCCAACCCCAAAAAACCCATCCTTTGAAGGTGATTACAGAAGAATTCTACGTCTGGCAGAGGAACACGATACGTTCCAAGGAATTCTAAACTCGTGGCGGAAAATTGCTCAGAGAGCTGCTGAATGGGGACAAAGTACAAGGGCACAGCAAGTGCTGCGTCAAGCACATGAGTTGTATGCGCAAACACAGCAGAATCTCGCCGAAGCATTCGCTGAAGCAGGCGACTTTGAAAATGCAGAACTGCATCTAGCTAACGCACATATTGAAGTGGGTGGAGACCTCAGTTTACCACGGCAAATACGAGCTGATGATGCAGAACGAATCTTAGATACTGCTATGAAGAACACATCCCCTGCATACTTCATCGAGAGGGTGCAGCAGGCAGCACAGGAAGGAGATGTTGCAGGCATTGACAAGCACGTTTCATACGCCTTTCGGGCAGTGAAAGTACATGGTCTCTTGAAAATTCCGATCAAGCGCACAAGGGGTGTGCCCCTAGAACGGAATGAGTATATATATCATCAATTCGGGCGAAAGATGACTCAATACTCTCGCGAGGCATACGAGAGGGCGATCATTACTACTGTCGAGGAAGCTATTGGATATGCCGTTAAGAAAAGAACAATGATTGGTGGTAAAGGAGCAATTAAAGATCGTCAAATACGGGTGAAAGATCTCATGTTGGACATGGTGAACAAATTTGAAATGCCTTGGAGGAAACAAGAAGGATACGATACTACATTTTATTTTTTCAGCGCCTTAGTTGACCCACTATTCTCTCTGT
The DNA here is from genome assembly GCA_028818155.1 of Candidatus Woesearchaeota archaeon. GTDB lineage: Archaea > Nanobdellota > Nanobdellia > Woesearchaeales > UBA525 > UBA525. Next base: position 35,500 of record JAPPOH010000013.1, on the reverse strand, counting down.
TGTTGGAGTGTGAGCGTGATCCGAATCATACACTCAGAAGAGTATACCAGGAAGAAAAAAGGGAAGAGTTCGGGGATGTTAGTGGCGCAACGCGGCAAACAACTTCAGCGGCACTTGTATCAAGAAGTTTCTATGGAACACAATTTGAGCGAACAGGTACGGCTATTCTTGTTGATTCACTCTTCGCCCCAGTTGCTAACATGTATGCGAGGGAGACGGGCCTTCCGCTCGCAAGAGAGTGAGGACGTGCTGTGTAGTGCTAGATGTGCCGTCCTATCACAGGCACGCTCCATGCGGCTGCGTCAACGGCAGGAGACCTCGTAATGTCCCCAACGCGAGAAGGGGTTCTTAGCCGTTCAGCAGCCAGGCAGCCAAGCCCTGCTGCATCGATGCTCGAGACACTGCTCAGGTCAAGCATAGCCTGAACACCTTCTGGCAGTGCGTCAAGTGTGTCTCTAAAACTGTTCAGAGTGGGGGAGCCGCGTGTCATGCTCCCTGAGACCTCAACTACTGTACCGCTCCGTGACTCGTACACTCGTGCGCTCTGGTAACTCATACAGGCGAGGGTTGGGAAGGGATATAAGAATTTTTCGAAGACACGTGCGTTTGCTCGATAGACTTCTTACTTGTTTCAGCGGGAATTCGGCTCCTCTTCTTCGGGGCATGGCTGCTCTACTTCTGGCGTAGATTTATAAATTAAGGTCGATTTGAGTTGCACGGGCCTGTAGTGTAGCTTGGATATCACGCGGGGCTTCGGACCCCGAAACTCCGGTTCGAATCCGGGCAGGCTCGCTTTTTGTGAACTTTTTTATACTGTATCTACGCTGGAGTGTGTATGGGTTCTGATGATACGTTGCCAATAGGAACTATTCTGGATACACGAGTTCTAGATAGAAGAAGGACAAGCAGAGTACCCAACACAGAAAAACTCGATCAGCGAGTGCTTGAAGAAGCACGTAAGAACGCTCATACACCGCAGAGAAGACCTTCTGAATTGCGCGCAGGAGAAGAGTGGAGTTTACGTCCGAAGCGCTACAAGATTCTGGAAAAACTAGGGGAGGGGGGCATGGGAGAAACCTACCTCGCAGAGAAATCAGATGATGCGGGAATAGAAGGGGAGAATGGTGAACCAACAATGCCTGCTGTACTGAAGCTTGCTACGGAAGTAACGCAAGAAGCGGTGCTTGCATCAGTTCGTGAACTCGAAGCACTTGTACGAGTGAATAGCCCGCATGTGGTAGATGTACATGACTTCGGCATTATTAGCGATGGAAAGAAACTACGATTCTATATTGATATGGAAGTGGCCAAAGGAAAACCTATCGATGAGGCGTGCGCAGGGCTCTCGTACAAAAGACTCTCGCGCATTGCGAACAAAACACTTGATGGCACGGGCGCTATAAACAGAGCAGGCCTCCTCCATGTAGACTTGAAACCAGATAACATTTTCGTTCATGGAGGAGATGTGAAAATTCTCGATTTGGGTCTTGCAAGTAGCATAGAAGCAGCTCCAGACCCGCAATTTCTGAAAGGCACACTTGCATACATGAGCCCAGAACAACTCATGAACAAGCCACTGACACCAGCAAGCGATATTTACCAATGGGGAATGGTGTGGTACAAAATTCTTACCGGAGAAGACCTTCGCGATGGCATGAGCTTAACCGATATCGTTCAATCGATACACAATGAAGACACATACACTGTCGCATATGGGCGCGCGATTCAAAACATGCGAGAAAAAGCAGACAAGCTCCGACCACTGTCGATGTTTCAGTGGAGGGAGCGACGGATGCGCGATATGCTCATTGAAAAAGTGCAGCAGGCACTCACGTATGATAGAGGTATACGACCACAGGCAGCTGACAGGCTCAGTGAATCCATTACAAAACGAGCAAAGAACATTCACAACGTTGGCGTTGGCTTACGATACGGGGCAGCTGGTGTGGGAACCTTGGCAGTACTCGTGGGGGTGATTGGACTATATTTGAGAAATACGAACCTCAGAGCGGATGCGCGAGAGCTCCTTGCAGAAGGGCAAAGCTATCTTGAAGTGCATGACACGCAAGGTGCAGTTGTCGCGTGCAGGGAAGGGCTCCGTAGGATGGATGCTGTTGTTGTTCCAACACTCTCTTTTGCTTCAGGAGAGAACTTCTCAGTACTTGAGGCACGTGTGCGGACATGCCTTGCAGAAGGATTAGTTGGTCTTAATCTGTATGGTGATGCGAAAGAGGTGCTTGCACACACGCCACGAACGTACACACCACAAGATAATGTGCTCAGGCACCGTGCTGAACGGGAATTCGAGAGAGCAATCGATATTCTAGAGCCTGAATGGCAAGCGGGCAACCACTGGGCTGGGAATTTTCTCACAGAAGCGTATATTCAGGCATATCTCACTGCAGATGGACGTGCTGAACGGACACGCATACGAGAAACTGCACTCGAACATGCTGCATGTGTTGTGCAGTACTACCGATCATTGGAAACGGGGATCTTTGAGGGTGAATGTCCTGTACAACCGGAAAATGTTCCTGTACTCGCAGACGGAACACCAATCGTTATCCCAGAAGGTACGAACGAGCGATTCAGGAGGGGACTCATTAACGAACTTGCGTGGATACGAAGACATGCAGGGCTCCTACGAGGTGAAGAACAAGAAGCACGGTATGATGATGCACGTGCGAAGATCAAACAGGCATTCGAGAGTGCGAGACAAAACAACGATAACGCAGGACGGGCGTTCATTCTGAGACGATCTGGTGTGCTTGAGCACAGTGCAGAAAACTTTGCAGAAGCGGAGCGTAACTTTAACGATGCAATTGCCATTTACGATGCACTTGCAGCAGAGAGTGATCATCCGCTTCTGTTCCGTGGCCTCCGTGGCCTTGCACTTGAGCGTCGTGGTGTAACGAAGAACAACAGACGTAATTTCATTGGATCAGCAGCAGATCTTGCGGAGGCTGTGCGCACGTATGACGAGCTCGGTAACCGACGAGCGTTGATAAGTGATGCTGCATACAATTTTGCACTACCGCTGTTGTCATTGGGCAGATTAGATGAAGCACTGGAGAATATTGAACTCTACATCGATGAAGCAAAAGGCATGAACTTGTCATACACTGCTGGCCTCTACTCGACGGTGCAGCTGATAGAGCAGTGGTACCGAGGCACAGAACTGAATGAGCAGTTGTACGAAGATGCAATGGAAAACTTCGGAGACTATAGAGGATTTGAGACACCGTATGCTGAACTTGTGTGGGCACGAACACTCGCTAATGCAGGAGAAGGAGCACGAGCGAGAACAATTCTCAAAGAAGTACTCCGTGGAGTTGCTGAAGAGAAATATGTGGATGATGAGTACAACATGGCGTATCTTCTTGCGACACAAGCTGCAGTTGCATATAATGAGCGAGATGACGGAAACAAACAGAATGACCCTTCAGCAACTAGAAAAAATAGGAAGGAAATGAGCGACCTCCTTGACTCGCTCAAGGACATAGAAGGAAATATACAACAGTTCGGAGATTTACATGCGCTTGTTTACACAGAAATTATGAAGCTCGAAGCAGTAGTAGACCCAAGCAACGCAGCTGCTTCACTTAAACTAGCGAAACAGTATGCAGATGAGTCGAAAGACTTGTATTCCATTCTGAATGTTCGTCTCGAAGCTGCAGGAGTTCTCCTCGCAAACCCAGAGGTATGTGCTGCGTGCCCGAGCGCATCAACGCTGCTTGAAGAAGTCGAAGGGCTGCAGCGTGGGGAGAGTGTTGTGCCTGGGATTCGATTTCTTGATGAATCATCGAGGGGTGATGGATTCGTGCCAGGATACAGAGCAAACCAATTTGGAAGATTCAAGAAGATGTTAGAAGAGCTTCGGCAACAAGACGTTGTAGCGCGTATAGGTGGCAAAGAACACACGTATATAGCAGCATAACTTTTATAAAGTGATAAATCTGGAGCTGTGGTATGAAACAGGTATATGTTGCAGTGATGCTTCTTTCACTGGGCCTCCTCATTACAGGCTGTGCTGCTGAGCAGCCGCCTGTTGTGGATGTGGATGACCCTGTCGCAGAGCCTGTTGAGCAGGTTGCTGAGCCGCCTGCAGATAACGAAGATGTTGCAGGAACGGGGAATGCCGGTCGTGGTAGCATGAAAGAAGGCGGATAACTTCTCGAGAACAAGCTTTATAAAGAGTCTTCGTTCTAATGGAGTGTGGTCTTCGAACACCTCTTCCCGAGCTCATTACTTGAGAGAAAAGAATGGACTGGCTTCTTCCTTGCATTCATTTACGCAACGATTTCGATTGTGATCGCTCGCTTGCTCTTTGCGGCAAACTCAGGCATCGTCTCCGTCATCTTCGTGAGTATTTTTTTACTGCCGTATTTCTCGACTATATTGAAGCGGGAAGAGCGACAAGAAGAGCAGGAGAAGAACAAGAACTTTCTCACATTACTCAAGGATAATTGGGATGCGATCCAGATCTATATTTTCATTTTCCTTGGCATTTATCTTGCGTACATGCTCTACAGTTTTTTAGCGCCGTACCTTGGCTATGATGTCAGCAGGATTTTTCGCGAGCAATTGAGTCTTGAGAGTGTGCGCGGCGGGGTGACCTTTTCGTTTAGCACGTTCTTTGATATTCTGTTGAATAATTGGTGGGTGCTCTTAGCTTGTTTCATTGTGTCCCTCGTTGCTGGTGATGGCGCGATTTTCTTCATTGCGTGGAATGCGTCCACGTGGGGCACGATCTTCGGGTATCGTGCGATTGCTGCTTCTTCATTTGATGGGAGGAGTGCACTTATTGCGTTGTTGATTATTTTTCTTGTGACGTTGCCGCACTTGTTGCTGGAGGGGTCGGCGTACATCTTGGCTGCGATCTCTGGCGGCGTCATTTCAGATGAGATTGTGCAGAAGAGTGAGGAGATTCGGAGTTTTGTGCTCTTCTTTTTGTGTGGGGCGTTCATTTATGTCTTGCTGTTTATCTTGGTGAAATCGTTGTTTCCGCGGGTGGTTGCTGGCGTGTTGGCCATTGTGTTGGCGCTGGGCATACTCTACTGCATGCATTACTTGTTTGATAACACGAATCATGCGCTGATTTTTCGGTATAATTTCTACTTGTTCGCGTTCGCGATCGGTGTGTTTGTCGTTGGTGCGCTTGTCGAGACGTTCGTCTTGCATAATGTGGGTGCGTTGCGTAGTGTGTACCTTGCCGCGATGATTGGTGGGTAGCTGCTCACAGGATCGAGTAAGAACAATGTACTTATTTTCGAGTGGTTAGAAGGAAGGTATTTAAGCAAGGGGAGGTTTGCGAGCCACACTATGGAACTGCGCTTTTTCCTGTGGAACGGTGGTACTGTTGATGCTTTGCAACGCGTATGTGGGGTTACTCCCAGGGGAAATTTAGACGTGTATGCAGGCTTCAAGTACTTTGGGCCTAACACTTTTGGGTGTATGCATGAACAAAGGTTTGTCGTTGCAGTAGATGGGCGATCTGTTGTGGGGGCTGCTAATTGTTGGCAAGAACAAGCCCCTGCAGGGTGGCAGTACTATTCACTGCAATATGTTGATGTGCGAAAGGATAAAAGATGGAGTGGGATAGGCACGAAAATCTTGCAAAACTTGGATACGCAACCATTTCTTCAAGGAAAAGTTCTGCAACTCACTCGAACGGCTAGTGAAGAGGGAGCGAAGTTTCTTGAAGCAGTGCTCAGAGATGGGGTGCTTGGCAATGGATATGCGGTTATTCCTGATGATTACAAGCCCACGATGCCTCCTGGTGGTGTTGGTGTGTTTGATGGTGAAGGTGGAAGGGTTTGAGGAATGTAGTGGACTCGGTTGTATATGTGTGTAACGACAGCAACATCGAAACTTTTATAAACTAATATACCTAAATACGCTCTAGTATACTAAAAGCTATACAGGAACGACGTATGCACAGAGACGACGCACAGCACTTTTTACGATTCGGACGATTAACAGTATTCCTCATAGGAGTCTTCGCACTCCTCGGCATGGTCGTCGCGCTCGGACCAGGCATGGGCCTCGTGCTCGCAGACACAACGGTTGCGGGTGCCGCAACGGAACTGCCAGGAACACTCCTCACGTGCGGCGACACACTCGAAAGACAGACGGTCACTGACATCCAAGGAGCTGTCAGGCCAGCATACATTGAACTGGATGGCAAGCGATACTTCAAAGATAGCTTTACAGCCCACGGCCTCGTGGAAGAAGTACGTGGCAATTGTGAACGAGGCTACGTGGTGATCGCATGACACTCACAGCAGCAGTGGAACAACAATCAAACGAGCTTAACATCACGACAGTGGCAGTGGTTGCGCTCGTCGCGATTGTTGGCATCGCAATTTTGATGATATACAAACTCACAGGTGGATAACAATAGCAAAGAAGAAACAACATCATCAAGTGAATGTAATAGTTGTTGCACTCGTTGCATTAGTCGCAATTATGAGCTTAGTTGCGATGGTTGTCTTTAGCGGTGCGCCAACAGGAGTGCAACATGTACAGGCAAGCGCAGTTGTTGAGGAAAACCGCGCAGGAGATGCCAGAGTGACGAGTGACAAAAGAACAGGAAAGTACGTTAAGTGTATGGAGGAGAATTCAAACTACTACTCTTCATTCCAAGACAAGAAAGATGCACATGAAACTTGCAAGAACAAAATATAGGGAAGGCAGCACGAAAACAATACTTACTGATAGACAAACTTAGGTGGATACCAATGGCAAAGAAGAAAAAAGAAATGAATCAATTGAACTTAACAATCGTGGCACTCGTGTCACTTGTTGCAATCGTGGGCTTAGTCTCGATTGTTGTGTTTAGCAACGCACCGACAGGTGTGCAACACGCAGGGGCTGGCGTAGAAGATAGTAATGTTGCTGGACAAGCATCAGACGCTCGATGGGGACATAGTCAATGCGTACATAACTGTGCTCGATGGAGCAATTGCGGAAGTAATGATGATTGTTTCTACGATTGCTTTGAAAGCTGCATGCCAAGATAGCTTTTCCTCTTTTTTTGACATCCTCTTTTTCAGTGCGACAAAGGTGTAAGAATGAAACAATTACAAATGGTATTAGGAGCAGTCTTCGTAGGAGCACTCCTCTTCATGGGCGTTATCCAAGCGGTCGTTGACCAGGAGAACACAGTCGGGCTAGCAACAGGGAATGTGGTTGCAACAGGGAGTCAACTGGTCAAGGCAGCTGAACAAGGCCCATCACAACAAGAGCTGAATCTCTGCATGAACGACTGCATGCGCAACTGTGTGACAGAACCTGGAACGGAAGATGGCTGCTTAGACGTCTGCAACCCGCTCTGTGGAGCATAATGCTTATATAGGAAGAATCCATTCTTAGGGCATGTCAGATACAGATAAGCTCTTGAACGCACTCTGTTACATTTTCTGGCCAGTCGCGTTAATTCTCCTGCTCTTGCAGCAGAAGAAACACATGTACCACGCGATTAACGGCTTGGCATTTGCAGGAACTGCGTTTATCCTCTGCTGGGTGTTGATGTTCGTTCCGTTCATCGGCTGGATCCTCTCACCAATATACTGGATCGCAGTCGTTGTCGTGGCAATCATCTTTGCTGTGGATGCGTACAAAGGGCGAAAGCCAGTTATTCCGCTTGTGACTGAATTCCTGCAGAAGAACGTGAAGCAGTTCAACTGAACTCGATCTCACCATCGAGGTAGACGCCTTTCTCAAGCTTGACAGGGCGCCAGTCGTCTTCAACGAGCTCCGCATTTAACCACGCAGCTAATTCCTCTTTATTGCCGATCGTCGCTGAAAGGCCAATCAGTTGCACGTTCATGGTTGTACGAATGATTGTTAACACAACTTCTAGAGTCGGCCCCCTATGGGGGTCATTCAACAAATGAATCTCATCAATGATGACGGTCTTGACGGCGGGGAGCCAGTCCACTTTATGTCTGAGTAATGAATCGAATTTTTCTGACGTCACGATGATCACGTCATTGTTTCCCAGGTAGGATTGCTTCTCATCCAGGTCCCCCGTGCTCACAGCGATTTTCAAATTGGGATAATCTTTCTTGAACTGCCGGTACTTTTCCGTTGCTAACGCGCGCAACGGGACAATATACACAGCTTTCCCATGATCATGCAAGATACCATTCAGCGCGGCAAGCTCGCCCACTAATGTTTTTCCAGAAGCGGTGGGTGTGCAGACCAACAAGTTCTTTTCATCAAAGAGTCCAGCGTCGATGGATTTCTCTTGACATGGACGTAAAGAAGAAAACCCTCTTTTTTCTAAAAGGGAAGCGATCTTTCTTGGTATTTTCGGGTTCACATCTCCTCCGGCGCCTTAATACCGAGCAAAGTAAGTGCCTTTCCGAGCACAATCACTGCAGCCTGCACTAACGCGACGCGATCTTTCCGTTCCTCTTGCAAGACGGGGCACTCGTGGTAGAATGAGTTGAATGTTTTCGCGATGCTCATTGCGCAGTGCGCGACGTAGCTGGGCATGTACTCTCTCGTTGCACGATCTACTGCTGCAGGGAATGCCGCTAACGCGCGTAAGAGCGCGAGCTCCTTCTCATGTGTTAATGTAGAGCCATCAACAATCTCTGGGGTCGCCTTTCGTAAGATACTCGAGGCGCGGGCGTACGTGTAGAGTAAATACGGTCCGGTCTCCCCTTCGAACGCTGTCGCGTTCTTTGGATCAAAGGTAATCGTTTTGTTTGGGTTGATTGCGAGCATGTCATACTTGAGCGCTGCGATCGTGACGTGGTGTACGACGGTTGCTATTTGTTCAGGAGTCCAATCTTCATGACGCTTTTGTATTTCTTCTGTTGCATAGTCTGCTACTTGCGCGTGCATATCACTATAGAGAATGTTTTGTCCGGTGCGTGAACTCATTTTACCTTCCGGTAATCGTACTTCTGTGAATGAAAGATGGAAACACTTGTCTGTTTGCTCGAACTCCATTCTTTCGAGTGTTTCAAAGAGTTGTTTGAAGTGCATGCTCTGCGCTGCACCGACAACGTAGATGCTTCTATCAACGTTGTACTTCTTGAATTTGTCTTCTGCGAGCGCAAGATCTTTTGCTGAGTAGAGGGGCGTGCCATCTTTTCGTAGGAGGACCCAGATGCCGAGGTTCACGTCTTCTAAGTCCATGATGATTGCGCCGTCGTCTTCTTTTGCGATTTTTCTCGTTGCTAATTCGTTGCTGATTGTTTTCGCGTGTTCATCCATTGCACTTTCAAAGAACCACTCGTCAAAGTGCGCGTCAAGTTCCTTGTAAATGCGTTTGAACGCATCGATACTGAGCTGTCTTGTTGTTGTGTACGTGTCGAATAACGCTCCGGGTTCTTTCGCATCGAGTTTCGCTAACATCACATCGACTTCCGCTTGTTTGTCTGGATCGTCAGCTAGTGCTTGTACTGCTTTGACGTAAATGTTCGCGATCCACTGCTCGATGTTCTCTTTCGGGGGTGTTTCCTTGTTGTTCGTGTAGTACCAGAGCCACTTCGCGATGTGCGCGCCTGTATCACCTGAGTAGTTTGCTTGCACGACGGTGTAGCCTGCAAAGCGTAAGATTCTCGCTAACGATTCGCCGAGGCTCGTTCCTCGCAGATGGCCGACGTGGAATGCTTTGTGTGTGTTTGGTTGTGAGTACTCGATCATCACGTTGTCGTTCTTTTTCGCTTGACTGCCATACTCGCTGCCTTTGTCTTGGATTTCCTTGAGTGTTGCTTTCGCGAACGCGTCTTTCTTGATGAAAAAGTTCACGTACGGTCCCGTTGCTTGTACGTCTTCAAGAAAATCAGCGGTGAATTTTTTTGCCAAGTCTTCTGCGATCTGATTTGGCGCTTTTTTCATGGCTTTCGCTAACGGAAAGCAGGGGAGGGCGTAGTCTCCTAATGAGGTGTCAGGTGGCACTTCGAGCTGGACGGGAATACCTTCTGCTTCGATGAGTGCTTGGAGTTTGTCTTGGAAGGACATGGGACAACGAGTTCTTTCTCTCCTTTAAAGGTTTCCGACAGACTTTTAATGGTGATGCTATTTCGGAGTGAGTATGAACTTCAGTGACTACCTTGATGCTCGCATGAAAGGAGAAACTCCTGACGTTGAACGTGGCATGATGCCAGACTGTCAGTTCTCTCGAACTATACCTCGAGAAGTGACTGTCGAAAAAATTAGAGAAATCGCCGATGAGTATGCTGGAAAAAGGGGATATACGCCTTGTAAATCTAGATACCTGACGCGATCTTCTGATGGACATGGCGGCAAAGGAGTGGTTGAGCTAAACTTTCACTTTTCAGACTCTACACACGTCCACGGTAGTGCAAGACACGAACGTTCTTAGAAACATTCTTAAACATACTTTCTAGCGAGCAACTATGGGCCACGACGAACAACGGCGAGACACGGGAAAATACCTTGGCGATGCAGTCTACGGTGCTCTGGACGGCATTATCACAACCTTCGCGATTGTCGCGGGCGTTGCGGGCGCCTCATTATCCAGTTCTATTATTCTTGTGCTCGGCCTCGCAAACTTACTTGCTGATGGCGTGAGCATGGCTGCGGGGAATTACCTTTCAAAGAAATCTGAGATCGCATTCAAGAAGAAGGAACAAGAGCTCGAGCGCAGACAGATGCAGGAGCGGCCTGCAGAAGCGAAGGCTGAAGTTGTCGCGATCTACAAGCAGAAAGGGTTTCGTGGGCCATTACTCAATAGCATTGTGAAGAAGATTACTGGTGACGAGCAGCTCTGGGTACGGGAAATGATGGGTGGCCATGGTATGGCGGACATGGTGACCTCGCCCTGGAAAGCGGGACTCACGACATTTATTGCGTTCTTGATTGCTGGTTCAGTGCCGCTAGTAGCGTACGTCGCTGTGTTATTCATTCCAAGCTTTCAGCCACACGCATTCGCTGTTGCAACAGTCTTAACACTTGTCACGATTTTCGCTGTGGGAAGTGCCCGTGCTGTGCTCATTGCTCGCACGTGGTGGAAAGCAGGTACAGAAATGCTGCTCGTTGGCGGCGGCGCTGCGTTCATCGCATACGTGGTGGGAGCGTTGTTGAAGAATTTAGCGTAGGGTTGTTTTCTTGCGGATATCGCTCAAGCTGATGTTCTAAGAACGACTCGAACGAGAGAACGAGACCGAGGTTTGCTAATGTTGCTTGCAGATCGCGTGATGCTTTTTCATAATGACGTGCTGCGCGAACAATTGCCAGTTCAGATAGTGCTCCTTCAGGAGGAGCTTCAAGAGATTCTCGAGGAGGAAATGGTGTATGGCTGGAAATGTATGGCGGTGGATTTCTTCTGAATGAAGCTTCTGCATCACGCCATGCCTGTGTTCCCATGCCGTAACGACCTGCAGCAACATTAACATGTGCAATAGTATAATCGGGATCACCGGGAAGTATATTATTGCCGTCCTGCAAAGTCTTAAGAAGAAATATAGCACGCCGTTCAGCTTCTTGTTGCTCTAATTCAAATTTTTTTCGCTGTAAGGAAACGGAATCGCGGCCATGTCGTATATCCATCACTTCTTTTGCAAGTGGTTGCAGCACAATACGAGTATACACTGCTCCAAAAGCGGCGAGCCCTGTGATTCCTACAATTCCTGCTGCTTCGTATAGCATGGTGCTAGAAAAATAACGTGGTTTAACTCCTTTTCTCTTCCTTTTTCGGCTCAGCAGGTTTTTCTTTCGGAGCTTCTTCTTTCTTCTCTTCAGGAGCCTCTTCCTTCGGTTTTTCTGCAGGCTTTTCTTCTACTGGTTTGTCGTCTTTTTTCTCTTCCTGCTTGTCTTCTTTCGGAGCTTCCTTCTTCTCCTCGGGCGTTTCCTTTTTGTCATCCTTTGGAGTGTCCTCTTTTTTCTCTTCTTCTGCTGGTTTTTCTTCTTTCTTCTCTTCCTTCGGAGCGTCTTCCTTTTTCTCTTCAGCAGGTTTTTCTTTCTTTTCCTCTGTTGGAGCATCCTCAGCAGGTGCTTCTTCTTTTGTCTCAAGGGAATCCTTGCCTGCCTTCACAACTTTGCAGTTGATCTGCGCAGTGAACTCGCCGACTTTGCCACCGGCAACTGTCTTTCTGATACGAATCCCCTTCTCGGTTTTCTGGTTCCCTGTACTTTTCGTGATGAGAATTTTCTGTCGTCTATGGCCAGGAACATCTTTTCGCATGGGGAAGCCTGCGTTATCACTTCCTCCAGTAATCTCCAGTTCGTAGCCTGCTTTTCCAATTAATTCGCCACGGAATGTGTCACCAATGCGCTTGTCATGAACACTCGAAGCATCTTCTGCAGAAATAGTGAACGTGTATGTTTTCTTACTTGCCGGATCACCGACGTTGACTTTGATTTCCATTTGTTTCCCTCCCGAGACTTCGGGGATTTCGGTTCCCCTCACGTAGGTCTCAGCACTCGAGACGATCGGCCAATCCTTTATAAAGGTTTCCTGGCTCTCAAGAGCATGCGCCTCAACACAAACGTCCCACCAGCGGAGAAACCGCAACATTACCTTGAGACAGCGCTCGCTCGTGGGAGAAAGCGTCAGAGTGTCGTGAAAGGCACGCGGCAGCACAAAGAGCGTGAGCGATTCTTGACAATCAGCACGAGTCTTGTGAAAGCACTCACGAACTTGCATGATAGGTATCCGAGTTTCGATAATTTCAGCGAGTTCAACAAGAGAATCTTTCAGCTCGAGATGCAGCTCGGCACAATAAAAAAAGCACTTGCAGGTATCAACGGCTGTATTACTACAATCAAAAAGATCACAACAGAGCATATCGCACGCGTCAAGAATGCAGAGGATGTTGCACCTATACGAAATGCCTACATCGGCAGGATCTCTTCTATCTTTAAGCGGTTGCAGCCGCACTTTGACACGTTGAACGCAGCACGTTCCATCTTGAAAGATATGCCGACAGTGGACGATGAACTCTTCACGGTTGCGATCGCAGGCTTTCCCAACGTAGGTAAGTCTACATTATTAAAAAAAATCACAACAGCAAAGCCGGAAATCAAAGCGTACGCCTTCACCACAAAAGGACTGAACGTCGGCCACTTCGAATACAAGTACAACCAGATCCAGTGCATTGACACGCCAGGCACATTAAACAGGAAGAAAATGAATACCATTGAGAAGCGAGCGGACATCACACTCAGATACTTAGCAGATGCCATCGTGTACGTGTATGATCCAACGGAAACGTACTCAATCGAGATGCAACAACAACTCTTTGAGTACACAAAAGAATTAGATAAACCGATCGTTATCTACGTGAGCAAAACAGACTTGGTGCCTGATACGAAACTAGAGGGACTCACACAACCTGCAGCAGTAACCAAAGAACTCACACGATTATTCAAGGAATGGCTATGAACCTCTACACAAACCTCGCGGACGTCTGCTGCTCATTCTACGAACAGTTCTTCCCACATGAAATAATAACAAAGAAAATCGAGCACTACCTGGAAGCGAACAACGCAAAAAAGATCGTGTTTTTCGGTGCACTCGTTGAAGTAGCAGAACAGCTTGTGCAAGCAGGCTACGATATGACATTCGCTGAGTATACTGACGAACTCTTCGCGAGAGCACAAGAAAAAGTGCATGCAAACAAGTTCATCCAGACGGACATGCGAGAGCTACAAGTGGAGCAACACGACGCGATCATTCTCATGGGGAGAATCTTCACGTACATGTACACGGATGCAGATGCGAAGAAGGCGCTGCGCGCATTTTACAACGCTCTCAAACCTGATGGTATTCTCATCGTTGATCATTACGAAACGGGGAAGCTCGATAAAGATAATTACTTCAACGGCAGCGTGGAAGCAGGCAGTGTCACACGAATCTCAACGATGAAACACGTACAAGAAGCACCCGCGCTGTACGAGTGGGACTGCACGTACGTTGAAAATGGAAAAGAGTACCATGATAACGGCCACATCTTACGCGCATGCACGCGAGAGGAAGTAACGAAACTCCTCAATGAAACAGGATTCGAGCTTGTGGAACACATCGATAATTTCGAGCCGAGAAGTTTCGTGACAATTGCAAAGAAACGCTAACACAACACCTTTTTTGCAGGGAACAGGTGATCTTCACTCATCACAGCGGATTCGACATCAAGAATAATATCTACAAATTGTTCCTTAATGTCATTAATGATGCTATTATAGTCGTGGTAATTTGTTACCATGATTTCGAACTCCAGATCCCAGGGAGAGATTTGCTTCGGCACGTGAATGATGTGCCGATGTTGGAGTGCGTATGTCATGATACGTCGCTCATCACGCACACTTAGTTTTTTAAAGAACAGAAACGCCTTATAAAACTCGTAGCCGAGCAGCTTCCAATCGATCCATGCTTTATACTGAACAATGATATTTTTTTCTTCAAATAGTTTTATCCTTCTTCGCACAATATCAACTGTACTGCCTACTTGTCGCGCAAGAGATACAACACTTGCTCGAGCATCAACGAATAAGAACTGCAAGAGTTTCTTATCCATCTCGCTAAGCGTGTATTGCTCTGCTTCTCCGAAAAGCGTCACGTGCCCTCCTTGCTTATCCACAAGAAAATCCTTGGAGCCAAGCGTTACATCGACAAGTACGCCTGTATATTTTTTTCTGACAAGTGAACCAAACTTCATCACGATATCGTGTTGCATCCGGTAGAATTCGGTGTTGTTCTTCGCAAAAAACGTCAAACCAAGATCCCATGCCCCATCAGCGGCCCCCACCCAGAACATGTGTGGATTTTTTTTGAGCTCGGAAATAATTTTCGCTCGCTTCTCTGGGACGTTCGCTAGTTTTAAGTACATTTTGTAGGTGCGATAACCGAATTTTGTGGGATCGATGAATGTAGAGAATCGCGTGATGATGTTCTTTTCTTGTAATCGTTTGATTCTGTAGCGTACTGATTCTTTTGACCTGCCGACAAGCTTCGCTAACTGTGTGTCGGGCATGCGAGCATTTTGTTCAAGTTCGTATAGAATTCGCTTGTCTATACTATCAATTTTTATGAACATATAAGGACTTTATTGGCTTTACTTATATATTTATCCAATTTTATCATAAAAATAGGAGGTATATTTAATATATTTGGTACAGCTCACCACTACATGCGACGCTACTGGTGTGTTGTCCTGCTGCTGATAGTTGCATGCACGCAACCAACAACGAATGAGGTTACAATAGGATTTATTGGACCGCTCACAGGGAGCTCAAGCATACTGGGCCAAAACCTCGAAATGGGTGTGATGCTTGCAGTCGACGAAATTAACAAGCAAGGAGGTATCGCAGGCAAACCGCTGCACGTCACCTTTGCAGATGGACAATGTACTGCGAAAGGCGCAGTGAATGCACTACAGCGCCTACTCTTCAAAGAAAACCCCGTTGCAGTCATTGTTAGCTGCTCGCCAGAAGTACTCGGCGTTGCCCCAATACTGGAGGAGAAAAAAATAGTAGGCTTCTCATCATTTGCAACAAACCCAAAAATTAAACACGCAGGAGAGTACATTTTTCGAAACGTGCCGAACGATGAACTCCAGGCACGCATTGCGGCAGAGTTGATTGCAGAAGCAGGACACGATCGTGTCGCTATTTTCCACTTGCAACATGACTATGGTGTCGGACTAAAAGATGCTCTTATTGCAGAACTCAGTGATAGTGTTTCGGTGGTTGCTGTTGAGGTGCACGAAGCAGAAAGTGCGAATATGAGGACACAACTCACCAAAATAAAGGAGGCAGACCCTGATGCGCTGTACCTCATTGCATTCCCGTTGGAGGGCGCGCGCATTCTCAAGCAGGCAACTGAGCTTGGGCTTGCTATCCCCATCTACGCAGCAGAAGCTCTGAAAGACCCTACGATCATACATGACGCGACCAACTACAAGGGCGACATACTTATTACAGTCCCAAACGGAGAAGGTCCGAACTACGCAACATTTCTCAGCAAATTCACTCAGCACTATGGCAGAGAGCCAGGTATTTACGCAGCAGAAGCGTATGATGGCGTTTTGATTCTACAACACGCAATGTTGACGAGTGATGGCTCTGCAACGGGTATTAAGAATGCGCTCTCTGCGATGAAGCCATTCATCGGAGCAAGTGGTGTAACGACATTTGATGCGTACGGCGAGATCAGTGAAAAGCCATACGATTTTTTCACTATTGAGAACAGCACATTCGTGAAGCGTGGCGTAAGTACAGAATAAACGTTAATTCTTCGTCGTCTTAATCAAGCACCGAATCGGAAACTTATACTGTGCCCTCTTTAACGCAAGTAAACCAAACTCAAGATCTCGCTCATTGCATCCCACTTCAATGATCGTCTTGCCTTTCTTCACCTGCGCGGCGATCCCGATCGGCTTGCCGAAGGACATTTTCATCCCTGTGCTCATTCTGTCTGCGCCAGCGCCTGATGCCAAGGGATTCTCTCTAAGAACATGGTGTGGAAACACACGGAACTTCAACAAGAAATTATCTTTCCCTGCATTCTCTTCTAACGCACGATTCGCTGTCTTGCGCGCAGCCTCGAGCGCGTTATGGCGTAATTGCACGTTATCATGAGCTACTAATTCCAACGTGTACTCATATTTCTTCCGAGGATCGCCCATCACGTACTTCACGATGAGATTATTCGGTTGTGCTCGCACGTAGTTCTTCTTCCGGTACTTGCTTTTTCTCGTGTACGGTCGCTCTAACTTGCGATACGCGACAGCTTTCCGTAGCTTTGCCATAGCTGCTCGAAAGCACCGAGCCCTTTATAAGTCTTACGACGTGATGCGAATCACGCCACTAGGATCATACGCGATGAACAACGCGGTTGCGCCAGCAGCGAAATCCACTGCAATCGTCAAACTCCCTGCAGGCAGGCCATCCAGCGTGCTCGGATCAGGAATTGCCCCTTTTACGACAAAGCACTCCTCAGCAGTCACCTCGCCCTGGAATTTTCTCGTGCACGCATCAGCGAGCTTCTGGACATCAGCAACAGTAGCTGTCGCAGGGAACGTCACCACTTCAAGCCCTGGGTTACTCACAGGGTCAAAATCATAGAGCTGCTGCTCAGCTTCTGTGAGTGTCCGCTGCGAGAACAGGATAATCGTTCCTCCTACGACGACAGCAACAAACAAGACTACCACAATACGAACAGCATCATCCATTCTTCCATCTCACCCTTCAGTCCTTATAAACGTTTAGCTCACGACAAGCTGCTGCAGCCCCGTATCACACCGCGCCTCATACACAGTGCCCTCAACAAGCTGCGGCATGACCAGATCCTCACGCGTGCCGCAATCCTCCTGCACGGAAGAAAGCGTCCTGCACAAGCGGAGCGCCTTAATCTTCGCAAACACGTCTGTTTTTCCAATCCCTGCCCCTGTATACTGGAATGTGACTGCTCGCTCTGTCGTCCCGAGGCCGCACGACTCCCAGGTCGTGAACAAGAGTTCGGGGAGCGTCTCGTCAGTCACTTTCGTAAATTCTTCCGTATCGTCCCCGAGGAACATGTCTTTCACCGACTCGTACAGGCCACTGTTCGTCATTCTCCCCACTGCAAGCAGGAGAAGCCCGCCAACAAGAATCGCAACGGCCAAATAGACGATAATCTCTACGGTATCCATACGCTATCCTCCCAGTCTCTTCCTCTTAAACATATCGATCACGAACAACGATAACGGGCTTGCAGGAATCTCCGCGGCAGGTGTGCTCGAGAACACAGTGGTAGCAACAAAGTACACGAGAATGCCCACGATGAGCACGCCGATCACGGTACTCACCACTTGAGAGATTGTCCATTCCATTATGACCACACACCGGTCTCGGTGTTACAGGTAACTGTTCCTGTACTCATACTAATAGGTTCCGGACAGCACGAGCACCCTGGAGAGCATCGTTCCATAACGTTCTGCGCGCAGAGCGCGCTCCCCTCCCAGAGATAATCAGTCAGGACCGTCCCCTCAGCCACACACTGGACATTCCCACCTTGCATAACGACACAATCATTTGCCCCAGAACAGCACATGCCGAATGGAGGGGGGTCACCACTATACCTGCCGAAGCACACCTCGCCCTCATCACCTGTGAGCGGGCACGTGGTTAACCGCCGTTGCGCCCAGACAAACTGCTCAGCACCACAACACCCTGGGTCATCGAGAATACCGCTGCTCAGCGCGCATTGATCACCTGGCCCGTGCATGCAAGATGGGCAGTCAGGATCCGCGGGACAGCCTGCATTGTTCGAACACCAGACGTTACACTGCCCATCGGCACGGCAATCAGCTCTGCACTGTGCCGGACAGTCAGGATCGAAGAAACACAGTGCGTCCTGCGAGCATTCTGGCGTACAGATATTATCAAGAATACACGTGTGCGGACAACTTGGATCTTCACCACAGAGCAACTCGTTCTGGCACGGCTGCTGACACTGTTGGTGGAGTTCCCACCGGAGGCAGTCACGATCATTCGGCAAACACAATTGCTTCGCAAAGATCCCTGGCGTCACCTCAGCACACCGTCCAATCCCATCCATCGGACAACTATCGATACACGGCGCTTCGCAGAACGGATCTGTCTTCACACAGACGGGGGAAAGAACACCGGAGAGACATGCGCGCGTGCCAAGGCAGTCATCTGCGGTGACGCAGAGCTGCTCTCCAGTACATGGTTTGCCAACACATGATGGATCTGTTTTCACGCATGTTTCAGATAATTCTCCTGCAGTACATGCTCGTATCCCCGGACACTCATCTTCTGTCATGCATGCTTCATCCGCAACACAAGAACGCTGCTCATTGTACACCCACAAGACAACTTCGCCGAGCGCGCCATTTGGCAGCGGAATAATCTTTTCAAAGACAAACCTATCTCTCTTGTCATCCTTGAACCCGAGGTGGAAGTCATAACTTGCTGTTGCACGCTCGAAGGCAGTTTCAATCCGTTGCGGGATCTCCGTTGCATCATTCACGTTAATGACATCTCCAGAACCATCTGCGAGCAGCTGCATATGCTCCTGTAATTTCGCTTGACAATTGTCGTGGAAACAAAAATCACCGCCCTGCACAGAACAGCCAGGACACGCGTTCTGATGACACCATGTTTCGCCTGGAGCGAATGGTGCTCCTGTGTCACTAAAATCTTGGATGTAACTACTCGTCACACCCGAGAGCTGATTATATCCATCTCGATAGTCAAAGTCACAGTTGAACGAGTAGATAGGAAAGACACTGCTTCCTTGTAAGTGCGCGAGCGCTTGCTGCACTGCAGCTGCTGAACGATCAACAGGACAATCGCCATGGCATATATGACAGATAAAGAACTCTTGGCCATCACCACGGTTAAAACATGCATCAGCTATTGATGTGGTTGCGAGCTCATCACTTAACGGAAAGATCAGATTCACGTTCACGGTATTCTGCAGGTATGCATCTCGCTGATACCTGAGCGCGGCAGTCGCGGTGCCCGCAGCCCAGTCTGAGACTGCAAAGTGCGAGCTATCAGCGTAGAAATTATGGGAGAGCCAGGTTGCGTATGTTTGCCCGGGCGCGAACCCGGGGAGTTCCCAGCCAAGAGGTAACAACATGGAGTAAAGTGTCTCTTCTGTCAGCTGCTCACACGTTGTGTCAGGAAGCGCCAGGCCATCAAACAGGATGCACTCGCTGCTTTCTTGTGTGGGAAGCATGAAAATTTGCGTGGTCACTTTCTCTTCTCCGGTTCGCTGAATGAGTCCGGTAATTGTGTCTTGCAACGTCTCGAGATTCGTTGCAATGGTTGCGCGCTCGGCAGCAACGGAGGGCGAGCTATCAAGTACAAACATTAAGTTGACGCCTTTCACGATGGGCTTGAGTGTCATGTAATAGTTGCCGTTACCGAATACTCTGTCCATGCGCAGCCGTGTCTCAGCAACGACGTCAACAGTCGTACTGCCAAGAGCAACATCTGTCTTGAGCGTGAACATCGAAATCCCGATGAGCTCCGCAAGGTCATAGCCTGCCGCGGGGACGGTGCTCCCAAGGACTGCATCCACAGCGATGTCCGTGCGCTCCTGCAAGAACACATTCTTATCTTGTTGCAAGTCATTGACTGTACTTCTCGTGACAGTCGTCGCAACAATAATACCAAGAACAACAACAACACTCACAACGAGGATGATATTAATGATAGAGTCAGTCACGGATGCCATTAGATCACGATGAGGAGTTCTGCGAGACAGATCTGTCCGGTTGTTTGTTTCATGTTCACCCAGTACGAGAATGTCTGGGCGTTTGTATCTTTCGTTGCGAGCT
This sequence comes from Candidatus Woesearchaeota archaeon, assembly GCA_028818155.1. Lineage (GTDB taxonomy): Archaea > Nanobdellota > Nanobdellia > Woesearchaeales > UBA525 > UBA525. The sequence goes on along the minus strand of JAPPOH010000013.1, from coordinate 15,227 downwards.
CATACTCGGAAGCACCCCACGTCTTTACAGAGCAACCAGTGAACGCGGGCTGAACAACTTTGACAGCCTTGGTGATGGTGCTTGCTTTCCTGCAGTGTTCAATTTTTGCTTCATCAAGAATTTGTTGTTCATTGCATCGTGTGATCGCGTTGAACGTTTCCTTCGCGAGTGATGTCTTGAGGCGTGATTCACTCGTCTGACTTTTCAAAATGGTCATCTGCCCGGAAAGAACGAGGCCGAAGAGCAGCACAACAACAAGAATGATCACAAAGAAGAAGGTTGTGAAGATTTCATAGAGTCCTTTTCTCATTGTCCAGCCACCGTGAAGACGTTATTTTGCTGTGTGATGCGGAGTGATGTACTTGTTGCAATGTCGATCGTTGCATCAATGGCAAGCGGACAGGGTGTGGGGAGGCAGCGTTCAATCACTCCTTGTGTGAGTGGCTTCGTGATACAGAGTGTGGTGTCCGTCACCACTATCGTTCCTTTCTTCGTGTAGAGGTGCACGTCACTCTGGAACCCTTTGTTCGTACATGCTAACGACAAGTCATAATGGATATTCTTGAGGTCTTCATCCACGCGATCGAGGCCGGTGTCATGGAAGCCGGTGCGGACGTACCAGAGCACAAGGATAATGGCGATGAGCACGCTGACAAGCCACATGAGGGTCGGTGTTGTGAGGTCTCCTTTTCTCATACTGTACCACACTTGTCTTGTGCATCACAAAAGCCTGCAGGACAACAGACTTCTCCAGAGAGGCTACAGTCTTGGCTCGTTGGGCCGAAGCCTGGACAGCAATCTGATGCTTCTTTTCTTGTCGGTGCGTCAGATGGTACTTCACACTCGTAGCCGGCCATGCCTTTGTTGACACAGATATGATCGATTGTGACTTGGTCTCTGCATGTCGTGTAGTACGTCTCTCCTCCACACGCGTTCTGATCAGGTTCCCATTCAGGAAGGCACGTGCCACCAGTACCGCAGGTATCGCTACAGGTGCAGACGCCACAGCCTGAGCCGCCGCAAGGCGCTCCAGGATCTCCTTGTACGAGGGTGCATGTGCTCGTGCTCCCTGACACAACACACATGTTCGTGTGACAGAGCGGAGAGAATATCGAGCATTCAATTTCTCTGGGGAGGCATGCCCCATTCTGGCACCCGTAGCAGATGAAATCCCTTGTTCCTTCCGGGCCGCACGCGGCTCCATCGTTCGTTGGCGTTGGATTAATCGTCCCATCACAGTACGGGTCGCCGCCTCCTGGCGGCGTGACGCACGTTCCTTGGATGCAAACGTTATTCGGATCATCACACGTCGTGGGTCGCTCTCCTGGTTGTTCCACGCATTCCATGCCCTTTGCGGGGTCACCATCGACGAACTCGCAGCGCTGGTTCAGACAGGGGTGATGACAGTCAAGGTCGCAGGTTCGCGGCGAACTCACCGTGCCTGGCGCTGCACAAGCGGAAGGCGCCCAGCCGAGACCTCTTGCCTGGTCGGTGTCACAACCGTGTTTGAATGCGACATGGAGCTGCATCCCTGCTTGTAAGGGACGTATACCTGGCGCTCCAGGATCTGAACATGTAATGGTGAGGTCGAAACTGCCACGCCTATCCAGCCACCCGTTCATGCCGAACCAGTAGTAGAAGGGGTCATTCCCTCTCTTTGCGAACTCACTATCCGTGCGGATCTCCTTCACGAGTGGGTCACCTGCTTTCGTCACCTGGCTTGCCCTGTCTCCTGGTCCGGGATCTGCGTTGAGTGGGAGGGCATTGCACGTGATGCCGAGTGGTGGCGCGTCAGGATCACTCCCTGCTGCGCCCGCGCGTGAGTTGAATTGGAGCTCATTCCATGAGCAATCTGCGAGTGGCGGCGTCCCTGCCGGACCAATAACGTGCTTATCGCATTCAACAACTTGGTAGGTGCTGTCATCTTCGTTGGTTTTTGTTACTTCTCTGCATCGTGTCGCTGTGCCTGTTGTGACTGCTGCGATCGCGTCAGCAACGCCGTTTGGTGTATCTAGTACAGAATTTGGTGGGCAGAGTGGGGCGCCAGAGCACAGGAGGAGATCAAATGCGTTGATGGGGACGATGCCACACGATCCGTCTACTTGTTCAATGCACCCGGTTGGGTGGTAGGAGTAGCTCGACCCAAAAAAGTTCTCGATCTTCGGTTCTTCAATGCGTGCTGTGCAGGTGATGCCTGTTGGCGCGCTCGGTTCTGTATTCCCGCAGACGGGGTTGCCCGCAAACATGTTCGTGAGTTCTTGCGCAATGCCATTCCCTATCTGTTGTAGGTCGTTCTTTGAGACGCCGTACGTATCTTTGAGTTGCTGGCGTTCTGATTGCGTGAAATCTTGGCACTTTTTGGGATCGTCAGCGCTGCAATCTTCTTCTGTGTAGAGAGGGAGGCCAGCCCCTTGTCTGCCGCATGGACAGCCGTTGCAATCTGACGTACTTCCATCGCAGAACGACCACTCGTGTTTTGCGCAGAAGCACTGGTCTTTGAAGAACGCGCACGACTTGCTTTCGAGTGTTTGCTCGATAACACCATAGATGCCGCCGTTGTTGCAGGTGATCCAGTCGGTGAACTTGTTATAGAGGTACCAGAACCTGTAGGGGTAGTCCTGCTGCTGATCAAACCCCGTCTCGATAAAACGATCGCCGTCTTGTACGGTAATGGTTAAGTCACGCACGTCAACACTGACGACTTCCTCTACGAGTTGGTCTGGTTGGTCTGGTGCTGTTAACGTGAAGAGAGGACTGCTAATCTGGATATTATATTCTGGGTACGCTGCCGTGAGATCAGCGATCCTGCCTTCAAGGTCTGCTTGCGCGAACGCGGCGAACTGGTCTTTCGTCTGTTGTAACGTCGGCGGGCTCGCGTGCTGGCCACAGTACCAGAGGCTTTCAACGCCAGCTTGGTAGCCGTTCTTTGCGTACCGTTCGATCATCTCGTCAGGACTTTCGTACACGTTTCTCCCGAACGCATTCAGTGTCTGTTGCATGCTCGAGCTTTCACTCGTGAAGACGGTCCGTTGTGTGACAACTGTTGCTGTGACGAGGAGCGCGGCGATGATGAGTACGGTTGCAACTGCGTTCGCGCGTCTCATCCTTCACAACTCACACTCACGCGCTGCGCGGTATTTCCTGTGTCAACGCGCGTATACCTGCACGTGAACTCGTGCGTGTCAAAGAATGCCTCTGTTAAATCTAAGATAATGCCGCTTGGATCATGTCTACAGGCGCAGCGTGTGCAGATGGGATCAGCTACTGTCGCGCAGATTTTCTCTGCGTCTGTACTGAGGATGGTGTTCTTTGGCAGCGGCACCTTGACGGACAGTGCGGTGTTTTCTGGTGAGCTGCAGACTTGGTCACACTGAGCAGCGAGCAATTGCACAGCACTCTCGAGCTGCGCGCTGTGCAGGTCTGTTTTGTTGCTCATGAGAATACCTGCGACTGCTGCGATCGTGATGATCGCGCTCAGAATACCGATGACCGCCCACACTGCCTCATCCACGACGATACTCTCGAGGAGGATGTTTTTAAAGGTTATGTAAGACCGAGCAGGAGTAAGAAGACATGCTCGCCGTAGAGGTGCTTGAGGAGTAGGAGTGCAAGGAATGCGAAGAAGAACCCAGGAACGAAGGGCACGCCTTCCTTGACCTTGACGGATTGTATCTTCGCTTTCTTGAGCTGTGCGATCTGTTTTGTTGTCACGCCAGTGTTTTTTGCTTTGATGATGAGTTTGTTTTTTACTTTCACTTCTTGCACGATCCAATCGCCTTCAACGAGCTTGCTGATCGGGTAGCGTTTCACCATGATGGTGTCTTCCACTGTCTTGATGATGATCCAGCTGTACGTGAGGAGGTAGAGGAGTGCCATGGTTGCTCCGAGTAACAGTTTGAGTTCGTATGGCACGAAGAAGATGGCGATGAAGAGGAGGAAGAGTGTTGCAAGGAGTGTTTTTCTGATATGGAGGTACTTTTTTGTTCGCAGTCGTTTCTTGCATTCTGGGAGGAATTGCTTTTTGTGTATGAATGCGAGGCCGACTGTCCAGAGCAAGCCGTAGATTGCACCTAGGAAAATTAAGAGGATGAAGAACAGCGGGAGGTCTAAGTTGTTCCATGAAAGGCCGAGGATTGCGCCGACACCCATGAGCAATTTTGCGTCCCCACCACCCCATTGTCTGGCGTAAAACATGCCCATGCCAATGATCGTGCCGGCGAGACAGCCGAGGATGCTCTCGATGAAGACGCTCGTGTTCCCTTGCAGTGCAAGGATGCCACTTCCTATAAGGCCGAACATGATGAGGCCATAGGATAATGTGTCCGGTACTTCCCTGATCTGGATGTCTCTGTAGGAAGCGATCACGATTGCTAAGAACAGGACGATGAGAAAGAGATCCATGGATGGACTTTTTTTGTTCTTTATAAAAGGGTTCCGATGCGTTTATATGTGCGGGTTCCTTTCTTCTAGAATGATCGTACCGCAGGTCTTGATTATGCCTCAAGCCTTGAGAAGGGCAGGAGCACGAGCACTGGAGCAAGTAAAAATTTGCGCAGGCAGACAGCTGTCAGCGAAGAAGATTGCCGCATTAGAAGCGGGATTTACTCAAGAAGACCCTTCATTCGGATACAACGTGCACAAGACTCGGGGGTACGCTACAGATGAGCACCTCGTTCAGTTCACATCGCTTGCATCATGGATGTTTGACGGTATGCTCACTACTCGGTGGACTGTGAAAGAGACGTATTCGAGGACTGGTGCATTGCAGGAAGTTGAAAGATGGTACGGTACAACAGGAAAGCCTCCTGGTAGCCTAGAAGGTTCAGTGACAACGTACTCCCCTGGAAAATTATCTTCTGAACGAAGGAATCTCTACAAGCACCCTGAAGCTGCGTGAACTGATTACGTTTCGTTTGTTTTTGCAAGTGTTCTATCCTCTCCATAACCATAATCTATATAAGAGACCATTGTGGCCATCCAATTTTAATGAACGCTCGGTTGGTGTTAGAAGACGGCACAGAGTTTGCTGGTGTTTCTATTGGCGCAGAGCGCTCTTCCGCTGGCGAAGTCGTCTTTAACACGGCCATGGTCGGCTATCCAGAGAGTTTAACGGACCCTTCCTACCGAGGACAAATCCTCACGTTCACGTACCCATTGATCGGCAATTACGGCGTGCAGGCGGAGAAAGAAGATGCGTTTGGCTTCCCCGAAAAGTTCGAATCTGACAGAATCCACGTTGCGGGTGTCGTCCTGCAAGAACACACGAACTACAACCACTGGAACGCCCGAAAATCATTCGGGGAATGGCTCAAAGAGCATAATATACCTGGGATTGCGGGCGTTGACACACGAGCGTTAACAAAAAAACTCAGAGAACACGGCGTCATGCTCGGCAAGATTATTATTGAAGAAGATATCGAGTTTGATGATCCGAACACGAGGAATCTTGTCGCTGAAGTTTCCATCAAAGAAAAACAAGAATTTGGTAAAGGCGACATCACCATTTGCGTCGTTGATTGCGGGTGCAAGTATAGTATCGTACGGAATTTCTTGCAGCGAGGCGTCAAAGTATTGTACGTGCCGTGGGATTATGACTTCACACAGGAAGAATTTGACGGCCTCTTCATTTCGAATGGCCCAGGCGATCCGCAAATGGCGGATGTGACGATTGAAAATATCAAGAAGGTCATGCACGAGAAGCCAACATTTGGTATTTGTCTTGGTAATCAATTACTCGCGTTAGCTGCAGGCGCACAAACCTACAAACTCCAGTACGGTCACAGGAGCCACAACCAACCGTGCGTTGACAAAGAGACAGGAAGATGTTACATCACCTCACAGAACCACGGGTTCGCTGTGAAGACAGAGACGTTGCCTGATGAGTTCGTACCATGGTTCGTGAACGCGAATGATGACACGAACGAAGGGATTAAACATAGGACAAAACCGATCTTCTCAGTACAATTCCATCCAGAAAGCAAAGGCGGCCCGGAAGACACGGGCTACTTGTTTGACGAATTCTTAACGATTGTGAGGGAGCATAAATGCTAGTTCAAAAAGCCACTGGTCACGTACCCGTAGCCTATTTAAACACTATATCTTCTCTGTATGTCGACGAGAAAATGAAAGAAATTCACTTCTGGGAACTACGAGACACAGTACGAGTAACGTTCTCAAAGAAGTTCACAAAACGATTGTTCGATGCGACAAAGATACCTCCGAAACACCTTGCAACAACACTCGGCATTTCTCACCCATACACGAACCACTTGCGGCTTGGGTGGTACTCCCTACCTATAAGAATGGTAGAAAAACTTTCGAAATTATCAAGAATTTCGTTAAGAGAGATAGAGCGGGAGATTGTTACAGTAAAAACACGGGCAGGTCATGGAGCAAACGTCAAGTTTCCAATACAGGGAAGCAAGCATTTAGCATCGTTGATTGGCCATATTTTCGGTGATGGCTACGTTGGAGACAAAAAAAGACAAGTAGAATACGCAAATAACAATCCACATCTCATTCAACAATTCAAAGATGCAGTGTACAATTGCTTCAGAATACGACCAATAAGTACACACTACAGAGGAAAAGGAGAAATACGAATCACATTTCCTGCAATACTTGGAGAAATGTTATACGTGTTCGGAGCTCCAATTGCACCAAAGATCGACAGCGAAGATCTTATTCCAGTATGGATACGAAGATCAGAAGAATATTCCGCTGAATTCATCCGAGCATTCTTTGATGACGATGGTTCAGTCATGATCTCGAAAAAATACAGCGCAAGAGGATTGAATTTGTACGTCATAAGGCGAGCTGAGAAGCAACAACAATTGACGAAGCTCCTTGCACAAATACAAAAACTGCTCTGCTTGCTTGACATTCATGCAACAGGACCAAATATTTCACGATACTACGAGAAAGAAGATGGAAAACGAATCATCATGTACTTGAATATTACAGATCAGCGAAGCCTACAGAATTTTCATAAAAGCATTACACTAACAAAAGGTGAGAAAGCAACAAAATTGCAACGAATAGTTGCGAGAACGACAAAAAGTAGAAGAAAGTTCACAGTCATTCCGACAAAACAACAAGAGGTACATATCGTGTAATGGAAAACCCAAAAAAGGTATTGCTCCTCGGTTCCGGATCCTTGAAGATCGGGCAGTCAGGCGAGATCTTGCAAAACAAGACGCAAATTTGACTACTCGGGTTCTCAAGCGATTCTGGCTTTACGGGAAGCAGGCATCAAGTCAGTATTGATAAATCCAAACATCGCAACCTATCAGACATCTGAAGGCATGGCGGATAAGATCTATTTCTTACCTGTTGAGCCGGACGTTGTCGAACGTATCATTGAGAAAGACAGGCCGGATGCAGTCTTCCTTTCATTCGGCGGCCAGACTGCACTGAACTGCGGTGTCGAATTAGAAAATGCAGGCGTCTTCAAGAAATACGGTGTGCAAGTGCTTGGCACACCTGTCAAAGCGATTGAGATGACAGAAGACAGGGATGCATTTGCAAACGCGCTGAAGGAAATCGACGTCCCTGTCGCACCGAGCGTCGCGTGTAATACATTGGAAGAAGCGAAAGCGGCAGCGAACAAGATCGGCTACCCACTCATCGTCCGCGCAGCGTATGCACTCGGCGGGTTGGGGAGTGGCTTTGCTGATAACGAAGCAGAGCTCGTGGAGATTGTCCAGAAGGCGCTCGCGCTCAGCCCGCAGGTATTAGTTGAAAAATCTCTTCGCGGCTGGAAGGAAGTGGAGTACGAAATGGTGCGCGATTGTGAGAATAATTGTATTGCTGTCTGTAACATGGAGAATATTGATCCGCTGGGCGTGCACACGGGTGATAGCATTGTTGTCGCGCCCTCACAGACATTAACGAACGATGAATACCACTTGTTACGAAGAGTTGCGATCAAAGTCATTCGTATGATCGGTATTGTGGGTGAGTGTAACATCCAGTATGCCCTCGACCCGAAATCCGAGGAGTTTTTCGTGATTGAGGTGAACGCGAGACTTTCTCGGAGTAGTGCGCTCGCAAGTAAGGCGACAGGCTATCCACTCGCGTACATCGCCGCAAAATTAGCGTTAAACAAGACGCTGGTGGAAGTGAAGAACCCTGTCACGAAGAAGACGACCGCATGCTTCGAACCAGCACTGGATTACGTCGTGATTAAAATGCCGCGGTGGGACTTAAAAAAATTCTCGCGCGTGAGCAAAGTCCTTGGGAGCAGCATGAAGAGCGTCGGCGAGGTCATGGCGATCGGCAGAAACTTTGAGGAAGCACTGCAAAAATCACTCCGCATGACAGAAACAGGACTGAATGGTCTGCTCGCAAACGACTTGGAAGCCGAGGAATTGATCGAGTGCTTAAACCAACCGAACGAGAAGCGCATCTTGGCTGTGACGTACGCGCTCAAGAAAGGAAAGTCATTCGAAGAAATCTTTCAGCAGACGCACATTGATCATTGGTTCTTGCACAAACTCAAGAACGTTGTGGACGCAGCAAAAAGCATTACAACATTGGATGGGATTGATGCAGCGCAGATGAGGGTGTTGAAAACACTCGGGTTTTCTGATTATCAGATCGCGCTCTTAGCAGATGTGCAAGGAGCAACGAAACGCGAACGAGAAATGGTGGTGCGTGAAAAAAGAAAAGCACTTGGCGTTCTGCCCATCGTGAAACAGATTGACACGCTCGCTGCAGAGTGGCCAGCGCAAACAAATTACTTGTACATGACCTACGCGGCCAGCGAACATGATATTACGTTCAATGATCCGAAGAACGTCGTGGTGCTTGGCGGCGGCGCGTACAGGATCGGCAGCTCTGTCGAGTTTGACTGGTGCTGTGTTTCCTGCATTAATGCATTGAAAGAACGCGGCCATTACGCGATCGTCATCAACTGCAATCCGGAAACGGTGAGTACTGATTATGACATGTCAGACAAGCTGTACTTCGAAGAACTCAGCCATGAACGCGTACTTGATATTCTCGATCTTGAACAACCGGATGGTGTTGTGGTCAGTATGGGCGGTCAAACGCCGAACAACCTCGTTATGGGGTTGCACGAAGCGAACGTCCCGATCCTTGGTACAGCACCTGAGCATATCGATCGGGCTGAAGATCGGAATAAATTCTCCTCATTGCTGGATGAACTCGAGATTGACCAGCCAGCATGGATTGCAGCAACATCGCTTGACGCGGCAAAACAGTTCGCAAAAGACGTTTCATACCCTGTCCTCATCAGGCCATCGTACGTGTTATCTGGCGCGGCAATGCGCGTTGTTGAGAAGGAAGAAGAGCTAGAGGCATGCTTACGGAACGCAACAAATGTCTCCACTGAACATCCTGTTGTGGTGAGCAAGTTCATCACTGGTGCGAAAGAGATCGAGATGGATGCGGTCGCACAGAACGGCGAGGTGAAAGTGTACGCGATTTCTGAGCACGTGGAGAATGCTGGCGTCCACTCAGGGGATGCGACATTAGTCTTGCCAGCGCAACGGTTGTGGATGGAAACGGTCCGGCGTATCAAGAAAGCAACGCGCGCGATTGCGAAAGGCCTTCGTATTTCCGGTCCGTTGAACATTCAGTTTATCGCGAAGGACAATAAGATCAAGGTCATTGAGTGCAACCTGCGTTGCTCACGAACATTTCCCTTCGTTTCGAAGGTCTTCCGTATTAATTTCGTTGAGGTTGCCACGAAAATCTTGCTGGGTGAGGATGTGCCACAGTTCGATCGTTCGATCTTTGAGCTGGACTACGTGGGTGTGAAGGCACCACAGTTCTCCTTCACGCGCCTGACGGACGCTGACCCTATCTCTGGTGTGGAAATGGCCTCAACGGGAGAGGTTGCCTGCTTGGGTGATGAGGTGCATGATGCGTTCTTGAATGCGCTCCTTTCCACTGGGTACACGATCCCAAAGAAAACGGTGTTATTATCTACTGGCCCGCTTGAGAAGAAAGTGTTGTTCTTAGAAAGTGCGAAGACGCTTGTCGCCATGGGCTATGATGTGTACGCATCGCCTGGGACTGGCGCGTTTTTGCAGGAAAATGATGTGCCCTGTACTGTGTTAGAGTGGCCCCTTTCCAAGAAGGAGCCGAACATTGCAACGTACCTCTATGAGAAGAAGATTGACCTCGTGATTAATATCCCGAAGAACGCGGAAGCTGAGGAGCTAGAGAATGATTACAAGATTCGTCGCCTGGCCGTGGACCTTGGGATTCCTCTCGTGACGAACGTGCACTGTGCGATGCTCTTTGTTGAAGCGTTGGAAGAGTACAAAGAGAAGCAACTCCCGATTAAGAGTTGGGATGAGTTCTGACACGAAACTTTAAATACGCTCATTCTTCGAGGAGACTATGCATGAAATCCTGCCGCCAGTGCAGAAGAAACACGCGCATCAGACGAACAGGCCGGGTGCGCGAACCAGGAGAGCAGAACACACTGCACAGCAGGAAAAATGGGACAAGCTCCATGGGAAGGAAGTGCAAGAAGAACAACCAAAAGGGTTGAAGAAATACATGGCAGCAGCACAAGCAAAAATGGACGCACACTATGGAAATAGGCCTGCAAAGAAAACACAGCAGGCGAAGCAACCAGTGGAACAGAAGCAGCAGCGGGAACCTGCGAAACGCACTGCTCGCCCTGTGGAGCGGAAAATCAATACGATCCTGGGCGTTGCGCTCATCGTTGCACTTGTCCTTCTTCCCATCATTGCGTTCCTCTCGTTATCGCCACTCGCGAATGTGTTTCTCGGGCTCCTTCCGCTGTTTGTGACACTCATCATCTGTATCATACTCACGAACAACCACTTCAAGATGGGTGTGTTGTGGTTAGCATTGCTCCTTGTGCACGTCGTGTGTGCCGCCCTTTTAACAGTGCTGAACCCTGTGTTGGCAGTCTCATTAAACGTTTCCACAGCGGTGATTTTGTCATTCGTTGTGAGCTGCGTTACTTTGTTCTTCTGTCAGCTCGCTGAATCGGACAACGGCAAGCACGATCCGAAGCCACGGAAGCATGTGGTTGCATTTCAGGAGGAGAAGCTTCCTGAGTACGTCCAGAGTATCGAGGATAAAGCGAAGGGGATTAACTTTGCGATAGGGCGTGTGTTTAAGGCGAGCAACGGTGGGGACAAGGAATTACGAGAGAAACTTCGTATTCCAAGGGAGTGGTATGATGAGTTTAATGTGGAAAAGGATATCTTGAGTAAGAAAAAGCACGCGCGAACGCTCGTGAAGAAGATTCACGGTCGCTTGGCAGTGTTGGCGAAGCCGGTGGCGACGGTGTTGTCTGCTGCTGAGCGGAAAAGTCTGAAGAACATTATGATGGAAGAGAACGATACGGTGTTAGCTATCTTGAAGAAGAATGATAATGATCCAGTGGAGAATTATTACGTGAGTGCAGTTGATTTTTGTGAGCGGATTCTGCAGGAGTTAAAGTAGATTATGTTTCAACTCGTTCAGGTAGAAACGTTCCTATGTATTCTTGTATTCTTGGCGTGCAGTTTTCATATGGTGTGATGGACAAATATGCTTCGAGGCCTTCTCGTATATAGTCGTCATGCTCGGAAGTAGGTCTTCCATGCTCTTCAGCAAATTTCCTGCTTCTCACTTTGAGCTGGACTTTGTGCTCGATCTCACCCCGGTACCACTCTCGATTTCGTGGCGTTTTCGCAGCATCTGCTTCAAAGTAAATGACATCTCTGTACAGAGCAGAACCCTCATCAAGATACGCACGTACAAGTCCGCCAAGTCTTGCCACGAATCGTGTGGAGAAATCATGCTTTTTTACTGCTGTCCTCGCAGCTTGATATGATTGATTATCGAAGAGATCAGCAGGAGAGAGGTCACGTTCCACGGCATCTCGTGCAATAACTCTTGCCCTAGCCCATTTCTTATGACAGGCACGGACATTCTGATAAAACTGCTTCATATTCTTGGGGGGGGAAATGACTTATAAAGATTTCTATTATAACTACTATAAAGTGATGATTTTAGAACTATGTCAACAAAGCAACCTTTATAAACCCCTTCTAATTCTCACGACCAACCAATGAGTAATGACGCCCACTGGGCTGAACGAGGTCTTCTCGTACTCTGGAGGAACATATGTCAGACGCACTCGAAATCATTGAATTAGCGAGAAAAACAGGAAAGATCAAGAAAGGCTGCAACGAAGTCACAAAGCTCATCGAAAAGGGCGAGGCAAAATTCGTTGCGTACGCAGCAGACGTTGCACCAAAAGAAATCGTCATGCACTTGCCACTCTTAGCAAAAGAGAAGGACATCAAATGCGCTGAAGTCGAGAAGAAAGAAGAACTCGGCGTCGCAGCAGGCATCGTCGTGGGCACAGCAGCGGTCGCTGTCGTAGAAGCAGGCAACGCAAAGGATCTCATTAAGAACGCATAAAATGGCAGACAAACAACCAGCACAAAAAAGTTCACAAGGCATTCAATTCTCGCCAGCAGTGAGCTCGAAAGTAGAGGAAATAGTGGGTCGTACGGGCACGAGAGGAGAGGCAACACAAGTGCGCGTCCGCGTCCTTGACGGCAGGGATAAGAACAAGGTAATTCGACGTAATGTTCGTGGTCCTGTGCAAATGGGTGATATTTTAATGCTCAGAGAAACAGAAATCGAAGCACGACCACTCAACAAGGCTGGTCGGGGGAGTATGTAACATGCCAAAGTGCGCATTCACGGGAGAAGAACTGCCGTTCGGCACGGGCAAAATGTACATCAAGAAAGATGGCAAAGTGTTATTCTTTAGCTCACGCACCGCAGAGAAGAACGTACTCAAGCTAAAGCGGAATCCGCGAAATGTGAAGCACACTGCAGCAGCCAGAGTTGCAAAGGAGCAACACATGGCGGAGATGCAACACGAAAAAGAAGAACAGAAAGAAGAAAAGAAACCGGTGAAGAAGCCTGCAAAGAAAACTCCAGCAAAAAAAGCACCAGCGAAGAAGAAAGCGCCAACAAAAGAGGCCAAGAAATGATTGAACGCACGTTAGTCTTGCTAAAACCGGACACAGTACAACGCTGTTTCATGGGAGAGATCATCTCACGGTTTGAGAAGGCAGGATTCAAGATTGTTGGTTGCAAGATGGTGTGGATTGATAAAGACTTCAGCAAGCAACACTACGAAGAGCATGTTGAGAAGGATTTTTACCCTGGCTTAGAGAATATGATCACGGATGGTCCGGTTTTAGCAATGGTCCTTGAAGGTGTGGATGCGATTGAGAACGTACGCAAGATGGTCGGTGCAACAGAACCGAAAGCAAGCGCACCCGGCACGATCCGTGGCGATTACGCGCACATTAGTTATGGGCATGCTGATGAGAATAAAATTGGCGTGAAGAATTTGATTCACGCGTCAGATATTCCTGAGAATGCGAAGAAAGAAGTGTCGTTGTGGTTTACAGAGAAAGAATTGCATTCATACAAGACGGTGCACGACGCGCATATTTTGGAGTGAACTAAGATAGTTTCTTTGTTTCTGGTGTGAATTTCTCTTTCGTCATAACTGACTTTCCGAGTCGTTTCTCAATACTTGCTCGTGTTTCTCGAGCAACGCTCCCTCCTTCTTGTGCTGATTCTTTGCACTCATCAAATCCCTGCGCATCTTTCACTTGTGTGATATCTGTTGTTGCTTTTTCTCCAATCATTGTAAGTAGCAGCTCCCAGTCTGTCATGTGATCTCGTAAGTTTTTGTTTTTCTTCTGCAATCCTTTGAATTCTTTGTATTCCCCTACGGTTTTGTCAAAAGTTGCTTTGCTGATTTCGTTTGTGAGAATTGCGAATTCCTTTTCAGATGTTACTTCTCGTGCTTTCCATTCATCGGTGAGCTCTTGGCGAATGGCAATACTTCTGAGCCGTTTCTCGATCCACGCTTTCGGGTACCCTTTCAGTTCATAGTATTGTTTTGCTCTATCCTGTGCAAGTTCGGGGTTTTCTATTTCTTGGATGCGCTCGTAGCCGACTTTTGCAAGCCATAGCTTGAATGGCTCTGCTTTCTTCGATGGGATTGATTGGATGATTCTGAATGCGCCTTCTGTGTTGGTACAATCCGTAAGTCTCATTTTACCATCTGGAGCGAGCATTTTCAAACCGTGACAAAGTGTCACGGTTTCATTTCCTTCTTCTTTGAGGCGCTGTTTCAGCTTTCTCCAGTACGCAGCTTGATCTGTACTTTCTGTAAGGGCTCCAACAACATCAACGACAGAGAACCACCACTCGTCCTTATGCCAGGTTTTTCTGATCTCGTTTCCTTGAAAAAGCGCTATTTTGTCATTCATACTGCAATGAAACAGTACTTATTTATATACTTTACGCGTCCGTGACCAGTGGCTCGGAGCATATGCTACGCTTTTATATGCTGCAATAGTTCTTTTGCTATGTCACTTGCAGACAGCATCGGAAGAGTTGACAAAGGTGGAGCATGGGGACAGTTCGAATCAGAGGAGACCGACCGAACGTTTCTTGATAGCGAAGAGTCGCATGTAAGTGCTCTTGTTGCAGCTATTCGAACATACAAGAAGGGGACACATCTTAAATTTGTAGATCTTGGTGGTGCGACCGGAAGAATTGCAGAACAGGTGCTTCGAGCGGTAGGAAACGAGTATGATATCTCGGCAACAGTTCTCGATATTGATAGGAGAAAACTCAAAGAACATCCTGTGATTTCTTTCACCCAACATGATGCACGACAACCATTTCCTGATTCATACGATGTTGTGTGTGCACGATACCTCTTGCACTACAACAGCTATAGAGAACAGCAGACAATTTGCAACAACATAGCAGCTGCACTCACATCCCACGGACACGCATTCCTTATCGACACTATACCTCCTGATGAGAATGAACGAAAGAGATGGAATGAGGTGTGTGAGGCAATGACCAGGATGAAAGGGAGTAACGAAAAATTTTGGTCACTCGAAGAAGAGATCATTACAATGATGTCTGCTGCAGGGTTGTCTCTTGCTACGAGAGTTCCTGATGACCTCGTGCCGTATAGCGCACAGGATTTTTGGAAAGCTCGCTATGACTTGACTGCAGAGCAAACAAGAAACCTTGACACGCTTCTAGAGTGCAAGCCGGTTGTTGGTTCGGTACCAATTCTGGAATTTACAAGGACCTCTCGAGCAGGTTAGTAGAAAGTAAGATAAACCTACACCCGAAGGTGTAGGTACTAAAACCAGTGAAGGTGGTTTTAGTGA
>JAPPOH010000001.1 GCA_028818155.1 Candidatus Woesearchaeota archaeon | reverse complement strand
TACTGATTTCAGCACCCACACGTCAGTGTGGGTTTATCTTACTTTCTACTAACCTTGTTGCCTCCAAATGTTTAAATACCCTCTGTGAACTCTGGAGTGTCTGCCCCTGTGGTGTAGTCCGGTCAATCATCTCGGATTTTCGATCCGAGGACTCGGGTTCAAATCCCGGCGGGGGCATACCTTTTTGAATGCCACACACATAGTACGTTCATGGCAGACCATGACAAAATTTTTGCGCTTCTCACCCCACAACGTATCAGAGAAGAGCAGCTGAAGCATGATACAGCACGAGAAACATTCACGGCACCTGCTGCCGTTACTTCTGCACAAGAAGCTGATGCGCTCTTAACACGGTATGTGCAGCACCACACGGAACAGACAGGGCAACGCATATCTCCAGAAGATGCCTTACAAAAGGCGAGGGATGTACTTGGAGACCAGTACGTGGAAACAACACGAAGCTCGCCACGGCAGGCGCTGGACAGCGTTGCAGCTGGCATGAAGAAAGGTGCACAAGCTGCATATCTTGATCGTGTCTACGAGCAGCACATAGAGCCACTCTCACAGCACGAGCAACGTGCGTTTAACGAAGCAGTCACAGCCCCTTTTCAAGGGTTTGGGGAAGTGCCAGATCCTGCGACCACCCATCCTCGGAAGATACTCGACTATCATGCGAGAATAGGTGCTGCACTCGAGAAGACTGCGAAGAAATTTTAGGTTGCCGCTAGCCGGAGAGGATGGAGACTGAGTGATTATTCCAGAGAAGAAGTAAGTTGCGCCCACAGTTTTTTATATACCTGTTTAAGTGTCAACGAGCATGCGCATCGGCTACGCTTGCCTGAATCGCTCACTCCCTTCTGCGGGAAAAACATTCAGGCTTGCATCATATTCTGAAGCAAAGTTCCGAGAGACAGTACAGCACAATCTCGACGCGTTGCAGCAATTACTCGAGTTTAACGTGGAACACAATCTCCTCTTTCACAGGATTAGCTCAAACACAATCCCGTTCGCCAGCCATCCCATCCAAACAGTGGACTGGCAAGAGGAGTTTGCCGAACAACTCAGCAGCATCGGCACCTGCATCAAGAACAACGGTTTCAGAATCTCGATGCACCCGGACCAATTTGTGCTGATTAACGCGAAAGATCCAAAGATCGTCGAAAAAAGTATTGGAGATCTTTCGTGGCACGCCGACTTCCTCGATGCGCTCGGGCTCGATACGACAGCAAAAATCCAGATCCATGTTGGAGGCGTATATGGTGACAAGGAAGCAGCGATCGCTCGCTTCGTGCACGAACACAAGAGATTACCAAGCAAGATACAACGACGACTCGCGATCGAACACGACGACAGATTATTTTCAGTACGAGATTGCATGGTAATTCACAAGCAAACAGGCATCCCTGTGATCTTTGACAATTTACATCACGAATGTTTGCACAACGGTGAAACACAAGAGGAAGCAATGCAACAGCTCGCGATAACGTGGAAGAAAGAAGATGGCATTCCACTCGTCGACTACAGCATGCAAGCGCCGGGCGAACGAGTGGGAAAGCACGCGCAGACGCTCGATGACAAGCACTTCACAACCTTTATCAAGCATGTGCCAATCGACTGCGACATTATGCTTGAGATCAAAGACAAAGAGCCGAGTGCAATCAGGGCGAAAGCACTATGCTAACCCTCCACATCTTCCGGCGAGACCTGCGAGTGCATGACAACACAGCGCTCCGAGCAGCACTCGCACAGGGAACTGTTGTGCCATGCTTCATCCTTGATGAGCGACAGCTGGAGGAGAACGAGTATCACAGTGCCAATTGCGTGCAGTTCATGTTCGATTCCCTGCGAGAACTCGACGAGCAACTCAAAGCGCTCGGTGGAAGATTATATCTCTTCAAGGGCATAGCGGAGGATGTCGTTGCACAGCTCAAAGAACACGTTGAGAACATCACGTTCAACAGAGACTATACACCGTTCAGTCAGGAACGAGATGCTGCGCTCGCGAAACTACTTCAGTGCACAAGCTTTCCTGACGCACTCTTGCACGAACCTGAAGATGTACTGAAGTCGGACGGGCAGCCATACACTGTGTACACGCCGTTCATGAAGAAAGCACGAACACTGCAAGTGACAGCACCACAGAGCACAACAGGAACGTTCCACACAGAACAACTTCCAGGTGAAGTGCCCCTCACCGTATTGGATGAGCTCCTTCCGGAGCGAAACGAGCAGTGTATCCCTGGTGGGCGGAGTCACGCGCTCGCTGTCTTAGAGAACATCGGGCAGTATCTCTCGTACGTGGACACAAGAAACTTTCCAGCGCAAGACGCAACAACACATTTATCAGCACACAATAAGTTTGGCACTGTATCTGTCAGGGAAGTGTATCATGCAATCAAAGACACACTGGGGGAAGAACACATACTCATCAACGAGCTCATCTGGCGAGATTTTTTTACGCATATCGCATTCCATTTTCCGCACGTATTTGGCGGGCCGTTCAAGAAGAAATTCGAGCGTGTGCAGTGGAAGAACAGCAAGCAAGCATTCGAGAAATGGTGCACAGGAACAACAGGCTTTCCCATCGTCGACGCAGGGATGCGAGAATTGAACACAACAGGGTTCATGCACAACCGCGTTCGGATGATTGTTGCATCTTTTTTGACGAAGGACTTACAACTGGACTGGCGTCTTGGTGAGCAGTACTTCGCGCAACAGCTCGTGGATTACGATCCGTGTGTGAACAACGGAAATTGGCAGTGGGCAGCATCCACAGGATGTGACGCGCAACCATGGTTCAGGATCTTTAATCCATGGTTGCAACAGCAGAAGTTCGATCCTGCATGTGAGTATATCAAGCAGTGGGTGCCAGAGCTTGCAGACGTACCCTCCAGCACAATTCATAACCTTGCGAATGAAACGATAGAAGGATATCCTTCGCAGATGGTTGACCACAAAACAGCGCGGGAAGCGACGCTGGCGATGTTCAAGAGCGCGCTTGGTTAATTCTCGAGCACAATGCGATCTCCGTTCTTGACAACCCCTTCTCTGAGCACGACTGCGTAGACACCAACACTCCCCTTATGCTCCTTTGCAACATGTTGCAAGAGCTCTGGCGTCGTCTCTCCCGTGTCTGGGTCCACAGTGATAATCACACAGCGCGTGTCTCGTTTTGAGATCTGTAGTGTAAGTGTTTCTCCAATCCGCAGTGTTTTCCCGAGGAGCTCGTTCTCATAGTATGGTTGCTCGTTCTTCCAGTTTATTTCGAGGTTCATTCTGAATCGTCGGTGATCAACAGTCATGCCCATCTCTTGCTCGAGCGCTGCGAGTGTCTGTGTACTCACAATGGAAAGAGGCCTACTGTCTTGCATGCCTGCCTCAGAAAATCGAAGTTGGAGTGGCACACCTGTCTGCTCTTGGAGCGCATCTCTGAGAGATGCGTCCGTTACATCGTAGGTGTGTCCTTCAGGTGTCGTGACCTGAATAGTGAATGCTTCTTTCCTCGGGTACTGTTGCTGTGGCGCAGATGGCTGCACAAATTTTGTTCTATACTTGACGAGGTCGTGTTTCTGCCGTGCAGTCATCCAGGGAAAGTTGTTCGTTTTTGTCGTGTCCAAAAACGCGTAGACCCTGTCGCCTGTGACGCCTGAATAGGAGATGAAAACATCATCTACTTCCTCTCCTGCCATACTTTTGACCGGGAAGCGCATGATGCGTGTAACAGTCCCGAGTTCCATACGAGAAGAGATCCTGCTGTGTTTCTTAAACCTTTAGATGATGCTCGCGAGTTGGAGTAGTTTGATGAAGACAATCGTGACCACAATATCTCTGGCTGCAAACAGCAGTCCTTTCAAGAAGTCCCCGCCAAAGAGCTGGATAACAATGAACGTGATGATGATATACGCGAGGATCGCACCCAACAAGGGGCCCATTGTTAGTGTCATGCCAACGGATGCAGTGATCTTCACGAGGAAAATAATGCCTGCGATGTGGACGAGTGTCCGGTGATCGAACTGCTTTCTGAGGATGCTGTTCACGATTTTTGTGATGATCCCAAACAAGACACCTACGAAGCTACCAAAGTGAATGCCCACAATTACGCTCGCGATCGGGACAACATCCACTTTCACGAACGAGAGGCCGACGGCGATGATGAAATACAGGACGAGTTCAAGGATCATGTGTTTGGGAGTGCGTGTGCGTTTAAATCGTTCTCGCGCAAAGCTTTAAAAAGACTTCATGGCTCTCAAGAGGAGATGAAGCGAAGTTCCCGTCGATGGAAGAAAAAAGGCCAAATGCGCTGGAAGTGGCAGCGCAAGCGCATGAAGAAAGAGAAGCGCAGACGGCTTAAGAAGTAGGTTCCTTTCTCTTTGGCAAGCTCACTTTCACTTGTACATCATCCTCTGCTTCTTCCTTCTTATCTTTCTTGCTGATGAGGATGAGCTGGCTCTTTAAGATTAAATCATGCTGGCTGATGAAAGCAAGCAACACGAGCCCTGAGTAGAAGAATGCCATGATGCTGCCAACAATAGCGAGGTTCACCACAGAGACGAGGGTGGTGAAGCCAGAGACAACGAGCACGTTGAAGATTTGAAAGATCAAGTACAGGAATGATGCCATGAAGAGGAAGTCCCATGGCCTTCTGTCTTTGTGCTTCTTCGTCTGCTTCAAGAAGAGGTGCGCATACACAGTAATGAATGCCGCGATAAACACATTTGCGTACGCGAGCCAGACGCCGACTTGTGCAGAGATTGCCATCGACGAGAATGCTCTCCGTGGAGGTTATAAAGTTTGGGGACCACTCGAAAGTGAGTTATAAGTGCACTTGTACAATACCGCGGTCAATTCGTGTCACGATCTCTTTCAGTTTGTGTCTGAGACTCGCGTCTTGTGTCGCGTGCTGCACCTGCTGTATGACGTCAATGATTCTTCTGAAGAAGCGAATGATATCCCCTTCCGGCATGGTGGTGAGGTCAAGTAACTCAATGAACTCCTTGCCGTTGTACCATGCTGCGAGCATCGGTTCTATTTTCTCCATGCGTCGCTTCTTGAAGAACGAGTAGATGCCAGGGTATTCTTTGAACAAGACTAAGAGCTCTTTTGTCGCGGGCGCGTGTTTCTTCCTGAATTGCATATTCGGTCTCGGCTCGAACTCAAGTGCTGCGCATAATAACATCATTTGGAAGTCGGAGAAGTGTTCCGTTAAGCTTGTCATGAAGAGTTCGGTGAGCATGAGTTCTGCTTGGTACACTTTTCTGGCGAACTCGCCTCTTTCTGTGACCTTGTCATCCTTGATGTAGTCGAGGTCCTCCAAGTATTGTTTTTTCTTGTGGAATTGTTTCACGATGCGCTCTGCATGTTTGCCTGCTGTCTGGTATGTATAGAGGCTGGAGGTGAGAATAGTTTCTCGCTCTGCTGGCGTGTGGTTCGCAACTAAGTTCAAGACGGTGTTGTACGAGAGTTTGTATTGTGATTGGAGCGGGTCTGTGTCGCCTGCTGTCATGTTCGCGATTGTGTTCAGGTCCGCATACTCTGGGTCTATGACGCTGATTGCGTAGCCGATCTTATCCAGGCCTCGTCTCCCTGCTCTACCTGCCAGTTGGAAGTATTCTCTGCTGTGGAGGTATCTGAACTCTATTCCATCGTATTTCTCGAGTGAGTTGAAGCAGACTGTTTTTGTTGGGAGATTAATGCCGACGGCAAATGTTTCTGTTGCGTAGAGGACGAACACGAGTTTTTCTGCGAATAATACTTCGACGAGCTCTTTCAAGACAGGAAGGATGCCTGCATGGTGAAATGCAACCCCTCGTTCGAGGCAGCTGCAGAGGATGTGTGTTGTCTCGAGTGTTTGCACGTCCGGGTCTGTGATAATGTTGTCAATGTGTTCGTGGACCTTTTGTTGTTGTTCTTTTGTCAGGAATGATGTTCGTTGTGCGAGTTCGTCCGCTTTGTCTTGTGTGGCTGCTCTGCTGAAGCAGAAGTAGATGCAGGGGATGTGTTGCTTGTGTCTGAGTTGTTTGATAAGATCAAGGTGTGTGAGTTTTGGAGGACGCTTGGTTCTTCTTCCTCGCTTTTTGAATTGCTTGTAGTTTGGATGGTGTTTTCGTTGTTTTATTTCTTTGAGTGTGCTCATCCCGAATCTGATATCGTAAAATTGGTGTTGGAGTGGGACTGCGCGCTTCTTTTCTGTGACGACTTTCACGTCATGGTGTTTGATTGCCTGTATCCAGTTCGCGAACTGTCGTGCGTTGGGGATTGTTGCAGATAAACAGAGGAATCTGACGTGTTCCGGGCTGAAGATGATCGCTTCTTCCCAGACGGTGCCTCGCTCTTTGTCGCCGAGGAAATGGATTTCATCGAATACCACTGCTTTGAGATGGTCTGTGATCGGGTCGTCTGCTAAGAGCATATTTCTATAGATTTCTGTTGTCATGATTAACAGCGGAGCTGTTGGGTTTTGCACGACATCGCCTGTTAATATCCCGACGTTCTTGTCGCCGTATAATTGTTTGAATTCGCTGAATTTTTGATTGGAGAGTGCTTTGATTGGGCTCGTGTAGAAGACTTTCTTACCTTCTGTGAACGCTTTATCGATGACGTAATCTGCGATGATGGTCTTCCCTGTGCCTGTGGCTGCTGAGACAACAACAGAATGGCCTTCTGTGAGAAATTGTGTTGCTTCGACTTGGAACCTGTCTAGGGTTAATCCTCTAAATTCAACCATGCCTCTGTTGGAACGGAAGCAATATAAAAAGACAGGGGGTTCTTTGTGTGTGCAGAAAAACAAGCTGACATGGTGGATGACGGGCGTTGCTGTTCTTCTTCTTGTTCTTCTTGGAATTCTGCATCTGACGTTCCCGCGAACGTTCGTTGGCTTCACTATCAGCTCGAACATGGTGTATGATGTGTTGCTCTCGCTTGCGGGGATTGCGGTTTTTGTGCGTTTTTTTACGACGACGCACCAGGATAACTGGAGTTATGGTGTGTTTCTCTTCGCACTCATGTTACATAATGTTGGCTTGTATGAGAATACGTTCTTTGGCCTTGGGTTTGACAGGTATATGCACTTTGTTGGCGGCTTGGCCGCTGCGCTCGTTGCTGATCGATTATTTGCGAACGAACGGTGGGGTCGTGTCCAACGATTCTTGTTGATTGTGCTCGTGCCTCTTGGTTGTGGTGCTGCTGCAGAGATTGTTGAGTGGTTTGGCTACGCTACTTTCGGTGCTGGGGATGGGTTCTTATTGTATGGTGCTGGCGATATTGGTGAGTGGCAGAACGCATCCTTGGACATGTTCTCGAACCTTGTTGGCGCGCTTACCGTTGCGGTCTGGCGAGTTACTCGGAAATCTTAAATACATCGCTTCAGTTCTCCGTAGTATGAGGGGGTACGCAGTTTTCATTGTCTTCTTGCTTACGCTGAGCTTCGTCACCGCAGTCTCCGGCCCATTCCAGGAGAACGGCCGCGAGTACTATGTTGTGAGCGCAGATGATGCGAGCGAAGATACAGGAGATGAAGTTTGTCAGAAACTTGGAAAGACCTGTGTTGGCTACACAGCAACCACGACAAGCGTCTGCCAGCAAGTGCATCCATCTGCAGCTGTAAGCTCGAGCCTCTCTGGAGACAGAACCGGCGTCTACTGTGATGGTGCGCCACAGAGTGGTGTGTGTGCTGACAAAACAAACACGTGCCACATCTGTCCACGCTGTATTGTTGGTGTTGACTGTAGCACGCCGATAGGCGGCTTGTACCGAGAAATGTACGTGGAGTGTAGTGGCTCGCAGCAATGTCAGGTCACGATGCACGCGCGAGATACGCAAGCATTCTTGCGAGAAGTGCCCTTACTGAACAGGCAGTTGCAGGGATGCCCCGCACCACTCCCGAGCGTTGTCGGCAGCATTATCGGCGGTAACACACGAGTGGACATACAGATGCAGGATGGCAGCACGAAGAACATCTTTGTCACGATCGCGAACAAGCAGATTACTGGGCTCTCAACAGCTGGCAGTTGCAAGCACAAAGTAACGGTTAGTGAGCAAGACCTCAACGCAGTGCTCGGCAGCCATGATAGAGCTGCAGCGATGAGTCACATGTTCAAAACCAAGAAGCTCGTTGTTGGCGGCTGTACCTTCTTGAGGAGCACGCTCAGCTTCTTCACGCAACCAATCATTCGCTTCTTTACACCGAGTCCGCCAGCACCACCGCAGCAGACGGTAGCAACGTACAACGGGTACCGGGTCTGTGACTTCTACCAGCACAACAAGAAGCACGTTACGTGCTCCGCCTTCCGAGCAGCAGACACGTTCTGCGTGTTGACGTTCGGTAGCATCCACGCAAAAGCACTCAAATGTGAGGAACAAGGTCAAGTGATCTGCGGCCTCCCATGTAATGCACCAGGACTCACACCCACGAGGTGTCCGTTCGATAGTGATCGTGCACGAGGCAATCAAGCGGCACCACTCGACTTTTGTCAAGCCGCACCAGCGCCAACAGGGAATCAGCCAACGGTTGCAGGACCACGAGGCAAGCCCGCGAACTGTGATGACACGTGGCTGCCAGGACACAGAGCGTACGCACAGAACCAGGCAACATGGGACTCTTATTCATCCGATACTGATGCTGTCTGCCAGTCGCAACCTGGTCGTGGCTTACCCGCTGGCTGCGTTCATACCGTGCAGCTGAGTATTTCTGGCAACCCGTACTACCTCTGTTGGTACAGGCGGTAAGCATAAATAGGTTGAGAGTCCTCTCCGCATCATGAACATTGCAGTTATTGGAACAGGATATGTTGGTCTTGTCGCCGGCGCCATGTTTGCGAAAGTTGGCAACCACGTCACGTGCGTCGATATTAACGAGCAGATCATTGCACAGTTGACTGCTGGAACGATTCATTTCTTTGAGCCTGGCCTGCAGGAAGTCGTGACGAGCGCCGTCGCTGCTGGCAACTTACACTTTACCACTTCCATTGCCGACGCTGTGCCTGGAGCTGATATCACGTTCATTGCTGTTGGCACGCCATCTGAAGAAAGTGGTGCGTTCAACATGGACTATGTACATGCCGCCGCGAAAGATATTGCTGCAGTTTTGCAAGGAAAAAAGCACATTGTTGTCCTCAAGAGTACTGTGCTCCCGAGCACGTACACTGAAGTGCGAAAGATTCTTGGCTCGAAGGTGGAGGTTGTCAGTAATCCTGAGTTCTTGCGCGAGGGGCGCGCGCTTGGTGATTTCGAAAAGCCGGATCGGGTGATTATCGGCACGGAGAGCGAGGAGGTATTTGAAAAAGTGCACAGTTTGTACGCGCCATTCCTCAAAGAGAGCGATCCTGCGATGCGCATGAAACCTGTGTCTGCGATTTTGACGAAATTATTCTCCAATACGATGTTGTACGCGCGCATTGCGCTCGTGAATGAGTTTGCGCAGATTGCGTCAGCCATGAATGCTGATACCGTGCTTGCGGACATGGAAGAGATCCGGAAGGGCATGGGCAGAGATGCTCGCATTGGGACAGCGTACCTGTACCCGAGCGCTGGCGTTGGCGGGAGCTGTTTCCCGAAAGATGACCGTGCGCTCCGTGAGTTTTCGAAAGAGATGGGTTTGGATCTTCCGATCACGTTTGCTGTTGATCGCTCGAATGATGTGCACAAGTTGTACATGCCGCAGAAGGTGGAGAAGCACCTTGGCTCGTTACAAGGGAAAACGATCGGGGTGTGGGGCGTGGCATTCAAAGCGCGCACCTCCGATATTCGAGAGAGCGCATCGCTTGCTGCGATTGATTATTTTTTGGAGAAAGGTGCACGCGTTCGTGTGCATGATCCGAAGGCGTTGGAAGAGGCGAAGGAACACTATGGAGACAGGGTTACCTGTTGCGATGACAAGTACGATGCTGTTGCTGGCGCAGATTGTCTCGTTGTAATGACTGAGTGGGATGAGTATAAGATCCCTGATTTTGCGAAGTTACAGGAGTTATTGCGAGCGCCTGTGATTTTTGACGGAAGAAACATCTATGATCCTGCTATGCAGGGGTTCACATACTTTGGTGTTGGGCGGCAGGGGTGATCTTCACCGGAGGAACGTGCTCGTACGCGAGTTGCGCTGCCTTTTGGAGAATGCCAATATTTGCGTTCACAGTCGTATCAGTCATCGTTGGTTCTCCTGAGTCTAAATCTTGATACGCCCACATTGATTTTCGGATACTTGCTTTAACCACATGGAAGTCGATGAGTCTCCGATCATGTGCTGCTCCTTCACAGATGGCTTCGAGTTGTTGTGCTGTTCGTGCAAGGTACGGGTTGCAAGATATCTTGCGAATGCCGCTATGTCCTGCACATTGAGATTCTCTCCATTGTAGCGCAGCTCTCCCTTCTCATGCGCTTGTTGAGTCATCTTCGATATAACGTCTTCAGGGAGAATGAGAAGTTCTTGCTCAACTCGCGTTCCTTCGTGTGGTACATGAATTGCGTTCTGTGATGGCATGTGCCGTGGATTCTTGCACAGTATATAAACCTACTCACAAGTAAGAAAAATGGTGGGCCCGACCAGACTCGAACTGGTGACCTTCTCGGTGTAAACGAGACGTTATAGCCACTAAACTACGGGCCCTCACAGGTCATGAACACAAAACCTTTTTTAAGGGTACCGGAATCTACAGGGGGTGGTACACAGGTGAAAGAAACTATTAAAAAGGCCTCTACTAATGGGAGAGCAGCGATGACGCCGACAGCAGCACAGACGACACAAGACAGGCTTCTCGATATTATTGTCAAACAGGACGACATCGGCTGGCGCAGCCTAATCTTTGATCTCGTCGACAGTAACCAGATGGACCCCTGGGATATTGATGTCTCGTTACTTAGCCAAAAGTTTCTTGATGAATTGAAGAAATTAAAGGAGCTTGACTTCCGCATTTCTGGTAAAGTTGTGCTTGCGAGTGCCGTTTTGCTGAAAATGAAGGCAGACAAACTCCAAAAAGAAGAAATGGCCGCGCTCGACAACCTGATTGATGCCGTCGAAGCAGAAGACTTCGAAGAGTTAGATCTCTTCGGCGAGGAAGAACGGCCAGAACTGCCGAAATTAATCCCGAGAACACCACAACCTCGGAAACGCAAAGTGACCGTCTACGATTTAGTTGAGGCTCTAGAGCAGGCACTCGAGGTGGAAGCGAGAAGACCCCCTGCAGTCGTCCTTCCACGGAAGATCAGGAAGATTAACCCGCCGAAGAACCACGTAGATATTAGCGTGATTATCAAAGAGGTCTTTGACCACGTGCACAACCACTATCATATCGAGAAGCAAGATCAGGGGAGCTTGAAATTCCACCATATCACAAGGAGTAAGGATCCGCGCGATCTTGTCCTGGCGTTCATTCCGCTGCTTCACTTAGAGAACGCGCTGAAAGTGGAGATGGAGCAAGATGACCATTTCGGCGAGATTACCGTGCATCTCTTGAGTACAGAAGCACCTGACGAGAACGTTGGGAAAGAGTAGATGCCTTTTTAAAGAGCTTTGTGATTCTTCAGCAACATGCACGTTCTCAGAACGCACTTTGCAGGCACATCAAACGTCGGCCTCTACGGCTACGTGACGGAGCAGTATGCGCTCCTCGGCGAACAACTCACAGGAAAGCGAAAAGAA
This sequence comes from Candidatus Woesearchaeota archaeon, assembly GCA_028818155.1. Taxonomy (GTDB): domain Archaea; phylum Nanobdellota; class Nanobdellia; order Woesearchaeales; family UBA525; genus UBA525. The sequence continues at coordinate 246,071 of JAPPOH010000001.1, read as the reverse complement.
GAAGTCACAGCTGTCCTGCAAGTACCTTTACATCATGTTGCCATCGCAGGCACGCAGATGCCTGGCGTCTTTCTCGCTGGCAACTCACACTGTGTGCTCGCACCAGGGATTCTCTTCGAGCATGAACGCGAAGAGTTAGAGAAACTCAAGATTCCCGTCCAGGTACTCGAGACGAAGCACACATGCCTCGGCAACAACATCGTGTGCAACGACCACGGCGCAGTTATCAGCACAGATTATTCTGAGGAAGAACGGCAGACGATCGAAGCATACCTGAAAGTGCCAGTTATCAAAATGGATGTCGCAGGGCTCAAGACACCTGGCGCAGTCATCGTCCTGCAAGGAGAGAAAGGGGTTGTCCACCGAGACGTCACAGATGAAGAAAAACACGAACTTGAATCAGTGCTGAACGTGACGCTCACACAAGCAACCGCGAACATGGGCACCCCATACCTGAATGCAGCACTCTTAAACAACACAAACGGCTTCCTGATCGGCGACGCGTCCGGCGGACCGGAAATCGTGCACATTGACGAGGTGCTGTATGGATAAACACCACATGATGCAAGCAGAACTCCTGAACTACGAGCTTGGACAGATCGAACAAGAACTCCAAGAACTCGATAAGAAGCACGAGGAAGTCGAGCAACTTCGTGCATCATTAAGCGACTATGAAACAATCGAAACAGGAAAAGAACTCTTCGTTCCGCTAGCACCAGGCATTTTCACGAAGGCAATGAGCGTGCCAGATAAAACACTCTTAGTGAATGTCGGCCAAGGTGTTGTGGTTAAGCGAGAACCAGAACACGTCGCGGAGATGCTCTCCGGACAATTAGAGCAGATGGAAGCACACCAGAAAGAGCTCCAAGCGCTCTTTGAAGAAAAACTGGCAACGCTCCAGAAGATGGAGACACAATGTTCGGATTCTTAAAAGACAAACTCAAGCAAGCGGTGAAGAAATTCACCAAGTCCGCAGAAGAAGAGACGCAACAAGAAGAAGTCAAGCAAAAAAAGAAGGAACCCAAAAAGAAAGCTGCGAAAAAAGAAGCAAAGAAACCAGAAAAGGCGCCAAAGAAAAAAACAGCGAAAACTCCGAAAGAAAAACCAAAAAAGAAAACACCGAAAAAAGAAACGAAACCAGATATTCTGAAGGAAAAGAAAGCGACAAAGAAAAAAAAGCCAAAGGAAACAACGCCTGAAAAAGAAGTTGATGAAATTCCTGAAGTTCCTGCAGTCGAACAAACAGAAGACATCGAAGCAGAAGTCCTACCAACAGTCGAAACGACTGCTATCTCAAAAGAACCGGAAGCAGTTGTTCCTGAAAAAACAGCAGAAGAACCTGCGAAAGAAGAAATTGAAGAGAACGTCAAAGAAGCGCCTCCACAGGAACCCAAGGAAGAAGTGACAGAAGAAACACCGGAACAAGTTGCAGAAGAGTCTGAAGATACTCCAGCCGAGGAATCTAAGGAAGAAGTCCGAGAAAAACCGAAGGAAGACATTCCTGCAGTTGAAGAGGTTGTCGAAGAAGTCGACGAACTCGTGGAAACACCAAAAGAAGATGTAGAAGAAACACCTGAAGAAGAGCTGGAACAAGAGAAGCCGAAAGAAAAGAAAGGATTCTTCAGCAAATTATTCCGAAAGAAAGAAGAACCAGTTGCAGAAGAGCCGGAAGAGAAAGTCGAGCGCCCTGAAAAAGAACCAACAGAAGAAGCTCTTCCAGAAACAACGAAAGAAGTTGAACCTGAAGAAGCTACTGAAGAACAGGAAGAACCAGTTGTAGAAGAACTTCCTGAAGAACAGGAAGAACCTGAAGAAGAAGGATTCTTCGGCAAACTCAAGGCTGCAGTCACGAAAAAAACACTTTCCACTGAGAAATTCGACGAAATCTTCTGGGAGTTAGAAATCGCAATGTTAGAGAACAATGTTGCCGTTGAAGTCATCGAGAAAATCAAGACAGACTTACGTGATGAACTCACCACAGGCAAAGTCTCACGCTTTAGCATCGAGGAAACGATCAGTAATCGACTCCGCCAGTCAGTGGAAGAGCTCTTCGATGTGGAAACATTTGACTTACTCAAGAAAGTGAAAGAAAACAAGCCGTGCAAGATCTGTGTGATTGGCGTGAATGGCTCTGGGAAAACGACATCGCTCGCAAAACTCGTTCATTTATTCCAGCAAAATGATTTATCTTGTGTCGTTGCAGCATCAGATACGTTCCGAGCAGCTGCGATCGATCAGTTAGAGGAGCACACAAAGAAACTTGGCGTGAAATTAATCAGCCAAGGGTACAATGCCGATCCTGCGGCAGTCGCGTTTGATGCTGTAAAGCACGCGGAAGCGCAGGATATTGATGTTGTGTTGATTGATACCGCGGGCAGGTTGCACAGCAATACCAACTTAATGGCGGAATTAGAAAAAGTTGTGCGTGTGAGCAAACCCGATCTGAAAATCTTTGTGGGTGAAAGTATTACAGGAAATGATTGTGTGGAGCAAGCGAAGGTGTTTAACTCGCTTGTGGGCATTGATGCATTAATTCTCAGCAAGGCAGATATCGACGAGAAAGGTGGTGCGGCAATTTCAGTTTCGTACGTGACGGGAAAACCCATATTATACCTTGGCACAGGCCAATCTTATTCTGACCTTGAAAAATTCGATAAAGAAAAAATCATTTCGGCGCTGGAGTTGTAGATTTCTTAAGATAGGGTGCTAGTTCGTACGCAAGAGATATGAAAAACAAGCAGTGCGCGAAACCCCGTTAGTACGTTTGCAGGGTTGGCGTACATAGAAAAACCTCGAAAAAAAGAATTACTCGGCAGCTTCTTCTGCAGGCACATCACCTGCTTTCTCGATGCTCCCAAACTTACCAGAACTGACTTGTAAAGCATTATTGTATTCTTGCGTCCAGCCGTTCTTAATCGTAATCGTGTCGCCTTCAGCAACGCGCTCGATATCATCATTCCATAATGTCACAGTGACAGAGCCAGTGTCATCCTCGCCTGTCGCATTGCAGACACGGAGCGTCCCGCCGCGTACGTCGCGAGCTTCATCTTTCGATGTGATCTTGAGTGTGAGTTCATCAACTTTACTACGGTCCTTAAGTTCATTTACTTTCATGGAAGCACCTCAGCACGAAGAATTTTCCCACTCCTTAAAAGGTTACTGGTTCTTCGTGAACCGTTTGAGCGCGTTATCAAAGACGTGCGTCTTCCCGCCTTTTAAGTAGGAATACCCGAGGAGTGCGGCGATCAACGCACTGATGCTATCAACGATCAAGTCCCACATCGTGTCAACAAGGCCGGACTTCTGCATATTTGCTTTAAAGAAGTAGTCGATCGCGAACTCTGTGATCTCCCAGAGCGCGCCGATCGCAACGGAAAAACAGAAGGAAAAGAGCGCAATAATACCTGCAGACGCAGTCACTTTCTTGCTCTCCCAGAGCGCATACATGATGAGGAAGCCTGCTAAGCCAAAGACAAGGCCTGAGGCACTATGCAGGACAACGTCCCACCACCAGAACTTGGTGTAGTAGCCGTGCGCATCACCAAGAAAGAGGGTTGCATAGACAAAGACCATTGCGATGAGCTCCACCTCAATCGGAAAGTAGATGTTGTAGCGATCTTGAATCATTGAAGGAAGGAACGTTAAGAACAACGTAAGGCCACTCACAAAGAGGACGAGCCACTTATTGTTAATGAACGCGCTGAGCATCGCGAGCACTAAGCTGATGCGAACCGCAAGCGCAATTGTGATACATGCTTTCCTGAAGTTACTCGTCCGCTTGTCGAAGAGGTACATGAGCGTCTGAAAGCTACATGATGCTTATATTTGTTGTGGCTGTACGTAGAGTCTGTGTAACGTATTGTATCCTCCACCTCTGTAGGATGGGATCTCTCTTCCTTGTTCGATAGTATGGTGCTCGGAAGCAGCGACTGTGCTGCATATGTTCCCTTGTAGAAATCTGTTTTCGAAACACACATCTTCACCTTCTAGAGTGCCTAAGAGTACAAGGCTATGTACAATTGCTTGATAATCTGGAAGCGAAGACGCTCCTTCAACATTAGGGCGTTCGTTGAGGAGGTGTACAAGCACCGGAGCCGGTTGTTGGTTGTATGAAAATCGGACAGGAAATGCACTATATATGTTGCCGAATTCTCTGTTTCCCCAAATGTCACCAGGTTCATTAAGGGCCCCTACAACATAGAGGCCAAGTCCGTTGCAATTGATACTGGTATCACGGCGCTCCAGCGCAAGGCAGTTTCCAACGCGATCAGCTAGCATGCCTGCGAGTTCGAGCGTCTCTCGGGCACCTGGATTCTCACGTGACCACGTTATCTTCCCTGGTTCTTTAGCGAACACATAAATTCTTTGAGAAGTTGCGCACGTGCCGGGAAGTGTCACTACTTTCATAGAGTGGGGATTTGAGAAGTGTATTTAAAGATAGTGTGGACTCCAACTCCATGAGGCAAAGTATACGCGATATCATTGTACAAAGTCATCCACGAATTCTTCATCTCGTGAAACCCCTCATTCTGAAAGGAGTTGATCTCGAAGGAGAGCCACTCTACGAAAGGGAAGGCATCACAGTAGGGTCTGCGATATCATACATGATGGGCCTCTCTCATTTTCTTCCAGAACATATCAGGCGGGCTCAGAAAGAAGATGTGCCTGTACTCGAAGCGCTACATCAAGCAGCGGAGCCCTTCTCGCTGGAAGAATACTCACCTGGAGGCGGGTTTCCTCTCAAAGCTTACGAGGGATTTCTGCAAGCACACACTGCTGCAAATGAGCACTTCGGCGCCACTGGTCACACACCCGTAAGGCTTTAAAAGCAGTTTTGCATTCTTTCAGATGGTAATCAAACATCGAGGAATAATTTCCATATGGAAAATATTGAATTTCAAACCAAGCCGTACAAGAAAAAGGAGATCCTGGATAATCTGCATCCATTCGTTAGAGAATGGTTCACGAACAAGTTCGAGGACTTCAGCCCGCCGCAGTACTTCAGCATTAGAAACATCCAATTAGGGATTAATAGCTTGATCAGCTCGCCCACTGGTTCGGGAAAAACCCTCAGCAGCTTTCTTACCATCATCAACGACCTTGTCACGCGAGCAGACCTCGGCACATTAGAGCATGAGATCGCCTGCATCTACATCTCACCACTCAAAGCACTGGCGAATGACATCAACAAGAACCTCACAGAACCGCTCAAAGAAATCAAAGCGATTGCAAAAAAATACGACAAGGACGTCGACATCAGAGTCGGCACGCGAACAGGCGACACCACACCCAGTCAGAAAGCAGGCATGCTCAAAAAACCACCACACATCCTCATCACCACACCAGAAAGTGTTGCCATCGCATTAGCAAGCTCAAAATTCTCCTTACACCTTAGAACAACAAAATATGTCATCATCGACGAAATCCACGCATTAGCAGAAAACAAACGAGGCACACACCTCTCCTTATCTTTAGAACGCCTCGCAAGAAGAGCACAGTTCACCAGGATCGGTCTCTCTGCAACCGTCGCACCGCTCGAAGATGTAGCTGCCTTCCTCGTCGGCTACGACAACGGCAAGCCGCGACCATGCAAAATCATCGATGCTGCGGCAACCTACCAGAAAAAAATGGACCTTAAAGTCCTCTCCCCTGTCAAAGACATTATCGACACACCACACATGACGTTACAAAACAACATGTACGAGTTAATTCATCATTTAGTCCAGACACACAGAACAACACTCATTTTCACGAACACGAGATCGGGAACTGAGAGAGTCATCCATCAACTGAAAGCACGATACCCAATGAAGTACGCAAACGTCCTAGACGCAGATGAAGAACGGAAGGAGCTCATCGAAGCGGAAGGGAAGCAGCACGAACACCTCGCGGAAGAAGCAGAGATACCAGAAGAAATTAAACAAAAAGGTTTAATCGGCGCACATCATGGTTCGCTTGCAAAGAAGCACAGACTGAAAATCGAGACGATGTTGAAAGAAGGCAAATTACAATTGGTAAGTTGCTCAACATCGTTAGAGTTAGGCATCGACATCGGATACATTGATTTAGTCATCCTGTTAGGCAGCCCGAAGTCAGTCGCACGTGCCCTGCAAAGAATTGGACGCAGCGGACACAAATTACATGATGAAGCAAAAGGACGAATCATCGTACTGGATCGTGATGACCTCGTCGAATGTTCTGTATTGTTAAAAGCTGCCATCGAGCGAAAGATCGACAAGATCAACATGCCAAAAAACGCACTGGACGTCATGGCACAACACATCTACGGCATGGCGATCGAAGAAATTACCGAGGTAGAAGATGCCTGGCAAACCATCACAAGCGCAGCACCCTACCACACACTCGAGAGAAAAGATTTCGATGCAACACTCGCATACTTAGCCGGCGAACACGCACAACTCCAAGAGCGGAGCATCTACAGCAAGATCTGGATGGAAGACGGCAAGTTCGGCAAACGAGGCAAACTCGCGCGCTTAATCTACATGACGAACATCGGCACCATCCCAGATGAAACGTCCGTGAAAGTCAAAATCGGGGACGCATTCATCGGCACGATCACAGAAGAATTCGTTGAGCGATTAAAGCCAGGCGATGTTTTTGTTCTTGGCGGAGAACCCTACGAGTTCAAGTTCACAAGGGGCACGACCGCACAAGTGCGAACATCTGCTGGGAGATTACCAACCGTGCCAAGCTGGATCAGCGAAATGCTCCCGTTGAATTACGACTTAGCGTTAGAAATCCAGAAATTCCGGAAGTACATGAGCCAACAACTCAACGGGAAGAAAACCAAGAAAGAGATCCTCGACTGGATAAGAAACTATCTATACGTCGATGAACACGGCGTGCACGCAGTGTACAACTACTTGCAGCAGCAAGACAAATTCAGCGAAATCTCACACACAAACAAACTCCTCTTAGAGCATTTCAAAGACGGCAACAAAAAGTACGTGTTCGTCCACTCGCTGCACGGAAGGAGGGTCAATGATGTCTTAGCAAGGGCCATCGCATACGTGAACGGACGCATTACCAACAGAGATGTCGAGGTCGGCGTGAATGACAACGGGTTCTTTCTGAAAAGCACACAACCCATCCAAGCGCTCCGCTCATTGAAACTCTTGAAACCAGAAGACCTCCCGCGCATCATGGAATTAGCATTGGATAAAAGTGAAGTGCTGAAAAGACGATTCAGACACTGCGCCGGCAGAAGCTTAATGATCCTCAGGAAATACAAAGGACGCGAAAAGTCAGTCGGCAAACAACAGATCAGCGCGCAGATCATCATGAACGCAGTGAAGAAAATTGGGAATGATTTCCCGATCCTCAAAGAAGCAAGGAGAGAGATTTTAGAAGATCTTATGGACATCCAACACGCAGTGGATATTGTGACAAACATCACCAAGAAAAAAATGAAAGTTGTAGAAAAAACCTCCGATATCCCAAGCCCATTCGCCTTCAACCTTATGATGCAAGGCTACACCGACTTACTCAAGATGGAAGACCGCGTAGAGTTTGTGCGAAGGCTCCACAACATGGTGCTGCAAGAGATCCAAGGCAAAAAACCAGAGAAAGTAGCGATGCCCGCCCCAAGTTTCACATACGACAACCTCTGGAACGAGCAAGCGAAGGAAGAAAAGAAAAAACAAGAAGATTATCGCGGCTACTTATCCGATCAACTCCGCTATGCAGCAGTGAAAGGAAAAGTGCCGCCAGACTATCAAGAAACAATACAACGGATGATTAATGAGGAGAAGTTCACACCAAGCGAATCGTTCGATGCGTGGCTTACCGAGTTGCTGGGCGGTACGATCCCCCGTTATTGGAAGGACGATCTTGTGCAGTTTCTGCGGAAGCAGTAACACTTGAATTTGGAAGTTGCCTCCAACCAAGGTAACTCAACCTTCTGCTGAGTAATTCAGGGGTGCTTCTACAAGCATCAAGCGATTCAAGTTCGCTGGTAATTCGTTGTTTTCCCCAGTGTGCTCTATCAGATACCCACTCATCTCGAAGAATTTTGAGTTGTGTGCGATTCATATACTGTAGTGCTGATTGTATCTTTATAAACCTTTCTATTATTTGTTACTTTCAAGTAGTGATGCATAAGCAGGAAAAGATATATAAGCCACAGTGATCGTCGAGCACATGGGTATGAAAGCGTCAGATCTCTTTATAAAGTGCCTCGAGGAAGAGGGCGTCAAGTACATTTTTGGTGTTCCCGGCGAGGAAAACCTCGATCTGCTCGAGAGCATGCGCGAAAGTTCTATCAAACTCATCGTCACGAGACACGAGCAGCACGCAGCATTCATGGCAGCCACCTATGGCAGGTTAACCGGCAAGACCGGCGTCTGCCTCTCCACGCTCGGACCCGGAGCCACAAACCTTCTTACAGGGTTAGCGTACGCACAACTCTGCGGCATCCCATTACTCGCAATCACAGGACAGAAAGGCGTCAAAGAAAACTGGCAAGGCAACTTCCAAATCGTAGACATCGTCAGAGCATTCAAACCCGTCACGAAATGGAACACCTCCATCACAAACGCACACACCATCCCAAAGTTCATCAGACACGCATGCAAAACAGCAGAAGCAGAACGCCCAGGCGCAGTCCACATTGAACTCCCAGAAGATGTTGCTGCAGAAGAAGTAACAGGCGAGCCAGCGCGACGCGTCAAAGAACGAAGACCAGTCCCGAACCACACAGCAATCGACACCGCAGTGAAACTCCTCGAAGCTGCAAAGAACCCGATGATCATCTACTCAGCGGGCGCGAACAGAAACAAAATCCACGCAGAACTCAGAAATTTCGTGGAACAGACAGGCATCTATGCTGTTGCAACGCAAATGGGCAAAGGTGTCCTGTCTGACGAACATCCACAGAGCATGTTCAGCATGGGGATCCACAAAAAAGACCTCGTCCACAATGTGTTAGACACGGCAGATCTCATCATCACCATCGGCTACAACATCGTGGAATACCCACCATCCGTCTGGAGCAAACACAAAAAAATCTTACACATTGATTTCACACCCGCAGAACCGGACGAATACTACAACCCAGATGCAGAAGTCACAGGCGACATCTCCACAGGACTCAGACTCATCAGAGAGCAACTCAAAACAACATACGAGAACAACCACCTCCAAGAGGAACGCACAACCTTACACAAAAAACTCCACAGCAAACCACCAGAGTGCTGGCCACCAGGGCCGAAACAGGTCGTGTACAAAGTGCGGAAGGCGCTGGGCAACGAAGACATCGTCTGCCTGGACAACGGCATCTACAAAGTCTGGTTCGCCCGGTTGTACCCAACCTACGCAGAGAACACGTTGCTCTTAGATAACGCATTGGCAACGATGGGCGCAGGATTAGCGAGCGCAATGGCGGCAAAAATGGTCTACCCTGATCGGAAGGTCGTTGCCGTCGTCGGCGATGGCGGCTTCATGATGAACAGTCAGGATTTAGAAACGGCAGTGCGAATGCAACTTGACATCGTTGTTGTCATTCTCAAAGACGACGAGTACGGGTTCATTAAGTGGAAGCAAGAACAAATGGGCTTCGCAGAGTTCGGCATGCAGTTCGGCAACCCTGATTTTGTGAAGTATGCTGAGTCATACGGTGCGACTGGCCTCCGAGTGGAAAAGGACCAATGTTTGGGGGAAGTCATCACGACGGCGCTCGACAAAAAAGGCCCCGTCGTCATCGAGTGCCCAATCGATTATACCGATAACAAAGAACTCACAGGAGATTTATCGAAAGGATGAAAGCTCGTAACCCAACAACTGGCGAACAAGGAAAAGAATACCAAGAACACACGCCAGACGAAGCGAAACAGATCGTTGATGATGTGCACACTGCGTGGCAATCATGGAAGACCGTTCCCTTTGCTGAACGGGCAACCCTCATGAAAAAAGCCGCGGAGGTCCTGCGAGCAAACAAAGAGCAATACGCGCAACTCATGACAGACGAAATGGGCAAATTGCTCGGCGATGGCGTTGCAGAAGTTGAAAAGTGCGCGTGGGTCTGCGAATATTATGCTGAGAATGCAGAACAGTTTCTAGCAGATGAACTCCGCGAGACGGACGCGAGCAAAAGTTACGTCTCCTACCAACCAATCGGGATTGTGCTGGCAGTCATGCCATGGAACTACCCCTTCTGGCAAGTCTTCAGGTTCGCAGCCCCCAACATCATGGGAGGGAACTGCGGTGTCTTAAAGCATGCATCCAACGTCCCGGGCTGTGCGCTCGCAATTGAATCCGTGTTCAAAGAGGCAGGCTTTCCCAAGAACGTTTTCAGAACACTCATGATCGGCGCACGAAAGGTGAACGCGGTTCTCGAGCACCCGCACGTGCGAGCAGCAACCCTCACAGGGAGTACGCCCGCAGGGAAGGCGGTTGCGAGCAAAGCAGGCGCTGTATTAAAGAAAACAGTGTTAGAATTAGGAGGGAGTGACCCCTATATCATATTAGAGGACGCGGACATCGCAACAGCCGCAGCAACCTCTGCGATTTCGCGACTACTGAATGCAGGACAGGCGTGCATCTGCGCAAAACGACTCATCGTTGTGGAATCCGTCAAAGAACAATTCACGGATGCGTTCGTCAAAGCAATGCACATTCCCGTTGGCGATCCAAGCGACAAGAACACAAGGCTCGGACCCATGTCACGACACGATCTCCGAGATGAACTCCACGACCAAGTGGAACGAAGTATAGCAGCAGGCGCAAAGATACTGTTAGGTGGTGAAGTGCCAGACAATCCTGGCGCGTTCTACCCTGCAACTGTCTTGGATAACGTCCAGAAAGGCAATCCTGCGTACGAAGAAGAGTTCTTCGGCCCTGTCGCGAGTATTATTACGGTCAAGGATGAAGCAGAAGCAATTGCCGTTGCGAATGACTCTGTTTTTGGTCTTGGTGCAGCAGTCTTTTCAGAAGATATTGGTAGAGCAGAGAACGTTGCGCGACAGATCGAAGCAGGCGCCGTTTTTGTGAACGATTTCGTGAAATCAGATCCGAGAATGCCATTCGGTGGCGTGAAAGAATCAGGGTACGGCCGAGAACTCAGCGAAGAAGGGATTCGCGAGTTTATGAATGCGAAAACAGTCGTGGTGCGGTAGGGCGACGTATTGGTTCTGGTAACCCTTCGTTCGTGATTTTTTTCTCAACGTCCGCCGCGATTTCATCCACAAATGTACTACAATCCATTCCAGATTTTCCATCAAGCTGATCGTAGAGAACGGTGAGCGCATGTGCTGGGTTCCCTCCTGCTTGATCAAATCTTGTACGTAAAGGTCCCGCATCTGAAGAACGACCTTCTCGCATGTAGATGTGCACAAGCAAGTCCTGCTCAGCATGTTCTGGCTTATATGATTCAGGTCGACAGCCATGAACGTTTTCGAATCCTAAACTAGTGAGTCGCTCTGCAACAGGCCCAACAACATAGCCGAGGCCAACAAGCGCAATGTTTCGCTGTGGATCTTGAGGCATACACGAAGAACCCCTCTCTTCTTTAACTACTTTCTCATAAAAAACGCGCTATCTGCCGAGCATCGCTCGCACTTCATCCGCGGGCAAGCCATGTTTTACCGATTGCACCTTCATTCTTGTTTGCACTCGAGCAGATAACTTCGAGTTCAGTGTGTCAACGAAACCAACAAAAGGGATGTCAGTCATGAACGTAAGATCGCGCAATGTATCAAATTCTTCATCCGTCCGCACCCTACACGCAACGACATCAGGGTACATTCTGGATGCGTTGATGCGCTGAGTGAGACGCTCTACGCTACTATAGATCTCAACATCAAAATCCCCTGCTAAGCCGCTGTGCAAAAGAGAAGGCCATATGCCTCTCTTAGGATCGTGATTATCATCGAGCGATTCATACACAACAACGTTCGGTTTTCTTGCGCCAAAATCAACGTACTCGCTACTTCCCATTTGCATGCACCTCGCTTTTTGCAGGGACGAATGCCCGTTGAAGTGAACGCCCCATATCATCTCGCCGAAAAACAGTGATGTTTGTACTCTCGAACATACTCGTTACCAAGCCACGTTCTGCGAATGCAATCACTGTTGATTCAGGTGAATGATAGAGCATTTCTTTTATTCTCGAAACGTCATCTGCATTGCTTGCTCCTGCGTAAATCACATCCGGCTTGAGATTCCATGCTCGTCGAACAGCAATAGGACTCTGGCAAAAGAATGCATTAATATGTCCATGCTCCCCTCCTAGTGCTGCAATTTGCTCCATTACACCGTCGATTTTTGCTGCATCAGGCTCATAAATGAGGATTGGTTTCCCGCTGTACCTTTCGTAGGCCATGCGCAGAGAATCCTCCTTTTCTTTAACTACTTTCTCATAAAAAACGCGCACTCTCGTGCATTTCTGCTCAAACATAAGGGGAAACCCTTAAATACGGTCAGAACGGGATGCAGAGTATGAGCTACGAGGATTTCCCCGACGAGGAACACGAAGTGAATGTCTACGGGCACGAGGCTCGTGAAGCGCTCGAGGAGAACGACGAGATTAGCCCAGAAGAAGGTGCCTTTATGGAAGGGTACGACTCGGATGAAGAAGACGAGGAACTCGAAGAGGAACTCGACGAAGACGAACTTCCAGAGGCATAACACATTCAGTATGAGTGTGTCCACAAATAGGTGAACTGCTTTGCAACGACTCTTTCTTACTGTCCACGACGTCACCCCGAAGTTCATGGAAGAATGCAGACAGATCTTCGAAGAACTTGCGAAACGAAACATCAAAGCGTTCAATATTCTCGTCACGCCGAATTGGCATGGGAAAGCACCCATCGAACGAAACACCGAGTTCATCAATCTCGTGAAGAAACAGCCCGGGACGATCGTCCTGCACGGGTATGAGCACAAGCCAAGGAAGAAGAACGCGTTCTACGAGGCGCTTGATCTCAATAAAGGTCCTGAGTTCAGCGGTATTGAGGCTGCCGCGATCGACCGAAAGCTCAAGCTTGGGCTTGCGTCACTCAAGAAAGCGTTCAACATCGAGCCAAGGGGCTTTGTCCCTCCGTACTGGGTCTATTCGAAACGTCACAAGAAACTTCTTGAAAAATACTTCAAGTACTACGCAGATAAAAGAGGGATCGATTACTTCGAGAAAAAATTCCCTGCCGTTCCCATCATATACTCTGGCGGAAAATACTTCAGCACACTCCTCGCATATACATCACATCTCAGAACCACGTTCAAAAAAGAAGGCATTATCCGTTTCGCACTCCACCCAGACGATATCACGTACGGCACGTTTGCACGTGCGCTCAAAGACCTTGACTTCCTCTTAAAGAATGGTTGGCAACCAAGCGTGTATGAAGAACTTATTGGCGACTTTGTACCAGAGCAGTTACTGTAGCTATGAATTCTTCAACCTGTTTCTCCCCGAGAATTTCATTGTCTCTCGTACGGACGTTGACAGTCTTACTCTCTACTTCTCTATCGCCGACAACAAGAATGTAGTTCACTTGCTCCAGTTGTGCTTCGCGCACTTTCTTATTTGTTGTTAGGTGGCGATCATCTAACGTCACTCGAATTCCTGCCTGCTTGCATTGTTCCACAACCAACGCGGCATGCGCAACGTGTCTGTCCGCGATGGGGAGGACACGAACTTGTTCCGGTGAGAGCCATACGGGGAACTTTCCTTCGTAGTGCTCTACTAAAATACCGAAGAATCGTTCGAAGCTGCCGAAGATTGCTCTGTGTACCATGACCGGTGTGTGTTTCTTGCCGTCCGCGCCTTCATATTCTAACTTGAAGCGTTGTGGCATTTGAAAGTCCACTTGGTTCGTGCTCAATTGATGGCTCCTACCAATCGCATCTTTCACATGCACATCAATTTTTGGCCCGTAGAACGCGCCATCTCCTTCATTCACTGTATACTTGATCTGCAAATCCTCAAGGACCGTCTTGAGCTGTGCTTCCGCTTGGTCCCAGAGTGCTATTTCGCCCATGAACTTTGCTGGTCTCGTAGATAATTCCACGTGGTATTCCATCTTGAAGACCTCTGTGAAGATATGTTCGATGAACTCCATTACGCCTTTGAGTTCTTCCTCTAACTGTTCTGGCGCGCAGAAGATGTGTGCATCATCTTGACTGAACTTCCTGACGCGTGTGAGCCCTGAAAGTGTACCAGAGAGTTCGTTCCTGTGTAAGGGTGCGAAATCCGCGATGCGGAGCGGTAGATCTCTGTAACTGTGTGCGTCTCGCTGGAAGAGCAGGCAGTGGCTCGGGCAGTTCATCGGCTTGAGCGCGAATTCTTGTCCTTCGACTGTTGTATGGAACATGTTCTCTCTGTAGTGGTCCCAGTGACCGGATGTTTTGAAGAGCTCTTTATTGTAGATGAGTGGCGTGATGACCTCATCGTATCCTCGTGCTCTATAGAGTTCTCTGATCAGCTCCATGAGTTGCTCGTACATGACAGCGCCTTTTGGCAGGAAGAACGGTGCACCCGGGCTATGCTCGTGAAACATCACGAGATCAAGCTCTTTTGCGAGTTTTCTGTGATCGCGCTTCTTTGCTTGCTCGAGCATTTCCTTGTGTGCGTTCAATTCTTTCTTCTTAGGGAAGCAGAGCCCGTAGATGCGTGTGAGCTGTTTATTCTCAGATTTGCCGCGCCAGTATGCTTTCGCGACGTGTGTGAGTGTGAACGCGTCCGCCCAGCTCGTATCCGGTGCGTGTGGTCCTCGACAGAGGTCATGGTATTCTCCTTGATCGTACCTGCTGAGTCCTTCTTCCTTGTGTTCTTCGATGAGGTCGATTTTGTAGGAGTTGTTTTTGTAGTCTGCTTTCGCTTCTTGTGCGTTTTTGTAATCCTTTCTTGTGACGCCGTGTTTTTCTTTCACGATTGTTTTCATTTCCGCTTCTATCTTCGGTAGATCCTCATCTGAGATGTCGAGATTGTCAAAGTCGAAGTAGAAGCCATGTTCTATGACAGGGCCGATGGTCTGGAGTGCCTCCGGATAGAGTCGTTTCACTGCTTGCGCGCACGTGTGTGCACAGCTGTGCCGGAGAATATAGATGCCCTCTTCATCTTTGAGCGTGAGGAGTTGGAGTGTGCAATCTTTTTCTAATTTTTTTGTTCTGTCGACGAGCTCATCATTCACTTTTGCGGCGATGGTTGCCCTGGCCAGTCCATCAGAAATGCCCTTCGCGACGTCGAATGGCGTGCTGCCTTTCTTGTGCGTTTGTACTGTTCCGTCCGGGAGTGTTATCTGGATGTTCATTTCGTGCACCATGAAGTTGAGAAGATGGCGCGCCTCACGCCGTTGTCGTGGTTCTCGTTGTGAGAATCATACTGGAAGTCTAAAGCACACTGCTCTATTTAAAGGTTTGGCAACTACTACTCGATAAGGGATACGTTTAAATATGTGAGGGGAATCACAGCAGCATGGCAGATGAACTACGACTTGTTCGAATAGCACATGCTGATTCAAAAGTGCATCCGCTCAATTACGCAGATGCTGATCACATGCATCCCGTCGAGGGGAATCTCATACCACTTGAAGCTGCAACAATTATCAGATATAGAGGTAGGGAGAATCTTCAATTGCTTGAAGAAGGCGTCAGATCGTACATCAATAGTGGTTCGGCAGGAGGTGCTGTTGTTGCTGCGAGAGAAAGCGGTGGAGCGATCGGTTTCACGAGTGGTCCAGCAACTAAGCAAACTGTCTGGGGAAGAAGATACTCACTGCACGCAGTCTCACTCTACGCCGTGAGAGATCGGCCTCGCCCTGCAGCATCTCTGTCTGCTACTGTAGCGAACTAATCCACACAAACCTTCTTAAACAGAGGAACGTTCATCCTCAGTAATGGCACCAACAAAAAAGACGAAAGTTGCACCGAGAAAGAAATCAGATGTTGTCAAAGAAGGCAGTGTCGTCAAAGTACACTATAATGGCACCCTTGATGGGAAGCCATTCGACTCCACAGAAGGGAAAGAACCGTTAGAATTCGCCGTTGGCGAACATAAGGTGATCCCTGGTTTTGAGAAGGCGTTCCTTGGCATGAAAGTTGGTGAAAAGAAAACGATAGAAGTGCCGCCAGAAGAAGGGTACGGTCCCGTGCGAGATGAGCTCAGGCAAGTAGTCCCGAAAAAAACGCTCGGGGATATTACGCCCGAGAAAGGAATGATGCTTGCATTACAGCATCCTGCAGCACCACAACCAATCCCTGCAAAGGTCGTGAAGATCACGAAAGATGAAGTGGAGTTGGATATGAATCACCCATTAGCAGGAAAGACCTTAACGTTCGATCTTGAAGTTGTGGAGATTCGTTAGTTCTCGTAATCAAAGCTCAATAATGTAATGAAGAAGCTGAGCACTAGTGGGCCGATTAAAAAGCCCACGACGCCCATGAGCGCTATCCCGCCAAGCGCGCCAAGAATGACGAAAATAGGGTGGATCTGCGCTGCGTCACTAATCATTTTCGGGCGCACGATGTAATCGATAAAGAGATGAATTGCCGTACAAAGTACAAGCACCCCGATGCCCGGGATCCAGTGCTGTTGCACGAGTAAATAGATTCCTGCGGGGATGTACACTAAGAATGCGCCCACAACGGGAATGATCCCGATGATAATCATGAGAAATGCCCAGAAGACCGCGTTTGGGATGCCCGCAGCCCACAACACTAAGCCATTCAGGACACCGATGAAAATGCTCGTGACGATCTGTCCGTAGAGGAGCGCACGCGTTTCTTTTTTGACTTTCTCAAACAATTGCTTTCGGTGATTCTTCTTCAGCGGTAAGAGTGAAATGCCCCGCTGCAACCACACAGGGCCGTCCTGCAGTGCATAGTACAGAATAAGAAACATGATGAACATGCCGAGGAGCACCGCGCCCGTGCCCGTAATAATGCCGGGGAGCGCGTTCGTCACGACCGCTGCGCCTTGCGTGATAATCTCCTGCAATTCACTCCGGACATCAACGCCGAACGTCTGCGCGATCCAGTTCGCAATGCTTGTCTGATCGAAGACGGAGATGCCAGCGTCACGTGTCGCTTGATACGCCCCTGAGAGTTCAACGAAGAGCGTCGCGCCAAAGTACGCGCTCGGGAGGACAATACACAGGAGAACAATCAACAAGACAACAAGTGTTGCGATGCGCTTCGGCATCCTCGGTTGCAAGATATGGTAGATCGGGTGAAAGAGCACTGCGAACAGTAATGCGAGGATCACGTACGTGAGAAATGGCTGCAAGACGAGGTAGCTCAAGTAGCCGAAGAGCAGCATGAATGCGTAGAGCGCAACGGCGGTGTGCTTCATGTACTCCATAGGAGTAACTGTGTTTATGAATCTTTCTCTGCGTAAAACTTCTCAGCAGTGCCTAGGAAAAACCTTGTTTGTCGTCAGCAAGTTTATAAAGAACTCACCGCTCCTTCTCGAATGGAAGAATCGTTCGCAGTGCTGAATGAGGCAGGATTAACGATTCGTGGCACCATTCTCAGACCCAAACCCCGCGGAAAGTTTCCGCTCGTGGCAATCGCAAATGGCTTTTTTGGGATAGCAGCATCACCCGTCACGAAAGAGACGTCCAGACTCCTCTTAGAGGCAGGGTTTGCCGTTGCCGTCTTTGATTTCACGAACGGCTTCGGCAAAAGTGAAGGACGTGCCTCAGATATCACGATGAGCCAGCGCGCACGGGATATCAGCGATGTGATCACGTACGCCAAACGAAGAGCGTACATCAACGAGAAAAAAACATACATTCTCGGCTATGGCTACGGTGCGATGTCTGCATTAATCCTCGAAGCATTCCACCCGATTGCACACAAACTTGTCCTCGTTAACACGCCGAGCACGATCCAAGGCGCGTCATTCATGCAGTTTGACAGCAGAGAAATGATGCGCATCAAACTCAAACGCTACTTCCACGTGCATAACGGTGAGAAAGAGGAGCTCATTAATTACACGTTCTTCGAAGACGGCGAGAAGATTGACATGCCGCGGTGCGCGCGAAACTTGCGGACGCCAACACTCTTCATCGCAGGAGAAAAAGATGAGGTTGTATCAAAAGAGCAAAGTCAATGGTTCGTTGATCGCGTCCCTGCTGAACACGAGTTCCTCGTGCTGCCTGGCGAGCACATCACGGGGAAGAAAGGCGTCAAAGCGGTCGTTGACGCTGCCGTAACATTCTTGAAATAACTACTCGCACTTCTCGTACGAGACGATCGTTAACTGGTGTAACTTCCCGTTATACTCGACGAGCTTCTTGTGCTGGATCAGCTGCTCTGTGCAACTCTCGATCACGAGTGGTGTCTTCCTGACGTTATTCGGTTCAATCCCTCCCGTGCAACAGATCGCGTCGTGCGTCGCGTTAAAGAATCGTGGCTCGCCATGCGTCGCCTGATCACACACGGACTTGAACGCATCCAGATCAGCAGGGTCAACACCCGCGATGGAGCAATCCCCCTCATCAAGACACTTGTAATTACAGATGCCCAGGAACGTGCAATCTCCCGTGCACTGCTCTGGGCTGAGCGCAAAGTTCACTGTTGTCGGCTCGCTCAAGATCGGCTCATCCACTTTGTAGTTGTCGAGGTAGTACTCGTGCGTCACGCTGAAGTCATGATTGCCGAGCTCAACGATACTGAATTGGTAGTAGCCGTTCTGATCTGTCGTCGTCTCGATAGGGCCCGTGCTGATCGTGCCGATGCGCACAGTCGCATCCTCGATAGGATGTGTTGTCGTGATATCTGTGACTGTACCTTCGACCGTCTTGAAACAATCGACGGACACGCTATTATCAGTCCAGTCAGGGCCTGTCTGGTAGGATTTTGCAGGGTCAACGAAGCATCTGGCTGTATACGTTCCATCAGCAGGACGTGAGATCGTGAAGACTTGCTCACTTCCGATTAAAACACCGTCGCCCATGTTTGTTCCATCAAACTCGGCACTGATACTTCGCACCACAAGCGGGTTTGCAGTGCATCGGACTTCCACTGTATTTGCTGTGCACGTTGCAACGGTGTTCACATCAGCTGCCGTGCCGCCTGTGATATCCACGGGACAGTTCACGTCACCATGGAGCGGGTCAGTCAGGCCGTAATTCGCGAGCACATCGCCCGAGCCATCATAGTCAGCCTCGCCATCACAGTCGTTATCCCAGCCATCAGAGCACGTGGCAGGGAGGACATTCTCAGCGTGGCCTGTGACTTGATCATTAGTATCATCACAATCGATGCCATTCTCACAGTACAATGGAACATCCGTCCTGTTAAAGCCATCACCATCATTATCGCAAACGATACAAACGCCACTCTGACACGTGCCACCCGTACAAGATGTGCCTGTTAGCAGCGTTGTCACACAGCTCGCGTCCACACCAGAGCAATGATTGTCAGTACATTCATTCCCATCATCAGTGCAGAGCGTTGTGCTTGGTTCGAAATTTTCTTGGCAGGAGGAGCTTGTCGTAGCGGGATTCAAGCAGGTGAACGTGTTACACTGGCCGTCCACGCCACAGTCAGCATTTGTTGTGCATGCGCAGGAACATTGTACGTCATCGCAATCAATATCACCATTCCCGTTATCATCAGCACCATTGTCACAGACTTCCGTACAGTCCGGATCACTTGTGCCAGAACAGGTCGGCTCGCAATAGCCATCAGCGACACAGCAGACAGCAGTGTGTTCAGCAGGGACGCTACAATCTTGGCCTACACCAGTACAGGAGCATTCGCCAGTCTCACATGTGCCATCGTTATCGCCATCACTGCAACAATCAGGATCGTTTGCACAGAACGTATCACACACGCCATCTGCGTTACAACAGATTGGCTCTCGCACGATTGGATTACTACAATCCTGGCCAGGGATCGTGCAACCACACTCACCTGGCGTACAGACACCATCAATCGGGCACGGGCACGAGACAACCTTGACGTCCGTCATGCTCGGCCCATCAACATACGACACCGTATCGTCAATGAAGCACTCTGCTGTGAGCGTTCCCTCAGGAACTCCTGTGCACGTGAATCGTGCAAGTTGTGCGTGCACCCAGCTCTCGAATGAACAGGCCGAGCCAGTGAGTGTTGCTCTGATGCTCCCTACGTAATCTGCACTCACACCACACGAGATGGTTGCTGTGTTTGTCATGCACGTGTTTGTATCATCCAGGAATGCGCTCGTGACGTGCACAGGACATGCACTATCTCCTTTGTTCAAGATCGGACTGCACCCGACCTGACCGTCATAATCACATTCGCCATTCAAATCATCATCAATATCATTATTACAAATCTCCGCCACTGGGCAGAAGACACTACCAAGCGTCGTCTGACTCGCTGTTGTTCCTACATACGACATCGTCTCATCGATCGAACACTGGACACCATAGCCACCAGCTCCAGAAATACCGGGCGCGTTACACGAGAAGTACGCGATCGGCTGCGTTGCATGCCAGTGTGTCCACGAGCATCCCACACCATTATACGTTGCACGGACACTCGCAAGATTACGAACGGATGTCTCGCAAGAGACAGTCACTTGTCCCGTGCATGGATCGCCAGAGACGAAGCTGGCAGCCACCATGTCCACAGGGCACGCGATATCTCCCTTTTGGAAGAATGGCTGGCACCCCACGCCATCGTAATCACACTCACCATTGAAATCGTCATCCACATCATTCGCGCAGATCTCTGCTGTCGGACACACAGGAACGTTTGTGATTGCAGACACACTACCGAGTGTGTCCACATAGGATATTGTTTCATCAATCACACACTGTGCAAAGAGGCCGCCAGGAGAAACGCCAGTGCACCTGAAGTTCGCGACTGGATCTGTTGGGTGCCAGTTTTCAAAGGAGCAGCTTGCACCATTCAGCGTTGCAGTGATACTGTGAATGCCTCGCTGGCTTACTTCACAGGAGACAACAACCTCGCTACTCGTACAAATATTCGTTGTATCAATAGATGCCATGACCACATCAACGGCACACGCGATATCGCCTTTTGTGCCACACGTCAGTGCTGTATTGGACGCGCGCCGCCCATCATAATTGCACTCTCCATTTCCGTCATCATCAAGATCATTATTGCAAATTTCAGTGTCTACACAGATTGCAGGCGTCGTGACCGTCGCATCACAATCCTGACCTGCTTGGTCACAGGAACACTCACCTGCCTCACAGACGCCATCGTTATCGCCAACCGTACAGATCTCAGGACATGCAGGATACGTGTTACCTACTGTTGCATCACAATCCTGACCAGGTGCTTTACAGTTACACTCGCCTGCCTCACAAGCACCATTATTATTACCGCAGCCGCCGCAGACGGCGTTGAACTCAGCTACCACCGCGCAATCTTGACCTGCAGCTGTACACGTACAATCTGTCGCTTCACAGACACCGTTGTTATTGCCAGTTGCACAGCAGTTTGTTGTAAGCGCGTTATTATTATCATTGCAATCCGGCGTCCCACAGAGGCAGGACGTCCATTGAATGCACGTTGTCGTGAAAATAGGATCCCATTCCGTGCACGTGCCGCACGTTGCACCTTCGACTTGGTAGCCATCCCCATCACCATCCACACAGCAGACAGGACTCTCGTCAATCGTGCCATCGCAATCGTTATCTTGCCCATCACACGAGAGTTCCGTTCCTTCGGTTGGGCCAAGCGCACCAGTACAGGAGCCCCAGACGCCAGATACAGAGCACGTTTGCGTGCCAAACTCACAGACACCTTCATCAGTGCCACACTGAATGGAAGAACCAGACGGGTATGTCGCGCTGTTGAAATCACAGCTACAAGCAGGGCAGCCACCACCGCCACAGTCAGTGCCCGCTTCGCCGTTATCGGTTATGCTGTTCCAGTTGCAGACGAGACAGTTCGGACAGCCACCGCCGCCACAATCGACGCCAGTCTCACCATTGTCTTGTGCACCATTATTATTACATGCTGTGCACTCGCTTGCATCATTCGCACAGAAGTATCCGGGAGCACCATCACCACAGCACACGCTGAAGCCACCCCAACCGCAACAGACGCCATTCCCTGCGCCATCGTCACAGTATGGGTTGTCATCATGCGGCACTTCTACACCACCACTACACGTAACTGTCTGGCACGTCCCCGCGCCAATCGGTGGCGTTGAGTCAGGGAGATTTGCTTGGCCGCAGATGCCAGCTACGCATGTTTTGTAGGTGCAGAGATTTGTGTCATCAGGACAATCATCTGGGGTCGTACAACCACACGTGTTTGTCGCGCTGTACGTGCTATCGTCACAGTCGACTGGGCACGTGCCGTGCACGCCAGCATCGGCGAAGAAGCCGTCGCCGTCAGCGTCTGTTGGTTCGATGCAGCTGCCGAATTGGAATGTGTTTGGTGAACCTGCTGTACAGACCCATTGCTCGTAGCCGCAGGTGTCGCATGTTGTCCAGATGCGGTCTTCTGTTTCTGGAGTTGGAGTTAGTGGGCATTCAGTTCCTGATTCTTCGCAAGTTTTCGTACCATCAGAATTGTGATCTATACATTCTAGATCATCACAACAATCAACATCATCATTACATACTGAAGTTTCACCACAGCACACTTCCGGGCAGCCGCTCCAGGCAGACCACGTGCCGTCAGTGTTGCACGTTCGTGTTTCAGTCCCTGCGCATGCAGGATCACATGCTCTCACAGTGCTTCCCGTGCAGGTGCACGCGTCACATGAGCCGCCACAATCAGTATTTAGTTCATCACCATTCATTACACCATCTGTACAGTGTGCTGGGAGGCAACCGTCAGCTGTTCCATCACCATCAGTATCGGGTAAGCAGGCTCCCGCGGATTCACAGAAGCGAAGTCCAGGATCACATTCACACGCACATGCTGGCGGATCGTGTGGGTGATAGCAGACTTCTCCACTCTGCACAATGCACTGACCCCACACGCCACAATTTGCACCATATGCACAAAAGTTAAAATCACACGTGGGACTTGCTCCAGGGATACAACTATCCTGGTGTGGATCGCCAGTTAACTGCTCAGGATCATTATCTGGAAGGCATCCAAAGAAATTAGGTTGTGAGTTCGTACAAGTGCACGTACCCATTTCTGGATTTTCTTCGATAATTTGTGAACATACCGAGTGATCGCCTGCATGAAACGCGAAAGCAGGTGCAAGACTCACGAGGAACAAGAATAGTACAACCACACCCTTACCCATATCCTCTTATTTTGCTACACGCTATTTATAAAGATTACCGTGAAGAAGACACTATTCAAGAGTGAGTGCTGGAATAAGGTGCTTAATATCTCGGAGCACTTTTTCCTGCTTCTCGAATGATGATTGTTTCTAATGGATACTCAAGCCGGCTGAACATTTTGCCAAGTTCTGGATGGTTAATGAGTCGTGTTCCTGCGCCGAGGGCTCGAATTGTGTACGCTCTAAGCGCATCGCTAATTGTTGGACCTGAAGCGAATTTTTCCCCGTGAACACTAATGCCATTAGGATTTTCTCCTATGGAAGTATCTCCCCCATCACTAGTAAAGTCCGTAGCTTGCAATGTTTCGTGATCGAAAATAGCTTGGCTCGAATTCCTACCATAAGTGATAATAATACTCTCTGCAAATCTGCCACTCGGATCAACATTTCTTCTTACTGTAGCAACCAGATCAGGGTTCTCCGCATTTCCCCTATACAAAATGCAACCAGGAGGTAATGTTTCAGGAACATCTGCTCTGTCAATAAGGCGCACATTGATATTCTCCCCACTCGCCGCTTCGTTTAGGAATGGCTTGTGTCGAAGTGCATTTCCTATCTGTTGAGCGATGAACCACTCAGGAACTCCTTTGGCCGCTGCAACCGCTTCCAATCCTTCACGTTCTATGAGTGCTTCGTAGACACCGTTTGCAGGATCCATCGTTAAGTAACTAAGTCCGTCTCTTGGTTGGAGTTCTGGCGGCCTCGAGTCATTCATATACAAGCGCTCAAGAAGCGATATATTTTGGCCCTGTGGTGTCCACAAAGGCTCCCAAATAAATGGATTGCTCAACCCAGTTGCAGGAATATCTACTTCTTTACGTACTGCAGGAAGTTCAACACCAATAACACCGTCCTGATCAACATTCACCAAGTACTCAACCGGATGAAGATCGAACTCTGCAGTACCTCTGGTCAGTTGCACTCTGTACTGCCCATGCTGCAATCCTAAGTATGCTGTGCCGTTCGCCTCAGCAGATCCTTGCGTGACCTCATCGCCACTAACAGCGTCATATGCGACGACTTTCGCGCCAGCCATTGAACTCATTCCGGAGTATACTCTGACTCTGTCAAGCGTTCCGCGAGGTGTGCCGAACCTGCTCGATCCTGACGTCCCGGCATCAAGTGTGTGACGTAATCCTGACGAACTACTCTGCGGCGCACCAAGCTCAGCAAGAAGCTCATTCAACGATGGAATGTTTGCCATACCACCTGTTTCTGCAAGCTGCCAGAGTTGATGATTCTGATTTGCGAGCAGTGCGCCATACACATCATTCACAGACACAGCAAGCGTTGCTTCACCTTGTTTCGCGGCAGCATATGTCGCTCCGCTTGCACCACGCATGAGCCCTTCCGAGTATCCTTGTGCAGCCATTGGCTGCTCATGTCGTGGTTGCAATGCAGCGAGTGGGCTCGCAAGCGAAATCGCAGCTGCATACGCACTGACAGCGATACTGCTAAGTCCGCCAAGAGAATTCCTTACAGAGAGCCCTCTACCTCGAGGAGCCTCTAGTTTAGGAGGACCATATTCTGCCATTATTTCACCGGTTTAGCTATAGTATAGGAACACCCCTATATCAATTTTTCCCTATATAAATCTTTCGCTTTTAACCACTCTCGAGAGACAACGAATTTCTCGACGAGAACACGTCAACAGAAAACATTTATAAACAGCACAACGAAAAGCAGAGCATGAAGTGGTGGGTGAGTATCATACTTCTTCTTATGGTAGCCTGCACAGCACCCGTCCACGAGCCCTCAGAGGTTCCTCGAGGAGAGCCAAAGCAGCCCCACGACTGTGGCCCAGCAACACTCACCGAGGATGGCAGCATCGCAACAGGTGAAACAGCACTCAGCTGCTTCGGCAAGCAGCTCGAGGCCTGTGAATACGCCACACTCGAGCTCACACATGGCAAGACAGCACGAGCAGTCGTGCGGGCATCGACAGGCACAGCCTGCAACGTGAGACTCTATAACGACAAGAACGACTATTTCACGTGCCCAATTCCAGAACACTTCACTGCAAGCTCAGATACGGCGTATGCAGAGGCAGCGAGAACACTCTTGCTCGCACTCCCCAGCATGGCTGACGGACCGGGATGCACAGGGCCGCTCGCGTAACCTATTTAAACAGCTTCTAGCTTCAATCGACAGTGCCTCCGTAGCTCAGCGGTAGAGCGGCGGTTTTGTAAACCGCAGGTCGGGAGTTCAAATCTCTCCGGGGGCTTGATACGAACCGCGCATTCTCAGGAGATACCAGCCTTGCCAGTGCAACGCCTTAAAGGCAGTGCACCCGTCGAACAAACACGTGAAGCGAGACCCATACCAAAGCGAAGCCCAGTACCGGCGATGGCAGCAAGCAACAGCCGACGGCATCCCGGGTGTGAGCAGTGCGAACTCCGCGTGCCTCCGCGCGTTCCTCGCGGACATGGAGATCGGCAGGAACATCTCAAGGAGCAGCAAGAAAGGCGGCCGGAGCTTTCTCCACCTCAACGCACTCCGGACAAAACTGAGCTTCCTCGCCAGGCTGTTCTCTGCACATCTCGACGTTGACCCCCTGACCAACGCAACCGAATCGCATGCCCACGCCTGCTTCAGCCGCATGCGCAACGGAGAGATCCGCCGCCGCGACGGCGAGAAGTACAAGAGCACCGGCGACTACGTCAAAGTCTTCAAAACCTTCTGGCACTGGCACATGAAGGTAAAAAAGCGAGGCGGACAGACCGTTGTTGACATCTGCGAAGAACTCGACACCCGGTGCGAGAAGCCCCGCTGGGTCTACCTCACCGAGCAGGAAGTCGAGAAACTCTGCCGACACGCGAATTACAAGTACCAAGTCCTCATCCGCTTTCTCTACGACAGCGGCATCCGCGCGCCGACCGAACTCGTCAACGTCCGCGTCCGCGATCTCACAGAAGATTGCACGCAGCTCCACATTCGCGAGGAAACCAGCAAGACCTTCGGCAGGAAGATCACCCTGCTCCACTGCCCGCCGCTCTTGCGCGAATACATCCACGACCAAGGACTCAAACCGGACCAGTACATTTTCGACTTCTCACCCTCCGTCGCGAATCGCTACCTCAAGGCCCTCGGAAGTCGAGTCCTCGGCGACGGAACGAGTGCAGCCGGCAAGACCTACCCAGAGCTCACCCTGTACGACTTCCGACACTCAAGCGCGTGCTACTGGCGCCCAAAATACAAACACGAAAGCGCGTTCATGCACAGGTTCGGCTGGACCACAGCAGACATGGTTGCGTACTACACCGAGTTCCTCGGGATGCACGACACCATCACTGATGAAGACCTCCTCACTTCGGAAGCGAAGACTGCGCTTGAGCGACAACTTGGCGCAATGGAACGAGAGAAGGCACTCGTGGACGAGCGCATCGCAGCAATCGAAGAAAAGCTGCACCAACTGCTCAATCGGCTGCTAGTTGACCGGCGGCCTGACGAGCCTGAGCTCCTCGATCCGATGCTCAAGCCGCGCTAGCAGCTTCAGGACATTCTCAAGTGGGTCCTGTGAGCGATCCGTGGATTCTTGGCTTTCGTCGCAGTGCATAAGGCTGCAATGGTCTGCCCGTTTTTGAATTGCTTGAACTGCCGAGGCATTGGAATTACCTATTCGTCAGCACCTCTAGGAAATGACATGTCTCTGGCTATAAGGAGTTGTGGCTCGGACCAGTCGCCGCGGACTACCTCCACGTCTCAGACCTGTCCGATCATAGAAGCACTAGAGTCGCGATGAAGGTCAAGATCATCCCCACCAGATGGAATGCAAGGCCCTCTGCCCAGGGTGGCCATTGCCACCTGTACAGGTACTTCGCCTTTTTCAGCAGAGAACACTCGGCAAACAATGCGTAGAGCGAAAGGAGCAAGGCAAGCACCGAAAGGATCCCGACAAGTGCACCGCAGCCAGAGCCGTCGTTCAAGGCCTCACACGTTAGATGTAGGACTCGAAGCCTCAAGTCATCCTCCTCAATAGAGACGCCCGCCTCTAGTGCAATGCCTCCAAGTAGGCCTACGAACGCTCCTTCCCAGAACAGTCTGGCGCGGATCGGTGTAGCTCTCCTTTTTGCACGAGTTCTCGGCATGAAGGTAGGAGTCCAGCGCAGATTATGAAGTTTGTGTTGAGGGGCGAGTGACGCATGCTTTCGATTCTTAAGGCTCAAATGCAGGTGTGGCTCTCACTAGGGCCCCTGAGCTGGTGATGACCGACCCAGGTGACGGGCTCACCAGGCGAATCGGACCTCGAATCTCTCTGGAACCTCGCGGAGGGTCCGAAGCCCGGCGGGGGCATTTGCGACACCGCAGGCGTCCCGGGCTCACCAGGTGAATCGCGGTCCGAATCTCTCCCGATGTACACAAGGGGTTCGAATCCCGGCGAGGGCATATACACCCTCACCCCCACAAAATAGTGCTACTTCAAAGTAACAAAAAAACCGAAACTCTTATAAACGAGTGCTCATTACTAACAGTATTCAAGAGGAACAACATGGCACTCGAAAAAATCGCAGATACAACTTTTGTAACCGACGTAACAAAAAGCATTGAAGTTGCCCCTACGGACGTAGTCATTGGGACATATATGATCCCGAGCAGCCTAGGGAAGAGTGAGCATGAAGATATCGCAGCTCGACTCATCGAAAAGGCCAGACTCGCTGGTCAGTGGGTAGCGCTCAGCTACAAGGGGCTTGTTGATCAAATTGCGGATGAAGCAGATCTCGAGGTGGGCTGTAATGACCGCCTGCGCAAAGAGTATGAACGCCAGCAAGAAGACCGTAAAATCGGTCGGCAAGTTGCCAGGTTTTTCAAGGGTGCATATTCAGCGCTTAGAGGTCGAAAACGATCCCCTCAGAGCGATCCAGTGCAAGCGATAGAAGCGGATAAGAAGAAGCTGCCGTTTAGCGTTGTCCGATTTCAGGCTCTCTACAACCAGGCGGGCGGCGATGCAATTGGGATAGCAGTGCGAGGGATGGAAGAAAGAGGTCTCCTCAATGTCCTGGAGCACGACGGCGGCCATGTCTTGGAACCCACGCCGAAACTTGCAGGAACAATCTACAAATCACAGGAAGGTCTGCGCGCCAGAGGCATCAACCCTCCACACACCGCCACCTAGTACTCGCTACGGACGGCGAAGCCAACGTTCTGAAGCCGAAAGCTATATATGTAAGAGCGACCGCTAGGTGATAGACGGAAGGCAACGTCGTTATGACGATCTCCCGCGAAATGCATAAAAGGTGATCAACCCTCCGGGGGCTTGAGTTCCAATAAACACTACAGTTGCAAATTCATCATAGTTTCTTCACACGCACCAGTATCATTGACAGTCACAACCTGATTGATCGTTCGTGATGAACGAGCGGATTTCTGTTGTTCGCTTTTCCACCAAGAATTCCTGGTTGTGGTTGCTCAAGGTATCCATTGTCAATAGCTTGATTTATGCGTGCGGTTCCAGCTGCTCGATCTCGAACGATTTCTAGCAAACCTAACATGAAAAGCGCGTTATTCGTTGGCTCTCGCTCGATTTCTTCTCGCAATTTCGCAACTTGCGCATCGTAATGATCGCTCATCATTGCTTCGAATGCATCTCTGGAGAGCCATTGCATCTGTTCACGAATGTCATCTGGTGTCGCTTCGCCTGCTGCGATTCGTTCTTGCTTCCGTTTCTCAATGCCACGACCTATCTCGTCATCTTCTGCTCGTGGGAGCGACCACTGATGCACTGCGTACACATCACGAGATGCACTTCCACTTCCTCCAACCGCTTCGAATGGACTATGGCCCATTTCAATCTGCATTGTGGCACGACTCAGATAGTCATGTTTCAATTCTGGTGAGACAGTGTATGTGATCCGTAACCTTTCACCGTTGAGTGTTGTTTCTGATCCGATCTTAACAAGACTGTATGGGTCAATGCCAATATCTTGGATACTGCTGAGATCGAGTTCCGAAGCTGCAAGGAAATCTGGGTAGTCTGTGATGCGTTGGTGTGGTGTTAATACGTGCTCTTTCACGTAGTCAGCAATGCTTTCTTCCAGTCTGCTCATGAGCAGTTGCACAGGAACGTCTCCCGCTATCTGCCGTAGTGGTACGTCAATGGAGCATTGTAGCGCACGCCTGGATTCTCTCCCCATCTCGACTGTTCCAAGCTGCATGTGTGGCTGGAAGTCACCGAGCGGCTCCAACCCTTCTATTTCATATGTTACTTTTGCTGCAGAAACACGTGCGGCATGGTCGATGAGCTGTGTTCTGATGCCACGCAGCAGGTGCCCAACCAGGTGGTCGGCAGTTTCGTGATCGTGGATGTATCTTTCTGTTATGTCACCAGTTGGTTTACTTTGGTGATAGAATTGGAGCATGCCTTTCGCAATCCGATTCGTTTCTGGAAGCTTGTGCGTCCAGAGTAGTCCAGCTGCAGTGGCAGCCAGATGAGGGTAGCGGTAGCCTTCTGTGTGGAGTGTGTCAAGGAACTCACCGAAATTCGGATTGAGTTCGAGAAGTTCATCGAAATCGTTTGCCCGAACGGTACTTCGTTGTAGATCATCTGCGTATTCAATTGCTGTTTCCATCAAGTTTTTGATGCCGACACGCTTTCGCCCACATGCTTTGAGTAATCTCCCTTGTGCTCCCTGGATTTGTGCCGGCCAGAGTGAAAACATGACTTGCGACCATTGTTGAACATCCAACAATCTGTCAACAGACTCTGATGCTGCGCACCATCCAACTGCTGCAATACCTACTGCAGGGTGTACTTGGTGGCCGAGATAGCCAAGTGCTAATGCTTCAGGAATAAGCGTCGCGTATCTGCCATGGTCTGCTGCTTGTTCTGTTGAGAACTGGTTTTCTGCCCAGACAGCAGCTTTCTTCGGCAGGTAGAGTGGCGCGGTGAGGAGTTTGTAACCGAGGCTTCTGCTTCTGAAATCACGGAGGCCTTTGAGTGCATGCATGCCGTCCACTGCTGCAACAAGTCCTTTGATCTTGTTGGGCGTGCTCCTATTAATTGCTTTGAGATTGTCATATATTGTACGATTGTCAAGGAGGTTCCTCCCTCGAACGAGGTTCCATGCTTCGCGCGCGCCGAACCGCTGTGTGTGCTCCTCAAAATGTGGGTCATCAACGAGGTCATGCAGTGCTTCTATAAGCGTGTCCAGGGATGTCATCGTCTGCTGATCCATAACCACTCAGGAGTGGTCTTTTCTTTAAAAGGGTTGCTTCGACGAGATGCTGGAGAAATCAACAAGTGACACACTTACTTCTTCGTGTACATTGAGAATGCCAAGAATCCAATCACAGCGACTGCAACAAAGATAATCGTCCACACAAGCACCATATTCTCGAGAGGTCTACTCTCTTGTTCATCGCATACATCCCCAACACCATCACGATCAATATCTGCCTGGTTCCTATTCTGGATCTCAGGACAGTTATCGCACGCGTCCCCGAGACCGTCATTATCCCAGTCGACCTGATCTGCATTCGCGACCGGGCAGTTATCCTTCGTATTCAGAATGCCATCACCATCGTCATCCTCACAGGCATCCCCCACCCCATCAGCATCCGTGTCCCGCTGATTCGTATTCTTTACTGACACACAATTGTCACAGATATCGCCAACACCATCAGCATCCGCATCCTGTTGCTCTGCGTTCGCCTGATCCGCGCAGTTGTCTGCATAGTTTGCAATGCCATCACCATCGTCATCTTCGCAGACATCCCCTATTCCGTCACGGTCCACGTCCTGTTGATTGATATTGCTGCCCGCAACGCAGTTATCCTTGCTGTTCACAACACCATCCCCATCAGCATCATCGCACACGTATCCTTTGTTGTTAAAGTCATCATCGTACTGATTCGGGTTATACGTCGTGGCGCAATTGTCGCATCTATCGCCAACACCATCCCCGTCCTTGTCTTGTTGTTCTGTATTTGACGCGCTCACGCAATTATCGCAGGCATCCCCCACCCCATCACGATCGCCATCCGCTTGATCAGCATTCGCTATGTATGGGCAATTATCATCTTGGACGCCATCACCATCAGCATCAGCGTTGAATGCAGGGTGGATTCGCTCACCGAGTGTATAGACTGTGGGTGTTGTCGCGGTTGTGTACAAGCCCGTTTCATCATACGTTGGTCGTTGTGCGTTCTCATTCCCGTACACGAGCTCGTACGCGCCTCCGTCATCGAGGAAGTAGAGTTCGCCCGCACTCTCACCATAGAGTGAGAGCTCCTGTATCGCGAGTGCTCCTTGGTGTGTGAAGGTGATGCGAATGTACCTGAACGTGTTTGGCGCGTACGGGATGTGCTCTGCAGTTGTTTTCGTGTGCTGCTTCAGTGGTGTCCACTCCACTTTGTTGTTGCTGCCCGCAACCTGAACGTGCGTGTATGCTGCGCCTTGCACGACCGCTTTCGTGTTGAGTCGCTCACCGCCAAGGTCGAGCAGCACCCATGCAGTCGTCTGATCTTTCGTCGCATCGATCTCGAATACGGTTCCTCCATCATTGTCAAGCATCTTGGTTGCGTCGTATGAAACGGATCGGAACGCTGGCCTGGTTGATGAGACTGCAACGTCATGCACGTGGAGGAGTTGCTCGTCCGTTCCTTCGAGCAGTAGTTTGAACGGGACATCAACCCCGTCTTTTCGAACGCGGAGGTCATCCCCGTCAAGTTGTGCGTTTGTTAAGAGCGCAGGGCTCAAGAGCAGGCGAACGGGCTCGTTCGCGCCGTGCGTGTCAATCGTTTGCGTGTACTGCCATTCGCTTGCGGCCGCAAGCGGGAGCGCGAGTAGCAGGAGGAAGATGAAACCTTTCATACGAAATACACCATGAAAAACAAGATTGGCACGAGTGCAATGCTCAGGAGTGAGCCGATCCCAAGCCATTTTCGCCCGTAGATGAGCGCGAGAGTTGTGAGTACAATGCCTACAGGCCCAGCGATCATCCACGAGAGGACGCCGAGGAAGAACCCGATTGTGCAATCTTTTCCTGCACTCCCGCCGCGCTCGTAAAACCTGATGTTCTTTCCGAACTCTGTGAGTTCTGGTTTCCGTGCGGGTACTTTCTGCTGTGCTTTTTTCGGCGGTTCTTCAAACTCTTCAATCGTAGGAATGGTCGTCATTCGAGTGCCGCCTGAATCTTCTCTTTGTTGCGAATGTAGACGAACGCGCCAACCAGTGCGATACAGCCGACTATCATCGTGACAACCGTTCTGTAGATGCCTGCGAGCTCTGAGATATCCAGGATGAGGACTTTCACGATCGTTATGCCGAAGAGCACCAATCCTACGATGCGAATGGAACGGATCTTATTCTTGAAGCCGAAGAATGTGAGCCCGATCGCTTCAACCGCCCAGACGACACTCAAGAGCACGAGTCGGGAATTATCATTCATTGCGCTGAACAATCCCGCACTGTCTGTGATCTCGACTGCAAACATGACGGTGATGAGCACGAGCGAGAGCACTGCAAGGAGTGATTCTACCATGTAGCGCTGCTCATCCGGTTCGGGCATGTTTGAGATGCACCATGCAGCAAGGTACATGGCGCACGCGGTCGCGGCCATTGTAAGTGTACGCCAACCGAAGGCGAGGGTCCACGAATCATAGAAGAGTGCGCGGACGAACGCGATGCCAAGGACGATGTACCCGAGTATGCGTAGGCCAACGTGCTCGATCTTGACGCCAGCGCGGACAAGGAGGAGGCCCTCAAGTGCCCACGCGAGTGTGATCCATGGGCCGTCAAGTTGTATTGGAATAGTGATTGTGAGCGCAGTGATACAGATCACGAAGAGTGTTTCGAAGAGGTTGTTGAGCTCGCGTTGTTTTGCAATGAACCCAAGGCACAAGTACACGACGGCAAGTACGAGGGGGAGCATCCCTTTATACGATGGGTAGAGTTTCCACACGATATCGAACATGAATGCGAAGAAGAGCGCCGCGTTGATGACAGCAACGAGCACATTCTGCGTATGCTTCTCGTCATCTTTGAGGAAGAGTGTTTGCAAGTTGAAGAGTACAAACAAGAGGAGCGCGTACCCGACATGGGCGCCGACGCTCATGCCGTTCTCAACAGCGTGCCTGGAGACATGGTGCTCGAAAAAGAACATCGCATAGAACAAGTACGAGAGCACGACAGGCGCGACAGCGAGCGACCACTGTTTCTTCGTGGCCAAGAACGCCAGGCCGATACCCAAGAGAATAATATACAGCATTGCTGCGTGCGTTGCGCCCTCTGTGAACGCGAAGAATGCGCTTAAGTAGCCAAGGAAGAACGCGAAGACCGCGAGGATCATTGAATCACTGCGAAGCGCTAGGGCGACAGCAACAAGTACAACGAATGTTAAGAGTATCGCGACCGTGCCGAACGTCATGCCAAGCGCTGCTTTGTACTCTGGGAAAAAGTACGTTGCGAAGAACGTGAAATACAACAATCCCAAGCCGCCGCCAGTCAAGAGTTGGCTGAACTTCTCATATTCTTTTCGTCGAAAGACTTCGCCGATCGCAATAATGAGGATCGAGGCGAGGACGCCGAGTGAAATCTGGCCAAGGTAGCCAATCCAGCCGTTGTCAACGGCAAAATCATACAGGAAGAAGAGGCCGAGGAAGATAAGGAAAAAGCCGACGCCGCCGAAGACCTTGAACCCGAGGTTCTCGATCGGTTTTGCCGTTTCTTTTCCTGTCGCAGGAAGTTTCGCATCCGCAGGTATCTCTATTGGTTCGTCAGCTGGCTCGTTGCCATCAAGACGGTCTTCGAGCACAGCTATTCGCTTCTTTAGAAACACAAGGTTTTTTTGCAGCGCCGCTTGGTTCTTCGCAAGCTTCTTTACGTCGTCCGCAACCGCCACACTCTTTTTCCCCCCTAGCAGTTAATAAATGTTTCTGGGGCTCGTCCTGCTGAGCAGTTACCCCCACAGAAAAAACACGTGTTTTTTCGTTTCTCGACGAGAAAGTTACCCCCACAATTTCTGCACTTATCCGATTTTGTGGGGGTAACTGATGTTATGGTCGCTGTCAAGAAAAAAACCATCAAAAAAAAGCAGTATCTCTACGCAGAGCACTCATTCAGACTGCCTGACGGTAAGAGCAAGCAGTTATGAGCGCATCTTCTCTATATCAAGCGCCTTCTTCTCGAGTTGCTTGATCCGTTGCTCAATGCGCGTCGGTTTCTTGGCCACTATCTTTCATGATGTAGTGACTAGAAACCAAGAAACATGGGAAAGAATTAAACAACTCATAATCAAAGTTATGATTACATCAAGTTTCCTCTGTGAAAACTTTTTCGAGCATACTCGGTGTAAAAAACAGCTGAATAAGTATTCTATTGTAACTAAAAAAAAAGAGAAAAAATAGAAATTGAACTCAAGGTCATAACTACCTGGTTTTCTGAATTTGTATATATCAATTCCATATCTTGGGTATTTGCACAACAAACAGTTATAACTTACTGAGCTCGTAGTGGAGTAGCAATTCCCATTTTTATCTGGAGATACATTGAAGTTTGGATCAGTGCAGCTCACTTTCGTACTGGATGACGAACTTGATGTAGCTGGGCAATATTTTTGATCATCGACAGTATCGTCGAATGTTTTCCCACAAGAGAAAGAGAATGGGCTAAAGAGCAATAATAGGATCATGAATAGCATAACTTTCTGAGTGGTGGGTCTAAAATAAGAGAGGTTATTTTTAATCTTTAAGTAAATCCATGCCATCCCCATCCAGGAAAGGAACCACAGAACAAAAAGAATCCAATAAGATGTATCTATTCTTCTGGATAGAATATCGCTGAGCCCCAAAGTTATGCTGACATCGAGAAACATAATAACAGGTTGGCCAACAATGTGAAGGAATCCAAAGACACAAAAGCTATTTGAGTTGTTCAAACAGCCTAGAAATGTGAAAATGGAAGAAATAGCAAACCAAACTCCAATAAGTTTCGCTGTTTGAATTAGTAGTTGTTGAATATTGAACTCCTCCTTCATGTGATATCACACATAATCTTTCCATCTGAGAGCATCTCTATTGTTTTTTTGCAAATCATCTCACCTGTTGTGTTCAGCATCAGAGAGCATGCTTCACAGTCTAACCAGAGCAAACCTGTGTTTCTGAGGCAATAGTCAAGCATTCCTTGGTTATTGTAACATGTTTTGATATTTCCGTTAACAATAGACCAGAAAGCATTTTCTCTGAAGCCAGTGTAATTTCTTTTGACTCCTCCTTCAAGAAGTATATTTGACCAAGAACATCTTGGGTTATCTTCACAAAATGATAGGCTTCTGCCATCTCTAGCAAAGCCACATTCATAACCCCAATCGTTAGCCCCAGAACAGTCCGTACTTTTGAGCCAACATAGCCATGTGGGAACATCTGTTAAGCTCTTAGTGTTTTTATTGTAAGATTCCTCTACTACACTTTGTATAGCAGAGCAAGTTTCTGAGCTGACATTCCCCATAAATAAGTCATGCATTTTCGTATCCGTGATTCGCTCTTCTGCATCTCGAATATACTCATTTTTTATTTGATACCACTCTCCAACATACTCCAAATCATACGCACCCACGAAAGATCCATTTGGCAAATCAATTTTGATAAATTTAATACCAATTGGCTTTCCATAAGCCAGTCTCTGCTTAAGATACTCATCTGCAGAGTATTCTAACACTATATCATTCGTTCCGCTTTTTAGAATATGCTCTGAATAGTTCATAATCCTACATTCTACAGGCTTGAAAATCCCATCATATGACCTGCATAGTGTGCTAGATACGCTTACTTCTCTTTCAACATTCGAGTTTACCTTCAAGAATAATTTCATATTTCCAACAGTGTATTTCAATTTGAAATTATCAACCAAGCAGATATCATCCTCAGGTGTGCAAAAATTATCTGAGTTGATTCTTCTTTGCATGACACTCTCAACACTTAAAATTACATCTCGTACGCAGCTACCAGAATGACCTGCACTTGGATCACCGCAAATTGAAACATCCAGCGTTCTTGTTTCTGCAACTATCTTCTTACATCCTTTGTGGCTAGTAGCTTTTTCACAATCTTCCTTCTTCTCTGAATTCTTTGCTAGTTGAAAGTAGCAGAAACTCTTAGAATCTGAGGGAATCATAAACTTGCAGAATTTGTCTTTCTCTAAGTTTTTGTTGTGTTCAAAAAGTAAATGATTGTAGCTCATCCCAAGAAAGAAGCACAAAAAAATACAGCTCAAGATTATGGAAGTCTTCCTATTGCATAGAATTCTGTATGTTTTCATTACACACTTCCTAAAAAGCTCACACTCTATGTACATATTTGCAAGTAAGACTGCTGCGACAAAACTCATTATCAGGTTGGTCGGAAAAAAATAGATTATAAGAAAGAACCAGGGGAAAAAGAACATTGCTTCAATTAAGATAGAATAAGGAAGTGTAAGTGGCTCGAAACCCACAACAGATCCTAAGTGCCCTGCATATGACAGCGAATAAGGAAAGAAGAAAAGAATTGACCAAAGTAAGAAGAACTTCTTGCTGAATATCTCTTTACTTTCTTTTCTTTTCTTTCCCAATTTTACCATGCCTGTTAATATTGAATCAGTTTACTCTCTACATGATCTATCAAACAACCACCTCCACAGCTTCCTCGTAGATTGTCCTTGTGTCTGCAAGCACAGTCGTTGCATATGTTCCCGTGCTGCCGAAGTCATGTTCAAGGAGTACTGTCACATTGCTCTGGTTTGTGAGCGTGATCTCGCTCCCTGGGAGGATAACACTTCCTGTATCATACGTCCAGTTGAATGTGGTGTTCTGCTCAAAGAGGTTTTGTGCGGTGAACTCGATGATGCCTGTCGTGCCACTTGCTGCGAGTTGTACCGCTTCGAGGAAGAGCTCCGCAATCGTTGTCGTGATCACGCGTGTGTCAGTAAACCCGTCGCTCGTGGCAGAAACGTTAAGTGTGTTGAGTCCTGGTTGCTGGAATGCTGCTTCGATGAGAACGATCGGTGTGTTGAATGTGACTGGGCGTGTCTCTTCTCCTATTGTGATGGTGCCTGTTGTACCCCCTGTAATACTTCCTTCAAGTACCATGTGCGTGTCTTGCTCATAGAGTGTTGTGAATGGCTCAACAGTTATTGGCCGTGCATCGATGGTGATCGTTGCTTCCGCTGTTTCATTTGCGATGCCGGTGAGGGTTGCGTTGTACGTGCCACCTGGGTAGGTGTGTGCTGCGATGATGATGGTGCGCTCGCCGGGTGGAAGGTCCGTGGCAGCTGTGCTTGCGAGCGTTGTTCCATCACCGAATGAAAGGTTCCATGAGACATTTTCCAAGAGTTGGTTACCGTTATTTGCGATGACACCTTCGAGTATGCCAGCACTTAGGGAAGAGATTTGGACGTTCATGATTGCCTCGAGGTTGTTCACGATGTTATTCGTCTCGTTTTCCTCGTCTATCTCGTTGTTGAAGTCTGCGATTGCTGTGACGATCGTGTTTGCTGGTGGGTGGAACGTGAGATTTGTTGCTTCGCTCGCGTTCAATGTGTTAATGACAGTTTGGTTCTCGTACACGTCATCGTTGAAAATGTCAATTATGATGTTTGCTGCAGGCACTGCTCCTTCGTTTGCGACGGTGACGATGAATGGCTCTGCTTGTACGAGTGTGAGCGTGATATCTGGTCTCGCTGGCGGCTCGAAGCTCGTGTATTGGAGTTCTGTTGTGAGCGCATTGTTAATGGAATCGTTTGCTGGTCCTGTGAGCGTTGCGCTCACGAGTGTGAACGTGCCGGATTCTTTCGCTGCGTAGATGTCCTCCCCATGTATTGTGAGGGTGATCTCGCTCGTCCCTGCCGGGAGAGTTGTGCTGGTGGCAGCAGTGTGCGCCGTTGACCGTGCGAGGGTCCCTGAAGCAGTGTACTGACCGCCACCAGTCACAACAGTGTAAGTCAGAATGAGCTCGTCCGTGAGGTTGTTGCTGTTGTTATCTATCTCTGTGATCGTGATGTTCTTGATGTAGTCTGTTGCAAAGTCTTCGTAGTTGTACGATGCTGTTGTGTGATTTGTTTGGATGTATGTAGTGCCGAGCTGGAGTGTTTTGATGGTGTATGGTCCGTTGTAGTGTGTTGCTTTGATCGTCTCGTTTGGGATGGTGAGGGTGATCGTGTCGTGTGGTGCTGTTATCGTGACGGTTTCTGTGTGTTGGATTGTGTGATTGTTGTAGTCGAGGTAGACTGTGGCGTTTGTTGTCTCGTTGATGGTGTTGTTGAGTGTTATTGTGAGGTAGATGTTCCCTGTGTTCTGGTCTGTGATGCTGGTGACTTGTGTTCCTTGCTCGAATGCGTACACGTTTGTTGCTGTCTTGTACTTCCTGTACTGGAGGTTCAGGTCTTGATCGTGGATTTCGATCGTGTAATTGTACTGGTTCTTCTGCAAGTCTCTCTCGTTGAACGTGATGCTTGTTGGCTGGTTTGCTATGATGCTTGTGTTTGTCGTGTTTGTGAGTGTGATCGTGTCGAAAAGAGTTATTGTGACGTAGTAGTTGCCTGTTGTGTTCGTTGTGATGTTGATAGTGAGTGTGTCATCGAGGTAGTCTGTTGCGTTCGTGACGTTGACGCTGCCAACGTAGTCGTAATCGTAGCTTTCAATGAGCTCATCGACAGTCATTGCATACGCAAGAGATATCGTCGAGATACTTATAAGTAGGGTGAGTGCCAACTTTGTTAGTTTTGTTTTTGTCATTTTAACTCCATTCAACGAGGAAGTAAATCATAAATATTGAGTAGTATAAAGTTCCACTTGTTAAAAAAGCAAGGAAGTAATATCCGAGAACTTTCAAGACTCTACCAATTCTAATTTTCTTCGACTTCATAAAAGTCCAAAGAACACTAGTAAAAATTACGATGAATGGCAAAAATAGTCTAGAATCCTTGTTAAATTGAATAACTGTATTGAAATCACTAGGCAGGAAATACCTAGAATATATCACTATAATGATAGAATAAATAAATCCTAGAATTAAACCTGCAAGCAAGCTAGATGATAGCTCCAACCCATACTTTCTTGAGACAACGAAGTCGTAGGTAAAGTAACCCACGGCACTAATACTTGCAAACAAAAGTAAAGTTGCAAAAATGTTTGCACCAGAAGGACTGTGAATGACCAAAGTACTATAGCTAAAAAAGTAAGTCATTACAGCGCCCAAAATTAAGCTATACGCAACCTTCATTTTAGTATCACCTTAGCTTCATCTATAAACTCTTTAAAGTCTTTAATAAAAACGTGGTCTGTCTCAAATGGCTGGAGTTCATAAACAATTATGCTCTTATCGTCTTGATTAATCTTAACGTCATCTTCTATATCATAAGAGTCATTGATTGGAACTACAATATCGCTCATTTTTGTAGCAAATAAATGCAATTCACTCACATTCACACCATTAAAGTTCAAAGAACTTGATGGATTAACAGCAAGGTCACTATAGAAGTTCATCAAATTGTGTGAAATTTTATTTGGAGAAACGAGTGTTGCTCCAGTCCAAAAAATCACACGTGCTATATCATCTCCAATAATTTGTGGCGGAAGTAAAACATCAGGAGTTACAAGCCACTTTGAGTAGTCGCCGAGGTTTACATGCTTCTTGCTCGAAGTCTTTCTGATAGCAAAATCGCCATTCTTCTCTCCGGTAGAGCGACTAATACGGGAAACAGTTGTGAACGTACTTTCTTCATTCAACACACTCGGACATCCCACTCCAACAAAACGATCAACAGGGAGTGCTGGCAAATCAGCTGCAGCAAACGACCCAGTCTCATCCAAATAATAGCCGGCACTATTCTTCCCGCTATTCGAATACTCATGTAAGGAACTTAATGCAGCACGACAACCATTCGAGTGTCCGACATAGTCAATCTTATTCGTATCTGCGTATGTCATCACACCGGCAATCGATGCTGGCCAGTGGAAATCAACAAGATCACTGTACGTATAGTTTGGACACGTGTCGCACTCAGTATTCGGTCCACCAGTCATCTCGATAGACCACACATCCCATCCTTCACGAGCCATTTGTGCAGCGAGGCCGCCATCCCCCTCCCACGCTTCGATATTTGAAAAGAGACCGCCGCTAAACACAACAGGATTGGTAGAAACCCCAAATGCTTCTCGATAATCTTCACTCACATCAGCATTCACGTGTTTCACTCGCAACAGTACATCGCCAGGATAGGAAGCACCAAATGGCGTCTTCACTGGTTTTATCGCAACCTCGAAATTCTGATCAAACAGCACGTCACGAACAAGCGCTCTCGCCGCTGGACTATTATCTCGAACAATATTCGTTCCATCTGCAACTAGTTGATCAAAAATACGTACGCCAAATGGATCTGTATCCTTCAAATATACTTCCTCATTTCCTCGAGCAGCAAAGAATTGCATACGCTCAACAAATCGCTTCAGTCCAACGATAACTCCTTCAATATCCTTTCCTTCAACAGTGATTTCCTGCTTACCTGTGAACTCCTTACTGATTCGCACAGCGAATGGTTTGTCTTGCTCTTCGCCATCAATAACGAATTTTTTCCCGCCAAAAAATGGCTTTTTGTATGTTTTTACTTCAAGTAGTACATCAGCAGCACCAGGAGTAACAATCTCCGCCACAGAACCTATATACTCAGTGAATATGTCTTCTAAAACACTGAACTGCGGAGGAAGATCGAAGTCAATGTGAACCTTCACATCCTTAAACGCCTGCCGCTCCACGTAATTATTCGTATTATCTTCGTTTGCAACAACATGCGTATCATCCAGCCAAATACGCAGCACATCCCCATCTGCTAATTCATTAAAGGTTACAGACGCATCCGTTACAGTGCCAGGCGTCACACTGATTGTATCTTCTCTTGTCTCAGCAAAGAAATTCTCAGCAGTCCCACGGACGACACGTACAGCAACATTCGAGGCAGTCACGCCAACAGAGGAGACGCCAACCGTCACTGTTGTCCCAGCAACAACAATAGCAGCTTGCTCCATATACAAGTCATTCCCAGAGCCGCACGCTAACGTACAGTCAAAAAGCATGGAGTCTGTGTCATCGAGTGCGCCAAGCCACGTCGAATCCGTGCCACACACAGTTGTATTATCCTGACAATACACCGTTACATCTTGTGCAACACTACAGCCAGTTGCACCCACATGCATGTCGAGTGTGCCAACACTATCAGTTTCGCCAACATATACATTGTTCAGCCGGACAGGATACCCCACAGCAGCGCTGCCATCAACCGCAACGATCGCTCGAACAACACCACTCCCCACACAACCATCGCACGGCGGGCTCAATGGTATATTCCTCGAGCTTTCCGTAGTAGTCAGTCCTTGCACACAAGAACCAGGGCACGCATCCGTATGGTACGCTGCCCAATTGCTTCCTGTATATCGTCCTTCGTACGCGTAGTGCGTGCTATTCACACACGTGGAGCGCTTCTCATCCATCACGAGCACATACCGCTCATTCGTCGTCCAAAAATCAGGCACCGTGTCAAAGCAATTATCATAGAGTCGCGCGCGCTGATTCTGGTACAACGTGGAGCTCGTATCCACAATACCAGTTCTGTTCTCACCAACATCGTCAATATTGCACGAGGTGATACTCCCGCAATGAACGAATCCCGTGTGCGCATCACAGTCATCACGTTTTGTTGCTGTATCAAACCAGCACGCGTCAAAGTTTGAGCTCGGGTCCCCATCACCACTATGACACTCGCCATCCAAGACAGAGAAGGGCAATGGCGTTGTTGCCGGGTCAACACCGATCGTGATTGTATCTCCTACCCAGAGCGCACCATCCATGTCCGTGCCATCAACTGTGTACGAGTCAAAGAAGAGTAAGTCGCCCCCAACAGCAAGCGTGCCAACACTGCCATTTTCTCCAACAATCATCGTGCTATTCACGCCGTCCCGCGTCACAATATACACGCCGTCCGCGAAAGAAAGATTATCTATTGTGCCAACCCCAGAGGTCCAGTACACAATCGTCTCGCTTTCTAAGCCATAATCTGTTACATTATACACGTCATACGAATAAGAGTCATTCACCTCTCCATCAGCAAGGACAGCCTGTACCAACCCGAAGCCGTGTTTGCTATCCTTGCCCGCAGGTGCAAGATCAAGCGCGCCCGAGCGTAAGGAGGCACGAGTGTCACTCGATGAACGTCCTTCGCTCAGGAAGAGCGCGGCAACCCCCGCGACGTGTGGGGCTGCAAGCGACGTACCAGTAGCAGTGCCATATCCTGTGAGAGTCATGACAGGAACGTCCACGCCTGGCGCAACAAGTTCTTGCGAAAATCCGCGATTGCTGAACCCTGCGAGTGTATCATCACTTTCCGTTGCGCCAACAGCTATTACATCGTCATACGCTGCTGGATATAACACTGGGCCCCCGTCATTTCCGGACGCGCCAACGAGGAGCATCCCATTATCATACGCCTCTTGTACGAGGTCGTTGAAGATCTCTGATCGTTCAGGGAAGCCAAAGCTCAACACAGCAACATCCACCTCTTGTTCTATCGCCCATGACAACCCCGCGATCGCATCACTTAAACTTCCGATGTTCGTATTCATAATCTTTACGGGTACAATCGCCGTTTCAGGCGCCACAGCATGCACAACGCTCGCAACTGACGTGCCATGCCCGTTCGTATCCGTGCTATTCTGGTTCTCAAGCAGGACGTTCCATCCTGTAACAGCAAGGTCGTCGTGTGTGAACCCTGTATCGAGGACTGCGACAGTCACGCCAGATCCGCCAGCACCTGTCCACATACCTGCGACGCGCTCGACGTTCCACGTGAGTTCTTTCGTCGTGATATCCTGATCCAGCTCGACGCGCTCAATGTCCTGCATGTCTGCGTGCAGTCTTGCCAGCTTCATTCGCTCTGCGCGCACGCGCTTGTGCTTCCATGCGTCCGTGTGCTTTGTTCGCATCATGTGCATCTTCTCTTTCTTGTATTGGATGATGAGTTCTCTCGGCATGTCAGGGTGTGCTTCCAGCATCGCCTTCGCTCGTGGCGAGAGCTTCTGTTCTGGCATCCCGTACGCGCAGTTCATGAGGAGCAGCATGCTCACACAAAACACAAACAAGAGCTTCATGCAGTTCCATCCACGAATGTCCGTACGCTGTCAATGATCTCTGATGCGGTCATCCCCATCCCTGTCCACACGTAAAAGGCAGGTGTGATGTTCACGATGCTTGTCGCTGTCGTGTTTGTGTAGTCGAACGCCCAGCGCGTCATGCCGTTCGCAACGAAGATATCTAGGGTGTCCTCGATGATCGTGCCGTTCTGGTACCTGACGACAAGGTCCTGGTCTTCGCTTGCACTATAGTTTCCTGCGAGCACTGATTGGTTTAGTCCGTCGTAGATCGCTGCTCGTGCAGCTTCCTCATCAATACTGCTCCCGCCTTGTTCAGCGCCAAGCTGGTAGGTGGTACTCAGACTGTCGTAAAAGTTGACTCTGCCGAGGAGCGTCCAGTTCCAGAGCGCATAGTCATCAAACCGTCCAGCGCCAGATTCTTGTCCGCCCATCCCAACACGGTTTTGTGTTGCGGGGCCGATTTGCGCATCGTTTGGCGTGGTGAATGTGATGAGTGGGCCGCCTTCATCTTCATAGAGGATGAGCCCTGACGTCCCAATGCGGAACGTGTAATCATGCCACACATTCGTTGCGCCACCATTCCCGCGCAGGTCTGCGTACCCGTTACCGAAGCATCGGTACTTGCTCGGGCCGAAGTCACAAACCATCCGTGAGCCGTCAGCGCCTAAATTTCCTGTAGTACTGTCACGCCACGCGAACCTGAGGCCATCCCCTCTTGTCGTGTAGAGGACGCGGGCGAACGTGCCAAGATCTTTGTAGTCATAGAGGTTCGCTACATCGTACGTCACGTGGCCTATGCCTGCTTTGTTCGCGTAAGTTGTATAGGTCCACGAGCCAAGGCGCTCCGTCCATGGCAGACTATTTGTCGAGTCAGTGAACCTGTCCCAGACGAGAAAGGCGTTTGTTCCTGGGACTGCTGTTGTGTTCTCATAATAGAGAAAGTAGGTCTCCCCACTATCAGCCGTGAAGAGTATGTGTGTTGCGTTCCCCGGTGTTGTGATGTGTTCCTCTGCATCAAGGTACGTGAGTGGTTTCTGCTCGTCTTGCTCTGTGTAGACTGCAAATCCATTCCCCGTTGTGCTGAGGTCTGCGATCGTGACAAGGACCGGTGTGTTTGTCCTTCCGCTTTCGTCAAGTGCGAATGTTCGTCGTTTACTGAAGCTACTATTCTGCCACTCCCAGTCAGGGTCCCCCCAGATCGCCCAGCCCTTCACGCGCGTGTCAAAGTCTGTGCGGAACATCTTCTCTGTGTTCTTGTGTCGCATCTGCACAGGCGTTTCAGGTATACGGAAGTTCCAGTCGACGATTGCATCTGCTGGTTTGTCATCAGACCACAGGTGTAAGACATTCATGCCCGGCACGAAGTGTTGGCCGTGCCACACGAGCTCTCGCACCTGCTTTGTTCGCGGGACATTTCTGCACCGCTCGCCTGTTGAGCCATTCCGCTCTTGCACGGTACGACAGCGTTGTACATAT
The DNA here is from genome assembly GCA_028818155.1 of Candidatus Woesearchaeota archaeon. Classification (GTDB taxonomy): domain Archaea; phylum Nanobdellota; class Nanobdellia; order Woesearchaeales; family UBA525; genus UBA525. The sequence goes on along the minus strand of JAPPOH010000001.1, from coordinate 201,257 downwards.
GTTCGCTCTTTCTTCTTCTCGTAGTGTCCCACTTCATAGTTGATCGTGTAGTTACTTTCTGTGCCGTTGAGGTATGCAAGGCTGAAGAAAATATCTTTGTTGCGCGCGATCGCTTTTCGATCACGAATCGGAATGTTGATGTACGCTTCGCAACGAATGCCGTCCCCGCATGTGTACGTGTTCGATGCGAGTGAGACAGTATCGTGGAATGCTTGTCGTTCTTCAAGTGTTCCTCGCGGCATCGCGAGGACGAGTGGTACGAGTAAGAGTACCGTGGCGTATGCGAGTAGTTTGTTCATTGTATCCCCCATGGCCGTTTTGGCCTGTTTTGCATGGTAATGCGGTGTTCTTTAATTGAGTATCGATGAAAAACCCGGAAGGTTTCCGGGAGATACCGGAAACATTCCGAATTTGACCTATGAACAGTGCCGAAGCACCATTAGAAAAACGGAAATGCGCACCCCTTTATAATTTTTGGTATTTCTTTGGTATTTCTCACGTATTTTTAGCATCTCCTGCAGTGTGGAAACACTACGTGTATAAGGATTCGATGTGTGTACAATATATTCTGCTCTATTTAGTATTTCATAAGTATTTCATCAATGGCAAGGAAGTAATAAAGCGATGTCACCATACGAGACGTGAAAAAGGACTATCCAATGATCAGCTTCGTCCTGCGGGGAAGGAGACGGCATGCAGTCATGCGCGCACTCACAGAGGCGAAAACACCCAAACAAATCGCACAAGAATGCAAAATTAGTACCTCTAATGTGAGTAACGCACTCGCGGAATTGAAAGAGAAGAAACTCGTCCACTGCATCACGGAAGACGCGCACTTTTTCCGGTTCTATGAGTTAACGAAAAAAGGGAAAGATTTGTTGAAGCAACTGTAAATGTGTCCCCCAATAGAAACGTTTGCGTAAGTGTAGCCCCCAACACACCTAATACTTCTCCTTCCGAAGCCCCGTCATGTAGACAGAAACTTCAATCAGGAATATATTTTAGTTGGTGGAATGTTGAAAAACTGAAATAGCGAATATCTTCTACAACATCAGCAAACGCATCTTTGATATCTTCAATCAAATCGTGGAGTTCATGCTCATCTTTCACCAACACTTCAATTTCGTAATTTGCTCCACCAATCGCGTTGTTGACTTGATAAATTTTCTCGTGTTGTCTGCAAAACTCAAAAAGTCTCTTGTTCTCCGTTGTTGAGAGAAGATCAAAGTCCAATCTGTATGAGGTATAGCCTAACTTTTTCAGGTTCACTCCGATTTTGTATCCGACGATTACGTTCGCGTTCTCAAGATTCTTAATGCGCTTTCGCACAGTGTCCGCAGATACACCAAGTGTTTTACTGATCTCCAAGGCAGATGCTCGCACGTTCGGTGCATAGAACTGAATAAGTTTCCAGTCGAGCTCGTCAACGTCAACCAAGTCTCCTTCACCATATACTCTCGTCTGGAATTCGCTCGTCTTTGCGCCTGTAAATAACCTGTTAAAATTAAATATTGGCGCATATACAGATACAGTATACTCTTTAATGTGCTTGTTATACTTCAACAGCACAGTATCCCAAAAAATCTGAAGATCGCCAATTGTTTTGATACCGAGAAACACTGCAATGTCCCACATTCCGTGCATTGTTGTAATTGCCCAAATATAGTCAAACTCACGCTTCAAAAAATCGACAAATTCGTTGACATCTCTCTTGGTAAACTGTCGCATTTTGAAATAGATTCTGAATGAGAAGAATCCAAGTTTTGACATGTCGACGATTGCATTGTAGCTAGTAATTATGCCTTCTTTCTCCAACTTCTTGATTCTGTACAGGACAAACTGCTTTGATCTTCTGATCTTCTTTGCTAGAGCTTTCAGTGGCATATTCGATTGCTTATCAAGTTCATACAGTATTTTCGAGGAGTACACATCTAATCCTTTCATTTTCTTTACAATTACTATTATATTTATAAATATTTTGTAAAAGTAAAGAAATTCAATAAGAATTTTTATCAATCTGCAGCCATTTCCTTGCTAGTGATTGAACGGAGGAAAAAATGGAAATACCAGAAAACCTAAGAGAACTGGAAAACAGGATTGAGGAAAACTACCGAGAGGCAATTAGAGAACTCGGAAGAGATATCGACAAACCCTATTTGGTTCTCAGCAGGCAGGATGAACGTCGTGGCGGTCCCGTGTACAACCTTCAAAGGGAACACATAATCGAAGAACATAAAGGAGACTGCTACGGAAGATTTTCCGGACTTGGAGTTCGAGGAGTTTCAGATTTTAACGATTTCATCAATGACCTATCCCGAGATGAACTTGCCAAAGTATATTCAAATCTATACAAACGAGCTCTCAAAATATCACTTTCGCAAGACTCCAAACCCCGCTAATACTTCTCCTTCCGAAGCCCCGTCATATACCCAACGCGACTCACCACGAATACCGCGAGGAAACACGCGACAAGAATCACCACGTAATCAACAAGGGCCAAGCGCACGAACAACAACGAGCCGAGAAGACCGCCAACCACATAATCGAGCTGATCGAATGGAATCCACGGCTTCCCTGGCTGAATACCTATTTTTCGTTTCATAAAACTCTCCACCAAATCGCCCATTATTGCGAAAAAGGCCAGCCCAAAACCGAGAAATACCGAGACGCTCGCATAGTCAACGATAGCAAACGGCACGTCAAATAGTCGCTGCAACAAGAAAAACGCCCACCCGCCAAGTGTTGCAGAAATAATCCCCTGCCACGTCTTGTGCGCGCCAAACACCGTATGAATTGGCCGCCCCGGACCAAAGAGTTTATTCGCAAAGATCGGCATCATGTTTGCAATGCCAGCAGGCAAGAAAAACCACAACGGACCAAGAATATCAAGCATACACAAGCAACGGCACAAGCACACCGATCACGATGCCAGCGACGACCTCGAGTGGCGTGTGTCCAATCCCCCCTTTCCGCTCTAATGATTTCGCAACCTGCACATTCAAATGCGTATGCACCCATCGCAAAATCGCGTTATGTTCCGCAACCGCACGCCGAAGTGTCATCGCATCATAGACGAACAACGACGCGAACACAATCGAGGCAACAGTGACAGCAGTCAGCCCTTCAGACAAGGCTAAGCTTGTTACGAGTGCGGTGACCAACGTCGTGTGCACACTCGGCATGCCGCCAGCAAAAAACACGACCTGCCAGTCAACCACCTTCGTCCGAATACTCGTAGAAATGACCTTGCACACGTTCGCAACGAGCCACGCAGACACAATGGCGACAAGCAATTTCATCGAGACCACCGAAACGTGCTCACCATCAAGCAACTCGCCAAGAGAAAGTACAGTGGAAGTAACGACACATTCGTCAACAAGAGAAGCGGAACAACAACACCGTTCACTGTGATGGGCATGCCTTGATAACTATTCTTCGTCTGGAACCTCGCCAACCGATACATGCCCGCTGCAACGAACACAATCCCTGCAAGCACGACCACCCATGTATTCACAACCACAACGAACATGATCGCAACAGGCGCGACGCCAAAGGAGATCATATCGGCGAGCGCATCAAGGTGCATCCCGAATTTTGTGGGCTTCGTTTTTTTTGCAACGAACCCATCAGCATAATCTAAGAGAACTGCTGCGATAAGCGCACCTGCAGCATACGGAATGTTTCCCGTTCTGATGAAGAGAATAGCAAGCACGCCAGCCATCCCGTTACACAACGTAATATAATCTGCAGGTTTCATACGAGCACCGTCTCCCCATCAACAAGATAGTCCCCTTCTTGCACCTGAAGTTGCTTCTTCGGAAGAATCACAAGTACTTGGCTCCCGAAGTTAATCAGTCCGATCACATCCCCTTTCTTCACAACATCATCTTTCTTCACGTCACATCGGATGCGCCGGCACGCAATGCCTGCGACCTGCACTACCTTCATAGGGAACGTCCCATCAAGAAGAATTTCATTCTTTTCGTTTTCAAACGCACCGTATGCTGCGTTCGTCGACACCACATTCTTGAACGTCCCTTTTCTATACTTGACATTCGCAACAGCGCCAGAGACAGGGGCGCGTTGGTAGTGCACATCAAGCGGCGTGAGCCGAATCACAAGAATATACCCTTCTTTTGCAACATCCTTCGTTAAGACATTCACTTCGCCGAGCATCCCCTTCGGGACGACAGCAGTTTCATCGTGGAACGGGATGATTTTCATCAGCTTCCCGTTCGCGGGGCTGACAACACCGTTCTTCGGTATCGTTCGTCTTGGTCGTCTGAGAAACCAGACGCGCCAGTAGAGGAAAAATGCCAGCACCGCACCGAGGAGAATCCAGAGGATCATACTCATAAAGAGCACAGAATGGGTTTATAATGTCTTCTATGGTCCAGGGCACGAGACGCTAAAGCCACATTTCTCGACACAAGCCCCATCCACGCACGCGTGATCCGCAGGGCATGCAGTCGTCACGATATCATAGCAGCCATCCAGCGCGAGCTCGCACGTCTCAACGCCAGCACTATCCGACGTACAGTCTGGGAACTCAGCAGGGTTACATGCATCCGTGCAGATCTCCGTACACGTGTCCGTATCCTCATCACAGAGTTCTGCAGGGCACGCTTGTTCGAGCGCCTCACAGACGCCGTTCCAGCAGATCTCCTCGCCATTACACCACAACCCGTCAGGGCACGGTAAGTAGTTCAGTGCGTTCCCAAAGCCGCACTGCGCACCATTCCCGTCAACAATGCATCGCGGCACTTGGCAGACGTTCGCGTTGTCAGGACACTGCGCATCATCCGTACACGAGCAGAGGGTATTCTCAATGTGCTCACACACACCATTCTGACAGACATCAGAAGTGCAGACGTCACCGTCACTCGTGCAGAGCGTGTTATCAGGGCGTTCTACAAAGTCACAGAACGCGTTCACCGTGCCAGGGTTCACACAGAGTGCTGCCATACAGACATTCAAGCCACGTGGGCAGTCGCCATCAACAACGCAATCGCAGAGATTGTTCTTGATATGCTCACACACACCACTCCTGCACACATCATCTGTGCAGAACGTGCCGTCCGCAGTGCATGCTGTATCATCCGCAAGGTTCACAAAGCCACAAGATGATGCAGGGGTTCCTGGGTTGAAACACGTTGCAACCTGACAGACGCTCGTGCTCGCAGGACAGTCACCATCATTGTTACAGTTGCATGCCCCTGTACTGCTGTGCGTGCACACACCGGCAAGGCAGACGTCAGACGTGCAGACGTCACCATCATCAGGGCATGCCGTGTTGTCTGCTTTATCGACAAAGCCGCACGTCGCGTTGTTCTGTCCTGGGCTAAAGCATCTGCGCTCTTCGCATGGATTACTGCTCTGTGGGCACTGGCTGTCCATTGTACAGACACAAGATTGGTCAACTTCATGCGTGCAGACACCAGCAAGGCAGATATCATTTGTGCATGCGTTCCCATCATTCGTGCACCGCGTGTTATCAGGCCTATCTTCGAAGCCACACACCGCGTTTACCGTGCCAGGGTTGAGACACTTGCCAATCTTACAGACGTTCAAGCCTCGTGGGCAGTCCTTATCATCATCACAGAAGCACGCGCCATTGTCAGCGTGCGTACACACGCCAGCAACACAAATATCTGCAGTACACTCATCCCCATCACCAACACACTGGCTCGCATCAGGGAGGTCAATGAATGCACAATAGGAATCTTCCGTTCCCGGGTTCACGCAGAGTGCTTCCTCGCAGGAGTTATCACTCGTTGGACAATCATCGCTGGATGAACATCGGCAGATACCGTTATCAAGGTGTGAGCAGATGCCAGCAACACAAATATCGTCCGTGCAGAGGTTAAAGTCATTTACGCATGTGGTCAGCTCCGGTTTGTTCTCGAAGCCACATTGCGCGTTAATCGTTCCCTTGCCAAAGCAGCGAGGGATCTGGCAGCTATCGCCAGTTGGACAGTCGCTGTCTTTCGTGCATTGGCACACGTTACTTGCCGGGTGACTACACACGCCAGAACGGCAGACATCAAGTGTGCATGCGTTACTATCTGGCGTGCACGGCGTATCGTATGGGAGGTCTTCGAAGTCACAGAACGCCTCAGGCGTTCCTGGGTTGAAGCACGTGGACTTCTGACACTCGTTCTCGCAGATTGGACAATCATCATCGGTACTGCAGCCGCAGAGGCCGTTGTCCTCGTGCGTGCAGACGCCAGCAAGGCAGACATCAGCAGTACACTGGTCATTGTCATCAGCACATGCGGTGTCGTCAGGAAGTGCTTCAAAACCACAAACTGCATCGACTGTTCCTGGGTTGAAGCACCGTGGGATCTCGCATGAATTGGCACTGGCTGGGCACTCTGCATCTGACTCGCAGGCACAAACATCTTTATCTTGATGTTCGCACGTGCCAGCAACACACACATCTGTTGTGCAGATATTGTCATCACTCAAGCACATCGTCTCATCAGGGAGGTTTTGGAAACTACATTCAGAGTCTACCGTGCCCGGATTAAGACAGAGTGGCTCTTGACACTCATTCCCATTGTCTGGACAGTCATCATTGTTGAAACAACCACAGAGGCCGTTACTATCGTGTGTGCAGATGCCAGCAACACACACATCAGCGGTACAGACATCACCATCACCTGGGCAGTCAGTCTGATCAGGGAAGTTCTCAAAGCCACAGATTGCGTTCGGTGTGCCTGCATCGAAACATCGTGGAATCTGGCAGAATGCATCGCCAGCAGGGCAATCGGTATCAAACTCACATGCACAGAGGCCGTTATCCTTGTGCGTGCAGACACCAGCAGTGCAGATATCTTCCGTGCACGCATCACCGTCATCCGCGCATGAAAGATCATCAGGAGCGTTCTCGAAGCTACATGCCGCGTCGACTGTTCCCGGGTTCACGCACACCGGCACTTCACACTCGTTCGTACTTGGAGGGCAGTCATCAGCAACGGTACACCGACAGAGGTTATTGTTTGTATGGATACACGCACCAGCAAGGCACGTGTCAGCAGTACACTCATCCCCATCACTTGCGCACGTCACACCATCAGGGTTATCAGCGAAGCCACACTCCGAGTCAGGCGTCCCCCCGTTTAGACAGACAGGGATCTGGCACGTGTTCTCAGTTGTTGGGCAGTCTTCCCATGTATCACAGACACACTCGCCAGTCTCTTCATGGGTACACTGGCCTGCGAGGCAGACATCAGCAGTACAGACATCGAAATCATCAGTGCATTGTGTATTGTCCGGGAGGAATTCCGTATCGCAGAACGCATTCTCCGTGCCAGGGTTCACACACGTGACGGTCTGGCAGACGTTCGTGCTCGGCGTACAATCATCCGTTGTTTGACATTCACATACGCCGTTATTGTCATGTGTGCACACGCCAGCAAGGCAGACGTCATCCGTGCATTGGTTGTTATCATCCGAGCACATTGTCTGATCAGCAACATTCGCGTTCACACATGCGCCGGCTTGACACGTATCCGTCGTGCATTCGTTTCCATCATTACCGCACACGAGCCCTTCATTCGCTGGCGCGAAGTCACATGTCGCATCCACAGTGCCGGGGTTCAAGCACACCGGCTCTTGGCACGCGTTCCCATTATCTGGGCAATCAGCATCCGACTCGCACGCACACGCACCATTATCATTGTGTGTGCAAATTCCTGCAAGACACACATCAGTTGTGCAAATATTAAAGTCATCATCACAGCTATTCCCATCCTCTGCATTCTCGATCACACACACCGCCTGCGCCGTTCCTGGATTCAAGCATCGCGCAACCTCACAACTGTTCGCACTTCCTGGGCAATCAGCATCCGACTCGCACGCACACGCACCATTATCATCATGCTCACAGACACCAGCGAGACAGACATCGTCCGTACAGACATTGTTATCATCAGTGCATTGCGTCCCATCACTCTTTGGTTGGAATGTGCACGTTGCTTGCGGCGTTCCAGGATTGAGGCAGAGTGGATCTTCACAGACATTCCTACTCTCTGGACAGTCTTCATCTATTCGACAATCACACTCCCCAGTATCATCGTGCGTACAAACTCCTGCGAGGCAGACGTCAGCAGTACAGATATCGAAATCATCAATACATTGCGTCCCGTCAGTTTTCGGTTGGAAGCCACAGACCGCTTGTGGCGTGCCTGGGTTAAAGCAGAATGGCTCTTCGCACACATTACCACTGCTTGGGCAATCGTTACTTGAGAGGCACGCACACACACCATTATCATTGTGTTCACAGACACCAGCTTGGCAGACATCAGTTGTGCAAATATCACCATCATCAGTACACCTATTCCCATCCTCCGCATTCTCGAAACCGCAGGATGCAGCAGGTGTTCCCGCGTTGAAACACTTCGCTACCTCGCAACTGTTTGCACTTGCAGGACACTCGCTATCATCAGTACAGAGACAGACGCCATTGTTGTTGTGCGTGCACACGCCAGCAAGACACACATCAGTTGTGCAAATATCGCCATCATCAGTACACCTATTGCCGTCTTCAGCAGGCTCAATCACACACACCGCCTGCGCAGTCCCAGGATTGAGGCACCGAGCAACCTCACAGACGTTTCTGCTGCCTGGACAATCACCATCCGACTCGCACGCACAATCACCATTATCATTGTGTGTGCAAACTCCTGCGAGGCAGACATCCTCCGTACAGACATCAAAATCATCAGCACATTGTGTGCCATCCGCTCTCGGCTCGAAGTCGCATACTGCATTGAGCATTCCAGGATTGAGACACACAGGCGTCTCGCACGTGCTCCTACTCTCTGGACAATCAGTATCGGCTGCACATGCACATTGGCCGTTATCGTTATGCGTACAGACACCAGCAACGCAGATATCAGCAGTGCAGACATCACCATCACTCGAACAGATCGTCTGATCAGCAACAATTTTCACACACGAACCAGCACTACAGACATCACTCGTGCACTCATTCCCATCATTATTACAAACAGCACCATTATTCGCAGGGCCGTTGATACACAAACCGCTCTGACACAAACTAGACGTGCAAAGATTACCGTCATCAGCGCACACTGTTCCTTCGTTCGCAGGTGCGAAGCTGCACGTAGCACTCGTTGTTCCTGGGTTCAAGCACACAGGTGTCGCGCACACGTTCCCATTGCTCGGACAATCACTATCTTGTTGACATTCGCACGCGCCTTCATCGTTGTGTTCGCACGTACCCGCAACGCAGACATCAGTCGTACAGACATCGCCATCACTTGCACACGTCGTCTGATCAGGAACATTGCCCGTTCGGCACATACCACTTTGACACGTGCTTGTAGTACATTCATTCCCATCATCAGCGCACACAACACCATTGTTCGCAGGCGGGTGCGTACACTGTCCAGCCTGGCAGACATCACTCGTACATATACTGCCATCATCAGCACAGCTGCTTCCATCAAGATCGTTCACTGCACAGACGCCAGACACGCACACTTGTTCTGTGCATTCATTCCCGTCGTTCCCACACACCTGACCATTATTCGCAGGAACAAAACCACACGACGCAGCAGGCGTCCCAGGATTATTACACACAGGTACCTCACAAAGGTTTCCATTGCTTGGACAATCACTATCCATGAAACACTCACACTGCCCATTATCACTATTCTGACACACAGCATTCACCGTACCAGGATTCAAACACACATCACTCGTACACACATCACCATCACTACAATCACCATTCCCCTGGCACGCACACACACCATTCTCAGTGTTCTGACATACAGCGTTTGTTGTGCCGGGGTTCAGGCACACATCACTCGTACACACATCACCATCACCACAATCACCATTACTCTGACAAGCACACGCACCATTCTCATCATGCGTGCAGACACCTGCAAGGCAGACATCATCAGTACACACATCGAAATCAGTCGTGCAGGTTGTCTGATCAGCAACATTACTCTTCACACAACTTCCAGCACTACACGTATCCGTCGTACACACATTCCCATCATTCCCACACACAACACCATTGTTCGCTGGCGGATGCGTACACACACCACCACTACACACGTCACCAGTGCAAATATTCCCATCATCAGCACACGAGACGCCATTCACATTATTCACAACGCACGAACCCGCATCACAAACGTTCGTTGTGCACACATTCCCATCATTCCCACACACTTGACCTGTGTTTGCTGGAACAAAGCCACAGGTTGCTTGTGGCGTTCCTGGATTGAAGCATCTTGGCGCTTCACATATGTTTGCATTATCGCTGCAGTCATCGTCAGTGAAACAGACACATTGACCGTTGTTATTGTTCTGGCAAACAGCATTGACTGTTCCTGGATTCAAGCAAACGTCACTTGTGCAGACATCCCCATCACTACAATCACCATTCCCCTGGCACGCACACTGCCCATTATCATTATGCGTACAAATTCCTGCGAGACACACATCCGCAGTGCAGACATCTCCATCGCCAGTACATGTTGTCTGATCAGCAACATTACTCTTCACACAACTTCCAGCACTACACGTATCCGTCGTACACACATTCCCATCATTCCCACACACAACACCATTGTTTCCTGCAGGGTGCGTACACACACCATTGCTGCACACGTCATTCGTACAAATATTCCCATCATCAGTGCATGAGCCACCATTATTCGCAGGCGCAAAACCACACGACGCACTCTGCGTACCAGGATTATTACACACAGGCTGCTGACACACATTCCCATTCCCAGGACAATCACTATCCTGTTGACACTCGCAACGACCATCATCAACATGCGTACACACACCTGCTTGGCAAGAATCCAATGTACACGTGTCAGCATCAGACGCGCACAACGCACCATTCGGACGCGTTACGAAACCGCATGAAGCAGCAGGCGTTCCTGGATTATTACACACAGGTTGCTCGCACGAATTCGTGCTCCCTGGACAATCACCATCCAACTCACACTCGCACAAAACATCATTATGTACGCAAGAGCCCCCCTCGCAGACATCAGCAGTACACACATCACCATCACCAGCACATGCACCGCCATTATTCGCTGGCGGGTGCGAACACACACCACCAACACACACGTTCGAAGTGCACACATTCCCGTCACTCGTACAAGTTGTTTGATCAGGAACATTATTCACCGTGCACGAGCCAGCACTACACACGCTCGTCGTACACTCATTGCCATCATTCCCGCACACCTGCCCGGTATTCGCAGGCGCAAAGCCACACGACGCACTCTGCGTTCCTGGATTGTTACAGACAGGCACTTCACAGAAATTTCCATTACTTGGACAATCACTATCCATAAAACACTCACACGAACCATCATCCTCATGTGTACAGACGCCAGCAACACACACATCAGCAGTACAGACATCACCATCACCAGCGCACGGGCCGCCCTCATTCCCCGGCGGATGCGAACACACACCACCAACACACACATCAATCGTACACAAACTCCCATCATCAGAACACACAACACCATCAGTCTTCACAGGATGCGTACAACTCCCAGCACTACACACATCATTCGTACACTCATTCCCATCATCAGTGCATGAGCCACCATTATTCGCTGGCGCAAAACCACACGACGCAGCAGGCGTCCCAGGATTATTACACACAGGCTGCTGACACACATTCCCATTACCCGGACAATCACTATCCTGTTGACACTCGCAGGCGCCGTTATCTTCATGGACACAGATGCCCGTCTGGCACCAATCAACAGTACATGCGTCGCCGTCATTCGCACATGGTGCGTTGTTTGCTTGCACATTGAAATCGCATGATGAACTCAACGTGCCGGGGTCGTTACAGACAGGGGTCTCACACGAGTTCGCGTTGTCAGCACAATCAGTATTCGACTCACACTCACATCTACCATCATTTACGTGTGCACACTGTCCAGCTTGACAGATGTCATTCGTACAGACATCGAAATCAGAGAAGCATGCAACACCATTTACTTTTGCAGGGTGCGTACACACTCCAGCAGCACACACATCATTCGTACAGATATTTCCGTCATCAGCACACGTAACACCATTCACGTTATTCTTCACACACGCGCCTGCTTGGCATGTATCTGCAGTACAGACATTCCCATCATTCCCGCATACTTGTCCGGTATTTGCAGGAGCGAATCCGCACGACGCACTTGGTGTTCCTGGGTTGTTACACACAGGCTGCTGACACACATTCCCATTACCCGGACAATCACTATTTTGGTGACACGCACACACACCGCTCTCTGCGTGCTGACATGCACCAGCAAAACAAACGTCAGACGTGCACAAGTCTCCATCGTCAGCGCAGAAGTTTCCATCTAAGTTATTCTTTACACAGGAACCTCCGCTGCACGTGTCAGCAGTACACTCGTTCCCATCATTCCCACAAACGCCGCCATCGTTCGCAGGAGGGTGCGTACAACTTCCTGTGTTGCAGATGTCAGCAGTACAGACGTTACCATCATCAGTACATGATGTTCCGATTGCGAGGTTCAAGTTTGTACAGACACCGCTTCTGCATCGATCGGTCGTACATTCATTCCCATCACTGCCACAGATCATGTCTTCATTTGCATTGCTCACAACACACGCACCATTGCTACACGTGCTCGTTGTACACACATTCCCATCATCAGCACACGTGACCCCGTTATTCGCAGGGACAGGATCACATGATGCGCTTGCAGTGCCTGCATTGTTACACACCATTGCCGTACAAACGTTTCCATCATCAGCGCAATCAGCGTTACTGAAACATGCGACGGGCTGGCAGCTTCCTGCTACGATTGGGAGTCCAGATGGCCCTCCTGGATTATCGTGAAGGCATATCTCTCCTGCGGGACAGGTCGTTTGCACAAGATCAAGACATCCGTTAAAATCTTGGCATGTATATTCGAAACTTGAATCAGAAACACTACAGTGTACCTCATTTAACGCACACGAATCAGTATATCTGTTCGGATCGCTATCGTTACAATCAACGATACCACAAACGCCCCCTTCACGGAACGTGCCATCACCATCAGCATCAGTGCAACACGTGCCGCCCAGGCATTGCCCGCCAGGCTGACAGACATTTCCGGAAGTTCCGCAATTGTTTACGTCTGTGTTAAAATTTGTGCATGTAGGTGCGCCATTCAACGTGCCACAGTCTGGGCTCGCGCCGTTTGACCAACCACAACAAGCAGCGCCGCAGAGTGGGCCTCTGTCAGTTGTTATGGAACATGAGCCAGCAGGGAGTATACAGAATGAATCAACACACGCGATAATACTGGACCATCCAGCACCGTGTGTTGTACAATAATTTGGATCGCTACATGAAGGATCGTAGCAATTACCGCTTGAACTGCATGTTAATCCGGAATCACAGTCGCTTCCATATTGACAAGGGCCTCCAAGACCAACTGCGACTGCTCCAGGTAGTATTGCGAGCGCTACAATGAGCGCAACCAGTGTCCCCCTCATACCATGCGTGTGGTTTCTGCACACTAATATAAACTTTTGTGTGTCGTTACCACTGCAAGACAATACACTGAAGTTTCCACTTTTCTATGAACGCGCCATAGTGCAAAAATTATTTAGCATACATGGAAAATGCACATTTGTCGACAACGTTTTGCTCAAACTATACAGAACTCTCAGATCGTTCGCAAGAAGAAAAAAATAGAGAAACTGTCATCATGTTGGGACAACCAAATAATAAAAATGAAGCGCGATTCACAATTTTTCGCGCGAATGAGATCGCTTCTCTTCGCGTGTGTGAACAAGACACAACGTTACCATTTCAAACAAGTGTTCACTGTACACCACTTTGAAATAGTCAACAACAGAAAACTATATATAGTTCACACGAAACCCACAGAAAGTTTGAGGGGTTGAGTTACGAAGGTGTTGGGGATGCACAAATCTACAAACAACGACGGCATTGTATGCAATAGTTCGAGTTCTCAGCACGTTCGTGATGACGTTTCTAGAGGGGTGAATTCTTCTCAAAGAAAAGTGACGACAAATTATGTTAAACCAATTGGAGGCGAAAAAATGAATAAAGTAATTGCAATTGCAATGGCTCTTTTCGTGATCACGCTCGCTCCAGCAACGTTCGCTGCAGAACCTTCTGCACCAGATGTTGTTGGCGGTGACGCAGGTATCGTTGAAGGAGCAGGTGTAAGCCCTGTTGTTGAATTTGTTTGGGTTCTACCAGACGAAGATAACCTCACAGCAGGTACACAACTAGAAGTATTGGCATATGGCCAGCGTGACGACATTTACGCATGTGTTGTTGTAACCGACGATGATAGTCGAGATACAATCGCAGATGTGTTCATCGACTTGTACCACCCAGACGGTTCTTTCAAGTACCAGATCCACGGTGTACGACTTGATAACGTTGCTGACGCTGACGCAATCGAAGCATGTAAGACAGATGCTCTCAACGCTGGGTTAATTACATCTCAGGACTGGGAAGACATCAACTACAGAATCTTCGATCAGCAGATCTCGTACATGTACGAAGTCTGGTTACCAATGTTCTACCACCAGCCATCTGGCGAATACCGTGCAGAAGCTTGGGCAGTTGACACAACAAGCCGAGCAAGCGTCCCAGTAGATGCATTCTTCACATGGGTTCCAGGAACATTCCTCGGTCTCGACTTCACGTCCGTTGACTTCGGAAACATCCAGCCAGGCGCATGGAAGATCGTAAACGGTGACCTTGTCTTCTCCCTAGGAGATGGCATGCCAACAGTCCGAAACGAGGGTAACACAGAAGTTATCGTTGGTCTTGAGATCAGCGAGTTCGTCGGTACAGGCAGTAACCCAAACAAGGTTATTGACGACTTCGACGCACAGCTTCGAAACCTCGGTACGAACAACCACGACAGCATCCCAGGTGAACACCTTGAGTTCGTTGCTGACCAGTTCGTACAGTTCACGTACCCAATCGAATTGTGTAGACAAGAGAAGCTTGACTTCTCCATCCACGCAGACGTTGGTACGCTACCGGACGCATACTCAGGCAATGTAACAGTCTATGCAGACCCGAACATTGTCGATGCACCTGAGCCAGACACATACCCATACCCACGGTGTGGCGTACACATGGACCCAGATGCAACGTGCCCTTTAGTTTAAATAACTAAAACGGTACACGAGTAATCTTTCCTTTTTTTCTTTTTCTTTCTCTTTCTGCGAATGTTTTTAAGCATCAAATGAACTCTTCTTCTAGGTCACACCATGTTCTTCAACAGATTCGGACTCAAGTCAAGAAACATCAACATTATCGGATTCTCTGAACTCATCCTCGGTTTTCTTTTCTTCATTCCCATAGCAGCACTCTACTTAGAGCAAGAGCTCTTCACTGTCACGAATGTAGCACTCATTTTCGCTATTCAATCGATAAGCATAGCTCTTCTGGAAATCCCCACTGGTGCGTTCGCTGACCTGTTTGGAAGGAAGAACTCGTATATTTTTGGTCAGGCGTTATTTTTTCTCGGCATTGTTTTTCTGTACATTGGTGGAAGCATGTCGATGTTTATTCTATCTGCCATAGCAACTGCTGCAGGCAATGCGTTGGTGAGTGGAGCAGATAGAGCCCTCATCTATGACACACTCAAGCAGGAGAAGAAAGAGCGCCATTTTAAGCACCTTATGAGCATTCTTTCTGCATTGTGGCCACTTGGAGCAATCGCAGGTTCTGTCATTGGCGGGTTTCTTGCGAAGATCTCCCTTTCGTTACCGATTCTCCTCAGCCTCGTGCCGCTAAGCATATCTCTTATCATGTCGTTTTTTCTCAAGGAGCCATCGTATGAAAAAGATCACAAGAAGATGTGGAAACAAATGTTTCACTCTTCAAAATTAGTCGTTCAAAACTGGCAACTTATCATTTTAATGCTAGGAGGTATGCTCATGATGGCGTTCGGCGAGACAACACATCAGTTAAAGCCTTTGTTTCTGGAATTCAAAACACTTCCAATAGAGTATTTCGGTATCGTCTTCGGCGCTACGTTCGCTCTCTCCTCGCTCGGTCATTTTTTCTCACATCATGTCTCTGATCGTATTGGAAATAAGAAAACCATACTCCTTTGTGCTATGGGTTTTCCCGCAATGCTCATTCTGGCTACAATGACATCTGGAATCATAGCAGTTGTGTTCTTGGTACTTACGGCAGTCTTTTTTGGTCTTCGAAATCCAGTAGTGGAGCATATGTTGCATGTTGAGATTCCGTCATCAAAGAGGGCAACAATACTTTCCATTAACAATTTACTCACTCGAGCAGGTATGGCGCTCGGTGCGCCATTTATTGGCTATTTCGCTGATCTGTACACCATCAACACTGCTTTTGCCATCAGCGGCGGACTCATGTGTGGTGCTGTGGTTCTTTTTGCTTTTTTAAAGGAACAATAACCCCTTATTTCACCAAAATACCCCCCCTAATCACTACTAAAAAGGGACTCAATTACGCTGTAATGGTGATAATTATTCGTGATTCACGCATGTGTGTTGCGGGAGCCACCGTCGAGTAGAAGAGTTTCAGGCGATACACACCTGGAGTAAGCCCACCATCCCTCGTCGGAATACTCGAGAGCGGAATCGTCATGTTCGGCGTGAGCGTCACATTCGTGGATTCCACACACGGATCAATGTGTGGGTACACGTACCGCCAGAGCCCATCCTCGTCGTGACGAACTAAGGAAAGGGGAATATCACAGTACGCGAACATGTAAACTGTTTTCGTGGTATTCACATCCGTAATAACAATGCTCCCGTCGAGCGGGATCGTCAGACTCTCAAGGGTGAAATTCACTAACTCCCCATAGTTTTCCGTCGTATTCGTTTCATTCAGAAGAGGAGCCTGCGTTGTGCAAGATGCGAACAACACAAGAAACAAAAGCCATCTCATCGTGGCAACTCCACACGATACGTGCCAGCTTCCCGGACCACTTCCAGACCTTGTGCACGGAGCGGGAACTCTTGATAGCGTGAGAGCATGTCCACCGCATCTCGCGTCCGCTCTTCATCATATCCGACGATAAACAAGAGCCACACACCGTGATGCGGAACAATACGAATCAGCGCTTGCTCTTCAAGCATGGACACACAGTCCAAATACAAGTTTGCGAACTTGTTCGGCGGCACTTGCGAACAGCTTCCGAGGACAATCGCGTTATTCGCCATCAAGTTTGTCGGATACTCCACGAGATCATCAGGAATGGATGCATCATACTCACGCAAGTTTGCAAGCATCATGCGCGCAGTCTCCCTATCAGTTGTGGACGCATCTTTGTCGACGATCATCAGGGCATTGAATTGCTGCTCTTCATCAAAAAACCAATGTGGATACTGCCCTAGGTCATTCGTGAGTTTGTCCGGCCTGTCTTGAAGCTGTGCTGTACACGAGGCAAGGAGCAGCAAACACACAACCACGTATCGTAGTACCATTGCCCAGTGGGAGTTAAGAAACCTTTATAAGTGTAATGGACATTCCCAACCAGTAGTAAAGGAACAAATTTGGGGGTTATCCTGTTGCAAAAGAACACACACCTGTATACATATGCAAGTCTCTTCATAGCTGTCCTCATTCTCATTCTCGTTGTCTACCACGATGCTGAAAAAGATGCGGAGCTCGAGAAAATCTACAGCACGTTCACATGCAACTGCTGTGACACAACACTCACTGCAGCAGACACGTTGTGTGCAAGCGGGTTTAAAGAAGAGATTCAACAACTCCAAGACACAGGACTTCGGAAGCAAGCACTCTTCCACGCAGCAACACGCCTCCTCGGAATAAACAATATCATCAGTCCAGAGCTCAGACTCGAAACGTTTGAGCATTTCCAAGCACACCCAGAAGAGCAAGGGGCGCGCGTCCACACACGAGAGACAACGGTTGATCTCGGTGATGTGTCAGAACAAAACACCTCATTCGTCTTTAAGGATTTTAGCATCAAAAATACAGGGACAGAAGACTTACTCATTCACCAAGTCGAGACAACGTGCAGTTGCCTCAGCGTACATTTCCTCACAAAAGACTGGGAAAGCCCCACATACGGGCGCTTTAGCGACCTCTTCGGCTTACTTGTCACTATTCCACCAGGGAAAGAGATTCGCATGCGCGTGAAATACGATACGCGTATCAACAGCTTCTTCCGAGGCTACGAAAAACGACACGTGAGAGTGCATACGAACGACGTACTGCAACCACTCACACAATTTGATATTGAAGCAGTTCATACTGATTAAGGAGGATACCATGAAACAACTACTAATACTACTAACACTCGCACTCCTTTGTGCACCCAACGCGTTCGCTGCAGGCGGGCTCGGCCTCTCGCCATCCATTATTCAAGAAGCTGAGCTTGTACGTGGTGAAACGTATTCATATTCGATAAAAATCTTAAGCAACGAAGAGACAGATAGACGTGTTGCACTCAGTGTCAGCGGCGACGGTGCAACGTGGATCTTCCTCAGAGATCCTGCAACGAATGAATTCGTGACGGAACCCGTTACAATCCCCGCAAACGAGGAGCGGTCATTCTATGTGGACTTCATCCTCCCTGAAGATCTTCCGAACGGTCGATACGAGGGACACTTTGAAGTCACGCAAGTCATTGAGGAAAGTGAGTCGACAGTGAACCCTGTAAGTCTCGTTGTTCGTTCCATCTATCGTCTTGATGTCACAGGTGATGAGCGAAAGACAGGGACTGTGCCAAGCATGACAGTTCGTGATACAGAAAGCGGACAACCATTACGTATCAGGTATGACTTCTTTAATACAGGGAACGTCGCGTTCGCACCAACTGCAGACGTGACTGTCAAGAAAGATGGTGCAGATGTTGAACGGTTCGAGCGAGAAGGACTCATGACACGTCCTGACGAAACACTCGTCCAGACTGCCGAGTGGTCGACGGAAGGTCACGGCACAGGAACATTCACCGCAGATGTTACTGTGAAGGCGAACGGCGTCGCTATAGGTGAAGACACGTTAACGTTCAACATTGAACCACGAGGAACGTTCACCGCAGATATCTTCTCAGGAGATCCTGTTCTTCCAGAGGAGTTACTTGCTGGAAAGCTCGTTCGTGGCTACGTCGATTTCCACAACGTGGGCAAGATTGACTTGACTGCGAAAGTACAGATGGAAGTGTTCCAGAATGATGAACTTGTTGATGTCATCAAGGGAGAGGAATCTCTTGTGATCCCAACGAAGCATAAGAAACTCGAATTCTTCTTCAAACCAACAGAAGCAGGCGACTATGTCTTGAAAGGAAAACTCTTGTACAGTGGTCGTGAAAAAGAGCTTGAAGATATGCACGTCACCGTACAAGCAGAAGAAGCACCTGCTGTGAACACAGAGTCGTTCGCTGAAGAAGAAAGTGGCAGTAACATGCTCGTATGGGGTATTCTTGCTGTGCTCGTTGTTCTTGGTGGCGCGTTCTTCATGTTCAAGAAGAAATAACTCCTTTTTTTCTTTATAATTATTACTTCTTAGTGTCGAATCAAAAGTGAAACTACTGGATAGAGGGGAATCTTTTTATACTCACGACGCATCCCGAGCAATACATAAGGGGGACAAGGTAACGATGAAACTGGCGCGACTTCATATATTTCTCTTCATTGCACTACTCATACAAGCCCCTGTCACCGCAGTTGCGAACCCCGAACTCGCAGAATCCTGCGGGATTGATATGGTACTCATCATGGACAGCTCCAGCTCCATTGACGAAACAGAGCTTGCAACCATGCGAACCGCATTCAAGGGGTTCGTTGATGCCTTCATTCCGAATACACCAACACAAATAGCTGTGGTTGAGTTCCAGAACGTCGCAAACATTACACAAAACTACACAGGGAATCCAACCCTTGTCAAAAACGCGATCGACAACACCGTTATTGGGCAGTTCACGAACTGGCAAGATGCACTCGTCAAAGCGCACAGCATGTACGACAACCGAGATACGAAGCCAGACCTATACGTCTTCGCGTCAGATGGTGCACCGAACAGAATCGGAAACGATGTTCGTGTTCAGCGGCCTGCAGCACTTGCAGCTGCAGTTGTAGAAGCGGACGCAATCAAAGCGGACGGGGTACGTATTGTTACACTCGCAATTGGTGATGACATCGAGATCAGCAACCTCGAAGCAATCTCGAGCCCTGACGCAGTCATCACATCAGACTTCGATGAACTGGCGAGCGACCTCGCAGTCCTCTCAGATGAACTCTGTGGTGGGACGCTCACCGTACGAAAATACGTGGAAGGTGTGCCAGCAGCAGGGTGGAACTTCACAATCAATCTAACGAATGGCAGCTCATCGCTCGAAACAACAGACGATCAAGGGTTTGCCATCGTTGAAATCCCCGTAGAGGGAGAATTACTCACGACAGTGGTCCTCAAAGAGATCCTGCAACAAGGGTTCACACTCAACGACGCATTCTGTTCAGAAGAAAATGGCGTCTTTGACGGCGTTGACACGATCACCGATCTCATGATTGGAAAATCAGACGTTGTGCTCTGTGAGTTCTACAACGTCCTCAACTATTGCGGCGATGGCGTCTTGAACCAAGAATCAGAACAGTGCGATGGCACAGATGGCCTTGGCGAGCACGAAGCCTGTACAGGAAACTGTCAGAAGATTCAACTCTCCTACTGTGGGGACGGAATACAACAATCACCGAACACTGAAGCACTCGGCGGCCCACTCAATGATGGGTTCGAAGAATGCGATGGCGAAGACGGAGTTGGTGAACACCAAACATGCGACGAAACATGTACACTTGTTGCCGTCCCATACTGTGGAGATGGTATCATGAATCAAGAAGAGGCATGCGATGGCACAGATGGTGTTGGTGAGGACGAAGTCTGCATTGCATGCGAGATCGTTGACACGAGCGACTGTCGAGATGGTACTGTACAAGCGCACGAAGCATGCGACGTCGGTGATGCACTCGTTACCCTCACAAACGCATCAGGAAATACAACTGTGGGAACACTCACCACGGTAGATCGCGTCTGGACTGGCGTTCTCACGATCGGAACACAGGAGTGGACACTTACATTCAACGCGCTCACGAATACGATAAACGCAACAAACGGATCACTTGTCTCAGCAAGCATCCTCACACAACTCCCTGATGGCTCGTACACAGGCACGCTCAACACAGGGGAAGACATGCTCGTTACTGTCGAGCTCACACAACTCCTGAACGGTGCAACTGACTGCACAGACGTCGGTCGATTTGTTGGCGGCTCATTGAGCTGCAACCCGCTTACGTGCTTCTACAACACAAATTATTGTGTTCCTGATGTTGACACGTATTGTGGTGACGACATTCAGCAAGAACCGAACGATGCCGGAACCGGCGGCCCACTCAATGATGGCTATGAAGCATGCGATGGCAGCGCTCCTGTGGGATCAACATGCACAGAGACATGCACACTCGTTGAGCAAACATGTGAAGAAGCAGTGGCTGCCGGCCTCCTTCGCGGCGAGATCGAAAATGATAGAGTTACCGTCACGAATGACGGGGCGCACACGTACACAGTAAGCCTCACAGCATACAGCATGTACTCGCTACTCACTGAAGATCAAACACTCTTTGACGCACATACAGGAGACGTTGCTGCAGGAACACAACGAACATTCCTCGTTACACCTCCTGCATGCGCACATCAAGAAATCCTCATTTGTGGGGAGCCGTTCCCATTCGCGCCGTTCTACGGCGATCGAGCAATTGACACCGTCTATGGAGAAGGTCCGTTCTGCGAGTTCGAGCCACTCGACACAGAAGCAACGGTAAATGTTAGTGTTCTCGAAAACTACCCGATGGGGAGCAGTTATCACTTCCTCTGTGATGTTGCTGGCTTCGCAGCAACGAATTATTACTGGTACTTCGGCGATGGCGATATCATCGCAAACTCCACGAATAACAGCGTCGCGCACACATATGCCGCGAACGGAGCATACACTGTCGCATGTACAGCAACCGATGGCGAGAATTGGCAGATCGGCACACTTGGCATCACTGTTGACGCAAACACGCCACCGAGTGCAGCTGTGACAGTAGCCCAGTTGCCTGGTGAGAACAATTTCGCATTCACATGCGATGTTGCGGGTTTCACACCAACAAGCTATGATTGGGACTTCGGTGATGGGATGACGCTCACAGGATTGAACGTCAATGACGTCCAGCACACATTTACGCAACTTGGTGATTTCGAAGTATCATGTACCGCAAGCGCAGACGCTGTTGTCGTCAACGGGTCAAGTAATGTTTCAGTACAGACATGTGTTGACTACACTGTGTCAATCCTCTCTGTGAGTCCGAACCCAGCACTACCTGGTGCTGAGATTACTGTTGGCGGGACTGTCGAACAGACAGGCGCTCCAGAAGTGGACTTGAGTGGAAAGACCCTCTCAGTCAATGGAGAATCTGTCGCTGTTCTGTTGAACACGTGGGTAACAACCCTCACTGCGCCTGACGCGCTCGGAGCATTCAATATCCTCGCATCATTCACGAATTTCTGTAATGAAACGTTCACGAGCAGCTCAACAGTTACTGTTTCAGATGGGAGTAGTCCTGAGTCAACTACAAATCAGCAAGTCACGAGCGGTGGCGCAAGTGGCGGCTGCTCGCCTGGTTACCATCAGACAAGCGATGGATCATGTACAGCGAATCAACCTGCACCTTCATTAGACCTTGCGAATACTGATACTGTGCTCTCAGACGATGAGAAAGAGCTTGTCAGCTCCTCTGTCAAAGACATTCTCGAGCAGGTCGAGGAAGGTGAAGACCCATCGAATGCGATAACTGGTGCTGTCACAGGCGCAGGTGGGAGCGTGTTCATCTGGCCACTACTCTTGCTCATCCTGCTTATTCTCATCTCATTCGGAATATACTTCGGCACGAAAGGAAAATAGTACGCTCCACAGGTACTTTTTTAAATTAGCTGCTACTCCTCATAAGTAATGTCAAAAAGACGACGACGAAGGAGACGTGGACGCGCTCGTGCACATCGGCAACGCGCAGCCCAGAAGAGCAAAACCGAGGCGGATGCTACGGCACCGCAGAAGCATGCACGCAAGACGCATGAACCTGCACTGCAAGAGGCCACACATTCTCGTCGCAGTACGAAGAGACAAGCACTCCCCTCACTGCTGCGCCACGTTACGAACGACCTCAAACGTGTCGCTGTCGTGAATTGGAAACGCATCAAGAAGCGACCGCAACAAGTCACAGGTCACATCACCCATATCTCACGTGATCTCAGGCGTATCACGAAAAAGAAACAGTATACACACTTCAAAAAAGATAATCTCACCAGGAACCTCATGGGGATCGTCTTCTTTGTATTCCTCTTCTTTGTTGCCGTGACCATCCAATATTGTCATATCACCACACTCAACGCTGAGCTGAGCAGCCTGCAAGAAGAGTTTGATGAGCTACAGCAAAGCACGAATTTCTATAAGAAAGCATACGAAATAACTCTGGAAGATATTCGAAAGTTAAGTGCATCATTCGGGGGTGCGGAACGCTACGATACACTTGCGGCAGAGCTACGCGAGGATGAGCTCGGCATACTTGCCAAGAACATCAGTAATCTGCCAAAATATACGATTACGAACCCCACTGTGTGGACAGAGTACAACAAAAAAGAGATTATTGAAACAACATGCTTACATGATCCGTTTGTCGTTGACACCATCCAAGAAGAGGTGCTGGTGACAGTAAACACGCGCGGAGGGGGGACCTATACGCTGTATGCTGATGCGAATCCGATAACATCGGAAGAAACATTCTCACTCATACTGCCGAAAGGGCCGCATGCGCTCGACATTGTCGTGAAAGAAGGGACCGTTATCGTCCAGAACATAACGATGGATGATGTTGTTATACCCACAAACGCACTTGTCAGCGATGCAGGTGAAGGGTTACACGTCTTTGATTGTGTCGATGTGCACAACAGCTCACAGCTCCAAGGTCCTGGTGCCCTCAGACTCCTCATAGAGAAGCAGTAGATTTGCTAAACCTATATAAACGCATCTTCGTAGCATGCTACCATGTCCTCAGTAAACATAGAAAATGTGCCGAAAGCGCCACTCCTCATCGGTGCATTCGTTATGGTGGCGCTCGTTGCATTCTTCCTTGGTGGCATCTACAAAACAAGCTCACTACAGCATAATCTCCAGGAACTTGCGGCGAAGACAAGTGAGTTCAAAACAGAGCAGGCATCGGTTGAGCAAGAGAAAATCACACTCAAAGCAGCGATTGCAGCCCGCGATGCAAACATCGCTACGTGCGAACAAGAAAAAAGTACCTTAGCGCAAACCATCACATCAGAGGAGCGGCTCCGTACACAGTGTGAAGACGCGATACAAGCAGCAGATGCGCGGTACGAGACGTGTGCAGAAAGCACAGCGACCGTGCAAGAACAACATGACACCGCAATCGCCACATGCGAGAGCCGCATTACCGAGGTTGAGCAGCACAATGTTGAGATGAAAGCGGAGCTGAACACGTGCCAAGATCACGTGGATGATACGCTTGATATCATCAAGACTGCCGTGCGAGCAGTGTGTTGCAGTTTTAGTGACATTCAAGAGTCCCGGACGCGACAGTGGGATAAGACAGGGAATCAAATCATCTGTTCACAAGATGGTGAGTTCACGATGGAATGTGGCTCTGGCGCAACAGATTACTATTCAGGGTAACATTCGAAACCTTGTACTCAGGAGAATCCACTCCACAAGAATGAGAATCAACGTGATAAGCATGAGCCCGGGAGTCGTATCAAGTTTCAATGTGCTTGTCTTTTCTGCTGACTGAATATCTTTGTATGCTGCCGCAAGCTCTTCCTCGCTGAATGCGCGGTAGTGATCCCCTCCTGTCGCATTCGAGATGTACTGCAAGTTCTCATCGTTGTATGTTGCGCTCACATTATAGTACGTTGGTAAGTAGCCGATTGGCGCGTTCGTATCGGTGCCAACACCTATTGTGTGAATCTTCACCCTGTTAATCTTTGCGTACTGTGTTGCACGCTGCAGGCTCTTACTATGAAAGGTCTCGATCGTGTTGCTTCCATCAGTAATAAGAATGACTGCTCGTCCTTTCTCTGCGTTAATAAGGAGGTTTGTGCTTGTAATGGTTGCGCCCGGAATATCTGTCCCGGCTGCAGAAATCTCGAAATCATCAAGTGAGTCCCGTAAGTCCTTTTTATCGTTTGTAAGTGGCTGTTCAATGAACGTTACGCCAGAAAAACTCACGAGGCCAACACGAGTGTTCCTGTCAAGCACCTCGACGAATTCCTTGGCGTACGAGATCGCAGCAGCCATGCGCGTCGGCTGAAAATCTTTTGCGGCCATGCTCGCACTCGTGTCAAGTGCGATCACATACTCGTTCTCGTTCGTCTCGCCTTCGTACCAGATAATCGTTTGCGAAACAGCAAGGACTGCACAGAGAACGATACATAATCTAAGGACAAGAATTGTGTAATTCTTTGTGATATACTTCTGTCCTGTCGCTCGTTTTAAGACGACAAAGTTTGCGAACTTAAGCGCTTTTCGTTTTGTATGCCTGAGAATAAAGAAGTGCGCGGCCACCAAGACAGGGAGCATAACGAGAAACCACAAGTATTCTGGGTTTGTGAATGTGACACTAACCATGCTATCCCTTAATGATTCCTTTTCGTCGTTGGAAGTGGTGTAAGATCGGGTACAATAAGTCGTTATTGCTTGTGTCGATCTTCACGCACGATGCGTTCACGCTGCTAAACACATTCTTGATGTATTCTTCCTCTTTCTGTGCATGTTCCTCGAAGATCTCCTTGCATTGTTGCACATCAACGTAGATACGCTCGCCTGAAAGCGGGTCTTCAAGCAGGAACTGACTTGCGGTCTCTGGAAATATTGCATCTCTCGGGTCACGGACCATAATGCCGATGATATCAAACTTTTGTGCGATCATACGAATATATTGCTCCCAGTTTTTTCCCAGATTAATAAAGTCGGAAACGAGGATGACAAGTGCAGGTTGACTGAGGAATGCATTCGCAACGCCCATCACTTTATCGAATCTCTTCTTTCCTCCGTAGTTTCTTGGATCCATGAATGCATAGGACATTTTCGAAACGAGTCCGGAGCCAACACCTGGCATTTGCTTGTTCACCACACGATCGCTGAACATTGCATACCCAACAGAGTCGCCGTTGTCGAGAATAGCGAGGGAGACTTCAAAGATGATCTCCGCTGCGTACTCTGCCTTGAGTTTCTTCTGGCTTGAGAGCAACATTGAATCGGAGACGTCGAACAGGAACAGCACGTTCACGTTCTTGTATTCTTCGAACTCACGGACGAGCGTGTCTTTCGCCCTGAGACTCGCTCCCCAGTCGATACGCGATGCGTCGTCACCAAACGTGTACTTCCGGAACCCCGCGAATTCCATACCTTGGCCTTTCACGAACGCGTTCCAGGCACCTTCGAGCGTCCGTGAGAGAACACGGCGGCGTGCTTTCACCTCCTTTGAACTGACCTTCGGGCTGAGATTCAGGTCGAGTTGCTTCACCCGCATACCTCTCTTTTCCGAGGGAGGGTTTATAAATCTTAGTTCTCTCTCACCCAGTATGTTGGGTGCGCATCTCTCAAAGAATGGACAGCTCATTCCCGTCACTGAAGGGGTTGTCCCAGTTGATAATCTCGCATTCACGTACGGGTACGGGGTGTACGAGAGCATGAAAGTGCGGCATGGCCATCTATTCTTTCCAGAGTTGCACGTGCAGCGCTTACGTGACTCTGCAGCAGTCCTGGGAATGCAGGTTCGTTGGAAGGACAACGAGATCCTCGGGTTCGTTCATGAGCTTGTTGCTGACATTGGTGAGGACGCGTACAATATCAAGATGCTCCTCGTTGGTGGTGAGTTGTTCATTTTTGGTCTCGCGCCGACGTTCGTGCCGAAAAAACTGTACAAACAGGGTGCACACACGATTACCTACGTTGGTGAGCGGCTCTTTCCGAACGCGAAATCGCTGAATATGCTCATGAGTTATCTTGCGTACACGCAAGCGAAGGCTGCCAGCGCATATGATGCGTTGCTTGTTGATCATGAAGGGTACATTCCAGAAGGCACGCGAACGAACCTCTTTTTTACGGATGGGACGACAATCTACACGCCACCGAAGCAAGACATCCTGCAAGGTGTGACGAGAGCAACGCTCATTGACGCATTAGAAGAGGAAGGCATTAGTGTCCTCCAGAAAAAATTGCACAAGAATGAGCTCAAGAAGTATGGTCTCTTTCTCACGAGCACATCATCCAAAGTTGTGCCACTGAAAACGGTTGATGACATAGTATTAGAAATCCCTGCGCTTGTTCGTAGCGTCATGCGCATCTACGACGCTAAATTATCGGCACTTTCTCAAGCAACTCCTTAATAATCGCTTCTGGCTTGATCTCTTCTGCCTCACCCTCGAAGTTCAGCGCGATTCTGTGTCGGAGCGCGTTATACGCGATATCCTTGACGTCATCAGGTGTGACGTACCCTCTCCCTTTCAACAGCGCATGCGCCTTACTCGCAATGAACAACGTGATGCTGCTTCGTGGGCTTGCGCCGTACGACATGTACTTTGCGTGATCGACGTTGTACTTCTTCGGGTTGCGTGTTGCATCAACTAACCGGACGATGTACCGTTCAATCTTCTGGTTCGCATAGATGTCGTTCACGAGCTTTTGTGCATCAAGAATATCCATCTGTGACAACACAGGCTTTAATTCAAAGTCAGCGAACTCATGGGTTGTGATGTTCTGCTTCAGTATCGCAACTTCCTCATCAAACTTTGGATAGCCGATCATGACACGGTAGAGGAACCGGTCCACTTGCGCTTCTGGAAGTTTATATGTTCCAAGCTGCTCAACAGGGTTCTGTGTCGCCATGACCAAGAACGGGCTTGGGAGCTGGAATGTTTCCTTTCCGATCGTTGCCTGTCGCTCCTGCATGCTTTCTAAGAGTGCAGACTGTACTTTTGGTGGCGCTCTGTTAATTTCATCCGCGAGGACGAAGTTGCTGAACACAGGACCTTTCACGGTGAAGAACCCCTTCCCTTCCTCATATGTTGTAATACCAACGATGTCCGTTGGCAGAAGGTCTGGTGTGAACTGGATACGAGAGAACTGACAGCCCGTTACTTTTGCGAGCGTTCGGATAATCAGTGTTTTTCCAAGCCCAGGGACACCTTCGACAAGCACGTGGCCGTTCGCGATGAGCGCTTCAAGCAGCGCTTCCAAGACATTATCTTGTCCAACGACCATTCGTTGGATCTCTTCCTTTACTTGCATGAACTGTTCGCGGAACGCTTGGATGCGTCGTTTGAATTGCGCGTCCTCTAGTCGAGTGAACCCCTCGTCATGCACCTGCTCTTGCATCGACGATATCCTCTGTGTAAGCGTTTAAATATCTTGTAGTTCCACTCCAGGATGAAAACACCTGCTTTCGCAGACACTTTTAAATACCGCCTCCACGAGACGACTCTCATGGGTGAGTTACAAGATCGGATGCGTCTCCTCACAGAAGAAAAATCGAGGCGAAAACGCCTCGTGCAGCTTCGGAACGAGACGATAAAAAAAGCTGCGTTTCTCCATAAAAAAAATGTGATCGAGACACATGATGTCTACCAACTTATCCGTTCATTCTTCAAAGGATTCCTCGGTAAGGAGTATGAGTTCACGATTAATGAACTGAGAGAAGAGTTGAAGCACGTGTACATTACGCACGCAACAAGAGGACACATTAATGAGATTCTCAAAGCACTTGAAGGGCTTGAATACGCAGATGTGCAGCTCCAGCATGAGCAGCTCGTTGCACTCCTGGAATTATTCACTGTTACTGTCAAAGAACTCGTCCGCATGCATACTGCAAAGGCGAATTTTTTTACGAAACTGAAGGCATTTTTCACGCGAGAAGATCTCACACCCGATGTGATCATCGCAGAGCTTCCCGTCATTGAAGATGATAATGCGCTTCATGTACGGATGCATACGCTTGTGGAGAAATGTTATGCTGCGCTCGAGCGACATAATGCTCGTCGAGCGAAGGCTGCGTACGAAGCATTGTTGAACGAGTACGCTGACCTCGAAACCAGCGACAGAGAACATTTCTACCAGTTGATTGAGCAGACGTACCGTGACTTACAACACCGATCAGGCTGATTTTCCGTATACGCGATCAAAGACCTTGTCCACCGTTTCTTTTTGCCATCCTTTTTCGATAAGCGCTCCTCGAATAGTGAGATCATCGAACCCTCGTTCGCGTTCTTGCTGAATAAATGTGCTGATCTTCGCGACTTCATGCGCGAGCACCGGTTTGGCGGGCAGGTGTGGTGACATTGGCACTTTTTCTGTCGATGTTCCTTGCGGCAACCCTCCATTAAACATGTTCAACACACTTTTTCGGAACGCATCGACGCTTGATACATCAACTGTGCCTGCATACACGAGGAATCCGAGCACGCCACCAAGCACTACGAGAAAGAATACAGGGATAAGCCAACCCCAGCCGCCACTTTCAGGCTCGACAGGTGTTGCTTGTTCTGTCGGGATAGGTGCTGGTCGTGATGGAGCAGGTGGGCGTGGGCGCTGTTGTACAGGTTCGGTGATGGTGACCTCTTGGTCCTCCACAGGATCTACCCACGCTGGCGGATCTTCTCTATCAGTAGGGTCTTCTCCGCCAGTATCTTGCGTTGCGGGTGGCGGGTTGTTGAAGAGTGTATCCGCTGTGAATGCAGGGGCTGCAGTTACGTTAAACGAGAGTGTTGCGATCACGAGATTATCAATTCTGCTGCGCGCGACAAGATAGTACGCATCCGCCTCGAAATTCGTGTATTGTTTCGTGAATGTTCCTGCAGTTGCTGCCGCGACACTTCGTTGGACCACCCCATGTCCTGTGAGAATCACATCAATGACGTCGTTTTGGAAGAACCCGCTTCCTGTGACAGAAAATTGTTCTCCAGCAATTGCAGCACCATTAAGCACGAGCTGTGGATTGTATGTAACGTTCGTTGTGTTTGGGGCTGTTGTATTCGTACTCACATTCGTTGACACATTCGTTGTTGTATTCACCGTAGTATTCGTACTCGTGTTTGTACTCACATTCGTTGACACATTCGTCGTCACATTCGTACTTGTATTTGTGCTTACGTTCGTGCTCGTGTTTGTACTCACATTCGTCGACACGTTTGTGGTCGTATTCCCAGTCGTATTCGTACTTGTGTTTGTTGTGTCATTCACTATATTCGGTGCTATCTGCACTGTGAACGTCGCTGTTTTTTCAGCGAGCCACGTTGTTCCGGCGCACGATACGTTGAGCTCGTGACTTCCGTTGACTTCCATGTACGAGAACGTTGTAAGTGTCCACTGATTGACAACTTCGCTGAACTGTTCCGTGTTATCAACACGTGCTGTACACGTGCCGTTTGTTGCTGAATCGTGCACAAATGAGACGGTCACGTTCTCATCAGATACGTTTCCCGGCTCGAGTATGGTAATACGTGCGATTGTCACACACTCGTGTGCAATACATCTCTCGTTTGCAGGACAATGTGCATGCAGTACGCACGCGACACACTCCCCCGCAGCAGAACAGACCTGTCCTGGGCATTCTGTATCAGCCGTACATGCTGTTGGTGGCGTGCTTGTCCCGCATGACCCTACAGCGCCAGTACAGCCTGCTGTGAACGTTACCATATCATACTCGACCTCGCCAACGTCAGCGAATGTTATGTCTTCAGAGCAGACGACCTCCGCGTCATAATCCCCTTGTTCATGATCCTGCTGGAACTCTGCTGTTGCGCCTGCTTCGAGTATGAACACCTCGTCTGCGAGCGGCGGGAGAGCGAGGAACAAGTTTTGGAGTATTGTCGTATCTATTCCAAGCAAGCAATAGAGCTTTGCTGCTCCTACATTGCTCACATTGATCACAACTGTTCCATCTGCCACCACCGACAGCGTGACATCAGAAAATGATGGTGGTGCTGGCACTGCAGGCGGAGGAGGTAGTGCGAATACCGCAGTACAGAGCACCAATGTTAAGAAGATAAGCATGATGCGCATCAGATATCCTCCTCCGGTTTGTAGCTATAGTGATAGTAGAGGAGGAATGCCACACTCACGAGCAGAACGAATGCGAGAAGTGACCACATGAGCGTTCGCAACGATAAGCTCTCTATCGTGATCACTGGCTTGATTTTTGATGGTTTCTCTTCAATGCGCTGCTGTGTGCTCACAAGATACTTGCACCCGTTGATCACGTTATCAACAAGTAACCGTGCCATCTCAATATTTCGCTCTTGTAAGTTCTTCTTTGCGACACTCAAGACTTCGTTCAACTCTTGACATTCAGGATGTTGATTTAGGAGATCGTTCGC
Source organism: Candidatus Woesearchaeota archaeon (assembly GCA_028818155.1). Classification (GTDB taxonomy): domain Archaea; phylum Nanobdellota; class Nanobdellia; order Woesearchaeales; family UBA525; genus UBA525. Next base: position 169,786 of record JAPPOH010000001.1, on the reverse strand, counting down.
GAATGTTACTTTGACGTCCACATCATCTCCGTCGTGTGCTTGCTCGAGACTGTTGAGCAAAATGATTGCCTCATCTTCGTACACAGGCTCCGATACGTTTGCTCGGACAACGATTTCGTAGTTTTCACCCAACCTGTAGTTTTCCACTGTGAGCAGTACTTCTCGTGTCTCGTTCTTTGGTATCTCTTCAAAGAAGTTAGTGTCAAATGATGTTGTCATCACGGAATCGTTTGTTAGCACATCAAGTTGTACGTGTTTGAGTTTGTCGCGCCACGTGTTATTGATGACGATTGGAATAGTGAGTGAATCATTCTCATACACCGTAATGAGTTTTGGCGCGATTAATTTGAATGCTTCAGGCTTTGTTCGCTGGTTCGTGATAGGAATGAATGTTGCAGCAGAACTCCCGCTGCCGCCACCACCGCTACTCGATGTTGTGGTGACTGTTTCTGATTCCCCTTCGGTTACTTCAGTAATGTCTATCGTTATCGTGTTGCTCTCAAGCGTTTCGCCAGCGGTATCTGTCGCGTTAAATGTGACGTTACATGATCCCACTGCTGTTCCTGTCACTGTGATATCTGCTCCTGAGATTGCGACTGTGGCGACCGAGCATGCGTCGTTGAGTTCGAACATGAGTGAGTTATTTTCATTTCCATCTATTGTCCCGTTACTGTCAAGGTCATCATCTGGGTCAAAGAACCTGTTCGTGTTGCTTGGTCCAATGGTGAAATAATCCTGGTCTGTCAGCGTTCCATTGACGGACAAATCACTGAGGTTTGTTTGTAGTTCAGGAAGTCTGTTCACGTTTGACACGTTGACGTTCCATGTGAAACGGCTACTTTCAAGCCGGTCGTTGGAGACGTTCACGACGATTTCATATTCTGCTGCTGAGAAAAAGTCGAATGTCCTTGTATAATTCTCTGACGTTGCGACTTGCGTGCCGTTGACCGTCCACACATACGTCACTGGCTGCGTGTCAATGACGACCGTCGAAAAGTTCACAGTGGTATTTTCCTGCATGTCGACCGTTGCACTGCCACTAGAGAATTCGGCATCCGTTGTGTTTCTGAAGGTTGTTTGCAAACCGGACGTGTTGCTCCACGGCGTGATCTGGCTGATATTTGGAGGTGGGACGTCAGCAAGTATGTCGAACGTGAACACTTGTTGTCCGACTAATCCGAATGCATCTGTTGCGTTGATGGAAATCGTGTAGCTTCCTGCAGTCCCATCAGCAGGTGTGAAGGTAAAGAGTGCCCGTGCAGTTGTATTTACTGCTGCGAGAGCGCTGATCGTGTGTGGCAGGCTAAAGTTTGAGGTGAAGTTCACGACCTCGCCTACGACGAGGAAATCATCGTCTTCTGCTTGTAGTTCGAACGCGAATGTGTGTGTTTCAACGATTGTTTCATTGCTAAAGTTGTAGCGCGTGATATTGGGTGTTTCTGGTGTGTTGTTAATGCTAATGTTCATTTCACTACTATTCGTTGCGCCGAAACCATCTGTGATGGTGATATTGATCGTGTAGTTTCCAATGTCTGTCTTTACTGTTGTGAAGTTGATCAGCCCTGTTGTCTCGTTGAATGCAAATGTGCTGATGTTCGAGCCGTTAAATGCGATTGCGAAGAGAGAGATGTTATCTCCCGCATCAGGGTCGTCTGTGTACAGTCCGAGGTCGAATGCACAGAGTGCTTTTGTTGTACAGTTAAGTTGCGGCAGTGTTGCGTTGAAAAATGGTGGGCTGTTTGCGTTAACTGTGAGTGTAAGAACACGCGAATCTGCTACGCCGGCTGTGTCTGTTGCAGTGATATTGATGCTGTAGACACCAACGTCTGTGTTGTTTGGTGTGAAGTTGATGCGTCCTGTTGTAAGGTCGATGTCAAAGAGTGTTGTGTTGTCTGTGTAATTGAGCGTGTCCCCATGAATAACGTCGATATCTGTCGCGTTCACGTCGTAAATGAAGAGTGCGTTTGCATACCCTGTGAGATTGCTGCTATTTTGATTGTTCTGCGTATTTTCGCTGCTGAAGCTTAACTCATTCACCACAGGTGCATCATTGACGTTTGTTACATTAAACTCGAGAATCGTTGTGTTCGTGAGTGATTCTGCGTCTGTGATGGTGATGGTGACATTATAGATGCCAACATCGTCATTTGTTGGTGTGAAATTAATTTGTCCGAATGCGTCACTTGCGTTTGTTTCACTCGTTACTGTGACAATAGCTAATGATGTACTATCATCAGTAAAGACGATTGTCGTGTTCGCGTCAAGATCGTTTGCAGTGATGTTAATTTGGATGAACTCATCTTGTGTGATGTTATATGGTCCTGCATCCGTGACGTTCGTGAAGTATGGTACGCGGCCGACGGCAGTGATGTTGAGCGTGAAATTATACAATCCGCTGAGGCTCTGGTTGTCTGTCACGTTCACTGTAATCGTATGGAGGCCAACGTCGCTGAAGTCAGGGAAGCTTCCATCGTAGAAAATGCTGACACTCGTGCCATTGGCATTCAATGCTGCAATACTGAGTTTATCACTCACCTCTGCCGGTGCAATAAGTGAAACGTTGAGTGGATAGTGGCTTTCTTCGTCTGCAGCCGTAAATGTATAGTTGAGCGATGCGTTTACTGCTGTTGTCTGATCAGCGAGTGTTGCTGTTGGTTCGTCATTGACTGGGGTGACGTTGAACGTGATTTTTCTTCCACCGACGTTCTGTCCGTCGTCAAAGGAGAAGGTGATGTTCACTTCTGTTGGTTGATTGTTGCTCAGGTCGCTGAACGTGGGTGCACAGGCGTATGTTCCTTCTGTGCTACTGAGTCTTGTACAGAACTCATCAGTGAGGAGGTACGTGATAGTATCTCCATCTGCGTCCGTTGCGTTCGCATCGATCGTGATATTTGAGTCTTCAGCTATCTGGACGAGGAAGCCGACATCAGCACTTGATTCGTTGAAGATACCACCTGGAGGCTCTTCTGCTGTCGGAATCGAGTTCGTAATAGTGATACTTGCGTTCGATTGCGTGCTTGCTGTATCGTTATAGAGTGTAATACTACAGATCCACGTTTCGCCTTTTCGCGTTTCAGATGCTGCGACGACTGCTGTTGCGCTCAAGTTCACGAGGCTGGCATTCTCGTACGTGGTGTTGTAGACAGAGGAACCGTTGTAGATAGTAATATTCTGCGCTGTTGTATCTGTGGAGTTTGTCCAGGTGCAATTAAGCGTATCATTTGTGAACGCTGTGCTTGGCGCCCAGTCAGGTCCTGTGAGGAGCAGTGCTTCGAAGAGTGCGAGTGAGATGAGTGCGATGCCGAGGAAGAGGAGTGCCTTTCTCATTGCCGCACCTCCAATCGTTCTTCAAGTTGCTTGATAATGTAGTCCTTGACCGTTGTATCATTCGTGATAGCAGAAAGCTTCACCTGCTTGTGCAGGTCGTCCGGGATCTCGATGTTAATGTTGACCATGCTCCCCGTCCGCGAGCATGCGGACGAAGAGCTCTTTGATGGTCGTATCCTCTGTTGCCGCTGCCAATTTGAGTCGTTTGTGGAGCTCGTGTGGGAGCTCGATATTAATGTTCACCATGGTGTCTGTCGTCGAGGATGTAAGCTAAATTAGCTTATTTAGCTATATCCTATAAGAGGACTAAGTCAACTAAGTGTCTTTCTGTTTAAAAAGGTTGTGGAAAAAACAAGTGTGCATAAAAAAGCCCTAATTTTTGTGCACTACTGGAAAAACATCAGAGACTACAAATAATCAACCCTTCGCAACAACTTTACTCCCAACAATCTCACTCTGAAACTTCGTCACACTAAAGCCCCACAATAACTCTGGGTAGATCTCCTCTTTCTCCATGTCAGTCAGGGCATCGTACCGAGAGACCATCTTCACATACTCAGCACGAGCAGCATCCACCTGATTGAACTGGACCGCCCTGAGAATATTCACCGTGTGCGCGAAAATTTCATCATAAAAACTCATATCTTCAGCGATCGCCACGTTCTCCATCGGCCGCATGATCTCCGTCTGCGCGTACTCAGACGTCAAACAGATAGTCGTGCGGAGCTGCTCCACCGTCGCGAGCACAAAGAATTCATCATAGTGCAGGTCTTCTTGTTCCATCGGCTCGAGCTTCGTCACTAACCCTGTGATCATCGCAGTTGTTTCCTTCTGCAAGTGTAACTCTTTACATTTTGCTGCAACTTCCTCAGGCAACGCTTCAAGTGGCAGCCCGAGCGCATCCCGTATGTAGCCGCGAATCATCGTCGCGAGTGTATCATACACCATTTCTGGGCGCGCCCCATCATGAAGCTGCTCGAATACTTGCAACCGTTCAAAGAGTGAATTTCGCTGTGCTGCGTTCAAGAGGAGGTCTTTGAACGCTCTATGCTTGAGCAAGAAGCTCGTAGCTGCAAGTAGCTGCGCAATCTCCCCTTTATAGTATCTTGCAACCCCCGCAGTGAGCACAATTGCGAGAATGATCAGAAGAATCAGCCACAGCGCAAGTGCATCTTCATCAACTACTGCTGGGCTCTCAAGAATTGCACATGCAGCACATGAACCTCCACAATCAACATCCTCCTCATCGCCATTCTGAATGCCATCATTACAGGTTGGTATGTACACACATTCTTGTACTTCCGGCGGTTTCACGATATCTGTCCCGCACTCAGTAAGATCTTCACAGTCTCGTTCTTGGGTGCCATTAATGAAACAATTTCCCCAGTCGCTGCAGAGCCAGTTCTCCTCGCACGATACTGGCGGCCCAGCATAGACACACGCTTGTTTCAAGTGCTTCTGCCCTTCACACCCATTCATATCGTAGCAGCGTTGCCACTGGATGTTCATCGGCGTACATGGAAGCCAATCATCACATTCCCAATCTGGGCGACACAAGTTGATGTTGCCACCGCCACCACCACCGCCACCACCGCCACCACCGCTTCCTTGCGTTACTGATGACTGCTCACACGTGACGGTGATTGAGACAGAGTTGCTGCTCCCGGACGCATTGTACGGATCTATAGCAGTGAATGTCATAAGTTCATTCTCAATACAAGCGTTACTTGTGAACTGAACCTCTGAATTGTTGAGAATAGTGACAGTGATACCTGTCGGTTGCGAACTCGTGAACGTCATTGGGTCTCCGTCAGGGTCCACAAAGTAATTCGTCAAGAAGAATGCTGCCAGCGTGCTATTTGATGCAAAGGAAACGTCAGGAATGGGAAATGCAAGTTCAGGGGGGTCATTGATGTTCGAGACGTTGAACACAAATGTTGCATTCGTCTGATTATTCGTACACACAGTGGAATCTGATGCGACAAAAATTATTGTATGCACTCCCACATCATCATTCACAGGCGTGAAATTGATCCCACCACTCGCGTTCACTGCGAGTGTTGTGTTTTCCATCGGGTACACGTACGATACAGTGGCCGTATCTCCTACGTCAGAACCGTTGAGAATGAGCTGACACGCATAGTTCGTTCCTTGGGTGAGTGACGCATTACACGGCACAGTAATGGTAGGAGGATGATTCAAACAGAAATTCGTAATACCTGTACTTGACGCTCGCGCAGTGATGCGATATTCCTGCACACCCGACAAGAAAAAAAGTTGGAGTGAAAGACTTGTGAGTGCGAGCGCGAGTGCAATGATAGTGAGCGACAGCAAGAGCTTCCTCATACGATCTTCTCGTCGAGAACAGACTATTTAAAGATTAGCATGAGCCGTCATCACACGCAATCGCCGTAATCGTCGACGCGTGCTCACCAGACGTCGCATCCTCCGGCACCTGAATCCACACACCAACCTGAATCGTATCCTGCCCATCAGGATAATCCAACCCCGTACACACACGAGCATTCGTCCCATTCACATCATAATCAGCAACCTCACGAAACGACGACCCATTCCCCAACGTCGTACACGACGCCTCACCACTCACATTCGACACCTCATACTGATAACTATTCAACCCACCAGTACCACCAATAAACGAATCAGCATCACCCGTAAAATTCAACGACACATTCGCCACAAGATTCCCATCATTCGTAATCGTCAAATTCGCCTCATGCACCGACCCATTAAAATCAACACACCCCGAATTCGCCGACCGATTCGGCGGCGAATTATTCGTCCCCATCGAACACGACGTATACGAACCATTCACATACCCAGACCCAAACGGCACCAACGCATTCTCAAACGTAATCGACAACGCAGTCGAAATCGAAAAATTCGTCTTCCCCGTATCCACCAACGCATATCCTACTGGCCCTTGTTCAAGAGGAACTAAGTTTGATGCGCTCCACCACGCACTGAATGCAGATACTGCAACCGCTGCAACTAACATAAGCGCGAGCGTGTTATTTGAAACATGTACCACAACGTAACACCATTATCACTCGTATATAAAAGTACCTATATGAGTCGTCTGACATACGTAATGCGGACACTGCCCGTATAATTACCTGGTGTTGCATTGCCAGGAACGCGAACAGTGAATCCAATATTCTCTTCTTGGTGTGGAAGCAACGCCACTTTGTCAACAGACGGCTCGAGCCATGGCACATCGCTCTGTATCACCGCAGTTGCTCGAACCGATGCTGCAAGCGTTGCTGATCGTGAACCAGATCCGCCTTGTGGAATCTTTCCGAAGATGAGCAGTGAGTTGTTCACGTCAAAACCAATATGTGGTCCGGCCACAACTTTGAACTGCACAGGGATCTCGTACTGGTCGAGGACATACCAGTGTGTAAACAAAAGCTTTGCTGCGAGCACGCCAAGTGCGAGTGCAAATACCAGCAATATCGCGATGCTACTCGTAGTGCGAAAGTGTTTCTTGGTGTGCTGGTTCATTGTGCTCTGGCTTCCTTCCTTTAAGGAAAAGGAGTATAATGATGAGGAGGAGAACAACAATGACGCCCATAAAGACGGCGAGCAATGTGCTCTTCAATTGGCGTGGCGTCTCTTCCTGTGCAGGCAAGACGATGGTAACAGGGATAGTGAATGTCTCCTCTTTATTCACGTATTCACCTGTGGCAGGGTCATAATCATTGTACGTAACAGCAATAGTGACCGGAACCGTGCCTTCTTGTGTCGGATCTCTGTCGAAATAGAGCTCGAATGGGGTACCATGAAATGGTGGAATATCCAGGCTAGCCGTTTTCTTTTCCTGTGTGCCGAACGTGACGACTGCGAAGACATCTTGTAGCTCTCTATTCCACTGGTTCGCGATTGTAAACTCGAATTTATTTGTCGTATTGTAGATGAATATGTCCGTTACATCTCGAACATCAACATGGAGCGTGCCAATTTTCAGGATAGACGTTTGTGTTTCTTGCGAGAGGCCATCAAAATGCACCGTTGCGTTCACGTCATACTCACCGCCCGCAAGCGCTGCCGTTGGGAGTGTGGTGAACAGGTGCACAGCACCCAGTGACTGGAGAGATGTGTGTGGTGTCTCCTGTTGTGCAACAAGCACACCGTCATCGTAGACACGAACCATCGCGTACATATCCTGAATATTGCTTAACGAACGACTTGTGACGGTAATCGTTGCATTCGCGTCAACGCCATCAACAGTGGCGGGCGCGTATGGCTTTCCAATTTCAATCACCTTCTCGTTTGTCAGTACATGAACAGTGAGCCTCAGTTTCGCCGATGCAACAGCACTCACCGTTGCTTCGTAGCCTTCTGGAGGAATATCAGCGACGTGTACATCAACAAAGTACACGCCTGGTTTAAACTGCTGGGGGAATGAGAAATGCAGCATTGCCTCACGATTGTGTCCTCCCGGGTTCGGGTCGCTCAGCGTTACATACTCAAGAATATTATTGTCCTCAGGTGTTCCAAGCGTCGAAGGGTCACCTACGTTCGGTGATGAGACCGATGCTTTAATAGATCCTGTGCTGATGAAATACAATGGAATATCGACGGTGCCACCTGGCGTATAGATAATTTCTCGATTCGCGGGGAGGTTCGCAAACCCCACCGCAGTAACTCCTTGTAGGAGGAACAATACAAGAATACCAAAAAGAACCGCGCGCTTCACTTTTCTATCGTAAAGGCAACCTTGCCTGTCGCACCATCAATGCGCGGCTCAGCTCGGCTCGGATCGTTAATAACGAAGTGCACCTTCCCTTGTGAGGAAGATGGCGCATACACACTCTCCTGTGTCGGCGGACTTGTGAGTGTCGTTGAAAAACTCACCCAGGCACTAATGAATGAGACGGTGAGTGTCAGAACGACAAGTACGAGAATTGTCTTCGATGAAATATCTTTTCGTTCTTCCATATATATCTCTCTCAACACGAGCCGTCATCACACGCAATCGCCGTAATCGTCGACGCGTGCTCACCAGACGTCGCATCCTCCGGCACCTGAATCCACACACCAACCTGAATCGTATCCTGCCCATCAGGATAATCCAACCCCGTACACACACGAGCATTCGTCCCATTCACATCATAATCAGCAACCTCACGAAACGACGACCCATTCCCCAACGTCGTACACGACGCCTCACCACTCACATTCGACACCTCATACTGATAACTATTCAACCCACCAGTACCACCAATAAACGAATCAGCATCACCCGTAAAATTCAACGACACATTCGCCACAAGATTCCCATCATTCGTAATCGTCAAATTCGCCTCATGCACCGACCCATTAAAATCAACACACCCCGAATTCGCCGACCGATTCGGCGGCGAATTATTCGTCCCCATCGAACACGACGTATACGAACCATTCACATACCCAGACCCAAACGGCACCAACGCATTCTCAAACGTAATCGACAACGCAGTCGAAATCGAAAAATTCGTCTTCCCCGTATCCACCAACGCAAACCCTGTCGGGGAACCTGTGAACGTTGCGAAAATACCGAAACACGATACTACCATTGAGACAACAAGTAAAACCGCTATGACTCTGTTTGAAAGTTCTTCCATCCAATACCACCAAGGGTGCCATCACCCACAAGTAGATCACGTTACTTAGTGTTTATATACGTTTCGGCTCTTCCACATAATGAGACCCATAAGGAGCGCAATAAGCACGATAAGCGCGGGGATGATCCAGCTTCGCGGTGCTGCGATGATTATATCTGCAGTCTGCACGGTTTTCGTTGCTGTCACCCCGCCAACAGTGACTGTAACAGTGATGTTCTCTGGCTCTCCCGTCTCACTCGTATCAAGATACACGCGCTGTGTGAACTGCCCATCAATTGTGACAGGTTCCGTGACTCGTGGCGTTGTATCGAGTGTTATGGTTCCGTCGAGCGCACGATTCCAGTACAATCTTCCTGTAACATCGATGGGTTTGATGAGTCCTGCTTCGTCAACGTACTGGATGTCTTCGATACTGATCGATGGTTGTCCGATTGCAACGTTCTTTTCTTCACGTAGCGTGCGCTCATTGTAGAGTACTTCCAGTGTTGTTGTGTATTCCCCAGGTTCTTGCTCACCAATGATGCCCGTGAGTTTTGCGTATGCGAGCGGTTCCACTACTTGTGGGTTGATCGTGATTGTGTCTCTGCCAATCGTGACGGTGACGTTGGCAGGTGTAACCTGTTGTTCCCCGAGATTTTCAAGCATGATTGTTGTGAGCACATGTTGCGCGTTCTCATCATAATTGAGTGTCCAGTCCGCCTGAAGGAATGCATCGCCTCGTGGCACAATCATACGAACAAGACTCGCCACTTCAACAATACCTCCCACCGTGCCCGCTGTTTCGTCCGGCGTTACAGTGAGAATGACCTTGTGGCCGTGTTCGCCCGGCGGAATGTTCTCGTTCGGAATGAATCTGCCCGTAATCTTATCCGCAAGTTCCAGTTCGATTGATGTGGCGTATGGTCCTTCTACTCGAGCAGAGAGCACGCCATCTCCGATGTCAAGAGGGGTGAGTGTGAATCCTTGCTTTTCAGGACTCACAGTAACTTTCGCGGGCGTAATGCCAAGCGCATGGACACTCGAGAGGCAGAGGAGTGTGATGAGAAGGAGTGTGAGGCGTTTCATGATGCCACCCCGCTGAAGACAATGTCTGTTTCCTTCGCACCAGGGGGCTCGTCTCCCGGTACTGTGAGATTAATATGGATTGCCGCGACGTCTGCTGTGTCTGTGTAGTTTAACTGTTTGATCACAAGTGTGAATGTGTTTGGAACGGGAGTGTATGTTGTTTGTGATCCGGAAACGTTCATTGCGGTAGATTCGTTTTCCTCTGCTTTGAAGGAGAACGCATCGTTGTTCAAGCCGACTGAACTATAGAGGGGGCCACCTGTTGCATTTAATGTGACGTTCAGATGTACGTTCCCCGTATTCTCTAAGAGGAACGGCTGCACAGTGTAGTCATCAGTTGTAATCTCCTGGTTCAAGGAGAGGTCTCCGAAGTCCGTGTTGTTGTTGATAAGCGTCATCGCACACACGCTTGCGATCGTGAAGTTAAATGTGGTGCTGACGCTGTTACAACCTTCCTGGTCATCGCATGCTGTGACGTTCCACGAGTACACTTGGTCCACGCAGAGCGGTCCGTCTGTGTAATTACTGTCAGAGATACCTGTTTGTTCCGTTTCGATGGAGCACGCCCCCGCTTCAATTGTGAGGTTGAAATTATACGTTACAGTGTCACCGTCACGTTCGTCAGACGTCGTCCAGTTGAAATCAATAACACGTTCGAAGACTGACGTGTTGCCGTTGAGTGGGTAGATGAGTGTTGGCACGAGTGGGAGGGAGCCAGAGACAACCGTTTGATTGGAATAGACCGTTGCGCCATCAAGTCCTGTTGAGTCCACTGGTGTGATGGAGCAGTTCCAGATGTCATTTCGCTCGATGTCTGTCCCATTAAAATATTGGTTGTTGTGGTTGTAGAGTGTTGTGATTTCTGTTGCGGAGAGTGTTCTGTTGAAGATGATCACTTCATCTATGGTGCCGTTGAAGTATCTAGGGCTACTTGCTCTATACGAGCCGACTCGAATAACTGTTGGATCATTTGCTGTTCGAGCTGCAGTACCGCTACCAACCTGTGAGCTGTTGAGGTAGAATGCGTATGCGCCGGTTCCGTAATCATAGGAAACGGCAACATGTAGCCACGAGTTTGCTGTGTATGAGATCGCTGACGAATGAATTGTTGCTTCATCGACGTTTGGCCAAAATTGAAACTCTGCACTTTGCAGCTGGAACAAATATCCATCCTGGCTTCCAACGATTGCGTGTGTATTCGAGACTGTTGTTGGTCGAACCCAGGCAACAATTGTGAATGCATTCGAAAGATTCAATGTTGGATCCGTTCCGACCTCTATATGACCATACTCTCCAAGATCAAATCCGCCGCCAACCTGTCCTCCAGTTGGCAAGAATGTTGTAGTGTTCATTGCAGTCCCATCATTCCCAAATCCGCTAATGTCATGCGTTATCCCACCATCATTGTCCATCGGCAAGTTCAAGACAGTAATGCTCGTCTGATTCCTGTACCAGTTGTAGTGTAAGGTCACGCTATCCCCATCTGCATCAGTTGTTGTTCCATTCAAACAGAATAAGTCATCGCGCGTCGTCGAGTTAATCGGAGAAAGATTCACCCACGCAACAACAGGTGCGTTCTGTCCACCAATTTGGCAGCACACTTGTCGATCAAAGTACCCTGGCTCCGCAACGTGTGTGTTCGTCAAGTTCGCATCTGCAGTTTCCGATGAAGCAATACTCGCAACTTCACTATAGCCTCCGCTGCACGATCCTGTTGGGTATTCACATGCCACAGTGCCAGAGGTCACGTTGAGGCACGCCTTATACACGTAGTTCGACATGTTGCCCGCCTCGACATGACTACTCGTGTTTTCTTCAAGGTTCACAATCGCAATGCCGTTGCCAAGACAGGAGCTTTCCATCGTTCTGAACGCATCTGTCGAGCAGCAGACGCGCCATTCGTACGTGTCACCAGAAAAATTTGCGAGTTGTGCATGTGTGTTGTTCGGTGTTGTCGCTTCTGAAGAATTTACGTACACGAGGCGTGTTTCATTCGCAAGACATGCAGTGCTCCTGAACTCGCAGCCGAAATATGCTGCTGTCGCTTGTTGCGATACGAATATGAACAGCAATACAATGCACCCCACCAACACAGCACTCCTCACAGCGTTATGCCCGAGAATGTGCTATATAAATGTACTCGTTCCAAAGATATTTAAACGGTTCTCTTTATGGACGTTCTGGGTGGTTTCATGGTCTTGACATTTATTCCCTGGGCAATCGGGCTTCTTGTTATCGCATCGATAAAGATTCTCAAACAATATGAGAACGGCGTTATCTTGACACTTGGCAAGTATACTGGCACATACAAGCCAGGGTTAAAGATCGTTATTCCGATCATTCAATCTATGGAACGTGTCGATTTACGACTCAGGACAATCGATATTCGGAAGCAGCAGATCATGACTGTTGACAACGTCCCGGTGAGCGTGAATGGTGTTATCTATTTCAAAGTCAACACGCCGGAAGATGCAGTGCTCAAAGTGCAAGATTACGAGTACGCGATTGCACAATTTGCGGAAACTGCTTTGCGAGATGTCGTTGGTGGCATGTCGCTTGACTCTGTACTATCTGAACGAGCGAAGATTGGCAAGCAAATCAGTGAAATTGTCAGGAACGAGACGAAAGGTTGGGGCTTGGCCATCGATCACATCAAACTACAAGATGTGGAAGTGCCTGATGACCTCAAGCGGTTAATGTCGCGGCAAGCGGCTGCGGAGCGAGAAAAGAGAGCAACCGTCATCAAAGCGGAGGGCGATGCGATCGCAGCAAAGAACCTCGGAAAAGCAGCAACGATCATGCAGAAGCACAGGGGGGCGATGCAGCTCAGAACCTTACAGACGCTTGATGGCCTCGGGCCAACTGCGAGCAATACTGTTGTTGTGGTCCCCATGGATCTCGTTGAAACGATAAAAAAAATGAAGAAATAACATGCAACAAGGACTCCCCATACTTGGTTTGATCATTCTGGTCGGCGTAGTGGGGAATATGCTCTTTCGTAGGACGAGAATTCCTGAATCACTCTTTCTGATTGTGATCGGCGTGCTCATCGGCCCTGTTCTCGGGTGGGTGCCTCGCGAGTTGTTCTTGGAGAACATCACATTCTTTGTATCCATTGCGCTGATTATTGTGCTCTTGAACAGTGGGTTGAACCTTGACTTGTATCGGACGTTGAAGAACGCGTGGTACGCTTCCTTGTTCACACTCTTCGTTTTTGGGATGACACTCCTCACAGTCACGCTCACGGTCGTGTACGTGTTCAAATGGCCAGTACTGTATGGGTTGTTTCTCGGCATCATCGGGAGTGGCACAACAACCGTGACCATCACCCATTTGGTTGAGAAATTAAAGATCAGCAAAGATTTCATCGATACTGACACGAAGAATCTGTTAGTATTAGAGTCAGTGGTGAATGACCTCACTGTGATTACTGGCGGGAGCATTCTGCTGGCAGTCATCAAACCGGGTGCGATGACAGGAAGTGCGATCGCGCAGATTTTGTTCAACGAGCTTGTTGTTTCGCTTGTTGTCGGCGCGATTTGTGGCGTGTGCTGGGTCTTCTTGTACGCGTATAAGTTACATGGGAATAAGCTCTCGTATATTTTCACGCTCGGCGTTGCACTCATGATTTATTCAGGCGTAGAATCGCTCGCATTGAATGGCGCGATCACCATTATGATGTTCAGCCTTGTGCTTGGCAATCATGATGTTGTGGTACAGAAGCTTCGTGTGCGCGCGAAACTATTCAAGGGCGTGGAACGAGATGTCTTTTCGATGAAGAAAACAGATGTAGAGTTCACGTTCTTAATTAGAACGTTCTTTTTTGTCCTCTTAGGAATTGTCTTTGACCTGAGCGTCTTGCAAAACTGGTGGGTTATCTACCTCGCGCTTGGTGTGCTTGCTGCTGAACTCGTTGCACGATATCTCTCCTGTGTGTTCATGACGCGAGTGCACCCAAGTTTCAAGAAGGCGCGTTTCATTCGGACTGTGTTAGTAGCCTCAGGTGTCACGAGCACGTTAGTCGCGTTTCTCTCTATCGAGGCGGGCGTGAATATCCCGCACCTCGCTGAGATCGTCCTGCTCTTAGTCTTCTTAACGACGACGACCGCGATTCTTGGTACTGCAATCCAAGAGAGAAGAACTATGGCGAAGCTGAAATCATAGAGTCACTCCAGAAACTTTCGACTGGGTCATCCTCGTCGAGGTCTCGCATTAAAGTGGAACTCCCACGAGCTTTATAAATACGATGGCGCTCCTGTCACGCATGGTCACACTCGGTATTGAAAGTACGGCGCACACGTTCGGGATTGCGATTATCGACGGGAAAGAGATCCTCTCGAACGTGACGGACTCGTACACAACAGAGGAAGGCGGTATGATCCCTGTGAAAGTGGCGCTCCATCATGAAGAAGTCTACCGGAAGGTGCTTGATGTCTCGCTGGAAAAGGCAGGGAAGACGATGGAAGATATTACGCTTATCGTCTATAGTAATGCGCCCGGACTCGGGCACGCACTCAGAATCGGGCATGCAGCAGCAAAATCGCTGTCCATGAAGTATGACTTGCCTTTAGTAGGAGTAAATCATTGTATTGCACATCTTGAGATTGCAAATTTAGTGACTGATGCTGCAGATCCTGTGCTCTTGTACGCGAGTGGTGCGAACACGCAGATTATCGCGTACGATGAAGGGAAGTATCGCGTCTTTGGCGAGACATTAGATATCGGCATCGGGAATTTCGTTGATACGTTCGCTCGCAACCTAGGCCTTGGCTTCCCTGGCGGGCCGAAAGTGGAGCAATTAGCCTTGAACGGAAGTGAGTTCATTGAGCTCCCGTACACTGTGAAAGGCATGGATATTTCTTTTTCTGGCTTAGAAACGCACACGAAACGGCTCATTCCACAAGTACAGAAAGAAGACTTGGCGTTCAGTGTACAAGAACACGTGTTCGCGATGCTTGTTGAAGTTGCAGAACGCGCAATGGCACACATTGGGAAGAACGAATTAGTGTTAGGCGGTGGCGTCGCCTGTAATAAACGATTGCAGGAAATGTGTAAGATTATGTGTAGCGAAAGGAACGCAAAGTTCTTCTGCCCTGAGAACCAGTACTTAGTAGATAACGCTGCAATGATTGCGTGGACAGGACAACTCATGTATGAGCATGGCATCACACGAGAAGGCATCAACCCGTACGAACGGACGGATGAGGTTGCAGTGACATGGAGATCCTAGCACAAGGGATTGGGTTTGTTGGCTTGTTATGTAATGTTGCATTGTTTCAACTCAATAAGCGATCACATATGCTGTGGATGAAAATTCTTGCATCCATATTTTTCTTCATACACTACATACTCCTCAGTGCTGCAACTGGCGCACTCATGAATGTTGTTGCAGGTGTGCGGACGTACATTTTCAAACAACGAACGAAAGAATCGTGGGCGAATAACAAGTTGTGGTTGTATTTTTTTGTGGCAGTCGTCTGGGTATTTGTTCTTATTACATGGAACGGGCCTGTGAGCCTTCTTCCAGGAATCGGTATGACACTTGGAACATACGCGTTCTGGAGCAAAGCGCCTCGGGCAATTCGCATTCTCAACATCCTTGCAACTCCATGTTGGTTTACCTATAGTTTCTTTGTCGGTTCATACGCAGGCATGGCAAGTGATACAATAACATTCATCTCTATCCTGACAGGCATTATCCGATTCGATATTCTCAAGAAGAAAGAGTCGGCTATCGCTTAAAGAACCCTTTTTTCTTCATGGAGTCTGCGAACGCAGCAAACATCGGCTCCAAATCGCTATCCTCTAACCGTTCCGGGTGACTTTGTACGCCAAAGCAGAAGTGTTTTCCAGGAATCTCAATCAATTCGATAATGCCACCACGCGTTTTCCCTGCAACAACGAAATTCTTGCACGGCTTGATCGCTTGGTGATGGAATGAGTTTGTCATCGCGATCTTCTTCTGGATAATGTCAAAGGTTCGTGTTTTTTTCTTGAGATATACCGCGTGTGTTTCTTTCACGGGCGCCATGCCTGACTTTGTTTTATAATTCAAATGTTCACTCACGCCGTGCTGCTCTTTGCTATGATCTGGAATGTGCTGCTCGATTTTTCCGCCAAGGAAAATAGCGAGGACTTGAGCGCCGCGACAGATACCGAGGAATGGTTTTTTCTCTAAGAACACGCGTTCTAGCAAGTAGAATTCCATTTCATCTCTTCCAGGTGCACCCACGCTCGAGTTCTTGTGATTCTTTTCACCATAATGGCGTGCGTCAACATCCCCTCCACCAGTGAACAAGACGCCATGGCATTTCTCGTACACTTCACGTAATTTCTGAAAGCCAAGGTCACTTGAAACAAACACTGGCTTCAGTTTGTACTTCTTGAGTTTCTTCTTGTAATACTCGAGTTTGAGAGAAATCACCGCGTCCTTCTTTGCTTTTTGCAAAGGAATACCGAGCGTGACAAGGATCTGCTTCATTTCTTTAATCGAACGTGCTTTTGTTTCTTAAACCTATCGCGGATTTTTGTCTTACCCGTCCAATCAATCATCTCAAGCACGACATCATGGATCGTCTTGACAGGGATAATCTTGATTTTCTTGAGTTTCTCTTTGTCAATAACGATATCCTGCATGTTCGAGTGGGGTACGATCACGCGCTTAATACCCGTCTCAATAGCTGCTTCTACTTTCGCGCTTACACCACCAACAGGGAGGACTTCGCCACGAACACTTAACGAGCCTGTGACCGCGTACTCTTGTTTGATTGGCGCGTTTGCTAAGGAACTGATAATGGTGATTGCGACGGCAATGCTTGCAGAGTCTCCCTCCACGCCTTCGTATGTTTGGAGGAACTGCACGTAAATATCGTATTTTTCTTTGATATCTTCGCCGAAGTAGGACATGATAATTGCGGCAACGTTCTGGACGGCTTCTTTCGCGATATCCCCCAGCTTTCCTGTTGCGATAATATCTGCTTTCTTCCCGCCAGCTGTCACTTGGGATTCAATCGGAAGGATAATCCCTGAGAGTGTGCTGCCAGCGCCCATGACTGCGAGGCCATTCACTCTGCCAACAATCTTTCCTTTTGTTAAGATAACCTCATATTCTTTCTTCTTCTCGATATACGTATCTGCTATCTGTTGCTCGAGTGGACGAGCTCTTTTGCGAGCTGCGTCAATATGTTTTGGCTCAACGAGCTTTGCTTTTTGTTCGATTGCAACATCGCCAGCAGCTCTCACGAGGCCGCCGAGTTCTCTGAATCTGAGTGTTAAATGATCTTTTCTGTTCGCTCGTTTTCGTGCTTCTTGCACGATGTGTTCAGCTGCTTTCCGTGAAAAGTGCGGGATCTTCCCATCCTTTTTTACTTCTTGTGCGATGAACTTCGCGATCTTAAGCCTGTTTTCTTTTGTGTCAAGCATCGTCTCTTTCATGTAAATCTCATAGCCGTACCCACGAATTCGTGAGCGTAAAGCAGGGTGCATGTGTTGAATTGTTTCTAAGTTCCCTGCAGCGACCATGATGAACTTACATGGCGCCGCTTCCGTCCGCACCATTGCACCTGCGGAGCGTTCAGACTGTCCCGTGATAGAAAATTTGCCCTCTTGGAGTGCTGTGAGGAGTTCTTGCTGCGTGTGTGGTTGCAACGTTGCGATTTCATCCACGAATAAGACGCCCATGTGTGCCTTGTGAATCATACCAGCTACCACTCGCTCGTGCGCAGGTGTGCCAAGGCCTCCGCTTTGAAAGGGGTCATGAAGTACATCGCCTAAAAGCGCGCCTGCATGCGCGCCCGTCGCATCAAAGAATGGCGCTTGCTTCTTTTTGTAATTATCCACGATCATTTTCGGCACTAAAACCTTACCCTGGTTCATCTTCTTGCCAAGGTTCATGAAGAGAATCGCCATTGCAAGGAAGATCATTCCGCCGATGAAGAATGCGAGGAACATCGTCGCGCCAACTTCCGCGTTGTAATCCTTTGTGTAGGAGTTAAAGACCCACCACGGTACGATCATTGCGATGATCGCGAGAATAAGCATGATTAATCCTTGATTGCGAAAGACATTCTCGCCAGCTGCTTTCGCGCTGAGCATGATCTTTCTGCCTTCGCCCGCTTTGACCATACGTATGGCTGGCTGGTTCTCATCGTTCTGGTTCGGGAAGGAAAGAATATCCACAAGCTTTTCTTTCGGGAGGAGTTCTGCGAGTGCAAGGCCCATCATCGATTTTCCTGTGCCTGGATCCCCGATTAAGAGAACGTGCCTCCTTTGCTTTGCTGCTTTTTTGACGACCTCAACCGCTTCTTCTTGGCCAATAACTTGATCAATGATAGAATCTGCTACCTTCAAGTCTTTTGTCGTCTTGAATTTGAATTCCCCCGCCGCCATTGCGTCCAAGAGCTGCACGTGATTTATATAGGTTTGCCCTTGTGTTTCCGGAAATCTTCCGGGTTTTGTGTGCGAGCTCACTTAAAGCGAATTGTATTTCTTTTCTCATGCAAGACACAACACTTGTGGCAATCGCACTTTCCGTGAGTGCTCTGGGTATTATTCTCTTACAGTACGCGCTTATTGTTGTTGCGCCGTTGGAAACGCCCATTCCTGCTGTTGCGTCGTTTGCTGATGGCACGCCCGTGTTACTTGAAGGTCGCTTGGTAGATGTACAGCATCGTGGTAATTTGACGATTTTGAAAGTTGAGCAGCCTGCGACGATCGATGTTGTGTTCTTTGAGCAGCTTGAAGTGGAGGCTGACTGTGTTCGTATTCGCGGGAAGAAAGACACGTACAACGGGCCGCAGGTGATTGGGAGTCGTGTAGAACACTGCTAAGAACAAACTATTTCTATTCTCCAATAGTGACCAGAAAGATTTAAAATCTGGCCCTGATTTCAGAAGCTTATGGGCGTGCAGCAAAAAGCTACGTTAGAAATACTTGCTGAAGAAGGAAAATTTAGAACTGTTGCAGCACACGCTGACAAATATTCTCTGACACCTGAAGAAACAACAGAATATGTAGGCCGCGCTGCAGCAAAAAGAGTCCACAAGGTATGGAACCACAGAGAAAACGCAGCACAACACCTTGCAGAAATATTCGAGAATGATGCATTTCATGAGTATCTACGTACGCAGATCCCTAGAGATGATGCTGACTTGCTCATAGGCCATATGTGGATGTTTCAAGGGTTCGAGATTCCAGGCACCGTTGAGCCTGTTGTTGATTTCTTCAGAAGTGCTCGGACACGAGATACGCTAAGGCGATTCGAAACAGATACAGAAGAAACAAGATTCTTCCGCACACCAAGAGACACACTGCGCAAGGCAGTCCTTGAAGTATTCACAACCGTATCACACTTTCCCTATTGTTCTCCGTCTGTCCAACCTGTTGAGGACATGCCTGCGAGAATTACGCGTGATCTGACATCGCTCAGAGAAACATGGGAAGGATTCATCTCAGGTGAACAAGTAGTACCAAACGTATTCAGCAGCTACGCGAAAGGGTTCAACCATCGCGAGAAGGAGTTTCCGACTGATTCTTGGTATGCAGTCATCGATTCGTTAGTGGAGATGACAGATAGGGCAACCGTTTCACAAGCTGTTGCAGAAAATTGGATCTCCCAGATGGATGATGCCGCTCGAGCAAGAGATATTTATTCAACGTTAGTGCGAGAAGGGAAAGTTGATGAAGTACCTGTGCAATACAAGCGTACAACTGAGCGAGATGTATTTCTACAAGCTGTGGAAGCGTATGAGAAGAGTGAGTTTCCTGGACACCAGGAAGCTCAGGAAGTAGCTGCAGCAGCTGCATCAGACGGACTCAAGAAAGAACTTTCTCGGAGTGTAGTAGCATGGTTTGCAAAAGGAAAGTACGAGCACGTCACTGCAATCTTAGAACGCGGGACGTATTGTGCTGACACTGCAAGACCGCTCTTCACCACCGCAGTAGCTGCCGCCACAGAATCAGGTGATACCAACGTCTTACGGGCCGCTATGCAACTACCTCCTGAAGTTCTAGCTCTGGATGATAGACGAATTTCAGGTTTTGCGATAACTTACCTGTCAGCTAATCCGTAGTTCGCAGAGCCAACAGTGTTAAGAAGTGATTTTGAGCGTGCCTGTGCGGTGCACCATCTTATATGCTATGCTGAGTTCTGTTGTCAGGCTTTTTCTGCGCACAGCGTCTTCAAGACCCACAGGCAAACTGAGGCTTTTGTCTTGCTCCGCAAGGTATGCAGCTCTTGCTGTATAACAAGGTAGGTCTTTTGTCGTTCGAGGTATATCTTCGGCTAGAAATCGCACCAATGCACCCTGGTAAAAATCCAGAATTCTTCCCTCCATAAGCGCATCGTACTTGCCAGAGAATGATTTACGTAGTTGTATCACAGGTCCTTGATCTCCATATCTTGGATTGAATGATTTGATGCCTCCATTTGGAAAACGTGTGTGCAAATGCAGGTCACCATCTGTCTGAATATTCCCATTCCACTCGGGAAAATACGCTGCATCGGCAAATTCCTCAAGTGGTTGCTTCTGTTCATCTGTTGTTGCGACTCCCTCCAAGTTCAATCGTACATCAACACTGCTTTGCCCTGACGAGGTGCTCTGAACATCATGTGGAAAGTACCACCACAGTGGAGCGAGTAGCTGACTGTCTGCGCGAATCATTCCACCCGCATCTTTTTCGATTGCAAAAGGCTCCACTAGGACACTTTTTACCCGTTCAAGATGCTCTTGCACAAGCCCTGGCGTGAGTTCTTGTGGTTCACGATAATCAGCGCTCAGATGGTATGCGTGTGTCCCTGGCTCCTCATCAAATGATCGGATTGGACGAAGAGACCCATCATGACCTCGCAGCACATCTGTAAACGCTTCAAGAATACCCACAGCAGCTTCACGATGTTCTGTAGCTCTCTCCTCAGGCCCTATACCAACATCGATACCCCAGATCTGCATAGGGAGAGAACCGATGTTCAATATATAAACTTTTCAGTGGAAACATGCATTCCCAAACCAACATTTATAAACCCTTATCCGTCTGAGAGCATCGTGGTGGACCCTCTCAAAGACCCTCTAGGAACAGTGGAACACTTCACATCAGATGTTGTCAAACGATTAACGAGCTTGCACTTTCCAACAAAAGCGAGTGAAAAACCACTCAAGCGCTCCATGACGGGCTACGAGACGGAAACATTCGTGCTCAACGAGCAAGGAAAGGTCGATCACTCAGGAAAACTCTTAGCGTTAGCAAAAAAAGCAAAGATCCACGCGGCACCAGAAGCAGCGAAAGGCATGATCGAAGTGATGTGCCTCCCATACAAGAGGCTCAGATCAACAAGCTTGGAAATCACAAACAACCTCATCAAACTCACGAAGCTCGCCAAAAAAAACAACTACCACATCTACCCATTCGCAACCTACCCAGGCAAACAAACAGTACAAATCACCAACAAACCCTGGTACAAACTCCAAGCGAACATCCTCGGCGAAGAAAATTACAAGAGCTCAGGATTATGCTGTGGCTACCACCAACACTACTCCCTCCCACGAGGATTATTCGATCAGAAAAATAAAACGCTCAAATACACAACAAGCTCAAAAGTCAAGCGAACACTCCTCGACAGCTGGAACTTTCTCACTGCGGCGGATCCCGCACTCACCTGCTTCCTCCAATCCTCACCATTCGTCCAAGGAAAATACATTGCGAAAGACTCCCGCCTCTTAATGTACAGGGGAGGAGGCGCAGTCCAATACCATAAAGGCAAGTACGGCAAGCGACCAGACCTCGCAGCAGGGCTCGGACCGTACGAGCGAACGATCAAAGACCTTCTTTGGCGGCTCGATCAACGACGACTGAAATGGAAAGCAGCGATGGAAGCAGCGAAGATCAACCCAACACCATACACCAATCCAAGAGACACGCTCAAGTTCACATGGAATCCACTCAAGATCAACCCACTCGGCACATTGGAATACAGAGGGTGTGACATGAACTTTATGACAAACATCCTCGCAGTCTCAACCATGATCAAGTTTTGCCTGCGAAAAATCCAGCAAGACTACACACTCGTGCTCTCATCAGACATTGACATCAAAGACGCGTTCAAGATCGAAGGGAACTTTCTCTTTGTCCCACCACACACAACCGTCAGGGAAGAGATGCAGCCAGCCAGCGCACACGAGGGGTTCAAGAACAAACAACTCCGGCAGTACATGCACCGCCTGTACAAGTTCGCACGGGCAGAAGTCAAAGAATTTGACTCGGACTACCTGCCCTTGTTAAAACCAATCGGCAAAATACTTGACGAAGAAGAGACCGTCGCTGACCACATCATCAACGATGTAAAGAAAAAAGGATACACAACCACCATCTCCCAAGGCGCTGCACAAGAACTCTCGCTAAAATATGCTGCCCTCTTTGAGCAAGACCTTGAGAAAGCGAAGCACGAGTTAGAGAAGTACATTTAAACCAGAAATTCTTTTTGCAGCGTATGGACTGGCTTGCAGCGTTTACAAAGCACTTTCCGAAAAAAGCACGGCGCGTCGGACTCGAATTAGAATTTCCTGTGGTGAATCAGAACGGCGATGCTGCAACGTGGAACGAGACGATCTCGCTCCTGCTTGCAACACAGTGGCAGCAGCACAAAGAGCACGGGCACATAGCATATGTGACGAAAGAATTTTACGAATATCCTGTCCGCCTCAACACCGATGTTGGGGCCGGAACGATCGAACTCGCCCTCCCGCCACTACCCACATTAGCAACAACAAAACAGGTTGCGAACGAAATCATTCAAGAAGTTCGAGCAGCAGCAGAAAGTGTTGGTCTTCTTTTGCTTACGTACGGCATACAACCAAAAACAGTGCCGACAGATGAGTCCATTGCGCCAACACCTCGCAATGCTGTCTTGCAACACTGGTTCCCCTCAAAGAAATCCTTCCCTGGCGGCGATTTTCTCCATATGACAATGACTGCATCATACCAAGTGCACATTGATGTTTCGGCAGATGAAGCTGCACGTGTTGCCACAGTACTTAATTGGTGCACCCCCGCATGTATTGCGCTCTGCGCAAATTCACCCATCTGGGGCGAGAAAAAAACACCTATGCTTGCCTTCCGAGAGTACTGCTGGGATCTGTTGCGCGATCCAACACCAAGATACGGCATCATGCCACGTGTGACAACACTTGAAGAATATTTTGCACTCATGTGTGCACTCCCCCCTATTTGCACAAAGAGAGGAAACGAGTATTTTCGCTTCAAACACAACGAGCGTTTTGAGGAGTTCCTCGTATCCGGTCAAACAACAGCTCTGACGAAAGACAACGTAGTACGCACGCTGAACGCAACGTTCGATGATGTCATCGCACACAATAGCACGCTCTGGTTTGACGCACGCTTAAAGCCTGAGTTTGGCACTGTCGAACTGCGCTGCTGTGACCCGCAACCCCTCGACACCCTCTGTGCACCTGCTGCGTTCGCACTCGGTCTTGTTGCGAATCTTGCAGCAGTCGAAGCGTATATGTTGCAGTTCACACATGAACAAATCAAAAGCGCACGAGTAGACGCGATCAAGAGAGGAATAGATGGAACGGTTGCTGGGAAACCACTCCGCGGCATGATCACCACGCTGCTCACACTTGCGAAAGAAGGATTGGAAAAGCTCAATGAAGAGACAACCTACTTGCAACCGTTCTTTGATCGAGTTTTGCAACGAACCACACCTGCTGCGAAAGCACTCGATGCGTTTGCAAAGAATGGCATTCATGGGCTGCTTGAACTGACGCGGTTGTAAATGTGCTCGAGCATTTTCTTTGCTAATCCGCTGCCGAAGTAGTCTTTGAAGATGCCTGGTGTACAGTTCACTTCTAAAAAGACGGGACCATCCGGTGTCTCGATAAAGTCCACGCCGCAGATGTCCATACCAAGAAACGTCGCGATCTGTCGCGCCATTTCTGTGATGTTCTCATCCAAGTCAACCAGTTCTGCGGAGCCACCTTGGCTGACGTTTGCGCGCCACTCAGTCCCTTCCGATTGTCGCTTGATACCAAGCACATCGTCACCAATTACAAGCGCGCGAATATCGTGTCCCTCATTTGGAATAAATTTTTGTGACAGCGGAAATTCGTTGAAGACTTGCAGTGTGTCGAGGACTGGCCGAAGTTCTTCCTCTGACTTGAGCATCATGACACCTTTGCCGCCAAAGCCACGGAGGAGTTTGAGTACAATAGGAAAGCCGATTTTTTTGCTCATTGCGAGTGCAACGTGTGGTGTGATGGTGAGTGATGAGTCTGGTACAGGAACACCGATGCGTGCGACGCGCTCAACAGAAAGGAATTTGTGGATTGTTGCTTGGTAGCCTTCGAGTGAGAAGGGAAGGTACACGCCTGTTTCTTCCAGCGCATCGATGAGTGTTTCGATGAACAAGAAATCATGGACGAAGACTCGCGGATAGATTGCGTCAAACGTGCTGAGGTCTGTGTTCTTATTCAGGATTGTTGTCTTCCCGTCTCCGCATTCAATACGGAGTTCGTGGAGGGGTGCGTAAACGACTGTATCAAACAGTTTCTGTGCTTCCTCAAGGAAATGCTGCTTCACATCATCTCCCTCTGGTCCGCTAATGATGCAGAGTTTCATCCGAGCCTCCGGAGGTAAAAGTCGACGATCTTCTCATGGATGTTGTGTGGGAATGCTTCCATGTCGAATGTTGCGCTCATGCCGACGACTGTGTTTCCTTTTGTTTTCACGAGCGCGATGTCCAGGCCGACTGTTTTGACTGCGTGGAGAATGATCTCTTTGTGTTTGCATGCTGCTTTCGTCATGTCTTGTGCGTGTGCGAGGTCTGCTTCCACCCATTTTTGTTTTGCTGTGAAGACTTCATCCCCGATCACGATGCTGACATGCATGTCTACTTTCGCAAACTCTTTCGCTGTAAGCACGTCGTACGTGAACGGAATGCTCTTGAGGTATGATGTGAGCTGTGATTTATCTTCGATGAGCATCTGTTGTGTCTTATCCAGTTCATGGAATGCTTCGAGGTAGACAGGGTATGCAAATTTTTTGAGTGCTGCTGCAACGTTCCCTCCTTCCGGGATAAGGGTCGTTTTCTGTATCGGGACGTTTCTCGCGTTGAGTGTTGCGTACATTAACGGTTTATTGCAGAGGAGGTTGAAGGAAATAGGTTTGAGCTGGCAGTAGATGCCGCGTTCCATGAGTTCATTGAGAAATGGCTCAACGAACAGTAAGAGTGGTGGCGGTGCTTGCATGAAGACAGCGTCAAGATCCTTAAATTCCTTGCTGACGAGGCCCGGCTCTCCTTTCTTCACGAGTAGGGCGATGTCTCCGATGCTTAACGAGGTGACGTGGACGCCGTTCTTTTCGAAGAGTTCTGCGAGTTTCTCGTTCTCTGTTGGGTCTTCCGCCACGAGTGCGAGGCGGAATGTTTTATTTTTTGCCATGGCTCCCGCCCAAATTGGGTTTCCAGAGATGTTTAATCTTGTCTTCGTCTTTGTCGAAGAAGAATTCGACGAACGGTGAGGTGAAGTCTTTCACTAATCCTGATGCTCTGAGTGTTTTCTTCAAGTATCGTTCGAAACTCTTACTGAGATTTTTGTACAGGGTTGTGTTGCTGTAGTAGAGCCCTTCTGTCAGGCGCCAGTACGCAGGGCTGCCTTTCTTTGCGAAAACGATGTAGCCTCTTGCTTTGTCATGGTCTGCCATCGCTTCTTCCATGAACTCGTAGTTCACCATGTACACGCCTGCAGTCTGGCTGGACGGGTCCATGATAATGATATCTTGGTCCTCGACACCAACGCCGAGGACATAGTGGCCTGCTCTGCTTGGTTTGTCTGGGAAGAGGATTGGTTTCTTGTACCATAATATAGGGAGCGCTCCTTCTGTGAACCAGACTTTGAGTTCCTCGCTGAGGTCTTCGATTTCGTCGTACCTGATGAGTTTGCCTTTGACTGCGCCTTTCGTGAGTTTTCTCACTGCCTTGATGAGTTCTTCTGGCTCGTTGCCGAAATTTCCTTTGTCTGTGTAGTTCACGCCTTTCTCGATCATGCGTTTGGGTGGCGCTCTCGTTTTCGCTGCTTTCGCGACTGTTTCTTGTGCTACTGCGTAGCCGAAGAAGTTCAGGAGCATTGCTGTGCTTGCGGGGCCGCAGAATGCAGGGAGTTGCGCGATGAATTTTGGTATTATTCGTTCTAACCTGTGAATGTCAGATCGCACGCGTTTTAATGTGAGTTCTTGTTGCACAAGTTCTGCGTTTGGGATGATTTTCTGGTAGCCAGTGTCGAAGATGATGACCGCGCCGTGGTTTGTGATGCTCATCACCTCGCCAACTTCGTTGTCGATTTTCACGTGTTGTCCAACGCGGAGGATGTTTCTCGAGACGTAGCCGCTCAAAAGGAAGTTTGCTAGGTAATCTTTGAATGCGTACGCGACGATGATGACGTTGAAGCCGATGAATGCGAAGATTAATCCAACGATGACCCAGTCTACGACGTCCACGCTGAGGTCTGCGATGCGGAGTGCGATTGCTGCGAAGATTAAGAGGAGGAATATTTTTGTGATGAAGAGGCCGATGTTGACTGTTTTCTTGCTGATCCCGAATTCTTGGAGGTAATCGTCCGCGTAGTGCATCGCGATATGTGCCGCGAAGTCGAAGAGGAGGCTGATGATGGCGTAGCCTAGTAAAGCGACTAATAGTAAGACGAAGATGCTCGGGATGAAGTCAATGAACTGTCGCCAAAGTGTTCTGGCGAACTCGACTCTCAGGATGCTGAGTGCGAAGATGATGGAGAGGAGGAAGATGCCTGTTCTGAATGCGTGCAGGACTTTCTGGATGGATCTTCTCGAGGAGAATTTTGTTTTTGCGTTGATGTTGAGGACAATGTTCGTGACGACTCTCCCGACGACGATGCCTAAGACAATGACGATGAACGCGTAGAGCGCTTCTTGCAAGTAGGTTTCCATCTCAACACCCTGTGCGTGGTCTTTCTTGGTAGTTAAAAAGGTGTCGGATATATAATTTCAATAGAGAAGAAAATTAGCGGCGTTGTAGTTATAGCTATTTCGCTAAGACAATTGCTGGTTGACTTAAATCATACTTCTGCTTTAGTGCAGCTCGGACGTTTTCCACAGCTGAAAACAGGGCTGCTTGTCGAATGGGAAACCCAGCCACTTTGATATCACCATACCTATTGTTGAAGAACCCACAGTCGTTGAATTCTTGCACCAAGTCCATGTAGTTCGTTCCAAGGTATGGCAGTCTATCTTCTCTTGCAGCCAAGAGGCCTATTTTCTCCACAGCCAACTTCCTCATCGAGTACATCCGTCCGAAAAGTCTCCCCACTCTTCCCAGATCCGATTGCGTTCCTCTGATTCTATCCTTTATTTCAGTGAGACCTGCCTTTTGCTCTTTGAGACTCTTCTTACGCTGTCGAAGTCTGGATGCTGCTTCTCTGATTGTACCATCCATTTCACGCAATCCACATTTTCTTCTGCACAAGTACTCAGGTAGTTGAGAGAACTTTGTGCTAAAGAATGTTGCGTCGAATCCATATTCGTCACGAAACCCTCCTTCACGTGCAATTGCTTCAACAATTGGCGGCACATACTCTACTCGATTTTCATAGCGTGGATGTATTTCCACCGATGTGACACCGAGCAATGCCCTGCCTAATTCTTGAATCTCTCGCCTTCCCATCGCACCTTCAAACTGTGCTTCTGCTGGTGTGAGTCCGACAAAATATGCTTGTCCGACTTTGTTCTGAGGTCCTGCGCTAGTTACTTCATTGATATGTGCTACTTGTATCGCGAGGTCAAGGAAATAGTCAAGAAGAACACCTTTGAAAGACATATGCTGCACCAAGTCATTAATACCTATACAACAGTCAGAGATGTTGCCAATCGCGAACTCACTGCGAAAATCCCTCTTCCATTGTACAAGCTCAAGAGAATTTCCACCTTCTAACTCCCACGTCAACGAGTATTGATCATTTCCGCCATGATTCATCCATACATCGTTATTTATGCCTGCTGCTTCAAATCCTTTGAGTACATGCGTATTGTAGGTTGCATATGGGTCTGACGTATCGCCTGATGAAAGCACTTTTGGTAGATCTCCCCGTATTGAGTGCTTTACCAAATATTCTAGTGCTCTCCCGCCTTGTGGTGCAGTGAGTGTTTCTATGTGTTCCGCAAGGTCAAGAAGGTGTCGTCGATCCCAGAATTCAAGCTCTTCTTCATGGCTTCTCCCAGTGTTCTCCTGCAGCACGACACCTGCTCGCTCAAGAACATGTTGTAAAAAGAGCATATCTGTATCGAAACGATAGTCTTCTATGTGAGATTCACTGCCATCCTGGAAGCGAGCTGCCTGATCAGGGGCAATCTTTGCAACGATCGCAGCGCGTCGCTCTATATCTGCATGCTCCAAATCTATACGACCCCCTTGCATCGTGGAGATATAAAAGCCGCTTCTATTTTAAACTTTCCTTTTTTTACCACTCTTAAATGACTCCTCAAGTAATTCGTCAGACGAGCATGCCATCTCATCCAAGCTTGCACCAACACCCCTTTGTGAATCACTCTTAATCCCACACTGTTTCTCCAGCACAGCACCTTGAGAACGGACGTAAGCACGTACACCGTTCACGGCGCGTGCTTACTGTAGCGCAATAAGAAGTAGATTCAGACCAATAATCCGTTGTACTTCGTTATCACACATGCAGCCTTAAAACAAGCTGCTATATATAAATATATATGCTCACGATAATTTGTAACTACTTTTAAATAGTTACATATAGAAAAACTTATAAATAGTACTGTTCTATACCGTCGACATGAACTCATTCCTTACAAGGAAGCCCAGGGAGATCACACTGCACTGGAATGGCGACGAGGTTGATCCCGGAACGCTTTTCCGTTATATGTACGAAGATCTTGGCACAGCAATTCGTCAGAATCGGATAAGCATATCCGCAGTACTTCGTGAAGGAGGAATACTCGGCGCATGTGCCAGCGACCTTGCGAGAATGAAGCATGAATGGGAAACAGATATCTCCAGCAGAAACCTCCGGGCAAATGTGGCGTTCAACGATGGATCCCGGTCGGAGTACCGTCTCGTCCCGCGAACGAATTTCGATATTGCAGATCTTGTCAAAATACCAAACGTCGTTTTTCTTCAAGGAGAAGGCGGTGACAACGCTGTGCTCCGTGAAGCGCGTGTTTACTCATGGGATAAGATGGTTGAGCCCCTCTACATTCCGCGAATCGGAGATACGTTTGACAGAGAGGCATCGCGTCAATTCTATGACTCACCAAACGGAGAGCCAGTTGAACCTGAAGCGTATGGAAACATTATGCTCCTTCCCGAACCACAAGTCATTGGTGCACTCAAAGAAATGTATGATACTGGCGTTATCTCTCGTGTTACACCACACATGCGAGTGATTGGAAGCGATGCAACGAGCTTATGGTACGTCCGTGATCACTTGCAACTCTGTCGGGATGTTCGTGCAGAACCACATGATCTTGCAAGATATTTCGCAACATTGCATGCACTCGGCCTCATGGAGTTCCTCGATAGAAGCATGGAGCACTGCGCAATCGTCGAAGGCATTTCTGTAGGAAACTACGATCTTGATTTTGTGACGCACACACAGAACTCATGTATTATCAGTTCACGTGACATGGAGAACTTGAATCAAAAACTCGATCAAGAAGGAAAAGAAGTCGCAAGCGCAGGGCACCTTGCAACGTGTCCGTATAAGCGTGAGATTGCAGGGCAAATCCGTAGCCAAGTTGACAGATTACAGGAGCGAGGTATCAATGAACTGTCCATTTTTAGCTACATGACTCGCGGCATTGAACCAAATAAATTTAGAACGCTGGATGCTGCGTAGAAACACTTAAAATGATTTCACCTTTTTGTGAACCATGCACATCACCGCCATCGACAACGCACTCATGGATATTCTCGTCCAAGTGGACGATGCATTCTTAGCAACATCCAACCTCGAAAAAGGCGTCGGGAACTTCTTCTCAGAAGCAGATTTGGACACCATCCAAGCAGCACTCACGGAGATGAAAGTTGCTCCCGGCGGCTGCGGCGCAAACACCATGAGCCTCATGGCACTCTTAGGAAGTGAGACAACCTTCCTCGGCAAAGTCGGCAATGACGAGTTCGGGAAGCACTACGACGAGGCCATGAAGAAGAGCGGTGTAGAAAGCAACATCATCTTCGGAGAAGGGCACACAGGACGAGCAATCACCTTCATCACGCCAGACGCACAGCGAACCTTCGCGTTAAACCTTGGCACGGCAAACACCTTCACACAAGCAGACCTCCCCGAAACAATTGAATTCCTCTACCTGAGCAACTTCATTCTAACAGATCCACAAACACAGCCAGCAGTCCTCGAAGCAGTCAAGAAAGCACAAAAAGTCGGATTAGATTTATCAGACCCAAACGTCGTGACAGCGAACAAGGAGTTCCTCGAGAGCTTCATCAAAGAACACGTGGACATACTCTTAGCAAACGAACTCGAAGCAGAAGCATACACAGGCAAGCAACCAGAAGCAGCAGTGCATGAGTTAGCGGAGCTTGCGGAAGTCGCAATCGTCAAGATCGGGAAAGAAGGCTCACTTATTGGGCACCAAGGGAGTGTGATCCACGTCCCCGCGCTCGTCGTCGAGGCAATTGACTCAACAGGCGCAGGGGACGCGTACGCAGCAGGCTTCTTACACAGCTACCTCAAAGGGGAATCGCTCGAGAAGGCCGGCGCGCTGGGCGCGTTTGTTGCTGCAGAAGTCGTGCAGCAAATCGGGGCACGGTTGGATTCGTTGCCAGAGGTTTAAAAACCCCTCCCAAACGTTTAAAAAGAGAGTGTTACTACTTCTTAGTATGGATAATGGACGCGTTGCGAAAGCTGACATTCTTGCCGCATACGGAGCACACTGCGCCAAGGAATTAGGCATGAGAAAACACACCGCAAATAATCTCAGTTATGCAGCCGACACAGCCACACAAAGAGGCAGGGATCCTGACGGAAGCAAATACCAACATGCACTCAACCAGAGCGCACTTGCAGCGCAAGCAGCAGAGAGAGTATATCCTGCAGCACAATCACTTCAAATCGCTCGCCACAGAGCAGTCTGTGACCAGAATGGCTGGGTACGAGACGGTAGCCTCGTGCGCACGACCCGAGGAGTATACTTCATCCTCAGCGGCGTTGAGTCGCAGAAACTCGATGTAAATGGACAGGCAGTGCATGTTATGAATAGAAGAACGCGAGCATCGCGAGCACTACTCAGAGGCGGAAAGGTTGGCAGCGACACCCCGTATGGCCGCATCGAGCACATTTCTTAGAGCTCTTCTTTCACCGTCGCCGTCGCGACCATCGTCAATGTGTCCTGCACGACTTCTTGTTCCCTGAATGTTAGGAGGAACTCGTTGAACTCCTCAATCCCAGAGAATTTCAGCTTCAACAATAGATCATGCTCCCCAGTCACACCAAAGACCTCTTTGATATGGTTGTTTGAAACATCTAGGTGCCCTGTTGTCTTCACGAAGAGAAACACGATGAAATTCTCTCCCACCTTCTTGTTATCTAACTTGACGGTGAAGTGTTCGATCGTGCCATCTTGTTCCAAGTGTTTCACGCGTGCGTGCACTGTGCTGGGACGTAATCCTGTCCTGTGCGAGATCTCTTTCAGGGAAGCACGACCAGTATGACGGAGCACGTCGAGGATTGACCTGTCCTTCTCATCCATGCAATCCATTATTTCTTGTTTTCTTATAAATATTTTGGAAATTTTCTAATAAATTCTTATTTTTGCAAGAAAAATACACATTTCTCACTGAAAACTATATAAATCTCACAAGACCACAATTGTCTGGTGATCCAGTATGGACTACAAAGTCGCAGATATGTCATTGGCCGAATTCGGCAGGAAAGAAATCACACTTGCAGAAGAAGAGATGCCAGGGCTCATGGCCCTCAGAAAGAAGTATGGAGAGAAAAAACCACTCAAAGGCGCGCGCATTATGGGGAGTTTGCACATGACTATCCAAACGGCAGTCCTCATCGAAACACTCGTCGACTTAGGAGCTGAAGTCCGCTGGGCTTCGTGTAACATCTTCAGCACGCAAGACCACGCGGCAGCAGCAATCGCACAAGCAGGCGTTCCTGTCTTCGCATGGAAAGGCGAAACGTTAGAGGAGTACTGGTGGTGCACAGAGCAAGCACTCAACTTCCCGGACGGCCCAAACTTGCTCGTTGATGACGGCGGCGATGCGACCATGATGATCCACAAAGGCGTCGAATGCCAGAATGATCCATCCATTCTAGAGAAAGACTACTCTAGCGAGGGCGAAGACTTCCGTGAATTAATGAACGCACTCAAGAACGCAGAGACAGACTGGAAAACAATGGCAGCAGGCGTCAAAGGCGTCTCAGAAGAAACGACCACCGGCGTCCATAGACTCTATCAAATGTTCAAGGAAGGATCATTATTATTCCCAGCAATCAATGTGAATGATTCCGTCACAAAATCAAAGTTCGATAACTTGTACGGGTGCCGGGAGAGTCTTGCGGATGGCATTAAACGTGCGACCGACGTCATGTTGGCTGGAAAAATGGTTGTTGTTTGCGGGTATGGGGATGTAGGTAAAGGTTGTGCACAATCGATGCGTGGCTACGGTGCTCGTGTCGTTGTGACAGAAGTTGACCCGATTAATGCATTACAAGCTGCAATGGAGGGCTACCAAGTCTTAACTGTTGAAGATGTTGTTGGCGAAGCCGACATTTTTGTCACAGCAACAGGGAACAAAGATATCATCACACTCGAGCATATGAAAAACATGAAGCATAACGCAATTGTGTGCAACATAGGTCATTTTGACAATGAAATTCAAGTTGAGCAATTGTTAGCGTACGAAGGAATTAAAGAAGTCAACATTAAAGACCAGGTTGACGAGTACGTTTTCCCGGAAGGGCACTCAATCATTCTTCTTGCGAAAGGACGTTTGTCCAACCTTTCTTGCGCGACAGGCCACAGTAGTTTCGTTATGAGTAATAGCTTCACAAACCAAGTGCTTGCGCAGATGGACTTGTGGCAAAATGAGCATGAAATTGGTGTGACAGTATTGCCGAAACATCTTGATGAAGAAGTTGCTCGACTACATTTGGAGAAAGTTGGTGTGAAGTTAACAAAACTCACTTCAGAGCAAGCTTCTTACATCGACGTTCCCGTTGAAGGACCCTACAAGCCAGAACGGTATCGATATTAGTCCTATTTTTCTAAAAATTCTTTTTTTGATATTCCTGCAGCTTTCAAAATACTTCCAAGTGTTTTTGGATGGAGCTCTCTATGTATGGGAACTGTGATTTTTCTTGTTTGTTTTCCATCGAATTTTTCTAAACGAACGTGTGAGCCACGTTGTCGAACTTTCCCATATCCGAGTCGCACTAACTTCTTTACGACCTCCTTTCCAGAAATATGTTTCATAACGAAACTTGGATCTTTTCACCTTCGACGTCAATGTCATCAGGTTCAAGATAGAGTGCAATCGCTTCCTTGATGTTTTCTACTGCTTCATCTCTTGTATCTCCTTCTGAGATGCAGCCAGGGAGAGAAGGCACTGTGACAGTGTATCCTTCCTTTCCTTGTTGTTCAAGGACAACGAGTACATTCATATGATATTGTATACAACAAGTGTATTTAAACGTGGTGTTTCCCATAAAATACTGCAACATAATCGTATTTATATAGCTTACGCGTCCATGACCAGTGGCTTTTTAAACGTGGGAACGTTTGCATCCCCATGTTCCACACCGTCGAAGAAGCGATTACCGCAGTTAGTGAAGGAGAGATCGTCATCGTCGTAGATGACGAAGATAGGGAAAACGAAGGCGACTTTATCATGGCCGCGGAAAAGATCACGCCCGGCGCAGTCAATTTCATTGTGACACACGGCCGCGGTTTACTCTGCGCACCCATCACAGAAGCACGTGCAAAAGAACTCCACCTCGCGCCGATGGTGGACCAGAACACAGAAGCACACCGAACAAAGTTTACCGTGTCTGTTGATCACAAGCCGACGAACACAACAGGCATCTCAGCAACAGACAGAGCAAACACAATCTTAGCGTTGACGTACGAAGAAACACAACCGGGAGACTTAGCGCGGCCCGGACACGTGTTTCCACTCATCGCAAAGACCGGGGGCGTTCTCAGACGAGCAGGCCACACGGAAGCAGCAGTGGATTTAGCTCGATTAGCAGGCTTGCAACCCGCAGGTGTTATTTGCGAAATCATGAACGAAGACGGGACGATGGCACGCACCGAACAACTCTTTGCGCTCGCAAAAAAACACAACTTGAAAATTATCACCATCCAGGATTTAATCAGATATAGAAGAACGAGAGAAACATTCGTCGAAGAGGAAGACGTGGTAAACCTCCCTACAAAATACGGGGAGTTCAAGCTCCACATGTTCACAAACAAACATGATCCCACAGAACACCACATGGCACTCGTGATGGGCAACATCACCGATGGCAAACCTGTTCTCGTTCGTATGCACTCAGAATGTTTAACTGGCGATGTGTTTGGAAGTGAGCGTTGCGACTGCGGCGAGCAACTCAGTACCGCAATGGCAATGGTCGCAAAAGAAGGTCGCGGCGTCATCGGCTACCTTAGACAAGAAGGTCGCGGGATTGGGCTCCCTGCCAAAATCAAAGCGTACGCACTCCAAGAGCAAGGATTAGATACTGTGGAGGCGAATGAACACCTCGGGTACAAAGCAGATCTTCGCGATTACGGGTTTGGCGCGCAGATGTTGCGCTCATTAGGCGTGCGAAAACTCCGCTTGTTAACAAATAATCCCAAGAAAATCGTCGGGTTAGAAGGGTATAATTTGGAAATTGTTGAACGGGTTTCACTTGCCGTAGCAAGTAAAGCAAAGAAATACTTGCGGACAAAGAAAGAAAAGATGGGGCACCTCCTCCCATGAAAAACATCCTGTACTACAAGTACACTGAACTAGCAAACCTTGAAGTGTTGAAAGAAGAGCTCATCAAGAAAGGCACGGAACTTGGACTTTTAGGTAAGATTCTCATCGCCGAAGAAGGGATCAACGGCTGCGTTTCAGGAACAGATGAAGATATTAATGCGTTCAAAGCTTGGTTAACCGCCAAAAAAGAATTTGCCGACATGGCATTCAAAGAAGGGAAGACAGAAGACCATACCTTCAAACGCTTCAAAGTCAAAATCAGGAAAGAAATTGTTTCTTTAAGAGAAGAAAGCACTGCATTGCACGATAAAGCTGACTATATTGAGCCAGCGGAGCTCAAAACACTTTTGGATAACAACGAAGAAGTCATTCTCGTTGATGCGAGAAACAACTACGAGAGCACCATAGGAAAATTTGCGAACGCAATCACGCCGGACATCGAATTCTTCTCGCAATGGCCAGATGCGGTTAAGAAGTTACAAGCATTCAAAGAGAAGCCCATCGTCACATACTGCACCGGCGGGATTCGCTGCGAAAAAGCAAGTGCATACATGAAAGAACAAGGATTTACGAATGTCAAACAACTCCATGGCGGGATCATCCGCTACGGAGAAGCATGCGGGGATGCACACTGGGAAGGCAAGTGCTTTGTCTTTGACTCACGAGGTGCAATCGACATTGATCCCTCGAAAGAAAGTGAGCACATCACCCAGTGCACAATGTGCAACTTGCCATGCAGCAAATATCATAACTGCGCGCTCGTTGACTGTGATAAAATGTTTATCGCCTGCGAAAAGTGTACAAATACATTAGAACACTGCTGTTCCAAGCTCTGCAGGGGCTCGCGGGGCAGAAAAGTTGTTTCTCGGTAAGGTTTTTAAACGCCCTTCGTCTAGAAGAGTGTTGTGAAGATGAGCGATAACCAGTGGCGTCGGTTTGTGTACTATCAATTACAGCACCACAAGAAACGCTCAGAGCACTTCTTTAGCTCATTCTTCCGTGCAGTTCCTATCTCGCTCGTAGTAGGAATTATCGCGTGCGGTGTCACAATCTACTTCTGGGGTTTCAAAGAATGGGCGCGCATGACCTTACAATTAGTGATGGGTGTGACAATAGCTGCTACAATCTTCCGGTCGTTTATCCGGAAGTTGGACCGAGAGTTTGGTGAGTGACCGGAAATCTTTCGAACTCTCCGGAAATCTTCCGTATTTCTCGACGACACTCACTTAAAACCGCGCGCACTCCTCCTGGAATGTACGAATTAACACTCATCTTACTTATCGGCATCCTCGCAGGGGTCTTTACAGGCCTCATCCCTGGCGTACATATTAATTTGGTCGCAGCTGTGTTGCTCGGACTTTCCCCTATCTTAATCCAATATATGCCTCTCTCGTTAGTAGGCGTCCTCATCGTCACGATGTCCATCACCCACAACTTCGTAGACATGGTCCCCGCAATCTTTTTAGGAGCACCAGACGACTCCACAGCCCTGGGAGTCTTACCAGGCCATCGATACTTGCTGATCGGCCACGGATTAATGGCGGTCAAATTAACCGTGCTCGGCGGCATCTTCGGCACGATCCTCGTCTTCCTCTTCTTCTGGCCCAGTATGTGGCTCTTAGAGTTTCTGTTCACAACGACAAAACATTGGGTCTTCTGGATTCTGCTCGCATTCACATTCTTCACCGTACTAAAGGACAAGAAGCGCATGTGGGCTGGCCTCATTTTTGTACTCAGCGGCCTCGTCGGGATCATCACATTACGTTTACCGCTCGCAGAGCCACTCTTGCCGATGCTCTCTGGTTTATTCGGTGTTGCGACATTATTGTATAGTATCAAAGAGAAAAATACGATACCGCCACAAGAAGACTTACCCTATACAGACTTTCATCCGAGAAAAACAATCATTGGCTCTCTTCTCGGAACGATCGGCGCGTTTATCACAGCGCTATTTCCCGGCATCAGTTCTGCGATGGCAGCCGCATTAGTGAGTCAAGGACAAAAACTGGGCGATCATGGTTTTATGGTGCTGATAGGTTCGCTCGGCAGTGCGTCCTTTGTGCTTTCCTTAGCAGCGTGGCTCGCAATAGAAAAAGCACGGAATGGAGCAATGGCAGTCGTCGTGCAACTCGGAGAAATCAACCCAGTGGTGCTCGGCGGCAGCATGCTTGTCGCAACGGGTGTTGCTGCACTCGTAACACTCTGGCTCGGGAAGAAAGCCGCCATCATTCTACCGAAAATTCCTTACACACAAACATGTGTTGCTGTCATTCTCTTCATTGTTGGGATTGTCTACCTACGAACGAGTTGGTTAGGATTACTTGTCCTGGGAACAAGCACAGCGGTTGGTCTCCTTCCCGCTGCACTCAAAACTGCGCGGGCGCAAGGGATGGGCTGCCTAGTGCTGCCTCTTTTGGTAGTGCTGTGGTAAACTACTTCTTACTCTTCTTCGCCTTTGGATTAAAAACTAAGCACACATCAACCCAATGAGCAAGTTGTTTCTCTGTTTTCAGCACATCTTTCTTCACATGCACAAATCCCTTCATCTCTCTACCTGTAAACAGCATCTTCGAGCACCCCTTCTGCTTCAAACAATCTGCGTACGCATCCGGCCCCACACGGCCAAGTATATCATCTTTGTTCACACCTAAACACATCTTGCCATCCACCATGAAACAGAGGCCACCAAACATCTTCTTTTCTTCAATCTTCACACGCTTTTTCTTTAGAATCTTTCCAATCCGCTCCGCAAGTTGTTCATCATACATGTTATCGCCTGAATGGAATACAATACTCACCAGAAACCTTAATTCCTGAGACACGCGCACGATGCGCACAGAAGAAATTATCCGCTGCAACAGCAACCATTACCAAGCAAATGATAAAGATAAACACTTCTTGTGCAAGGAAAAAATACACTGCAGCAACAAACGAAAGAAGGCCAACAACACCGTACAAAATCGTCGAAATCACATACTTCAAGGGTACGCCTCAGCAACGAGCGCTTCCTTTCCTTTGAGTTCAGCTTGTACAACATCCAAGAGCTTCGTGATTTCTTTTGCGAGCGCGTTCTTGACATCCATCGGATGAATTTTTTTATCAACAAATGCTCTCTCTAACTCATCATACGAAGCAAAAGACACATTCCCACCGAACTTCTCTGGTCGTTCAATCACAAACTCCTCACCGGCATCACTCTTCATCACGAAGAACACATGCCGCAAGAATGCCAAGACACCGTTCCCTTCCACAATACCCTCTGGACAGTACGCCTTCTTCAACTTCTTCTTGACCGTTGCAGCATCATCCAACAAATCAATTTTACTATTCGGATCAGACGCACTCATCTTCTCCCCAATCAACCCCGGAATGATCGGCGTCATGATTTCTACGCGAGATTTATATCCGATCTTCGGCAAGAACTCCCGAGCGAACATGAAAATCTTCCGCTGATCCATGCCACCATACTGTATGTCCACATCCAAGTACTGTTCATCAAGTGATTGCATAATTGGATACAAGAGTCCTGCAACTTTTGGGTTATCAGATTGTTTCACAACCTCAGAACCTGCCTTCGTTGCATCACGAATAGAGGCTTTCGTTGCCATACGAAGCACATCGAAGAAATATTCGCCAGATTTCTCGAACGAAGATCCCTTCACAAATTCAAAATGCTTCGTATCAGCGCCAACAGCCTTGAACATCCCCGTAATAACGGTTGAATAGTACTCATATCGCTTTTCTAACAATTCCCATGGCGTATTATCCAGTGCGCCGTGCAAGTCAGCGAGCAAGAGCTTCACTTGCAGTCCTGCTTTGAGGAAGTCAGCGAGTTTCAACACCCAGAGGAAGTACGCGACGTGCGGCCTGCCAGTGATCGCAGTTCCTAAATAGACCGCAGGGTGCTCTTTCTCTTCAAGAAGCTTCCTGAGTTCATCAAGCGTCACGATCTCCTGCGTGTTCCGTTGTACAAGCGCGAGGCGTTCATCGATGTCCATGGAGTGTCAGAGCATCCATTCTTTTAAATACATTCGCATGTGTCATACTTGAGCGCGCAGTCACCAAAATCTCCATAACATTGGTATTCTTTCCCGTCGCGCATACACGTATTTCTCTTCGAGTCGCACCCAATACGCATGATTTCCGTACCACAATAACACGTGCTGTATTTCTTCACACACGTCGCAAACTTTTCCGGGCAAACGACAAATTCATTCCTTGAATTCAGGCACGCATGCTCTGTTTGTGCGTAGCACGTTGTGAACGGCCCACAGCCACACTCCGCGTGTTGTTCACGGCACCATGTTGTGTTTCCCTCACAGAGTGTGAAGCTCAGGAGTGAATTTCTGCAAATGTGCATTTCGTCATCACATGCGTCAGAGGGCACAAGCTCCTCTCGAACCTCATCAACCTCCTGCATACAGAAACAGTGTGTCGCTTCCTTCACACACGATACATCGTTCCCCACACAGTAAAAGAGCTTTGCTCGCCTTTCCGGAGGAAGGTATTGTGAGACAGCACTATATTGCTTCCCCGATGTGATATTCCCCTCATAGTTGTTCAATCGTACCTGATAGCAGAACGCGATCTCGCCAGGACACGTTCGCGGATCAAGCCGCGTTTCCTGGACTGGTTGCTCAATAGTATCATGCTTAAAGAACGCGGGCGTTCGCAGCTGTGGTGTGACGCCGATCAACACCCAGGGAATCTTCGAATAATTAATCGAAATGTTTGGCTCGCGAAGAATCATCGCTTCGTACAAGTCGTTTGGCCCCGCATACGCGCTGCTGATGAAGAGTGCGAGGCCAAGAACAGCAAGGAGCGGACGCATACGCTTCCTGAGCACTATTCCTTTAAATATGCATCTTTCATCCTGCCCCCCATGTTATACCTCATCGGCCTCGGCCTCTGTGACGGGAATGATATCACGCTTCGCGGCAAAGAAGCGATCTCATCGTGTGCTGCTGTGTACATTGAATCGTACACCTCACTCTTGCAATGCACGCATGCGGCGCTCGAGCAGCAACTCGGCTGTACGATCACACAACTCACACGAACAGCTGTTGAGCAGGAGATCGGTCCAATACTCGAGCGGGCGCAGAACGAAGATATTGCCATTTTGGTGATTGGCGATCCATTCGGCGCGACGACACACACAGATCTGTATTTGCGTGCGAAAAAACACAGTGTTCCAGTACAGGTGATCCATAACGCAAGCATCATGAACGCGATCGGCGCGCTCGGACTGGAACTGTACAGGTACGGCAAGACCGTGAGCATCCCATACTGGGAAAAGAATTTTGAGCCACGAAGCTATATTGACGGCATCACGGAGAACCTTTCTCGCGGGTTACACACTCTTTGCCTCCTTGACATCAAGGCGGAGCAAGAAAAGTACATGACCATCCCGGAAGGGATCGCGTACCTGGAGAAAGAGCTGGATGACACCATGGTCATCGGGGTTGCTCGTCTTGGTTGCCCCGATCAGTACATAGCTGTCGGCAGACTCTCCACGCTCAAAGACGTGGATTTTGGACGGCCGCCACACACACTTGTTCTCCCTGGGAAATTACACCCCATCGAGGAAGAGATGCTCGAGCAATGGGAGCAATATTTATAAAGGAATTCTCGAGATACGATCGTATGGTGAGTGGTCGACGAGGAATGTCACCGTTAATAGCAACGGTTCTCTTAATGGCATTCGCCGTCGCGCTCGGCGGTATGATCATGAATCTCAGCATTGATGTGAGTACGAACGGGGACTGTGAGCTCCTCAGCGAGATTAGCGTTGAGCAATTCTGTGCCGATGCGGACGGTGTCCGTGTCCGTGTACGCAATACTGGCGAGGTGCACGTCCAGCAGATCCAGCTGAAAGTCCTCACAGGAAATATTGAACACGATCTCAATGTCAAGAACTCAGCACTCCCACCGAATGAATTGCTCGCGCTCAGCATCCCGTTCACAGCGTCCAATGCTCGCGTGGACTTACTCGGCGTGATCGGCTCGGAAGATGACCCGTACGTCTGTACGGAGTTCCCGATCGAGCGTGTTGATCCAATACAACC
Organism: Candidatus Woesearchaeota archaeon; assembly: GCA_028818155.1. Classification (GTDB taxonomy): domain Archaea; phylum Nanobdellota; class Nanobdellia; order Woesearchaeales; family UBA525; genus UBA525. Next base: position 128,687 of record JAPPOH010000001.1, on the reverse strand, counting down.
ATGTTAAGGTGATCCAATGGAATGCGATAAGTGTCAACAAGAAATGCAGGAAAAAGATGTTTACGAATCAAGTAACGCGAAATATCAACGATGGCAGTGCACGAACTGTTGGACGGAGAAGAGTAAGGCGCTCGGGGTGACCGGTGGACTTCCAACAGATGAATGAACAGCTGCAAGCATTCTCGCAAGAAGCGAAAGCGTATTTTGAACAGCTGAATCAACATGAGCAGTACGGGTGGCTCGCAGAAGGTGTTGGGTTTGTCTTGTTTCTCGTTGGGATGATTATGTTGGTGTTCTAGGGGCTGCGTCAATACGCTGGCCAGTTACCGCTTTGATGTATGCTTGCGCTGCATCGATAGGTTGTACGAGTAAGGGCTCGAATTCTCCATCAAAAAGACGAGCTGCTGCCCAGATTCTCGCGGTGTGCGGATACATGGCAACACCTTCATCATGTTCTCGTCCGTTTTTTTGCGTGTACGATGGTCTCCCGTGCACTTGGATGCCGCTGAACCCTGCGATAAAGAGGCCGAACAGGTTGAACTCAGTACGGAGGTGTTGCGGATCTTTCTCGAGCTCTCGTGCTTGTTTCGTGAGCCACGCGTAATCGTTCCTTGCTCGTCCACGCTCTTGGACGAATGTCGGGTGCGCTTGCTGAAATAAGTATGCTCCCACTCTTGCAGCGATGGTAAAATCGTCCGCATAGTGAGAAAGAGGGAGTGCTCCTTTTTTTGTTGTACACGGATCATAATCAGCGTATGGTCGAATATCAAGTACTTCAAATTCTGTGCCCATTCTCTCTGACAATGTTGCTGAGGCACTTGCTACTTTTAGCCGAAGTGTTTGGAGTGGTCGAGCACGCATGCACATCGGAGAATTTTTTCTGCTTTAAGAAGTTGTTCATTCTTTAGTAGTTCTGAGAATCTTCACTTTCCTGCCGAGCGTAACCCCTCCTGGCGGCAAGAGCGGAATGATCTCATCCGGATGGACATCCAATTTTTTTGCGAGTTCTTTCGCAACATCAGATGTCTTCTTCTTTCCTTGGCGGATCTGGTAGCCCTCACCAGTATGGCTAAGAACTGCTCGCTCCGGCCCAATCATCACACGGCCAGAATCTTCCTTGCCGAGCACTAAGCCAAGTTGCGGTTTCATGTACTGTGTCTTGCCACGGACCATGAACGCTCCCTTCCCTAAAAATTCTCCAGGGTTGGCTGTTTTGCTCAGCTGCTCAGGTTTTACGTAGAATACATCCAAGAACCCCATGCCTTGCTTCCATGCTCTGCTAAATGAGGCGGTGAAGATGGCAGCTTCTTCTAAGGTTTTTTCCGTGCCACCCTTAACAATCACGAAGGGTGAGCCAGCCATGTCTGTGTGAAAGACTGTGTCTTCTTTGTCAGCATGCTTCTTCACCACTTCTTCGTTTGTGCCAGCATCCTTGCCACCAACACAAAGAATATTTTCTGAACTGATGAACCACCTGAACTTTTCATACCAGTCTTTCTTGCGTTCTACTTTCTTTTCCTGCTGTTTCTTCTCTTTTTTGACAATCAGGTTCGCTTTTGTCTTTTCTAATGCTTCTCTCGCTCCTTTGAGCTTCTTCTTTGCCTTTTTCGCTCGCTCGAAGTACGTGACCGCGTTCTGATCCACTGTTTTGTTTGAATCCAGGATGATGCGCATGCTCGTAAGAATACATTTCTATTTAAGACGTTTCTGCATTTTGAAACAGGTGAGTCCGAAACGTGGCTCCGTGCAGGTTTTGAGCTTCTTGTAGCTGTGTTTCTTGTAGAATGGGACTGCGTACGGTGATGATTTGACATGAAGTGTTTTCACACTATTTTTTTGTGCTTCTTGTTCAATCCTTTTCAGAAGCTTCGATCCTATTCCTTCGCGTTGATGGTCCTTGTGCACATACATACCACGAATCTCATTATCTGTAATGCCTGCAACCCCAACGACTTTTTCTTGTTGTATCGCGACGAATCGATTCCGCTTCGCTGCTGATGCTCGAATGTTCGCTGCTGTTGTCCGTTTGAGCCATGCGCGTATTGCCCTTTTCGAGTAATCATTCTTGTTGACGTGCAGTACTGTTCCTCTGTGTAAGCGAGCGATTGCTGCGGCATCTTCATCCCGATACTTTCGAATACGCATAGCATCTCAAGAGCTTGAATCTATAAAAACCTATATCATGAGAACGTTCTTCAGTCCATCAAAATGTGCATCTCCTGTGACGATTGTCGCGCCAGTGAGCTCTTGAATGGCTAGCAACGACGCGTCGATCAACCCAAAACGTTTCTTCTTTGTGCGCATTCTTTGCCTGTAGTGTGCTGCCTCGACCCAAATATTTGTGTAGAGTTCAAACACTGTTGCGTATTTTCGTACTTGTGTGAGCAATGGCCCTGGCATCTTTCCTTCTCGTGTTGCCCAACAGTAGAGTTCAGCGAATGTTGCGTCCGCAACGATGATGGTGTTCTTTTTATTGATGAGTATGTCACGAACTTTCTTTCCTCGTTTGGTCCCTTGCATACATTCGATCCACGCGTGCGTGTCAATAAGGTATTTAGAACCTGTCTTCATACTCTCTCTTGAACGGGGCGTACGTTCCTTCTATGATGCCGAATATATCTGATCCATCAGTGCTTTTCTTTGTCAGTTTACATGTCATTTTTTCACCTTTCACAGCGCCGATCTTCTGTGCGGTGCTCTTTGAAATCCGAATACCGTAGCCGTTTCCCCATTCTTTCAACTCAATGTCGAGTTCAATTTCATCTCGGAGGAGTGCTTGCATTGTGTACACAAAGAATGTACACTCTCACTTAAATACTTTTGGTTGCTGCCACGAATATGCCCTCTTAAACACACTATGCGACAATATCGTTAGAGCATTGCGACGTTTGGTAAGCCACGAAAGTCGTTATCTTTTGTGACGATTGTTGCGCCCGTGTGCTGTTGCATTGTGATAAGTAGTGCATCCATAAATCCGAATTTCTTTCGTTGCTCTCGAAGTTTGTGTCTGTGCATCGCTGCTTCTACCCACATACCGAGTGGGCAATCGTGGAGCAATGATTTTTTTTGAATAATATCAAGAAGTCTTGGAAAGTTATGTCCTCTTTTCAATGTCCATGAGAAGAGTTCGCCAACTGTCGAATCCATCGTAATAACTGTGTTTTTCTTTTGTGTGAGAATTTTTTGTATTTTCTTTCCTTCATGTGAACCTTCGAAGTACTCAATCCACGCAGATGCATCAAAAATGTATTTTGCCATTGTCACCAGTCATGAAAATCGTCTTCTTTGTCTCTTTCATATGGTTCTGACTTTTTGCAAATGCCGAATCCATCAATGTCTTCAAGTTTTTTCAGATCGAATGCCACTTTGTCACCTTTCGTTATGCCGAGTTTTGTTGCGAGCTTCTTTGAAATGCGAATACCATAGCTGTTGCCCCAACTCTTAATCTCAGTATCAAGGGAGAGCACTTGTGGTATTGCGAGTACGTGCGTTTTCATTTTGTATATACATTCAGTATATACTTCTTCTTTAAATACTTTCCGGCAACATGACCTGTGACTACCTAAAAGAGCACCTTAAACAGGTTCGTAAAGATCCAGAACCCGTCAAACCCAGGAATAGGAATCACATTCAGGATGAACAAGAACATATTGACCTTCTTACAGAAGAACAAGAACAAGACTTGCTGTTTCTTTAATCTCCGTACTCTTTTTTTATCCTGCATATACCATGCAATGCCAAGCCACAAAACCAAGTGGACAAGCGGTCCTGCAGCAGCGATGATCGCGTGCTGGAGCGGCGCTGCAGCGCCGGAGATGCTCACGAACGCAGGCACGAAAATTAAGAAACCATAGCCCATGAACTTCATTAAGACAGCGAACAATTGAATATTACAGATGAACGTGAAGAGATTGCCCGCGAGCGCATCCTGCACGGAACATGCAGCATGAAACGTTGCATCTAACCCAAAATACATCGCAGTGAACTTATGGCCAAGCTCGTGTAATAATATAGAAGGTGCGATGATCGCACAGGCCCACCAAAAGTCCTGCCACGTCCACTGCTTGATATTCCTATATTGTTCGAGCACGTCACCTTTCTTCGGCATCCGAAACATATCTTTGAAGAGAAAGCCGATAATCGCGACCATGATTGCAACGTCAACGAACTCCAAAATACTGAAGACCATACTGGCTGAACTTCCACGATCTATTTAAGGTTTGAGATCGCTTTTCTCTCATACGCGTCAATAACTTGCTCCATTGCTGCTTCAGAACTTGGCGGCCGGTAAATTGTTACGCCTGCTCGAAACTCAGGGTGGATTGAGTGCACTTCAAGTGAGTCGCTCCACCAATGTCCTTCCGTTTCAATGTATGTCATGCTACGCATGCAACAAGAGACGAGATGCTCTACAGGGAGAACTGCAAGCACAGGGTTATCCCTCAAGTCCCCTCCATATTGAGCGAACGTATCATGGCGAAGTACCCCTGATAGTGATCTTGGAGAAAAATCAACACCGACATACTTTAGGTATTCACCAGTGTATCTCGCTCCTCGGAACATGCTGTAGTTCGTGTGCTCCTCATTCATCCTACTGAATGCCTCCGTTACCACTATCCGTCCTGTGAATATGCCCTCGTGTGCATGTGGAGGGAAGAGCTCACGTCTATTTACACGCTTTGCACAATCCATCAATCGCTCCTCATCGTATCGCTCAGGAAATGGATTCGCAAACCACCCTTCCAGGAATTCGAATGATCTCTGCTGTTCCTGACAATATACTGGAAATCCTTGAGAATCGGCAACCGTTTCTCGCCAGTCCGCGATCCACGATGGATTTTGTAGCACAGCTGCGATCTTCTCCAAGAAGTACTCCATATAGTCGAATGAACTTATCTCTTCACCGAATCCCCATCCATCCTGCACGTCATCTGGTGTGAGTTCAGGAATATCTTCATAGGCACTCATACACCAAGAACTCCCCCTCCCTTTATATACACTACTAAAAAGTAGTCATTATCTTGTTTTACGCATGATCCTTTAAAGCCTTATTTCATCCTATTTAAACAAAATAAAGCCTAAAATAACCGAATTAGTATAAAGAAAGCTCATTTCAGTGAACTGTTTTCGCCCAAGGATAGTAATAGCGAAGCGCTTAAGTACCGGACGAGGACTCCGAATAAACTACAATAAGGTGGTATACTTATGGCTCCAAAAAAGAAAGCAAAGAAAGCGGCGAAGAAAACCGCAAAAAAACAAAAGAAAGCAAAGAAGAAAGCAAAGCAAGATACCGGCTCATTGGTCGTCGTCTACGCAGTCTTAGCAATTCTTGTTATCGTCTCAAGTTTCTACACCGGCTACCTCGTCGGAAAAGGAGACTTCAGCATGAACACAGGATCAGCAGCAAAAGGCGATCTCACAGTGATCGAATACTCTGACTTCGAGTGCCCATTCTGTACGAGAGCAGCACCAACAGTGAAGCAGCTCATGGAAGCGTACCCTGACGTCACAGTCACGTACAAGCACTTCCCACTCGAAAGCATTCACCCGAACGCATTCGGTGCAGCAGTCGCATCCGAGTGTGTCAGAAATGAAGGTGGCGAGGACGCGTTCTGGACATACCACGACACATTATTCGCGAACCAGCGAGCACTCGACACAGCAAGCTTGAAGCAATACGCACAGAACCAAGGACTTGACATCAGCTCCTGCCTCGACAACCAAGAGACTGCTGCAACTGTCAGAGAACACATGCAAGAAGCGCAAGCGAGAGGCGTCCGTGGCACACCAAGCTTCTGGGTCGGCGATGAACTCGTCGTAGGAGCAGTGCCATTCGAGCAGCTCAAAGCGAAAGTGGACGAAAAGCTCTCCGGCGTCGCTGCACCCGCGCCAGCACCAACACCAAGCGCACCCGCAGCACCTGCTGCACGCGTTGATGTTGCCGATGGTTCGTTCGTCATGGGCGATAATGACGCGAGCGTCACACTTGTTGAGTTCACAGACTACCAGTGTCCGTTCTGTAAGCGAGCACATGATCAGTCCGTGAAGCAAGTGATCAGCGAGTATGTTGATACAGGGAAGGTTCGCTACTCAGTCAGGCACTTCCCGCTCGGCTTCCACCAGCACGCACAGAAAGCATCTGAGGCTGCTGAGTGTGTCGGCCGTGAAGGTGGTGCAGATAAGTTCTGGGCATACCACGACGTACTCTTCGTGAACCAAGCAGCGCTTGACGTACCAAGTCTGAAGCAGTACGCTGATGACATGGGCGTTGACATCGACTCCTGCTTAGATGATGGCGACTTTGAAGCGAAAGTCAAAGCAGACTTCACAGCTGGCCAGCAGGCAGGTGTTTCAGGAACACCAAGCTTCTTCATCAACGGCAAGAACATTGTGGGTGCACAGCCATTCACTGCGTTCCAAGCAGCAATCGATGAAGAACTGCAGTAATTTTTTTCTTTTCTTCTTTTTTCTTGGTGATAGCGTGCAACGACTCACATTCATTCGAAATGCGTTGAAGAAACACAAACAACACCTCTTTCCATTCTCACTCGCATACCTGCTTGTGATGGTTGCATTCTACGCATACATCTATAATGGGAATCCCCTCCAGTTTTATACAACGTACTCGTATTGGCACACGTTGCCGTTCACCATCTTGACCCTGTGCATCAGCGCTGCAATTGGTGTCACTCTCGTTCTTTTCATCGAGAAGCTTCGTGAGTTAAAAGCACAACACGCGAGTTTGAGCGCAGCAGGCATTGGTTTTGGCGTCCTTGCTGCAGGCTGTCCTGGCTGTTTGTTCGGCATCTTTCCGCTGTTCCTGGGCTTCTTCGGCATTACAGGCACACTCGCAGTCCTCCCACTCAATGGTCTTGAGTTTCAGTTCTTGGCGCTCCTCTTTCTTGGCGTGAGCATCTACATGCTTGCAGAGAAATCAGTCTGTCAGGTATAATCCGATTTCTTTTTAAATCACTCTTCTGAGAATGGGGTATGCGGTGGTTCCTCCTGCTAATCATGTTGGTAAGTTGTGTCCAAGAGATTCCACTCGAGGATAGCCCTGAGAGAACGCCCCCAAATCCAGACACTGCAAGGAGACCAGACATTCCACGGGCAGACCTACCACCAGAGGAGCCAAAATCGCAACGAGAGCCGCCTGCAGTCATTGATCGGCCAATCATGCGAGAACGCATCGTTACAGAAGGCGCAACCTTGGCCGTTGCGCTCGGTGAGAAAATCGGCGATCATTACGAATACTTAACAGCGCGAGAGCTCCCCATACTCAAAAGTAAGGCAGTACAACTCATTCCCGGATTGCCACTCACCTACACAGAGGTGTTCAACATCCATAATAGTACAGGAAGGGTTATTTTCTCGAAAGATACGAACACTGATGAAATCGGTAGTTTTCTTCTCTTCGAGGATGACGAGCCCATCTACACATATGAACTGCATTTGAATGAAGGCACATGGTACGACCTCCAAGGAAGGGATATCACTGTCTTTGGCGACACGTTCCTTGTTGCGGAAGTGAATCATGATACCGTCCACTTGTACGGCAGAGACGTGGCGACGAATTTAATCTTTGAGGATGGCGCGCACTTGACTGTCGGGAGCATCAAGCAACCACACACGGACGTCACAGTTGATGATCACTCACTGACCTATACAATCTTCACGGATGGCAAGCGAGACACAGGAGACACTATCTTACTCTCTCCGGGCGAGTCGCTCGCGGAAAATACGAACGCGTTCATACCCTTTGACCTCACGTATAAAGGTCTCGCTGACTTTGGCGTTGCACGCCTGGATATTCAGGGAACGAAGCACGGCTACCGGTTAATCGTTGAGAACGTTGCTGGCACCTTAGACATTCCACTCATTGAACACGATGCTGGTGAACTGATCCTCGGAACAAAAGAGCACAAGATGCACATTTCGCCGTGTCCGAAAAAAGAGTTTTGTGTGCAGCCTGATGATAGCCTCCTGTTAACAGCACCTGACGGCAGAAATTTCCTCGTCTGGTATAGTGATGTGAGTGAAGATCCGGAACAACTGATCATGCGCTCCAAAGGCAACAGGTACAGCTACGAGTATCACGGACATCCTGGCGATGCACGCACAGATATTATCTTAGAAGACGTTGCGTTCCCTACGTTCATCGGTCCGGAAGACAATGAGACAGGCGAGTACAACATTTCCGTTGCGCAAGGGTTCTACAAGGATCGCGTGGAGATTGTTTTAACTGGCGGATTTGTTTTGCGTCTGGACGAAATTGTGAATAACACGCTTGTTTTAGAGCTTGAAGTGCCACGTGAACGAACGCATACAGGGAAGAAAGAATTCCTGAATATTGTTCTTTCATACGATGATGATTGGAAAGTGAGCCTTCCTGATGTGGCGACGTTTGCTGATGAGGACACGCTCGATCAGTTTGGCTTAACAGAGTATGGGATTTTTGTGTTCTTGGAAGATAATAAGAGAAGATTAGGCCCTGGCGAAGGAGATGAATTATCGTTGTTGATTCCGTATGCGAGTGCGCATGGCGTTGTGAGCATACGATAAATTTATATATAATTGATATATACTTATACTTAAAAGGTATAAAAATGCAAAAATTAGCACGCCCACAACACTCGCCAACACTGAACACAGTGCTGATGGTAGAAGCAACGCTACAAGAAGCGGGAGAAGTGCTCAGAACAGCAGAGATCAAACGCAGACTGCCGAAAAAAGTCATGCACAGCACACTGTTACACATTCTTGAATACTTACACCAAAGCGGAAAAATTGTTATTGGAACGAAAGGAGTGCTTTGGGTGTTCACGGAACGAGAAGAATTGCAGAAACTTGCGCAGCAAGGGACAGAATTGTGAAACCCGTACGCGTCATTCTTTTGAATGAAGCAGATACTGCCTTCAAGAAGTTAAACACTATCGTGGGAAAGCAAAAGAAACAAGGGAAAACTACAACTGAAGAAATACAATTGCTCAAATCAATACAACAAAAATCTACACTTGTGAAAGCAAACCCGTTCTATGGCGACAATATTGCAAAGAAAAAAATTCCGAAAGAATACAATGTACAAAACCTCTGGCGCGTCGAACTTACGCACTACTGGAGAATGTTATACACCATTAAAGGAGATCAAGTAGAAATTATCTGTTTTGTACTCGACATTATCGACCATAAAACATATGATAAAAAATTCAAGTATCGGAAAAAGTAACTAAAAATGACCCAAAATGAAATTTCTGATTTGCTCTGCAACGACAGGGTTCCGCATGACTGTGACTTTGATATCAATTTTCTGTCGGAGCAGCTGAATAAGTCGAACGATAACTTTTTATATCAATTGATATTTTTTATTATCAATGAAGAAGGAAGAACTCAAAGCATATTTTTTCCAAAACCCATCAGCAAAATTGCGTGTACGACAACTGGAGCGAGCAACAAGCATCTCCCTCCCAGCAGTGATCAAGTACACGAACGAATTAGTAAAGGAAAAATTCCTGCAACTCTACGAAGTTTCAGGCGTGCGATTCTTCACAAGTGCGCAAACGAAAGAATTTTACAGAGCAAAACAACTTTACAACCTCAAGCAACTTTACGATTCAGGACTTGTTGACTACTTAGAAGAACACAATGCAAACGTCATTCTCTTCGGGAGTTTCAGTATAGGAGAAGACAGAGAAGAGAGCGATATAGACCTCTACGTCGAGTGCTCGGAAGAATTACGAAAAACTGAAGATTATTCGGAAGTTCTCCGGAAAGAGTTGCATATCTTCCGGCATTCCAACCTAAAGTCAATTAAAAACAAGCAACTTACCAACAACATCCTCAATGGCATCACACTTACCGGAACAGTCAAAGTCTACAAAGGAAAGGAGTTGGGAAGATTGTCTCAGGAGCTCCGTGCAGAAGTCGCGAAAGCTCAACGACGAGCGCGCAAGAATACTACTAGACACCGCAAAAGCAAGAGTCACAGACGTCGAAAAGCGCCAAGAAAAAAATAGCTTCACATTCGAAAGTATGTACGCTGCAGTTCTTGAAGTGCTGCATGCACTTGCACTGCTTGATCGCTTCACTGTTCGTAACCATCTTTGTTTCACCTACTTTCTCCGAGATTACCACAACAGGCACGATCTTAGCGTTCTCTTCGATCGATGTCGGAAGAAACGAAATAGTCTTGTCTACTATGGGAAGTTACTCACAGCAGCAGAAGTAGAGCAGCGAACACAAGATACATATACATTGCTCCATGAACTCTCACTCATTCTCGAAGCACATGCTTAAAAAGAACTGTTGCTTCACACATGCATGCAAACAATTACAGAAGGCACTACAACATTTGTGACCAACTCTGAGAAAAAAATCACGAAAGGCATGCCGATCTTCTATAATCCTGTGATGAAGAAAAACAGAGATCTCACATTATTTGTGCTTGCGACAATGAAAGATCCGAGCATCTGTCTCCCGATGGAAGCATCTGGTGTGAGAGCAGCGCGAATTTTGAATGAGTTAGTCAACGAACACATCATTGTGCCAAAAAAGCTCGCGATCAACGACATATCGCCAACAGCAATTGACTTCGCGAAACGAAATGTTGAGAAGAACAGAGGCAACTACCCAAAAAAATCTATCGTATTCAGTGTGAACGAAGCGAACAAATTTCTTTTAAGCCAGAAACATTACGATTACATCGACATCGACCCGTTCGGAACACCCAATCCCTTTCTCAATACAGCAGTCCAACGGATCCAGCGAAATGGTATTCTTGCGGTGACCGCAACAGACACAGCAGCACTCGCAGGAACGTATCCGCGAGCAACAAAAAGAAAATACTGGAGCACGCCAAGCAGAACATGGGTGATGCATGAGATAGGATTAAGAATTCTCATCAGAAAAGTACAATTAATAGCTGCACAGTATGATGTGGGACTCATCCCCGTACTGTCCGTGTCAGCAGACCATTACTACAGAATCTTCTTCCGACACAAGCCAAGCAATGTCACTGTCAAAAACATTCTCAACCAGCACAACCATGTTGCAATCAACACAAAAACCTTCGCGATCAACGAATCAACAAACGCTGCTGATCCCGGACCGCTGTGGACTGGGAACCTCCACGATCGAGTGTTTGTGAAGAAACTGCTCGCAACACCATTGGAATTAGAAGAAACGAGAAAGCTGCTCGAAACAATCCACCAAGAAACAGCGATCGAACAACTCGGCTTTTACGACATGCACGAACTCGCGAGCGCATGGAAAACAGAACCGCCACGAAAAACACACTTTTTTGCAAAGCTCGGGAAACACGTTGCACCCACACACATCACGCCAACAGGGTTCAAGACAGATCTTCCACTCACAACAATACAAAAACACTTCTAAGACTTACAAATACCATTATACTTGACTTTCGTACCTGCACTCACAGCCTGACACGCGTTATCATACGTATTCCCATCGAATGCACAGACAGGATCATACAACGCAGCACACGCATTCGTGGGGCCAAAATGGTCCATGCCCGCAATTTCCGTCGCAGCCTTGCCGTGCAAATCCCCCTCAGGGTTCACCACCACACCAGTGAGGCCAGCACCCCAGATAATGAGCAAAAAAATCAACGCAACACCAATGCTCCCAACAATGGGAATGAACATAATACGCATCGCGTCTTTCATAAACGTGCAAGAACGAATTCAGTATTTAAAGGTTAGGTTGTAGTGGCTGTGCACTATGATTCAGTTAAGGGGGCAGGTTCCCTGACCGTAAATGTATGCTGCATACATATGTGGTATGTCAGGTTCAACACACGAAGCCATTTCATAATGGAGGGAAGCACGGACTGCGGGGCTCAATGGTTCTTGCTCGAGATCAATATGACGATCGTGAGACTTCCATACAGAAGAAGGATCCCATACGCGAGCTAAGAATGTTGCACTATACCCATCATCCATTCTCAGAGCTCGTCCAGTTGGATCAGGATCCTCGCCTTCCAGTAAATGCATAAGGCATGTTGACGCACACACCTATAAAAAATCTCCGTAACCCTTAAAAAGGGCTTGCCTCTCCGGAACGTATGGCAAATTCAGTCCTCGGCAACAGCACGAGCAACATGACCGGCAGCGTGAGCTTCACCTGCCCAAGCTGCAAGAAAGAAGAAATCATCCGTACGAGAAACGAGCGAGAGATCGTGGCAAACTACTCGTGCAAGTGCGGCTTCACGGGGCCGAACTAATATGGTGAGCAAAAACACAGTTTTTGGCAGAAATCGAGGTGATTTCTGATGGCACAAGCAGTTGTCACGATGAAACTCATGCCTGGTGGCCCAGATGTAGATCTTGAGAGCTTGCAGTCAACCGTGCAAGAAAAGATTGAGGCGTTCACGCAAGACACAAGCGAGAAGCGCTTTTCGCTCGAGCCAGTGGCGTTCGGCTTGAAAGCATTGCAGATCATTTTCGTCATGAATGAAGATATCGGTTCTACAGAAGACTTAGAAGCAGACCTCGCAACGTTAGAAGGCGTGCAGTCTGTTGACGTTACTGACGTGCGACGGACGTTGGGATAGATTTTTAAGGTACTCACCATTTCTGTGTAGAGATGGCAACGTACCGCAATGTTTTTGATTATGTTAATCGATTGGCAACCTTCCACGAATCGTCTGGAAATGGTAGCGAATCAGTCACTCTTGCAACGTACGAAGGCAATATGCCACGAAATTTTTTTTCGCAGAGTGCAAAACAAGGACGTGGGGTTGATTTTCTCAAAGGAGTAGCTGTAAGTCAAGTAGATGCTAGTCTTCTGGATGACTCACGCTTCAATACGGAACAAGCCACTGCATTCAGCTTAAGAGGACTTACGGACACCGACAGAGAAGTTACTGTTTGCTTTGTGCCTGAGAGTGCTCTTCGAAGGGAAGTATTTCCCGAAGGACCAACCAACACCTGCTAGCGTTTGCACTGGACTCTTCGCAAGTGAGATCTCGCCTAAACGTTTAAGAATCCATGAAGAACCAAGGAGTTTATCACCAATAATATACTCTGATCGTGTTAAGTAAATATCACCGAATGTTTCCTCGATTGGTTCCACATACAAGGAGTGTTCTCATCTTTTAAGACGCTTTCGCCATATTTAAAAACCACTTCTCGCTCCACGAGCCATGTCCCTCAGAAGTCCTATCGTGAGTGTGCTCGGCCATGTCGACCACGGGAAGTCAAGTATATTAGACGCAGTGCGTGGCACGAACATCATCGCGTCAGAAGCGGGCGCGATCACCCAAGCAATAGGTGCAAGCATCATCCCGCTAGAGGTTATCAAGAAGAAATGCGGTGCCCTCTTAGAAAGTCTCAAGATGGAACTCACCATCCCAGGACTGCTGTTCATTGACACCCCAGGACACGCAGCCTTCACGAACCTCAGAAAGAGGGGAGGTAACTTAGCAGATATCGCAATCGTTGTTGTGGATATCAATGATGGACTGAAGCCACAGACGAAAGAAGCGATTGAAATCTTAAAGAATTACAAGACACCGTTCATCCTCGTTGCAAACAAAATCGATCAGATCACAGGGTACAGCAAAAAATCAGACATGGTCCTTGGAGATATCCAACAACAAAGCCCAGACTGGATCACAGCATTCGAAACGAAACTCTACGAAATCGTCGGACAGTTACACGATGAATTTGGCATGCAAGCAGAGCGATTCGACAGAGTGCAAAGTTACACAGAGCAGGTCGCGATCGTTCCTGCAAGCGCACTCGAAAAACACGGCATTGCCGAGCTGTTAATGGTCCTCGTCGGATTAGCACAAAAATTCCTTGAAGACAACCTCAACTTGAATGTCGATGGTCCTGGCAAAGGGACAATACTCGAAGTGAAAGAAACCCAAGGGTTCGGCACGACCATCGATGTCATCTTGTACGACGGCGTGCTCAAAAAAAATGATACGATCGTGATTGGCGGCATCACAGAGCCGATCATCGCAAAAGTACGCGCAATCTTAGAACCAAATCCACTCCACGAAATGAGAGATAAGAAAGCAAAATACATCAACCTCCCAGAAGCGACTGCCGCCACAGGCTTACGGATCGCAGCACCAGGACTTGATGACGCAATTGCAGGGATGCCCGTGCGTGTTGCAAAAAACACAGCGCAAACAGTGAAAGAAATCCAGGAAGAAGTGGACGCAGTCCTTGTGCAAACAGATGAGAAGGGCATCATCATCAAAGCAGATACCATTGGCAGTTTAGAAGCGCTCTCTGTATTATTGAGGGAGCACAACATCCCCATCAGAAAAGCATCTGTCGGTAGTGTCACAAAAAAAGATATTGCTGACGCAGCATCGAACGAAGAACATGATCCAAGCCATGCAGTCATTCTCGGCTTTAACATCCCTGAAGAAACAACAGATACTGTGAAGATCATCACGAGCCCCGTGATCTACGATCTGCTTGATCAACTCCAAGCATGGCAAGAAGAGCTCACAAAAAAACAAGCAGCGGAACACTTAGAGACGTTAACAAAGCCCGCGAAAATAGAAGTCTTACAGAACTGCATCTTCCGACAGAGTAACCCCTGCGTTGCGGGCGTCGAAGTTCTTGCAGGCACACTCCAAACAGGCACGCCGCTCTTGAACAAAGACGGGAAGCAATTCACACTCGTTAAAAGCATTGAGAAGAACAAGGAAAGTATCCAAGAACTCAAGAAAGGCGAGCAAGCAGCAATCAGTTTACCTGATGTCATGGCAGGCAGGCACGTTTTCGAGCACGACGTGTATTTGAGTGCGATTACTGAAGACGAGTTTCGCGCGATGAAGGAAGTGAAGAACCTCTTATCGCCCGAGGAAAAGGAACTTTTAAAAGAACTGGCCGAGTTACACCGGCAACGTAATCCACTTTGGGGGGTTTGAATATGGAACCAGCAAGATGCACACTAGACGTAACTGGAGCAACAGCTATTAATTATATGAAAGAATTAGCAGGAAATAACCTCGGCACTGCAAAAGTTACATCTGTCACAGTCACCGGCTATGGACTCCCTGGCGCACGTAAACGTTCGTATGAAGTGTTAGGTAGAGAGAGCAGTCCTGGCGCTCTTTTCAGATCTGTACGTGCAGGCATTACACAGGCAAGAGCTGGAAACATAACCAATCGACAACTGCTTGGAAAACGCAGGCACATCCCTCGTGAACGCTTCGCATGACCAACCTCAAATTTCTCAACAGCAAAGAAGTGAAGCGCATTCACAAACAGCTCGCTGAACAGTATGGCTACGAAGGAAAACTCGACTACATTTTCATGCTGAGCGAAAAGAAACAAAAAATCTATTTGTTTTCAAAAGATTTGAAAGAGCTAGATGTTGACAAGCTCAGAATCGATTCCATGGGCCTCTATTTCGGCGCGTTCTTCAACGGCAAGATTCGCTTAACAATAGAAGGCACGCAATTGATAGGAAAGGAATGCACACAAAAAATCGTCACGCTTGTCAAAGGGCAGATGCAATCCTGGATGCTCGGCAATGACTTAGAACAGGATGAAGAGATAGAACCGGGCAACTTCGTCATCATGCAACACGAAGAATCATTCATCGGTTGCGGGAAATATGTTGAAGGAAAGATCCTCAACTACATTCCCAAGACACGGTACGTGCACGCGCTCTATTAAAGGATATCTTCAATAGGAGGCTTTGACTTCTTAATTGGCGCGTTCGCTTGCTGCAACTCTTGCTCGATCTCCACACCATGCTCTTTGAGCGCAGTATTGTGCATCTGCATGAGTTGCTCAACAATGCTTAAGATACGAACAAGTTCTTCCCGCTCTTTCGCGAGTGTCATCAAGCTTCCCTTGTGAAAGCCGATCTGCTCATCTTTGGACGCGTCCTTTGGTTTCTTTGCTTTCTTTGCTGCTTTTTTCTTCGCTGCCATTGCGATAAGTGGTGCTCATCCATTTTTAAATTTTTTTCATCCCGATTCTGGAAATCCTATATAAACACAGGGAGAACGGCCACTCCATGCACATCGTCACACGAGGAGTAGTATTCGTACTTGGCCTCATCCTCATTGCAGCTGCTACACTCATGTTTTTCCGTCCAACACACGAGTTACCTGACAGTAGCCAGGAATCCACGTACCTTGATTACATAGCTGACAACCTCGCGCACGGCGGCGTTCGCAAGGATGGCATCCCAGCGATTGACACTCCTCTATACATCACACCGGAGGCAGCGAGGAACGAGGAACACCTGGGAGATGACGAACTCATCTTCGGCGTGCATCATGAAGGGAAGACACTCGCGATCCCGCAAAAGATCCTGTACTGGCACGAAATCGTGAACGAAGAAGGCTTTAGCGTCACGTATTGTCCGCTCACAGGCACAGTTATCGGTTATGAAGATGTGAACCTCGGTGTTTCGGGTAAATTATACAACAGCAATCTTGTCATGTATGACAGAAAGACGGACAGTTACTATCCGCAAATGCTCGGCACCGCAGTAACAGGACCTGAGAAAGGTACCTCTCTTACAACATTCCCTGTCGCAGTCACGACATTCGGACAGTGGACCGCGCTCTATCCAGAGACGCAAGTCCTCTCACAACAGACAGGACACGCGAGAGACTATGACAACCCGCCATACCAAGGATACGAGGATGCATTGCGCTTGTACTTTGCCGTCGCAGAAGAGGATGATAGGTACCATACAAAAAGAATGGTGCATGGCATTCTGTACAAAGGGAAGGCGTACACTGTCTTAAAAGAAGAGCTCGGGAAGCTCGTGTATGATACGGGCGATGGCATTTTAACCATTACGCAGAATACAACATTAGGAAGCATTGATGTTGTTGATGATAAAGGAAGTCACATCACACATTACGATGCGTACTGGTTCGCGTGGTACGCATACAATCCTGAGACTATTGTTGTGAATCCTTAACGTTTCTCCGCTCGAAGGAGTAAGTATGGTGGTTGCTCTCGCTCCGCTTGCCATATGCCGCCAGCACTCTGCCACATTGGTTCACGCAGCGCGGTCACTGTCAACCCTGCATCGCGAAGCACCTCTCGATATGTGGATTCAGCGTGCCAATAATCGTGAAACGTGTGTGCAGTGCCACGCAAGCGGACAGTGACTGGTGTTCCTTCTCTTTTCGGACCGTGCAGTTCTCTATGGTTTGAGTAGAATTCATAGCCTGGCGAATCAGGATGTGGTTCGCAGAGAACGAAACTCCCACCTTGTTTGAGTGAGAGTGCGACATCCACTGCAGTTTGTGCCATCACGTCCTGCGGCATTTCACAGAGAGAAAATGTTGCGACGACACTATCTGCGCTCTCCTGAGCAAGACATGATGCTCCATCTGCGCACACGTAGTGTATTGGTCCTTGTTGCCATCTTTCAAGATAGCTCTGTGTCCTGTCTGTGCCGACGACAGCCGCTCCTTGATTCGCAAGTTGCTGCGCATATCTTGCACTTCCAACACCTATGTCGAGAATTTTCCTTCCACCAACATGACCAAGGAGCGTCGTCACGTGGTTCAGTCCGAACGTCCAGTCAGTTGCATCGCGATACTTCTCAAGTGACATAGTGACGGGACTGTAGCACCATATAAAAAACCACACCCGTCGAAACCCTTATAAACACCCTGCTGATCCAAACAGGAATGACCGAGATACTCGTCTTCAACAGATGGAGCAGCGAAGGGATCACCATAGAGGACCCTGGCCTCCAAGGCTACATCTCTACAAAGCCCGTGATCGCGCCAAAGACAGGCGCACGATACGCTGGCAACCGATTCCACAAGAGCAGAGTGAACATCGTTGAACGCTTGCTCAACAAACTCATGGTCCCAGGACACAGAGCAAAGAAGCACAAAGTGACGAGTGGCTCGTGCACAGGCAAGAGTGTCACCGCCTATAAGATCATGGAGCAAGCACTCGAGATCGTCGAGCGGAAAACAAAAAAGAACCCGATCGAAGTCCTTGTGAAAGCGGTCGAGTACGGCGCACCACGAGAAGAGATCATCACGATCGAGTATGGAGGTGCGAGGTACCCGAAAGCGGTCGAGTGCGCACCACAACGGCGCATCGATCAAGTCCTCAAGTTGTTGGCGCAGACAGCATACCAGAAAGCGTTCAACAGCAAGAAGAGCTCTGCAGCTGCGCTTGCTGATGAAATTGTCCTCGCGTACCAGATGAACCAGCAATCCGCAGTTATCGCGAAAAAACTCGAATTAGAGCGACAGGCTGACGGAAGTCGTTAGTCCTTGCGCGGGACACAATACATTTTTAAGAGTGATTTCTCCTGTACAACTATGAAGAAGACACGCAAGCTACTTCGGCACTGGACCATCCCTGTAAGTGCCTTCGTCTTCGGCATCCTCTTATTCATTGATCAGTACACGAAGCACGTGATCAGTACAGGGTACGCGATCGGTGAGAGTACAACGATCTTCTCCTGGTTGTGGTTCACCTACCTCCAGAACACGGGCGCGAACTGGGGGATCATGCAAAATAACAACACCTTGTTTATTTTCTTAAGCATCGTTGCGTTTGCCGTGCTCGTATACTATGCACATGACTTCCGGACACCGGTTGAACGACTTTCCTACGCTGCAATCCTCGCAGGACTCTGGGGGAATCTTCTTGATAGAGTCACCCATGGCTTCGTGATCGATTTCATCGACTTGGGCTGGTGGCCCGTCTTCAATG
Organism: Candidatus Woesearchaeota archaeon; assembly: GCA_028818155.1. Taxonomy (GTDB): domain Archaea; phylum Nanobdellota; class Nanobdellia; order Woesearchaeales; family UBA525; genus UBA525. The sequence goes on along the minus strand of JAPPOH010000001.1, from coordinate 109,986 downwards.
TTGCAGACTCTGCTATTTTAGTCGGTATATTCGTCTATTTGTTCCATCAGTGGCGGAAGGCAAGAAAGGCCTAGTACTTTCGCTTCACAGAAAATGGTGGAATCGCACGTACACACCATCCCCAACTTCCTGTACCGGGTAGTGTGTTCCCGTATGATCTCGTTTGACACCTTCCATAGCGTGCACATCTGTAGGAGGTAGTAAACTTTGCAGAGAAACATTGAGCACTCTCCCCCTATATGAAAACCATGGTTGTGATCTTCTTGAGATCTTCAAGCGTTTTGGCACCACTGCTCGGAATTGCTCTGGATCAACAAATTTGTTGAATACCTGCATCGGGTCGTGTTCAATTCCTAGCGTTTGTGCTTGTCTCATGCTATCTCGGAATCACGCTCTCTTTAAATAGCTACTCTAGAACTCATCCATATCAGACAGCTTATCCAAGTGCCCATTCTTCTGCAGCCACGTCACCTGAATCGGACGATACTTGAAAATAATATCTCCCCTACTGTCCCCTTCAAACTCCCACGGCTTCACGAGGACAATATCACCTTCGCGGACCCACAATCTACGCTTCAGCCTGCCAGGAATTCGACAAATGCGCGTCTTCCCATCTAAACACCGGATCGTGCACCGAGACGCACCATTCCGCTGCTCCAACCTACCAAGTACTTCTTCGCCACGCGGAATGCGCACACGGGAAAGTAGCTGCTCATCAGTCGGTGGTGGTGGACGTGCCATCGTACAACAAACTGTGGGATGTTTATAAAAGTACTGGAAAGGGTTAAAAGAAGCTGGGAATTCACGCACGCATGGCCAACGATACAGAAAGCATACAATCTGTTCTTGATTACACATGCGGCATCATACAGAACCCAAGTGAAAGACACGCTGTATACCTTCGAAATCAAGAAGTTCCTGTAGCATGGGCGCTTCGACGAGCACTGTATGAACTTGGCCTGGTGCACCGCGAGGAGTCTCTGTTTGCACAGGAGCTTTCCACGCATGGAGCGCCAGTGTTCTTTCTGTTCAAAATTCCGTTACGATAGGACTTCTCCATTATCGATCGCCGGAACTCTTAAAACACCAGCCTTCTTGACACGTTGCAATGAACTACAAGAAACTCCTCACGCCGCGCACAGGCACGATCAAACACAACGCGAGCTTCCTCAGGAGATTCGTTGCATTCATCATTGATATTCTCATCCTGGATCTGTTCATCACGATCCCCTTCACACCTGTATTTGCGCAATTGCTCTCTCGCGTCGAGACGACAGGGTTTCTTGCCCTTACCTACACGAACAAAGAACTTGGCGCGATGATCGTGCTCTTCCTCATCGTGTACACATACTTTGTGCTCTTCGAATACCTCCTCGGGCAGACGATCGGGATGATGCTCCTCAGTATTCGCGTGCAGTCAAGCAACTTGTGGCGGCACGCAGTGAGAAATTGCTATTTCATTCCTGCCTTTCCATTCGTCCTTTTTTGGGTGATTGAGCCGCTCAGCATCCTGTTCATGCGTCGCGGCATCCTCGAGCAATTGAGTAACACGCGAACGTTATACGAGCGAAAGGTGCTCATATGAAGAAGCAAGCACTCCCCTGGAAGACGAAAATCCTCGTGAGCATCGCGATTCTTCTTGGACTCTTGTTCGTGGGTACAGTGATCGCCGCGCTGTTCGGCAATGAGATAGAAACAGGGAATGTCGCAGTCGTCCAAATCATTGGTCCAATCATGAGCACAGATCCTGGTGGATTTGTTGCTGTCGCGACAAGCACAAACATAGTGGAACAGCTTGAGAAAGCACGAGATGATGACAGTATCATCGGCGTCATCCTCGAGATTAACTCGCCTGGAGGCTCTGCCGTTGCAAGCGATGAGATCGCGCAAGCGGTGAAAGGGTTGAACAAAACGTCAGTCGCATGGATCAGAGAAGTGGGCGCTTCTGGCGGCTACTGGATCGCATCAGCAACAGATCACGTCGTGGCGAACAGAATGAGCGTCACCGGCAGTATTGGTGTGATCAGCAGCTACCTCAGTTTTGAAGAGTTCCTTGATGACTGGAACGTCACACACAACAGACTGGTAGCCGGCGACAACAAAGATGTGGGGAGTCCCTTCCAACGACTGCAGCGAAGCGAGCGCGCGTTCCTCGAGGAAAAATTAGATCGCGTGCACGAGTTCTTTATTGCGGAGATCGCTGAGAACAGGAATCTTTCTGTAGAGGATGTGCCATCAGATGGGAGCTTCTTTCTCGGAATAGAAGCGTACAACCTCGGCCTTGTTGATGAACTCGGCGGGAAAGAAGAAGCAGAAAACCACATCTGGCGAGTCACGAACACAACCGTGGAAACGATCACATACACAGAAGAGCAAGGGTTCTTGGAGACATTGTTAGGTGCGTTCCGTGAAGAAGAGCCAATGGCACAGATTAAAACGGAACTCCCATTTGTGCCGATGTTGCGCTAAATATACGGGTGATTCCCCGATTTCTTAATCCCGGTCACGAACATGTACTTCCAGAACAACGCTCGCTTGATCTTCACAGAGACAGCGAAGCCAGCGTCAGCAAACGCTTGTTGTACTGTTGCGGGATCAGACAACCACTTTGGGTTCGGGAGGAACCAGAAGAAATCGATATACTCAATGAAATAGACCTGCCCACGACTCGGCAAGATAGCATGCATCTCCCCTAAGACTTTTCTGATGTCTTGAATGTAGCTCAAGTATCCAACACTCACAACGAGATCAATCTCCTCAATATCTGGATGCACACGGTTCACCATATGCGGATCATGCAACGCATGCACGTGCCGGTGTTTGCTCGCACGACTCTGTAAAATACGATGGTTCCCTTCACTCAGCTCGAGCGCGTACACCTTCCCGTCCGCCCCTACATGTTCTGCGAGGTGCATCGTCATCGTCCCAACGCCAGCGCCGAACTCGAGGAGCTTCTTCCCTTTCGCCTCAGGTAGTAATGCGAGCACCTCTCTTCGGATACGCTTCGGCAGCAGAATGTTCTCCAGCCAGAGATTCAAGAACGAGAATTTGTTGATCGTGCCAACAAGCGCGTCAGGGTCGTAAAAGTATGTAAGGAGTAAGTACACAGGCACGCTGAACAGCATGAAACTCCCTAACAATCTGAGTTGTTCCATCGCTGAAACGTCATACGTGATCCATACGCCGAGGAGCGACATGTAGCCCACAACAAGCACGAGCGGCAAGAACTTCCCGAGCGGCGCTTTGTACGGTCGCTCTTCCTTCGGACGCTTCCACCGAAAAAAAGGGACGAGCAGGAGCATAGACGCGTACAATAAGATGCTGGGCGCGATAAGCATCTCTAACAATTGCTGATACGCGCCAGAGGAGAGGAGCACGATGAGGATTGCAACGAGTGTTTGCAGCATAATCCCTCTATACGGTGTTTGGAACTGCGGGTGAATGTCCGCGAATTGTTCAATGAAGAGCTTGTCTCGTGAGAGTGCCATCAACAATCGCGGGTTGCCGATAATACTTCCCGCTGCATTCCCTAAGAATGTCACAACGATGCCGATATTCGCGAAGAGCAGCAACCACTTGTCCATGCCGTACGCCTGCAATACAGCAAGGAACGGTCTCGTACTATTCAGCACACCATCCACGCCAAGAACACCGACGGTGACGCCTGCGACACCGAGTGAGAGGATGGAGACGAACACAGTTGTCATGTTCATTGCTCGAGGAATCGTCTTCAAGGGGTTCTTGATCTCTTCTGCCATAAAACTCACGGATTCCCAGCCAAAGAACGTCTCAGACAGCAAGAATCCTGCAAGGAGCACAAGCGACCATTCCCACGAGAACCCAACGAATGTCGAGGTATGCACTTGCCACAACCCCGGCACGATAACAAGAACACAGATCACGAGCGTGAAGATCGCGAGCGTGACCATGAGCCGAGCAGAGTCATCCGCTCCCCTGTACGCGATAAAATTCACCAGGAGAATAATCGCGATAGAACATACTGTTTTCACGATCGCACTGCTCAGCGTGATGCTGCCAAACGTGAATGCTATGTCTGGCAGTAAGTACTCCATCGCTGCAATGATCAAGAGTCCGGTCGCGATATTGTTGATGATCCAGATGATCCAGCCGATCTCGAAACTTGTAAAGCGACCGTATGCTTGTTTCGCGAACTCATAGACGCCACCTGCGGTGGGGAACATCGTGATCAGCTCTGAGAAGCACATTCCTGTATAGATACTCGCTCCCGCGAGGAGGACCCACGCGATAAGACTGTCAATCCCCGCGACGGCAATACCAAGTTGTACGCCGAAGAAAATGCCAGTGTTCACTAAATTGAGAAAAATAAACGAAGAGGTCATCCAAAAGCCGAGCGTCCTCTTCAGCTCTACCATTACCAGTACCGTTTCTTTTCTGAGATGTTCTCAATCTTCCTGATGCGTTGATGGAGCGCGTCCAATTCTGCTTTGATCGCGTCTAATTTTGCAAGGACCAATTCTGCATCCCGTTCTCTCGGTTCAGGGAGCTCTTGCGCTCCAAGTGTGCCGTCAGGGAATGTTGCTTGGCTTGGATACGCCTCCGGGATGACAGGTTTATCTCGCCGTGATTGTCCGGGGGCGGACATGCCGCTCTGCGGGTCTCCGAGCGGGTCTGCTCCTCCTGTGTACGAGTGTGTGGACTGGAGCGGGTCTGCTGTCGCGAGGGGATCTGAGCTGCCAGCAAGAGGGTCCGGGATTTGCATCGGATCACTCGATGGCGCGAGTGGGTCTGGCGCACTGCCGAGAACCGGTTTGTCCGATTGCCAGAATTTCAGTTTATCAAACACGTGCCCACCTCAACCGTACATCGAGGAGGACTGTATTTAAATCAATCGATGATCTTGTCAAAGACATATGCTTTCTTGATAACTGTATCTCTTCCTTCTTCAGGGAGTCTGTGCTGCTGTAAGCCTAGTGGTGCAAGCATGTCAAAGTTATACGTGAGTATTGTGGGATATACTTCTCGAGGAGCACCCCATTGGTGAAAACATACAGTGCCTATTGCGAGCCATCGCACCACATCGTTCATTCGTCGATCACTCATCCGTACGACGTCGCTCGTTCCCTCAGTCCCATCTGCCAGTACTTGTTGGAGTGGCTTTATCTGATATGTCGCTTGTTCTTCTGCACCGAACTCATATCCTTCGATACGCACAGGTGCATCGAGAGATGTTGTCGTGCCACGGAGGCCAACACCTGAGGGAGGCTCGAAATTTCCGAGGACGATTCGTGCGTACAACTCCCCATACACCGCATGATGCCAATTTGATAATTGGGAAGGCCAGGCATCCTGCTCTGGTGTCCCCATGCGTTTGTGCGTCTCCACAGACCATGTTTCGGGATCTCCTTCAGGGATGTCTTCCTCGATAGCAGGGACATGCTGTATCCGTGCATCATTCAGCTTTTCGAGCAGATACCCTGGCACGCGTACAAGTCTCATAGACGAAGGACACAATGCCGCCATTATAGTTCTTTCCCTTCGTTGTGCCGAAATAGGCGTTATATTTGGCACAAGCTGCGTCAAAATCTACATCAATCCCTAACTCGCATGCTTCTTGAATCAGGACGCAGATGTTGTGGCAGAGTATTTTGCCGAGTCTTCACTCGTCAAAGGTATCTTTAAATATGCTGTGGAGTTCCTTTTAGTATGCAGCAAAAAGCTACAGTCTCAAGAGATGTTCTTCCGAACGGCGATATTCGTTTATCACTTAGCCCGCATATTGCGCTTGGACATGATAGAACAAGTGTGATCACAGAGGAAAAATTCGCATCGCTCGCGTTAGAACGCTTGCGAGAAGTAGCTTCTGATGTTACCGGACAGAATGGGTTTTATCGAGTGAACGTTCCACAAAAATCCCATTGGGGGATAGCAAGCCCTGAGCGTTTTGAATTAACACATGGCCGTGAAAGAAACAACCACTATGAAGAGCTTGGTGGAGTAGAAGTGTGCGTGTGGAGTTCCCTTGCAAAGGGTTGTTTGGTGATGGGTCAAGAGCATTTCGAAATGGCGTTATCGACCCGAAGCTTACCGGAGTTACACTCACAGGATATGTAAAAATTCCTTTTCCAGAAGATGGTGTGTATCCGACTGAGACGAAAGGTATTGGTCGTTATAGACGCTTTGATAGAAGTGTAGGCGCTGCTGTCATTCGAATACTTGGAGAAGGGCAAACACCTGCATTTGTTGAAACAGACTCGCCAGTTTTTCTTGATAGAGAAGACGGGCAGCGAGTTCGAAATAGCTGGATTGGAGCTCAAAGATTTGGGGGCGCCGTGACGTACGTTAATATTTCGAATCCAACACTCAAACGGATGCGAGGAGCAATAGCAGCTGCAGATGAAGTGCGAGACTTCTTTGCGGCACATGACGGAGAGATCAATGCTTTTGCAGAAGCATACAAGGCTGCTAAGAAAACTGTGGCTGATGCCAAACCTCCTTTTAGTTTTACTGCGCCAACAGGGCTGCAGAAGCTAACACACGCATGTGGGAAACTAATGGCAGGAAACACACTCATGAAGGCCGGGGGCGAGCTTTCCGACATTGCGCACTGTTTCCCGAAAGGATTGCTAACCTATGCAGCACCCCCTGATGCGAGACGTTAACGCACTTGTTCTTCATTTTGACATAAGATTATCATCATGGCGCAACCTTAATTACGACACGAAGTCTTCTTTCCCACAACATTTATAAAACACCTGGCTCTCCGAGCGAGTATGCCAGTAATCCAAGCACGTTCCAAGCGGAAGCCTTCAGGCGGTCTCCTCAGGAATACACTTACCAAGAGAACACACATGCTCGGCAGGACGCCAGCAATGACGCGTGTCGGCGAGCATGAGCGGAAGAAAACAGTGAGCACGAAGGGCGGGAACAGGAAACAGCGCGTTCTTGAAAGCAAGACGGTCAACCTGCACAATCCGAAGACGAAGAAGACGAGTAAGGCGACCATCAAACAAGTGATGGAGAACCCTGCAAACAGAAACTTCGTTCGTCGTAACATCCTCACGAAGGGCACAATTGTTGAGACAGATCAAGGAAAAGCACGGATCACGAGCAGGCCAGGACAAGATGGCATCGTGAATGCGGTGCTGGAGTAAGACATATGGACGGAACACGACCACTCGATGCATTGAACATGAGCCGCGGCAAGCGCGTTATCGTTGAGTTAAAGAACGGCAAGACATTCATGGGCGAGCTGCAGGCATTCGACATTCACATTAATACAGTATTAGAAAACGCAGAAGAGCATGTTGATGGCGAGCTGAAGCGGAAGCTGGGCCTCGTCTTCTTGCGCGGTGATACGATCACCCTGATTTCTCCGCAGTGATACTATGACGAAAGGAACGCCAAGCATGGGAAAGAAGAGTGGCAAGAAGAGTCACATCACCTGTCGTCGGTGTAGTAAACACAGCTATCACATCAGAAAACATAGGTGCGCGTCCTGTGGCTACGGCAAGAGTGCCAAACTCCGCTCCTATAACTGGCAGGATTCTTGAGCCACAAACATAGCAACATTTAAATATTCAGTAAGATTAATCTTACCATGAATGTTGACATAACGAGAATAAGTTCGAAAGGACAAGTCGTCATCCCGCAAGAGATGCGAGCACAGTTCACACAAGGAGAGAAACTTCTCATCATCGAGGAAAATGGGCAACTCATACTCAAGAGCACGAAACATCTGCGAAAGAACCTCGAGGAAGACATCAAATTTGCTCACCGAACAGAGCAAGCATGGAAGCGTTATGATGAAGGGGAGTTCATCGAGATGGAATTAGATGAGTTCTTAGAAGAAGCGAAACAATGGTGAAGATACGCTTCTCACCACAATTTAAGAAGCGATTCAGCAAAATTGATCTGCAACTCCGAGAAAAAATCCTCAAACAACTAGCAAAACTCAAAGATAATCCCGAGCTTGGCAAACCAATGCGCCACACAAGGAAAGGGACGTGGGAACTGTACATAGCGCCCTACAGACTCTCGTACGGGTACGATAAGAAAGAACGAGCCATCATCCTTCTTGATTTCTACCACAAAGACGAGCAGTGATACAAAGACAGGATTCGTAGATATTATATAGGGTTCTTTTGTTCTTCTGGCTACTCACGCGGGAGTGTCTGAGTGGTCAAAAGAGCGAGGTTTAGGCCCTCGTGGCGTCATGCCTACGCAGGTTCGAATCCTGTCTCCCGCATTCTTTCTTTATAAATAAGAGCAGCTTGCAGCGGGAAAAAGGGAGCGATTTCCAACAGTCGCTCAAAAATCACGAAAAGCGCATAGTGTTACTCATTTGAGACGAAAGTCTTTATATGCAAAAATCGATAATTTCAGAGCTTCAAATGGCAAATCGAATCATCGTCGGAAAACACCTAAATTTCAGCTCCAGAACGGCTGAAACTGCTAAATTTTTACAACATAGCCGCTCTACGACAGAGTATTTAAATCACGACGAAAACTATATAAATCAAAACCGATCTTTTCTCACCCAAGCTGGTGGTATGCTAGGTGGCATGTGCCACGGACTGGCGGGAACCACAAAACAACAAGCTTACCCTCAATACCCCCAAACCAGGCGGGCAGAGGTCCCAACACCAAGGAGGTGTTAGTGCATGAAAGTGCGAAACATTATTCGTAAGGCCGCAACTGTAGCTACGAGCGGCGCTCTCGCTGGAGCAACCCTACTGGGTGCAGCAGCAGATCTTGCGAACTACCCAAACCAATTTTTCGGCGACGACGGCTTTGACGGCCACATCGTAGTCGGAGAAAACGCGTTGACCCCAGACGTAGTTGGTGCAATTGATGTTGCATCCAGCCTACAGGGAGCAAGCGTGACAGAAGAACCAATTCCAGACGCGTCAGGTCGTGTCGAGCTCGAAGGCGAAGGCTTTGAGCTGCGAACGAGCTCTGACCAACTTGAACTCCGTGAGAATGTCGGTGACGTTATCGACACGCTCAGCTCGTACGAGTTGCCAGGCTTGAAGACCGTGACTGTAGTCACAAGTGAAGGAAGCACGGACTGTTTCCAGTACTTGCGATTTAAGGATGGAAACAACTTGCAAAACATGTCCGTCAACTACGTTGAGAACGATGACGACAACATGGATACGTTCTTCGTTGTCGAGACCGACCTTCCATTTATGGAATGGGAGTTGCAGTGTACAGAGGGCCTTGAGTCCGACCGTGACACAAGCAGCAACGAGCTCGATGACCTTGAGGACAAAACCCTGAACATACTCGGCCAAGACTTCACAATTGTCTCGGCAGAAGTAGGTGCAAACGGTGAAGACTTTTCGCTCCTATTAATGGGCGGAAGCATCCCGGACACACTACGAGAGGGTGAATGTCGAACGTACAGCATTGACGGAACAGACTACGAGACATGTCTTGTATTCGTATCCGACCCAGACTCCGCAGGAGGCACAACTGAAGCAAAGCTCGCTATTAACGGTGAGTTGACGCAGGCTCTTGAGGAAGGAGAGACAGACACGCTTTCCGATGGTTTACAAGTAGGTATCAGGGATATCCTCGTAAACGACCGTGAAGGTGTTGTAAGCTTCTTCATCGGTGCTGACAAACTCGAGATTAACGACGGAAACACCTCACTGCAGAACTTCGGCGGTACAATCGAGATTAACAACGAAAACATCAACGATGGTGACTTGGATGTCATCGGTAGCTTCATCGGCACGAACAAGTTCGAGATTACGGACATTAAGTACCGCCTCGAAATGGACGCTGACCGAAGTAGCACAGCATACATCCCACCAGGCCACGGTATCCGTGAGTTCATGGACAGGCCAGAGAGCTTAATCTCTGACTCCCTCGACGTGTTCTTCGCAGGTCTCGAGGACGTTGTTGTCGAGCCATTTGAAATAAAGGCTGTTGGTGATGATGACTATGACATCCTCTTCACCAACCTCCAGGGCAAGACATACCGATTCCCATTCGTTTCGAATGAGAATGGCGTGTTCAAGTTCGGAGACGATGACGATGAGTTTGTCTTCGTTGAAGCAGCAAACGGTGCAGACCACAACGTTGGTGACGACGACTACTTCGCAGTCAGCAATGACCGTGGTGGACTCCTCGGCAGCGACAGTGACAAGTCCGTAACGAACGTACTTCGCTATGAAGACTACGACGACACAGACTTTACGCTGGAGCTTGAGGATATGAGCAGCGGTAGCACAGTGAACGTACCTATCGAAACAGACGGTACAGGTAGCTTAGTTATCGGTGGTCACACCTACGAAGTAAACGTTAGTAACAGGACGGCAGACAACCCAGATTTGGCTATCGACCAGAACGCTGACGATGACTTCGCAAACGACGTCATTACCTTCACTGCATGGGGAGGTGTCGTGTTCGACCCTGCTCACAACGTGGAGCTAAACTCGTCCGCAAACTTGAGTTCGTCAAGCGGTGCAGGACTTGCAGCAGTCGTTGGAAACGGTCTCACCCTTGAGACCCCAACCGTCGATGCAGACAGTGCGTTTACCCAAAAGGTAACTTTGCAAGCACGAGTTCTTTCAAAGAACTTCGACTCATCTGACGATGGGAACGGCGAGCTGAACGTTACTGTGAACGAAGACAATGCAGACACCAGTAACCCACGAGTTGACCTTTCCGTAAGCCAGACTGCTTACAGAGGGCCACTTGCAGGTGACCTCCCTGGCGATTCAGGGTCATTCACGCTTGATGAACCAAGCGACGACCTAGACGACTGGGAATACGGTATGACCGACTGGGGTATCTTCATCAAGGAGTTCTCTCCGAACGATGCAGATGAGCCAAACGAGCTGACACTGGAAATCCCAGGACAGCAGCGAGTTGCACAACTCTTCGTGACGCTTGGCACTATTGAGACAACAACTGCAGGAAGCGCAGTCACACAGCGAGTAAACCTACTCCCTGTTGGCTTGGGTATTCTTGACAGTGAAGCAGGCGCTGTTGGCAGTGGCAACCACATCAGTATTGGTGGTCCATGTGCAAACACGTTCTCCGCAGAGCTTCTCGGTAACCCTGAGAACTGTGCAGAAGGCTTCGAGGAAGGAAAGGCGGTTATCCGCTTCTGGGACCACGGCGACGCTGTGAGCATCTTGGTAGCAGGATACAACGCTCTAGACACGCGTGCTGCAAGTAGTGTACTTGCTGCATACAGTGACTACGACCTTGAAGGCGACGTTGTCGAAGTTGTTGCACCGAGCTTGAATGACATCACTGTGAACCCAATCTTCGCAGATGGCTTCGAGTCTGGTGACACAAGCGCTTGGTCTGAGTAAGACCAACTCTTTTCTTTTTTTTCTTTTTCTTTCTAAAATGGTTGTTCTCTTCTCAATTCTTGTGCGCACTTGTTGATTATTGCACGTGCATCCACTCCGAGCATGGTTTCCTCATAGGCGAGCTTCCATTCCCTTCTCTTCGTTGCAATAACTTCCTGTTCGACGTTCGTTGCAGTGATTTGTTGTACTGCTTCGCCGAGGATGTCCCTTCCTTCTTGGTATGAGCACGTATAGATGAATCCCGCGTGCTCTATCCTCGGTGCGGGCGTGCATGCACACATGAGGAGCACTGGAAGAAGGTATCGCATGGTTGCGGGAATGTTGGGATCTTCATATGTGTTTCTGGGATGTAAACGTTGAGAAGTCAGGTATTATCGAGGCCGGACATCCAGTTGAGTGAAGTCGAACGTGGAGGTCATTGTACGTGCCGCTTTTGTATGCTTTGGGTCAAGTTCCAGTACTATGTGTCTTCTATCTGCACACACAACATCTATTCCTTCCCTTGTGACACTGGGTAACTGAGTGAATGCATCACGTATATCTGGATTTTCACAGAATGCCTCTAAGCCTCTTTGTGTAACATTAATATAGATTGTGTGGTCAGCTTTTAGTGCATCGAGAGCACCCCGCACCAGGCGGGCGTCTGTTTTTTGCGCTGCTGCTGATTCGTACTGTCTTGCTAAGTACATATGTTCAAGAACCTCAGCAGAATATATAAACCTTTCTAAAATAACCACTTTTAAGTAGTATTGAGAAAATCGCTTCCCTCCGCAATTCACACGAACCCTTTTTTCCGAATCTTTATATACATCAAAGCGCGTTTTCAGAGGATGCGGTGGCTCTTCGTCTTCTTGCTTCTCCTCCCTCTTGCGTATGCAGACACATCAAGCACGTTTTGGCAGTACAAAGGAGATACGTGGGAGTACGACGGCATTCTCTATAGCATTGAAGGGAATGACCCTGATCGCGTGCTGCTTGGTATTGATGGTCAATTGCTTGTGCTCGGCCTCTATGATTGTGCTGAGCGTGGGAATGCTGAGTATTGCTATATTGATTCTGGCTTCCCCGACGATGACTCGCATATCAAGTACGAGGCCGGTGAGCAACTCTTCGCCTATAATATCGAGATCCGCTCATACGCGCCTGAGATCTCCCTTAGTAGGGATATAGACGAGAGAGAACCGGGGCTTGATGAGAAGGCAACGGTAACGGTTGATATCAAGAACACCGGCGATTTCGCTATCTACAACTTAGTGTATGAAGAGGACATTCCTGCTGGCCTCACACTCCGTTCCGGTCCTCGAAAGGGGCTGCGCCAAGTGTACTTCACTGAGAAGCTGCTGCCGAGAGATCAGACGCTGAAGTTCACGTACGTGGTGAGCCCGGACACATATGGCGAGTATGAGCTTTCCCCTACATTCACGTATGAGTTTGCTGAGAAAGAAGAAAACATCTCTGTTGGCGGTATCACGATCGATGTTGAGACGCCGGTTGATGTGATCCGTGAAGCGCCTACGACGTCGAACCTTGAAGAAGAGGAGACGTACACGATTAACGTCACGAATGACGCGAGCCAGGATCTGACAGTGACTGTCGAGCTCACACTCCCCGAGGGGTTGCGTGTCATGGATCCTGGGGAGTTCATTGCGCGGGATGGCATGTATGTCGTGGAGACAATTCTTGAAGAGAATCTGAAGGAATCGTACGAGGTAACGTTCGCGAGCACGCGAGAGGGTGAGTTCACGATTCATGCTGATGTCACGACGGTGATGGCAGGGATAGAGGCGACGCAGACGTACGATGATGTGCTAACGGTGAAATCTGACAAGTTGTCGCCGAGTATCACGGTGAGTCCATCTCGTGATTCGTACTTTCCTGAGACGAGCTTAACGGTGTCTGCCCTCCTGGAGAACGTGAACGACGAGCTCTCGTTCGAGGACATTAAAGGAAAGTTGGAAGGTGGCGGCACATTGTTCAAGACGGTGCCGTTCAGCCATGATTCGATCAGCCCGAGCAAGACCAAGACCGAGGCGAAAACGACCTTTTTGACGCCGCAGGTGACGGAGGAGACGACCTTCACGATCGAAATGTCGGGGAGTTATAAGACGAAGGGTGGGAGCCGCTTTACTTTTGAAACAGAGAAGACGATTACCGTGGAGCCGTTCAAGAACATTGTCGAGGTAACCAGGACGGTGACGCCCATACAGCCGAGCCCTGGCGAGAATGTGACGATTGCCATTACTGCGAAGAATATCTTTGATACGTACATCACGGTCGATGCACACGAGAAGTTTCCGGATGATATTAAGAAAGTTGCTGGGTTAAGCTTCGCGTCCACCTCATTAGAGCGTGATGCGTCTGAAGAATTGTATACGTATAAGATCGCCATTCCTCCTGATTATACTGAGGATCGCTTTACGCTCACGACGAGCGTGCTGACGAAAGGGGAGAGTATCCCTGAGACGTTTGAGACGGTTGTGGAGCTTGCTGGCGCTGCGCCTGTTGAGGAGGTTGTGGAAGCAGCGCCTGATGAAGAGGTTGTTGAGCAGGCTCCCGAGGAAGAGGAGGAACGCGGCTTCTTTGGATCGATCTGGCACTTTTTCAAGGGGTTGTTCGATTGAAGTATCGCCTGATAGGTGCGATTGGTCTTGCTGCAGGCTGTCTGTTGCACCTCTTTCGAAGTTTTTCGCTTGATGTCTCCTCGTACTTGCCGCACGCTGGGAGTTTGCTCTTTCTCGTTGCGCTGCCGTGCTTGGCTGCGTTGTATATCGTGCACTGGCAGGCTGATGTACCGTATGTACTCACGACCGTGTTGTTCGTGCTTGCTGCGCTTGTGCATCTTCTGAGATTTTTCTTCGTGCCGGAGCTTTTAGTATTGATCCCGCAGTGGGTGAGCTGGTTCCTTGCGCCGCTTGCTGGGTGGTTGGCGTGGGAGAATTGGAAGGCTTAGTCTCAGGAGAAGAGATTTATGAGTCTTGCCATGATAATCTGGCTGTCCTCTGATTGGCAAACCTTTGCTGCTTCGTCAGCAAGGTCGTTTCCCTTGTACTTGCATGTAATGTATACTTTGCCTCCAGCATCGCGAACGGCTCTTGCACCTTCCTGTCCTTGACGAGGAGTAATGCTGAACCCACCGAGGAAGATGCCAATAGTTCTCTCGCCATAGACAGCTGCGGCAGAAGTCATCACGTGATCGATGAGTGGATGTTCAGATTCTGATCTGCGTGTTCTCAAGCCACCTGTAGCAGTGAATGAGAGGTCTATATGGGGGCTGGGATGAGCTTGCGAATCCCATACGTATAGTCCCGGAGTCATCTTGTGTTCTCCTGTCGTTAGTCCGAGGAGTTGAGGGTCTGTGCTCGTTCTCTCAGCAGGGTCTTGCTCCCTGAGGCCATCATAGAGTAAGTATGGATTATGCGTGTCGTAGCAAATACTGAGGATTGCGTTTTTTTCACGATGTTGTGTGAAAGTACTCGCAATACCTCGTGAAGGGAGTGAGTGTGCTATAATCACCATTCTCTCGATCTCATTCATATGAACACCTACAGCGCACCCTTGAAGATGTTGTGCTTGTCTCGAATGATCTTGAGCTTGACGGTCTTGTTCATGGGGAGCTTTTCTGCTCCTTTGCCGACGACGGTGATGCACCTGTCGTTGTAGACGGCGATCGTTTCGTTGGGGTATCTCGCAGGGAGTTTTATTGTTGCTTTCACGATGTCGTTCTTCTTGAAGGGTTTCTCAAGCTTTGTGTCGTCAAAGATCTGATAGTCTTCTTTGGTAAATCCTGTGAGCTTCATGCCGTGTTTCTTCTCTAGTGGCTTGATCATCTCGAAGAATTCGTCGAAGGAGCGCTCGTGGGAGACGTTTCTGCCTTTTTTGTAGTGGAGGAAGTTTTGCAGTCCCATGACTGGGAATTCTGATTTCAATCCTTTTCCTAGTTGGACGAGTGGTTCTATCTCGTGGTCGTTCCAGCCTGGGACGATGGTTGGCGCTAAAATGACGTTGATCTTGCCTTGGCAGTACTGGATCATTTTTTTTACATGTTCTAACGGGTATTTCTTGCCGGACATGGCGTCCGCTGTCTCTTGGGATGCTGCATTGAGTGAGAGGTTGATTTTTGTTAATCCTGCTGCCGCAAGTTCGTCGATGAGCTTCTCTGTTAAGAGTGAGCCGTTCGTTACCACAGTGACGTGTTTCGTGTTTGGGATGTTGTTGAGTCCTCTGACTAATTCTACGAATTTCGGGTAGAGCATGGGCTCGCCTTGCGGGCCAATGTGGAATTCTACTGGGTGTTTTTTGATCTTGGCGACCTTTGCCGCTTCTTGGATGAGATACTCACATTCAACGACGTAGTCGTGTGTTTTGTTGTTCTTGCCCTCGTCTACTGAACAGTATGGGCATTGGAAGTTGCAGCCCGTTAACGGTTTTATCTCGATGATGTTGCTGCCTCTGTCGACGATGCCGAACTCGTTCGTGCCTATGAGTGGAATTCCTGTGTTTTCGTGGATATAGATCGTGGGTTTGTTGTAGTTGATATGGAAGAGGTTGTCGAAGGCTTTGTCTAATAATGGATTGAAGCGCTTTTCTGCGTGGTTCTGATCTACAGGGAAGTGGATTTTTCCTGCTTTGACTGCTGGTTTCCCTATTTTCTCTTGTAAAAGCGTTTTATCCAGGTCGAAATAGTAGCGTCCGAGGAAGAGTCCTCTGACTGTGTCAGGGTGGTCTTGGAACGTGATTTCCTCGAATTTGATGACTGCTTCCATGACGAGTGGATCCTTGAGAGTGTTATAAGTGCTTCGCAATCTCAGCTTTCATGACGTCTTGAACTGCTGGAACGATAACATCATCTCCCCAGCGGAATCTCTTATGAGCGAAGCCATGTTGGGTAAAACAATTCTCGAAGCGAGGCACCTTATTGTAGTTATCGAAAAACCCTTGTGATTCGTTCGTTGGGCAGACTATGTACAATGTTGGACGATGGCTCCCTACGTGTTCAGGGCTCCACGTTCCACCACCAACAACTACTTCTTCGTTCCCTGGAACAGCCATCGATTGGAATACAAGATTGTAGTCATATGCAGTGGCTATCTCATCAATGTACCCGCTCATGGCTGCTGGAAAGCGTGCTGTCGTCACCCCTTCGTCTATTTTGAAGCGTTTTGTTCCATCAACGACGAAAATATCAGGTTCAGTCTCCTTGATTTTTTTCACTGTTTGTTGCGTCAGAGAAAAAGTCCCTCTGCGGTATGCCCAAGTTGAAGGTATACGCTCAGTTACGACAGTACATCCTATATCTTCCAAATATGGTCGTATCGGGTTGACAACATAGTTTGCACCATGTCTCCTGTTGCCTATGACGAGGGATGTACGTGATGAATTCTGAATTTTTTCTGCAATGAATCTGTATGTTGCGACAGCTTCTTGGCCATGCTTCCTTGCGAAATCTTTCTCTGTTTCGTCAAGGCTGAATGATATCTCATCCTCCATGGGAAGCTGAGAGAATTCTCTGAGTGAGCCGAACCATTTTCTTCTTCCAAACGTTCGTGGAAAAACTGCTCTAGAATACTCAAGCTCTACATGGAGCTCGTTGGTTCTGTCAAATGCGCCACCGCGAATAGCTTCAATTGTTTCTTCGAGCAAGCTCAACGGATTGTGATGCCCGTTTTGGACGAATGCAACAAGATTTTCTGTGGGCAAGAGTTGAAGGTCGTGAAGTGTTCTATATGTACGTACTGCTTGTGGATTGGAAAGCCAATCTGAGATCATTTCTTCGGGAGCTTCCTCAAAAAACAGCTCTCTATACTCTTTTCTTGCTGGTCCGAACGTTTCGAGGAGATCACGTAGCAAGCTGACTGCTCCACGGTGCTGGTCTTCAGGGATACTTGCAGCTATCGCATGGAGTTTTTCTATACTTCGCAGTTCACTCGTTTGCACATATCGCTCTGGGCTGACTTGTTTTTTCCCCATTCGACGGGGAAGCGAAAAGTAGTATTTAAATATTCCCTAATATTCACCACTTAACAGTAAGTATATAAATGGTTGTAGAGCTTCTACCACATGATGTCAATATTTAGCAGAGCCCCACCAGATGAGCCCTCGACTGAAGACGTCCGGGAAAGAGCAACGCAGAAGAAAGAAGTGCAGAGGAAAATAAAAAGCGGCATTGAATCGCTCGCCCTAGGTCCATTCTCCTTTGAAGCGAAGTCCAAGGACCGTAGGAACGGACGCAAACAGAAAGCGTATGAACGTATTGAAGTACGTGATGATATAGAAGGTGTGCGTTTTAACCCAGAGGGTGCGTGCTTTGAGAGCGAGATCGATCCACGTTGGTATCAAGTTGGCAGAGCTGCAGCACACTGGCACCACTATATTGCGAATCAGAGTCTATACGACATGCAAGAACAGCTTCTTCAACAAAAAGTAGGAGAACACGACCTGGAAACAGAACAGAAACTTGACGCGCATGCGCAACTTCACGAGCTCTTTCAACATTACGGAGGCCTTCACCAGGGCGCATCTGAACTGTTTTTGAACGATGCAAGTTTCAGAGCAAAATATATGGCATTCGACCGTGGTGAATTGCCGCCACTTAGCGAAAACATAGTTCGGGGACAACAGATAGCAGAACGTTTGTATTTTCTCAGGGTCGAGGGTATGGCACAGCTCCTGCAAGCAGACCTTCTGAGCGCGCACAAATTTCTGCGAGAAGCTGTCGGAGCAGACCTCATTCTGTCGAGTAGCGAGTATCACAAAGGATAAACTCAAACTTTTTATACCACCCCTTCACTCTCACAGAGGGGGCAATGGTCACGTACGAACAATTATTTGATACGCTCAGAAGAGAGAAGAGCAGGGATGAACTCCAAGAGTTAGAGCCAGCATTCTACACGGAAGCGAAAGCATTCCTCGCAGAGAAAGAAGCAGCCATGTCCGGTGATCAACACGCACTCACCGTGCAACGCGCAAGGATCGAATACCAAAACATCAAGAAAATCCTAAAAGAACTCTATGATCGACGAGAACGAAAAATCATCACGATGGCGATGCACAAGACGAGGACGAACAGCGCAGTCATCACGACAGACGGACTTCTAGCCGAGGAACGAGTGTTATTCGACAAGATTGTAACGCTCCTACAAGGAACGAGGACTGAACTCTTCACCTTCTTTGCAGTCGAGGAAGAACCGGTCGTGACGCCCGTGCCTGCAGCACCTGAAGCAGTGGAACCTGAAGAAAAACATGAGGAGGAATCCAAAGAAACTGCGGCACCAGAGGCAGCACCAGACCCCACTTCCGAACAGCAGATCACCGTCAAATTCCTCTCGCAAGTGCCGAAGTTCGTCGGCAAGAACCTCGAGATCTTCGGTCCGTTTGAGGAAGGCATGTCCGCAGAGCTCCCAGACTCAGTAGCGCAAATTCTCATCAAGAAAGGCCGTGCAGTCAGCACGTCTTAAGAAAGACCTTCACTTCTTCGCCATCTACTGGATAAAAGACCTCAAGCACATCGCCTTTCTCACACTGTGCTGGAAACGTAGCAGTGCATGTGACTTCATGGCCGATCTCACCAGGGATAGAGCAGCCGCGCTGCAATACTTCCCTGTTATAGTAGAAGACAAACTTGTCAGCGTCATACGCTCGTTTATTCACGTTCTGAATGACAAGTTTTCCTGGATCATCCTTTCGAGGCTGCGTGAAGCTATGCTGTTTAAAATCTGACATTCTCAGTGCTGGAGCAATGCAGTCAGCGAGTTTCCCAAACTCCTGCGGGGTTGCGCTGCATTTAACCCGCTGCTGATCGAGTAGCGCATCCGTTCTTGTCGCGAGGAACTCCGCATCAGCAAGTTGTGCTGACATAGTGCTTCCCCGGACGAAAAGAAGAAATGTTGCTGCTCCCAGAACAAGGACGAGTAACACAAGAATCCCTTTAACATTGTCCATACCCCATCCACGGAGAGATCGCCTTTTAAGTGTTGTGTGAAACTTTATATAGAACCTGCCATCGCTCAGCAGCATGGGGGTAACGACCATCGCCGCGCGCGAGGTGTATGATTCTCGAGGGAACCCGACAGTCGAATGCGATTTGACTACAGAGCACGGCCTCTTTCGTGCGATTGTACCGAGTGGCGCGAGCACAGGTAAGTACGAAGCACTGGAGCTGCGAGATAAAACGGACGCGCATCATGGTAAAGGCGTCCAAAACGCTGTAAACAACATCATAGAGGTCATTTCGCCTGCCATTCTTGGTATGGATGAACGCGAGCAAGAAGCGATCGACACAACAATGCTCGAGCTTGACGGAACAAAGAACAAAGCAACGCTGGGCGCGAACGCAGTTCTCGCGGTGAGTATGGCAGTTTGCAAAGCCGGCGCTGCGGCAAACGGTGTTCCGTTGTACAAGCATATTAGCCAGCTCGCGGGCACGCAAATGGCCATACCCATCCCAAGCTTTAACGTGATTAATGGCGGCTCGCATGCTGGCAATAAGCTCGCGATGCAAGAGTTCATGATCTTGCCGACAGGAGCGAGTGACTTTCGAGCGGCGATGCGCATGGGCTCGGAAACCTACCACCACCTCAAGAAGATCATCAAGCAAACGTACGGACAAGATGCTGTGAACGTTGGAGATGAAGGTGGCTTTGCACCCAACATCCAAGATAATCGAGAGGGGCTCGTGCTCTTGCAGCAAGCGATCGAGGCAGCTGGCTATACTGGCAAGATCAAAATCGGTATGGACGTTGCTGCTAGCGAATTCTTCGAAGAGGGGAAGTACAATCTCGATTTCAAGAATCCGGAAGGGAACGACATTCGTAGTGGAGAGGAAATGATTACACTCTACAAGAAGTTCGTTGACGAGTTCGGCATTATTTCGATCGAAGATCCATTGGATGAAGATGATTGGACGACCTACACGAAGATGACTGCTGCATGCTCTTGCCAGATTGTCGGAGATGACTTACTGGTAACAAACCCTGAGCGTATCCAGCGAGCAATCGATGAACACGCGTGCAACGCACTCTTGCTCAAGGTGAACCAGATCGGCTCCATCACAGAAAGTAT
This sequence comes from Candidatus Woesearchaeota archaeon, assembly GCA_028818155.1. Classification (GTDB taxonomy): domain Archaea; phylum Nanobdellota; class Nanobdellia; order Woesearchaeales; family UBA525; genus UBA525. Next base: position 89,617 of record JAPPOH010000001.1, on the reverse strand, counting down.
CAGAGCGTGCACGCTCGCAACGAAAGCAGGATGGACAGTCATGGTCAGCCACCGGAGTGGCGAGACAGAGGATACATTCATCGCAGACTTGGTAGTTGGACTGGGCACCGGACAGATCAAGACAGGCGCACCCTGCCGGAGTGAACGGTTAGCAAAGTACAACCAACTCCTGCGCATCGAAGAAGAGAGTGAGTTACCATACGCACAATGGGAATGAACCAGCACGAACTCCTCAAAGAGTGTTCTCTGAAGAACGACAAGAAGATACTCTTCTGTGTCGTTGACGGCCTCGGTGGCATCCAGAAAGATGGGAAGACAGAATTAGAAGTTGCACGCACCCCCAACATGGATCAGCTTGCGAAGGATGGCTCGTGCGGTCTACACATTCCCGTTATTCCTGGCATCGCGCCAGGGAGCGGGCCAGCGCATCTGGCACTCTTCGGGTATGATCCCTTGCAGTTTCTGGTCGGCAGAGGTATTCTTGCAGCGCTTGGCGGCGGGCTTGACGTGCGGGAAGGAGATGTTTGTGCGCGCGTGAACTTTTGCACGGTTGACGAACAAGGGGTTGTGACTGACAGGAGGGCCGGCAGAATCCCCACAGAGAAAGGCGAACAGCTCTGCGCAACAATCCTCTCAAAACTCCCGCCGATTCCGGGCGTGGAGCTCCAGCTCAAAGCGATCAAACAATACCGCGCTGCACTCGTACTCAGAGGAGCAGGGCTCGGTGACGCGCTCAATGACAGTGATCCAATGAAGCCAGGACTGCCCCACCTCGAGATCACGGGACGGGACGCGGCTTCGGAGAAGACCGCACGCATTTTGCAGGAGTTTGTCCGTCACGTCAGGGAGATTCTCAAAGAGGAATCGCCAGCGAACATGATTTCACTGCGCGGCTTTGGTATCCACAAACCATATCCACGCTTCCAGGAGCTGTACAAACTCACACCTGCTGCAATTGCCGCGTACCCCGCCTACAAAGGGGTTGCACGATTAGTCGGCATGGATGTCCTGGACTGCGGGAAGACATTTGACGAGGAGATTGCATGCCTGCAAAACAACTGGGAGCACTATGATTTCCATTTCATCCATTACAAGGACCCGGACGCTGCCGGCGAGGATGGGAACTTCGAGAAGCGCGTAGAACTCTTCGAGTATTTTGACAGTAAACTGCCTACATTACGCGCACTCAATCCTGATGTGCTCATCGTGACAGGCGATCACTGCACGCCAGCAGTCTGTTCAGATCATAGCGGCCATTCCGTTCCGCTGGTGATCTGTGGCGGCTTACAGCGCAATGATAGCGTGCAGACGTTCACGGAAGAGGCTCTTTTACGAGGATCACTCGGCATCATGCAATCCGAGCACATTCTCACGATGGCCATGGCACACGCGGGAAAACTGAAGCGATTCGGCCCATAACCTTTATAAATAGTTCAGGGTTCTGCACGAGTATGAAAGTCCCGAAGACAATGAAGCGCCACTGCCCGAAGTGCAAGACGCATACCGAGCACAAAGTCTCGCAGAACAAAGCGCGTGGCAGGAGTAGTGCACACCCCATCTCTCGTGGGAGCACGAAGCGCATCAAAGCACGTGGTGAACGGCGAGGACACGGGAACCTCGGCAGGTATAGCAGGCCGCCAAAGCCAAAGATGGTCGGAAAGAAACTCACGAAGAAGACTGACTTCCGGTACACGTGCTCGAAGTGTAACAGGACATTCGTCCAGAAAGAAGGGACACGCGCGAAAAAGATTGAGTTGATCTAATGGAAAGCAAATTTATCAGAGTCCGCTGTACATCATGCAAGAACGAGCAAGTGATTTTTGGGAAAGCAGCGAGCAAGTTGAACTGTCAAGTATGTAAAGAGCCGCTCGCTGAATCCACGGGTGGAAAGACGAAGATTATCGCACAAGTGCTTGAAGTGTTAGAATAGTTCTATGAATTTTTTTGGTGTGACTATGCGTACACTTGTTTTGAGTTTTAACAAGTGCTTATCTTGTGTGACAAGTATGTCTGCACGTGCTGCGAGTGCACATGAGAGTACATGATCATCATCAGGATTCTGGGACGATGCCTGGAATCGTTTCGCAGGTGATAATCGTTGCATAGTTTGCGAGTGATGTTGCGAGGTGCGATGCTTGGAGATTTTTCTGTGCTTGCTTCTCAATAATTTCTTCTGATTCGAGGATTCGTTTGTATTCTTCAAGAATAGATATAGAAAGAACAAGTGCGATTCTCTTTTCCTTGGCACGTTTTAGAATTTCATATGAATCTCCTTTCCAGAACGTGCCCGAAAGCAATACGTTTGTATCAAGAACGACGACGTTTTTTCTTCCGGAATGCATGCACAAGGTGAACGGTGTCCTCTTCATTAAGCTTCTTCATTTTCCGGAAAGGTTCCGTACTTGTTAGGAAATCTTCCGGATCAACGCGTTTTATGTGTGCAGCTCCTTGTTCCGAGACAAAGAGAATCTTATCTCCTTTTGCTAACCCAAGTTCTTTTCTGATGTCTGCTGGAATTGCAACTTGACCACGTTCACTCATCGTTGCGATGTCAACCGTTCCCATAAGATAAGTAAGATATAAATGATATATAAGACTTTCGAAGTGGAGCACTTAAATAGAATCGTGCCTCTCTTTCACATATAACACAGAAGTACAACGTTATTGTTGAAAAGGACGAAGCTGGATGGTACGTCTCTGAAGTAATTGGACTTCCTGGCTGCCACACCCAAGCGAAAACGATTGAGGAACTTGTTACGCGAACAAAAGAAGCGATTCACGCATACCTCTAGACGGAGCCTTTTTAAACTCTTGACAGTTTCTCCTCGGTATGTTGTATAAGAAGACCGGCATGCCGGAAGAAGACGAACTGCTACTCTGTACGGTCACAAACGTCCAGTACAACAGCGTCTTCTGCGACATGGACGAATATCCTGGCAAATCAGGCATGATCCACATTTCTGAGGTCACCGCAGGCCGTATCAGAAACATCAGAGAGTACGTCCAAGAAGGCAGGAAAGTCGTCTGTAAAGTGCTCAGGATCGATAAAATCAAGGGACATATTGACCTCTCACTCAGAAGAGTGAATGAGCGGCAGCGCATTGAGAAGAACCAAGCACTCAAGCAAGAACTGAAAGCGGAAAATCTCCTCGCGTACATCGCGAAAGAACAAAAGAAAGAGCCGAAGAAATTTTATGAGGAAGTCGCGCCAAAAATTCTCGAACAGTACGAATACTTGCACCAAGCATTCCAAGCAGTCGTTGAAGAAGAGTTCTCCCTCGCAGATGTCCTGGACAAGAAGCTCGCGAGTGTCATTGAAACGCTCGTGAAAGAGCGCATTAAACCGAAACAAGTCTCGATTGAAGGAGTCTTCTCCGTGAGCACATACAAGGAGAACGGCGTCAAAGCGGTGAGTGATGCGCTCGTCGCAGCGCAAAAAGCGACGGAAACAGGCACTATCTCCTACCTCGGCGCTGGCCAGTACAAAGTTGTGGTGACAGCGGAAGAGTACAAGCAAGCGGAGAAGCGCTTGAAGGCTGCCGTTGACACGGTGGAAAAAGCGTTCAAGAAAGATGCGACTGCGAACGTGGCATTTGCACGGACGGACGAGTAAATGCACATTCTGAAATGCCCTTCGTGTAAGGAGTATGGTCTGCAGGAAGCATGTTCTTGCGGCGAGAAACGGCTCCGCGTCTTACCACCGAAGTACTCACCGGAAGACAAGTACGGGAAGTACAGAAGACAGTACAAAGAAACACATTAGCGGACGTCCTTCTCGATCTCATCCAACTTCTTCTGCAAGTACGCGTTCTGATCCCGGAAAACTTGCACTTCCTCAGTGTAAATGCGTGTCAGTTCATCAACCTTCGTGCTCAAATTCGCCAAATCCTGCGCGTTAAACTGTGGCGCACTGGACAGTTTCTCTTGCATCTCCTGCAGCGCTTTTTGCTGCTCCGCTTGATTGTTGTACAAGTCACCCAGCTGTTTCTCGATTGTGCTATTCACGGACGTTTGCACTTCATGGAAGTTCTCCTTGTTCTCCGCTTTGATGTCCTGCTGCATCGTTTTCAAGAATTCATAGATGAACGTAAGCTTTGCGTTCACATCAGCAAACGATTTACTGAGCGCAGGGCCAGCACCACCACTTCCAACAGAGAGTTGCTGATTGATTGTCTCAATCTGCGTACTGAGTACCCGGAGTTCCTCTCGAAACTGCTCACCTTCTTTTTTCCCTGCAGAGAACGACAGTGCCACGTCGAGACATCCTCGAGGAATGTATTTAAACGTTTGTCCCTCCACGAAAGTAGAAACTCTCAGTGAATAGAAATCGTTAAAAACGCATCCCTCTCGAGAACTAATGAGGTGGGACGATAGAACGCGCACATGATGTGCTTGAGCTGGATTGTGATGCACTTGGCGTGCGACTCGCTGCAGCAAGCTTATCTGACGAAGTAAGAGATATCATCGGCCACCAGACATTTGACCGGCTACGGCTGAAAACGAAACTCTTCACAAAAGAGTACGATGACGAGTACAATTTGCTGAGTGTTGAGCCATTCTTTGTTGACGTCCGCTTTTCCGTTCTACCAAATAACGTCACACTTGTCGAACAATATTCATTGAAAACGGGAGCGATCGTCCAGATCTACAAGCGCGGCACAGGATACATTTACAACATCAAAATTCCGGAAATGGATGTTTCGTTTGAGCAACTCTTCACACTCTACGAGGATATGGAAGCGTACAGCAAAGAAGGCGTGACAGGAAATGATTTCATCCGTCGCTGGTATGAGGAGTTTGGGATTCTCGAGCACTTGTTAGATGACCCCAAGGTCTTGGAAATCAACGTAAACCCGCCCGCGTACAAAACAAGCATCCGTCTCGTCCATGATACATACCAAGAGTGTACAAGCAACATTTACCCGAGCGACGACTTTCTGAACTATTTAGCCACACGACTGAAAATAAGTACGGGAAGGCCACTCAACAGGGCACAGCCACAGTTGGACGGCGAAATTACTGTCGGCGAGAACAGAGCGCGTGTCGCCGCGATTATCGAGCCATTCAGTATCTTTGGCACGGGCTACTCCATCAGAAAACACAGAGAACATCCATGGACCCTTCCTTTGTTCATGAAACGGAAATCAATGAACCACTGGTTTGCTGGGCTGATGAGCCTTATTATTGCACACGGCAGAAGTTTCTTAACCGCAGGGCCACGAGGCAGCGGAAAAACGAGCCTGCTCGGCAGCTTAATTCTTGAAATCCTGCCGAAATATCGCATCATCACTATTGAAGACACACAAGAGCTCCCTATTCATGATTACAAGCAACTCGGCTATGACATTTTGCCGTTAAAAGTGCGGTCCGCACTCCTCAAAGAAGGTCTTGAGATGCCCTTTGACACAGGACTCAGGACAAGCTTACGTCTTGGGGATTCTGCGCTCATCGTTGGGGAAGTACGAAGTAAAGAAGCAACAGTCTTGTATGAGGCGATGCGCGTCGGCGCGATGAGCAATGTTGTTGCAGGGACTATTCACGCCGACAGCCCGTATGGTGTTTATGATCGTGTCGTGAATGACCTTGGCGTGCCAAAGGGGAGTTTCAAAGTCACCGATATTATTGTAATTCAGAACTTGATTAAAACGACCTCAGGCCTTGGTCGTGAAAGAAGAATCATGCAAGTCACTGAAGTCCTGAAAGATTGGGAAGACAAACCACAATTCCAAGATTTACTCACCTACAATCCAGAAACGGATGAGCTTGAGCCAACTGATGCATTCTTGCAAGGGAAATCAGTTGTCCTCCAAACAATCCTAAAGAACACGCAAGGCTATACCTCATACAAAGACATCATGCTCGACATTGGGCTTCGCGGATGGGCGAAAGCACTCTTGGTGTCCATGGCGAACGACAAAGATGCGCTGATGGAAGCGCCCGTCCTTGCTGACATGAACGGACTCTACGCACGGTTAATGGATCAGCATGACCCTATCAAGAACGGCCCTGATGAGTTTAAAGAGGCGTTCACTGCTGGCTTGCAGCAAATTGTGAGAAAAGCACGTATCGAGGCGACCTGATGTTCTCTGACATCTATGCGCTCGGCCGTACCTTCCCGTTTGGGTGGGAGAGTGAGCGAATGCAGCAAAAGCTCACATTCGTTCTCTTCCCGTATGCATCGCGTGCAGTGGTTAGCACAACCTTGTTCGTACTTGCACTCGGGTGTGTGTTCGCTGCGATCGGGTATGTCTTCTTTCCTTTCCTCGGGTACACGCTCTTGTTCTTAACGCTCACAGGTTGTGTTGGCCTGTACATTTACCCGTCGCATATATTCTACACGCAAGCGATCGGTGAATACAATGAAGAGATGCTTCGGGCAATCTTACGCATGGTCACCTACATCAGTATGGACACAAGCATTGAGTACGCTGTTGTTGAGACAGCAGACCACTTGCACGGAACGTTAAAACTCCAATTCGAGCAAATTAAGCATGATCTTGAGCGAAAGCAACAAGTAACGCTTGGCAAAGCACTTGAGCAATACTTGGATATTTGGAACAGCGTCAACCCCGTCTTTGTGAAATCCTTCCGTTTACTGCAGACTGCAGCACTCAGCGAAAAGAAAGATCGCGCTGCTATTCTTGATGAGACTGTGGAGACCATGTTGCTCAATTACAGCACGCTCGGGAAGCGATACGCAGAGGAGTTATCAGGAAATGCAAAGAAACTCATCACCATCGGTGTCTTGATCCCTATCATGAGTCTCATGCTCGTGCCGTTGCTGAGTATTTTTATGCCAAACTTCGCGAAGCCAAGTATTCTTGCATTCATTTACATTATCTTTTTCCCGACGGTGACATTGATAATGGCGCTCAATTTTGCCGCGAAGCGTGTGCAGATTGACACGATTCGTATCGAAGAAGCAGCAGAGTATACACCACTACCTCCCTGGCTAGCATGGACCGGGATCGGGATTGCTTTTGTGTTTGCCGTCCCGACGTTCTTCTTCTTAACAACCGTGCAAGCAGGGGAGCCAAGCGCTGAGTCGTTCTTCGCGATTTTCATGGGGTGGCTCGTCGGTGCAGGGTGTGTGGTTGGCCTCTACTTGTATGCGTTCGTCTATGGAAGAAAGTACGCCTCCCTCTGGAGTAAAGTGAATGAGATTGAGCAAGACTTACCACATCTACTACAGAGTTTCACAACGTACTTAACGCTGAACATTGCGACAGAGAACGTTATTCCGGAAGTGGTGAATGATTACAAGAAGTTTGGCTTCGAAAAGCATCCGATTGTTGGTGCGTTTAGCAAATTACAGCGCCTGATTCTCACATCAAAGAGAACGCTCAAAGATATTGTACGACATCAGTTGCCGAAATTATTACCTTCGAGAAAAGTGAACCAAGTGTTGATTCAGATCGTGTCGTTTAGCGAGATCAGCCAGAAGAGCAGTGCGAAGATCGCGAAGATGGTGCGCTCCCAGACGATGAACCTCTACAAATTGGATGACTACATCAAGACGATGCTCGCTGAGACGATTGGTTTGATTAACATCACCATCACACTATTGGCTCCGCTACTCGCCGCCGCTGCCGTCATCATGAGCGTTGCAATCGTGAAGTCCCTCGTCTTTATTTCAGAGCAGCTGAGCCTTATTGCGAACAGCTTTGGGACGACAGCGATCGGCTTCACACTCGTCGATACCACGAAAATCATCCCGCCAGTCTTCATTGAAGCTATTATTGGCATCTACCTTGTTGAGACCGTCTTAGTGTTGAGTTTCTTTTCAACGCAGATTAATGTGGGGAATGATAAGTTCAAGTTCTTTGAGACGTTGCGCTCCAACTTAGTTGGCTTTGCGATTTACACAGTGCTCTTATTCGGCGGCTACCTCTTTGTTGTAGAAGTGTTGTTCAAGAGTATTTTGCTTTCCTAACTCGTAAATGGAGACGAATGTTTATAAACGCAGTTCTCGACGGAGAGTGTCATGAGCTTGCACCATCGACACAAGCAGCGTGTCCTCACGACATTGACAACACTCATCACGTTAACAATCGCTGTGGACGCGTTTCTCATTCTCAGAGGCACGATTGGCATGGAACCCGCACTGCTCTTCTCGTTTGCTGTCGCGATCGGTTTAACGACCGCGTACCAGTGCTATAATTACAGGCACAGCCATGAACATCTCACGCTCGTGAACACATTAACGCAAGTCTTCCTCGGCAGCATCTTGTTCATCTCCTGTCTTGTCATACTCCTTATTCACGTGTTTCTGGGCGTGAATATCATTGACATGTACCTCTGGCTGAGCGTCATCGTCATCGCACTCACATTCATTTTCCTCAAGAAATTTGATGAGTTCCTCGAGTATGAGGTGAAGCATCGCTTTGGAAAGAGCAAGGTGCCATCGCCGAGGAAACGAAAAAAATAGGTGTATACTATGAACAAAAAAGGGACAGAAAAACCGATTGAAATCTTCGTTGCACTCTTCATCATCCTCGCAGTGGCGCTTGTCATGTTGAAGCTTTTCCAAAGCCAGATTGCTGATAAGCAGAAAGAACTCGCGGACGTCCAGCAAGAGACAAAAGCGAAAGAACTCCGAGAGAAAGTAGAGCTTGCCTGTGCCGAGAAGTGTACACAAGCGAGCAATAATGGTTGCAACAGAGCAAGTTTAGCAAGCCTCTGTATGTATGGCTCACACAGGGTGCTGAAAGATAATGAGTTTATTGACCTCAATAATAATAACAAGCCAGACTATGATGATTCGCTGCTCGCAGGCATTGGCGTCTGCGAAGACAGACTCTACTGCTTCCACATGATGGGGAGCTGCTGTGCGCGAGAGATCAGCGCTGCTGAATGTCGATTGATTTTGAAGGATTACTGGACAGAAGTGGAGATCCTTAAGCCTACAGGGACGCCACCTACTATAACTCCTGGTGATGTAACAACACAGTTGAATGCACTTGTACCTTCAGGAAGCTGTCCAGCACCAGCAGGTGCACCTACAGGTATGCGATGGGACGAGCAAGACTCCTGGACTACCTAGTCCTTCTTTTTTTTCTCTTGAGTTGTACGCCTTACACGCCAAGCCTCTCTGAGCAAGTGGACAGTCTTGCAGCTTCTTGTTGTGGTGAGATCACCTTTACCCTTCCTGAGAATACTGAGCTCTACACGACAACAGAAGCTGTGTGCCTCAAGAAAAGCGCTCGATTGTACTGTGGCACGTGTGACTGTCTTGTCGAAGCAGCCTCATTAGCTGCACCAGGTCCTGAGAGAGTGCTCACCTGCTCATTGTCTACGGCTCAATGTGCGCCCTGATCGTCCCTGACGCTGTATGGGTGGGTCCTTCTCCGACGTTTCTGTAGATAATGTCAAAAGATGTCTTGAACTGACTCCCAGTTACAGGGCAGGAAAAGTGCACGAGCGTCTCGTTGATGAAATCTTGGTTTGATAGTACCCCTGTCTGTACGAATGAACGTGGTTGCTCGCAATAGAGTGTCATGTTCACATCAGTCACATCGCCAATCGTGTTCTGTATGCCAAACGTGATTATGCCATCTTCCTGCGCCTTGTACTCAAGGCACGAGAATGGGGGCTCAACAGTACACGTGGAAGGAAAGAATTTCACGTTGAAGCCGGTGAAATACCACATCACGCTAATAATAGCGACGAGGACGAGGAGCATCCAGCCGTACGTCATCAGAAATTCGAGTGCTGCTTGTCCTTTTTTCATGGAACCTCAAGAAAGAAAAAGAAAAAAAAGAAAAAACGGCTTTATGCCTCAACGCGTGCTTGCACAGTTCCTGTGCTCGTGTGGCTGACAGACTCACCTGACTTGGTGTACGAAATCGTAATGTCTGCTTTGAATCGGTCACCGACTGCTGCGCCTGTACAACCTGTGAGGTTGAAGTTTGCACCAGTGAGCTTGTCACCGTTCGTTGTCACACCTGCTGTCGTCACACCTGACGCATCACAATCTGCTGTGACATTTGCGCCTGCTGCGAGGTCAACACCTGCGTTGTTTGTAATTCCGAGTTGTAGTTCCGATGTCGTCACTTTGAATTCTGTACAACTAAATGGCGGATTCATCGTACACTTACTTGGCAGGAACTTATCCGGGGATAAGACACCGAAGTATGCGAGTGCGCCAATTGCTGCGAGAACGACTAGAATAGCCCAGCCGTACGTCATCAAGAACTCCATTGCTGCTTGTCCTTTTCTCATAATGTAACCACCTCGCCGAAGCGAAATACTGAGAAAAATGGGTTTTAGGGTTTATAAAGCTTCCCATACCAGTATAGGAGTTTGGTACGCTAGGGTTTTGGCTCTGGTTGGGCTGGCCTGTCGATGGTTACCCCCAACGTTGCACCCGCAGACATAGTATGAATGCTCGTAACACCAGCAACACGGGTCGTATACAATCCACTCTCAGCTTTGATAAGCTCCATACTACGCACACCCTCAGCCGGGTACGTCCCCATAGTTGGAAAGAATTCATTCGTTGTTTCACCCCAGCACACAGAGAGTTCGTAGGGGTTTTTCCCCTGTGCTACGAGATGCATATAGCTATGCCCAAGACCCACGACCATCCACGGATCGGCTATCATTTCCAATCCCGAATTTTCTGGTAAGAATAGTGTGCTTCTCCCTTCTTTGCACTCCTCCAAACGTATATTTTTTGGGTCCTTTTCTTTTTTTCCATCTTGCGTAGTTATCTTATACGACTTTCGCACCTGTTCTGCGACACTTGCGAGCCTCCCTAATTGTTTTGCAGACGTGTGCGCCGCAAACTCAAGAAAATTCCCAGTCATAAGATCTCTATTCGCCAGTGGTATAAATATGTTTCTATACGATCCCACTGAACACGCCAGAGAGCATCGATGACGAGAAGAAATAGATTGTAATTGCGATGATTGCGTAAACAGGCATGGCTTTCACGCTTTCTAGGACTGTTCCCTTCCTGATAACTGAGACGATCGCCCCCGCAAATGATGTCGAGAAGAGCAACGAAAGAATACTGAACGTGCGGAAATTACCGATGAGCGCAGGGTCAGGGGAGGAGAACGAGAACAACGAGCCTGTTGCTGAAAGGTCGAGTGTGCTCGTGATATCCGAAATGATAACGAGCAGCTGCGTCGCGAGTGCAAAGAGGAATGGTGAAACAGCAACAGCGGCGAACATGATGAAAATTGCGTAGGTTGTCACGTTTGCTGCCATCTCCTTCTTCATAATCTTGAGTTCATCGATGTTCAGGGCGATTTTATTCAGTAAGTCTGCCATCTGGCCTCCGGAGTGCATGCCCTCGATCAAAATGCTCACAGAGCGCTTGAGCGTGTTACTCTCGTACTTGTCCGTGAAAGCAATGAGACTCTGCTCAAGGTCTTCCCCAGCCATTGTCGCCTTTGCAACTTCTTCCATCTCCTTCGCCAATACACCAAAATTTGGGCGTATGCTATACCAGAGTGCCCTGTCAACAGGCATGCCCGCAGCGATGTTCGCGCTCGCTAGCTGGAGGAAATCAGGCAAGACATCCTCAAGTTGTTTCGTCCTGTTGTGGATCCTATAATCGAGGAAGAAGAACACGGAGCCCCAGACGACGAGAAGCACGCCTAGGAAGACGACTGTCCAGAGGCCAAGGATGAACACGAGTGTGTCGAGTGCTCCCGCACCCCACGCTGATGCTTTGAGGAGGACGTACAGTGTTGCGAGGCTGAAAATGACGAGTACAGCGTAGAATGCGCCTTTGCGCACCTGTTCCGCTTGGATATCGTAGCCCGCTTTGAACAGGTACTCCTGGAGTGATTTTCGCTGGAGTTTCTTGCGCTTCTTTTTCTTCTGGTGGCGCATCCCTTTTACGATCTGCGCTGCTCTGTCTTCCTTCGTCTTTGGCGTTGTTTCTTTTTTGTGGAAGAATCTATCGAAGAAGTGTGCTGCAGGTTTCTCATCCTTCCGTTCTGCTGTCTTCTCAGCAGGCGTTGCTTCAGGTTTCTCAGGTGCTTTCTTTCCTTGCACATCCTTAGGTGTCGAGTGTTTCTTGAAACTAAAACGTTCAAAAAAATGTGGTTTGTGAGATGTTTCTTCTTGTTCCTTCTGTTTTACTGCTTTCTGCTGCACGTCCTTGGATTTTGAGTGCTTCTTGAGGCTGAAACGTGCAAAGAAGTGCGGTTTGGGAGTTTCCTCTTTTTGTGGCTCTTCTTTCGACGTTGGCTTGGATTTTTCAATGATGCGTGGCGTGTCGTTCTGTTCCTCGTCTTTTCTCCGCTCTCGGAACTTGTCGAACTCTTCTTGTTTAAACACGAACTCTTTCACGTGTTCTTTCGCTTTTTTCTTTCGCTTCGCTACGGGTGCCTTTGGAAGGTGTTTCGGATGTACGTGTTTCATATGTCCACCGGCGGTCGCTGTGCTCTGATGATAGCAAGGAACAGAAGCTGCACGATGATGTTGAGGCCAATAATGATGAAGAAGAACACTAAGCTCATGTTGATGCCAATGAAGGTTGAGAGAACGATCAACATGATTGTTCCAAGTGAAGGAATAATGATTGCCGCCATCATGTAGAACATTGCCAGCGGATTCAACTTTCTCCCATACTCTTTCACGCGAATCTGTTGTTCTCGCACGATCTGATCAAACACATTGCTCAGTGCGCCCGCGACTTCACTTCCTGTTTTCAGGCTATTCAGCACCTGCCAAAAAATACGCCTGAGGTCGTTGCTCGGGGATAATTGTACTGCTTCGTTGAGTGCTTCTTCCATCGGCGTTCCGAGATCTACTCTGTCCACAACTTCTGAGAAGTACTTGCCGACGTGTTCGTAGTTTTTTGAGAGGTTTTGAAATGATTCGTAGACTGGTACGCCGGATTCCAGTTCGATAATGAGGAATCGTCCTGCGAAGACGATTTCCTTGCTGATATCCTTGTTGATGGCAGCGATTTTTGCTTGTGCTGTGTTCAAGAAGTAGAAGAACGAGACTGCGTACGTGAGCGGAAATGCGAGAAAGAGGAACACGTTCTTTGTGAAGAGGAAGCCGACGACAGAAATGCTGATCGCGAGGAGCATGCTCACGAAGGTCGTTTTCTTGATGTATTCGTCAGGGGTTTCTGTGATGCGTGCTTGCGCTAGCGTTAACCTGAGGTTCGGGAATTGTTTCGCAACGAGTTTATGCAGCATCGTGCTTCACTGAAGAGATGAATGGCTTGTTCGCGTTCACGTACTTCATGAGATTCTTCTTGTTCGTGTAGTACTCTGCGATTACCATACCCACGCTATCGACGTCGATGATGTCCTGTTTCACGAGGTACTCGAGGACTTTTTGTTTCTCCTTGAGTTCTTTTTTGATTTCTGCGTCTGAGTACCCTGTGTAGAGCTTGAGTGTCTGGACAAAGTATGTTGATTTGTTCTGCTTGACCAGTTTGTCCTTCTTCGGCTCATATTGCAAGAGGACATTCTGTTCAGAGTGTTTGGTGATCTCTGCAATCTGGAATGTTCTTCTCGCGCCCGTTCTTCTGTTTCTGAACTGCACGATGATGAGTGAGATTGCTGGAAGCATGATCTTTGGCACAGAGATTGGTGGGTTCGTGAGTCGCTCGATCGCTTCTTCTGCGTTGTTCGCGTGAAACGTTGCATAGACAGAGTGGCCTGTGTGGATCGCCTCGAAGAGTGTCTCTGCTTCTGTTTTCCTTCTCACCTCGCCCACGATGATCCTGTCCGGACGCATTCTGAGGCTGTTCACTAATAGGTCTTCCATGCTCACTTGTCCTTTGCCTTCTGCGTTCGGTAATCTTGTGTTCATTGGCACCCAGTGCAGGAAACTTGGGAGTTGGATTTCTCTCGTGTCTTCGATGCTGATGACGCGCTGGTTTGGCGGGAAGAAGTTCGCGAAGCAGTTCATCGCACTTGTTTTTCCTGACGCTGTGCCGCCTGCGATGATGCAACTCATTTCGTAGTGGATCGCCATCCAGACCCATGCTGCTGCTTCTGCTGTGAGCGTGCCGCTTTTCAAGACTCTTGTGATCGTCCATGGGTCTCGTGAGAATTTTCTGATCGTGAGGGTGTTGCCCATCGTACTGATAGGGCTGATGGTCGCGTTGACCCTATCTCCTTTATCCAAGGATGCGTCCAAGAGGGGTTCTAAGACGGTGATTTGTCTCCCGACTCTCCTGCCAATGATGCTTGCGTAGTGTTGCGTTTGCTCTTCATCTCTGAGCACGATCGTTGTGCGGAGCCACCCGTGGTTTTTGTGGTAGACCCAGACCGGTTCTGTTTGTGCTTTGTTGACGACGATCTCTTCGAGGAGTGTGTCATCCATGAGGAGCTCGATTGTTCCTAATCCTAAGGCTTTCGCAACTAAGTATGACTTGAGGAAACCCCTCTCCTCATCTTCCTGGTCTGGGAAATACTTGTCCACGAGTGTGCTGATCGTGTCCTTGAATCTTTTTTCCACGACTTCCGCTTTTTTCGTGTCGGTGATATCGATAATGCCCAGGTTGACTTGTTTGATGAGCTCCATCCTGATCTTTTCGAGAATGAACTCTGTTGTTTTGGACAGTGAAGCGATGCTGACGTCATAGGTGGGGACGAATGAAGAAGGTTCTTTTTTGATGGTGATCGCGATCGGGATGTTTTTACTGTTGTACGTGTATGAATCAACGACCTCTGCTTGTGCTGGTTTCTTCGCTGCTTTTTGAGGTTTTGTAGGTTTCTTTGGCTTTTTCGAACTCGCTTTTTTACGAGGAGACTTCTTCGTAGTCTTCCGAGAACTCTTTTTCTTTGCCATACCCACCTCTCACTCATTTTTTCTGGTCGAGAGTATTTAAATGTGTCGGGGGCCGAGATTATTGTTTGTGTCTCAAGAAGTGAAATCGCTGAAACCATTGTTGTGTTAACAATTGCAGTGCAACACCTGTAAACTGCTGAGCACTGACATATCCGCAGTGTATACCGTGTCGCCGTTCCTGGACTGTTCTCTTGATGTGTTCAACGTACGCTGTAGGGTCTGGATCTGCAATCGGTTCTACCATGATTGATGCTCGCGCAACTTGCTGCACGGTTTGTGCTACTGAAATAAGTCTTGTGTCTTCTGCTGCAGAATATGCAACGAGTGGCAGGCGTTCGTATGCCGCTGCACGCTTGTTCGCGCTGCGAAACCCAGGCAAGAAGTACTGTGCGACATGACCTGCAGCATGTATGTTCCCTTGTTCTGCGAGTTCAGCAAGTGTCTGTTCAGTTATTCTCGGATTTGTTCCCGTAGCAAAGGGATGATGTGCAATATTGAATCCTGTGCTCTCCTCTACAAGTTCTCTGAGTGAATTTTTTGCGGAAAGGTTCGTAGTTCCTACTGTAATCACTTGTCCTGGTACGCCATTGTCATCTGCGAGCAAGAGTTGCCCATAGAGAAATCGCTTCACACTATAATCAGTTCGAACGTTGAACCCATTCTCGTATTCCTCAAAGCCAATTTTCTGGTCTTTACAAAAGCGTCGTGCTTGCCATGCGAATCCTGCTGCAACCGATCTTCTCTCGTAACTGCCTCCGAGGACTAAGTGATAATCATTCAGCGAGACTGCTTGTACGTTTTCTCCTTGCATATGGCGGTACAATATCTCGAATGGTACCATTGTTGACGTGAATGTAACGTGTAAATCGACTTTATCAGGCATACAGAAAGAAATGAATCTGTGTTTAAATACGTTCTCACTCCACGAGAATAACTTACTTCTTTTTCTTCTTTTTCTTAGGTTTTGTGGCTTTCTGCTCAGCAGCCTCTTCCTTCCCAAGGATAAACTCTTTCAGCCTGTCAATCTGCTTTGTGAACGCTGATTTTTTCCGCTCGAAGTGCTGAAATTTTTCTTCCATATCCCGAATGTGCTTCTGCACATCAGCAGATTTCGTCGTGATCTCGAAGGCTTTTGCCTTTCTGATGAGCTCGTTCATCTCTTCCCGCATGTCATGCTTTGCCTTATCCAGTTCTTTGATCGTTTTTTCTGTTCGCGCACGTTTCTTGAAGAATTTCTCGAACTTATCTGCAATAGCTTTACTTTCATGCTCGAACGTCTGCATTTTATCCCGTGAACTCTTAATCTTTCCGACAATATCTTCTTGGATACGCACGATACGAGATGATTGGTCGTCACTGATCTGCAGCATGGGCTCGATCTCTTTCTTTCGCTTCTCAAGTAAATCAGCGCGAAGCTTTTCAGCAAGTTCATGAAGCGTTGAGAGTCGTGTCTCATGCGCCTTGATTGAGGCGTTCTGACTTTGAATATTGTTTTTTGCAGATTGCATGATATCTTTCAAAGCATCAACTCGCTTCAGGAGGTCATGCTCTTCTTTCTTGAGGTCTGCCATCTCGTGTTGTTCAGCTTCTATTTTCTTCTGCTCCTCACCAATGTCGCGCATAATCTTCTTGTATCGCTTCTCTTCATGTGATAATCGTGCGTGGATATCATCCATTGTCTTCTGATACTCAACACGCTGCTTCAAGATATCATCATCGATGGAGCGCTTCAGCTTCTCATAATGTCTGAGCTGATCCATCTCATCACGAACCGCCTCAATCTCATCCCCAATCTGGTCCTTGACTGTGTCATACTGTTTCTTGATACTCTCGAATCCTGCAGTTTCGTCTTCGAGCTGTTTTAAGGCAGCATCCACACGACGGACGAATGCTTCTTTCTTGTTCTCGTACTCTTTTCCTTTCTTTTTCACTTCAGAAGAACTGAGTTTTTTCTCAACAAGGAACGTCTTGCTCAGACTAAATTGCAGACCAACCACACCTTCTTCTTCGAGAAATTC
Source organism: Candidatus Woesearchaeota archaeon (assembly GCA_028818155.1). Taxonomy (GTDB): domain Archaea; phylum Nanobdellota; class Nanobdellia; order Woesearchaeales; family UBA525; genus UBA525. Next base: position 72,827 of record JAPPOH010000001.1, on the reverse strand, counting down.
AGCCCACTCTTGGACAACCGCAGGATCAACGTTCAGTTGTTTGGCAGCATCCTTGAGCTCTACTTTCTTCTCTTTCGTGACAAGATGTACTAGCCGATCAACGCCTGTCTCGAGTCGTGCCATACAAACTTGTTCTCGTCGAGCTATATAAGTTTGCCGTCCTCATTTTCCAATGGTGTCTGGCAGTTGAATCGTATCGCCTACTTCCGTGCGGGAGCGAGCAATCGTTCCTGCCGGGAGTTCAAGTACTGCTGATGCTTTCACACCAGGATGCCAGAACGTCCACGGTTTGAACTCTTCTTTTATTGCGATAACCTTTCCCGATTCGTTCAGTGCAATGACATCAATTGGGGCAAAGACAAACAACATGTGGAGGCGTACTTCCTGTGGTGAAGAGAATACCATGATAAGTGCGTCATTTTTTGGTGCGGTAAACATGAATCCTTTTGCTAACTGCCAGACAGATGTTGCCCATCTCGGATTTTCATGCAGCACTGTCTCTTTTGACTTGTTTCGCATGTCTCATTCCGGGGTCACACGCTTTTATAAATCCGATGATATGATGTACACAGCAATCTATTATATATAAGAAAACTATTCAGAACGCAGATATTTGTGAGGAGGTACGCATTATGAAAAAAATAGCAATACTGAGTGTTTTCTTTGCAGTTGCACTGGTCGGTAGCGTTGTCGCTGATTCCGTGACGATCAGGCCAGATGGTGCAGGTGCATGGAAACAATGGAGACACGTTGGCTGTAGTTCAGGCAACAACGAATGGCAGTGCGTGGATGAAGTAACGCTCGACACGAGCGATTATTTACGAACGGGCGGCACACGAAAAGAAACGTTCACGTTTGGCAGTACAGGATTGTCAACAGAGACCGTCAATAGCGTGACGATCCACTATGTTGCGATGCGACACAACAATAATAAGAATAGGTGCTTTGAAGCGATGACACGTTCTGGTGGTACTGACTACCTTAGTGGCACGCAGATCTGCACAGACAACTCCTGGGATGAGTACACACACGTGTACACAACGAACCCAGCGACAAGTGCAGCATGGACCGTCACAGAAGTCGATGCGCTTGAAGCAGGGATGCGCGGTCTCAACCCAAATAATGGTGGTCGCGTTGCGCAAGTATGGGCTGTTGTTGACTACACAGGAGGCTTCTGTGGCGACAACGAGACGAATGGTAACGAGACGTGCGATGGTACTGATTTCAACGGTGAGACATGCGTCAGCCAAGGCTTTGACGGCGGTACACTCGGTTGTGCCGTTGATTGCGGCAGTTACGACACCAGTGGCTGCTGGACTGATAGCTGCTCCGCAACTGATGGTTCCAACATCTTCGTTGCTGGAACAACATCCGGTTCAACAGGAGGCGTTCCATTCAGCATTGATGACGTTTGCATTAGCAGTACGCTACTATTTGAATCGTATTGCTTTGGCGACACACCGCTTAGCTTTAACACAACGTGTCCGCCTGGTAATGGAACAAATACGAGCATGTGTGTCAGTGGCGCGTGCGTCTAACTTTTTTCTTTTTTTTATATACACGTCGTGTAGTTGAGCGTTCCGTTGATCTGGTACGTATCAAGATGTTCTGTGTCTAACTTAAAGGTGCCAGGCATTGTTTGAATATTGCAAATGTCGTCAGAAATTGTAGAACCAAAGTAGAGCCAATCCACATGTGATCGTGTGATTGTGACGGTAAGTCCTTGATTATCAAACTCAACCGCGTCAATAAAGCTCTCAATGCCATGTGGTGAAGCGGAGAGATTCCCCTGTAGACGCATGAAAAAGCTTGGCGCGTTTGGATTCGCTGTGTACTCTGATTCGTTGAAGAATTGTTGTAGTCCTGTTGAGTCGTTTGCATCGCCTGTGTCATCAACGAACTGGGAGACGTTTGTTTGCTTGATAATGTGCGTGATGCGGGAGAGTGTGAAGACAGAGAACAAAGGATCTTTCACACTTGTGATAGGGATCTTCACACTGATCCGGGTGTCATCAACCCATGACGCGACACCTGACGTATCTGTCATGTTTTCCTCGAGCGTGTACTCGATGAGAACATTCCATGGGTCGTTCTGCCTGATCGTGACATTCGTGACATTCACATCAATAAGAATGCCTGTTCGATCCGCAATCAGTTGCACACGATCTAAGTAGTGCGTGAACGTTGAGTTTTCCATAATGTCGAACGACCTGTTGTCCAAGGCACCCGTCAAAAAAATCTCTCGGAAGTCATCCTCAGGTGTTGCCAAAAAATTTCCTGTATCCACAATCTGCTGCTCAAGTGCGATGAGTGTGTGGACACCTGAAATGAATGCTGCACGCTTGCTATCTTCTTCGAGTTGCTCCAAGAATGCATTCATCGTACGTACGCGCGAGGTTGTTCCTTGCTGTTCCTCAAGCGCGTTCCTACTCCCAATGATCACGAACAGAATGAAGAGTGCGATGAGAAACACGAACACCGTAATTGTATAGAAGAAGCCACGTTTCATCGCCAGACCTCGAGTGTAGCAAGTGCAGGGCCCCACAAGTAAGGGACTTGATCAATTGTCGTGACCACGATCTCGAGATCTTGTGCTTCAAGTGAAATGGAAAGCATGCCTTCGTTCTTAAAATCAAGATTTTGCAACACTTGTGCAACGCCAAGTTGATATGCATCTCCATCATCATACGTGATGTTGCCTGGCAGATAAGCGCATGAGTTGTTTCCAACATAGGCTGTTGGCACCGTTAAATTCAGCGTTGAATTGTCAATGAATGCGACAACCCAATTACATCCTTCAGCGTTTGAGACAACTTGTGTTCTCTCAGTGGAAAGGTTTACCGCAATGGTATAGATGGCAGAATTGTTCGATGAGCATACAGGACTGATGTTTGTGCCGTCAGAACCTATAGAAACGTTGAACGTGTTATTCCCATCAACGAGATTTGCTACAGGAATATGGATTTGGTACGGGTCTCCGAAGCTCGTGAATGTTGTTGCGTATTGACTGAGATTGTAAAGCGTTGCGCCATTCACATTCACCTCGCTCGTCCAGAAATCACCGGAGTATGAATTCACAACCGCATCTAAGAATCGTACACCTGAATAGAGCTCGACAATGTCAGAGCAGTTTGCCAGTTGGTCTGTCTGCACAGTGATTTCTATCTCGTTCGGTTGTGCTGCTTGCTGCGTCGTTGTGTAGTTTGCGTCGATTTGACTATCGCTGAAGAGGTATGTTGTTGTTGGTGTTCCTTCTATGATAGCTGCTTGTGTGCTTGAACTATCGATGATTGCGCCTGCGATAGTGCTAAAGACGTCATTCAGTGCTGTCGCGTTTGATGCAGCGAAATATTCGCCATTCCCACAATTTGCCATGGATTGGAGTGTTGCTGTGTCTGCGTCAGCACCAAATCCTACTGTGTAGACATTAATACCACTATCTTGATACGCATCACATGCTGATTGGATTGCATCGGCAGTTGCTGTGCTATTTGGTTGTTCACTGCATGTCGTTCCTGCTTGACCGTCCGTCATCACAATAATATTTTTCGTTCGTGCTTCCACTGTTGCATTGTAGCTCGCGGTGATTTCAACATCCAGGTAGAGTGGTCGCCACCATTGTGAGCCGTGCCACTGTCTGACTGCGACCACGTTCTCTCCTTCAACGAGGAACGAAGGGTTAATCGAGATGTTGTTTCTGTTCCAATAAAATGCTGAGTGATAATCGCCGTAATCGTTGTCAATAAGGTTACCGTTCACATAGATATCTGCGCCATCATCTGTCACAGCAAAGAGACTTGCGCTCGCAATATCTGTGGCGTTTACAACCGTGAAATTCTTTCTGTAGAAGTAGTCACCGACATACCACTGGCTACAGCACGGAATGCTTGTCCCTAGCCCTCCGTAGAGGAAACCGATTGGTGTTGTGCCATCACGCCATGAGCTATCGTCGTACGCGATCGTGGTCCATCCTGCAGGTGGTGATCCAAGGTCGTCCGTGTTGTACTTCCATCCTGATGTACTTCTCGTAACAAGGTTGAATCCCGATGAGGATGTTGTTAAGAGTGCGATCGCTGTGTTCACGCCGCAGCAAATGCACGTGCCGCCATTGTGCGTGTACCCATTCACGAGAGTTTGTAAGAGTGTTGCGTTATCCGAGAGCGCCTGTGAGCTTTTCGTGCTACTTCCGAACTCTGCTAGTCCGATAAGGGGTCCTGTGTTGTTGAGCATGAAATCAATAAAACTATTCGTTGCGTTCTGTGCTCCGACAAGGCGTTCGACATCTCCTGAAGCACACGTGCTATAGATGCCACAGAATTGTGAGCCACATGTGCCGCCGCCGGAACTACATGGTCCGCAGCCGCATGAATCGTAACAGTCCACCGATGACTGAAGGCTGCACCACTCCATGCTGCCAGAAGTATCCGTTACCATGACCGTATCTGATGGCGCACCTGTCACCACGACAGAGCCGATGCCGAATCTGAGCGGAATTGTTTGCTGACCGATTTCGGAGACATTCATGCCGACACTGGCAAATGTGCTTGCGACTTCTGATTCGTTGATCGTGATCGTTTGTTCACCTGCACTACCCGCGAATTGCCAGCTTGCGTTTCCGACTGTCAAGTAGGATGTGTAATTGCTTTGGAAATGGAGCGTGATATTCATATCTGAGACATTACCATCGATGTAGAACCCATCATAGAGGTTGATGAGCCCGGCGATAGCTGGAAAGTTGTAAATTGATTCGTTCTGTGCACTGTTGATTTCATCTGTTGTATAGAGCACCTTCACGAAGCCCCCTGCGACGTATGATCCGTTCATGGTTTCTGTATAGTTAAACGAGAGCGTGTTGGACGCTGCAGGGTTCATGAACGATGTGCAGTTTGTAAAGTTCCATGTGCTTGGTGTCAAGAACGTTGGTGTTGGTGTCAGCGTGTCGCATGCGTTTCCGTTAATGAAAAACATCATCGGCTGTTGAAAGTCTCCTTCAACGATGATATCTGTGACGTTCGCATCACTTGGAAGTTCCGTTGTCACGACAGAAAAATTTCCTTCACCAAGGAAGCCGCCGAATGGAATAAATGCAGCAGTACGCTTACTTTTGATTTTCCGGAGATATGCTGATGCGCTTGAGCCAGTAATGGCCTCTCCCTCAGCGATGCCGGTGATCATTCTCTTTGTTACGAGCACATCGCTCCCTGTGCCGTTTCGTTCGTAGATAACTGTGTTCTCGATTGACAATCTGATGCCCCCGTTAGGATACGCTTTGTCAAGGTAGAATTGCGCCAGATTTCTCGCCTCAGTCAGGTCTCCCTGCGCCCAGTAGTAGCCAATTTGGTTCAAAATGCTGACGTTGCCATCGGTAATAGAGCCATTCAGTAATTCTGCAATCGTAACGGGGTCTGTAGATTCTTTTGTTGGGATGACATCGAGCAAATTTGCTGTGTCTTCGCTCACCGATTGCAGCTCGATTGTGTTCGTGTCAGCGATGAATGCTTTGCTGACGAGGAGAATGCCGCTTATGAGTATGAGCGCCGCGATGAGCGCGTCGAGTGTGAAAACAAACCCTCTGTTCATTGGTTCACCCACATCAGTAAGTGTATCGTGACTGGATCGTCATGTAGGACTGTGACACGTTCTTGCTCATTAATATGTGCTGCGCTCCCTGGTGGCGTGGGTGTTTGACATGTAAGGTATGATGGCCTGAGTTCTTGCTCTATCCCGTAGTTGAGCTGCTCCCAGAGTGTCTCGTTTCCTTGTGTGCCATTCGTGACACCGTAATAGTAGACTGTTGTGTCCTTGTACAACCACGATGCGATGACCGGGTCTCCGGCATCTGACTCAGCCAAGACTGTAGCGCCGGGGGGAAGGGGTTCGAGGTACATCACGTCCGAGACGTTCCACGAAGAACCGTTCGTGATATTCCCGAGGAATGGGTCTGTATGAATAAATGTAATGTCTGTTGCTGTTGCGTTTGTTGCGTTTTCCCCATACGCGTTCGTGTTCGTTGTTCCTACAAGAACAACTGTTTTTGTTCGTATTGCAGTATCATTGAGTGCATCTGACGCGAGTGTCTCGTTCTCGAGTGTTTGTGTGAGAATAAGTATGTCGTACGTGTTGATGTTGTTGATGAGTGCCGAGTAGTTTGTGCTGTCATACTGTGTTGTGTTCAGTGTGAATGTCGTGTCGAGTTGTGCACCGCGCAAAGGCCTGGTGTATTGTGTTCCTGCAACAGTGAGATCGCCGATGCCACACGATGTATTCCTGAGTGAGATAATGTCACCTGTGCTATTTGTGATGTAGATGTACATGTACTCCGTGTCAAGTCTGAGCGCTGTTCTGAGCGCTGTTCTGTTGAGTTCTCCGAGTTCATTGTATTTTCGCAAACTGAGGTGGTCGTCTGATAAAAGCCCTGCTCTGATGACGGTATCTGTCGTCCATGAGCTTGGGTTGCCATCTGACATAAGAATGCTAGCTGCGACGTGTGCATTTCTTCTCGTTCTATCATAGTCCGTATCAGGGAACGTGTTGATGAAAATGCTAAAGCCTGCAACGAGAGCGACAACGAAGATAAAGAGCGACATTGCGAAGTCGATCGTGATTGCCTGTGCCTTACGTGATCGTGATGCTGCCATCTTTGTTTATTGTGTTTGCTCCTTTCTGGATGCTGCCTGTTATTGTTGGAATGGTGAATGTTGTTGTCATTTTTCCGCTCATAATAGTGATGGATGTTGTGGTGCTGTTGATAGTGTAGGGAAATTTCCCCAGTGTTTGTGGAACGGTGAACGTTCGTTCATACCCGTCATGCACGCTTTCTGCGAGGAGGAGTTCATCTTGGATGAAGTACCCAAGGTTATTGATCTGGTGTCTCCGTTCTTCATCCGCTTTCTCACTCACCAATTGATTGACGATCAGCAGGAGGAGTGCTGCGAAGACGAAGCCGATACCTACCATTGAGATGAATTCAATGGAGACTTGTCCTACTGATCGGTGATATTGACTTGGTTTTGCCATGCTTCTAGTGTGATTCTGTGGAGTCCTGCGAAGGTTCTGATGGTGCCATTGAGGGGGCCGTTTGTGTACCGCACGTACTCGTATGTACCGGATGAGCTCATAACTGTGAAGAGGATGCTGTCATTGTTCACAGTAACAGATTGAATGCGTTCTGGAAAGTTCAGTACGATTGTCTTCTTTGCTGGCTCGCCCGAGTAGTACACCGTGTTCGCTGAGTCAATGATCGCGCCAGCGATGTTCTCCACTTGCGATGCAGTGATGTCGTCCGCAAATCGTTGTGATTGGCTCATACTCACTACGATGAGTGGGAGGACGAGCATTGCAGAAAGACCAACGATAAGGAGGTATTCCATAGCTGCTTGTGCACGTGACCCCATAGTGTTGTTCTCGAGAAAGTCGTTTAAAAGGATGCGTCACTACTCGAGAAGAAACATTCTATGCGAGTGCCTTTCTGTGTAAACCTTTCACAGCATCGAAATCTTTATCTTCGGAAACGATCGTTGTGATATTGTTCGTGAAACACGCAGCTGCGTGAATTGCATCTCTCGGGAGCAGTTTCTGATGTTCTATGAGTCTGCATGACTCTTGAAGTATTCCTTTGTCAACATCAAGGAATGTGAGAAATGGGAATGTGAGAAATTTCTTCATTGCTTCCAGTGCAAGTGTTCGATCAAGAAGTTTGAGCAATTTCCAACTCACTTCATCAAATGTGAGTGTTGCTGTGTGTGCTCGTATCTTTCCTTCACTCACCTTATTGAGAAATGTTCGCGCAGACACTCCTTTTTTTCCTCCGTCTGTGAATCCATAGACGAAGATGTTGGAGTCTATGTAGACTTTTTCCATCTCTCCTCCATCATTGCTTCATAATCTTTGTCCGAGTTAACATGTGCGTTGTTCGTTGCTGTTTGTTCCATAAATTCTATGATGTTTTGTTGTTCTTTACTGATAGAAAGTGTGTTTTCTTCCATATGAAACTGTATTGTTTCACCAGGGTTGATATTCATCGCGTTTCTGAATATTTTTGGTATAACCACCTGTCCCTTTGGACCAATTTTTCGTTCTGTTGTAATTCCTACCATAAGTTAGAAAAAAGTATAACTTATATTTATACTTTTTGATTCATCGTCGTATCTATGAGAAGAAAACACCGGCCCATCGTTTGGGGGTGAAAGGGCCGGATGAAGAATTGAAGACTTACGTCTTCAGTACCTTGAGGAATACCCTCCCATCGAGGTCCTCGAGGAATCTGATTTCATCGCCAGATTTGAGTCCTTTGTCTTTGACAAGGTCTTTTGGCAATGTGACTCTATATTGTCCGTTATGTTCGACTATTTTCATAGGGAAGACTGTAATCGCTGTTGCAGTACTCTGTTGTCCCTTAAGTACTTTTTTATGTCTTTAATAAGCTTCTTTATATACTTTTTGATTACTTAATTAGTACTAACTCACAACGATTTTCGAACCCTGCTCGATAATGACACGCGTGGTCCCCATGCCCGTCTCAACGACGAGCATATCCACATACATTGTGCTGTTTGTCAAGTGTAAATAGCCATCTTCATAGACTGTCGTTGATCCTGAACCGAGTGTTATCACTTGATTCGTTTTTGCACAGTTATCAGAGGCGTTCACCGTCCAATTATTGTCCATGCTTGGTGTTGCACACGTATTGACGTCCACATACAAATTACCGAGCTGATCCTGTGCTGCGACACGAGTACCCACATTGCCTTCTGTATCGTTCGCAAAGAATCGGAAGAACCAAAGGCCGAACTCATCAAGAAGAGTCGCATTATAGAATGTGTCGCCACTATTGGTCGTTGTCATATTGAATGCTGAGCTCATTGGTGGCGTGATCTCAATAAGCACTGTGTCAATGACATCATCATCTGTGATCGTTGCACTGATGTTAACTGACGTGGCATTTGCTACAGGACTGCTGACGTTTGTGACCGCGCTCTCAGTGACCGGCGCGTTGATAAGGATCTCAAGTCCTCCACTACAGAGTGTGTTTCCCTCATCTATTCTGTCATGCGGCGTGCCACACGCGGACCAATTGTTTCCTGGTTGCGTTTCTTGACTGACGATTAGGTCAGGGCGATCATTATAGAGCGCTGCCACTTGTTCATCTGTAATGCTCCGATTGAAAATGAACACATCATCAATATACCCTTCCCAGCCTTCTGCAGAATTCACCTGCCTGCCGACGTACGCAACGTTATGCACAAGATTCCACGACATCGTCGAGCCAGTAACATTCACACCATCGAGATACAGTGTTGCATACGTCCCATTGTACGTCAGACAGACGTGCGTCCAGACACCAACAGAGAATGCACCACCATGCGTGAGGTCAGCACCCCACCCACTCCCATACGCAATGCCGCCCGACTGTCCGATCGCCATTGCTTGGCCTGTGCTCGCAGTACCAAAACTCATCACCCAGCTAAACCCAGAAAGATCATCAGGCTTCGCCCACGCACACATTGAACGCGGATTTGTTCCACTTGGTAAATCACTCGGCGCAGCAAGGTCAATATATGCAGAGCCATCAAAGTGATAGCCACCCGTGCCGTCATAGCCGCCTGTCTTCGTCCATGTTGCGCCTTGCACAGAGCCATTGTTGTTGTGCATAGAGTAATCACGTACATGATCAGTTCCATTACTATTGTTGATATCGAAGTTCATGTTGAGCACCGCAATACTTGTGTCGTTCAAGCGCCAATCATAGTTGACTATTGCTGTTTCCCCATCTGCGTCACTCGTTGTTCCTGTCGCAGTGAGGTTTTCTCGTGAAACGTTGGCACCCCATGTGCTGTTCACGACGATTACATCGATAGTAGGAGGGGTGTTGATAATTTCTATCTCGCCTGAACAAACTGCTGTTCCTTCTTGCACACCATCATTCGGTGTCGCGCAGACAGACCACATTTCTTCTCCTGCTGTTTCTTGGCTGACGATCAGATCCGGACGGCCGTTGTAGAGTGCGAGGACTTGCGCTGCTGAGAGTTTCCGGTTGAAGATCGCTGCGTCATCGATGTATCCCTGCCATTCCTCAGCGGAGTTCACCTGTCTGCCAACATATGCAACGTCATGAACGAGATTCCACGACTGAGTGGAGGAGTTCACACTCGTACCATTGACGTAGAGTGTTGCTGTCGTCCCATCATACGTCAGGCAGATGTGTGCCCAGACGCCCACTGGAAAGACGTTCGTGTGTGTGAGGTCAGCACCCCAGCCACTCCCATATGCTGTGCCGCCTGACTGTCCGATCGCCATCGCCTGCCCAGTTGTAGCTTTTCCGAAACTCATAATCCAGCGGAAGCCACCGATGTCGTCTGCCTGCGCCCAGGCACACATTGACCGTGGATCTGAACCGCTCGGTAAATCGTCTGGTGCTGCGAGATCAATGTAGTCGCCGGCATCGAATAAGTATGCACCCGTCCCGTTCGGACCGCCCGTGCTATTCCACACGGGTCCTTGGACGGAGCCGTTGTTGTTGAATGTTGAGTAGTCTTTCACCTTTCCCGTTCCATTACTGTTGTTAAGGTCAAAGTTCATCAAGAGGACTGCAGTGCTGATGTTATTAATTCGCCAATCGTACATGATATCTGCACCTGCTGTCGCGTTCACGTATGCCGTGAGATTTTCTCCCGATGTGTTTGCGGTTGTTGTGCTGTTCATGACGAGCGATGTGATGTTCGGTGCAGGGTCTGTGATGTAATCAAACTCGAGAAATGTTTGCTTGTTACTGATAACTTTCAGGTCGAAGGTGTCCTGTGCTCCTTGGAGGTTTGTGAGATACACTTTGGAGTAGCCTTCTGTTATGACAGGGAATTCTGTGATTTTCTCGTTCTCATGGTAGACTTCGATGTACGTATCGTGTCCTTCAGGGTTTCTCGCGTAGACGGTGATGTCGTTCGTTGCTGTGAGGTTTGTTGCGAACTGTATACGAATGTATTCGTTTGTTGCAACACGTGCCCATGTATCGTCTTTCTGGCGAATGTCCTCGAAAATATCTGTGAGAACTCCTTGTTCATCGATGTGTGTAGCACTAACTACCTCAACAATCGCCTCCGCTTCCACTGTCGTCGCTGTTCCGCCTAAAAGAAGGAGGAAAAGTAACACTGGCACCATTCCTCGAGTACAACTCGAGAAGAACGCATTTTAGTGCTTTCCACCCAGGGTCACCAGGATCACCAGTTATTGTCCTTCTATCACGAGTGCGCTCCCATTGTAGTAGATTCTTGCTGTGCAGTCTTCGTTGAAGCAGACGGATTGGTTCGTTTCAATGTAAATGTCACCGTTCGTAACGTTGACGTTACCGTTCACATGGAGTTTTCCCACTGGATTACTCGTCCCGATGCCGACGTCATCGTTCAGAATGATTTCATCGCCAGCCGAGTTTGTTATTTCTAACTCATCTTGCGCTACATCGTAGAAGAAGAGTGCTTTCAGCGTGCTCCCATTGTACATCGACATACCGACATACTCAATGCCGCCACCATCATTCTCAAGCTTGAGCTGGCCGACATTACTGACGTACGTGCCGTTGATGTGTGTAACTGTATCAGGATCGCTCGTTCCTATTCCTACATCCCCTTCAACGATCAACCCATTCGAGGGTGCAGCACTGCTCGGCGCGTAATTTGTGCCAATAGCCACGTTCCCAAGAACAGAAAGTATGCTATCAGGGCTCGCAGTCCCAATGCCCAAGCGGCCAGCACTTGTCAAACGCATCCGCTCAGTGCTCGCAGTAGAAAAGACCGTATTTCCTGAAGCATACGTACCCACAATATTCAAATTCGTATCCGACTGACTTATGTAGCTTCGTGCCTCATTTGTTGTGTCGTTGAAAGAGATCGCTGCGCCAGAGGCAGCTTCTAAACTTAGTAGCGAAATAGGGTTTGTAGTACCAATACCAACATTACCTGAATTGAGGATTGTTATGATGTCGTTCGTGCCTATAGCACTATTTTGTGCAACCTTGAAGCTTTCATCTGAATTATCAACTCCCAAAGCCCAAGGAGAACTGGCTTCTACCGTATCAAAAGAGATCTGAGGATCGCCCCCCGAATCTAGTATATCAATCGTCGATGTAGCTCCAACATTTCTCTCGAAGCGTCCCAATATACTTGCACCACCACCGCCTTGAACAAGCAACGCAGTTGCAGCAGCTTCATGATCGACGTGCAACAAAGCAGCAGGCGTTACGTTTCCTACCCCCACACGGCCATTCGTGTTATCAACGAACAATGGCGCATCACTACCCCCATTACTACTGATGTTGTTCGTTGCTGTGACAGGCTGAATTGTATTGCTCGATGTCGTCCATTCCGTTGAAGCGCTGGAAAGGCAATTTCCACCAGTAATACAGACATCTCCTCCTGAAGAGACATTCATACTGTGCTTGATTGCTACTTTCCCAGAGACACTCAAGTCGCCATTCGCAAGGATGTGTGAGCCCGCAATGATACTACTTCTCGCGTGGATGTGCTCAACAGAAATATCGCCTTCCACATCAATCGTGCCTGCCTGTAATGAGTGGATTTCAGCAGCAGTCGTTTCAAACCCGCCAACATCATAGACGCGCAGGCTGTTCTCTGTGCTGTCCACCACGTATGCGTATCTGCCAACCACTTCAACTTCGCGGGGAACGCCCCCTGTGTCTGCTGTCGCAACAGCAGTTGGGTTTGTCGGATCGGAAACGTCAAAAACTTCAAGGTCATCAGCAGAAGCACCAACAACATACGCGTACCTGCCAGAGACAAAAAGATCCTGCGGACTGCCTTGACATGAGACCGAGCCGACAGCGACAGGTGCGGAAGCGTTCGCGACGTCAACGACTTGTAGAGTGGAAGGAGCTGTTGACTCATTTAAGATATACGCATATCTTCCAACAACATGGATATTTGCTGCTTCGTAGTTTGCAGCGTCTGAGAACGCAACAACAGGGTTTGAGACGTTCGAGACGTCAACAATGCCGAAATAATCATTCTCTCCTGTGATGTACAAGTAGTTGTCAAGGACGAATAATTCTGTGCCACTCGCCGCTCCAATGTCAAGCGTGCTGACTTGGAACGGGTTTGTAGGATCAGATACGTCAATGATGAGCACATCATCATTTCCCGCACTTTCCTGTATGAATGCGTATCCGCCAGAGACAAACACATTATGTGTTTCCGTCCCCACACTATACGTTCCTGCAAGAGAAATATTCGAAGGATCAGAAACATCGATAATTTTCAAATCATCGGAATCATCATCAGTTACGTATGCGTACGAGCCAACAACATGCACACTCCTCGGGTCAGTCCCAATACTCATGTTGCCAATAACCTCCGGGCTTGTCGGGTCTGTCACGTCAACAATAACGAATCTGTTTGTTGCATCCAGAGCGACATAAACATTATTGCCCACAACATCGAATGCTCGTGCTGCGCCAGCACCGAAACTCAAGTTTGCGATGTTTGTGGGAGCAGAGTTCAGAATATTCTCAATACTGCCGCTGACATCAAGTGTTGCGGAAGGAGCGGTGACGCCAATACCAACATTCCCAGAATCATCAACACGAACGCGCTCCGTACCTCCCGTCAGGAAACCTATCTGGTTTGTCGTTACTTCTTCGACGGAGATCGCTGCGAATGCTGGAGCTGCAAAGAGAATGAATATGAGTAGAAAGAGTGTTGCTCTCATTGCAACTTCCTTTTCCAGTAGTTCAGCAAATTTCACCTGAATACCTCCCAGAATCCTTTGAGTGTTGTACCGTTCACGAGTTTGCTGAGTAATTTCTTGTTCTTATAATACTCTACAAGTCGTGTACAATACGCTTTGTCTTGTAGTGCTTTTCGCGTATTAGGTATCATGGATCCTCCACAAGAGTTCATAATAGTGTTCAATACCTGTGAGCACAATGTTCTTTTTCCGCAGTTCGTGAGAAAAGTCATGTGTACTATTGAAAAAATTCTTCGTGAACTCTTCGTATGACACATAAATTGGACTTAATTCGACGCCAAGTCGCATATTTACTCGTTGTGTGATCATCGAAAAATCTTTCACACCATGTGCAAAAACAAGAAACAGATCAATATCAGATGTTTTTGTGTATGTATTATTTGCGTACGAGCCAAAGATCATAGCGATGAGTGGTTTTTCGGGAAGTTCTCGTAAGAAATCTGTGAGTGCAAGTTGAATGTTCTTTGGCAGTGCAAGGAACCGTTCTGTATGTACACTATGTAAGTACGTGATCGTTCTTTTGTGATTCTGCAACATCACCTTTCGCAAATTTGCATCTTTCACTGTTGTGATGACCCCTTCTCGCTCGAACGCGTCAATGTATCGTTTGATGTTCGGCATACCTGTGTTCACTATTCGTGAGAGTGCTCTAAGGTGCACTGCTCTGTGTTTGTCTATTTCGTTGATTACTCTAAGTTTCGTTTCCATGGTAATATTTTATTATCAATCGATAATATTTTATGATCATTTATAAATGTTGCTATTATGCTTCGTTCAAGAGAGATTCCAGTCGTGGAACAAGCAGTATAGAAACCTCCAAAACTGAGAATTCTTTGAAAAACGGCCGAAAACACCATTTTTTTTATAAAGGCTGCTAATCCATTAACATCGTTTATAAATGAAATTTCTCTCATTGTAACGTCACCAATCCAATCACCTGTCCATTCTCATTGTTTGTGAGTGCCTTCCCAACAATCGCGCCGATACAGAGCGTTGGGTCTTCGCATGCCATTGCCTTTCCTGGCTCGTTTGAACTTGTCAGTAAGTCTCCTCTGTTCACTTCTCCTACAACATTAATCGGGACTCTTCCCGCGAGTGCAACATACTGGCCAATGTCTCCGAGTTTGAGTCCTGGTTTCGTTGAAACAACACCCGCGATTAATGTATCATATGCCTCTGTTGATTTTGTGAGGACTTCATCATTCTGCACATCAATCACCACAAGATCTCCCGGTTCAGCGCCGCCGTTAATCCAGAATGCCTCAGCAAGGTCCGTTGCCGGCGTACTGAACGCGACGTCCGAGAAGACCTCGCCAGTGCTGTCCACCTTGAAGACAGTGCCTGAAGCGTTTGTTGCTTCGATTAAGTCACCTGAGGTTGCGTTCACGTGGAGCTTTGCATCCGGCCCTGTTGTGCCGATACCGACATTATCGCTGCCGTCAACAATGAGAATATCCCCATCTGCTCCCGCTGTTGAGGAGATTGCGAAGGAACCGCTTGTTGTTGAATTCACAATCTCAATATCAAAGTCCGGGTCAGCATCACCAATTCCGAACCTGCCGAGCTCGTCAAGGTACACTGTGTCAGCAGTCGAGCCGCCACCGCCTCTAAATTCGAGGTTGTCGCTGTTACTGAATTCGCCAACAAAACTGTTTGCACTATCAAAGAAAATATGATTTGCATCTCCATCGATGAAGATATCTCCCTCCACTTCCAATTCATGCGTTGGGCTGGCTGTTCCTATTCCCACTCTGCCGTTCGTATTGTCAACGAATAGTGGTGCATTTGCACTGCCATTACTGCTAATGTTATTCGTGACTGTATTTGGGAGGATTGTGTTTCCTGATGTCGTCCAGGCACCACCCACACTCGAGAGACAGTTCCCGCCATTAATACAAATATCTTCTGCAGTGTTCACCGTAATGCTTCCATATTGGAACGTGTCGAGTGTGTCCGTGTCATTCCCGATCATGAGTTGGTTCGCAGCAGTTGTGTGTGCGTTGAAACCGAGTGCGATCGCTTCCGCGTGTGCTGCTTGTGCGCCTTCGCCAAAAGCAATAGCGTTCGTTGCTGTCGCATCTGTGTTCTGGCCGATTGCGATGCTATCTGTTGCAGTTGCATTGCCCCACAACCCTACCGCGATCGCCATTTGTCCTGTGGCTTCCGAAAGGACACCTATTGCTACACTGTTCGCTTGTGTTGCTTCAGCAGCATTCCCGATAGCAACCGCACTCCCTCCGCTTGCTTCTGTGTTCACACCATATGCCGTAGCACTCACAGCTATCGCTTCTGCGCTCGCCCCTACAGCAGTCGCGCCTGACACGTTCGCGATAGCCACCGCCCCAACTGCGACTGTGCTATCTACACCTGAAGCTTCTGATGTGACCCCAATCGCCACAGCATTTGTACCTGTCGCCTCAGCACTTGTTCCTATAGACACAGTATTTGTTCCTGAAGTTTCTGAATTGTAGCCAAGTGCAACACTCTGACTGCCAGACGCGTTTGCCTGATATGCACCAGCGAATGCGTATTGCGCAGATGAAATTGCCTGTCGACCAATGCTTGTAGAATACAACCCTTCCGTCTTCGAAGATGGACCAATAGAAACGCCTCCAGTTGAATCGTTCGCAGCGTTTCCTATCGCGACACTGCCAGTCGAGGTGCCGTGCGCTTGGTAGCCAACCACAGTTGCGGATCCAGCACCCTCTGACTGATAACCAAGCACAATACCGCCGATCGCGGTTGATTCCGCGTCGTAGCCGATCGCGATAGAGCCCGTGCCTGCCGCTGTACCGCTCAACGCAATCGCAGATGAGCCGGATGCGTTTGCAAGGACACCCATCGCAACTGAATTTGCTTGTGTTGCGATCGCAGTGTTTCCGATTGCAATCGAGTTCGTATTACTTACTGATGCGCTGTCGCCCATTGCAATGCTATCGGTTCCTGTCGCCTCTGCATCCCCAATAGCGATAGCGTCAGCGCCTGAAGCAAGAGATGTTCCTCCCAATGCAACACTGTTGCCGCCCTGTGCAGATGCGTATCTACCAACAGCAGTATCATAGTTCGCAGTTGCCGTTGCATTGAAGCCAATCGCAACGCTGTCAATGCCTCCAGAAAGCGTTGTTCTTCCAATTGCAACCGCTTGCGAGTTACTTGCCTTTGCGCCAACCGCCATCGCAATCGAATATGCTCCAGATGCATTCGAGTTTGCCATTGCGATTGCTCCGTTACCACCTGAGCTGTGCGCACCATCGCCAATCGCAATACTGTCAGAACCTATTGCAGTTGTTGACATCCCAATTGCTACCGCCTGGGTGTTATTCGCTAGTGCATTTCTTCCGACTGCAGTACCGCCTGCGCTTCCTTCAGTATCTGCACCTCTTCCTATCGCTACCGAGTCAATATCTGCATCCGCTTGGTAACCGATCGCAACGCCGTAGCCTCCTCGTGCGATCGTATTTACACCAATAGCTACTGTGTTTGTTTGGTTTGCAACAGCACCATTTCCGATCCAGAAATTCGCAGGAACACTCACATTCCCATCAATAGTCAATGTGTTGCTTGATTGTGAAACAATACTATCCGCAAGCGTGTCGGAGTCTGAGAAGTATGGTAATGTTCCAGCCGTTCCCGATCCGTCGATCGTACCAGAGCCGACAGTAGACAAACAGTTCCCACCCGTAATACAGATGTCGTTCCCTGCAGTAACATTAACTGAGCCGTGCTGTGTCGTGTTGAGTGGGAATGATGAAGAACCAATCATGAGCTGGTTTACAGCAGTTGTATCCGCCCCTTCACCGAGTGCGATGCTGTTCGTCTGATCCGCAACGGTGTTCTCGCCAATACCAATGGCGTTCGTTGCCGTGACTGAAGCATTATCGCCAATCCCAATGCTTTGCGCGCCAGATGCCTCAGTCGTGACACCAATCGCAATGCTGCTTGACGCAGATCCTGAATCTGCAAACAAGCCTATTGCGATAGAACCATCACCACCCGCAGTTGTGTTCCTACCAAGAGCGATCGCGTTCGCGCCTGCTCGAGTCTGTTCTCCAGCTGGAGAGGGACCAATCGCCATACCTCTTACTCCCGAGGCGTTCGTGTAGGAACCGATAGCCAAACCATGGTTTGTTTCCACTTTCGCATACGGTCCAACTGCCACACCAAGGCTATTGGTTCCGGCATCGGCAGCATAACCGATAGCAACTGTGTTCCCTGCAGAAACGGTGTCCTCACCGATAGCTATGCCGCTCGCGCCAGAGGCGTTCGCTTGATAACCAATGGCAATACCGTCTGTATCGCTTGCGATTGCCGAGGGACCAATCGAGATAGCTCGCTCATTCGAGCTGTTCGCATCATAGCCAATAGCGATCGAGTCTGAGTTGGATGCGTACGCTCCTTGACCGACCGCGGTCGATCTCGTGCCAGGAGCATCCGCTTCATTGCCGAGTGCTGTTGCGCCAGCTCCTGATGCTGCCGCGGTCGAGCCAAGTGCAACTGTATCCGTGTTTGTCGCCTCCGCATACGAACCAATGGAAACCGCATCAATTGCCGAGGCAAGGGTGTCATACCCGATCGCGATACCGTAGTTCGCTGAGACGTTCGCTCCTTGCGCTGTTGCTGATGCGGGGCCGATTGCTATTGAGCTTGTTCCATCCGCAACAGTATATTCACCAATCGCAAGCGCGTTCGCTCCGTATGAACCTGCGTTTGTTCCAATCGCGATCGAATCGAATGTGCCGCCAGCAACAGAACCATACCCGAGTGCGATCGCACCGCCTGCACTGGCAGTCGTGCTTGAGCCAAGAGCGATCGCTCGTGAGCTATTCGCTATTGAAAGATACCCAATACCAATACCTTCTTGTCCGGAGACGTTCGCGCTCTTTCCGAGCGAGACACCATACCTGCCGGTCGTGACCGCCCGATCACCTGCAGCGAGTCCGTCCTGTCCACTCGCAAGCGCGTTGCTGCCGATTGCTGTATCACTCGTACCGAGCGCGTTTGCATCTCGTCCGAGCGCGACAGTATCTCCGAGTGCTGCGACAGATGAGACGCCAATTGCGAGACTGTTTGAACCGCTTGCGTTCGCGCTACTGCCGATCGCGACCGTTGATGAGTTTGTTGAGAGTGCGTTCACACCGAGTGCGATGGAATTACTGCCTGATGAGGAGATTGTGCCAGAGCCAATATAGAAGTTGCCTGGCATACTGATGTTCCCGTCAATCGTTAAGACATTGCTTGCTTGGCTGACAATACTGTCTGCGAGCGTGTCAGAATCAGAGAAGTATGGCAATGTTCCTGCAGTACCACTTCCTGAGATATTCCCTGAGCCAGTGCCTGTGTTCGAGAGGCATGTGCCGTCAGAGAGACATACGTCAGTTGTCACATTCACGCCAGAGGCGTTGATCTGCCCGTCCACATCGAGCTGGAAGTTTGCCGTTGTCTTGCCGATCGCGACTTGTCCTGCGTTGAAGTATGAGTCCTCTCCTGTGTATCCAGAGAGCATAATTGCTGTTCCGGTTGCGTCATAGATGCGCATCTTCCCTGCGTTCTGCGAGACCATATCGAGTGCGATCTTCTGACTTCCGGAGGAGTTCCGCATGAGGATGAAATCTGTTCCTTGTCCGTGGATGTCGAGCATGTAGTTGCTTGAACTCTCTGTATTAATCCCGACCGTTCCGCCTGTGTGGAAGCTCACTTGTGTGGAACCAAGGTCGTAATTGTATAATCTGATATCGCCATTGTCACTGAACTGTCCAAGGCCCCATTTTGTCGTGCCTGTCGCGTTCTGCCAACTAATTCGAGAATCGTTCGCTTCGCCTGCATTCCGCAGGATAGTTACTGTGTCGCCTGCCGTGTCCTGTACGAGTATTGTTCCGTCAACGTGGAGTTCTGTTTGCGGGTTGCTATTTCGAATACCGAGGTATGCTTGACTATCGAACACACTCATGACTGAGTTCGAATCATTGTTGAATCTGAGAAGATCATTCGTCTGCCCGTCCGATGCTGCTATAACAGCGCCGATTCTGTTGATATCATTGTAGCTCTTCACGTTCAGTGTTGCAGCACCATCATATCCGTTGAGTCGAATGTTTGAACTGTACATTGCAATGATACCTGAGTAGTTGTTCGATGTTTCACCTACTTCTAATGAAAGGAGTGATCCATCAGGTGCACGAATACCTGCATTGCCACCAACAAAGTTCACAATACGATCACCACCGATATTCAAAACAGAGTTCGCCGATGATGTGTTCAGCGACGTTCTCCCGTTCGTCGGGTTGAAGAGGAAGTCTGCCCTCCCTGTTACTGTATCACTATCGCTCCAGTACGTGATCTGGTTCGCAGTTCCAGAGCCATCAATCGCGCTGCTCGCAACAGTGGACAAACAATTCCCGCCTGTGATACAGACATCGCCAGTAGAACTCACATTAATACTGCCGTTCACTTCTAATTTCTCTCCCGGCGAGTCATAGCCGATACCAACGTTTCCACTGTAATCAATAACGAAATCTCTGCCAAGCTGTCCCGATCCCAAGTTTCGCTCTCCCGAACGCTGGATGGTGAACTTATCGCCGCTTTGATGCCTCCCTACCTGCCATCCTGCACTCGCGCCATCAGAATCAAAGAATTGTGCGTACGCGTTTCTATCAGCAACGTTCGTCTCGATGGAGAAGAGCGCGTGGCCGCCGTTGTTGTTGATAAAGTACGTGGCGTTGCCATTCGCATTCGCCTCGAAGACTTCAAATGGATACGATGGACTAGATGTGCCGATACCCACATAGCCGTTATCTTCAATCACCATATCGTACTCGCTGTTCGTTCGATCAAAGAGAATGAACCGCTCGCCGGAATCAAAGCCGACTTCGTAGATGTTATTATCGACATTCTCGAGTTGGATACCTCCATTGTTCACTGTACTCTCAAAGCGTGCTTGGAAAAACGTATCGCCAACGACATGCAGTTCTGAAGACGGAGCGGAAGTCCCAATGCCCAGCTGCCCATCATTATCGAAGACAGAGAGGATGCTGTTTGAATCATTCACGAATACGAGCAAGTCAGCAGTCTGGCCATCGTAGCCAGCAATCACAAGCGTGTCCTCATCAGCAGCATCGCTCTGCATCCCGATCGTCGCGCCAACGCCGGATGGGTCGAACCCATTGATTCTGAACTTGCTGCCGGTGAGGTACATCGTCATGTTCTCGCCGTTCCCTCCTGCACGTAAGTAGAGGTTCTCGTTAATACCTGAATCAACGATACCCTGGCCGCCTTCCGTGAAACGCAAGATGCGATCGCCGCCGACAGTGAGTGCTGTACCTGAGCTTCCCGTCGCAACGCTTAATCTACCACCATTTGCAACAGAGAAAGACAAGTTCTCAAAGTGTGTGATGCTGCCCGTCCCATCATAGTACGCGAGCGTACCAGATGAACCACTGCCAGTAATGTTACCACTGCCCGTGCCAGCAGCAGAGAGACAGTTACCGCCAGTAATACAGATATCACCACCCGTGCTGTTGATGTTACCTGCAACTTCTAAGAGTTCACCAGGACTGCTTGTGCCAATACCCACGCCATCTACGTTCGTGAAGTATGCATCGACCGATGCGCTATCCGCCTCTACTGTGAATCGGTCAACGAATATACCAGAACCATTATCTGTTTGGATGAGCACACCATCTCCTGCATCATTCGCAGTATCTGCTCCACGGAGACGTAAGTCCCAATTAGTTGGTGCTTGGAGCGTTCGTATTGATTCTATTGTTCCTCGATCAGTATTCGTGTATGAGAACTCTGCGACTAATCCGTCCGTACCGCTCCCATTATCTGCGAAGATGCGCACATTCTCATTACTCTCAAGGTTCAAACCAGGGAATGTTCCATCATTTCTCGAGTAAATTCTTGCAGGGTTCGTGTTTCCAGATGCGAGGATCCAGCCGCCTCGCACACCTTGGATTTCAGCAATATCTTCTGTTGCGTCACCTGCAATACTGAAGAAGTAGTCTGGCGTTGTATCCCCAATACCTACTCTGTTGTTCGCAGCATCGACGACAAGCGTGCTCGTGTCAATTGTCACATTCCCATCGTCTGTTATGATGCTATCTGTTAACGTGTTAGAGTCTGAGAATTTCGGAACAGTATTTGCAGTTCCTGACCCGTCAACAGCGCCGACTGTGGCATCACTCAAACAATTCCCTCCACTGATACAGAAGTCGACACTCGCACTAAAGTTGCTTGCGTTCACATCGCCATGAATGTACGTGTCAAGATTGTCCGTAGACGCTCCAATCATCAACTGATTCGCAGCAGTCGTCGCCGCATTAAACCCAAGCGCAATACTCTCTGTATCCGTTGCTTGCGCGTTGTCACCGAACGCGATAGCATTGACCGCTGTCGCGTCACTCCCTGGACCAATCGCAATCGCGTCATTCGCACTTGCATTCGCTCCTGTTGCTGCTGTTACCCCACCACCGATGGCAATTGAACTTGTTCCTGAAGATTGTGCATACAAACCGAGCGCTGTTGCATACGCGCCTGTTGCGTCAACACCTCTTCCGATCGCAATCGAGCCAGTAATACCTGTTGCCTCTGCCTGTAATCCAATCGCTAAAGCTCCGTTTTGTGTCGCCAGGGTCGATGCCCCAATAGCCGTAGCGCTTGATGAATTAGCATTCGCAGAAACACCGAGTGCTATAGCGTTTGTTGCAGTTGCTTGCGAGTTACTCCCGAGAGCAATTGATGGTGCACCCGTCGCATCCGCACCCGTACCCAGCGCTGTTGCCCCTGTTGCACTCGCAACCGTATTGAGTCCGACTGCTGTCGCAGAATTGCCGACCGCATCAGCATTATTCCCAACTGCAACAGCCCCCGAATCGTTCGCCTCAGCAGCATTCCCCATCGCAACGGTGTTTGCCCCTGTTGCTTGCGCGTCACTGCCAACCGCTGTCGCATCTGTTGCCGTCGCGTCCGCATCCTCGCCGAGTGCAGTTGCGTAAATACCTGATGCGAGTGCGTTGTAGCCAAGGGCGATCGCTTCTGTATTGCTTGCGTTTGCTTCATTTCCTATCGCGATGGTTCGATCCGCTTCTGCATCTGCAAAAGAACCAATAGAAATTGTGTTTTCAGCGATCGCGTTTGCGCCATCACCGATCGAGATCGATCGAGTATCAGTCGCTTGTGCGTTGTTTCCGAGTGCAATAGCGGATGCTTCTCGTGCATCTGCACTACTACCAATCGCAACCGCATTCGTGTCGTTTGCTACAGTTGTGTCACCAATCGCAATCGTTCCTGTATTGGACGATTCTGTGTTCTTTCCAATAGCCAAACTATCATCGCCTGTCGCTGTCGCACCATTCCCAATCCAGAATTCTTCAGGCATCGAAATGTTTCCATTCACTGTTAAAGTGCCGCCGGATTGTGAGACAATACTGTCTGCTAATGTCGTGCTATCCGTGAAGTAGGGGAGTGTTCCTGCGGACCCAGAACCGCCGATTGTACCTGAGCCGACAGTGGAGAGACAGTTCCCGCCAGTGATACAGATATCATTGCTCGCAGTCACGTTAATCGAGCCGTGCTGTGTTGTATTGAGTGGGAATGAGCTCGAGCCAATCATTAATTGGTTGGCAGCATCTGTGTCTGCTCCTTCTCCGAGCGAGATGCTGTTCGTCTGATCAGCAACGGCATCCTCTCCGATAGCGATCGCGTTTGCTGCAGTTGCAGCACTACTTGAACCGATAGCTATACCCACGGCCCCACTCACAGTCGCAAGCATTCCGAGAGCAACGCCGTTGGATGCAGATCCAGTCGTTGAGCTCCTACCAATTGCTACAGAATTATCGCCACCACCAGTAGTATTTATACCAAGAGCGATCGCGCCAGAACTTGCTCGTGTTTGCTCGCTAGGCAAGGCTGAAGGACCAATAGCCATCCCTCTTTGTCCCGATACGTTCGCATAGGAACCGATGGCCAAACCGTGGGTCGTTTCCACTTTCGCATATGGACCGACTGCCACACCAAGGCTGGAAGTACCGGCATCCGCAGCGTAACCGATAGCAACGGTATTCCCTGCAGAAACAGTGTCCTCACCGATGGCGATGCCGCTCGCGCCAGATGCGTTTGCTTGGTAGCCGATTGCGATGCCATCTGTACTACTTGCTATAGATGAAGGACCGATCGCGATGGTTCGTTCAGTTGAGCTGTTCGCGCCATTTCCAATCGCTATTGCGTCTGAGCCCGATGCTATGCTATTTTGCCCGACTGCTGTCGCTCTCGTACCGCTCGCATCTGCAGCATTTCCAAGTGAAGTAGCACCCGCTCCTGAAGCAGCAGCTTGAGAGCCAAGTGCGACAGCATCTGAGTTCGTTGCCTCTGCATAGGAACCTACGGAGACAGTATCAATCGCTGAGGCCAAGGTGTCATAGCCAAGTGCAACGGCATACGTCGCTGACGCGTTTGCTTGGTAGCCGATCGCGACTGTCGATGAGTTTGTTGAGAGCGCATTTGCGCCGAGTGCGATGGAATTGCTGCCGGATGAGGAGACGGTGCCCGAACCAATGTAGAAGTTGCCAGACACACTAATATTCCCAACGTTCGCAAGGTTGCCGCCGTCATCGATCGTCACTGCTGAGTTCTGGATCAACTTTCCAGTTGTCGTGTCGAAGCGTGCTATTGCGTTATCTGTTGCAGATCCAGGACCGACAACATCACCAGAACCTGTTCCTGCTGCAGAGAGACAGTTACCGCCAGTAATACAGATATCAGTCGTCACATTCACATTCGAAGCGTTGATATCACCAGCAACATCCAATGTGAATTGCGGACTACTCGTGCCAATACCAACACGATCATTCCCACCATCAATAAAGAGATCATTATCGTTGTTGAACTGGATCTCTTCATCCCAATTTACACGGATGCCCGCTCCTTGGTTGTTCCACGGTGCAAGCACCAGTGCGGAGGCGTTCTGTGTCGCACCTACAGGAATAATACCTGAGTCCCCTGCTTGGCTGATAGACGAGTACCCACCACTACCAAGATCAGGAATGACATATATCCCTCCCGTTGTGCCGTTCGAGAAGCGTGCAACGATCTCACTTGACGTTCCCTCGCCAACAACATCGAGCAAGTACGCTGGGCTTCCTGTATTGATACCGACTTGTCCATCAGAATTAATATATAGCGTCTCAGCTGGCGTTCCATTCTCAATCTTGAACGGTGCGTTGTTCAAGAATGAACCACCACTACCCACGCTAGTCTGACTGATACCGAAGACACCTGCAGTACCACGACCGATCGACCAAGGGCCCCAACCGTCCGCAACGTTTGTGAAACTCACTCCTGCATTTCTTCCTGAGTTGTTCGTTGAAATAGTCACATATGTATGATCCGCGCTATTGGTACTGAATGAGATCACGTTGCCACCTGACGTATCAAATCGAGCAGCCCCTTCGTTTGTCTCTGTTCGAATATGAAGAGCTGCAGATGGTGACGTTGTGCCAATACCGACTTCCCCATCAGTATCCTGGTACAATCCTTGCGTTCCTGACGCGTTCGTCACGCTGAAACTGCCACGGATTTCTGTGGGGATATTCAGGTCAGTTCTACCAAGATAGATGAGATCTGTCTGTCCCGTGCCGAGGTTGAGGAACTGCTGCGGATCTACCGTTACATCGGCGTCACCTGTTGTTGCCGTTGCACCTATCGTCAAACTCCCATCTGAGCCTGTTGTAAAGCTCGTGTAATTGCCGCTGTTGTAGCCTAATCGTAACTGTTCCGTCGTTTCTTCAATGTGGAGTGCTGCCTCCGGGCTTGTCGTGCCGATACCGACCCGACCATCAGTGTACGTCGCATTCCCTGATGAATTCGTCCACAGCGAGCCTGAACCGGTATCATCACTCCCACACACCAAATTACCAGATCCATCTGTTTCCAGCGCAGTACACGACGTGAAATCATCGAACTGGATACTGCCAACAACATCGAGCGTCGCAGAAGGACTGCTCGTGTTGATACCGACGAAGTCAGCGCTCACATCAACAAACAGTGTGTCCGTATCATAGTGCAAGTCTCCTATGTTGTCGATAACAAGTCTATCTGATCCTGCTGTACGAACGCTGAAATTCCCTGCAGATTTGACACCCAACGCATCTCCTTCGTGATCATATGTAACACTTGCTACATCGTTGGCGTCTTCATCGGAGAACAATATCCCTGCCGAAATCGTGTTTGGGGTGAGGAATTCAAGGTATGGTACTGTGTTATCTTCAATAAGTAATCTTGTACCACTGTGTGCGCTGCCACCAGAAGGTCCTGCATCGACGTACAAGAGTGCATCTGTATTCGAGTCGATGTGTAGTATCTCTTCCGGACTTTCTGTTCCGATACCGACATTACTATGGTTAATGCGCATCGCTTCGGTTCCATTTGTTGTGAATCCGATGCTATTCTCTTCTGGCCTGAACAAGCCAGTGTCATCATTCAAATCATCACCAAACGCGTACGAAGGAGCAGCAGCAGTGCCAGGCCTGTTGAAAATGCCTGTGCCTGCATATATTACGAGGCCATTGCTCTGAATGTTAGCAATCCATGATCCATCAATGGCGAAGTTTAACTCCCCAGCAGTCCTTCGATATATTCCCGTATCAGCATCGCCGCTAAACGCGTATCCAGGGTTACTTACACTACCAACAGGTGCGAGAATCTGGCCTGACACAACTTCGAGGCTTGCGCTCGGATCTGTCGTTCCTATTCCAACTCTACCATTCGTGTTATCCACAGTTAAGTTGCCAGCAGTGACGTTGTCAGTTTGATCAAGCAGCGTCACAACACCACCCGTATCGTTCCAACCAGAATCTGAGCTATCACCACTCTCGTCACTCCCACACACCAAATTACCAGAGCCATCCGTTTCTAAAGCAGTACACGAGGTGAAATCATCGAAGCGTATTGTCCCATTCGCATGGAGTGTTGCTGCAGGGTTACTCGTGCCAATACCGAACTGACCAATGTTGTCAACAGCACTCAGAACGGATCCAGAATCATTGACAAAACGAAGAAGGTCAGTCGTTTGCCCTTCAGATGCTGCGATCGTCACACCGATCCTGTCCGTATCATTGAAACTCTTCACATTCAATGTTGCGGAACCGCCGTACGAGTTCACTCGAATCTCTGCAGCGTTCAAGAGAATATTGCCATTATAATTCCCATTCGTCCCTGCAGCAATCGTCATCCACGCACCACTATCATATGCTGAAACGAGTGAATTTCCACCGTAAAATCCAAGAACACGATCACCACCAATATTCAAGGTGGCAGATGCCGTCGTTGTGTTGAGTGATGTTCTTCCGTTTGTTGGGTTAAATAAGAAATCAGCGCGGCTCGTGAGTGTGCTACTGTCAGACCAATACGCAATACCGTTCGCGGCACCAGAACCTCCGACACTACCGCCACTCGTGCTCAAACAATTCCCACCAGTGATACAGATATCCTCGCCCGACGTCACGTTAATCGAGCCGTCCACATCGAGTTTCACTCCGGGACTCTTCGTACCCAAACCAACACTCCCCGAGGAGTCGATGTAGAGCGCCGCCGCCCCTTGTGTCATCAAGTCATACGTTGCAGTTCCCGAGCCGTATCCCGCATCGAAGATGAACCCATCGCTCGTGTTGAAGAGAAAGTCAGATCCCGCTGAAGAAAGCCCAGTGAAATCAATACCATTAGCAGTGGTTCCTGCAAAGACGTTCATATCGAAGTTCGTCTGGCCATTGCCACTGATCGTCAGATCTCCCCCAGTCCAACTCCCTGTGTGAATGCGAAGTTCATCCGTACCGTTAATATAGTAATATTCATCAGACCCGATCGATCGCTCAAAGTAGATACCTGAACCAGACTCCATCTCAATACTGCCATCATCAAGGTCAAGTGCTCGTTCGGGAGTGCCCGTCCCGACACCAACACGGCCATTCGTATTATCAACGGTCAAATTACCCGCAGTCACGTTATCTGTTTGATCTAGTAAAGCAACAACACCACCAGTATCATTCCACCCAGAAGCACCACCACCGCCACCATCACATAACCCATTCGAAGCGGTACAAATAGAACTTCCATCAACTGTAGAGCCAGCTGCAAACGTCCCCACGCCAGCATTGCTCAAGCGAACCGTGCCAGCAGTCAACAGTGAACCCGACACAACATCCAGGTTATACTGCACCGTCGCGTTGCTCGAGACGTTCAAATCCACGCCAGACGTACCAACATGCACAATGCTCCCCGAGTCACGCAACAATACAAGCGAGGTCGGTGCGTTCAACACAAGATCATTCCCCGACGCACGCGTATAGATTTGCGCATTACTCCCCGAAGGCTGCGAACCATTCCCCTGCACGTCTAACTGCGCAGAGTACAAGAGGTTCGCGATGCGCAGCTCGTCACTAATGTTCAAATTCCCTGTTAACTCAGAATCGCCCGTCTCTTCGATATACAGGGAATCGTGCCCCGGATCATTCGGCGCATAGACTGATGGCACGAGCACCAAGAGCAGCAACATGAACAGCAGCAGTCTCATTCGAGCGACCTCCTGTACGGAATGACATTCCCTCTAATGTACAAGTCACCAGCACCGACGTCCGCCCACGCGAGGACGATGCCTTTCTTGTTCTTCAACACAAAGTTGCCCGCAACAGGATCTGCTTCCGTTTGCTCTTCATAGAGCCTGCCAGTCAAGTGGACATTCCCTGTGGCCGTGTCAAACCATACTGTCTTGACGTCATTCCCGTACTCATCCTCATATGCCACAACATAATCCGTTGCTGGCGCAGCGAACGTATCATACTCGTAGTACGTGCCTCTGAGTAAGAGGTTCCCGATTGGTGTGATGCGTGCGACGTGATCCCTACCTGCGTTCGTGATGAAAATCTCTTGCTCCTGGAAGTACTTTGCAGATTCGAGCTGCAAGCACTCGATCGGTCGTTTGTTGATATCAGGGTGATCGCACGTTGCAACCACCGCAGGTGGAAGTGTGCTGTTCGATTGGTTGCCCGTCACGTTTACAGGGAGTGTGATGTTTATACTCTCGTTCAGTTGGGTCGTGTTTCCTGTTTCATTCACCGTTACGTTCTGCGAGATTGTTTCGTTCACTGTAGTGTTCGGAGAGACTGTGTCGTTCACCGTGCTTTCATTCCCTGTACTATTCGTCGCGTTTGTCGTATTCGCGACAATTTGCTCGTTCGTTCCTGTGAGTGTCACAACGAATGCGCTTTCAACAAGTTCTTGTAAGTCAGACGCATACACAATGTACGGGTACGTGCCTGGCGGCCCAGTAATCGTGAGGATGCCATCAACAATTTCTTCAATACCATGATTGCTTGTGCTAAAGAAGAGTTCGTCACCGTCAGGGTCTACAAACACATCATGTAAGTTGAGCACAACAAGTTCTTCTGCAGTGACATCTTCAATCGCTGCTGCGAATGGTGGACTATTCCCTCTTGTCAGCACAACTGTATCGAGAGAGAGTGATGCTCCCACAACAGTGATCTCTAAGACCGCGTCTCCTGTAAGGTTCACCGTGCATGCTTCACCGCAAGATGAGAAGAGTTCTGGTTCGACTGGTGTGTTTGGCGCGACAACAGTGAACGGGAGTTCCTCCTGGGAGAGGTTTGTGTCATTGATGATCAGCTTGATGGTGTACGTTCCTGCCGTTAGGTTTGTGATGTTTGTCGCATTCCCGAGCGGAACTGCTTCCTCTGCAGTCATCAAGTATGCACTCTCAACATGTGATGCACTGAACGTGATCGTCTCACCAACAGCAAAGCGTGATTTCTCAAGGAATGCGTGCCCAGTCACCACAGGACCGCCAACATGGTATTCGTACAAGACGTATGACTCGCCGTTCACGCGCATCGTCAGCACGATATCACCCACCCCTTGTGCGACGCCATTCGCTGTGATTTTTGTGACGCCGTCAATCGTCACGTTCACCGTGTCGTTCACTGTGAAGAGATCATTCATTTCAATGGTAACTGCTCCTGTGATGCCGCCCGTTGAGAAGAACATGACTGTAAAGAACGAGAGCATCAACACGAAGAAGCTTGAAACAACGAGCGTTGTCTGGTGCACGAAGTCATCGTGCTTGCCTGTTCGTATCTCGTGCATTTTCCCATGCACGTTTCGAATCGCTTCTTGTTCGCTTGCTGTGCCGAACATTGCGATCAACAACTTCTGGTGCTCGTAGTGGGAGATTGTGCCGTCCTTGAGCGCTGTATCTGCTTTGTTGAAGACTTTGTGAATCTCTTGTCGCTTTTTCTCGAGCTGTGGTAACGTCATTGTGTACCACCTTTCTTCTTTGCTCGCGTGTACGTTGTCCAGATCGTGCGATCATCACGATTGAGTAATCTGGCGATTTGTGCGTAGGTGAGGCCTTGAGAATCTTTCAAGTAGACGACGATAGCCTCTAACGCAGCGAGACTTCTGTCTCGGAAGATAAAACTCGGTATGTTCACGTATCGCTCGTCGTCCGCCATGCAGTATCGCTTGATCCCCTACACCGTAAGTATCTATTTATAAATATTTCTTCACTCAAAAATACTTATTATGTAAGTAGTATTACTTACAATGTAAGTTTTTTAAAAACTTCGAAAAACCCGTATTTTTTACTTACTCAATAAGTAATATTACCTACAATGTAAGTAAACATATCCTTTTCACTTATAAAGAAAAGAAAAAAAACTTTTTTTCTTACTTACACAGTAAGAATTTCCTGTTTTTCATTTAAAAAAGTTTGTACTGGAGTACAAACGTTTATAAATAATCTCGAGAACAAAATATCTTACACAAATTATATAAATTACACAATATACACAACATCAGGTGATCGCATGAGTTCAGTCAGAAAAAGTATTTCCATCACAGATGCCCAAGAAGCATTCCTCCAAGAGAACAATATTAGCCTCTCAAAAATGGTACAGAAGACGATCAATCAAACAATCGATGATATGAAATTTGCACATATTACAGAACAACGCATCCAAGAAATGGAAGGAAAAAAGAACAATGCAAGAAAAAAGTCAGAAAACAACTGCAAAAAATCATTACTTCTCCAACCATAGGAAAACCCATGCGTTACGGAAGAAAAGGAACGCGAGAAGTATACATCAAGCCGTATCGGCTGTCATATGTGTACACGCCTGAAAAAAATCACATTCTTTTCGTGGCACTCTACCATAAAGATAAGCAATGATCTCAAAACCCTTCAAACCCAAGCGAACGCAATACACGTTTTATTCTATTAATTGTTCGCTGCTGATTCTTCTTCTCAGACATTGCAACAAACTTCATCAACAATGCTGCAAGTTCATCTGCTGAACCAAACTTGAGTTGGTGACCATCAGTAATGCAATAAAATCTGAATTTCATGTACTTCACTTCTTTTATAAGAACACCACCGACACTCCCAAGCACTTTTCCTTTTTTTGGGTGTGTTGCAACATTTTCGAGAAGGTCAACAACAGTTTGCGCTTCAGTGGTTGAAAACTTCTTCCCTATCTCCTTAAAAAGAGCTTCAGTGATAAGAACTCTAGGCATTCTTGAGTCTCTTTCGTGCTTCAGCAATGCTTATCGAATCTGATTCATCATATACGTAGTGAAGGAGCAACGATCGCTTTGTTATTTCATACATACGCCGAATCACATCCTCGTACGAATCACCAGCTCGTCCAAGATTCTTGAGTTTTCCTTTCATTTCTTGAGATATGGATATTGTAGTTGCCATGGAATACGTTGCTTCTATGAATTATATAAATCTTTCTCTACGGAAAACGTATGAAAAAGAAAAAAATTATGCTTCGTCAGCAGCCAAGTACGCAACGATCTCCGCGTCAGCACGAAGCAACTGCAAGTACAAGTTCAAGCGCTGCTGTAACGCAGTGTTCTTGAGTGTTTCTTTCAGATTCTCCGCGATCTGCGCAAACTCTGCGACCTGCGTCGGCGTCACTTCCAATGATTGCACAAAGTGCACGCCCTGCTCCGTCTCGACAATCGCGACTTCGTTTGCAGGCGTCGTGAACGCGGCCTCTTCAATCGCAGGAAGGACCGCACCGCGAGGAATCACATACGTGCCACACTGTTCTTTATTCTGTATATCGTCAGAATACTCTGTGACAAGCTCACAAAAGTCCGTATCTGCAAGTTTCTCCCGTACAAGCTCTGCGCGAGACGTCACTGCGGCAGCAGAACGACTTTCTGCGCTAACAAGAATGTGTCGCATAACCGCCTGCTCTTGCTGCACGAACTGGTTCGTGTTCTGCAAATAGTATGCTCTCGCGTCCTCTTCAGAGACTTCAAGCGCATCAGCACCCAACTTCTCATTCAATAATTTCTCGAGTTTTGCGCGGCCTTCCATCTGCTGCGCAAACTCTTCATCAGAAATGCTGCTCTCCTTGAGTTGTGCACGACCTTCTTCCCCAGTCACGCCTGCTTGCTCAAAGAAGGTTGCTGTTGTTTGTGTGACATCTTCCTCAGAAACCACGATGTCTGCCGCTGCCTGCCGCAAGAGTTCATCATTCACTACTCTGTTTACAGCGAGGTTCAGTGCATCCTGTCCCTCTGGCAAGACTGCTTGGATTGCGGTGACTGGGACCTCCACACCATTCACAGTGAGCGCGACACCCTCAGGCGCTTCACTCACTTTCTTGAAGACCGTCTCCTTCTGCTCGCCAGGCTGTAAGATCGTACAAACAACTTCTTCATCAACATACAAGACAAGTTTCATACCACCCGCATCATACGTTGCGCGAGAGAACGAATCGGGGAGTGTTGGACACTGTCCTTGGACGAGCTCCTGTACCGCTGCGGCGTCATCGCCGGAGAAGTGTACTTCTTTATACGTTGCATCCGGTGCTAACGAGAGAAACACTTCGACAGCTTCTGTTGTTTCTACAGTGCTCTGTATTGATGATCCCATACAGCTCGCAAGGAGCACAAGTGTTAGTAGTATCCATTGGCGCATTTATCCACCCCGCTACTCGAGAAT
This sequence comes from Candidatus Woesearchaeota archaeon, assembly GCA_028818155.1. Classification (GTDB taxonomy): domain Archaea; phylum Nanobdellota; class Nanobdellia; order Woesearchaeales; family UBA525; genus UBA525. The sequence continues at coordinate 40,054 of JAPPOH010000001.1, read as the reverse complement.
GGCATCCATTAATAAGTGTTTCTACTGGAAAGACAGGAAGCTATACTTTTCTCCGAAGCCGCAAATACTCATTCCGAGGAATTTCAGTTTGACTAAGAATTTCTTGCAAGATGCCCGTACCTAATTCCTCGTTTCCATGTACTGGCACAACAGTTATTCGACCATCTTGGTGCCGATATCTCACATGGCTTCCCTGTTGACCAATTTTCTCGAATCCTTTCTTTTCAAGGAGTTTGCACAGTTTCTTTCCAGTAATTGGAAGCAGGCGTGGCACACCTATACCTCAACTTGTTGCACACCAATGAATTCGTTTGAAAGAATTCTCTTCTCTGTTGTAAGACATAGTTCGATAGCTTCACGTATACGAGCAAGCGCTTGCGTCACATCTTTTCCCTGCGTATAGCATCCAGGGATTGCAGGTACTTTTGCTACAACCCAGCCATCGACATCTCGCTCAAGGAGCACTGTATATTTATTGACCTTTGCCATAGCATGAATGAAAGTGTCAACGTATATAAAGTTACTGCAAAGACATGTCAGTGCGTAGCATCAATTCTGCACTTTGTCAAGTTGCCCTTGAAATTTTGATTTCTTTGAAAATGAAGAGAGTGCTTTTGTCATACCGAACCCGCTCTTTTTGACTTTCGCCATAGTACGTGAGAAGGTGTTGATGTTTATAAATGTTCCACTACTGGAAAGACAGGAAGACAACATACGCGAGAAAACAAAGATAGATGAACAATAAAGAGATACCTTGCTTCCTCGTCAACATATGTTTCTGTGCCATGAGATAGAGTACGATGATAGAGGCACCTAGCAAGCCAACAATCAACTCCAAATGTGGAAAGTTAATCGGGAACGGGCCCATGAATATAATTGCCAAGAGCAACGGAATGCTCAAGCCAACAAGAATATCGAAAATATTGCTGCCAAAAACATTACTGACAGCATCATCAATATTACCCTGCTTCGCGTTCAAAATAGAAATGATCGCATCCGGCACCGAGGTTGCAGCTGCAACAACCGTGAACGCGATGATTAACGGTGAGATGCCGAGTGCTTCAGCGAGTTCAATCGCAGCCTCCGTCATGAAATAGGTGGCGATGCCAATGATGAGCACGCAGATGAGTGCTGTAGCACACTCCTTCTTGAATGAAATGGGCTTTCGCCGCTGCTTATTGTTCTTCGTATGCATCACAATATCATGCACGTACCACCCGTAGATCAAGAGGAAGCCAAAGGGAACTGCAATGACCCACGTGGTTGTGTACATTAATACAGCCAATAACGCGAAGACCGCGATCATATAGAAAATGCCCTCGCGTGCGACAACATCTTTACTTACACGGAACGCGACAGGCGCAACAAGCACGCAAATACCTGGGATGATTAGGAGATTGAATAACGCAGAACCAGCAATTGTACCAATTCCTACTTCGAACTTCTTGAAGATTAAGACGGAAAATAACGCGATCATGAGTTCTGGGAGTGAACTAGAGATAGCGTCGAACGTCGCGCCCTTGACAGATCGTGGCAGCCTGAAATAGTCACCAAGGTTCGAGGATGCATGCGTGAAGCGCGAGCCGACGAAATACAAGATAATACTCGTTGCAATGATTGTCAAGAGATGCATGACTGCCATGGGCTACGGAAAGAGAAGGGGTTCAAATAGTTTGCTCAAACAAACGAGTCATTCGTTCCCTATATGCTTCAAATTCAAACTTAAACGGCACGACAATACCGCCTGCTCCTCGAAAACGACGTTGTGCGTGAAAGACCTCTGTATGTTCCCTTGAGACCTCCTTGTGTACTGTCAGATCGAGATCCTTCGGCACAACAACCGCGTATCCCACTCTCTGTTCAAAGTAGTCGCCGAAGAGCGATCTCTGTTTCTTGATTTTTTCCTTATTGAATGCAGTGGAAAGTTTACCTTCCCCAAGGCCACGCATCTTCACTTCGCACAGAACTGGACAGCCATCAACCAACAAGAGGTTGTCTATTTCTTTGACATCACCGCCGAGATCATCGTACACGTTGACAGATCCGTTCGGCCCGGGATCGAACGTATAGTTTCCTTTGTCAGTTTCACGACGTATTGGTTTGAGTGTTACTTCACCCCTCGTTGCGAATGCTGCATGTCGTACCGCCATATTGAAGTACACTTCAGCTGCTTTTCCTTGGAAATTATTTCTATCTCGCATGTCGCCGTACTTTCGCTTCATGAAACGCGCGACCGCAGCATCAGCAGGCCAGTGATGTTGCACTGCAGCAAAGAGTCTTCTCATCTTATACGTTCGTGGTATTTTCATAATAACCACGAATCAGTGAGTACTTTAAAAGGTGGTGGTGGATCATGACTAAATTTACTCGAGAGTGATAACTATAGGAGTTTTTTTAAGGTATACTGGAATCCTCATCGCATGAGTGAACTCCAGCAAGCTGTGGAAGATTTTGGCAAGGAGTGTCTTGCACTGCCCGATTTACTTGATGACCGATTCCCATTCGAAGACAGTGTTCCAGAAGACATACAAAATGAAGTACGCAGATTGAATTACGAACAAATAGAATCGCTAATGGGAAGTGGAGGTAACGTAGAAGACATGCTCGAGAAACAAGGGGTCAGTGATCACTCGTCGTTTGCTGCACGTATGTGGGGTCACGACACAAGTTATGTGTTCCATACAACAAGAACGATCATCAGTGTCATGAAAACAGAACATGTGGAGGACGTCGCACGCGTTACTGAGTTACTCCCATATATGGAAAACATACGAATCTTCGGAGGAACTATGGCATACCTCTCTTCAGGTTGCGAAGACTATCTTGTTGATATAGCCCCAGCACACGTCAAACCATGTACACATGCAGCGTTCGACGGCAGACTAGATGTACAAACGCAAGTGACACGAAATATTACCAGCGCAGGATATGTAGCGTTCTGTCAATTAGTGAAGAACGCAAAAGGGCCTTACCCGTACGAGCACCATGGTGTTCGCGCGCACATTGAACAAGATGATACTGTGACGCGGTTTGTTGTGAAAGACAATGGTCCTGGTTTTCATGATAGAGAAGAAAATCCTGCGACTGCAGGCAATCTTGCACACTTCGTAGGAGGTTATTCAAGAAAACCGAAAGGCGGTCTCGGACTGCAAGTTGCGAAAGCGCTCGCGCATCTTCGAGGTGGATGGCTCGAAATAGAAACGACCCCGAAAAGTAGTCCGATGTTACACTATGATTCAAGAAAGGAAGATGTTGCTGAGCACCACGGCGTGAAAGCTTCTATTAGTATCCCGCACCGACTTCCTCATTCTTTATAAATCTCCGGCAACAAGAGGAAGACGATGAGCAGCATCCTACAGAACAACATCTGGAAATACAACCTGTTCTATGTGCTTCGGAACATCTGGTTCTTCACCCCGATTTACGTCTTGTTCATGCAAGAGAATGGGTTGAACCTCACGCAAATAATGATTCTTCAGTCGTTATTCGCAATATGCATTGTCGTGTTTGAAGTGCCAACCGGCTACTTCGCGGATGCATATGGCAGAAAGAACAGCTTGGTCTTCGGCAGCATGCTCGCGTTCGTAGGACTCACCATATACGCCATAGGCCACAATTTTTGGATGTTTCTGGTAGCAGAACTAATCATAGCAGTGGCCCTTTCACTCCTCTCCGGAGCAGATTCCGCATTATTCTACGATACACTCAAAGCAGCGAAGCGAGAAGGGCAGTACAAGAAACTCTGGGGGCATGCTCTGTTCCTCGGGCTGATCGCATTGGCCGTCGCTGATATCATCGCAGGGTTCATCGGATCGTACAACTACCGCTGGGCCTTTTATGCCACTCTACCATTTGCACTCCTCTTAATTCCTGTTGCTCTCTCGCTGCGTGAGCCACCACGACACAAAGCAGTCATCGAGAAAGGATACGCTAAAGATATTCTCACAACTGTGCGACAGACACTCAAGAACGTGAAACTTCGATGGCTGATGATCTATGCAGCACTGACATTCGGCTTCTTCAACGCCTCACTCTGGTTGTACCAACCATACTTCCAGCTTTCGGGAATTGCCGTTGTCTATTTTGGCTTCATCTTTGCTGCGTTCCAAGTCATTGCGGCAGTGAGCTCAAAATACGCACACAAAATCGAGAAGCACATAGGAGAATGGCGCTCATTCATCATGATGACCGTTCTTGTTGGTGTGAGCTACTTATTCATGAGCTGGTTTGTGTTCGCGTTCAGCTTCATCTTCGCATTCATGCAGCAGTTCATTCGCGGCATCTATGGGCCAATTATCAGCGATTACGTGAATAAGCTCACGACGTCCGACATTCGAGCGACAGTGCTCTCAGTGCACAGCATGTTCAATCGATTGGCATACGCCTCACTCATTCCGTTCCTCGGCTGGATTGCAGACGTGTACACCGTTGTGCAGGCGCTGACAGTGTTGGGAGTGACGACACTCGTCGTTGGTGGCTGTATGCTAGTTGTTCTTCACAAGAACAATGTGATTACTACGAGTTAAAATGGGCTGAGATTAAGATCGTGACGAAATGCAATGAACGGGTCTGTATTGAGCTTTACATGCACGTTGTGAATACTATTATAAAGTGATTAAGATTCCAAGATATCATGCCAGATACATTCACGAGGGCATTGGAGATAAGCAGAGAAGTGCAAGAACCTCTTAGAGGTTTGATGCCTTTCGGCATTAATGACTTCGTAGCGGAAATAGGAGGGCTTGCAGCGACCCTTGAACATTTGGAAAGAGAGTATGGAGAGTTTGCATCTGACCTGGAAACATACGCCAGTCTACCTGAAGTTGTGACGGACGAAGGTGCACTCAGATACTTAGGAGTTGCTATGCGAGATTTCAATAGCGGACATACTTTACTGAGAGGAATGGCAGCTCAAGCAAGAGATGGAAGGCCCGTGGATATGGAGATTTTTAGAAGTGCATTTTTGAGAGCACAACCCTTCTACGAAGCAGCAAGTTCTATTTTTCAACAAGCGTTCGGACACGATTTCTACGGAATGATTGATCAATCAAGAAGTTAATGTAGATTTTTAGCGCAAATTTGTATTCAAGTGCGATTAGATGGAGTAATCGAAATGACTAAAATCAAAAAAGATCTAAAAAAAATACTTCATCGAAATCCCAAAAGAACACGTTGAATCTGGCAAAGTTAGCGTCGGAGAAAAGTACCGGGTTGATGTGTTTCCACTTTCAAAATGAAAAAATGGGCCTTCCGGGATTTGAACCCGGGATTTCCAGCTGTCCTAGTGCGACATCCAGAGCGGATGCCTGCCATATATAAGACTGGCACTTTGGTCCTGGCTAAGTTAAAGGCCCTTACGTCTCTGGACAGGCTTTTGGCTTAAAAATGTACTGGTGATTTCGAGTGCACAATATGATGACAGTTCGCGCAGAGCAGCTCGCACTTGTCGAGTTCTTTTCTTACTTTCTCCCAACCCATATTTCTCATGTCATTCCATGATGCTTCTTTGTCTCTGAGATGATGGAACTGAAGAGCCGCATAGTGTTCTTCGTACCCACAGTGTTTGCAACATCCTCCTTTGTATGCTATTGCTTTTTTCTTCAGAACGATGTCTCTCCCCAATTTCTTTCTATTTGTACACTTTTTGCAAGTACCATACCCTTTGTAGAAAGAAGATATGTGCCGAACTCGATTGCAGAAGTTACAAATCTTTCCTCCTGTGTGAAGCTTCGGCTTTGGGCCTGGTTTTATCTTACCAGTTAAGTCTCTAGTGTTGTGCTTCCCGAAAGGAGAACATGAAAGACAAAATCTCCTGCTCTTCAGGTTTTTCCTTTTTCCGTTTATTGTTACTCGAAATGGAAACTTTCCACCACATTTCTTACAGGTTTTTGGCATGTTTGTAGAGGAGAATGCATGCTTAAATACGCTGCTATATAATGTCCAGTGGCGAGATAGAAATTGAATAGAGCGCTTACTCTTACCACCAGTCAACCACCCGTAAACTACTTAAATGATTACTGTTTCATTACAGTATGCGAGCGAAACACATAAATATGATGTCTCACACTGTTAGACACATGCAAACGTTCACAGCACAACCAAAAAAATGGGGCCATTCCGTGGCTATCACAATACCTAGCAACATTGTACGAGATGAAGGCATTACAACAAAGAAGAAAATCACCGTTATGGTTCGCACCGAGAAGAAACCAACGATGAAAGATCTCTTTGGAACACTCAAGATGAAGAAGCCAGTTGATCAACTCATGAGGGAAATCGATGAAGGCTGGAACTGACACATATTTTGCAGACACGTACGCGCTTATTGAATTCATAGAAGGAAATAAGAATTACGAACCGTACGCACATGCTCAAATAGTCACAACGATCATGAATCTCGCTGAAGTATACTACATCTTTTGCAGAGACTTCGGCAAGGAGCAAGCAGAACACTACTATAACTTACTGAGAAGATATGTCATCCGTATTCCACATTCTGCAGTACAAATCGGCATGCAGTACAAACTCCAGCACAAGAAAGCACATCTCAGCTATATTGACTGCATCGGGTACGCGATAGCAGGACAGGAAAACATCCCTTTCCTCACCGGCGACAAACAGTTTGAAGGAAAACCAGGCGTTGCATTCGTCAAGTAGCTCCTCAAGAGTTATGTAGAACTCATTCCACCACCAGTAAACGTAAGAAACCGCTATTCCTTTACAATATGAAGAACACAATATTTAAATAAATCAAATGTTTACACACAAAATAAATATATTATGTGGAGGCAAACAATGGTCAACATGACAATATCAATCCCAGCAGCGCTCAAAACACGCATGGACAGGGATGCAGCAACAAGCTGGTCTGCAGTCGCGCGAGAAGCATTTGAATCAAGATTACGAGACACGCAACAACTACAGGAACTACAAGGGAAACGCACACACCTCACACTTGCAGAACTGCAAAAAACAATGAAGCGAGTCAGTGACGAAGATGCGACAGCACTCGTTCGGAAGATGCGGACGAAGAAATACCGATGAATCTGACAATCGATACATCTGTCCTCGTCGATAGTCTTGTTCCTCCGAGAAGAGGCAGAACACATACAAAGCAGACCAAGCGACACTCACTCGCCAAAGCAATCATGCAAGATATTGAAGATGGGGACGTTACCTTATACATTCCAAGCGCTGCTCTTGTTGAAGTTGCCGCAGTATGTGCACGTTTAACCAAGAGCAAACGGCAAGGGTATCGAGGAGTCGCATATCTCCAAGAGCACGGGATTGTGTTGTTTGATGACACGCTCCTTGAAAGCTCAATTGAACTTGGTGCGCAAGTACAGACAAGCGGATTTGACACAGTGTTTCTTGCGTGTGCAAAGGCAACGAATGCAACGCTCATCACAAATGATAAAGGGATGCACGCGGCTGCGAAACGAGCGAAAATCCCATCACGATTGCTCAGCGTGCGCAAGTAATCCTCGATATTTTTTCATCGCATTCTCCAACTCATCAACCGCCTTCACCGTCGTGAGTTCAGCACGAAACTTCCCACCGCCAGTCTGTCCTTTCGTGAAGGACATCGCGTGCGTTTTTATCGCTTGGAATGGCACGTTATACTTCTTTGCCAGTGCCAAATATTCGGAAAAACAGTCGAGTTGCTGGACGTTTGTCAACACAGTGTATTTCCCCGTTTCCAGGAAGTCATTCATTTGCTTGAAAATGTATGGTTTTCCGATTGCACCGCGCGCAACCATGATGTAATCCACACCAGATTCCTCCAACCGTTGCTTGAAGAGCTCGGGGGTAAAGACATCCCCATTCCCAATCACAGGAATAGAAACAGCATCTTTCACGTGTTTGATCACATCCCAGTCAGCCTCACCAGAATAGCCTTGCTTTTGCGTCCTACCATGGACTGCGATTGCGGATGCGCCTGCTGCCTCGACAGTTTTCGCAACCTCTACCGCGTTAATGTTCTTATCATCAATCCCAATCCTGATTTTTACTGTGATTGGCCTCTCTGTTTCAGCAACTAATCTCTTGACGAATGAGGCGATCTTGTTCGTATCTTCTAACATAGCAGAGCCCGCACCGGCACGAATCACTTTCCACGCAGGGCAGCCACAGTTAATGTCAATGATATCAAAGTCATCTTGGATCTGTTTTGCTGCTTGGACCACTTCATCTTCTGAGTGGCCGAATAACTGGACGGCGACCGGTTGTTCTGATGGGTCCGTCGCGAGCATGTGCTCAGTTTTCTGGCTTGCGCGAACGATAGCGGATGCACTCGTGAATTCCGTGACTGTGAGGCCAGCACCATACTTCTTACAGAGTGCCCTGTACGCAACGTCTGTGACGCCCGCCATGGGCGAGAGGATCGCTTTTCCTTGTAACATTGGAAACATACGCTCGTGAATACGAAGTGTTTTAAAAATCATGAGGAATTCTTACCACTATGAACTTGGAAAAAGCAATAGAACATCTCAAGAACGGCGAAGTGATCGGCTTTCCCACAGAAACACTGTATGGGTTAGCTGCTGACGCGTTCAATGAAGATGCAGTCAGCAAGATCTTCGAGCTCAAAGAGCGGCCGCCAGAGAAATCACTGATTGTCTTGATCAGTTCGAAAGAACAACTCACTGATCTCGTGCAAGAGATTCCGAAGGAAGCAGAAACACTCATGGAAAAACACTGGCCAGGACCGTTAACAATTGTCTTCAAGAAAAAAAAAGGTGTTCCTGACATTGTCGCGAAGGACACAATTGCCGTGCGCATGGAACGACACACCGTCGCGAGAGAATTAATTGAGAACGTTGGCCCCCTTGTGGCGCCGAGCGCGAACAAGGACGGGCAGCAGCCCCCTGAAACTGCTGCTTACGTCCGAGAAAACTTCCCTGAGCTGTATGTTGTTGATGGTGGCGACACGCTAGGGATAGCATCCACAATCATTTCTGTTGTTGATGGACTAAAAATTCTCAGAGAGGGTGCTATTCGTATCTGAGGAACGCCGCAGGCTTCATGATTCGAATACCATCATAGTTCTTGATTCTAAGCAAATCATCATCTCCTGTAATAAGTACGTCTGCCTTCGCAACTACTGCAGATTCAAGTATGATATTGTCATCCGGATCATCAACAACGGTAAGTTTTCCTGGAACTTCAACACCAATTGTGTTCATTGCAAGAAAGCGAATGCACCATTGTTGCTTCCTTTCGCTGATATTTAGGCGCTTGTAGCGTAGGACGCGCCGTACTTCATCGAGTTGCTGAGAAGATATGATAACAGTTCCTGAATCTAATGCCTTCGCTATTGCCTGTTCAGGTTTATTATTCCAAACAAAAGCTGAGATAAACACATTTGTGTCGACAACTATTTTTTCTTCCTTGCCCATTGTATCGCCTCATCGACGATATCTGGGGTTATGTTTCTTTTCTTAAGGTCTTCTCTGATTTCTCCGCAAAGTTTCCGGAACTCTTCGGAAGATTTCCGAAATTGCACTTTTTTGAATAACACTCCTTCTTCAACCGGAAGAGAAAAGAATTGGTCACCTGGAGTAAACTGTTCTTGTTCTCGAATCTCTTGTGGAACAACAAGCTGTCCTTTCGTGCTCATTTTCACGATGTCTGCCATGTTCAACAGTTAAACAGTTTAACTATTTAACTCTTTCTACTCATACCTGAGGCTATCGACCGCCTGCTGCTTGCTCGCCTGCCGTGCAGGAAAGACACCTGAGATCATCCCGACGAAGAATGCGAACGCTAACGCACCAAGAATAAGCGGCCATGACCAGTACGCACGTAGCAACTCGATGCCGAGCACGTTCTTTCCGAAAAATTCTGTTGCTTTCGCAACACCAAGTCCAGTGATAACGCCAATCCCACCACCAAGGAGGCCAAGCATCCCGCTCTCGATTAAGAATAGCAACAATATATCACTATTCTTTGCACCAATCGCCTTCATAATCCCGATCTCTTTTGTCCTCTCTAAGACAGATGTGTACATCGTGTTCATAATCCCAACGCCACCAACTAAGAGAGAAATCGCGGCAATGCCCGCAATCACCACCTGCACGATCTGTAAGATAGTTCCGAACGAGTCCATGATCTCTTCCGTTGTTTGAATTGTGAAGTCTTCATCTCCTTCATCTAAATCTCTATCATTTCTGATCGCTCGCTTCAAGCGTTCAGCAATCTCGTTCGGATCAGCGCCCGCAGCGGTCTTCGCAACGATATACTTGTAGTCATCCTCTAACCGGACGTTAAACACCTTCGAGTACGCGTCATCTGTAATGTAAATGCTCTGGTCATCTTGATCATTCCCTTGCTTCTCCATGATACCAATGATTTTGAATGACTGCCCGTCAATGTCGATTTTGTCAAACAATTTCAAGCCGCGCTCGAAAATCCCATCATTCTGCGTGTAATCATAGCCGACAACGGCCTTGAACGTGTCACCTGACTTGTGCCATCTGCCAGAAAAGAGCATATGACCGAACATCTCATCCCATAAATTAGCGCCCTCATCAAGCGTGTACCCTGAGACAAGTGCCACCTCTTCTTCATCCTGAGAAATAATTTTTGTGTTCTTCCACGTCATGCCGACCGTTTCCGTAATGCCAGGAACACTATCTGCTACTTTTCTATCGCGATCAGTTAAGTTTGCTGCTGACGCAGAGGCACCAAACGCGCTCGTGCCGGGCGCGAGCCAGAGTTTATCATTGCCAAGCTCACTGAACTCTTCCGTGATTGCTACTTCAAGCCCTTCGCCAAGGCTCACGATCGAAATCAGTGCTGTAATCCCGATGAAAATCCCAATCATCGTCAGCCAGGAACGTAATTTTCTGTGGAGCAAGCTCTCCACTGCCATCTTCAGGAACTGTTTCATTCTTTGAGCGCCTCCACAGGGGTGAGTTGACTCGCCTGTAACGCAGGGAAGACGCCTGCTATGCTCCCGACACCGAAGCTGAAGAGGAGTGCGCCAAGAATCAAATACCAGGGAAATTGTGCCTGAATGAGCGTTGTGCCGAGCGCTGCCGTCGCAGCAAACTCCACAAACTTACTGAGGAGCACACCGCAGAGAATGCCAATAGCGCCTCCTACCATACCAAGCATGCCACTTTCGATCATAAAGATAGTAAGCACATCACTGTTTCGCGCGCCAATCGCCTTCATGACGCCAATCTCACCCTGCCGTTCTAATACAGAGGTATACATCGTGTTCATGATGCCAATGCCACCAACAATCAAAGAGATCGCGGCAATGCCAACTAACACCGCTGTCACGATTGTGAGCACTGTGCTCAACGTATCAAGCACATCCTCCGCTGTGTTAATCTCAAAATCCTCATCACCCTCATCCAACCCTCGGTGATTTCGCAGGTCTTTCTCGATTGCGTTCGCAACATTCCGAATGTTAGCATCGGAAGAGATTTTCGCGAGCAGCAATCCATACTTTTCAGGAATATCGAGTAAATCTCGCACCGCGTTCTCGTTCATGACGAATGAGATATCAACGAATGGGTTGCCCGTCTTCTTGAAAATACCCACAACATCGACCGTCTGACCATTAATCCTGACTTTGTCACCAACCTTCAAGCCCTTCCCGTCAAACTTTGGTTCGAGGTAATTCTCACTCATGATCACTTTCCATTGGTCAGATGGTTTGAGCGTTCTGCCGTACAGCATGTTATCTTCATCGACATTTGCCACATCGACGAGAAGTTCTCGCTCGTCATCATCCTGCGCGAGCGTTGCGACGAAGAGAAAAATCTCTTTGTCGTTGAACTCCGCACGAATAGGCTCAACTAAACGTCCTGTTGCGACGTCCACACCCTTGACGCGTTGCACAACTGCTAAATCGCTATCAAACAGCTGCACGTCGGAGTTGGAACCTGGCGGCCCTGTATTCGGTCCTTTCACGGCAATATTGACTTTATCTGCTCCTAATTGAAAGAACTGCTCTTCAATTGCGGCTTGCATACCTTGGCCAAGGCTAATGAGGCTCACAACGGCTGCGATGCCGATGAAGATCCCAATCATCGTCAGCCAGGAGCGGAGCTTGCGCTTGAACAAGCTGCCGATCCCAAGGCGTGCGTAGTCGCGGAGCATCTACTTCTTCCGTTTCCAGAACCAGTAGCCGAGTCCGCCGAGAACGAGGAGGATGACGACATACTTCAGTGCGCTGCCGTTACTTCTTCCGTTCTCCGATTGCAAGGTGAGCGGGAGCTCAACGCGTTCTTCGTACGCTCTGTTTAGTGCGTCCTTGTACGCGACTCTGAGTGGGACTGTTGTATCGCCGCTCACGAGCAGCTTCAACTCTGCACTCTCATAGTCGTCTTCATCGATATTTCCCACGTAGATGACGGGGCTTTCACTCGTGACTTTGACATCGTCGTTTTGTAAGACTTCCATCTCAAGCAGTTTGATCTCTGCAAGTCCTTTGTTAACAAATTTCAAGATGACTATACCTTCTTTTTCATCGCCTGTTAGTTCGATCGATTCGAAATAGACAAGAAGCTCTGGTGTTGCACCGACGACGACACCGATCGTCTCATTCTGCTCTTTTGCATTCCCTTCTTCATCGTCATAGTCGAGCGTTACAGGGAGCTGGTACGCTTGTGGCATTGCGTCTGGATAGCTAACAATATCGAATGTGAAGATTTCACTTTCGCCTCCTCGCAGTGATGCGATTGTTTTGCTGTTGCTTGAGCTTACTGGAGCGAAACTCAGTCCTGCAAAGTCGAGTGTGATATCAAGGTTTCGGACCTTCGTTTGTCCGATGTTCTGTACATGTACCAGCAACGTTGCATCTTGTCCTGGAAGTATCTCTGGAGGATCCGTCTCTGCGCGCGTGATGGAGAGAGTGCTTGTTGTTCCCTTTACAGGGATTGAGAGGCGACGTTCAACATAGCTGTTTTCATTATCCTCTTGCACGCGAACTGTGAGATAGTTTGTTCCTTCATTTGCACTCTTTGAGACTCGCACTTTTGTCTGGACGAGGAAGGATTCCTGTGCGGGGATCGTGAGGAATCTACTCACGCGATCCGACTCGCTCTCGAGCTGGAAGATTCCTGACTCAACGATTGTCAGGGTACCAGCCCCTGATGCTTTCCCACCGTTGTTATCAACTTGAATCCATAGGTCAAGCTGGTCCCCTGGTTGTGCGGGGACTGGTTGGTAGTACAAGAGTGATGCATCGAGTGCGCTCTCGTCACTCACCGGTGCTGCTGTTGCGAGTTGCAGTGCGATCACTGCAAGTATGAGTAGTGCTGTCTGTTTCATGTTTTCGCTCCGACTATTTTTCCGTCTTTTAATGTTTCAATACGATCTGCTTGTTTTGCAACGTGCTTATCGTGTGTGACCATGACAATTGTTGTGCCTTTCTCTTTATGCAATTTCTTGAGAAACTCCAGAACTGAGCTTCCTGTTTTGCTATCAAGATTACCTGTTGGTTCGTCAGCAAGAATCATTTCTGGGTCGTTCGCTAATGAACGTGCGATTGCAACTCGCTGCTGTTGTCCGCCTGAGAGTTCGTTCGGCCGGTGGTCCATACGCTCTTCAAGATCAACAAGTTTGAGGAGTGCTTCCGCTTTCTTGTTTCTCTTGTCTTCCGGTACGTCTTGGAAGATCATTGGTAGCATGATGTTTTCTTTTGCGGTGAGGGTATTGATGAGATTGAATTTCTGAAAGATGAAGCCGATTTTTTTGCCGCGAATTTGTGCGAGGTCTGATTCGTCCAGTGTGCTGATGTTCTTTTTGCTGAGGAATACACTGCCCTTTGTGGGAATATCGAGGCAGCCTATTTGGTTCATCGCGGTCGATTTCCCGCTTCCCGACGGTCCAATTATCGCGACGAATTCTCCTTTGTGGACTTTGAGGTTAATACCGCGAAGTGCGTGCACTTTCACATCGCCCATCTCGTATGTCTTCCAGACGTTTTTGAGTTCGATAATCGCTTGTTTCATGTGAGTTTCGCCACCTTCTTGAGCATTTCTTTCAGCATTGCATTCAATTCTTTCTTGTATTTTTTCGCTCGTCCATCTTGTGCCATGGTGAACATGGTATCTCTGAACTTGATCATGTTTGCTGTGATTGGTCCTAAAAGTGGTTCACCTTTCTGTGCGCGCTCCATTGCCGCGATCATGGGGCTCGGGTCTTGGCCCATCATTTCGAATGTTGTTCTGATGTTAACGATGGCATTCTTGAGAAGTTCTTGGTGCTTGCTCGCAATGTCTTTTGCTGCCTCGTTTCCTTTTTTCGTGAGTGTGTAGATCTTCTTCCGTCCTTGTTCTTCGACCGTGACGTGTCCGTCGTTTGTGAGTTTTTCAAGAATCGGGTAGATGCTCCCAAAACTGGGTTTTTTGCCCGTGCATTCCTCGATCGATTTACACAGGCCGTAGCCTGATCGTGGTCGTTGCACAAGCTTATGGAGGACCATGTCTGCAAGGGTCATAGAGTATCGGTAACGATATATCTATATAAATATATCGATTTCGATATATTAGAATTGTGCCTTGAGATCTTTATGTGCTTTTTGACAGGACGAGCAAACAGCACGATGTTTTCCGTTGATCTTCACGTACGTGCCCTTGATCTTATCTAGGAATACTGTCGAGAGTTGTTTCTTACAGAGTGCGCAGGAATCTGCCATACAGGAAGCAATACAATGTCCTATAAAAACGTTTCATAAGCTGTAGGCAAGCACGATCAAGATACCCGCAAGAAACACCATGGTAAAATACACCGGCTTACTCCATGGAAGGACTTTACTCCCATCAAAATTCCCGAAGGGAATCATGTTGAAGCCCGCGAGGATGGCGTTAATGAGCAGGCCGAAGTAGCCAATTGTTTTGGGAAGGCCCTCCATCAAAAACAGCGGGAGAAAGAGCGCAGCAAGTACGATATTACTTGCTGGACCTGCAGCAGAGATAATGCCATTCTGTCTTTTTGTAATGTGTCCTGTCATGTAGACCGCGCCAGGGGCAGCGATGATAAAGCCCATGAGTGCAAAGACAATCGACATGTAGAGCATCATCGTATTCGCGCGGAACTCTCCGTGTACGTGAAAGTGATGTGCAGCGAACTTATGGCAGAGCTCGTGGACGATGAACCCAACACCCGCAGTTGCTCCTGCAAGGACGAAAATCACAAGGAAGCCTGTTGTTGAGACTTTACTGAGCTGTCCTTGCAAGAAAAAGACAGTGAACGCTATGCTCGTAAGTATCCACGCTTTGAAGAGATCCTTCTTCTCAAGAGCGGAAAATCTAATTGGTTGGTTTGCGTGGCGCATTAAGAAAAAGAACCTTCTCTCATTTAAGGAGTTTTTGGCACATAGAACTCATGCAACGTTGGCGCGTGCATGTGCACCTCTATGATTCTGGCAACAGCCTCTCCAAGTGTGTGTGCAACCATGCCATCGCCGCTTCTATGTTGTGCATAGGCAGCGAATTCACTAAATTCTGGAGCAAGTCTATCAAATGGAAGTGCATCGAAAAGTGCGAATGGGTTGACATCCCCAGTAGATCCTCGAGCGCGTACACCTTCCTCGAATGGTTCACATGCAATCAATGGATAAACTCCTGTGTGCTGTGTACCAAAGAACCCTTCTATATCTGCTGATTTAACAAGACCTCGTAGTGCTCTGTCGATATCGTTAACATCTTTTGTATCGTAAGGTGCGTTTCCCATATAAGCTACGCAACTACCAAGTGTTTCTTCTAAAAAAATACTATGAGGCCCTTCAGCACTTTCAGTGCCGAGAAGCGAATGAGGAGTCACAGTTCTAAATACGTCATGACTGCGTGCGAACAATACGGACATATTGCGATATTGTTCCGGAATCTCACCTGTGATTTCAGTGACGTCTGGGGTGAATAGTGTTCCCATGATGCGCGAACCAAAAGCACATTAATAAATGTTTCTACTTAGAAGTCAAAACTCACCCAAACTCTTCTGATGCTTCTTCCACCGCTCCAGGCGCTTTGGTGGTTCAACAGAAACAAAAGTCAAATTATATGACGCGAGCATCTTCGCCGCGTTCGGCGTAATAGCAGGAGCTGCCACGATACCCGTAATATTTGCCGTGCCTTTGATGGCTGCGACACGTTCAACATATCGCCTGAGTTGATCCACTGCAGAGAGGCTTGCAGTGACTCTCTTACATTCAATCACAACAGCGCCGTTCTTGTCCTTCCCGAAGACATCGATGAACCCAACGTCAGTATGTTCCTCTCTCGAGTAGGGTGTAAAATCTGCAGCAATAACTGTTGGGTTATCCCTGATATAATCACTCATATCTTTCTCATTCCCCGCGAGCTCCATTTTCTGTCCATCGACTAACTTTTCTGACATCATATTGTGAATCTTGCTAATAGTGATATCCAACCACGCTTTCTCCTTCTCATGCAGGACATGAATGATGACCCCTTCATCTGTCTGTTCAACCGAGACACTGCTGCCGGGCTTCATATAGTTCACAGGATTGTTCCCCTCCGGTTGGTGGATGATTACCGTATTATCCGCCTTGATAATAATGAGCCGGTCCCCTTCTTCCAGAAATGTTTCCGCTCGTCCAGAATAGCTCACAGTACAGGAAACGAACGCGACGAGCGTCTTGTTCGCTTGCAACGCTTGCTCAACCACCTCGAGGTTCATAAGCGAGTGAGCGACACGTTCCTTTTATACTTTCTCTCCGCTCTATTCTCTTTCTATTCAGCCACTGGACATTCTATAGCAACTTTTATATTGCAGCTTCTACTCCTTAAGTAGGTGGAAAATATGAAATTACCCGCAAAATTAATAAACTACCCACATCAAAAAACTACTATGTCAGACCGAATGCGCATGGATAGTAGGCGGCGTGTAACATTGCCGAAAGATCTTGTGAAGGATCTGAAACAGGAGTTCGTCGCAATACGCACACCAAAAGGCATTATGCTGCAACCACTTCCACTCGACCCCATCGCTGCACTTGAGAAAGAAGGAGAGAAACTCAAAGGAAAAAGCATCAAGCGATTGAAAAAAGAAGCACTCGAAACAGCCATGGAGGAAGCAGAAAATGATCTACGCAGAAAGTGATTTTTTCTTTGCAATTGCCAAAAAATCTGATTGGCTAAAAAAAAATGCGAAACATTTCTGGAAGAAGTACAGAGGAAACATTGTTACAGATTCGTCCACACTCATAGAGCTTGCTATGACCTGCCACAAGTATAATTTGAGTGCAACAGAAGTCATTAGCTCAGTGTTTCAGATCGCACATGTCGAAGGAATTCGATTAAGAGAAGCACTTGAAGCAGCACACCTTATCGAAGAATATAATGTGACACCATTCGACAGCTTCCACGCAGTCTTCGCAGGAGAGCTCCCCATTCTCTCCTCAGACAACATCTACGACAAACTTGGGAAAGAGCGCATCAAGCTCGAGGGGTAGCTTTTTAAACTCTCAAAAATATCTCTCCCTATGCGTCTTGCATTCATACTGGTGGTGGGTCTCTTTCTCATAGCGTGCACACCTGAAGGACCAACATGTACAGCACCCTACATTCAGAACGGGAATACGTGCTGCTTGGACAAAGACGAAGATGGTGTGTGCGATAAAGATGTGGAACAAGAAGCACCTCCCGGCATGGACTGCAGCCTCTGTCCTCCAAAATTCATCACAGAAACGGAAGAAGTAATCGTGTACAAGTACGTCTGTGAGAATGAAACGATTGTTGACTCGCCTGAAGACTGCGGTGAGAAAATTGTGAGCAACGCAGATCTCTATGTGGTGAATAAGATGAATGACGAAGAGTACATCAAGACATTCAATGCGCGAGCAGCATGTCGTGGTGAGCACGTTACCGCCGAAGTGCACTTGGTGTTCGAGAAGTCGCCACTTGATGTCGTCATTGAAGTGAAGCGAACACCATCAGGTCCGTTTGAAGAATTGTCTGTCCTCTCTGGAACGAACAACGTGTTGGATGACGAGTACTACTACATTGGGCTCTGTGATCCGATACAGTGTGAGGGACAAACAGATGCGCAGCTCGATATTGAAAACGCTGTCGTTGTTCGTGGCAAGTTACAGTACGCAGAAGGTAAAATTGTCTATACGTCAGAGGAAATCATCGATCCCACACCTGAAGAAGAATATGGCATGAAAGAATGCTAGCGGTCTAATTTTTCGAATACTTCTTCGGCAACGTCTGCGTTGTGAAAAATGAATAAATGAATGCCTGCAGCGCCAGCTTCGAGCAGTTCGTTGCACAGGGTGGCAGTCATTTCGAATCTTTTCTTTCGGAACTCGTCTTTCCCTTCGATTGATCCGCACGAACCGTTGTTGCTCAGGCGTTGAGAATTTCTCCGCTGCTGCTTTATTAATTTCATATGCTCGATCTTGCAAGTTGAATTCTGCGAGTGTGATTGATGAGCCTGCGAACGTGTTTGTCTCGATGATGCTCCAGCTTCTAAGTATGATTCGTAGACGTCAGTGACAGGTTTGGAAATATTGAGCATTTCTGTGCATCCTTCGTATTCTGGATCGCCGAAATCCTCAGTTGCGAGGTTCTTTTCTTGTATGAGTGCACCCATGCTCCCATCGAGGAGGAGTATCTTTTTTCGAGAAGTGTACGTTTTTTCGGTAGTGTATGCCTGTTCGCCCCTAAAAACATTTAAATACTTCTCACAGTGGGTGTAGTCAACGATGAAAACGGATGACAGAGCACGCTGCAAGCACATTGGCGACGAAGGCGAGAAAAAACTGTTCGGAAAGACCGTCAGTGTTGCAGGTCTTGGTGGTGCTGGCGCGAAACTTATTGGGTTGTTAGCGAGAGAAAATCTCAATCTTCGGTTAGTTGACCGCGGGCGTGTTGAAGAAGAGGATATGCATCGCTTGTCGCTGTATTATGAAGAAGATATCACGAAGTTCAAGGTGAAGCAGGCTAAAGCTCGTTTACTCGCGATTAACCCGACTGTGCAAGTGAAGAGCTTTCATGAAGAGATCACTGATGAGAGTTTCTTTCTGTTCAAAGGCGACGTCATGGTGGATGCGACGAATAACGATGAGATTAATGCAATGACGCTCGTTGGGGTGCCAAAGAAGAAAATTCCGTTGCTGATTGTGCGCTATTCTGGGAGTAAAGCGCGCATACTCGTCTTGCAGAAGAAAGCGCCTGCGAAGTTGTTGGAGAAAATCGCTTTCAAAGGACTTGAGGAAGAGGGCGTGTATGGTCCGATCGCGTCTGTTGCTGGCAGTCTTGCTGCTGGTGAAGTGCTGAAAGTGTTACTTGGTGAAAAGAAAAGTTACATCGTTGAAGTTGACATCTGGACGAGTAAGATGAAAGTTGTGAAATTGTAGCTACTTCAGAGAGAATGTTTTAATAGCGCTTGTTCTTCCCTTTTTCTATGGAACCTGTAATTCATGCGGCGATTGCCCGACTCGAAGCGCTGCTGAATGAGGAACGTAGAGAAACCGCGTTTGCGAGAGAAGCTGAGATTGATGTGTTTTTGGAGATGGTACGTACTGACGAGCGATACTGGCAAACGACAAGCAAAGAAACAACACGCACACCACTGAAAAGAGATCAAGTAGAGCGACTTTTGAAAGAAGATGGTTCAATGATTTATATCAGAAAGGATGCGCCATACTTTATTAGTCATGGAGCACATCAGGCGACATTAGATCTTGGAGGAGGGATTGTTGCAAAAGGGAGTATTAATGGAAAGAATACTGCACGAGCAGTTGCACAGCAACATTCTTCTGTCCTGCCGTTCGGACGATTCAAGTTTTTGTACATGAAGGAAACGACAGATATTCTACAAGAAGAATTCTCGAACGTTCTCACGCCAACGTTTGCTCGAATCTTGTGGAGTAGAGATGGCATACGAGTAAAAGAACGGTGCGAGCATGACATTCATAGAAACAGCAGTCATCCTGAGAGGGATATGCTGCCAACCGTGTATTTCACGAAAGATCTCCGCGAAGATGGAACGTACACTGTGCACGAATACGGAGAGGAAGTGCTGGACGGACTTCCAAACAAACTTGCTCTCAAAGGGAAGTTCTCGACAATGCGTGATCAATTATTCGGATGGGTTATTCCGTCAGGAACATCATATTCGGAACTGTCGAACGATCATCCACATCTTCAAGCTAGACCACATGGGTTCGATTATGATCCGGAGACTGCCATCCAAAAAATGTTTTTACTCCAAGTGCCAGAGAAGGGCGGTAATGGAAAGCTTGTGCTCGGTGATTACGATCACGTTACGCTGTTTCGATGAGTTGTTCAAACCGTTCGTAGAATTTCTGCCAATGTTCTTCTGTAACAACGCAGCCACACGCGTTCGTATGACCGCCACCATAGCCATCAAGGCCTTCCATTGCCTTTGTGATCTTCGATGGGAGCTCCGTTTCTTTTGAACGAATGCTATTCTTTCGCTTTCCGTCATGTTTTCGTGAGACGAGAATGATCTTTTCAGGATACCGTATCAGTAACTCATTGCTGAGTTCTGCAGTGTATGTTGTGCCTGTTTCTCCGTATTCATAGAGTAGTATTGGTCCTTTCTCTTTAGCGATTTCATTTGCAATCTTCATGTGCTGTTCATAGCCGTCAGCGAGCTTTCTGTATTTTTTCCAGAGAAATTTCCCTCGTGGCGATGCTTGTTTGAGAATTTCGTCTGGATGCTCCACTCTTGTGAATGTGAGAATGCTCTTTCGCATCTCTGAGAGTGAGCCTTTCAAATTAAATTGGAGTATTTTGATCAGTTGTCCGATTGGCGTGTCCAGGTAGAGGTCTTCCACCTTCTCGTATGTTTCTGGGAGGAGGTCACCATACTCCTTCTTGAACTCGTCAATGAAGTCAGGAATATGCCAATCAGCGATGCTCCCTAGTGTTGCAACCCAGAGGTTTTGCTTCGTGATCATGTGACACCAGTATGCTGTCGGTCTGTTGTCCGCATCATCATACGTTCGTGGATTGATGTACAGGACGTGCTTGTTCTTGATCTCTTGTGGCTCGTGGTGGTCGATCCAGATCGTTGGCGTCTGGAGTTTTTGTAAAAATTCCTCCTCCACCCCTGGTTTGTCCAGAATGACGACCACATCTGGGCTGTACTCATCGATTTTTCTGAAGAGATCTGCTTTCAACACAGGACTCTGCTTGACAGGGACGCCAGAGCCATCACCACAGAATTGGTAGAGTTGTGTGAATGATGTGACGCCATCACAGTCGTCATCAAAGTAGAAGAGTGGACGGGATGCTTTCTGGAGTATCTGCTTTGCCTTGTCGAGAACATCCTGTGGGATCATGTTGAAATAAACGAGAAGATGTTTTTAAGCGTATGGGCTCAAGTGTTCCTCGAAAATCTGCTCCATTTTCTCAAGGTGTTCTTTCATCCTTCCTTTGAGTTCTGGGTTCTTCACGAATATCGCGTTGAGTGTTCCTTCTTGCACGTCTAAACGAAATTTGCTCGTCCACGTACCCATGGAGTTAAAGCCGAATTCGTAAAAGCTCTTTTCTTCTAATTGTTTCTTCACCATGGCGAATGGTGCGCCAGTCCAGTGGCTGCCGTGCGCTTTGACATAGGCGCCGAAGATTGCTTGCCAGTCTGCTTCTGTGAAGCTTTCGAGTGTGATGCTCAGCCGCATATGCGGGAGACAGGGTTCGAACCTGCGTAGGCATGCGCCAACGGAGCCTAAATCCGTCCCGTTTGACCACTCCGGCACTCCCGCGTGCTCCTCGAGAAAACTCCTGTCATTTAAATACTCTCAGTTTCCACTCTTAAGTGAATACAAACGAAACATTTATATATGAGAACCACTCTCAAGTGAATACAACAGGGTGTGGAGAACCTCTACGAAGATTTCATTCTTCTACCACCTCACCACCACCCTCTTCCACCCTGTTGTTTTTTCCTATACGAAAGCTAATAACTTGAAACGCAAGTCCCCTCCATCTTATGCTAGATCAGCCATTTCCAGAGGATCGTATTGATAAGACCATTCTTGAAGGACTCAACTCACTCGAAGCAGCACACATACACTATTTCACGCGAACACACGTCTCGCTACCACATGATGCAGCTATACCGTTCGCTGCACTGAATGGAATATACTGGGAGCATAATACATGCAAGCAAATCTGGAGGTCGGTGTTCTTTACCGATCGTGCATTTGCTCAGCAGCGCTTGGAAACTGCACTAGAAGTAGTAGAGCGAGATGACACAGTCACTTTTATAGAGCCGTTCGTCTCTTTTATCCCTCATTCCCCAGAACCCTACAGTAAACAATTGGAAATTCTTTCTGATGATGGAGAATATGCACGCTACGTAGAAAACAAGGACAACATCCCACTCCACGCAGACTCGATATTAGCGCACCATAACGCTTCTCTCGATAATCTTACTGGAAGAGTGTGCTTAACCACACCCTTCCCCATCGGCATAGTGCACGGTGAACAAAGAGAAGATCGCTTTGTTGGAATCGCCAACACATATAGACTTCAAGAAGCTGATAAATTTTCATTCTTCAATGGCTAGAACTTCATTTTCTTGCCCATCTTGGCCTGCATCTTCTGCATCATCTTCTGCATGCCCTTCTCCGAGCCGTCCATCCCTTTCATCATCTTGACCATCTTCTTACTCTGCTTATGCTGTTTGATTAAAGCACGAATCTCTTTCTCTGGCTGACCAGATCCCTTAGCAATCCGTTCAATCCGCTCAGGGCTCAGTACAGAAGGATCTTCTAACTCCCCACGAGCCATACTATCCATCACATACTTCCATTTCTCTAATTTCTCTTCCTGGACATCCAACGCCCCCTTGGGGATCTGCGCCTGTGACATGCCAGGGACCATACTCATAATTTTCTTGAGAGAACCCATCTTCTTCATCGCCTGCATCTGCTGATACAAATCAACCAAATTAAAATCACCAGACAAGACGCGCTCGCCCATCGCATCCATGTCCTCATCCTTGAACGCATCTTTCGCTTTTTCTAACAACGACTCAAGATCACCCATCCCTAATAATCGACCAACAAAGCCCTCCGGCTTGAATTCTTCGAAATCATCAACCTTCTCACCAAGACCAATGAATTTCACGGGCGCGCCAGTCACAGCGCACGCAGTTAACGCACCGCCACCCTTCGCAGTCCCATCTAGCTTTGTGATGACCACACCAGTCACATTACAATTCTCATGGAATGCTTCCGCTTGTGCTTTTGCAGCCTGGCCGATATCTGAGTTTATGACTAACAATGTTTCATCAGCCTTGACAGCAGCGTTAATCTCTTTAATCTCAGCAGTGAGCTCATCTGACAACGCATCACGACCAGCAGTGTCGATAATCACAAGGTCATAGTTCTTGAATTCTTTCTCGAACTTCTTAATTATGTCAGTTGGCTTTTTTGCAGTTTTATCAGTGAAAACATCAACGCCTATCTGTTTTCCTAATTGAGCGAGTTGATCTGCAGCTGCAGGGCGCCACGTGTCAGTTGAAACCAACAATACATTTTTCCCGCGTTTGGCATAGTATTTCGCGATCTTCGAGCTCGACGTCGTTTTTCCTGCGCCGAAGAGCCCGACGAGCATGAGCAAGAACGGTTTCTTCTTCATCTCAATCTCAGAACTGCCACCACCGACAAACTTCACAAGTTCATCATACACGATATTAATGAGATGCTCTTTGCTAGACAGCCCTTTTGGTGGCTTTTCCTTCAAAGCACGATCCTTAATCTCCTTCGCGACAGAAAACACGAGCTGGACATTCACGTCGGATTGTAAGAGTGCGCGCTGGATATCCTTCACAAGCTCATTGATGAGCTTCTCGTCAACGAACGTTGCGCCAGTCACCTTCCTGAGTGTCTCTTTCAGGCTATCAGAAAGCTTATCGAGGACCATGCGACGAGAGAAGGGCTGATTGTTTATAAGCGTTCTGGGGTTGCAAGTTGCGTTCTATACCTGAAGTCAGGCATGTGTGTGGCGCTCAGAAGAACACCTGCAGTTCCGAGAGCAGCTGTTGTGATATTGCCATCATATGGTGTAGTCATGCTTGCGAGCGCGTCAATAGTTGCTCCTGCAAGTGTTGCGAATCCTCCGAGTACGAGGAGCTGTGCTCCCTCATGCATTCGCTGCACATATGGTGTTGTTCTCTGTGCTCGATCGCACACAGCGGCAGCAAGTTCATCACACACAGTAGCTTCTGCAGATTGAGGGAACATGTATCCATGTTGCTCCCGCATAGTTCTCCCGATTTCTTCGATTGCAGATGTATCATTTCCCTCATTAAGTACCGTATCAATTGCTCTGTATCGCTCCTGCACTGCTTCAAGTTGAAATACATGCTGCAGAGCAGTTACTCCGATATCGTAATCTGTTGCACCTATCGGTACGCTCGTGAATGTTTCTGGCTCAACTTGCCCTAGTTCGGGCATGTCTGTATCTATTCTTCTCGGACGAAGTATTGTTCGTGGAGGATGGCCTTTCATATCATTATCACGATATGTTCTTTTAAATACTTTTTCATTTTCACTACTTATAAATAGTGTATTCTATGCATCGTGACATTTAAAAGGTCACTGAGAAAACTACGTAGAAAGCACCGGTCGTTCAATGGTAGGACGGGGGCCTTCCAAGCCTCAGACATGGGTTCGATTCCCGTTCGGTGCAGTTAGTCCTCGAACAAGCCAACACGATGCTCAGAGATGTTCAGTCCCAGTTCTTCTTGCTTCTTACTCACGCGCAATGGGTGCAATGCGTTTAGTAGCTTCAAGAGAACATATGCGACGCCGAAAGCCCATAAGAACGCAACTACAACCCCAAGTACCTGGACACCAAGTTGTGAGAACCACGAAAGTCCTGTTCCAATAAGAGCGGGATCGCCGAAAAGAGCAACTGCCAGCGTCCCCCATATACCCGCACCCAAATGTACAGGGATTGCACCCACCGCATCATCGATTTGTAGACGGACGAGAGCCAACGAGCTGAAAAACATTACACTTCCTCCAAGAGCGCCGATCACGACCGCGTCAATTGAAGAGACTGCGAAACATGAAGCAGTGATTGAGACAAGCCCTGCTAATGATCCATTAATCATATCCTCGACCTTTGCGAACCCTCGAATAAACCAACCAATACCAAGTGCGAACATACATCCTGCGGCACCTGAGAGCACTGTATTGAGAATAATGCCCGCAACTTCATCGCTGAATCGCAGTGTGCTACCTCCGTTAAATCCGAACCAACCAAACCAAAGGAGAATGACACCAAGTGTCGCAATAGGGACACTCGTCCTTCGAAAAGATGTACTCGCAGTAAATCTGCCAGTACGTGGGCCAAGAATGAGCACAGCTGCGAGCGCTACCCAACCGCCAATGCTATGCACGACTGTACTTCCAGCAAAGTCGACGAAACCAAGGTTGCCGAGCCATCCGCGCGACACTCCTTCTGTGAGTCCGTTCCACACCCAGTGGCCAAAGAAAGGATAGATAATTCCTGAAAGAATCACAGCGACGAGAAGGTATCCTGCGAAACACATTCGTCCTGCGACGGCACCTGACATGATCGTCGTTGCAGTGCTACAGAACATGACTTGAAAGAGAAAGAACGCACTCATGAACGTTATGCCATTGACTGAGAAGAGGAAGCCGTCTGTTCCAAATATTCCTGCGTGTGATGTTCCAAACATGAGTGCGAATCCGAATGCCCAGAAAAACACGACGCTGATGCTGAGATCTGAAAGATTTTTCATTGCAACGTTAATGCTGTTTTTTTGGCGCGTGAGTCCTGACTCGAGACACATAAAGCCTCCTTGCATAAGAAAAACAAGCGCGGATGCTACCAGTACCCACAGGGTATCAAGAAGCGGTTTTTCCATGTATGCCTCCTTGCGTTTTCCTTGTTGCTACATGATAGAATGGGAGTGTGAACGTGAATGTTGTTCCCGTTCCTTTTCCTGCACTTTCCACCCAAATTTTGCCACCATGTTTCTCGATGATGCGCTTGCAAATTGAGAGGCCAAGTCCTGATGAGTTTTTGTGACGAGATTCATCAAGTCGTTGGAATTCACCGAAAATTTTCTTCGTGTCATCTTTCTCTATGCCGATGCCTGTATCTGTAACACGAATCGCGACAGTAATTTTTCCTATTTGTGCACTAAAAACTAGGTGCTTGTTCGCATCCATGAATTTCAATGCGTTCGAGATAAGATTTTCAAGTACTTCAATGATTCTCGTTTTGTCTGCGAGAACTTTGGGAATGTCTGAAGGTACGTTGTTCGTTACGTGAACACCTTCAGTGGTGAAAACAATCTCGTTATTGTCAATAACTTCTTTGATAATCGCTCCCACATCAACTTGTTGCATGTGTAGCTGAAATGTTGTTGCGTCAAGACGTGCAATACTCAACGTGTCGTTCACAAGAGAATAGAGATATTGTGCATTATGTGCTATCGTTTCAACAATTTTTCTATTCTCTCTTGAATCGCCTGCTGCAAGGTCTTCCTTAAGTATTGGAAGCAGACCCATAATTGGAACAAGTGGTGTTCGCAAGTCATGCGATACTTGATTTACGAATTGCATTCGTGCGTTCAGTAGTTTCTTTATTCGCTCGCTCGCCCTCTGAACTTCCACGGTTCGTTCTTGTACTTTCACTTCAAGGTGTTCGTTGAATGTTTTCATTTTTTCCTGTGATTGATGCAACTTTGTTCGCATATCTCGAAACGAGTCTGCAAGCTGCCCTATTTCGTCGTTTGACACTACTTCAATATTTGTCGATAAATCCCCTTTACCTACAGCAAGAATGGCATCACGCAATCGTGCTATTGGTTCTGAGAATGAGTACGAGAGAAAAAGTGCAAATGGCACGAGGAAGAGACTGAGCAAAAATAGCGTTGTGAATGATCGCTGCAGCAGCTCACGAACATATGTAGGTGCGTTTTCTTCTGTGATGACAAGTACACCGTCTTTTTCTTTATGAAAACTCGCAAATGAATAGATGAACATAAGAGAATATAATGTTGCGATGACGAAGGACATAACTAGGATTGTGAGCAGAATTTTCTTGCCTATGGTGATTTTCATTGAGTACTCCGAGAGAGATAGGTAGAGAAAGGACATAGCTTCTGGCGGCTTTCAATACAACCTGTTTTCTGCGCATGGCGAGGCCTTCCAAGCATCAGACATGGGTTCGAGTCCCGGCCGGTGTAGTTACATTCGTCGTTCATGATCTCGTTTTTCCTCCGCAAACGCACCCTTGTGGATGGGGAGTGTAAATGTGAATGCTGTTCCTTTTCCAGAACCTGGGCTCTCTACCCATATTTTTCCGCCGTGTTTCTTCACAATGCGCTTGCAGATGGAGAGGCCGAGACCAGACGATGTGAGATGGCGCGAGGAGTCCACTTTCTGAAACTCCTCGAAGATTTTGCTCATATCTTCTTTTCGAACGCCAATTCCTGAGTCTGACACAGTTACAACAACAAAGTGCTTTTCTGCTGTAGCAGTGAATGTGAGTGTTTTCTCCGTTTTCATGAACTTAATAGCGTTTGATACAAGGTTTTCCAGCACTTCGATAATTCGTATGCGATCAGCGAAGATACGTGGAAGGTTTTCGCTTATGTTTTGCACGATGGAGATACCTTCTTTCTTGAACACGATAGCGTTATCCTCTATAACCTCGCTGACAATAGAATGTATATCCTCAGGTCGCATATGTAATCTCAGTTTCCCCGAATCAAGTTGTGCAACGCTGAGTGTATCTCCGACGAGAGCGTGTAAGTATTTTGCATTGTTCGATATTGTATCGATAATTTTGTTGTTGTTCTTTGATGCTCCTTTTTCGAGGTCTTTTTTCAGAATGGGGAGTAATCCCATGATTGGCACTAATGGTGTTCGCAAGTCATGTGCTACTTGATTTACAAATTTTGATTTTGCTGCTAAGAGCTCGCTTACTTTTTCCTTCTCTTTCTCTACTTCGTTTGTTCGCTCTCGTACTTTCACTTCAAGGTGTTCGTTGAAGTTGCTTAACTTTTTCTTTGATTCTTGTAAATGTACTCGCATGTGTCTGAGTGAATCTGCAAGTCTCCCTATCTCATCTTCCGAAGAAACATCTATTGCAACATCGAAGTTCCCTTTTCCAATTTGATTCGCAACTTTCTGCAATCGGGTAATTCTCTGAGAAAAGGAGTTCGACAGCACAATGGCGATGAGAATTGCTAGCGCTGCTGTGCTCAGTGAGAAAAAGAATGCGTCTCTGTGTATTTTTTTGATGGGTGCGAAGATATCGTTTGTTTCGATCGATAAGATCAACGACCATCCTAAACCTGGAAACTGATTGATTCCTTCTGAATCGCTGTACGTAACTAACTTCTCAGCACCATCATGGTCTCTATGAATATTGTAATTGTTTTCTCTCCAGTCTCCTCTCTGATGTCGGTCGTGGATAGTGTTCTCGCCATCGGAGTTGTATATGATAGAACCATCTCTCGAAAGGAGTTGGAACTCAATCGTATCGAACCCTACCTTCCTCTTCTGCGCTATAAGTTGTTCAAGCACTGTGGTAACTTCTTCGATGTTCACGACAACTTTCATCACGCCAAGAAATGTATCATCTGTGTCATCGATCCGGTACGAGATACTCACTGAGTGAACTCCCGCGCTTTCATCGAATGAAAAATCTGATATGTGTGCTCCTTCCGAAACACTTTGTTGCCACCACTCCTCATCATCTTGCTTATAGTCTGAAGTTCTCCCTGTTTGTGCAACGTTTGCGCCGTACGCGTTTGTCAAAAACACTTCACCGTAGACTTGATATCCGTAGAGTGCTTTGTAAAAGCGCAAACGATCTCGAAGTGATAGTGAAAGTTCATGTCTGAGCAGTGTATCCATAAGCTCGTTTGACTCGTTCGCAGGGAGTGCTCGCCAGCGCACATCTTGCTCCTGAATGTATGCTGCTGGATCTTCCAAGCTTGTGAAGTTCTCATTCGACGAGCGAAGTGCAGAGAGTACTTCTGGTTGTCTTGCATAGATAGCGAACTCCTCCATACGATTGTAGATACTCCTGTCAATTTTGTTCATTGTTTCTTTTGAAAGTACGAAGAAATCACGTCCGATTGCTTCCTCAAGCACCACTTCACTCTTCATGATCGACAAGTATCCTGCAACCGGTACAAGTAGTGCGATAAGTAAGAACCCTAACGTTATTTTCTTTCTGATGTTCATCGCAGGCTTACGTCGTTCCCGATTTCATTCCTCTATAAATAGACCAGAAGATGACACCAAGTGCGGCAAGCGTTGCTATCAGCGCTGATTGGCTTGCTATATGGTATGTTGTCCCGGACGTCGCGTCTGTGAAGAATGCCTGGAGATAGAACGCGGCACTCCCTATGAACATCACCATCGCAAAGTAAAAGAAATAAAAGACCTTCAGCGGTTTCGTTAAACGAAAAAACCGAAATGAGAGCCATGAAATGAACACAGCCACAACAATCTGCGTGATATGAATTGGCACCATAATGTGCTGAATAGATGATAAATCCAGGACGAGACTCATGCGTTCGCCCCAATAACTGCTTTGACGCGATGCTGTAGCTCTTCTTGTTCAACAGGCTTTTCTATGTACTCTGCAGCTGAGAGTTTTCCCATCGCCTTACTGATAGGGTCAGTTTTTGCTGTTAAGAAGACAACTGGGATCTGCTCAGTTTCCTTGTTGCCCTTAATTTTCTCGCAGACTGCCCATCCGTCCATGTCAGGCATCATGATATCGAGCAAGATAAGGTCTGGTTTGTGTTCTTCTAAGAATGCAAGTCCATCCTTTCCGCTGTTCTTGACAGTGACTGTGTACCCCTCTCGTTCAAGCATTAATTTAATTGTGAATGTAATATCTTCATTATCATCAATGATAAGGATTTTGGCCATTGCTACCACCTACTGTATCACGAGAAATCGGATAAATAAGAATATACACACCACTTCGGTGATACTGGTTATATCTGCGCTCGCCTTTAAAAAGGTCTCCAAACCTTTTTATACGTTCTGCACACCACAAACTCATGAAGAGGGTGCTAGTATTCTGTGCGCATTCCGACGACCAAGTCTTCGGTCCTGGAGGGTATACGACAAAGCTTGCGAAGGAAGGGAGCAAGATCCACACAATCATTTGTAGCTATGGCGAGATGAGCCATCCACACCTCAAGGAGCAAGAGGTGCAGCAGATCCGTGTCAAAGAAGCAGAAAAAGCTGACAAGATGCTTGGCGGCTCAGGCGTCATGTTCCTCGGCCTCAAAGAAGGGTCGTTCGAGCATGAATGCAAGCCGATTTATCATGATGTGATCAAAACGATCAAGAAACTGAAGCCGGATATGATCCTCACACATTCATCTGATGATCCACACCCAGATCATAGAGCGGTACACAGGATGTTCCTCAAACTGTACGATGATGCAGGCTTGCAGTGCAGCGTGTACACGTTTGATGTCTGGAATTTATTTAACTTGGGGAAAAGAAAGAATCCGAAATTAGTTGTCGATGTGACGAAAACGTTCAAGAAAAAAATTGATGCGCTCCAAGCATTTAAGTCACAGCGAATGGCACTCGTTGTCCTGCTCTGGAGCGTGTACACGAAAGCAGTCATCTGGGGATTCAGACGGGGCTGTCGATATGCGGAGGTTTTCTACAAAATACGCTAATGGCTCGTGTGACAATTGACTGGGAAAAAAACGAGAACGTTGAGTGGCAAGATTATAAGCCGAAGAAAAGTACGAAAGAAAAGCGTCGCTTGCTCATCACGACAGATAATTTCCTGCCTCGATGGGACGGTATCAGCAGATTCCTCGCAGAAATCATTCCGCGATTGAAGGAAGAGTATGATATCACAATCATTGCGCCGAACAACGGCCCCATCGAAATTGAAGGTGTGGAAGTCATTCAGGTGCCTCTCTCAAACTACACGCACGGCGATTACACCGCAGCGAAATTTGCGTACAAAGAGATTAAACACTTTGTTCGTCATACAGATATTATCTTTAATCAATCCCTCGCACCGATTGGCGCGTGTGCAGTCATTGCTGCGAAGCGGCTGAACCGGCCGATCGTGAACTTTATCCATAACGTGGATTGGGAACTTGTCCCGAAAGCGCTTTCACAACCGATTTTTCGCGGACCGCTCATTGCACTCACAAAGCTTATCGTGAAATTCTTGTACAATAGGTGTACGTTGCTTATTCTCCCGTCAGAAAACATTGCAGAGCACTTCACGTGGCAAGGAGTACGAACACCAAAGCGAATCGCACACCTTGGTGTTGATGTCAAGAAGTTTTCCCCGAGAAAACAAGATCGAAAAGCACTCGGTATCCCTGAAAATGCGTTCGTTATGGGGTATCATGGCAGAATATCCCATGAGAAAAATCTCTTTACCTTGTTACGGGCGTTTAAGCGAGTTGAGATCAAGAATAAGCGCCTCTTAATAGTTGGCGATGGTGTGGAGAAAATCAAAGAGCGGCTTGGATCAGTGCCTGGTGTTATTGTGACGGGCGCGACAGACAATGTCGTTCCGTACTTGCGGGTGATGGATTTGTACGTGCAGCCAAGTTTGACAGAGACAACTTCTCTCGCAGTGTTGGAGGCGATGGCGTGTGGCCTGCCTGTTGTCAGTTCTAAGGTTGGGTTCATCAAGTACTATATTATTGAGAATGAGAATGGGTTGTTTTTTGAGAATACCAGCGCATATGATTTAATGGTGAAGCTCCAACGATTGTATGATCGACCAGAAAAACGAGCTGCGCTTGGGAAGGCTGCGCGAGCAACGATTCTCGAAAGTTTTCGCTGGTCGAGTACAGCGCAAGCAATCAAGGATGCACTAGATTCTGTATGATTGCTGGCGTGAGTTCCTCGAATGAGCGAATTACAAGATCTGCATCACGCACTTGCTCTTCAGTACTTTCACCAAGGTATCCGATCGCTTTCATACCTGCTGCGTGTGCTGCTTGAATCCCGTATGCTGCATCTTCTATCACGACACATTCAGTTGGTGGTACTCCAAGTTTTTTTGCTGCTGCAAGAAAGAGCGCGGGATCTGGTTTTTGCTTCTCGACATCCTCTTCTGCAGTGATATCCTGGAAATATGCATTGATGCCTGCGATTGAGAGCATACGTTCTGCCCGCACTCTGCCGGATGATGTTGCAATGCGAAATGCTATCTTTGCTGCTTGTAATTGTTTGATGAATGTTCGAACGCCCTGCTCTGGTTTGAGCATGTTTTCCATTGCATGAAACTGGTGCTCATATATTTTTTCTCGAATTTCCTCAACATCAAGTGCACAGTTACATTCTTTGTTAATACGTCGTATTTTCTCAGGGAATGACGTCCCTCTCGTTGCCTCGTAATCAAATGGAATGTCTTTGAGGACGTCTGCAAACGCTTGCTTCATGTAGGGCGCTGATGCGAGGAGAACACCATCCATGTCGAAGAGGACCGCAGTCATGTGAGTTTCCTTTTGAACCCTTCTAATTCGTGGTTATGTTCCATCTGTAAGATATGGAAGAGAAAATCTCTATTTCTGAAGTTTTCTTTGTGGACGATACGCAGGAATTTTGAGACAGAGCACTCGATGAGTTCTATTTTTTCTCCTGGTTCAAGGTGTTGCTCTGTTGCGTTCGTGCAGTCTCTGGCAATGTAATAGTACGTGTTCCATTCGATCTTTCCTTCGTATTCTGTCTTCTTGAAAAGTTCCCAGTGATCTGACTGCATCCCTGTTTCCTCTCGGAGTTCTCGCTCTGCTGCTGCAAGCGGCTCTTCTCCTTCATCTATTCTGCCGCCAACGAGTCCATAGAACTCGCCAATGTGTGGTTGTTCTTCTTTCAGCAAGACTGGTTTGCCATCATGTATAGGGATAACTTGTACTGTGTCTGGGCGCTTGCACGCTTCGAATGTGGTTGTGCTGTCATCGAATAACTTTTGTTCCCACTGGTAGACACTGAAGATCTCTCCTGTGAAGACTTTTTTTGCTTGCGTAGGTATGTTCACTGAACCAACTCCTTGTTTTGTACCCGCACTTCCCCATTAATAAGCACATCGGCCACGTTCATGCCATTCGCAGCATATACGATGTGTGAAATGACTCGCTCTTTGTCTATTGGTTGTACATTCACATCATTGCAATCTAGTGTGATGATGTCTGCGAGTTTTCCTACTTGTATGCTGCCCGTGTTTGTCTTTGTTATGTGTGCACCATTTCTCGTTGCCATGTCAAGGATTGTTTGTGCCTGCGCTACTTCACCGGACCAGTAGTGATGCTTGTGCAAGAGTGCTGCAACATGCATCTCCCGAAACATATCTAAGGAGTTGTTACTCGCCACGCTATCCGTTCCAAGTCCGACAATGATCTGACGTTCGAGCATCTCTTGAAGGGGCATAACACCCCCGCCTGCGAGTTTCATGTTTGCTTGTGGGCAATGGACAACTTTTGTGTTTGCTTTCGCTATTGTGTCTAATTCTCCTTTCGTGAGCCAGATGCAGTGTGCAAGGCTGACGTGCTCGCTGAGGAATCCGATACGTTCGAGGTATTCTATGGGGAGTTTGCCGTGTTTCTTTTTACACGCAACGCGTTCTTTTCTCGTTTCAGCCACGTGGATATGGAGTTGTGTGTTCTTTGTTGCTGCGTATGCACTCGCTTCTTTCAGGAAGTCCTCCGTTACGCCGTAGATCGAGTGGGGTGCAAGCCCCACAGTAGCAAGCTCGTTTCCTTCTGGGAGTGTGATGGTCATGTCGTTCCCATGTGCTGCAAAGTAGCCTTTCATTGCGAGCATGCGCATACCCATTGTCGTTGCTGCGTTGATTGAAGGTTCGATTGGATCGTACATATCAAGCACTGTAGTTGTGCCTGTTCTGATTGCTTCTGTAATGCCGAGGTGTACGCCTGTTTCGATATCTTCTGTTGTGAGTTTCTTTTCTGCATCCACGATCTCTTTGAGCCATGGTTCCAGCTCTTTGTCATCTGAGATGCCTCTGAGTGTTGTCATCCCGAGATGTGTGTGGCAGTTGATAAGTCCTGGCATGACAATCTTATTTGAGCAATCGATAATAGCATCGTCATGCAGATTGTTTCCTATCTCGGCGATCTGATTTCCTTCTATCTTCACATCCACATCCTCGAGAATCTCACGATCGTCGTTCTGTGTGACGAGGAAGCGGCAGTTTTTCAGGAGCATACGCATCGGGTTTGGAAAACATATAAAAACACTTGCATGTTCGCTCGTCGTGGGTGATCAGATGGTACTCATTGACAAAAAAAAATTCGATTACAAACTCTCACTAGGGGAGAGCATGCCGTCCTTTTCCTTGATCGGGACAGATAACGAAATGCATCCTGACAACGAATTCGCAAAGGATGTGCTCTGCGTGTGGTTCAGCTGCAATCACTGCCCTTACATCCATGGGAGTGAAGAGGCGTTACAAGCGTTGGTTGCTGAAATGAAGGATTCTGTTGATTTCGTCGCGATTAATAGTAATGAGGACAAGAATTATCCAGACGATAGCTTTGAGAACATGCAGAAGAAGGATGTGAACTACACGTACTTGCATGATCCAACACAAGAGGTTGCAAAGGCGTTCGGCGGCGAGTGCACGCCACACTTTTTTGTGTTTCAAAATAGAAAGTTAGTTTACCAAGGCCGTTTGGACGATGCTGGGCAGGATGCAAGTTCTGCCACGACACATGAATTGAAAGATGCGCTTGCTGAGTTAGTTGCTGGGAAGGATGTTTCTGTGCCGCTGACAAGTGCTATGGGCTGCAGCATTAAATGGAACTAATTTTTTTTGCTTTCTTCCACAATGAATCGAAGTAATTTGCAAAGTGTTTTGAGATGTCGCCGTTTTGATAGTAAATGAGCACACGGTCTCTTCTATTTCTTGGGTTGACGACTTCTAGTCGTGATTCTTTCTTGTCCATGATGTTCAAGCGCATTTCTTCTACTCTATAGTATCTGACATCGACGCCATTTCGAACATCTTTCCGCATGAGTCTTTCACCATCTTTCGTCATGAGTGTTGCAATAATACGAACTTTCAGTCCTCGTTTGACAGCAGCGTAGATTGCTCGCTCGAGTTTGTGTACTCGTTCTTCGTATGTAAACATGAACCGTACTTCTTTCTGCGCGTCATTGAAGAAGTGCAAGTTGATAGCGTCTCGTGCCTTTCTCCCTGGAAAGACTTTGACTTGTTCGATTGTCTGCTCTTGTGTTGGTGCTCTCATAGTTCTTGCATCTTTGAGCACATCTTTCTTGAGTTGCTCAAGATCCTTTATTTCTTGCTGAATTGCTGCTGCAAGTGCGATTTTTGGATCAACTGCAGAAAACAGTTGGGGTTTGATATCCACGATCGTCACGAATTGTTTCTTTGCAAGGTTATGAAGCGCCGTATAGATTTTTCCATGAGGTACGCCCGTAATTTTGGAGAGTTCACCTCCTTTCATCGTGCCGTGTTGGAGGAGGCCTGCGTAGGCCTTTCTTTCGTATTCTCCAAGTCCGAGTTCTTTCAGTCGAGCAAACATACAACCACTCGTAGTTGTAACATATACTTAAAAGTTTCTATTGACTACTAAAAAGTTAAGATGAAAAAAGCACTTGCACTCACTGTGTTGCTCGCGGCGCCTGCAGCCGGACAAACTGTGACACAATTAGCAATAGTTGGCGATGGAAAACCCGTCACGCGAACCGAAATTTACGGAAAACTCCCAAAAAACAGCGATTTCTTCGCACAGTACTCCAAAGTACAAGGAGACGATGGTTTCCTGAAAGGACATTTTCAGACATTTCCTTGGCAAACAAAACACTTTGAAGGTGGTTTCATCCTCGAGTACGTGCATCATGCACAAACAGAAGGCGGTATTGTTGCGCGATTAAAGCGTCCAGAAGCACAAATAGATATGAGATACTTTCCTGCAACACGACGATCAGAGGTATTCGGCTATGCATCTGGAGAAAAATGGAATATTGACATGCTAAGCGGATTTTCGTATCAAGGGGACAAAGGTTTTGTACGTATTGGGATTGATCGAAAAGTAGGGAGGGGTTTCTCAGTTGGTGTTGAGGGAAATTTCTCTCTTCCTCATCGTGAGAAGAACTACCTTGGTGTACGAGCAAAGAAAACATTCAATCTGAGAAAAGGACAAAATCGTTAATAATCCAACAACGTCTTCGCACTCGTCGGTTTCAGGCCTAAAAATCCACCAATCTTCAGAAAATCATCTTCTTGCACTTTTCTGAGTGGTGGTTTGTACAACATTGCCGCTGGGTGATACAACGGAATGACTGTGAATTCATGTTCTTTGTACTTGATCCGTTGCTTTTTTCCATGCAATTGTGAAATGCCCGGGATTTGCTTCATCCCTTCTACCTGAAAGCCTGCCAACACAAACTTTGTCGAGAAATTTCCGAGCGTGCAGATCATTTTCGGCTTGATCGCGAGGATTTGCTCGATTAAGTATGGTGTGTGCCGTGTAATCTCTTCCTCTGTAGGGTCTCTATTATTTGGTGGCCTATATTTCAGAATGTTTGCGATATAGATATCATCTAATGTGAGCCCTATCGTATGGAGGAGCTTATCTAGTTCTCTGCCTGCAGCGCCGACGAAAGGAATTCCTTGCAAATCTTCCTTCGATCCTGGTGCTTCGCCACAAAATACAATATCTGCACCTGGATTTCCCTTCCCGAATACAAGATTCGTTGCCGCATCCTTCAGTGGGCATTGCATTTCATCCAGAATCTTCCGTTCAATCTCATCTAACCCCATGCGAGCAACGAATTGTTTCCTCTTTAAAAACACAACGGAATCTTGAAATAGTGCGTACGTACCACTGCGTCATGCTTTCGTGGATCAAGCTAGAACCTACTGATTACTCCCTGACGAGGTTTGTCTTATTACGATTCCTCGGCTTCGTCTATTTCTTCGCATTCCTCTCATTAGCAGTACAAGTTCTCCCGTTGATCGGTTCGCAAGGTATCTTGCCTGCAGATCTGTATATGGAGCGGCTTGCAGCGAATGACCTTTCATTCATTGACCTTCCTTCGTTGTTCTGGCTGCATCTTTCTGATTCCTGGCTTCTCTTCTTCTCCTGGTTCGGCGTGCTCCTCTCTCTGGCTGTGCTACTCGGCTTCGCGAATATTCCTATGCTCTTGATCCTCTGGTTCCTCTACATGTCGTTCATGCATATCGGGCAGCTCTGGTATGGCTACGGATGGGAAATGCAGCTCTTAGAAACCGGTTTCTTAGCGCTCTTCCTTGTACCATTGTGGGATGCACGACCATTTCCAAAGCATGCCGTGCCATTTCCAATTATAGTGTTGTTCCGTTGGCTCGCATTCCGGATTAACCTTGGCGCAGGCCTCATCAAAATTCGCGGCGATGAGTGCTGGAAGGATCTCACGTGCTTACAATATCATTATGAGACGCAGCCGATTCCCGGACCTCTTACTTCAGTATTTCATGAGATGCCTGTATTCATCCACAAGCTTGGTGTGCTGTGGAACCATTTCATTGAGCTTGTTGTGCCATGGTTTGTATTCTGGCCTCGTCTCTTGCGCTACGCTGCAGGGATCTTGTTAATTTCCTTTCAGTTCATATTGATTGCATCTGGCAATCTTTCGTTTCTGAACTGGTTGACGATTGTTCCTGCGATTGCGTGTTTTGATGATGTGTTTTTCCGGAAGATTTTGCCGAAAAAATTGGTGCACTATTCAGAGAAACAAGCGAAAGGAGCAACAGTAAGTAGAATGCAAACTGTTTGTGCATGGACGTTCTTACTTGTTGTCTTAGTGTTGAGTATTCCTGTCGTGCAGAATTTACTCTCTGAACGGCAAGCGATGAACACGTCCTTTGGGAAATTACACTTAGTTAATACGTACGGTGCCTTCGGTTCCATTGGGAAAGAACGCGGAGAGTTAGTCATTGAAGGGACTGCCGATGCTGTTGTATCTGAGCAAAGTATCTGGAAGGAGTATGAACTTCCTGGCAAACCTACAAAATTAGATCGGAACCATCCACAACTCGCGCCATACCAACCAAGAATAGACTGGCAGATTTGGTTTGCTGCGATGTCGCACCCAAATCGAGAGCCATGGTTGTGGCATGTGCTCTGGAAACTCCTACACAATGATCCTGGGGCACTCTCCTTGTTCTCACATAACCCGTTTCCTGATGAAGCACCGGAGCACGTGCGGATCATGTACTACAAATACAAATTAGCACCACTCGCTGCTGAGAATATTTGGGAGCGTGAGTTCGTTGGCATCTGGTTTCCACCTATCTCAAAGGAGCATCAAGAATTTCAAACAGTGATCGCAAGAAATTGGGGAGAATAAACCATGGAACAGGCTTCAATGGAACAGTTCGTTGAGAGAGTTAGCAGCAGCTTTTGCTGACGAACCATTGCTGTTCTCTATCGCAAGAAAGAGTTTTTCCATTGCGTTCTTCATGCGACGCTCTCGTATCCTGTACCGCAATAACGCGTCGCTTGTTTCAATAGCGTGCAGCTGTAACTCAGCCCACATCGCGAGATCTTGCAGCATGGAAA
Organism: Candidatus Woesearchaeota archaeon; assembly: GCA_028818155.1. Lineage (GTDB taxonomy): Archaea > Nanobdellota > Nanobdellia > Woesearchaeales > UBA525 > UBA525. Next base: position 1,507 of record JAPPOH010000001.1, on the reverse strand, counting down.
GCTGCTCATCTGAGAACCTTCTTGGTTTTCTGTCAATTGAACACAGTGTGCCGAGCTTACACCCATTCGTTGCTGCGATAGGAATACCTGCATAGAATCTGATTTTTGGATCATGAAGAACGAGCGGGTTGTCTCTGAAGCGCTCATCTTTCAATGCATTGTTCACGATGAACGGTCCATCTTCGAGGATCGCGTGTGCACAGAAACTCACTTCGCGGGATGTTCTCCTGACGTTCAGCCCGTAGATCGATTTGAAAAACTGTTCGTGCTCATCGACGAACGAAATTGCAACTATAGGCACATTCAGTATGTGTGCTGCAAGTCGAGTGATAGAGTCAAAGCGATGCTCCTGTGGCGTCTCAAGGATTTTCAGTGCGTGCAGCGTTGACAGTCGCCGCTCCTCATCAGGCGTCGGATCAGCCGTAATCATGGATTGGGTGTTTCAATAGTTCCTTTAAAACATTCCATGTATATACATATGCACTTGCGAGAGGTAACAGCGCCCGCCCAGATTCGAGGAATTTTTCCTCGAAACCTTAATATACAGATTTCTTCAGTACGTTGGCATGTACGCACTCACGACAAGGAGTAAGAAGGCTGAGAAGCAGTTTTACAAACTTCTCGAGACACGATCTAGTATCCGTAAAAAATTACAGCAATTGCAAGAACATCCACGCTCAGCAATAGGAGCACATAAGTTGAAAGGAAAGCTTGCAGGTAAATGGAGTGCTGACTTAGGCGCAGATATACGACTTGTGTATGAAGTTGACGATGCGAACAAAGAAATCATCGTTGCTGCAGCAGGATCACACAAAATTTACAAGTGAAGCTCCCAGGTCTTCTCACCCTTCGCTTCGTCACTTTCCTTAATGGCGTCCACCATATCTTTATTTCGGAGAATGCCTACTTCCTCGAGAAGTTCTTCATACTCAACTTTTGGTATACTAACCATTTCTGTCATAGTCTTACAAAGCAACTGAGCTTTAAATAGTTTTCTTGAAAGCGCCCGCCCAGATTCGAACTGGGGAATGGTCGCTCTGCAGGCGACTGCCTTACCGGACTTGGCGACGGGCGCAGAAGAAGAACGAGTCGCGAACCCTTTAAATTACTTTCCGAAGCTCCACCGAGGAGGCTCGCCTGTCTTGTAGCAAATCAACAATAGCACAGCAACGAGGAGAATTACTGTCTGTAAGAAATTCGCTGGCCCCTCTGCAGGCGGATATCTATGCGCAACATATCCAAGGCAGATGACAAAGCCGAACACCACAGCCCAGCCCTGCCAACGTGCAGGTGTCCAGCCCCATCCGTACGTCTTGCGACGGAACCATTTTTCTTTCATAAAAGCGGGCCTGGAGGGATTCGAACCCACGGTCTTCCGCTTAGAAGGCGGACGCTTTATCCAGGCTAAGCTACAGGCCCAGAGGAAGAGCCAGAAAACGCCTTATAAACCTTCTGCACAACAACACATTTATATAGATTTACGTAATTTTACGTAATATGATCGCGA
>JAPPOH010000008.1 GCA_028818155.1 Candidatus Woesearchaeota archaeon | reverse complement strand
CGAAAGCAACAAACCGCTTAAGAAGTTTATCATTTCGCAATAAAAACCATGTGCAGTTACAAAAACTATTTAAGTTCTTGACTGACTGCCACTACGGGTGGAAATATATGTCTGATATTGAAACGATCGCGAAACAAATGGTAGAAAAGCCGAGGGGTATCCTCGCAATGGATGAATCAACAGGAACGGCAGGGAAACGCTTAGAATCTGTCGGCAAAGAAAACACAGAAGAGAACAGGAGAGCATACAGAGAAATGCTCGTCACGACAGAGAATTTAGGTGAGTTCGTTTCGGGCGCCATCATGTTTGAGGAAACATTATTCCAAGAAACGAAAGAAGGAAAGCCGTTCGTCGATTGCCTCAAGGAACGAAACATTATTCCTGGCATCAAGATTGATCAAGGACTGGAAGGCGATGGTGAAAAAGTCACCAAAGGTCTTGATGGCCTTCCAGAGCGCTTACAGAAATACTACGCGCAAGGCGCTCGCTTCACGAAGTGGCGCGCAGTGATCATGATTTCAGACGAGTATCCAAGCGATGCAAACATTGCAGAATCTGCAAAGAGATTAGCACAGATGGCGAAAGATAGTCAAGACGCAGGCATGGTTCCTATCGTCGAGCCAGAAGTGTTGATGGACGGCAATCATAGCTTAGAACGCTGCAAAGAAGTCACGCTCAAAACGCAAGAGGCAACGTTTGCTGCACTCAAGGAACTCGGTGTGAATCTCAAAGGCATGGTGTTAAAACCGAACATGATCGTGCCTGGGAAAGAAGCGGAGAAAGCATCACCAGAAGATGTCGCGGCTGCCACAGTCGAAGTACTCAAAGCACACGTACCTGCAGATGTGCCCGGTATTGCATTCTTGTCTGGCGGCATCGGTGATGAAGACGTCACGTTATACTTGAATGCAATGAACAAACTAGAAGCGCCATGGAACCTGACCTTTAGCTTTGGTCGAGGACTCCAGCGGCCGGCGTTAGCAGCCTTTGCGGAAGGAGATGTCGCGAAAGGACAGGCTGCTTTGCTTGAAAGAAGTAAGGCGAGCTCACAAGCGACAACTGGCAGTTATGCACAGTAATTCTTTTATACTTCTTTTTTTGCTGTTTTTATATGAAAAAATTCCTGCTTCCGACACTTCTATCCTCAAGTCTTGTTCTTGCACATGAACGCACGGAAGAAGAGATCGAGCAAGCAACACTCTTTGAGACAGCATGGCATTTGATACGGGACTTCTTTCTAGATTATGGCGTGTTCGTGTTTGGTGCACTCTTAGTAGTTGCAGTCATCGCGTTTGTTTGGTGGCTTCTTACGCATGAGAAAAGTTAGTAGAAGCTGTATTCGACATTCGGATCGCCGCTGTAGTTCGAAGGCATGCTACCTGGACGAATAGGATTCTTTCCTCGACGATGCACCTCGATATCGCCACCTCTTAGAGAAATAGAAGCAATGTCAGGTACACCTTCTTTGAGTTTTCTGTGTGCTACTGCTTGCTCTTGCGATAACCCATCTGTTGCTTTTGGTGCGATGAACAAGGCAACTACTAGTTCTGTCAACTCCTCATTTTTGATGGGTTTCTGTGATTGTTCCGGTGCAGGATTTGCTCCCGCAACTAGTAGGTTTTTAAGCATATTCAGAGAGAAAACCACAACCATTATAAAGCTTCCCACATCTCATATTTCTAGACTTTGTCGACGAGAAAATGGCGGACGATTCTACACCAAAAAAAGGATATGGAGCGCACAGCATCCAAGTCTTAGAAGGGCTTGAAGCGGTGCGTAAGCGGCCAGGCATGTACATTGGCTCTACTGGATCCACAGGCCTCCACCACTGCGTCTATGAGATCGTAGACAACAGTATTGACGAAGCAATGGCAGGGCATTGCAGTAAGATCACTGTCATCATTCACCGAGATGGGTCTTGTTCAGTCGAGGATGACGGTCGTGGCATTCCCGTGTCAGAACATCCGAAATTCAAAATTTCTGCTGCGGAAGTTGCACTCACAAAATTGCACGCTGGCGGCAAGTTCCAGAAGGACAGTTATCAAGTCTCTGGCGGACTGCACGGTGTTGGCGTATCTGTTGTGAACGGCCTCTCCGTGAAATTAGAAGCGACGATCAAACGAGACGGGAAAGTCCACATCATCGAGTTCGAGAACGGTGGAAAGGTAAAAACGCCTCTGACAATCCAAGGAGAAACGGAAGAGCAAGGGACATACGTCCGCTTCTGGCCTGATGACAGTATTTTTGAAACAATCGAGTTCAGCTACGAAGTCTTGCAGAATAGACTCAGAGAATTAGCATTTCTCAACAAAGGAATTACGATTAGATTAATCGACGAACGGGAAGGAAAGGAGAAAGATGCTGAGTTCTTCTTCGAAGGCGGCATCATCTCATATGTCCAATGGCTCAACAAAGGAAAGAAAGAACTGCACGCGCCCATTTACTTAGAAAAAGCGAAGGATGGCGTGGAAATGGAAGTCTGCGTGCAATATTCTGACACGTACACGAGCAGCATTTTCTCTTTCGTCAACAATATCAACACGATTGAAGGAGGCACACATCTCGCAGGGTTCAAGACGGCCCTCACAAGAACAATTAACAATTACGCGAAAGCACAGAACCTCCTCGCGAAAGATGTCAACTCGCTCTTAGGAGATGATATGCTTGAAGGACTCACAGCTGTGATCAGCGTCCGGGTCCCAGAACCACAATTTGAAGGGCAGACGAAAGCAAAGCTGGGAAATAGTAACGTGAAGGGGCTCGTTGACGGCATGATGAGTGAAACATTAAGTACATACTTTGCGGAACATCCTGCTGAAGCAAAACATATTGTGCACAAGATCGTGCAAGCTGCGCTTGCGCGAGAAGCAGCGCGCAAAGCACGTGATTTAACCCGGAGAAAATCCGCGCTGGACAGCGCGTCATTACCTGGGAAACTGGCAGACTGCCAGGAAAAAGATCCTGCGAAGTGCGAGATTTTTGTCGTCGAGGGGGATAGCGCGGGGGGGTCATGCAAGCAAGCTCGCTCTCGTGAATTCCAAGCAGTCCTCCCAGTCTTTGGCAAGATTTTGAATGTGGAAAAGGCCAGAGTCAACAAAGTGCTTGGTTCCGACAAGCTCACGATGATGATTGCTGCGCTCGGCACAAATATCGGCGAGGATTTCGATATTAGCAAACTCCGATACCACAAAATTATCCTGATGGCGGACTCAGATGTGGATGGCAGTCACATCACAACGCTAAATCTCACATTGTTTTACCGATATCTCCGTCCGCTTATCGAACAAGGCTACCTGTACATCGCAATGCCACCACTCTACTTGATCAAGAAAGGCAAAACAAAACACTACGCGCAAGATGATGAAGAGAAAGATGAAATTATCGCTTCTCTTGGCGGCATGGACGGCGTGCACATCCAGCGGTACAAAGGTCTCGGGGAGATGAACCCAGAACAACTCTGGGATACGACGATGAATCCTGAAACGAGGAGATTAAAGCAAGTTTCCATCGTCGATGCTGCACAGGCAGATCAGATGTTCTCTACATTAATGGGTGATGAAGTTGAGCCGAGAAGACAGTTCATCCAGGAGAACGCACAACTTGTTGAGAACTTGGATATTTAGATAAACACCATCAACTCTTGCTTCACGACTTCAGCACGTTTCTTACCAAGAATTTTCGCAGCTGCTGCACTCTCAAGTCCTTTTACCTTGTTAATCGTTTTCGCATCATACTCAACAATCGCTTTCGCGAAATCATTGATCATCACAACGTCTCCTTTCTTGAATGTTCCTTCAACGTTGTCAACACCGATCGGGAGAAGATTTACCGTGTCCTTCTGCAAGATATCGTCAGCACATTCGTTCACATGAATCGTGCCTTTTGGCTTACCTGAGAGAATCCATCGTTGCTTACTCGATAACTTCTTCTTTGGAATAAACAATGTACCAATGCGTTCTCCCGCAACAAGACGAAGGAGTACGTCTTCCTCACGACCGTTCGCGATGACCATTGTACAGCCGCCTTTGATCGCGAGTTTTGCTGCGTTGATCTTCGCTTTCATACCCCCAACGCCGTGTGTGAAGCCTGCTTTACCTGCGTATCCTTCTACTGCGGGTGTGATTTCTGAAATCGTTCGTACTAAGCGGGCATCTGCGTTCTTCGCAGGGTTGTCTGTGTACAAGCCTGTTGTATCTGTCAAGATGAAGAGTGCGTCTGCGTTCGATTTGAGCGCGACCATTGCGGACAACAAGTCATTGTCTCCGAATTTACTGCCGATTTCATCCACTGCGACCGCGTCATTCTCGTTCACGATAGGAATAACACCCAACGTCAATAGTTTCCGGATTGAGTTTCGTAAGTTCAGGTATTTCTTCCTGTCTTCAATCACATCGTATGTCACGAGTACTTGTGCAACATGCACGTCGTTGAATGCTTGTGCGTATTCATGCATCAGTAACCCTTGGCCGACTGCAGCGAATGCTTGTCGCATCTTGATATCGCGTGATGGTTGCTTCTTGAGTTCCATACATCCGAAGCCAATTGCACCGGATGAGACAAGAATCACTTGGTGTCCATCCTTATGCAGTGTCTCAATCTGTTTTGCGATCTCTCCGATGTACGAGGTGTCAATCCCATTGCCTTTTGTAAGGATATTTGTCCCAACTTTCACGACGATTCTCATCGTTTGTGTGTGAACTGTTTCACACCCTCCGCATATTCTTTCACAGTGTCGCCTGTACCTTTGAGAATCCATTTGTAACTCGTTAGGCCATCTAAGCCGACAGGACCTCTCGCGTGGATTTTCGATGTTGAGACACCCACTTCCGCACCGAACCCATATCTGAAACCGTCAGAAAATCGTGTTGAGCAGTTCCAAAACGCGTTTGCTGTGTCTATTTCTTGTAAGAATGTATCTGCTGCTTCCTTATTGTTTGTAATAATCGCATCTGTGTGTTTGCTTCCGTACGTGTTGATATGTTCTATTGCTTCGCTTGCCGATGCAACTGTTTTGATTGCGAGTGTGAGATCATTGTATTCTGTTGCCCAGCTTGCAGGATCTTCTACGAACGTCACGTCGGGCATTGCCTCTTTAAGTTGTGGAATGACATCTTTGACCGCTTCATGCACCAATACAGTTTCCACGGCGTTGCAAACAGCAGGGTATTGGCACTTCGCATCTGTACACACGCGTACCGCCATATCCAAATCTGCGTCTTTGTCAATATAGATATGACAAATACCATCTGCATGCCCTAGTACTGGGATGTTCGTGTTATTCATTACGTGTTGCACGAATGCATTCGATCCGCGAGGAATGATTAAGTCGATGTACTCGCTGCAGCGAAGTAATTCTTGCACATCATCTCTCGTTTCTAAGAGTTGGAGCCATCCACTTGGGAGTTGTGCGGCCTCTCCAATGATTGTTGCGAGGCATTTGTTCGTTTCGAGCGCTTCTTTCCCTCCTTTCATCACCACTGCGTTGCCGGATTTGATGCAGAGTGTTGCGATTTGTACCAGTGCGTCTGGCCGTGACTCGAAGACGATGCCGATCACGCCAAGCGGGCATGTTTTCTTGGTGAGCACAAGGTCATCATCGAGCTGGATCTTGTCCAGTTCTTTGTCGATTGGATCATCTAACGCGATGAGATCCTTGATCCCTTGGATGAGTCCATCGATTTTTGTATCAGAAAGTGCTAATCGTTTCACAAGGACATCTGCAAGGTTCTCTTTTGTTGCTTGCGCCAGGTCTTTCTGGTTCGCTGCAGCGATTGCTTCTCGTTGTGTGTCGAGCGCTTTCGCGATTCTTTCGAGCGCGGCGTTTTTCTCTTTGTATGTTGCGAGTTGGAGTGCTGCTGCGCTCGCTTCCGTTGCTTGTTTCATTGCTCGAGCTCCTTTGTGCGCTCGAGTGCTCGTTTGAACACCTTGTCGAACGATGTTGTGAGTTCTTTGATCGCTTCCACTGTGATGCCGCCTGGGCTTGAGACATGTTCTACGAGTTCGGCAGGGGTGATGTTCTTTCGCTCTAAGTACTCTATTGTTCCTTTGAATGTTTCGAATGTCAATTCCTTTGCGAGGTCTTCTGACATGCCGTTTTCGACCGCTGCTTTCGCGTATTCATCAAGGATTTTTGCGACAAATGCGGGTCCGGATCCGGAAACGGTCATGATGTTATTGATTTGCTCTTCCTCAACATACGTAACTGTGCCTGTTGCGCGTACGATGTGCAAGAGTTTCTCGATATCTTCATCTGCAAGGTTTCTTGCTGCGAGGCCGCCTGCCATTTTCTTCACGGCAGCGGGGATGTTTGGCATTAAACGTGCGAGTTTTTTCTTCCCTAACTTCTTCTCGAGATGATCGAGGGAAACTGCGGCAGCGATCGACACAATGATTTGCTCTCCTACCTTGATCTCATCGAGGACTTCGTCCATGTTCTGTGGCCTGACACAGAGAAAGACGATGTCGCTCTTGTCCACAACTTCTTGATTGGTTGCTGGCGTGACTGGTAAGGATGCCAATTTCTCAGTGGAGGCATCAGAAGCGAAGATCTTGTAGTCTGACAATGCGTGAATCAACGCAGCGCCCATCTCACCCGTGCCGATGAATCCGAGTTTCATGCGAAAAGAGAATAGAGCTGTGTTTAAAAGGACTGTGCTGCTTTTTCCAGCGATCTTCCTGGGGTGGTATTCGAGCGATGCCAAACAGCAGGCGAACGTTGTGCGGTGCTGCCACACCTGTGCAATTGCACCAACAAACATCCTCGCATCGTCGCCAGCCACCCACAACCTTTATAAACAAACTGGGGATTCTGAGCATGAATGGCAAAAGTACAGACGAAGCAGAAGGCAAAAACGAAGAAGAAGCACTGGCTTCCAATTCATGCGCCAGCCTCTTTTAATCACACGCTCCTCGGTGAGACACACGTCACCGATTCTGAAGCAGTCAAAACGAAGAGCGTCACGCTCAATCTCATGACGCTCACAGATGATCCGAGAAAACAAGGGTACAGTGTCCGGTTTGACGTCACAGACGTGAAAGATGGCAAGGCTCAGACCCAAGTCATCGCGATGGGTATGAACCCGCAAGCGACGAAACGCCTCATCAGGAGAAATCGCGATAAGATCGCGGATAGCTTTGTCCTTCGTATTGCTGGCGGCAGATTAGTCCGTGTCAAGCCAATGTTGGTCACGAAGACCAGAACGAGTAAGGCTGCGCAGACTGAGATCAGACTTACTGTCAGAAAACAGCTGCGAGACCTCTATGAGAAGATGCAGTTTGACACGATCATTAAAGATATTATTGAGATGAAAACGCAAAAGCTCCTCAGAGATGTTTGCAGCAAGACGCATCCCGTCCGTACGGCAGATATCAAAGAAATAGTTGTCCTTCCAGAAGACAGAGCGCTCACGCAGGAGATGCAAGAGCTCATGCAGAAGGAAGTGCAAGAAGAAGAAAAGAAACGTGAGCAAATGGCATCTGCAGCTGCTGCCGCGAGCGTTGATGAAGAAACGCCGAAGAAGCCCGCAAAGAAGAAAGCGGCGAAAAAAGACGAGAAGAAGGAATAATCTCCTCGATTTCTTACAAAACCTTTAAAAACTCTCGTCAAGAACGTGTAGAGGGGTAGACGTGGCATTAGTCCTTGACTGGAAGAAGAAACTCGGCTATACAGAAGATCCGTTCGCAGAGGAAGTAAAACACCCTGTGCGAGATTACATTGTTGGCACGAAGCCCGTACAGGAGAAGTTCAACCTCTTTCTCATTAAGAACCAGCAATTCGGCACAGTAGCTGCTGAAGAAGGCATGGGAAAGAGCACCTTTCTCGAGTGGATCGCAGAAGAGCTCGAACGTAGTGGTAAGAACAAAGCGCACTATCTGAACGCAAAGTACCATGGCACACAAACAAAGCTGCTTGACGCGTTCGTCAGGGAAAATTTTTCCTTCTTCACGAGATCATCTCTCCTCAAAAAACCTGCAGAGGCAAAGTACGAAAAACTTATCGTGAAACTCGCGAAAAACAACCATGTGTTACTGATTGATAACGCATCGAACTTGAGCAAAGAGGCTTCACAATTACTCGCGAGCATCATGACGAAGACACCAACACACATCTTGTTCGCTGACACGAAGGCTAACCTCAAGAAACTTGGTCTCAGCGGGATGTTTGAAGATAAACTCAAAGTGACGATCAAAGAATACACAAAAGAGAACCTCATGGATATGATCAAGTACCGCATTGAAGGTGCGGGGAGTGTGGGTATCTTTCCTTTCAAAGAAAAAGAACTCGAGAAGCTCATCAAAAAAGCGAATCACAATCCGAAGAAGCTCTTGCATATCACACGCGACAAAGCGATTGAGCTCAGCTTGAAAGTCACAGAACTTCCTGAGCCACCCGCGAAAGTGATCTCCGCGGAGCGGCGTGGTAGGTTGTTCAGTATCAAGATCCAGCGCGGTGGAGAAGATATGGAAGTTGCTGATGAGCAACCAGAGCCGGGCACTACAAAAGAACCTCGACCGCCTGTCAGAACGGTCAAGAAGAAAGAAGCGCCAGTTGCTATTGAGCCGCTCTCCGAAGAAACACAACATGATGCTGACATGCTCTCGGAAATTATAGAAACGACAGCGAATGATGAACCTGATGAAGTGGTTGTCGTGGAAGAAAAGAAGCCAAAGAAAAAAAGGAAAACAAAAGATGACAAACTCATTGCCGATCTTCTCGGCGAAAAAAAGAAAAAGAGGTAACCGATGGACGAAGCCCGTATTACCCTAACAATCAAGCCAATATACATCGAACGAATCATTTACTGGGTCCTTATCCTGGTACTCGCGATTCTCTTGTTCTTCGCGTGGACGAGCGACGAGAAAACTGTCGAAACAGCAGAGACTGCAACTGTCGAAGTCGAACAAGCAAACTCACTCGTTACGGTGGCAGAGGACCTTGTGACGGACGTACAAGGAGAAATTAGCGCTGACGTCGTTGAAACATTAGAAAACGAACTTGCCTCACTGAAAACACTCATTGAGGATGAGGCAACTGCTGAGGATCTCGCAGCGCAAATGGACGTTTTGCAAGATGCAATTGACGCAGCAGTCGCTGCACAAGCAGATGTCCCTGCACCATCAAATGAAGACTCGTGTGATGATGGCGTGAAGAACCAGGACGAAACGGACGTCGATTGCGGTGGTTCATGTGGCAAATGCGCAGCTGGCGAGTCATGCGATACAGCATTGGACTGCTCGGCAGCATACTGTACAAGCGGCAAGTGTACGAATGAAGCGGAACCTGAGCTCACAGGAAAACTGCAGCTCGAAATCACACAAGTGTGGACTGAGCCCGTTGGCAGCACCGCGAAAGTGACGAAGATCGCATATACGATCACGAATGGCCTTGGCGAAGACTTCAGTAACTTCCGCGCAGAGCTTATTCTTCGCGACAAGCGCAACGTACACTGTCTTAACCAACTTGGTGAAGCGTCCGATTGCGACGACCCATATGCTGAGTTTGCAACGAATGGCGTCAAAGCAGGGAAATCGATCAGTGAAGCTGAATCATTAGATGGAACGTTCTCTGTACGAGAGTCTGGTGACTACAGTGTCGGCGATGACTTTGTCGTCTCCATGTACTTGTACGACAGCTTGGGAGATAAAATCAATGATAAGACGATTAGCGCGACGAAACTCGTGAAGCTATAAGGGGGAGTTACCATGAAAAAACTTGCTTTTCTTTTTCTTTTTTTACTTATTGTAGGGCTGGGTACAGCAACACCGATCGAGAATCCTGCGTTTTTCAACAACCTCGGCTACCATCTTGCTGCCGAAGGACACGAAGAGGCTGCGAAAGCAGCATTTGAGCAAGCGCTTGCGCTTGATAGTTCATATATCAAAGCACGGGAGAATCTTGCTGTGCTCTCGTTCCAAGAGGAGTGGTATGAGCTCGCTGTGACGCATCTTACGTACTTGTTAACCGTTGAAGATCGCGCAGCGTGGCACTTTGATTTAGCGCAGAACCTTGTCGCCCATGCTCGGTTTGTTGAAACGAATGGTATGCAGGCTGTGGCAACGTTGCAAGAAGCACTCACCCATTTCGATGCGGCAGGCGACTTTCCACACGCGGCAGAGAACGCTGCTGTTGTGCGAAGAGTGCTTGGTTAAGATCGCCACGGCGCGTGGCCGAACGCTAAGAGAAGATCAACACCCAGATGCTTCACGTGAATAGGGGCGTCACACGCTCCGAAACATGAATCCGCCCAGAGCAAGAGCTCAACGTCTGGACATTCCTTTTTTATTCCTGCTTGAATCTGATCTGCGTATGGTTTCACACCGTCTGGAAGCTGGAGTAATACTCGTTTCGCTTCTTGATCCTTGATTTGCTTCACGGCGTCGTCCAGCTGCAAATCGTAGTTCTCATTCTCGATGATGTTCATACCTTCTCCGGAACTGTATATCGTTTAAATCTTCTTCGGATGTTACTAAAACTGTCTCACTCCTTCGGAATCTTCACGATTGTCTTGCACTTCGGGTACTTATCACACCCTAAAAACATTCCATACATGGATTTCCGCAACACCATCGTCCCTTCATTGCATTTCTTACACGTGCTCCCTTCGCCTGCCTCTTTCGCCTTTGCCTTCTGTTCATCCTCAGCCTTCTTCTTCACTGGACACTCTGGGTTAATACATTCATCTTTCTTCCCACGTCTCTTCTGTGTAATAGCGACCATGGGAAATGAGCAATGTTCACACACGTTATCTGATTTCTCAACCATACCTGCTTGCGGCAAGGAAAAAATCGCATCACAATCAGGATACTTGCCACAACCGATGAAACGCCTCTTTGTCTTCCTGCTGAACATGATACGCAAAATACCTTCTTTACATTTCGGACAAGGAGATAATGTATTCACAGTGTCTTGCTCGATCTTCCGTGCTTCTAAGAGCGACTCACCGGTTGTTTTCTCTGTTTTCTTAAAGTTCTTCAGTAATTTTGTCAGTGTTTCTTCCGCTTTTTTAATCACGTCATCTGGCGTTTTTTCTTGTGCACGGATGTGCTCCATCTCTTCTTCGAAATGTCTCGTTAGCTCTTGATCCACGATCTCTGGCGCACTGCTCTCAAGAATATCGAAAATCTTCATCCCGAGCTCAGTCACTTCATAACTTTTCAAGCCTTTCACGTAGTTTCGTTTTGCCAACGCTTCAACAATATCTGCTCGTGTTGCCTTTGTGCCAAGGCCTTGCTTCTCAAGTGCTGTGATCAGGCTCGATGGCGTATAGCGCTTGGGTGGTTTTGTCTGTTTCTTCAGTGATTCGAGACTGTCATACTCAACCTGTTCTTTTTGTTTGAACACAGGAAGTTCTTCTTCCTTCAAGTCAACGTACGGCGCATACAGTGTGTGCCACCCTGGATCGATAGTACGAGTGCCTTTCAAGATAAACTGTTCGTCTACAATCACGATAGATACTGTGTTCGTTTCTCGTGTTGCTGCTACTCCGAACGTTGCGAAGAATCGTTTCACGATAAGATCGTACACCTTGAGTTCACGGCCCTCAAGACTTTTCGGCATGACGCCCGTCGGGTAGATAGCAGGGTGTGCTGGATCATCTTTCTTTCCTTCATTTGGCGTGAGGAGTTTCTTATCCAACAAGAGCTTCGTTTGTTCCTCATACGCTTCATTCTTTGCAAGTGCTTGCAAAACTTTTCTGTAGCCGAGCTTCGCAGGCAATTTCTGGCTGCTGGTACGAGGATAGGAGATATACGCGTTCGTGTACAGTTCTTGAGCGATACGGAGCGTGGCACTCGGTTTAATACCGAAGGCTCTGTACGATTCTCGCTGCAAGCTACCGAGGTCGAACGGGTTCGGTGGTTGTTGCTTCGAGTTCTTACTCTCGATCTTCTCAACGGATGCGTCTTTTCCTTTACATTTCTCAATAATTTCTTTCGGATCGTGATCAAATTTGTCCGCCTGGTGCGAAGCGAGCCAGGTTTTCCCATCTTTCTCCCCGCTCAGCTCGATCTGCCAATAATCTTCAGGAATGAACGCCTTGATGAGTTTCTCTCGCTCAACCACAATGCGGAGCGCGGGGCCTTGCACACGGCCAGTGGAGAGTGTCATGTACCCGCCAGCGGTCTTTACTGCTGTTGTAAGCGCACGACTCACATTAATGCCGTACAACCAGTCCAGGACGTGTCTCGTCGTCCCAGCGTTCGCCTGACCCCAGTTAAGGGTGTGTTTCTTCTCCTTGTAAGCTTCCTGCAAGTCACCGGCAGTCACTGTGGAGAATTTCATCCTGTTCGCGTCCTCCTGCTTACAGAGATATTTCACGATATTCAGGCCAATCGTCTCGCCCTCGATATCATAGTCGGTCGCAACGGTAAAAGAAGATGCGTCTTTCGCCAATTTCTTCAGCAATGTTGCGTATTTCTTTGAGAATGCTGAGTTTTTATCCACATCAGCTGACAAGCGCCACTCCACATCGTAACTCGGGTACTTGAATGATTTTTCCTTCTCAGCGACGGTATATAAATGGCCGACAGCAGATGCGACGACCACATCCTTCTTGTCATGACTTAATTCGTAGTACGAGACTTTGTTCGCTGTCTTTTTCACAGGCTTGCCATCAGCAAGGGCTGTAGAAATCTTGCTTGCTGTGCTCGGTTTCTCACAAATGATGAGTTCGTAGCGACCAGCTTTCTTTGCCATGTATGCTTGGGGATTCTCAATGATTTAAAAAGGCTTCAGTTGGGGAGGTATGGTATTTGTGTCTGCAAAAAGCGAAATGTGGCTGTTCCTTCCTGCAGAAGTCCCTTTGAGCCATCACCATTGTTCTCAGGGGGAAATATGCCAGTTCTAGAGGATAAATCGATTTTACCAGCTAGCGAGCGCATTGCTTCAAGCGGGCTTTCTCCTGCATACAGTTGTGCCAATGCCATTCTTGCATGCCCTAAATATGTTGGGCCGTGTTCCGGATCAGTCAGCACACCATTCGCACGTGCGTTTTGCACGAGTTGAGCATTTATTCTGGAGAACGTCGCATACATGTGCTCCATCCAGGGCGTGAGTTCTTCAGGGGAACGTGTTGTGTGTTCTCGTATGATCTCAGCTTGTTGTTCATACCATGCCTGGCCGTACGTGTCCGCGAGGCGTTTCCCAATTCTTGTTGCGCGTTCATGTTCGCTTCCTAGAGTAGAGAGTGTAAAGCTGAGTGCTTCTACTCGTTTTGCATACGCGAGACTGAGATCTGAGCGATCTCGTATGTGCCGATACCCACTCACTGGGATGAATTCGCCATCCACGAGTGTGCCGTCCTCTGCTCCTTTCGCGAGAAGTGTGTTCTCGATAAAAATGCCACTCGTATATAACATCGCAAGATACGTGTCGAGTGTTTGGCTACCGTACGCAGGCAGTACCTCCAGCGTAGTTTCTGCGTGTTTTCTATTGGCACCTATGTCATCTATGAGATCTTCTATGCCGTCTGGTCGAAAGACATATTGTAAACTCGGGGTGTACAGACCGCTTGCGAGGACACCAGCTATTGCTCTGTCAGTCCACGCGTCAAGTTCAGGGTCATTACCGATGATTCTTGCAGGTTTGTCCCAATACTCTCCGTTGAACAAACGTACCACTGTAGCGATTGCAGCAGTGGCTGCAACATGTCCGTTTGCGAATGCATCGTATTGCGTGCAACCAAGGTGATTCACGCGTACGTCCGGAACCGTCTCTACAAGTTGTTCGAATCTGCGGAGAGCGAGAAGTCGCTCCTTATCTCCTGTCTGCAGCTCTGTTTCTTCTCGGTTAATACTGCCTGGTTTAAGTGCAAGGTCATTGCTTATCGCAGCGATAAGATCGCATGTTTCAATTCCAGAAAGCCGCTGTTCTGCAGCTGCGCGTGTGATGCCATCACCCGCCATAGGTATTGATTGTGGATACGTCTTAATTCTTCTATCTGGTGGTGCGTTCGGTAGTTCTTCGTATAGATGAAACGGTTCTCCTTCGCTAATTAGCGCCATCGTCATATAATGGAGTCCTTCTCTGTAATGTTGTCCGATTCCGTTGTTGAAAATCGGAGAATTGAAATTTCCAGTTTCTGCTATCGCTGTTCCTGCATCTAGTATATCCCTGATATGTTTTTCTGGTAGAGAAGAAACATACGTGTATAGTAGCCAGCTAGCTGTTAGTGTGAGTGCTGTAGCACCAAGCATTCTCCGTTCACGAGGACTTACTACTTTACCGAAATCTTCTTCTGGTCGTTTTCTGTTGAAGTGTGCTCGCCACGTTTGCGCATACACATACGCTTTATCTCTGAGAGTTCCTCTGAACACTCTTCTGTAGAGATCAAATACTTGTTGTGGCGTACATTGTTCCTGCATCATTTTCTCAACAACTCTATCTAGAAACGTCACACCAATCGCTTTTGCTCGTTGTTTGAGGACACCGCTTCTCCTGAGTTGTGATCTCAGCATACTTGCATTCTGTATTGTGATTTCACCTTTCTCAAGGTAACTGCTGAATGGAGTTTCAGTTTCATCAACGAACAATTCTTCTGGAGGAGATTCCGGGTCATCGGGGTTTAACTCTCTTCTGTACGTTGCTGGAAATGTGAATGCACCCATCGCAATAGATGCTCCCACCCCTTCAGAGAATCCATCGATCTCTGGTCGCCTAAACACAGAAACGGACTCATCGCCCGTCCTGTTTTTTGGTTCCATGACTCGAGGTGCATATACTTCAGAAAATCCCACGCCTGCGTATGTTGTTGTCTTTTCGATAATTGCTGCGTTTGCGAGGCGTGACGTATGGAAATCGATTACTATTGTTAGCGGTGTGTGTTCATCAAATGTCAGTGCTTCTTCGAATGAATCGAATCGCTGTTCGATGCCTGGACGCGTCACTATCATGTTTCCACATTTTAGATCTCTGTGAAGGAGGCCGTTTTCACTTGCGACAGACATTGTACGCATCGCAGTTCCAAGTAAGTAAAGAATATGATTTTGTTCATTTCCATGTTCCACAATGTATCGACTCAGCGTCATTGGTGGGAACCTTTCCTCAATGGTCATTGGGAGTCCGTACTCATCAAACCCACCTGCAACACTCGTACCAAGGCCTTTGTTTCGAATATGTTCTAGTGTTTCTCCAACAAGTCTTTGCTCAATGCACTCACTAATCCTATAGCTAAACCTGTTTTCTTCCCCTTCTGTGTCTATAAGTGCTGCTGATAGCATTAATTCATCTCGAAATGCTTGATTCAGTTTTCGTAAAAGTAGCGGCATCTCAGGATCCATACCTTTGGTATCACGTCTGAGTCGCACCCAATGTAGATCCGCTGTGCCGCCGCTGAATGCATATGTGCCAGGAGGTGTTGTAAGATCATTCCCTTCTGCGTCCAAGAATACTAGATCGCCAAGTGTGAACTCAGGGAGTGGCCTATATGAGCTGCCGAGTTTTTCTCGTTGCTCAGCTAGCTGTTCACTTAGCTGCTGTTGAATCATTTCTCTCAATTTTGGGCTAAAACTCATTGTATTTCTACTCTGTAATAGAGACTGAAAGTATGTTTAAAAAGTTTTCATTTATGGAGCAAGACATATAAAAGACAGACCACTTAGAAGTGATTAATGGCACTCGATGGTGGACAAAGAGTCAAGGAGATAGCTGCGCTCATGACTGAAGAAGGTAACGGAGCAGACATTCTTGCAACTCTTGAAGAAAGAGCTAGTGGTGGAGTTTCTGGGCATACAAGGCATGGAACCCAGCGAGGAAATCTTGCCTTGCATAGGAGACGTAGAGAAGTTACACCCATAGAAAATGAACAAGCACTCTCCTATATTCTTGAGCACGAACTTGGTGTTTCTGCAGATCAGATACCCCTTGAAGAAACACTCAGACGTGGGTTTATTGGAATTTTTGGCGCTGAAACTGGTCCTTTCATATATAAGTTGACCGTAGGGGATGGGAAAAATGACTATGTAAAACGACCTTTTGAGACAACCGGACCCTACATCATACATGATCCTAAAAACACGATACGATATGCCAGTCCAGAAGCACAAGATATTTTGGGAGACCCCACAGGCTCTGCCGTACCCGAATTCTTTCCAGGCTATGAAAAAGTATCTTCACAAGAGCTTCTTGTGGGAGCAACAATGGTTCGAGTACATGCGATGGTGAGTGACGTATCTCGATATGGCGGGTACCAACTGCTCTCTGTTGAAAAAATACATGACTCCCCTGAAGATATCAATCTTGAATCGTATCTCGCAACTGTTGTTGGCATTAAAGGAAGAGTTAGCGTGAGACCAAGAAACTACAGTTTATACGAAAGAAGAGTTATCCTCGATAGTACTTTCAATTTGCTTGGCGATCTCGAAGGCAGGGAAGTTGCTGGTTGGAAATATGAACACCGCATTGCCACTACAAATTCTGGAGAACCTTTGGGATTCGAAGATGTGTACGAAATTAAAATCAGGGGAGGTGTCAATAGGAACCTTCTTACGAAAGTTGACAAAATGCTGTCATCAGTAGGTGCTCGTGCCTTTCAAGAGGAAACTTCGACTGATGCTATTCTTATTTTTCCTGTGCAAAATCGTGATCGCTAAAAGGGTCAAGGACATACACAAACATCGATTTCCCATCGCAGTCAATACGCTGGCAACTCACACCACCTCTTGCTGCGAGTTTTCTTCGCAGCTGTCTCGGAATCAAGAAATACTTTGTACGATGATTCCTGCCGCGCATCGACACCCTGCTGGGAACGCGCGCTACTCGCTCAGAAAAAACGTATACATCGTCCATTTCACCTTTTAACTGGCGAAATTCGTCTTTGTCTAACAATAATTCAACAACTATCTTATTTCTTTTCTCGCATCGCTTAGATCGAAGAATCGACCCCATGTTACACCCCTGTTTTGAGTGAAAAAGTCCTTGTATATAAACATGAGTGATCACTTTTGGATGCGTGCATTTTTGAATTGGTGACACCCAAATCGGCGTCTAATTTTTCTTAAGAGAAAACAACAGTATTCTATAACTTAGGGGGGTGAAATACTATGAATAAACTCTTAGCAATCGGTTGCTTAGCACTTGCAGTTGTAGCTCTTATTGGTACAGGTGCAGTTGTCATGGCAAGCACGAGCACAGCGGTCTCTGCACCTGCGTTTGTTGCTGCTGGTGTCGCAGGTCCTGTTGACGCTTCAGGAACAACAGCAATGTTCTGCCCTGAAGACGTTCGGCCTTGTGGTTAACGACCTTTTCTTTTTTTTTATGCTTGTAATGCGAACGTAATCGCGGAAAGATCGCGAAGTTTCTGAGCTACTTGCATCAAAATACGTTGCGCATACGGTTCACATACTGCAACCCGTGCGTGCAATTCTTCGTATGTATTGAAGAATTCTGTCGATCGCTCAAGTGAGAATCGGAAGAAAAGTGCCTCATATGCTCTCAATGAGATGGAAAGTTGTTCACATGCGTTGTGGAGCACTTCCGAAGATGTCACCACATCATCGAGGATGAGTTGATGGAGCTCAGCGTATGCTGCGCTAATACCCTCAAGCGTTTCTATTACCTGCCAGACAAGCGTGTCGCTTTCGTACGCGTCTTGGCCGTACTTCGCAATGAGTCGTGTGCAGAATGCTGCGATCCGAATCACATGTTCGTGTCTACGGACAATGTCTCTCGATAACTCAGTGTTTTCGTTCTCGATTGCTTCGGTGCTTTCCTCTGCTGTGGTCAAGAGAAAGTAGAAGATTCTTCTAAAAAGTGTCTTGAATTCTCCTTTCACCGGTTCGATAAGGTTGCGGAGTTCTATCGTGTCCTTTGTATTTTCCGTGATCTCGAAATTCAAGCTTCCCTTACGGACAAGTTCGTATATAGCATCTGCTTCTTCAGGTGCATCATACATGATTTTCAGTTCGTCATACCCTTGCTTATAAAGCGAGCACACAAGTTGTGCAATCATTGCAGCGTTCATGCTTTTGAGACTCAGTTTCTTCTGTTTGAGACGCACGCCTTTTTCCGATGTTAGTAAAAGCCCTTGGTTGACGCGCTCAACGCTTATTTCGTCTCCTTTCTGTACATTATGTTCACGTGCCCAATCTGCTGGTAATGATATGGTCAACGTACTTGGCCCGTGTTGAACGATTTTCCGCTTCATATGGTTACACCCCTCGCACTGATATGTACTGTGGGTTATATCCACATATGATATAAAAAAGTAGTAAAAAAAAATTTACATACAACAATTTTTTGTCATCGACGAGAAAACGTATTCTTGGAGTAGCGCTTCGCCTCACTCTCGAGGAGAGGCATAGTTGCAATTTTTATCATACCAGTACATATGCCTTTAAAAGCAAGCGATACACATGAGCATACCGATCCACATATTCTCGGTGTTCAGAAGCTTTAAAAAGAATCTTCAGTTTCACGAGCGTCAAGGGCCTATAGTGTAGCCTGGTATCACACGAGGTTTGGGACCTCGTAACCGCAGTTCGAATCTGCGTAGGCCCGTCGGAAGCAGAGGAATACTCTTTTATATTGGAGCAACATTCCGTAGCGTATCGAGGGGGTAAGTCACAATGAACACAACACAGTACATCAGTATAGTTCTTTTCGTACTTCTTGTTATACCGCTTGGTGCAGCAACACATCTCAGGACAACGTACACATCAGGCACTGGTGACAATGTCATTCGTGATCAATACGAGAATTCGGCATACTCCCGTATCGTACGGCCAGCAGATGGCAAAATAACCACTATTTCGACACTGCGGAAGCGCGTACACACACCTCCGCCATCATTCGAAGCTACGCAAGGCGTCCTGCTCGGGCGATTCCAGTACAAAGTTACTGATGTTGAAATCGTCGATACGATAAAATCACGATCCACAAACAGGCCGGTGCGGTCGACGAAAGGATCATTTGTTATCGTTGACTTGGAAGTGAAGAACGTAGGTGAACATAGAGAATATCTTTCACATCCGCGAACATTAAAGTTAGTTGACCACGAAGGTGGAGAACACTCGCTCTTCGCCAGAGCACCGTACGACGACAGGTTTCAATTTAACAAGCAAGTCTATGTAGATGAAACACGAACTGGAGTGCTTGTGTTTGAGATTCCAGAGGGTCTTGAACCACACCAGTTACATATTGCAAGGACAACATCTGCAGGAAATGTTTTTCTCGATCTACGAAAAACTGTGCATAGCACATTGAGAACGGAACCCGTAGCATGTGACCCTGGAAGCACGTTATTGTACACGAGCCACAATGGGCACGCGCTTGGGTTAAAGAGCATTGATTACAAGCAATTCGATTATAACAGAGGAAAAATCAATGCTGCAACTTTCTATGTCGAAGCACCGAAGAACAACTGGGTTTCGTACCAGTTACAGTTCACCGTCACACGGCATAATGCTGGTTTGAGTGGTGCAAGTGTCAAGACCATTTCGATTCCTCGCACGATCAAACCGAAGAATCGTTGTTTCACTGCAACGGTACCGCTAGGTCTCTCAGTAAGTGAAGTACAGCAAGAACAGGTGATTGGAGCTGCACTCAGGCATGCGGGACGAGCAAAGGTGCGCTTAAGTGATGTCGGCTTGCTTAGCAAACATGCACGCTAATCTTTTTTCTCTTCTTCAGAATGTTTTTCCTCTTCAGCTGCCTTTTTCTCCTCTTCAGCTGCTTTCTCCTCTTTTCGTTCCTTCTCAACCCGCTTCGTATCTTTCACGAGGCCCTTCATCGCGGGCGTCACTTCTGATTTCTTATACCCTTTCTCGAGGAGATCCTTGAGAATTTGTTCATCCTTTTTCCCCATGGATCGCTGGATCGCGATAGCGACTTCAACAAGTGATTTCGGCTTTTTCGGCTTCGGAGGTTTTCTGCGCTTTTTCCGTTTCTTCTGCTCCTTCTCCTGCTGTTCTTGTTCTTTCTTTACACGCTCCTCTTCTTTTTTCAAACGATACTGTTTAACGAGTATAGTGCACATTGCGCCAAGAACAACAATGCCGAGTATGCTGAGTAAGACCTTCAGCCATATTTTAGGTTTCGGCAATTCATGTGGTGTATCGTCAAGTGTGATGAGTAGAGGGATTTTTTCTGTATACCCGAACGCCTCAATTCTGAGAGTATTTCTTTCAGTGATATTCAAGACAGAGGGTTCTTGCTGATAAAGATATATAACTGCAGTATCTTTTACAGTGTATTGTGGAGCAACAGGGTACACTGACGCGTCCTTCAACCATGAAAGACGCACTGGAATTGGCTCATTGAGTTCGTTCTTGATTGTTAGTTTTGCCGGTGTCTCGTTAATGCTTGTTGTGTCGATTTCGTGCGAAAATGGAGGGTTGGAGAATGTTTTCACATTGAACGAGAATGTATCCTCAAGTACACCAAGTGGAGATGCACATGTATATCCTCCATGGATCGTCTCTTCTGCGTCATTTGGAAGTTCGTACTTGAAACGAATGGAGGCAGCATCGAGTATTTCATGTGAGTTATTCATAAAAAATTCGTCGAACCAGAATGCACAATCAAGCAGTGATGATGATTTTTGTATTGGCACTGAGAGTTGGCCTGGATTCTCAAAGAGGTAATGGGTTTCTTTGAAGTCAAGCGCGAATGTTGGCGTGCGCTCTATACGGACAGGGAGGTGTTGCATGAACGATTCGTTGTATGCTATGATATACCCTGTGTAGACGCCATCGTTTGTTGTGATGAGCCGAACTTTCCCCTTTGAGTTATTGACGAGTGCTGGCGCATCGACTGTGATAATGTCTTGTAGTGATTGCGACAGGTTGTACTGCACGCCATAAGGTTTTGAGCTCAGGAGTGAGAATTGGCCATCTCCTATGAGCTGTGGTTTCGTTCGGAGAAATGGATGCTCAGTTATGAATACGTTGAACTGCAACGTGTCGTGTAGGAGATCGTTCCAGCCAGTGGATGGTCGGATGAGAGAAAGCCATTCAATAGCATCGCTAATCCATTCTTCTTCCTTGAGTGACGTGAGTATCCGTGTTGCTTCAAGTGTAGAAAGGATCATTTCACTCGTTTCGCCGAAACTGCCATCGTTATTCTGTGCGTGAAGCACCCACTTGAGAATATCAGCATCCTGTGTCACATTGTATATGTATGTGTTCGTGAGAACGTTCTGGCTCTGCTCGATATGACTTCCACCTGTACCTGCAGTGACGATGTGCTCGTTGATCCATGTACGGCCTTCATCGTACGCCTCAGTGGAAAGCCCATCAAGTAGTAGTGCTTTTGCTGTGAGTCGTGGATCACATTCGGACCACTTTGAAGAAGACCAGCATGGCCCATACATTTTAAACGATGAGTTTGAGTTTTGATCGCCGCAATCTTCAAATACGGCTCGATCAAAGCTATCGAACACTTCGATACAGAAGCTGTCATCACAGCTCAAGTTCAAGTACGCGTCGGTCGTGTATGTTACATCCACAGTGTTGAGTTCTGTGTCGTCAAGCGCAAATGATGTTGTGCCTCCGTCAATATTCAGCACACATGCTGTTGTTTCATCTGCTCTGATTTCAGCATACCATGCATCCTCGATCACGCGATTCTGATGTGACTCTATCCACAAGAGTGCATCATCATACACACGCTTTGATCTGTTTATCTCTGCGAAGTGTAGTAAATATGCAATGTCGATTGTTGTTGCAATACTGCATGCATCGCTCGGCCAACACTTTTCGTCATCATCTCTCTGCTCTTTAAGTACATCAAGTAACTTCTCTATCTCCCCTTCATCTTCAAGAAGAGAAAACGCATAGATCTGCACTGCGATCTCGTACGGGTCTGTTGTGTTCTCTTTTACTGCGTGTTCAACAATTTTCTTGTCCTGACGAATCACGAGTGTTTGTTCTGTTGCTCCCGTCTCATCATATGCTCGAAGCATAGGTTTTTGACATGTAAGATCGTACGAATCAAACAAAAATATTGTGCATGCACTAGACCATTGCTCCTCAAGAATTTTGCCGTTTAGGCAACTTACTGCAAGGGATGGATCATCACCACATGCAATTGCGTGCACTTGCTCGCCATACTCATATGATATTTTCTCAACAGAGAGCGCTGGTGCAGCTGCAACAAGTGAAGGAAGGAAGAGAAGAGCGATCAGGAATCGCATTCAGTCACCGTCCTTTTCTGTGTAAAAAACGTAGAAGAGCACGCCTGTTGTTAGTAAGAGTAGCAAGACAGAAATATCTAATGGGGTCACTTCCCCGTGAATGATCTCAACTGAAAGATCAACTGAAGTCGTATCGAGCGCAGAGATGTGTAATATGATGTCTGAGAATCCATCATCACTCACATCAAGCTTCAATTCTTCACCAAAGCCGAATGGAATCCTCATGACTGACGTAACGTCAGAAAGATCAACAACGATGAGCTCAATCATTTCATTATCCACATCGATATCATCAATGCGAATAACAAACTCTTTGTTATGACTTGCCTTGAACGATTCTCCCTTTTCCAAAATAAGATGTATCTTTGATTGGCTGTCAGAAAGATTCTCAGCAAAATCCCTGTTGAATTCTTCAAACTCCCGTAAATCATCTTCGAACGCTACTTCGAGGAGGTCTGGGGAACATTCCTCAATAGCGATGCCAAGAAGTGCGCAATCCACTGCTTCGCCTGCATTGTCAGCGAATGAAATTGTCTTTCCTGATGCCTTTTGTGCAATATCATTGAGTTGCAGGCCCAAGCCCGAGAGAACAAGAACAGCAATTGGGATCATGACAAGATTATTCATACGTGAACACCTCATCGCACAGTTGTGCGATTTCTGCACGTATTTCCTTGCTCCCCTCATCAACCAAGGACGTGAAGACACCTCCTATGTGATTGATGCGCATTTTTGTCAAGACACTATGCAAAAACCTTGTGAAGACGTCAGGTTTGTTGTAGAGGAGCATTGTTGTGATAGAATCAATACAAACGAACGATTCCATATGCTCATCAATTGCTATTGCGATCTCCGTTAGCTCATTTGCGTCTTCGATAAAAACCACGTTCTTTCCAGTTGCTGCTGCGCCTTGGCTTGCTGAAATGCAATCTATAACGAACACGTTTTCCGTATTTACTCCGTTCTCTTGATATGTCTGCATGAGGTTTTCGTATGGCCTATTCACAGAGAGAACAACGACATGGGCATGTGATGCCATTTCTTTCACGATCTCAAGCGTTGCGTTATTTGCTTTCGCAGGACGAGTCTCAAGAAAGAGTATAGTATTCTCACGTATAGGGAGTTGCATCATTGGACATTCACTATGCTGTCTACTTGGAGCGCAATATCTTCGATGAATTTCTTATGCTTGAGATCTTTTGCAATACCAAAAAGGACTGTGGCGTTTGATGTGTTTGCTGTTGTGATAAGAAACTCGGATAATCGTAGTATTTCTGAGAGTGGCTTGTATAGTGTTATTGTTGATAGTGAATCGATAAAAATAAATTTGGTTTCATCATTTAATTGTGCATTGATGGCACCCACAATCGCATCGACATCTGTGGTGACACACGAACAACTCTCATGTTCTTGGTCTGCAGTTGTATCTATGATGTGCACGTCATGTATGTTTTCTTTCTTGAAGTGTGTTGTGACGTTTGCTGCTGGACGCTGTGTACTGATAAAAATACCTGGCGCTGTCAGTTCCCTCAACGTAGCAAGGTTGTGGTGAAAATAGTGTTCTGTGGGAAGCTCAAGCATCAAAATTTTGTGCTTCTTTTGTAGCGCTTCTTGAAGTGTTGTCATTGTTGCTTGTGCTCAAGAATGTTGAGCACATCTACTTTGAACGCTTCAGCATTTGAGGCCTTGATAATGCCTTCTTCTGAGAGCGAGTCGATGTACGTTGTGATACTATGCTCATTGATACCCGTTTCAAGGATCTTGTTGAATACTTGTGAGCCTATTGGACCGAGGAATTCGCAAAATTCGTTTTCGAGTTTCTCTTCGATTGTATCAGATACTTTCCTTCCAATACCTGTCATCAATCCTTCGTATCCTGACATTTTTTGGCCGATTTCTACGCCATGTCTGGTAATTTTGTATACTCTGAGTCCCCTGCTATGTGATCCCCCCTTGACTTTCACGATGTTCATGAACTGCCTGAGTTGTCCCTGCATCTCAACATGGCGAAGAAGAATGACGTTGTCAGTGATCGTTGATACTTGCGTGCCTGTCAAGCCTGACATACCTGAATTTGAGTCTGTTTCGAGTGTGAAGACCGCTGTTACATTCATGAGCTTGAGATATGCATATAGTGTGTGGACGAAACGCTCGAATGCTTTTTCTGAGAATGCACTCGAGATTGATGAGAGTGAATCAATTACACATCTGGAGATTTTCTTCTCGTCGATGATTTTCTTGATATCTGCGAAATGTTCGTCAAGAAGTCGTTCATCAGGATACATACACCTGAGGAAGAGTTGATCTTGTTTTTCGTCGAAGTTCCATCCAAAGCGCATTGCATTTCTTCTGATTTGATTACTGCTTTCTTCGAAGCTGACATACAAGCATCGTTCTTCGTTCGTAAGGCCTGCCTGCATGAACTGCAAACTAAAAACTGACTTGCCGGTTCCTGTTGAGCCAGCAATGAATGTTGAGGAACCTTTGAAAATGCCTCCATGCATCATTTTGTCAAGCATTGGCATGCCTGTTGAGACTCGACGTTCTGATGACTTGTAGCTTAACGGGAGTGTATAGTGGCGAAATGGGATGATTCCTTTATCACCTATTTTGTAGGTGATATCTCTTGCTCGATAACCAACACCCCTGAGTTTCACGATTTGCATGACTCGATGCATTGTATCTTCATGTTTCACCTGCTCCATTCTGATAATGCCGTCAGAAATGAACTCCTCGACGCCATAGACAGAGAGTTTGTTTTTGTCACTTACTTCGCTTGTGAGTACTGTTGTGCATCCGAGTGTCGCGAGCGTTTTTCCGAGTTCGAAGATGAATGAGCGGATTTTTTGCTTGTCATCGAGTTGGTATGCAATTGCTGTAATTGAATCTATGCATAGTCGCTTTGCTTTTGTTGCGATCACTTGTTTGCTCAAGAATTTGATAGTTTGTTCTGGTGTGCGTGCTTCCTTCTGTCGCATATCGATAATCTTGAGTTTTTCACTTTCGATCGCTTCGCGGTCATAGAATTGCATATTCTCGAGATTCTTCACTGTACGAAAGAGTGGCTCTGTAAGTGTGATATAGAGTCCGTTCTCACCCATACTGACGCCATTAAAGAGCCATTGGAAGGAAAGGATTGTTTTTCCTGTTCCTGGCTTGCCCGTTAATAGAATAACTGATCCACTAGGCCACCCACCATGCAAAATATGATCGAGTTCTTCAACACCCGTCGAGCTACAGCGAAGCGTACTCGCTTCTTGACTCCCCTGCTTCATCGACGAACTACGCCAAATACCCTTTAATCTTCTTTCCGTGTATTGTGTCAAGACTGGTTATATAATGTTAAATATTTCAACAGCACAAAGAGCGTATGCGTCGTTGGGTGCTCTGGGGTGTAGGTGGGTTAGCTTTCATCATTGCGAGCGTGCCGCTCTTTGTGCAAGGTTCTCGAGCATCCCTTGGTGTTGGAACAGCACTTGTGGGTGTGCTTCTCTTCTTGTTCTGGAAACATGAGAAACGATTACTCAGACGATATATTCTTCGAGGGAAATGATGAAGTGGCAAATTGTAACTTTCGTGACGTGTATGGTTGTTCTGTACGTCGGTGTGTTTCACATTCCTGCAAGTGCTGATCGTTTTTCCCTAGTGTACGAGAATGTACAGCAAGGGGAGGTGTGGCGTTTTTTCACCTATCAGTTTGCTCACATTGATCTCTCACACCTGCTTGAGAATATTGTAGGGTTTATGCTTCTTGGTGTGCTTGTCTATGAAATTGGCATGCTGCCACTCATGTTTGTTGTTGTCTATCTTCTCACTGGAATAGTCGGAGCACTTCCTATATGGTTTGTAACACACGCGACCATTCTCGGGGCTTCCTCAGCAGTGTATGGTGGTTTTGGCGTCATTGCGTACAATCTTCCGCGGAAGTACTTGAAGACGAACACGTTACTCTTTGCTATTATTGCTATCATTATCTTTCCTACGATGCTCTCGTTACTTCGTGGCGACGTTACGAACACATTCATTGCATCATTCATACAGAGTCTGTTCCATCTATCTGGACTCTTTGTTGGAAGTTTCTTATTTCTTGCACTACGAAAACTGCAGCCTGTGTTACAGCGGAGGAAATATCGATGTCTTCGGGGAGTATAGACCGTGCCACAACAGGATGTAAAGGCCTTGACAAGATGCTGCACGGCGGTTTTCTACATGGAAGGAATATCCTACTTTCAGGAGGAGCAGGCATTGGAAAAACAACCCTTGCGGTGCAATTCATTTGTGAAGGAGCTCGGAATGACGAGACAAGTATGTATGTGACACTTGAGGAAAGCAAAGAAAAGCTCTATGCAGACATGCACGAGCTGCACCTTGATATCGCTGAACTTGAAAAAACAGGGAACTTTCTCCTCATTGGTGGACCGCTTGCCGTTATCACACAGTCAATGAAGAACGTGAACGCGAATGTGCATCACTTAATTAAAGAAATTGAGGAGATTGTGAAAGAAAAGAACGTGAAGCGGCTCGTGCTCGACTCACTCAATCTTTTCCTAATGCTTCTTGAAACCGAGGAAGAACGGAGAACAGCACTTGCGATGCTCTGTAACACGCTCTCCTCACTTGGCGTGACTGCATTATTACTTACGGAGACGAAAGAGGGATCATTAGAGCTCTCAACATACGGGATTGAAGAGTTCATTACTGACGGGGTTATCGCATTATACCGCGTCAGGCAGGGTGCAAAGTTCATTCCTGGCATTGCAATCAAAAAGATGCGCGGAACTAACCATGATAAAGAAATCAGGTTATTTAAGATCACAGAGAATGGCGTTGTTGTGTATCCTGATCAGACAATGTTCACGGATATCTAAAAAAAAAAAAAAAAATAGTCTTATGGGAAGACTGTAATTCTCGTATCCACCATTAAGTCAGGCGTTGCTGCCTCGACGACGAGCGGACTACCAGTCATAGGTACAAGACTTGCTTTGAACTCTTCGCCCTCAGTTACTGCTCGTGGTGCTCTGTAGCAGAGTTTCACTACGTCACCCTTCGTCAAGTAGCCATCTTGGTTGTTTGTACCGTTGATTTGGTACTGAATACCAAACTCTTCACCTGCAATAATAAGGCTAGTGTTTGTACAGTCAACGCTTGCGTTGTACTCGTAGTCAGCGGTCTGATCGTTTAAGTTCAAGGACACCAGCGTGTCTGTGAACCGTAGTGCTTCAGAGCCTGATCCAAGCTTGATTGTCTCGTAGAAATAATCTACCGACTGATCAGAGCCGTCTTCTACATAGAGTTCGATTGCTGTCAGTGATGTTCCCACTTCTGTCGTTGTTGCTTTACCTGTCGCTAATGCTTTATTCTGTAGGGCACCCGTAGTGCTGATTAATACTGCAGCCGCAACGGCAGCCACCAAGATCATAGCTATAAAGATGATCAAGGTACCCATACCCATTTCTCCCTTTCTTGTCATTGTCAGTTCCTCCGTTACCTAAAAAGTAGGAAAAAAAAGAATGCTACAATCTTATGGGAAAACTGTAACTCTGGTATCCACCATCAAGTCAGGCGTTGCTGCTTCAACAACGAGTGGGCTGCCAACCATTGGAACGAGGTTAACTTTGAATTCTTCACCTTCGTTCACAGATCGTGGTGCTTGGAAGCATAGCTTCACTACATCGCCCTTCGTTAAGTAGCCTGATCGGTTGTTATTACCAACAATTTGGTATTGAATACCAAAGTCGCCGCCTGCGCTCATGGAACCTGTACTCGTACAGTCAACTCCTGAGCTGTACTCATAGTCTGCCGTTGTATTGTCGAGGTTCAACGTTAAAAGTGTGTCACTGAATCTAATTGAGTCAGAGCCTGCACCAAGCTTGATTGTCTCGTAGAAATAATCTACTGACTGATCAGAGCCGTTCTCCACATACACTTCAAGTGCAGAGAGTGATGTTCCCACTTCCGTTGTCGTTGCTTTACCTGTTGCCAATGCTTTATTTTGCAATGCGCCCGTAGTGCTGATAAGTACAGCTGCTGCGACTGCAGCTACGAGGATCATCGCAATAAAGATGATTAGGGTACCCATACCCATTTCACCTTTTCTTGTTGTTTTCATGTTATGCCACCTCACCCATGTTGTCACTTGTCTATGGGAAGACCGTAATGCGTGTGTCGATCATCAAATCTGGTGTTGATGTCTCTGTCACGACTGCGTGTCCAACCATTGGTATCAAGCTGAGTTTGATTTCTTCGCCTTCTGTAATTGTTCTTGGCGATTGGATACAAACCCGTGCAACATCTCCCTTTACGAGATATCCTGCTTGGTTGTTTGATCCGTTAATCAAATACTCGACACCAAAGTCTCCACCTGCTGTTGTTGTACTCGTATTCGTGCAATCGACGCTCGAGTTATATTCGTAGTCTGCAGTTTGATCGTTTAAGTTCAAGCTCATGAGTGTGTCAGAAAACCTGATTGCACCTGATCCTGCACTTAATTTCACAGATTCGTACAAGTAATCCACTTGTTGATTCGAACCATCTTCTGCGTAGACTTCCATGACATGGATAGACGTCCCAACCTCCGAGGTTGTTGCTCTACCTGTTGCCAAAGCTTTGTTTTGCAGTGCGCCTGTCGTGCTAATAAGCACGGATGCAGCAACTGCCGCGACTAAAATCATCGCGATAAAAATAATTAGTGTACCCATACCCATCTCCCCTTTTCGTGCCCGCTTCATTATGTAGTCACCTCGATCACTGTTTTATGGATGCCAGTATAGGCATTTGGTACATTAACGAAAACGCTACTTCAATTTTTGCAACAGTGCCATACACATAGAGAATATGATATGTATAGTAACCACTACGTTGCTTGCCAGACGCCAGAGAAGTCAGGCAACAATCCTTCAGTCATACCTGGAATGACGAGAGACATTGCAGCACAGACGCCAACCATCAGAACAAAGTCGATAAGCGCGGCGTAAAGCGAGCCGCCGTCAATAAACTTGAGAATAGCCGCTGACGCGCCTGCATGTGCAACAAGAAGAATACCGATAAACATCACGATACGAGCGAAATCAGCACTGTCTGTTGCCTGCGGAACAATCGAATTCACGAAAGAAAATGCATCTGTTCCTTCTAATGGCTGGCTAAATAACACAACGAGTTGCTGTGAAATTTCAACTGTCACATACATCACAGAGCCAAGGCCGATAAGTGAACCGTAGAATGCACCACGCATCCCCCCTGCAAGTTGCAATCGTAATGTTCGAAGCGAGAGGAGTTTCATCACGTTTCCACTGATAATATCGCCAATCTTGTGTGCATTTCCTCCCATGTAGATAGATTCTGAGAAGATTCTGCTGAAGTGGTAGATCAAATGGCTTCCTGAATCAACAGCGAAACGATACCATGATTTGTACTTGTCAGACCCAAGGCGCAATCTACTATAAAGATCAATCGACATTTTGTTCAGTAGTCCAAAATCGTGGATCTGTGTCGATTTGAGTGCGGAAATAACACCTCCATTTCGCACTTCGACTGCAGCACCGAGCGTTCGTGCATACACCGGAAACAGTCGATCTCTTCGAAGGACGCTCTTTTCTTCTCGAGAAGCAAGATAGCCAGGTAATAGAAGAGGAAGAATACCAACAACAATACAAACCATGAACGGCCACTCTGTTTGCCAGACAAGTACTGGAATTGCGATAGCTCCAATGATAACAGCAATAATAAACCATCGTTTAATCCATTCTTGTGCTGGATTGCTCTCTTTGAGACCGTGAAAGATCTTGTCAGGTGGAACAAACCCAATAATCATGAACAAGATGATACCGTCAACCACAAAGAACGCAAGGAGTGCACCTTGCACAATTAACACGACGGAAATATCAACAACAAGTGGTGCCAAGAGTGCGATTGCAAGAATAAAAGAGAGTGCGACGATAAGTGAAATGAACAGGTCTTGTAAGAATCTGATAACCTCGAGTGATTTTCGGTATTCAGTGCCGTAATCGTTCAACACCGCAATCTGCTCCTCTGCAAGGAAAACCTCAAGGTCCTGTCCGAAGTCCATCATGACAGCAAAACGGTCGAAAAAGTCAGCAAGAATCTGTGAAGGAACACGTGCACCCATACGTCGACACGATTCTGAAAATCTGAGCTTCCATCCCCTCGAGAGATACAGAATTTTTTCTGCAACATTGCTGACTTCGCCAAACATCCCTTTCTCTGCAATTTTCTTGAATAATTGCTGCCGAGAGATCTTCATTGTGCTGATCGTGCCGGAATACGTAATGAAAAGATGTAATGATGCGTCGATTGATCTCTTCTTCGTTGAGAATTTTCCATACGGATAGAGAAATGCGAGGAGAAACCCTGCTATGAGGAGCGCCAATGCGATAAACTTGCTGAAGAAAAACATCGCGCCACTCGCGATGATCGCACCACCAATCATCGGTGCCATGAACCGCAAAAACATATCTTTTGTGCTTTTATATCCTGCAACAAGACTTATTTTTTTGAGGTTCATAACTCAAACGGTAACGTTTCCGCCCCCCCGTGAAAATAATTACGGATGACATCCCAGACGGCAAAGTAATCGAAAATCTCCTCTTCGATCATGCGTTTGAGGATTTTTGCACGCAATTCCATCTCAGAGTAGATGCGGCGTGGATCATCATACCCGAGTGATTTTGCTATTTTCTGCTCGAGAATATAGCTGTTGAACATGCCTCGAAAGACATGCTCATCGTGCACACCATCCCATGTGAACACTTCTCGTGTGATCATCTTGTTCGCTGGTTCGTAGTATCGTTCTAACTCTGTTAAGGAAAGAACACGTCGCAATGGCTTATTGTCACGGAAGACTGCCATTTGAATCAGACAGAGGTTAAGGTTGTCCACAGATGTGATTGGAATGTTAATTGGGTCGCCAGTCACACGCTGGATCATTGCAGTCACGTTTCCTGCGTGGAATGTCGAGAGGACTGGGTGTCCTGTTTGCATTGCCTGAAATGCTATCGCTCCTTCTTCACCACGAATCTCGCCAACGATGATATAGTTTGGACGGCTACGCAGTGCGGCGATCAGCAAATCAAGATATGTGACGTCAGAATCCTTTCCTGCTTCTCTCGTCACGAGGTGTTGCCACACTTTATGAGGCATCGTCACTTCCGGTGTGTTCTCAACAGTATAGATTTTCGCGTCAGGTTTGATGAAGACGCAGAGGCCGTTGAGTGTTGTTGTCTTACCCGATGCAGTTTCTCCACAGACAAACATGTTCATGCCATTCTCCATTGCAAGCCACAGGTATGCTGCGAGATCAAGACTTATGGTCCCCCAGTTGATGATCTGGGTAATGGACACAGGGGTTGACGAGAACTTACGGAGCGTGAAGCTTGAACCTTCCAAACTCACTTCTCGTCCGTAAATGACGTTCGAACGCGAACCATCAGGCATGATTGCGTCCACAACAGGACGTGCGTCACTTACTGGGCGCTCAACCCTCTCTGTGACGTCGATAATGTACTTGTTCAATGACTTGTCATCATCAAAAATAATAGAGGTGTGGACGAGATCAAAGACCTTGTGGATCGTTGTGATAGCGCCCACACCTGTGCAGTGAATATCTTCAAGATTTGGATCGTAAAGAAGTGCCTCAAGTTTCCCGTACCCAACGCGGTCCCGAATCAAGTAGTACTTGAGCATATCGTACTGGACTTTTGTCACCTTGACTTTCTTGTCAACTGAGAGAAACCCTAAGCCACCGCCACCGATTTGTGTGACTTTATCGAAGAGTGACTTGAGAATTTCCTCGATCTGTGAAACGTCATCAGGTACTTTCTCCTGGTCCACGACTTCGATCATAAGATCCATGATTTTGTTGTAGAGTACTTCATCTTCTTCTGTCATCTCTGGTTCGATAACGTTGTAGTGTGTCTCTTTTCCTTTCTCTCTGTAGATGTGGATAAAAATAGGGTCTCCTACGGGATAGATGAGGTTTGGTGTTTCCATTGAGCTCATGTCTCTATTGAGTTCTTCGTAGAATTCTGGATGAATATTTTTCTTCTGCTGCTCCTCTATGTATTTCGCAAGATGTGGAAATTTCTGCGTTGCTTCATTCAGATTTTTCGTCTTTTCCGCTACTCGAACCGTTTTTTCCATGCTAACCTGCGAGCTCTGGCACGATACCGACGCCTGCTTTTACTTTGTAAGCGATTTCTTCCTCAACATCATTCATTGCGCCGTTAAACCGCTGTACACGCATGACTTTGACGCTTTTGCCGTAGATCTCTTTTGAACCCATACTGATGTACACGTCAGAAACTGATTTGAGCATCGAAAGAAGCGCTTCGTTGAGTCTGCTGGGATCGACGCAGAAAACGATTGCTTTGTCTTTTCCTGCAACTTTCTTCAAGTGGCTTGCGAAGTCAAAGCACTCTTGCAACGACATTTCCTGCTTGACGAGCAGCTCGCTCAAGGTGTCGAAAACGATAATATCTTTCTCAAAGAGTTGCTGTGCTCCCAAGAGCGTTTCGATGAGATGTGCGCGGAATGTGATGTCGCTAAATGCGGGGAAGAGTGAAATATACAGGAGATCTTTGTTGAGGATTTTTGATTTGATGTCGTAATGGAGTGATTTCATTTGGTTCATGAAACCAACGAGTGTCATTTCAGAGCTGATGTATGTTGCTGTGTGTTTATTCGTGAGCGCGCCATAAATGAATCGTTGTGCAAGCGCGGATTTTCCGATTGCGTTCTCTGCTTCGATGAGAACGAACGCGTTCCGAGGGATTCCACCCCCTAGTTTTTTGTGCAGTTCATCTCCTTTGAGGTCGATGCGGAACATTATGTTGAGAATGTGTCTTCGTCGCTCACGCCATTGTCAGTCACAACTCGTGCAGTGTGAAGTCCTCCTGAGAGGTTACGGAATCCTTCGATTTTAACAACTTCACTTGGGTCCCATATTAAGGGGTTGTTCACTTCTGTGTCGTTTTCAATGCTGATATTGCGTTCTGTCGTTGTATATCTGCTTCCATCAATGTATAAGTCTGTTGCATTGAGTTTCAGTTTGATTTTTCCTGTGTTCTTGACATAGATTGTTGCTGTGTGTGGATCTGTGAGGTTTGAGAATGAAAGCGATGTGATTGTGACGTCTGTTTTGAGTTCTTCAACGAGTCTGTCTTTCTGCACTGCAATGGATGCTGTTGCTTGGCCTGTGAAGACTCTCATGTGCATGACAAGGCTTGCTGCTATGGTTACCATAGCGATAAAAAGAACCATTTGTGTTGCGATACTGCCAAATCCCATCGTTACTGCACAACTGTGCAGCGGGCAAAAACGTATATAAACTTTTCCATTAATTCGGAATTATCGAATAAATAGATAAATTTAAATATTAGGAGAAACGTATAAGAACTATGCTAATTACCCCAACACTCATGGAAGAGATGCGACCGATGGTCTACTATCATGCAAAGACTGAGACAATAAAGGAATTTTTCCCTGCAAACACTGATGCGACAAAGAAAGGGCAGATAATGACAATGTGGGCGCAAGAAATTCCAAGAAAAATACTCATGCAACTCTCACAGAAGAGCCAGATGTCCGTCCCAGAACTCAAACACGCAATTGGCCACTCGATGTCAACACTACATGAGACACTCAAGAAGCTTGAAGAAGCAGAGCTTATCACCACAAAAATGATCTACGAGGGCAAGAAACAGAAAGTCATCACACCAAACGTCCTCTTTGTACACAAAAGTGCTGATGTACGCGCGAAAATGGAAAAATTCTTCCAAGGATTGTGGGTCGACAGCAGAACCACGATGAAAATTGTTGATTTTCTGAATCAGAACGCGACAAAATTCTATACCGCAGAAGAGATTGCACTCCAAACAGACATTCCGCTTGAGCGAGTTGAGCTTCTTTTGAATAACTGGGATTCATTCATCACCCGCACCGTGTCATCCGCGTTTCAACGTTGTCCCTTTGAGAAGAAGGTAGTCTACCGGGGCCGAGATTAGGCCCCACCCCTTCTTTTTAGGCATATAAGATCGTCAGAATGTACTTTTCTTTCTCCTTGATGTGTCGAAGCTTTCCGGCAAGTGCTGGGTGTTGTACTGCATGCTCGATCCAGTCAGCGAAATGGTCTTTTCTTGGGCCAACGTGCTCACGGAAAAGTGCTTCTGAGCTGTTCAACGCCATAGCAAGCTCTCCCAGTGTGGCGAGCGGATGGTGTCCAACGGCAACGAATCGTTGTTTGTCCTGTACTCTTTTCGTCAGTGTCGGCTCTTCTTTCTTTTGAAGAAGAATAGAATCGATAATCCCTTTCTTGAGCGTGTCATTTATTCCTGTGAGCTTATCCATCGCGATACTCACTTGATCAGGATCATGCGTATCAATCTCCATCTGTTGTGCATTCTCCTTTGGACCATCAACACCTTCGACATGCAGTGATTCATTGACGTGGATGTTCCCGACTCGCTGCACCTGCTTGCTTATCTTTTCCTCAACGTCCACCTCCTTGATATGCTTGACTTTATCGTGTGCTGCCTTGTTTTCGTGTAAGCGACGCTTCCGCTCTTCCTGAACAGAAATCTTCGGGTTTGGCAGGAGTGCATGGTCTTTTGCGATTGGTGTAGGGTGCTGTGGCAATGTTGGGAGATCATGCGTAGGAGGTGTGGGTTGTTTGTGAGAAATTGGTGGTGGAGTTGGTTGAGAGGGAGGAGGTGATGTAGGTGCTGGCGGTGGCTTCGGGTCAGGCTGCTGTTTTTGGTCCTTCACGAATGGGTTGTACTGATTACTAATCATCTCGTACACCCCCGAGAACTCTTCGAGTGTTTTTTCAACTTTTTCTATACGTTCCCTGAGCTCTTGCATCTCTTTGTTCTTTTCATACCGTGTTTCAAACTCCTTAATTTTATTGTCAACTTGCATGATTTTGCCGTTAACATTCTCAGAAAGATCATCTAGGTGCTTCAATACGTCTGTAAGTGCATCCTGTTCAGGCGTATGCTCATTTTTTGGTGCTGCTTCAGCCCCGTCAGCAGGAGGTGCTTCTGGCTCTGCTGGTTCGTCAGACTTGCCCGTAATTTTTTTGAGGAGATCGTCGAGTACCTTCATAGGGCACTACCGTATGCGGATTTTACTTTGGAGGACGAGTTGTGGCGTCCTGAGGAGTTGCACTTCGAGTGCGCCGTTCTTCGGTAGGAATGTGACTTCAAAGTCTGTTTCTGTTGGAAGCGCGTTGGAAGCATTGATTTTATATTTGATCGCGAAGAGTTCGCCTTCTTCGAAGATTGTGTCGTTGTTTCCTAGTCTATTGTCGAAGCAGAATTGCGTCTCTGCGATAAGACTAGAGAATGTGCAACTGTCTCCAATCATTGAGTCATTGAGTTCAGCTGAGAATGCGAGGCTGCCTGAAACGAACGAAATACCGAGATTTTTCATCTGCACTGGCGTTGATCCTGGCTTCACACGTGTGAGGAACTCAAACTCGGCAATGCTCTCATTTGAGACGTTTCCTGTGCCAAAGACTGCGAAAACTTCCACACCGTTCACGAGACGCTCTCGTGTCGACTCTTCAACGATGAGTGCTTTCTGCTGTAAGAGTCCAGTAGATTTAATGAGTACTCCTGCTGCGACTGCAGATACGAGCACTGTAGCAATAAAGATGATCAGCATGCCAATTCCCATCACTGCTTTCTTGTTCATTTTTCTGCCAGCTCGAGTGCTCTATCTTGCTTGTAACCAGGTATAATGTTCTGTTCGTATAATTTGACAAGTACTGCACTCATTGCGAGGATCGCGATAAGTATGATAAGCAAGAGTTCGATGACGATTACTATTGGATCAGGATTACTGAGCTCGACCGCAGATATGAAGATGAACACCCCTGCTGCTCCGAAGCAGAGCATCAACAGAAAGAGAAACCATTCAACAACTCTAGCTGTCACTCTTTTTCTTAGTACCATGTATCCCTCACCGGAGTACTTCTCTTCTCAAAAACGTCGGATAAAGTGTTTTTCCACATATACATGACATTATGGTTACAAATGCAAGACTAGTGTGGGGTTGTTGAGGCTACAAATCTGTCTCGATGTCTTTTCGAAAAGATGTAACAACTCAAGGTCGTCCTTTTCTGCATTCTCCATATGTTTTTGCAATCCTTTCTGTGCTTCATTGTGCATTTTAACGAACGCGTCAGACTTGTCAAGTGTGAATTGGAAGAACAATTCTTGATACACACGCAAAAGTTTATCGACATCCATGTACAATTCATGGTATTTCTCTGAAGTTTTTTTCTTCCGACGAGACAAATGCTCATTGATCTCTGTGTACGTCATGGCGATTTTTTCAAGGTGCTCAAGAATATAGTAGATCGCCGTATCGCTCGAATATGACTTTTGTCCATGCTTCGCGATCATACGACGACAAAACTCTGTGAGTCGTTTAATGTTGTCATTCATCTGAATAAGTCGTTGATACCCATCATGTTCTTTGATAGCAACAACACTATCCTCTGAAATAGCGAGTAAGAAGTAGAAAATTCTCCGAAAGAGCGTTTTGAACTCCTTCTTTGAAGGCTCTGTAACGTTTCTGATGTACATTTCGTTTGGTGATTCTTGGATGATCTCGAAGCCCATGTATCCTCTGCTGAGAATCGCGTGGATTTCATCTCGCTCCTCAGGAGTGCTATATTGGATGACGATTTCGTCATAGCCTCGCTTATACAATGCTGCGAATGCCTCAGCGGTAACATGCTTGATTCCCTTGATATTGATCGTTTTCTTTTGGAGATGGACGCCTTTATCTGTGGTAAGAAGAAGTCCTTGGTTGACACGCTCAACGTTCACTTCATCTCCTTTCTGCATTCCGTGCTCACGAACCCAGTCTGCTGGAATTGATATTGTCAATGTATTTGGTCCGTGTTGTACAATTTTTCTTCTCATAGTCCCCACCACAAACGAGTCGGAGAACGGATACTATAATCATATGTGCATACAGAGTACACAGTACGTCACCCATGTGGTATGCATATATATGTACGCCGGACAGGCACGTCGAGAGCCCACAGCAACCTTTATAAAGCACTTGTGGATTCTGGGATCTTATGGCGAATCGAGTTGTTACTCGGTACGGTCCTCGATATGGGCGTACAACCCGAGAACGATTGGCAAAGGCAGAATCAGGCTACCAAGGAAAGCAAGAATGTCCATACTGTGCGTACAAAGCAGTTAAGCGACTTGCTGCAGGTATCTGGTACTGTACAAAATGTAAGTCCAAGTTTGCGAGCAAAGCATACCAACTCGCGAAGCCAGAACCAGTGAAGAGTAGAGCGGTGGAATCTGATGTATAAGTGCTTCTCCTGTAACAAAGAACTCAAAGAAGAGCAGATTAAGAAGCGTGTACGTTGTATGTATTGCGGGAGCAGGATTGTCTTCAAATCACGCACTGCTACAGTAAAAATCCGAGCGCAATGAACCTCACCTGTCGTCTAGAAACAGGACAGTCAACCGAGGTCATGCGGGAACTCTTCAAGGATGAACTCAAGAGAACGCACGAGCGATCATCAATCACAATCAACGATGGTGGTGTCTTTATCATCACGGCCAAGGACGTTCGCGCCCTTCGAGCAGCGATGAACAGTGTCACGAGCATCTTGAGCGTGTACGAGCAGACCAATGACAATTGAAGAAATCGAAAGGGCATTGCACACACACGTCGTGCAGAAGCAGTCCTACATGGCACAGCTCAACGAGGCTGAGAGCGCTTTGCACGAGCTGACTGATGAAGAAGAAGCATACAAACTTGTCGGGAGTATTATGCTGAAGGCGGATCCTGCGAAACTCAAAGAAGAGTTACAGGAGCGAAAACAATCACTCACAACGAGGATCGCGAGTATTGAGAAACAAGAGCAAAAACTGCAGCAGCAGCTTGAGAAAGAACAACAAGCACTTCTTGGTGATGCATAATGTATGAGAAAGTCGCAGCAACAGTGGACTATCTGCTTGAGGATAGCACAACACCGAAAACAGTACAGGAGAAGCTCGGACGCATGATGGAAGAATTGCGCGAGTCAGGAGATGAGCAGACGAAAATTGCGAAAGCGCTCGAGCTTGTTGAGGATATTAGTGCTGACGTCAATATCCCGAATTATGTAAAGACACAATTATATGGCATTTCTGGTCAGTTAGAGGAGATTAAAGAATCACTTTAGTCTCGAAGCATCTCCTGACTTATGATGACTTCATCCCAACCTATATGCTTTAGCCGCTTCTCGATATGCTCATCTGGGAATCCTTTCTGACGCATGTGCACGATATATGCGTGCAGTTGCGCCATTGGATCATGATCTGCTGGCCTGTCAAGCGGTTTCGTGATTCTTCCTTGTTGTTCCTGGATCTCCTCTTGTAGCTTGACTTCATTGTCGCTCTTTCTCTTTTGGTGAAGTTTGTACTGCTGGAGGCCCAGAAGAACGAGCGCTGTGACTATGACAAGGACGCCAATAATAGTAAGAAGTGGCGGGATGCCCTTCTTCACCTCTCTGTCAAGTGCGGACACGAAGGGCGTAGGTGCTTCTTCTACAGGCGCTGCTGGTTCTTCCACTTCCAGTGTTGTGTTTGTAGGTGGCGTTGTCTGATTCTGCTGCACCACCACAGCCGGTTTGTCAGCTTCCCCTCCGATTGCAAAGAAGCTGAACCCTGGGAGTTTGACACGGTACTGCATCTCGATGTCAGTCTCCTCGATTTTCTCTATTTTGTACTGCTTCCAGTCTTCTTCGAGGCGATAAAAGGCGATGGTATCATCAATAATATGCTCTTCCAAGAGCCATGACTTCGGCACACGAAACTCAAGCATGTGTTTTGACGTGTCATCTGTGTTTTTGTGTTCGATCTCAAGATACTTGTAGATCGTGTTCGGTGCTGGATCAACCGATGTTGGTTTTCCGACGAACTGATTGATCGTGAATGAAACGCGTGTTGCTGTTTTGTCGAAGTGTACGCTCAGGAATGTGAATGCTACACCAATTGGATCGTATTCGATAGGACCTGAAGCGACAGCATTCCAGAGTCGAGTTTCTGTTTCTTCAATAGTGCCTTCCAGTACCTCTTTTTCGCCTCCTCCTCCGCCACCACCACCGCCACCACCTCCTGAACTAACAGATGGTGTTCCAGTAGTGAATGATAGTGTTGCTGATGTGCCACAGCGTCCGTTTATGTCGCATGCAGTGAGGTTAAAGTAATATGTTGTACCCGCACTTAGATCCTCGAGGTCGATACTCTCTGCTGTGCCTGTTGTGCCTGCCTCTGAAAGGCTTAGATCGTCCTCGTCTGTGCTGTATTTCAACGTAAAGG
This sequence comes from Candidatus Woesearchaeota archaeon, assembly GCA_028818155.1. Classification (GTDB taxonomy): domain Archaea; phylum Nanobdellota; class Nanobdellia; order Woesearchaeales; family UBA525; genus UBA525. Next base: position 38,508 of record JAPPOH010000008.1, on the reverse strand, counting down.
TGACGACTTCGTCAGCGATACCGGAAATGGTTGCGCTGTCTTGTCCGACACTTGATGATGTGACTTGTGAAATAGTTGGTGGTGTTGTATCTGTGATGTTCAGTGTTGCTGTCACTGTGTCTGTATTGCCAAGTTGTTCTGCACACGTGAGACTGAAGTTGTATAACCCGTCTTCGTATCCTGTGAGATTTTGCTGGTATGACCATTGGAACCCATTGATTGTGAACACGTCAGGTCCAAGCGTTGCTGTTGCGTTTTGTGTGGAGTTTCCGGATGTTACGTTGTAAGAGCTCACGTTGTACGTACAGAATGTTGTGTTTGGAAGTATAGTTGCGACACTGATGTGGAGTGGGATAACGCTTTGATTGATTGTCGTATTGGTAATGAGTGTTGTGTTAATGCCGTTCGGTGAGCCGAAGAATAGTTCATCGCCACTGTCGAATGCCGGAAGATATAGTATTGTTGTATTCGTACCGTTCAGGTAGCATGCGTCTGAATCATTGATTGGTGTTGTTGGTGCTGCGCTACACGCCTCTAAGAGGTATATGTTGTCATCTGACGTGTAGTATGGCGTAAGGTTCGTCAGTGTGACGTTGAGCTCAACGTGCACCCTGTACTGCTGTTCGTCGAAGAACAACTCTGTCTGGCCGGCGCTTTGGATAACGAATGACACGTTCGTGAATGTTCTGTTGCCGAGCTCTGAGAGCCGTGCTCCAGTTGCGGCGACTGCATTGAATGCGTCGCTGGATGCGTTCCATCTGACCGCTGTACCGTTCACTTCTGTGTAGTTGAACTCAGCCTGATATGTTGTGTTCGTCACGTTCACGAGCAGTTCAAGCGTTGTGTCGACTTGTCGCGTCGCGTTTGTGATATCGATACCGTTCTCTGAGACGTTAAAGCTCACCACCATATCCTTTGTGTATTGTGCTGCAATCGATGTGATGTTGAGCGGGACGTTTGCGGTCAAGTTAATTTGAACCGTTTCTGTGATTGGAGAGTTGTTCAGTGTTGTGTTAATAGTAAGGTAATTCTTTCCGGCGGTAATGTTATAGAGAACGCCTGCAGGTATCGTTGTTCTTACTATTGCTTGCGGGTCTGTCACGTTCACGAAAGCGATCGTTGTTTGGTTCACCGCTGTGTTCACATCCACACTCCAGTTGAGCGTGATTTCTCTTGACGTGTTTGTGATTGACGCGCTGATGCTCGCATCTGGTGTTGTGACTGCAAGCGATTGATTGTTTGCGGAAATATTCACGATGTCGGGTGCTTGCACGATAAAGTATGCGAGTGTTGTGTTCACTTCGTTCCCTACAAGGTCTTCGACGTGTGTGTTGAGTGTTATATTGCCGCTGAATGGCGATAGTGAAACGGTGCACGTTTGGTTGTCGGTGATTGTTGTTGTGTTTGCTGTGCAACTGAAGAGTGAGCTGTTTGACGTATAGTTTATTGAGGTGTTCACGGCATCGTTTGTGATATTGATCGTGAATGTTGTGAGATCGATGCCGCTTCCTTGGTCGAAGAATTCGAGCACAATACCTGTTGTGTCCGCAATGGTTGAGGTGTTGAATGGTGAGATGAGCGTTGCTGTGGGGGAGCTATTGCTGATTGTTACGGTGAGGTTTTCAGTTGTGTTCGTGAATGTGCTCGTATCCTCTAGTGTTACTCGAAAGGTGAGTGTTTGTCCTTCATCGGAACCGTTCACGTTGTACGTGACGTTCGTGTAGTTCGTTTCTAGAAGGCTGTTTGACCATACTTGGAGGTATGGGTGTGTTGAGGCGAATGCCGCGCCGTTGTATCTGTCGAACGTGGCTGTGTAGCTGGTGTTGCTGATGAATGCTACTTCTTGCCATTGTGCTGCGATCGTGATATTGTCTCCTGCTGCTGCTGTTGTGACGTTTGTCCCGTTGAAGAGGATCCGTGGCGGGATACTGTCTGTGAAGACTGGGAACTGGGTTGTGTTGACTGAGTCGTTCCTATTCGAGACGAGATCATCAGCAAGGACGCTGAGCGTACAGACTGATTCGTTCACGCAGGCGAACGTTGCGAGTGATGTGTTCAGTTCGTACATGCCGTTGAAGACATCGCCTGCGATACGTGTCATGTTCGCGTTGATTGCGCCGCTTGAGAGTTGTACAAGTGAGACGTTGTTCGTATCAGATACATTGACTCTGAAATTTACCGTTGTATCGTTGCTCAGCGGTGTTGTGTCGTTGACGGTGAGTGTTGTGACTGTTGGTGGGGTGTTGTCAATTGTGAGGTTACTGACATACGCTGTGTCGTTATCCGATTGGTTTGTCTCGTTCACGACAATGATAGTGAGGTTGTACACCCCGTCAGGGAATGAGCCGTTGTTTGTTGGCCACGTGAAGGAATAGGATCCTGATTCGTTTACTGATGTGTTCAGTGTTGTATCATTGTAGAGAATAGTGATGTTTGTCGTGCCGTTAAACGTGGCGTTGATGTCTGTGTTTCCTGTGAGAAATGTGTTGTTCGTTGGTGTTGTGATAGTGGTTGAGGTTGCTGCGTATAAAAAGGGCAGGAGTAGCACTAGGACTAGCGCGAGTGTTATCCTCTTGTGTACCACCGAAACACCCAAGTTTATTCTCGAGAAGACGTCTTTTTAAAAGTGTCGACTAGAACCACGGACCGGTTTCGTTGATTAAAGCGTCAAGGATTAAATGCGTAATAATACCAATAAGCAAGAACACATACAGTTCATCGTACTCTTCCATAGTTTTTTTCTTGATATAATGGAAATGGTAGAGTAGTATGAGTGTTCCGAAGAGAAAGAAGCCGAGCGTGAACCAATTCGTGTAGCTACCCGTTATTTGTGCTATTGTGTGGAAGAAGCTATCGTGCTCGACAGAGAAGATACTCAGTGTGAGCTGTTTTGCCGCCGTGAAGCCGAATTTGAGTGCATCTGGAAGGAGGTTGCCAAGGAAGATAGCGAGAGAAAATTCTGTTCTGTAGTGGATGAAATGCACGATTCCTGCGGCGATGAGCGCAACGCCGAGGTGTGTAAGTGCGCCAGGCATGCTTACTCGTCGTGAATCGTTTTTAAATATGTTTGGAAGCATTTATAAATAAATAGTCACTTGCCAGTGGTATGCGCTCATTCGCGTTTCCGGAACCAGCAAACCTATCAGGGCCAGTCCTTGGATCGCCTAGCGCGCAGCTTTCGAGCTTTGCAGCAAAACTTCAAGGAGAAAAACATCTTGCAAGTTATTATGCGCAACTCGGCACTGCACCCAAAAAAGCCAGCGAGTACGCCTCGACGAGAATTAAACGAGTAAGCCAATATCTTCGCGATATGGGAGACTATGCGTACAAACGCAGCACGTCATTTTCGAAGGAAAGAAAAGTCGATCCTGGCAGAGTTGCACAACAAGCACATATTGACGATCTTGTTACTGCGAAACCAAGCAGTTCTGGTGTTGATACAGGTGGCGGTGCGTTCCGAGCAGCAGTGTATGGTTTCTTCCGACGACAAGAATACACTGCATTGAAGGAGAGAGCGCAACTGCAGGGAAAACGGGAAGTAGATCCTCGAGCAACAAATCGAGAGCTTTCCATTGTAGAACAACTCACACGAAAACCTTCGTTCGAGTATTCGCTTATTGACCCGAAAAAAACGGTTCGAAATACAGTGAAACGATACGATCCACATTCAGGAGCGCAGCCTCCGAAGAGAAAGCGAGGTTGTCAATCACGCAATGTCGCATCTATGATTCCGAAAGGAACGTCCGTTTATAGACAGAGTCCTTCAGTCCCTGATGTCAAATCTCTCCGCTAAGGCGTCCAACGCAGCATCGTTCTCGGGAAAGGAATTGTGTCTTTGATGTTTTCTACGCCACAGATCCATGCGATGACTCGTTCTGTACCCATGCCAAAGCCACCATGCGGGACAGAGCCATACTTTCTCGTGTCTAAGTAGAATTCGTACTCTTTGACATCTTCACCCATCTCTTTAAGGCGTTCTTTGATGGATTCTAAATCTGATTCTCTTTCTGAGCCGCCGATAATTTCCCCGTAGCCTTCTGGCGCGATGAAATCAACGCCATGGACAACTTCTTTGTTGTCTGGCGCTTCTTTCATGTAGAACGCCTTGACCTTCTTCGGGTAATGTGTGACGATGATTGGCGTGTCGTAGAGTTCTGAAAGTTTGTCTTCCTCGACTGTTCTCAGGTCCTTGCCCCACTCGACATCCATGTCGCATTTGTCTTTCAGTATTTTGAGTGCGTCGTCGTACGTCATCCTCGGGAATTGTTTCTTTGTGACCGGTTCTAGCTTGCTGATGTCCCGTTCTAAGACTTCCAAGTCGAGCTTGTTTCTTTCAAGAACCGTTTTTGTGATGTGCTTCAAGACTCCTTCCCCCACATCAATAACATCGTCGAAGTTTGCCCACGCAATCTCCATCTCTGCGTGCCAGTATTCTGTTAGGTGTCTCGATGTTTTACTCTTTTCTGCTCTGAACGAGGGTGCCATCGTGTAAATCTTTTCTAACGAGAAGATTGCGGGTTCCGCGTAGAGTTGCCATGATTGTGCGAGGAACACACCTTCTTGTCCGAAGTAGGGGACGTTGAATAGGGTTGAGCCTCCTTCGCATTGGACACTCTGGAAGATCGGACTTTGGTATTCGTAGAAACCGTTGCTCCTGAAATAGTCGTGGATTGCGCCGAAGACAGTGCTTCTGATTTTTAGGATCGCGGTCATTTTTCTACTTCGCAACCATAAGTGTCTGTTATCTGCAAGGAATTCCGTACTTTGGTCCTTTGTGATCGGAAATGTGTCTGATGCTCCGACGATCGTGAGTTTCTTTACCGTGAGTTCAACGCCAGTTGGTGCGCGGTCGTCTTTCTTGAGTGTTCCTTCTAACTCCACTGCAGCTTCCACTTGGAGTTTGTCGATCGCATCCCACTGTTCATCAGAGAAATCATCTCGTTTACAGACGCACTGGATGATGTTCGAGCTATCTCTAAGGACGAGGAACTTCATCTTATTACTGCCACGCTCTCGCCAGATCCAGCCTCTGAGTTGTGCGTCTCCCGTTCCTTGCTCGATTGCGTCTTGTATTGTCATAGTCATGTGGATGCCTCGTTCGTTTTAATAGCTATCGATGGGATGCTAGTCTTTTATCTGCGTGTCTGACTTCCTTTCGTGGAATGTGTTTCTTTGGGTGATCTCTTCTCACTCCAGTGATATCCGCGAAATGATATTCTAGCAATGCGTCGCTGTCTATAATTGCACTTATTGGCACATATATAGATGCGTCTCTTCTTCCAGGAACACCAATTTCGACCGGCCCTCGCCCAAGTTTTTCATCGACAAAAATACCTCTAATTCCACTCTTCAAACCGGCTTCTTGGTTTCTCGGCGAAAGCGTGTAGGGAAGAAATGGAGCAAAGTTAAAAGAATCCATTCCCCTGGGAAGATACTCTTTTTGTGCCTTCTTTAAGGTATGGGAAGTAGAAAAGAACGCATCTACCTCTGCAATTGCAGTTCGTAGTTTGTTCATATCTAATCTATCTACTGCAGATAGAAGAGCACCATACTGCAATATAAAGTTATCTTGTTTGAAGACTTGAAAATATCTTGTTCTTGTAGAATGCTCAGGAGGTATACCAAGTTGCTGCGCCCGCTCACGTGGTTTCATGTTCCTCCCCCACTTAAAGAACCGAATTTCTGGTATGTGCTCTAAATCTTCATATTCTTTAGACACTACTTCTGTTGGTTTGACTTCTTCTGGTAGTTCTTGCGCTATCATATTTTTTGCACCGCCTTTTTATGTACACTCACCGCTCTCCCTGTGGGATCACCCATTTTCTTGAACTGTTTACTCCACTCGAATGCTGTTGCTGTTGAGCATGCGATGGAAGGGCCGCCAGGGACTGTCTTTGCTGTATGTTCGCTGGGGAAATGCTGCTCGAAAATCTCTCGATAGAGATACGCCTCTTTCGTTTGCGGTGTCGCGTACGGAAATCGTTCGTGCGCTCGCGCAAGTTGTCTGTCTGTGATTGTTTCCTCTGCGTGTTTTTTCAGAGAATCGATCCATCTATATCCTACACCATCAGAGAACTGCTCTTTCTGTCTCCAGAGAATCTCTTCTGGGAGATGATCTTCGAATGTTTCTCGGAGGAGGTGTTTCTCGATTCTTCCTACGCAGCGTTTTGCTTCTGGATCTATCTGCATTGCGTAGTCAACGAACTCTTTGCCGAGGAATGGAACGCGCGCTTCTACGCCCCACGCCATCATGGATTTGTTTGCGCGCAGGCAATCATACTTACTGAGCGCGAGTACTTTTCGTACTGTCTCTTCCCAGAATTCCTTTGCGGAGGGCGCCATATGGAAATAAAGATAGCCGCCAAAGATCTCATCAGCGCCTTCTCCTGAGAGTACCATTTTGAAGCCTCGCGCTTTGATTTTTCTCGCCATCAAGTACATCGGTGTTGATGCTCTGATTGATGTGACATCGAATGTTTCGATGTGTCTGATAACGTCCGAGAGTGCATCAAGCCCTTCTTGGATTGTGTATGTGAACTCATGGTGCGTGCTGTCGATTGCAGCTGCGACTTTCCTCGCCGCTGCGAGGTCTGGCGAGTCTTGCAGTCCGATGGAGAATGTGTGGAGTTCCGCAACATATTGTCGTGCGATTGCCGCGACGAGTGACGAGTCAAGTCCGCCGGAGAGTAAGACACCGAAGGGGACGTCGGCCACTATTTGTTGCTTAACTGATTTCTCGAGGTGTTCTTTGAGGTGTGTCGCATGTCCTTCTGGGTGTTGTGTCATCCAGTGTTTCTCGTACCATTTCTCGTAGCCGTCTTTCGCGTAGTAGTGTCCTGGCCTGAATGTTTCGACATGCTCGCATGGGATTGCTTTCATTTCGCTCGCGATGTACGTGCAGTGTTCATCCTGCCCGATGTAGAGTGGGACGATACCAATGTGATCTCTTGCAATGAGATACTCTTTTGTTTTCGGATCATACAAGATGAACGCGAACATACCATCTATCCAATCGATGAACTCCTTTCCGTACTCGTCGTACAAATACAAGAGTGCCTCATCTGGTACCGCGCTCTGCCACTCGTGCTTTTTCTTGAGCTTTTGCTTCAGTTCCTCAATGTTGTAGATTTCGCCGTTGAGGATGAGTACTCTCCCAGTTTTTTTGTCGATAAATGGTTGGTCGCCATGCTCTGGGTCCATGATAGCGAGACGTTCGTGTACGAGTGTGCAGAAATCATCTTCGTAGATACCTGTATGATCTGGACCGCGATGTCTGATTGCTTTTGCCATACTGAGCGCCTGTGCTCGCCTATGCTTTCCGAATATTCCTATTATGCCACACATTGTATTCACCTTGAACGGCTTCGGACGGACTTGAACCATCGACCTTTTGGTTCCTGCAAAAGTTAACAGCCAAACGCTCTCACCAACTGAGCTACGAAGCCAAGAGAGAAGTATCTACAAACGATTCAATCGCTTCTGCGTGTATTTCGTTCGTGTCATCTCATTGGTAGATACTACGTAATATATAAATTTATTCAACAAATTGTTGCATATATTGCTGAAAATACAATAAAAATGAAATAATATGGAATGAATATTCTATTTATAGTTGAGAAATGGAATTTTATTTCTACAGCTTCAACTCATGTTCCCAACACAGAAATGATAGTCTCGCTCCTGAATGACTGTTTCTGGTTCATGCAATCTTTACCTTTTGACTCAACTATTTCTTTCTATTCTAGATCCAAGAACATATCCCCGAATGGAAGATCCCCAACACTTTGGAACTCTTCCAATATTCTGTATTGGTTTTGGAGTTTCTTCAAGGTATGCCCGTTCATATCCTGCTCGTAGTATTTTTGCTTCTTGAACAGGCATAGCAACGACAGGTGTTGTTCGGATATCACACATAAGCATCGCATCGAAATGGAGGAATGGTTTTTCAAGGTCTACAATATCGCCTGTTTCGACGTACCTTCCTCGCTTGTTTAAGCGACTATCTCTATGCACCTGTGCCCAGGAACCTATCTCGTATGGCGTAAGTAGCACTGTGCTGTTATCATTGACACGAACTACCACACCCGTTTCCGGTCTTCTACGTATGGATCCCATACAATGATATACTACTCCTATCTTGTGATCCTCTTCAATCGTCAGAACACCTTCCTCCACCTCTGATCGTTCAAGGAACAAGTCGACGTCTGCATCACCCATGCCTGACCCTTTAGGAAATATCACTGTTTCTGAAACGCTGTTGAAAATAGCTGCTTGGAGTAAAGGTGCTACATTTTTCCCTAGTATCTCTACCTCCACTCCAGATGAATTGATGATCTCTGATCTTTTTATCTCTAGTGTTCTGTTCGGGTAGATGCTGTGATGCTTAGTACTCGGAATTCCTTCTACGAATCTTTGCCAATGAGTTGCGATAGCTCCATCGTAATACTGTGTTCCGACTACGAGCTCTATACCAGAAGAATCTACTAGAGCATATGGCCCTATACTCACTTGAAATGTGTCTGAATCGTATGCGAATCCTTGTGGAATTCCAGGTCCTGCAGGGTGGTTTTCTCTGCGCACCACTGTATGATGTGATGCTTTCGTTGCAGGCGACTTACGTGCGGCATCACCTCCACCTCCTTGATACGTGAGAAGTGGCAAGAGTGCATCGCTAATTCGGCGCTCCGATAGTTTGTGTAAGAGTTTTCTGTCCTTGAGTCCGTTGTGCACATGAAGGTGAGAACTGAGCGCCGGTTCGAACGCTTGCACCTTATACCAATCGAATGCATGTAGGCCATCTGGAGGTTCTGGAATATCGACGAAAGGAGCGTTGCCAGCCTTAGATGCCTCTCGATACACAGTAGGACAGTTTTCGAATAGAAGCGCTTCTAGATCAAGCATACTTGTTCGAGGAGTGTAATGATTTTCAAATGCTGCAGTGACCTGCTCGGCAGAAATTGAGGTTTTCCCGAACATACCAGCTTCGATTGCATCTGCGACATCTCCGAGGGTCAATAGGTCATTGAATCTCGCTTTACCACGTGCGTTGTGATAGAAATCATCGCGACGAATAGTGCGCCCAGAGCCTGAGAACCTAGCTAACTCCCTTCCTATAGAGACATCTCTGAAAATATCAACACTGTTTTCTGTCATTTTCCTACCTCGGTATTGTGATCTCTCCAACGTAGCTCTTGCCTATCATTTCTTCTTTGATCCTGCGCATGCTAGTGTGATGCGCCATTACATGCATTGATTTCGTGACTGCGGCTGATGGGCTCATGTCTCCAAGAGGAACGCCTCCTGCGTCGACGATCGTTTTTCCAACTGCATACACACTCCCTTCGGGAGAAATACCACTGCCCGAACACTGTGATGAAAGGAAGACTGGTATTTTTTCTTCTTTTGTGAGGAATCTTACGAGTGGTGTATACCAACCTGGCACGTTTCCCGGTCCATACGATCTGAGAATAAGTGCCCGACAGTCACCTCCTTGCACTGCCGAAGCTACTTCATCTGTAGATGTAAGGGGGCTCACTACAACTTCAACGACGCTTGTTGCAAGGTCTGTTTGCATCTTCAAGTCTCTCGGAGTATACGTCCCTCGTAACAACGTTCCTGGATACAATTCAACGCCATGTCCTCCCAAGTGGCCTATTGGTCCCCCTGTTAAGTTCTTGAAGCCATGCAATCGCGAGTCATCATCTTTCTCTACACGAACTCCTCTGTAAATATTGCCGTTGAAGTAAAGTGTTGATTCTGCTAAGTCAGATGCGGCGACTGCTAAAGCTCCCGTGAGATTTGAAACAACATCGGAACCGTCTTTCTCCATAATCATTTGGGCGCCTGTGCATACGATTGGAATTGACAGGCGCTGCATCATGAATGCAAGTGCTGATGCTGTGTACGACATCGTGTCTGTACCATGCAAAACCACAACACCATCAACGTCTTGATAGCGTTCTTTAATTGTCTTGGCAATGTTCTTCCACACTTTCACGTTGATTTCTGTGCTGTCTATGTGTGATATATGGTAGCCTTCGATTTCATAGCGGTTTTCGATGTTAACAACGTGGTTTGCCTTCTCTAGTAATTGCTCAAGTGAGAGACTCGGAACAAGAGCACCGTCTCTGTACTCCATTCCTAATGTCCCGCCTGTGTAAAGGACAAGTATTCTGTTTTTTTCTCTGTCCCTTGTATGTTTGCCGAGGGTCCAGTCTACAACCTGCTTTGGGTCTTCAATTTCGTCTTCCAAAAATGTTCGAAATTGTTTTTTTGATTCTGCAACAATTTCTGCGAGTCGCTTTGTGTTTTGTATCGCCATGTTCCATGCCCAATTACCACTTCGAAATAGTCACATTATTCATATACTTAATCCTAAAAAACTGAAAAATATTGCAATAAATAGATACTTTTATATAGAAAATGAAACATTCATTCCATCTATGGACAAGAAAGACGAAAAAATCATCGAAGCGCTGAAAGAAAACGCACGGTTATCGACGCAAAAAATCGCAAAGAAAACACGAATCCCCATCACGACCGTGCATCACAGGATCAAGAAACTCGAGAAAGAAGGGGTCATCGACACGTACACCGTCACACTCAACAAGAAAAAAATCGGCCTCAACGTGAGCGCATACATTCTTGTCACCATCGACTACAACACGTTAAAACAACAGAACTTGACCCAGGAACAGATCGCCAAAAAAATACAAGCAATGGACGGCGTGACAGAAGCAGCCGTTGTCGTTGGCGGAACAGATATCGTGCTGCGCGTCTATGCAACAGATATCACCGCACTCAAAACATTCGTTATTGAAACGCTGAGAAACATCGATGCAGTCAAGGAAACACAAACAATGGTCGTGCTTGAATAGCTACTCCTTTCCAATATCGTGCACGGCAGCATTTGTTAAGCGAGCCCAATCTGCAGATTTCATTCGCACACTATGATTGTGGGAAGCGACGGAAAAACAAACATGATCTCTTGTCAACAATTCTTTGTCAGCGTACACCTGCAAGGGTTTCTCGAATAGATTGCCAAACGGTGGCACGGTCCCCACTTTACATCCTGTTTCCTGAAAAACAACATCAGGATGTGCAAGAGAAATATTCTTCTCTCCTATTAATTTCTTGATCGCTTTCAAATCTAACTTTCTGTGGCCGGCAACAATACATTGGAAAATCTTTCCGGATTTTGATTGCAAAATCAGCGCTTTCGCAGCCTCTTCTAACTTCGTTCCGCGCACCTTCGCGGCATCCGCAGATGAATGCACGTGTTCATGCTCGAAGTGCTCATATTCTACGCCATGCTCATCGAGAAACGTAATGATTTTCTGGTACATCATTTCTCAAAGAAGCTGCGCATCGTTTAAAAACATAGTGACAACCTTTATAAGTAACCTTCTACTTATATAAGTAAAATGTTACTAGATAAGAAAAGAATAGCCGTCATTGAAGAATTCACGAAAAAATACGACAAAAAACTAACTGGCAGCGAGATAGCGAAAGAAAAAAACCTCAACCAAAAAACAGTTGCGAACATTCTCAAAGAGCTAGAAAAAGAGCATCTCCTCTACAGAACAACAAAAGGACGAAATGCAGAATACCATTTACATCTTGACAACAAAGAATCAGTGCAACAATTCGTCACAGCAGTCGAACATCTCAGAACACTCCAGTTCTACAAAGAAAAACCTCACATCAAACACATTGTTAAAGAAGTGCTCGAGCATTGCAAAGGAATCGTTCTCATCTTTGGCAGTTATGCAAAGCGAAGCGAAAAAAAGACCTCAGATCTTGATCTTTTTGTCGCGGGAAGATGTGATCATGAGGAAATCCGGAAGATTTCCGAAATATATCACCTAGAGATACAAATTTTCGAGTACCGCCGGAAACGTTTCGGAAAAATCATCGGAACTGATATATTACTGCACGAAATCCGTAATGACCACATCATACTCCGCGGAGCAGAAGACTTCGTTCGAGCAGTGATGCACGGCCATGCACATCAAAAAATGTTGTAAGATAACAAACGGTATCGAACTCACGAAACCAAGTAGAACACTCGCAACAAGCTATCTCAGGAAAGCACGAGCGTCGTTGCAAACCCTACAGGCAATTTCAGAGAAAGATTGGAAAATCGTTACATCTTATTATGCAATCTATTTTTCACTCTATGCAATTCTCGTACGCATCGGTGTCAAGTGCGAAATCCATGCGTGCACTATTACATTTGTCGAGGTATTACTAAAAAAATACTTTACGCCTGCAGATATCAATTTTTTTCGTCAAGCTGCGAAAACACGAGTTGCAGCACAGTACGACATTGATACACATATACCGAATCAGTTCTATGGACTTATGATGCGAAATGCATCTACGACACGTACAACTTGTAGCGACATCATTGAAACTATAGCAGACGAGGAAATCAAAGACATTCGCGCGAAAATCTCCTAATTACTTCTTCACAGTCAAATGAAGTTCATCCAGCTGTTCTTGCTCGACATCAGAAGGCGCGTCGTCCATCAACGACTGCGCTGCTTTGTTCTTCGGGAACGCGATATACTCGCGAATATCAGTCTCACCTTGGAATAACGCAACCATTCGATCGAAACCAAGAGCGAAGCCACCGTGTGGTGGCGCACCGTACTGGAATGCCTCCAACATGAAGCCGAATTTTTTCTTTGCATCCTCTTCAGAAATGTTCATCGCCTTCATGACACGTTCTTGCACGTCCTTATGGTGCACTCTGATGCTACCACCACCGATTTCTGTTCCATTGAGCACAATATCGTGCGCTTGCGCTAAGACCTTGCCAGGATCAGACTCCAAGTATTGGAGATGCTCTTCGTGTGGCATGGTAAACATGTGATGCATGGGCGTCCAGTCTTTAGTATCTTCGTTCCATTCGAATAACGGAAAGTCCAACACCCAAAGAAAATTTAATTCTTCAGGATCGTATAATTCAAACTGCTTACCCAACGCATTTCGAATGTGTGCGAGCGCGTCATTTGCAACTTTTTCTTTATCTGCAACGAACAAAATCGTGCTGTCTGGCTTCGCGCCAGTCTCTTTGACGATTTTATCCACAACTTCATCAGACAAGAACTTCTTGATCGGACTGTCAACGCCGTCTTTCGTGACCTGTAAGTATGCGAGGCCTTTCGCCTTGTAGGTTTTCGCCAATTCCGTATATTTGTCAATCTGCTTTCGTGAAAGCGCGGGAGCAACTAAGCAACGAACGCAGGGCGCTTCACTGAACACCTTGAACTCGGAATCCTTCACAAGCTCAGTCAGCGTATGCAGGAATAGCTCAAACCTCGCGTCCGGCTTATCAATCCCGTACTTGTCCATCGCTTCAGCATATGACAATCGTGGGAATGGCGTTTTGACATCTTTGCCGAGCACATCCTTCACCACATTCTTCAGTAATTCATCACCAAGCGCGATCACATCATCTTGCTCGACAAAGCTCATCTCCACGTCCACTTGGGTGAACTCTGGCTGCCTATCAGCACGCAAATCTTCATCACGAAAACATTTGACGATTTGGAAGTATTTGTCCATGCCAGCAACCATCAGAATCTGCTTGTAGATCTGCGGGCTCTGTGGTAGGGCGTAAAACTTTCCTTTGTGCAGACGAGAAGGAACGATATAATCTCTCGCGCCTTCAGGCGTGGATTTCATGAGAATTGGTGTTTCCACTTCGGTAAAGCCGTGTGCGTGCATGTGTTTCCGCACACTGGACGCGCAATCATCTCGGAATTGGAGTTTTGCCTGCATGTCCGGCCGTCGCAAGTCTAAGTATCGGTATTTGAGTCGTGTCTCTTCTGTATTCTCTGCTTCCGGCTCCATGGGGATCGGGTCGGCCGGTCCGAGAATCTTGCAAGAGGATGCTTGCACTTCGATCTCGCCAGTCGCTAATTTTTCATTCGCTTTTGGCTTCTCGACAACTTTCCCAGTTACTTTTACCACAGTCTCTCGACGAATATCTGCCTTTTCTTCGAGAACAACTTGCGTCACACCATACCTATCACGAAGGTCAACAAACTGCTTGCTGCCATGCTCTCTGATCACGTGGACCCAGCCGGAGAGTGTTACTTCTTCTCCAGCGTGCTCCTTGCGTAATTCACCACACGTGTGTGTTCTATGCATACTCCTCGTGGAACTCGTGGTGTATATAAAAGTTCACGCAAACGGGAATTATTTCCGGCCCCATCCGGAACCTTTCCGGATTTCTCTGCAGCACTCACTTAATGCGCCTCTCATTCATACGAGCATGCAACCGAAACCTATAAAAGTAAGAATATCTTACTTTCAGCATGATCACAACGATGTCAACAAAAGGACAAGTCGTCATTCCGAGAAAAATCAGAGAAGACCTCGATCCGGGAACAGCGTTCACCGTGCAACGAGAGGACGATATGATCATTCTCAAGAAAGTCAAACGAATGACAGAAGAAGAGTGGAAAAGAGCCAACGATCGGCTCGACAAATCCGCGGCGAAAAGCCAGCGAGAGCTCGAAAAACTTGGCCTCACAGAGCAGGACGTGATCAACATGGCACTCGAATACAGGTACGAACGTGCGTCCCGGACACGAACATCTTAGTATCCGCAGCCATTTGGAAAACAAGTCTTGCTCGAAAGTTGCTCCGAGAAAAAACTCTCACGTTCTACTGGTCGAGAACAATACAAGAAGAATGCAAGCACGTTCTCGTTTGGAAATTCAATCATAGTATCCCTGATGCGAATGAAAAATTACAAGCACTCGCCTCATTCTTAGAGGACGTCGAGCCAACTACCATTCCACAAATTGTGCATGATGACCCGGATGACGATCACATCATCGCGTGTGCTCTAGCAGGAAAGGCAGACTACATAGTCACCTTTGATAAGCACTTACTCAACATCAGAGAATACGAAGGTATCAAAATCGTCAAACCAGAGGACTTACTGTAGCGCTAAATCATACAACACTTTCTCAATCTTCTGCAAATTATACTTCACCGAATCATACTTTCTCCGTAATTCAGAGTTCCGGAAGTCGAACTGCATCAACTCACCAAAAATCATATCGACCAGATCACGAGCTGCCTGCACCGCTTTTGTATCACGTTCCGTGCCCTTATGTACAGCGAACCGCATCAGCTCCCCTGTCACATCACACAGGCCAAGGAGGTACTCGTCCACCGTCACGCCAAGCTCTTTGCAAGAAACAAGCGTTCCGTTCTCCAAGAATTGCAGGAATGCGCGTGCCTCAGCGTACTCTTCCATCCCAGAGGAAAACATACCATGTCGCAAGGAAGGATGCTTCTTGATCACAGGAGCGAGTTCCTTCGTGATCTTCTCCGCTTCCTTGAGCTGCTCCTTTGCTTTCTTGACTTCATTTCTGTGCAAGCTG
The DNA here is from genome assembly GCA_028818155.1 of Candidatus Woesearchaeota archaeon. GTDB lineage: Archaea > Nanobdellota > Nanobdellia > Woesearchaeales > UBA525 > UBA525. Next base: position 23,101 of record JAPPOH010000008.1, on the reverse strand, counting down.
TAAATCGCGTGCTTGCTGTTCTTGACAATGTCCCGTGCAGTTTTAATCACTGTATCTCTCAAAGCATCATATTCTGCAAGTTCCTTTCGTAACGTTTCGAATTCGGACATATGCTAAAGAAACGCTTATTTGTTTAAAAGTGTTGCTCGTCGTAAGCTTTAAATACCGTCTGACCCAAAATTCTATGCATGAGTGTCTTCAGAGAAGCTTTAGTCTTCTTCGACCAGATAGGACTCTATGATGTTGTCCTGCCCTTTCTCTTAGTCTTCACACTCGTCTTCGGCGTCTTAGAAAAGAGCAAAATCTTCGGCACAGAGAAATCTGCCGACGACAAAACGAGACCGAGAAAGAACTTGAACGCGATGGTCGCGTTCATTACTGGCTTCTTCGTTGTGGCCTCTGCGCAGCTCGTGGAGCTCATCAACGTGCTTGTCGCGAGAGTTGCGTTAATCCTCGTTATTTTGATCTGTCTTATGATGCTTCTCGCAAGCTTTCACAAGCAGCAAGACGACCATGGATTTGAGATCAAAGGAAAAGCATGGCTGAGCGCTGTAGTGGTCATCGCAGTGATCCTCATCTTCCTCGACGGTGTGGGGTGGCTGGGATTCGCGTGGAATTACGCCATAAGTTACTGGGATAGCACATTTATGGGGATTCTCCTCCTCTTAATCATTATCATTGCATTTATCATGTTCATCACGAAAGATGCATCAGGTGGGAAAAAAAATGGAAACGGTACAACAGAAAGCACATGAGGTGGTACGATGTCAGCAATTGAAAACGCATTACTCAGCTTGAAGGATTTCGGTGTCTACGATATCCTCTTGCCATTCATCCTCGTCTTTACAGTAACATTCGCTATAATGGACAAGGTCAAAGTCTTTGACGAACGAAAGATCAACGGAACGATCGCGTTTGTCCTCGGGTTGGCAACAATCTTCCCGCACGTCTTGTGGGGCACGCCAGATCCAACCGACGCTATTCTCACAAGCGGGCTTGTTGATATTGTTGAAGTGATGAATAATGCGCTCCCGAACATCTCAGTCGTTGTGATTGCAATCCTTATGGCACTCTTGATTGTCGGCGTTATGGGGAAGCGGATCACCCTTGGCGACAATAGTCTCAGCGGGTGGGTTGCGTTCCTCGCATTCGTCATCGTTGCGTACATCTTCGGTTCCAAAGCAGGGTGGTGGTCCTTTCCAGGCTTCCTCCGCTCGCTGAATAACCCCGATACACTGGCGCTCGTGCTCGTTATCTTGGTCTTCGCAATCGTCATCTGGCTTGTAACTCGAGAAAGCGACAAGGAACGGATGACGAAGGAGAAATTCGGCGACAAGTTTGCCAAGCTCCTCGGCGGAGGAGAGTAAGTGGCGAGCATCCTCGACGCCGGATTAGTGGATGCGTTCACAGGCGTCGTTATTTTTCTTCTTGTTTTTATTCTCGTCTACAGCCTCCTCTCATGGAAGAAGCCAATGGGCGACAAGATGATGGGTGCGTACGCGATTGCTGCGCTCGCGATTGCGCTCTTAGTGAGCGTCTCTGACGCCGGGCGATCATTGATTGCGTTCGTCGTCCCATGGTTTATCATCTTGTTCATCGTGGTGTTCATGATCTTCTTCATCTTCACGCTCTTCGGCGTAGGGCCCGATTCGAAGATCGACGGGAATTCGTTAGCACAGATGGTGATGGGGCCACGGTCCATGATACGCAATTGGATCATCATTTTCTCAGTCGTTATCATTATTGCGGGTCTTGGCTTTTCATTCGGTCCCGGCTTGACGCCAGGAGGCGGTGGGGCGCCCGTACTCTCCAGTCCGAGTGAAGGAGGGGTTGTCATTGGCGGACAACTCGGCAGTCCCGTACAAGGTCAAGGTGGCGTCATTCAGCCTGGACAACCAGGAAGTACAGCAACCTCAGACTATGGCACGAATCTCTTAAACACGCTTGTGCATCCGAAAGTGCTCGGTCTTATTGTGACGTTAATCATAGCTTCACTGGCCGTATATTTCTTGACACAGAATATCAGTTAACGCTTCTTGACCTTGTCAGTAATGCGCTGCAGTTCTGCCACGTTTTCCGTGAACACAGGGAGGACTTTTGAGAATACTTTCTCCATTGCCTTCACTTCTGCCCCAACACTCAGAATATGTTCGTCGTACTCGCCCACTTTCCCAATGATTGCTTTGTGCAGTTTGTCGAACTGCTCCTTTGTATCTGTGAGCTCTTGCTCAAGTCGTGTGATGCGTGACTCTGTCGTGTCCTTCCACGCGATAACCTTGTTGATATCGCTCATTAAATCGTTCCACTTCTCATCGATAATTGCCTCAATGAGTTCTTCGTTATCTGCGCCGAATGCTTGTGGCGGTAATTGTTGCGGTGGCAATTCCACTGGTGGCGGGGCGGGTGTTTGCACCTGGCCGAGGGCATCGAAGATTTCAGAGCTCGCGTGCCCTTCATGCTTCAATGTTTCGATGATTTGGTTGTTCCCAACACCTCGTTGCTTCATTTCCTGTACTCTTGGCAGTATATCAGCCATGTTTCATCATCCTCTTTGCCTCATCTCTCGTGATAAAGTCAACCGGTTGCCAGAGATCTACATACCGTTCGATCGCTTTGAGTTCGTGCCGTTGCACGACGTGCTTGAGCTCACCTTGCATTGCATCAACAGTCGTGCTAATTTCCATGAGTTTTTTCCTCATGCCAGACACTTGCTGTGTCACGACACGCAGTTGTGCCCGTAGCTCCTTCTCGAACTGGAGGAGTGCGTCCTCTGTGAGTTGACTCCGCTTCTGCAAATTCCTATACCTATCTTCTGCGAGTTTCACACGCGTCGCAACGCTCGTTAGCTGTACGTTTGCCTGCGGTTGTTGTTTCGAGAATAAATGATCGTCCAACCCCTCACCTCACAGGTCTTAGACGGAGCAACCTTTATATAGTTTACCACAGGCTGTATCGTCGAGAGGTGGGGCTGATAGCAAACGACGTTCTTGCAACAGAAGTGCAACGGGAAGGCGATGAGACAGTTATCAGAATCAGCGCTGAATCGGTTCCCATCGTACCCAGTATTGAGGATGAGGAGCGATTCATGGCAATGGCAGTTGATCTGCTCATTGAAAATCCGAATGCGACAAAAATTGTCTACTCTCAGAGAAGAGAGTACGAGTACGAGTATCCGCAGGTAAAACTCCTGCAAGAGATTGCAGGTGTGTACGCACGATTCATCAAACACAGTGAGCAGTACAGTCTCGTTAAGCTAAAGAGTTTTGGCGGCACGATTGATCCACAGCGAGCGTATGCTGAGCTACAAGACATTATTTCTCACCGCCTACGAAAGGATCCTGGTGGTGCATTTGTCCTCTTAAAGAGAGCGATCAGGCGCGAACGCATCGCACTAGAGAAAACGACAGCACCTGATGATCGGCGAGCACAGCATAGGTACATCAAACTCCTGGAGAATATCACAGAGGTTCTTGAGAAAACACAACTCATTACGAAATTATCTCCACACTTGCCAGGTTTGCATATTGGCGACAGGGACGTGTACAAGCGAGTTTTCAGTCCGAATATCAAGCCGGATTTCATGTTCACGAAGTTAATGGCAAATTTACCGCGCGGCGCGCGGGAGATCGCAAGCTATCATGTTGGCGAGAATAGCGTGATTATCTTTCAACTTGATGATGACATTCAGTATTTGTACCATGTAACGCCTCCTGAATTCCAAATTGGAGAAGATCGATATGAGCTCTTGGATCAGGCGAGGAATATTCTTGCGGAGCACAAGCCGCAGAAGGATGAACTCGCGAACCCTGATCGCTTACGTGAGGTGTTCGTGAATGTCGGCAAGGACTTGCTCGAAGAGCTTGCTGGGATCCGTCATATTCACTTGCGTGAAGAAGAGCTCGAAGAGCTCACGCACATTTTGATTCGCTATACTGTGGGATTCGGGCTGATTGAAGTCTTACTTGAAGATCCGAAAGTGCAAGATATTACCGTGAATAGCCCGATGGGACAGATCCCAATGTATGTGGTGCATGAAGAGTTCGGCGAGTGCAAAACGAATATCTTTCCCTCTGTCCAGGATGGTGAGTCATGGGCGACAAAGCTCAGGATCATGAGTGGGAGACCGTTAGATGAAGCGGATCCCGTTTTAGATACGGAAATCGAGATCCCCAGTATTGCGAACGCGCGTGTTGGTGTGATTGCCCCACCGCTGAACCCGACAGGGATTGCGTATGCATTCAGAAGACACAGAGATAAGCCGTGGACGCTCCCATTATTCATTAAGAATGGCATGTTAACAACGATGGCAGCAGGACTGCTTTCTTTCTTGATTGACGGCAACAGGACGATGCTCATTGCAGGAACGAGAAGTGCTGGAAAATCGAGTCTGCTTGGCAGCATCATGGTGGAAGTGATGCGAAAATACCGGATCATCACGATTGAGGATACGTTAGAGTTGCCCGTACGTGCACTCAGGAACCTCGGCTATAACATTCAGCCAATGAAGGTCGCTGGTGCGCTCAGCAAAGGAGAGAGTGAGGTGCCCGCTGATGAAGGAATACGAACAACGTTGCGTCTTGGTGACTCTGCCCTCGTCATTGGAGAAGTACGCAGCAAGGAAGCCAAAGCATTGTATGAAGCGATGCGTGTTGGTGCACTTGCTAATATTGTTGCAGGAACGATTCACGGTGATAGTCCGTATGGTGTCTTCGATCGCGTGGTGAACGATCTCGGTGTACCGCGAACGAGTTTCAAGGCGACAGATATTCTTATTGTCGCAAACCCTGTCAAGTCCGCCGATGGCCTGCACAGTGCGCGACGAGTGACACAGATCACCGAAGTGCGAAAAGATTGGGAGAAGGATCCGCTCAAGGAAAATGGGTTTGTTGACCTGATGAAGTATAATGCGGCAACAGATCAGCTCGAGCCGACAGACGCGCTGTTGAATGGTGACTCTGATATTATCAAGTCGATTGCCGGGAACGTTCGTGAGTGGGCGGGTGATTGGGAAGCGGTCTGGGAGAACATTATGCTCCGTGGAAAGGTAAAAGAACGACTCATCGAGGTTGCTGAAGAGAATCTTGACCTCCTAGAAGCGCCGTTCGTTGTGCTTGCGAACGATGCGTTTCACAGGTGCAGTGAGGAAGTTCGCGAGCGTGTAGGGAAATTGGACGCTGATGAGATTTATTTTTCGTGGAATGAATGGCTGCAGCGTGAGTTGTTGAAGCGGAAGGAGATGTAATGCCCTCTGTTGATGATTTGAAAAAGAAGTACGTCGATCGCATCAAAACAGGTCTTGGTGAAGAACACGTACAGCTTTCCTCTCGCCAGTATCGAGAGTTTAAAGAGCAGTACATGCCAAAGCACATGTCATTGTATGAAAAGGTATGTAACCTGAGTGAACGTGTACTCAGCCTGAAGCCGGATCCTGCGACGAGTGAAAAACTTACAGAAGCACTTCGCGTGAGTCATGTTTCGACGACGCCAAGTGGTGTGTATGCATTCTCCATCTTGTTCCCGCTCGTGTTGATTATCCTGGTTTCGTTACTTTGCTTTATCGGACCAATACTCATTGCGTCAGCACTGGGCGCGGAAGCACCTGCTGCGTACGGATCATTGTTCGTGTTACTCTTTGGTGTGATTGTTGGGCTTGGCATCATCATTCCGTTGCAGAAGTTTCCGTTTTATCTCGCGAATAATTGGCGGATGCGTGCGAGTAATCAAATGGTGCTCTGTGTGTTTTATGTTGTGACGTACATGCGTCATACGTCCAATTTGGAACTGGCGATTGATTTTGCTGGGGAACACCTTGGGCCGCCACTCTCGTTGGACATGAAGAAGATACTCTGGGATATCGAGACGGACAAGTACGATTCCATGAAAGAGAGCTTGGATATTTACCTCGAGACATGGAAAGAGTGGAATCCTGAATTCATTGAGAGCATGCACTTGATAGAAGGATCGCTCTTAGAAGGTTCTGAAGCGCGACGATTAGAGATGCTAGACAAATCGTTGCACGTTATGCTTGAGGAAACGTATGAGAAAATGTTGCACTACGCACACAACTTGAAATCCCCGTTAACTGCGTTGCATATGCTTGGTGTGATCTTGCCGATTCTAGGGTTAGTGATCCTGCCGTTAATGGTGAACTTCATTGAGGGTGTGAAATGGTTTCACATGGCGATCGTCTACAATCTTGCGTTGCCTGGACTTGTCTACGTGCTCGCGAAATCAATTTTGAGTACACGGCCGACCGGGTATGGGAACACAGATATCACTGAGGTGAATCCCGCGCTCAAGCGGTACAAGACATTTAATCTGACGATTCGGGGGAAGGATATTGTACGTGTTTCTCCTGCCGTATTGAGTAGTATTATTCTATTTGGCATGCTGTTGGTTGCGTTTTTTCCTCTGGAGTACCACTACGCGAATCAAGAGTATGATTGGGTGTTCATTGATGGAGCGCTCTTAGAAACTCGCGTCGATTCTGACTTGTACAAAGAAGCAGCGTTCTTTTTTCTCGACTATCGGCCGAAAAATCCTTCAGATCCTCTCTCTGATAGAACGAACGGACCGTACGGTATTGGCGCTATTCTGATGAGCTTACTCATCCCGCTTGGTCTCGGTGTCTCGATCGGCATCTATTATTTTTCTCGTGCACGAAACGTTATCAAAATTCGAGATGAAACAAAAGAACTCGAGCAGGAGTTTGCGTCCGCGTTGTTCCAGCTCGGGAATAGGTTAGGGGATGGTATCCCTGCTGAGATCGCCTTTGCGAAAGTTGCTGATGTGCTTGAGGATACGAAAACTGGAGAGTTCTTTGATATTGTGACGACGAATATTACAAAGCTCGGTATGAGTGTTGATGATGCGTTGTTTGATCGAGAACGGGGTGCTATTTTGTTTTACCCGAGCAGTATCATTGAAAGTAGCATGAAAGTGCTCTCGGAAAGTTCCAAGAAAGGACCGTTGATTGCTTCGCAGGCACTGATTAACGTGAGTGAGTACATTAAGCAAATGCACCGTGTGGATGAGCGGTTGAAAGATCTAATGAGTGACGTGATCTCAAGTATGAAATCGCAGATTGCGTTCTTAACACCAGTCATTGCGGGTATTGTGATTGGAATTACGAGCATGATTGCTTCTCTTCTTGGGAAAATCTCTGCGAAGTTAACAGAATTAGGGGGGAGTACTGGTGATTTATCCGCTGCGGGCGGTGCTGGTGCGATTTTTGAAGTCTTTGGTGCTGGGGGGATCCCAACGTTTCACTTTCAAGCGATTGTTGGCATCTATGTTGTACAGATCACGTATATCTTGACGATCATGGTGAACGGGATTGAGAATGGTGCTGATTCGTTAGCTGAAGAAAGTCAATTGGGTGTGAATTTGCTTCGGAGTCCAGCATTGTACGTGATTATTAGCGCCGTGACGATTGTCATGTTCGGATTCATCGCTGGGAATCTCGTTAGGATTTAGTAGCGAAATCGAGAATTCTACGGTTTTTTCAATCCAAAGAAGACTTTCCAGTCATCCCACGTGAGTTTTTTTGTTCCGCCAATTGTCCATGAGCCGAGTGAAGGCATTTTCTGTTTCATAGTATCATTCCGATGAGCATGCTTGCAACGAACATACACACACTCATCATTATAAATTTTTCTGCAAGAATAAGGAATGATTCTCCTCTTGCTCGTACTTGTGTATTCCGCCGTATGTGAAATCTATAGTTTTCTGTGAGTTCTTGCACAAATGCCTTCTTCGTTTTCGCGCGAGAGTCTACTCCTACTAAGTCTGTAGGCTTCGTAACGTTGACACCTCGTAAAATAAGGAGAATACTGAACAGGAGCAGAACAAGGCCGATTGAGAACCCTATTTCACTAAGTGTGCTCTGCACAAATACTGTCATGTTCGCTATCGGGAGTGTCATAAAAAGCGAGCACACAACTATGTATATTTCTGCTCGCTGTTTCATACTTCCAAAATCCTTCAATTGTGTATCGAGTCGTTTTTCTATTTGCTGCAGTTTGAGGTCGCTTATCATCCCATTCATACTGCAAAGAAACAGTACTTCCTTATATACTTTGCGCGTGCATGTCCAGTGGCTCTTTTCGTACTTATCTTTAAGTAGTTAAGAGAGAAAAACATTTAAACGCTAATCGGTTCCACCTGAGAATGGCTCTGGAAGGCGTAGCACCTACTGAAGTTCAGCGTTTATGGAGGAACGCGAAACGAAGAGATCGAAAAGCATCTGCAACGTTGTGCAGCCATGAAGCCGCGTTAGCCGCAGCGCTTCCTGAACACGTGAGATTGGATACGAGTAATCTCGCTTGGAACGGCAGTTCTACTGTAGGATACGGAAGCGAAGCAGAAGCAAGAGCAGGTCAAGAAGAACTCGCAGCAGCGTTGGCTGATCTCGGTATCAATTGTCAGTTGGAGCTCGGTGATGATACATATGCGGTGCAACTCATCAATACCACGAATCAAGCTGCAAGAAGGAACAGAGGTTCTTCGGGTTTAGATCAAATAGCTGAGGTATTGATGCAAGTAATGCCTCCTCAAGACGCCCAGCAAGCATTAGATAAACCACGATTGACTGTTTTCAATCCACGATACGATTGGGCAAGTGATATTGTCTGGAACGGAGGACATTCATTGGTGTACGGGGAGAATGGTAATGAGCGTCCAGCAGAATTGTATCAAGAAGCCGTTGCCCGCTTTGGACCCCTTGCGAAGGCATGGGAACCATATGGTATTTCTTGTGTTTTTTCACTTACTCCTTGGGCGAACAACGGATACGTAGATGTCGATTTCGATGCAGATGTCCTCTACGTACGACCCACATTACCAGAAGCAAAGAAAGCTAGACGTGCTGAAAGGGTGAAAGCCACTATTCTTGACGCAGTTGATACTCCAACACTACGAAACGGTGCAGCTACAGAACTTGTTGATACTGGTGTTTTGATGGTAGACCTCCTTCGTTGGGGAGATAATGCTGATCCAAGCGCCGCGTACAGGGAAGTATCCGTTGGAACTGAAGAATTACAAGCCGGGTTGAAAGCTCTCAACGTTGAAACGAAAATCGTATTCGATCCAACTACACGAGATGGAAGTATTGGCTTAATGCTCAAAGATCGTATGACGACAAAAGGAAGTCCAATGCAGTACAATCTTTTGTAGCTGCATTCTAGCACAAACATAATTCTTGCACAAATCCTCGAGAACCACAACCTTCTTAAACAGTCAGAGTGCCCTCCATAGAGGAATGAAGCTCGTTGAGTATAGGGGGAAAGAGCTGCTTACGAAGTCGGGCATCAGGGTTCCCGCTGGCGTTGTTATCACAAATTCTCAAGAACTGAATATTACAGGGCCCGTCATGCTCAAAGCACAAGTCGTTGGCGGCAAGAGAAAAAAACAAGGACTGATTGCGAAAGCTGAGAACCAAGAAGCAGCGGAGACAATCGCAAAGGAGTTCTTCAGTAAGACGTACAACAACGCACCAGTCACAAGTATATTAGTCGAAGACGCGCTTGACGTGCAAGCAGAATACTTTCTGAGCGTGCTGTACGACACAGATACACGCGGCCCCATGATTGTCTTCTCAGAAGAGGGCGGGATTGACATCGAGGAAACAGGAAACGTAACAAAGCATCCATTCTCTATATCAGAAGATCCGCCAACAATCACTGAAAATAAAGAACTCCAAGAACTCATCACAAAAGCAGTGGACTGCTTCAAGGAAAACGATTGCATCCAGTTGGAAATCAATCCCATTATCAAGACAGCAGAAGGTCTCTACGCAGGAGATGCAAAAATCACGATCGATGATGCCTCACTGAAAAGACATGACGCGTTCAAAGATATCCAAGAAGACACATCATTCCTCACGGACTTAGAGCGGGAAGCAAGGAAGATTGACGAACACGATCATAGGGGGGTAGCTGGCAAGACGTTCGTCGAGATGAATGGCGATCTTGCTGTGATTGCGATTGGCGGTGGCGCCTCTCTCACATCCATGGACGCAATCGTCCAAGCGGGCGGGAAACCAGCAAACTACACAGAGTTCTCTGGGAATCCACCACGAGAAAAAGTCGCAAGACTTACAGAACTTACGTTAAGTCAGAAAAACTTGAAAGGCTGTATTGTCGTGGGCGGCAAGGCAAACTTCACAGACGTGTACGAAACACTTGGCGGCTTCATGGATGTTATCGTTGAGAAAAAACCAGACTATCCTATTGTGATCAGGAGAGCTGGGCCACGAGACAAAGAAGCATTCGCTATGCTTCGTGAGCGAGCAGACAAACACAATATCGACCTCACATTGTACGGAGAGGAAATGCCGATGAGCAAAGCAGCACACATCATCGTCGAGAAGGTGTCCGGATGTTAACGAAAGAGACCGTTGTCTTAGTACAGGGTATGACTGGCAAAGAAGGCACACGCGCAAGCGAATTAATGATAGAGTCAGGCATCACTCTGAGTGCGGGCGTCACACCAGGCAAAGGCGGGCAAGAAGTCCACGGCAAACCAATCTTCAACTCAGTGCAAGAAGCGAAGGAGCACGATCCAGCCATCAACACATCCGTCCTGTACGTGCCACCACTCTTCGTGTACGGAGCTGCAATGGAAGCGATGGACGCCGGGATCGAACTACTCATCATCATTTCAGAGAACGTGCCCGTACAAGACACAGCGAAACTCATCGAACATGCACGAACGAATGGAAAACGCGTCATCGGCCCTGCATCAATCGGGATCATGAACACCGCTCTTGGTAAGATCGGCAGCATCGGCTTTCCAGGCCAGAACGAAGCCTACTCAAAAGGGAATATCGGCATTATCAGCAAGAGTGGTGGTATGTCAGGAGAAACAGCCAATATTTTAACGCAGGCAGGCCTCGGCCAGAGTACTGTTGTCGGCATAGGAGGGGATATGCTCATTGGCACAACCTTCACGGACGTGCTCGACTATTTTGAACAAGATGAAGGGACAGCAGCTGTCGTCATGTTCGGCGAATTCGGAGGAAGGTACGAACAACACGTCGCACAGCATGTACATGAAAAGAAGTTCACCAAGCCCGTCATCGCCTTCATTGGCGGCCAATTCGCAGAGACTTTAAATAGGAGTCTCGCACTCGGCCATGCGGGGGCGATCGTGGACAAGGAGAATACAGCGAACGCGAAGAAACGAATCCTGCAAGACGCAGGCGTTCTCGTCGCAGATTACCACTATCAAATTCCAGAACTCGTACAGGAAGCACTACAATGAACTACACAACGAGCATCAGCAAACTCCAAGATGAAGAGCATATTATCCGAGGAGAAACACTCTCAGATCTCACAGCGAACGCATCGTTCAGTGATGCTGTCTTTCTCCTCCTTGGCAAGCGAATGCCAGACGAACAAGAATCCAAGATCTTCAATGCCATTCTTGTGAGTTGCTGCGACCATGGCATGGGCGTCGCGAGCAGCCAAGCAGCAAGGTTTGTTGCATCGACAGGAAATGACCTGAACACAGCAGCAGCTGCAGGCATTTTAGCACTCGGCAAGTATCATGGCGGCGCGATCTCAGCAGCAATGCAACAATTCCAGTGTGTTGCGGCAGGAAATGACGATGCAGCAGCGAGTTTCGTCAAGGAATCCCTTGCGAAGAAGCAAGTGATCTTCGGCTACGGTCATAAAGTGCACAAAGATGCAGATCCGAGAGTTACACAAATCAACGACATGTGTAAGGAACATGGATACGAATCGAAGTTTATTGACCTTGCCTTCGCAATCGAACAAGAACTCGAGCAACAAAAAGGAAAGAAAATTATATTGAATATTGACGGGTTCATCGCCGCTATCTTGTGCGAGATGGGCTTTTCCACAAAAGCAGGGAATGGCGTCTTTTACGTTGCACGCCTCCCAAGTCTCGTTGCGAATGCTGTTGAGGAACAAGAAAACGAAAAACCAGTGAGGAGAGTCGATGAAAAAGAGATCACGTACAAAGAATAAAAAGTACCGCACCGTGAAGGATGTGGATTTCAAAGGCAAGCGCGTCCTCATGCGCGTGGACGTAAACGTACCACTCGATCGGAAAGGGAACGTGCGTGACCACCAACGGATTGTGCAGATTCTCCCAACGATCAACTATATCTTGTACAAGGGCGCGAAACAACTCATCCTCGTCTCACATCACGGTAGGCCGCACGGCACGTACGACAGAAGGCAATCACTCCAAGGTGTCTGGAGGCATTTCAGAGATGAATTAGCATACGACTGCCATTTCGTGCCAGATTGCATCAGCTACTCCATTCCAAAAAAGAAATTAGTGCTGTTAGAAAACCTCAGATTCCATCCTGGAGAAGAGCAGAACAACCAGCGATTCGCGAAAAAACTCGCGAGCTACGCAGATATTTACGTGAATGACGCCTTTGGGAGTTACCAAGGACACGCGTCCATCGTTGATATTCCAAAATACCGGCCGTCGTTCGCTGGCTTCTTGTTCCAGAATGAGCTAGATGCACTGAACTTCAAGAATGTCAAGAAACCATTTGTCTTCCTCTTGGGAGGGGATAAAGCGTCGACAAAGTTACCATTGATAAAGAAACTCTCGAAAAAAGCTGACAAGATCCTCGTTGGCGGCGTCCTCATCTTCTACTTCTTGAAAGCGATGGGCTACGAGATTGGCAGATCAAAGTTCAATCCCGAGTACGTGCATCTCGCGAAAAAACTCTTGAAACAGAAGAATATCATCTTGCCTGTCGACCTTGTGCTTGCGAAAAAACCATCACAGGGCGCGAAGACTCGTGTTGCGGGCATCAAGGATATTAAATTGGATGAGATGGGCCTTGATATCGGACCGAAAACAGTCAAGAAGTACAAAGGGATTCTTTCGAAGGCGAAAACGGTTGTGTGGAACGGCCCAATGGGCCTCTACGAAGTAGAAAAGTTCGCGAAGAACACGGATGCATTGGCGAACCACTTAGCGACTATCAAAGGGAAAGTTATTTCTGGTGGTGGCGACAGTATCACCGTTATTAACAAACTAGGCATTTACAACGATCTTGATTACGTCTCGACGGGCGGCGGTGCGACCTTAAAATATATTGAGAAGGGCACGCTCCCTGCACTCGAGGCATTAAAAGAAAACGCGAAGAGGTTCACAAAATGATAAAGGTTGGTATTTTTGGGTTTGGAACGATTGGTAAGCGAGTCGCAGATGCGGTCATGCTCCAGGATGATATGGAGCTTGTTGGCGTTTCTGTTCACTCCTATAATCAGCGCATCATGACTGCAGAGAAGAAAGGGTTCAAGCTCTACAAGACGGAGAGCTCGAGCGCGGATGTCCAGGCTGATGGCACCGTACAAGATCTCTTTGCCGCGTGCGATGTGATTGTTGATGGTACGCCAGGCAAGATGGGCGCTGAGAACATGAAGCTGTACAAGGCCGCAGGCGTGAAGGCCATTTTGCAAGGTGGTGAGAAGGCAGAGACTGTTGAGTGTTCGTTTAACGCGAGCTGTAATTTTGAGGAAGCGCGTGGAAAGGACTATGTTCGCGTTGTGAGTTGTAATACAACAGCGTTGTCTCGTGTCCTTGGCTCGCTGAAGGAGAAGATCAAGATGGGACACGTTGCCGTGACACTGATGCGTCGTTCATTAGATCCTGGCCAGAAAGGCAAGACGGTGATGAACGCTTTAATGCCGACATTCGAGTTTCCGAGCCACCACGGGCCTGACGTGAACACAATCATGCCCGACATTGATATCAGTACGGTCGCATTTAAGCTGCCAACGACGTTGATGCACGCGCATTCACTGCAGATTGAACTCACAGAAGCTGTAACAACTGAAGCTGTTTTGGATATCTTGAAGAATACGGATAGAGTGCACGTGCTGCCGAAAGGAGCAGGTGTTGACAGCACAGCACACGTTATGGAACTCGGAAAAGACTTAGGACAGATGCGCGGCGACTTCATGGAAGCTGCTGTATGGGAAGAAGGCGTGAATGTTTCTGGTCATACCTTGTACATTACCATGGCGGTGCACCAGGAGAGTATTGTCGTTCCTGATAATATTGACTGTATTCGTGCAATGTGCTCTGACACTTCCAAAGAAGAGAGTATCACAAAGACGAACAAGACGTTGGGATTGTAGCTATCGCTTGATACTCCTGTACGCCGCTGTTGGCAAGTACATGCCTGGAACTAGAAGTTTCCCGTACAGAGGCAAGTTATGAGCTTCCTCCGAAAACCTTGCATTTACTCGTGGGTCGACCATTTCCTGCACTACGATCCCTGCTGATGTACCTACACCAAGAACCAAATGAGTTGAAGTGTATGCCCTGAGTAAGAATCCTGCAATCGTTCGAGCTCGATGTCGAGGCATGTTCAAAAATTTGTTCTATTCTTAATATAAGTTTTGTTGGGAATTCTGAGAATTTTTTCTTGTGCTCATGACGTCCTCTTATTTACCTCAAGTACACTTCTGTCGAAGCATTTAAATATTCCATTGTATTACATGCATAATATGGATACAGTTACATTCAAACTACAGCAGGAAATACTGCAAAAAGTTGACGCGCTCCTCCAACCACTGAACTACAACAATAGAACAGAATTCATTCGAGAAGCGGTGCGAGAAAAAATCAACCGTATTGAAGAAGATGTTGTACTTCGCGCTCTGCAAGAGTTCAAAGGCAGCGCAAGAAAAAGTGTGAGTAACAAGCAGCTTCATGCAACTCGAGAAGAAGTTGCAAGAAAATATGCAAAGAAATTCGGCGTATCAATAAAGTAGTTCTTCTGGTTTTTTCACAACGACGAAATCAAGTTGGGCAAAATGTATATCTCTCTCATCATACTCATTCTTTAGTTCATCCACGACCATATCTGAATACAGTATATGTTTCCCCGTTATCCTTGTCTGTTGAAAAAATTCGAACGCTCACTCTCCTAGTGGGCGAAAGTTATCAGTTCTATTTTCATAAAGATCTCTCCAAATCGCAGTATCAACGTAGTACATATCCATACAAGAATATTGCAGTATTTAATGCTTTTGGAAAAGCCTTAAAACCTCCTTCTTTTTCTCTTATGCACATGGCAAAGCGTATGAAACCGGAGAAAAAGCTCTTCATATGGTCACTTGTGATTATGATTGTGCTCTTTTGCGGTGCGCTTGGCTATACGTATTACAATACTGTGCAGTTACACGAGAAGTTGAACGACGTGCAAGCACAACTGGCTGCCACATCGCGAGACTTGCAGCAAGATATCGGCGTCCTTGAGAAAACGCAATCGAATCTCCAAGAACGAACGGGCACGCTTGAGACAGGGGTTACGAGTCTTGAAGAGGATGTGTCTGATGTCAAAGAAGACACGAGCAAGAAATTCCAAGGGTTAGAAGGGAAAATCAACCTTGTGGAGAAAGAAAGTGAAGAGAACTTGCAGAACTTACAAGATGATCTGAAGTCAATCAGTATCCAGTCAAAGGATTTCAGTGTGATTGTTGAAGAATTGCTTGAGAGCGTTGTTACTATCGTGACGAATCGAGGTGGCGGCTCCGGTGTATTTGTTGAAGGCACGTATATCGTGACGAACTACCATGTTATCGAAGGCATTAGTAGTGGCGGCGTGGAGACTCATGATGGGAAATTACACGCGATGCGAATCGTTGCCGTTGATGAGCGTGCGGATCTCGCCTTATTACAGATTGAGGATTCGTATCCTGACCTCTCGTTTGCTCGCTCTGTAAAAGTGGGGACGCGTGTCGTTGCGCTGGGCAATCCTCTTGGCTTGGATTTTTCAGTCACGGAAGGTATTGTCAGTTCAACAGGAAGGAAATTCGATGGGACAGACTTCATTCAGATCGATGTCGCGATTAACCCAGGGAATTCTGGCGGTCCGATCGTAAATATTAACAGCGAGATTGTTGGGATTGCGCAATCAAAACTGCAAGGCTCAGAAGGATTAGGGTTTGCAATTGATGCTTCTGAGGTTGATGATTTCGTCGATGATGCGATTGCTGCTGATACGTAGAAATGTTTATAATTAACACTAGTGTGCTAATCATATGGAGAAGGACTTTCATGTCACAAGTGGAACGCCTCCTAGAAGATTCAATGAGTTATTGGGTATTCTACGCGGGGACCCAACACTAGATCCAAGACTACTCATCGAAGAAACAGGTGTACAGCGACACACTATACAGCTTTCTTCTTACTTGGATCCCATCAGGCTAATCCGAGCGAGGTTCAATATGCCTGACGATATGTTTCAGATTGATGCTGTGCATTCAGGAAGTACTACTGTTTCTTGCAAACTCTTCCCATATAGTGGGGACGCGCGGGGAGAGGCGACATGTACATTCGATCTGTACATGCAGAGCGCTGCAGTTCCGGAAACGAAGTAGTTAAATACACTTCACAATTCTCTGCACCATGGACCTTGGCTCTGTTATTGTTGATACGTTCACCACCTTCGGCAAGAAGTGGAAGGAGTATATTTTCGCCACGTTGCTGTTTGGTGTGCTTCCATATATGTTCATGGCGATTCTTGTTGTGCCGACAGCTGTATGGATGGAAGCTGATATCGTCGCACTTGGTGAAGAGCCTGCAGTGAGCGCTGTGCTGACAGTTATGACCCCGTTCTTCGTGGCACTCGGCATCGGTGGTGCTGTTGTCAGTGTGTTCTCTCTATTACTAGTGCTGACATGTATCCATTTAGCACACAAGAAAAAAACATGGAAGCAAGCATTTGCTGTTGCTCGAGGGCAGTTTTGGTCTGCGGTCTGGCTCTGTGTGTTAACTGCTCTCTTGCTCATCCCGCTCTTCATGCTCTTCATTATTCCTGGGATTGTGTTCTCAATTTATTGGATGTTGTCGTTCGTGTTCCTTGCAGTTGAGGGAAAGACAGGGTATGCTGCCTTACGAGCAAGCAAAAAGCGCATAGAAGGACACTGGTTCAGAGCACTCGGCTATTATCTTGTGATGATACTGTTAGTTTTTTCTGTGAGTATCATTGTGCAACTCCCTTCCGGCATCATGGCTGGAATTCTCTCCCTTTTTATGCCGATCATTGGTGGACTTCTTGGTGAAATCGTGAGTGGAGTCATGCAGTCGCTTACCGCGATGTTCCTTGTGATCTTTCTGTACGTGTACTACAGAAGCTGATCGTTTCTTGTGCCAAATAAACCCGAGAATAAGAATTGTAAGCACGATTACCCCGAGTGATGCGTTTAAGGGCACTTGTACCTGTTCAGCGACCACTCTACCCGTTATCTCGTTTGTTTGCACCGGTTCTTCAGGTGGCACTTCCTCTCTTTGTATTTCTTTCACAGGTGGTGGTTCGATTCGTTCTGGCGGACCAAACGGCAGTTTGTCAGTGCCTCGCTCGGGGAGTTCGTATGGTGTTTCGTATTGGTCATCCCTGTTATTCAACAGCGCATCAATGCAGCTCTGTGATGTACAAGAGCCACCGCCACCGCTACTTGAACTTGTGGTGGTGACGGGAGGTGCGGGTGTGGTGCCGTATGAACTGTTGCTGTAGACTCCTTCGCCGTAACTACCTGCGTATGCGAGTGGGATGAGTAGAATGAGCAGTATTGTTTTCAATTCACGTCACCACACACGATGTAGACAGATGCGGCTGATCCGGATGCTGTCACACCGCATGATGTCGAGAGAATTGTGCAGTAACTCGTGCATGTTGATGGGTCTGCGTCACATGTATCTGCTGTGTTTGATGCCATGCCGAACAAGATGCGCCCAGATGAACATGTTGCTGTCGCTGTGCATGAGCCACTTGAACAACTGTCCGTTGTAACTTCCAATCCCATCTCCAGTGTGCCAGTAATACTGTTCACTGTGAGGTCCGCTGATGACGAGATATCGTCTCCCGTGATCGTATCATCTTCAACATCATCACCTGTGATCGTGTCGTCTTGGATATCATCTGACGTAATCGTATCATCTTCGATATCATCCGACGTGATAGCATCATCCTCAATATCATCAGACGTAATCGTTTCATCAAGAATATCGTCACTGGACAGCGTGTCATCTTCAACATCATCCGATGTGATGGTTTCATCCTGAATATCGTCTGTTGTGATTGCATCATCCTCAATATCATCACCAGTAATTGTCTCATCCTCGATGTCTGCAGAAGCAATTGTTTCATCGAGAATGTCATCTGTCGTGATCGTGCTATCAGCAATGTCGCTTGAAGTAACTGTTCCATCAGCAATATCTGCAGTGCGTATTGTCCCATCTAGAATGTCGTCTGTTTCGATCGTTTCATCAAGAATATCATCAGTCGTGATCGTATTATCAAGAATGTCTGCTGACGTGAATGTGCCATCAACGATATGGGAGGAGTTTACGCTATTTGTTGTCATGTGTACTGCAGTGATTGTGCTATTTGCGATGTCATCGCCAGTAATTGTTTTATCAATGATATGAGAAGAATTTACACTATTCGTTGCGAGTAAGCTGCTTGTGATTGTCGCGAGTGCGATATCTACTGTTGTGATCGTTGCGTTTGCGATGAGTGCTGATGTTATGGAGTTATTTTCGAGGTGTGATGTGTTTATTGTTGCGAATGCTATGTCAAACCCTGTGATGCTGTTGTTAAGGATGTGTGTTGTGTTGACAGCGGAGGTGTTGAGCTGAATACCTGTAATTGAGTTATTCCGTATCGTGCCATTTTCATCTAGAGAAACATTCAGGAATTCGTTCAGGATCGTGCCCCATGTGTTCGTGTCGCCACTCACAGACGGGAGGCGTGCTGCATGCGCACTTGTGATGAGGAGGATAAGCAGAGCAATAAGGAGTACGTGACGCATGCCAATACTCTGGAAATCATGGTTTTTATGCGTTCGACGGTATGATAACCAGAAACACCATGGGCCTGGTCGGATTTGCTATCTCGTGTATTTCCTCGTAAAAGTATTTAAATGAAACAAGCCTCTCTTCTCACATGCTTACACACAAAGAAATCATTGCAAAAATAGAGGAGAACAAGGAAAAAATCAAATCCTTCGGAGTCACACAACTCATACTTTTTGGCAGCCACGCGACTGGTGAAGCGACAGAACAGAGCGACCTTGACTTCTTAGTGGAGTTCAAGAAAGACCGGGGTCTTTTTGATGATTACATTGAATTACTGCAACTTCTCGAAGCTTTATTTGGGAAAAAAATAGATCTTGTGAAAACGCACCTTGTACGAGAAGAATTACGTGAAGATATCCTTGGAGGCGTCCAGATTGCCGCGAAAATCTGATTTGTACCTCAAAGATATTCTTGAGTGTATAGAGACGATAGAGCAGCAAAGCCCAACACTTGAGAAATTGGAATCTACACGATTCTTCCGAGACGGTATCGTCCGAAATCTTGAGATTATCGGAGAAGCGGTCAGCCAAATTCCAGACGAAATTAAAGAAGCACATCCAGAAGTGCCGTGGACGAAAATCAAGAACTTCAGAAATGCTGCTATTCACAAGTACAGGTCAATCGATACTGATGTTGTATGGGATATTATTCAGAACAAACTCACAGCGCTCAAAGAGCAAGTTCAGGATATTCTTAATGGGCCTGGTCGGATTTGAACCAACGATCTCACGATCTTCAGTCGCGCGCTTTCCCGCTAAGCTACAGGCCCGTGACCACAGAGAGCTTTTTGTTGCTTTTTAAAAGTTCCGTCGATCCCACACCAGCACCTTTATAAACGAAGATCAATCTCTAAGCATATGACAACCGCGCCTCCAGCGCCGGCGGAGTTTCTGCAGGCGGTGACCTCATTCGCCCAACAAAAAGGGTTCATCTGGGGTCCTTCACCAGAAATTTACGGTGGTTTAAGTGGCTTCTACGACTACGGACCATTGGGAAAGCTTCTCAAGAACAATGTCGAGCAAGCGATCAGAGCAACATTCCAGCAGAATGAGTTCTGGGAAGTCGAATGTCCGACAGTTGTGCCCAGTAAAGTCTGGGAAGCGAGTGGCCACGCTGGCGGCTTCCACGATCCGTTAATCGAGGCTGAAGACGGGGGTATCTTCCGTGTGGATAAGCTCTTGGAGGAATTATTCCCAGATAAAGAGATCAAACCGGAGGACTACCTGGACGTTATTCAGAAAGAAGGCATCACAGCACCCTCGGGCGCGAAGTTCAAGAACGAGATCAAACAACATAGTCTCATGATGAAGACAAAAGTAGGGATTTCCATTGACGCGTACAACAGACCGGAAACGGCAACCACAACATACCTGCCATTCCTACGCTACTTCGAGTATTTCAGAAAGAAACTGCCGTTCGGCGTCTTCCAAATTGGGAAAGCGTACAGAAACGAGATTAGTCCGAGGCAGTTCGTTGTACGAATGCGTGAGTTCACCCAGGCGGAAGGGCAGCTGTTCATTTACGAAGATACAAAGGAAGAGTTCGAGAAGTTTGAGCAGATCAAAGGTGACAAGCTCCCACTCTTGCAAGAAGGTGAGATCGTTGAAAAGACTGTCGAGCAAGCTCGGAAAGACGGGAACTTCAAGAACAACGCATACGCGTACACCGTATGGCTTTCATACAAGCTTTTCACAACTGCTGGCGTGCCGCACGAGCATATTCGGCTGCGGCAGCATCGCGATGATGAGAAAGCGTTCTACGCGGATGACGCGTGGGATATAGAAGTGAAGCTCAATAGCTTCGGCTGGACAGAAATGTGCGGTGTGCACGATAGAACGACCTATGACTTGCAGCAGCACAGCAAGTTCTCCGGGAAAGATCTTGTTGCAAGTGATGAAACGCACAAGAAAGAAACACCACATATCCTTGAGATTGCATTCGGGGTTGATCGAATCGCCTTTGCACTCTTAGATATTTTTTACGATCCAAAAGCGGTGGAAGAGGGAAAGACCACCTTCCACATTCCAAAACGATTAGCACCAATCAAGGTTGGTGTCTTCCCATTGATGAAAAAAGATGGGTTGGATACTGTCGCTCGAGAAGTATACGAAGAGCTCAGCGGCATGTTTGTCTGTACGTACGACCTCTCAGGGAGTGTTGGTAGGCGGTACTTACGGGCTGCAGAGGGCGGGACACCATACTGTGTCACCGTCGACTACCAAACCAAGGAGGACGGTACTGTTACGTTGCGAGATCGAGATACGGAAGTGCAGGTGCGTGTGCACAAAGATGAGCTTCCGAGTAAAATTGACCTCTTACTCAAAGAGAAAATCGCATTTTCTGACGTCGGCACACCGGTATGAATATATGACGAAATTTACAGATATTATGGACGATGCAGCACTGCTGCAAGCAATAGACGACATGGGCTTCGACACCCCAACACCGATCCAGGAAGCGACCGTGCCTCCTGCGCTCGAAGGACTCGATATTATCGGGCAAGCGAAGACTGGCTCTGGCAAGACCTTTGCCTTCGGCATTCCTATCTTGCACTCGCTTGATGATAGCAAGAGTATCCAAGCGCTCGTCATAGCGCCAACTCGTGAGTTAGCACAACAGATTAGCCGTGAGTTAAAGAAGCTTGCAAAGTACACGTACGCAAAGATCTGCACTGTGTATGGTGGCGTTGGCATGCAGAAGCAGATTGATGAATTAAAGAAGGCAGATATTGTTGTCGGTACGCCCGGCAGGTTATGTGACCATCTTGGACGGAACACGATGAACTTAAGCCGTGCAAAGACTTTTGTTTTGGATGAAGCTGACCGTATGTTTGACATGGGGTTCATTGAAGATATTGAGAAATTGATGGAAGCACTCCCTGAGCAGCGGCAAACCTTGTTGTTTAGCGCGACGATGCCAACACCGATTAAGAACCTGGCTTCCAAGTACATGTACGAACCTGAGCACATCAAGACACAGTCGCATGTTGAGGAAGTCTTGCTACCGCAGATTTACTACGTGATCGAGCACAACAGAAAATTCAGCCTGCTCTATCACGTGATCAAAGAAGAGGAGTTTGAGAAGGGCATTATCTTCTGTGGAACACGTCGCACTGTCGATGCAGTTTCTCGGAACTTGCGAGATATGCGAATGAGAGCGGACTGCTTACATGGCGGCATGAGCCAAGCCCAACGTACGCGCATCATGAATGACTTTCGGCATGGAAAGATTCATTTGCTGATCGCAACAGATGTTGCAGCGCGTGGATTAGATATTAACGATGTGACGCACGTGATTAACTATGACGTGCCGAACAATCCGGAAGATTATATCCACAGGATTGGGCGAACTGCTCGAGCAGGCGCTTCTGGAAAAGCGATCACGCTCCTTGAAGAGCGAGATTTTGACGCGTTCAGGTCCGTGCTGAGCATTGTGCCAAGTGAACCTGAAGAAGGTGAAGTGGGCGATATTAAGTCAGTGAGCTTTCGCAGCAGACCGCCTGAGCGCCATGGGCGTTATCAGCGCGGGAAAGGAAGAGGACAAGGTGGCTATCGTGGGAGAGGGCCACGAAGAAGTGGTGGACCTCGAAGAGGCGGCCGATCTGGCGGCGGGAAGCCTCGCAGACGTTAGTACGCGCTATCGTGGTGGTCGAGGCTCATTATTTTTACTATGTTTTCTTCTACTGTGAATTTTACAACGAAATGACCAAACTGTATTCTTCGATGGTTCTTGAGAATGTTTCGTAGTGGCTTTGCGGATTCGGGATGCTTTGCGAGATCTCTCAGTTTCTTTACGATACGTTGGAAGAGAACAGGATCTTTTTTCTTGAGTCGTTTCATGCTTCTATGAAACTCATCACTCCAGGAAATAGCATACATGCAGAAGACATTATAGAATCTTTTAAGTGAGTGTTGATACAAAATCCGGAAGATTTCCGAAAATTAGAGTTTTTCCATTTCTTTCATGAATTCATCAGGAGACATCGGACCATGCACGCCAATTCCCTTTTTCATCCGTCGAGCGATCTTCTCTATTCGCTCTTCGTAGTAGATGTCATCGATTAATTGTGCTCTGATAAACTCTTGGATATTTCTGTAGCCGAATTTTTTTGCTTTTCTCGTTGTAGAACGAAAGAGCTTCATCGGTATTGTTATGCTAATTTGTTTCGTCGACATCGTACGTTAACGTACAGAAACGTACGGAAGTATTTAAAGGTTGTGTTGAATTGAGCTATGCAGAG
>JAPPOH010000014.1 GCA_028818155.1 Candidatus Woesearchaeota archaeon | reverse complement strand
TACTGATTTCAGCACCCACACGTCAGTGTGGGTTTATCTTACTTTCTACTAACCTCCTCGCATCTACACGATGAGTTTTGCAAAAGTGTATCCTCTCTATGTTGCAAAGGCAGAGAAGAAAGGACGAACGAAAGCAGAAGTTGATGAGATCATTCGCTGGTTAACAGGATACAGCCAGAAAGAGCTCAAAGCCCAAATAGAAAAACAGACAGATGTCGAGACGTTTATCGATGAAGCTCCGCAGCTGAATCCTCTCAGATCCCAGATTACAGGGGTGGTTTGTGGCGTCCGAATAGAAGATGTCAAGGAACCAACCATGCGAGAGATTCGCTATTTGGATAAGTTGATTGATGAGTTGGCTAAGGGAAAGGCGATGGAGAACATCTTGCGGACCTGAGTAAACCTTAAAAGGAATTCTCTGATTCTCTCAACGGTGAAGTGTTCATTCTGTAAAAAAGGCGAGACGCGTGTGCTGGAAAGCCGGCAGGCTGAAGGTTCTTTACGTCGAAGACGAGAATGTCTCAAATGCTCGAAACGGTTCACGACGTATGAGCGCATGGAGACGACGAACTTGCTCGTTGTGAAACGAGATGGAAATCGACAAGCGTACAGCAGAGAAAAGCTAACAAATGGCCTTATTCGTTCGTGCGAAAAGCGTCCTGTTTCTCGAGAGAAGATCGATAAAGCAGTGGATCGCATTGAGGAACGGATCAAAGCACACAAAGGGAAAGAGCTTTCGAGCAAGAAAATCGGTGAGATCGTGATGCGAGAAATTAAGAAACTCGACAAAGTCGCGTATATTAGATTTGCATCTGTTTACTTAGATTTCAAAGACCCTGAAGACTTCGAGGAAGCGACGAAAAAATTAGTGAGGAAGAAAAAATGAAGGTACAATTCAAGAAACTACATGACGATGTGACAATTCCACACCATAAGCGAGCAGGCGATGCGGGCATGGACCTCTCTTCGAGAGAAGATTTTACGTTAGTGCCAGGCGAGCAACATATTTTCAAACTCGGCTTAGCGATGGCGATTCCAGAAGGAACGGTTGCACTTATCTGGGATCGTTCCGGCATGGCAGCGAAACACGGCGTGAAAACCATGGCAGGTGTGATTGATCACACGTATCGCGGTGAATTAGGTGTGGTACTCATGAACATCGGCAAAGAGCCCTATGATGTAAAGAAAGGCGACAGGATTGCGCAGATGTTGATTCAGCCAGTGCACACGGCAGACGTGGAAGAAGTTGCAGAGCTTTCTGAAACAATTCGTGGCGAAGGCGGGTTTGGAAGTAGTGGTCGTTAGACCATCACAACATCGAGCCCGGGTACGTGCTTGAAGTCGTTGTCGAGCGTAAGGAGCGTAACGTTATATGTCATTGCGGTGCCTGCTATGAGTGTATCAAGTTTACTCAATGGCTTTCCTTTTTTCTTTAGTACTCGTTCGAGTTCTGCTGAATAGTGTGCTGTTTTTGCGTCAAAATCAACAACACGAAACAATCCAAGTGCATTTTCTCTTCCATCTATTATAAGAGCTTCATTTAGAGTGATCGCTGATATTCTCACGTTGTGTTCAGCACAAATTTTTTCTACTTTCTTCCCTGCTTTTGTTCCATTCAGCCATTCAACAACTGCTGATGTATCGAGTAGTATCATAATTACCTCCTCCTGAATCGTCGTAATCTTGCCGCGACTTCTTTGTCGATCTCTTTTCTTCGTTGATAGAGTTGCTCTTTTTTCTTCGTTCCCTTCCACACACCAAAGAGTTCCTTCGGTAAGCCTTTTTCTTCATTGGCTACCCGTACAATCACCTGGCTAAAGCTTTCAGTTCCTATTTTCATCGCTTTCAACTCCTTGTATGCCTCTTCTGTGATGGTGAGTGTTTTCGTCGCCATAATACACGTACGTGTGCACGTACATTTAAGTTCTTCGATTTTTTTGTAATTTGTCCCATTTTTCCCCAAATACTTCCTCATAAAAATCGTTGCCTGTTTTTATTTTCGAAACATCCACATCATACACCTTTGCGCTCCTTTCGAATTTTTGAATAGTATCTTTCGGCGGAGAATGTATGATGATGCGATCATTTTTGCACTCGAGAAACAACTTCTTCTCGTCACGTATCTTGATGTGTTCTCGAAATCGCTTCGGAAGCGTTATTCTTCCCTTTTCATTGTTTTTGGCAAAGGCAAATCGTTTCATACTGCAAAGAAGACACTGCAATTTAAATAGTTTACGCCTCTATGTCCAGTGGATTTCTTTGTTTGTAATCGACGAGAAATGGGGGGTCCAGTGCTACTCAGAAAGCTTCATAATCGCTTCTGCCAAGTCGCCATCAGCAGCTTCGATAGCCGCTTTCGCTTCTGCAGCAGACACATTTGTTTGATCAACGACAGTCTGCACGTCTTCCTCGTTAATCTCTGCGCTTGTATCCAAAGATTCTTCTCGAGAAGCGCCGACCACTTGCCAGGTGTCTTGCCCCATCATATTGACTTTGGACACTTGTGGGTTTTCCACAATAATCTTCTTATCAGGACACTCGATAATAACGCGAGATGCTTCATAATCAACTTGCTTGATCCCCATCTGCTTCATCATCTGCTTCATCTGCCGGGGATTCACACCAGGGATCATATGACTTGCAGATAGATAACAGCTGCACCAATCAGCACAGCGAGAATCACAACATGCGTTGGCTTCAGCTTGATCGTTGATCGTTCTTCGTCGTAAAAGCTCAGAACGCCAGCGCTTGAGGATGGCATGCTGATCTTGTCTCGTGGCATGGTTTGAGGAAACACTTGATCGTTTATAAAGGTTAATGATTACCTCCGCAAACTATTTGAGTAATGCATTGTTTCTCAATCCATGTTAACGGAAATCACACGACCCAATGGACGTACATTGTTAGAGATGGGTGAAGGGCCCGGTGGCCCCACAATAGATACAATACCTGCAGTACTCAGACTTGTTCGTCAGAACATGGATAGTTTACTCTCTGCATACGAAGCATTTCAGGATGATCCAGAGGGATATTTGATGGCAGTTGATGGAGGCGACAGAGTAGATGAGAATACGATGCATGTACTCTTTTCTCGCGAACTCGGAAAACAGCTTGAGAGAGAGTGTGCTGCTTCTTACGTCACACTTCAAGTAGCTGTGCAGAACAGACACTCAATGCTCTCAAACGATAACGCAGCAGCTATCATGCAAGGATTCGAAGTTTATCACGATATAACTCTGAGAGATGCTGCAGATGCAGACGACGGTGTGTTGGAGCGCATTGCGGATTTCCGCGAGCGAGTGAACCACGCTGCAAGTGCACTTCCAGCATACGTCCAGAAATGGGAAATGTATAAGAGTTTCGAGCCAGCGAGAGATATACCGAGCTAGCCTACTTCGGTTTGCTCACGCGCGCATCTTTGAATAACATAGCGCGTGGCCCGTAATATCTGCCGGATTGCATGACTTCCTTACTGAACCTCGTGTTGAGCAAGTTCGTGAATACGTTCCCAGAGAAGAAGCCACCTTTGAACGGCATTTTCTTTCCTCGCTCCCATTTATACCCGAGGCGAATCTCAGCGGCGAAATCTCCGGAGTACGGATCTGGGTTGAACCAGCTAAAACTCACGATCTCCACATAATTGTGCCCTCTCAGGTGCTCTTCACGAGTCGCGCCAGCACCAACGTAGACGTTGGCCATCTGCCCCGTCACGGGCAGGTTCAGGTACTGCGCGTATCGCGGTGGCGCAATGTGATTCATCACCAACCCCGTCTTGATCAAGTCCACCGGCTTGAGCGGTGTTCCTTCTTCGTCGACAGGCGCGGTTAAGAGTCCAAGCGGTAAGTGCGGATTACTCGATAACGAGAAGGGCTCGCCTGTAAACTCACCAAGCGACTCACCAGCGTGTAAGCGCGCGATTTGCATCTGCTTCAACTTCGCGAATGTGTGCAAGATTAACGGTGAGTGCTGTTCTGCTGGCGAAAAGAAATCAAGGACCCCGCCGCTTGCAAGCAACACATCCCCTTCGAACTCGTCGCACGGTGTTGCGCGAACAGCGTCCTTCACGATCTCTTCTTGCTGTTCGAACGTTGCCCTGAGATTTAGCTGATCAGGGCTCACAACGGTGGTGTTCCACTGATACTCTTGCTCATTCCCCTCTTCTTCATAAGATAATACAGTTTTCAGGTGCACCACCGTCTTGTGCCAACTCACATCAACACCCTCGCTGTTCACAACTCTGTGCGCGAGGCCACTCGTGAGGATTTCCATGCAGTTCGTCTTTACCGATAGTTCTTTCAGTATCGCTGTGCACCGATCGTACAGTCCATGGGCTACTGTTAGCCCCTTCCCCTCGAGGAACGATTCCATCATGTCACGGTCGTAGCCGTCCATGAAGAGTAACCCTTCTTGCGGTTGTGGAAGTTTGTACGCTTGTTTTTTCGCATGCTCACATGCGCTGCTTGCTTCAATGAGTTGCTGCTTTGCTTGCTCTCTGTCTTCGGTAAGGATGGGTAATTGTACTTCCCCAATCATGTCATCGAAGCGTTTGTGTAACGTGACTGTTACATCTTCTCTGATAGCGGTCAGTGTATCTTCAATTGCGAACGCGGTGCCGACATAGAGTTCTGCAGATCGTTTATGAATGAGATTGATGCGCCAGTCCGATATGATTTTTCTTCTCACGAGTTCTTTGAGGACGGAAGAGAGCATTTTTACCCGATCAGCGTCTGCGAGTGGGACAACTGGATACTTTGGCTTCGGTTTTTCTGCAGGAGTTGGTTGTGGTTTCACAACTTTTTTCTTTGGTTTCTGACTGGATTTCTTGCTCTTCTTCACAACGTTCTTTTTCTTGCTCTTTTTCGCAGCCTTTTTCTTCACAGTTTTTTTCTTCGTCTTTTTCGTGACTTTCTTGTGCTTTTTGACTTTCCGGACAACTTTTCTTGCTTTTTTCTTTACTTTCCGAACAGCTTTTCTCTTGGCGGTTTTTTTCACTGCTTTTTTCTTTGTTTTGCGGACGACTTTCTTTGCCTTTTTCTTCGTTTTTCTCACAACTTTTTTCTTGGCTGTGACTTTTTTCTTTGCCTTCTTCTTGACAACTTTTTTCGCTTTTCGAACACGTTTCTTCACGACCTTCGTTTTCTTGACGTTCTTCTTTGTTTTCTTTGCTTTCTTCTTCACAGCTTTTTTCTTCCGTTTCATGAGAGCTCCACCTCTCGAATGAGTACGTGTGGACCGCCTGAAGAGACACGGACCCATTCTTTGTGCTCTTTGCCACAGAAGCCGACATCTTTGATGATCTCAAAGTCTTTGCCGACCATTTTGATATTGCCGAGGATGTCAGGGAGGTAGCCCCCCATACTTGCCTCGTAGAAGAGTTCGCCAGTGAGCTTTCCGTTCTTGATTCTTTCACAGAGTAAACCAGCGAGCTGCACACCCCATCCTTTCGGATCTTCCATGCCTGAACTCCCTGTGTGGATATAGATGCCATTCCTGACAGATTTGATCATCTTTACCGGATCATCCTTCCCTGAGAGGAAAAACGTGTTTGTCATACGCGCATACACTTTATGATCAAATGCTTCTGCGCGCCCGTTCGCGGTCCGTGGGAATGATTTTCTCGAAGCGCTATATGCTTCGCTAATCGGTTGCTTGACAGTGCCTCTCTCCACAAGAAATACGCGCTTTGGCATCATGCCCTCATCATCGAAGAAGAGGAAGCCATGCGTACTCGGCAGGGAGGCATCTTCACAGATATTGACCTTGACGTTGGAAATTTTCTTCCCTATGTACTCAGCAGCCTTTGCCCTGCCGTGTAAAATCGTGTCTGATTCCATGCCGTGGCCGAAGGATTCGTGCGCGAGAAGTCCTGTTACGGTTGGACTGAGGATGGCAGTATACTTGCCAGGTGGCAATTTTTTCGCTGTTTTGAGTTTTGCTGCTCGATCCATGAATGCTTTGAGGTCCTCTTCGTCAATATCCGTCACTTCAAAGCCGTTTCTGAAGTTTGTGAAGTGGTCAGATCTGGTCTCGCCGCTCGCGGTCTGCACGAATGGGACGATCGTGACCGTACAGCCGGTCCACGTGCTTGCAAGGCGTTTGTATTTGTTGACAAAGATACGGTGCTCTTCTTCCTCTCTGTAGCTGACGATGCAGTTGATGAATGGTTTCTTCTGCACTTTTGCGTGGAGTGCTTCAATGAATGAGAATTTTTTCTGTATTGGAACTGTTGCGGGATCAGTAACGTAGGCGACGGTGAAGTCTTTGTCAGCGCGCTCTTTGCTCAGCTTTAACGTAGCAGTCTTGCCTTCCACGTGTTTGAGTCGCTCGATGAGACTATGCACTTCTGCCTGCATGAGCTGCGGTTGCCATCCTTGCACGCAGACTTCGTGGAATTGCGTGCCGTCATATGCGCGAACTTTCACACCTGCGTCTGCGTCTGTCGAGCACTCGATCTCAGCTGTGTTCTTTGCTATGACGCGCGTGGTGTTCTCACTATAGAGCGCGTCAGCGTATGGTGCGTGTTGCTCCAGTTTATTGACGAGTCTACCAAGCAGGTCTTTTCGTGCTTTACTCACTACAACCCCCGCCGCTTGGGATGCGCTTCTGCTATTTATGCGTTCTCCTTACATTTTTTTCTCGAGAAGGGCTGTAGTTGCAGAATTTGGCCGTTTCAGGCGATTTTAACGGAAATGCGATAGTAGAGGAACGAATAATTTTATTCTATAAGGAAAGAAATATTATTTTCTATAATGATATTTGTTGTACTTACTTTATAGTAGTATTTATATAGATGTTGCTTTTCTGGAGCTCCATGAACATCAGGACAACAGAAGGATTGGAAGCACTCGCAGAACCTGTTGAAGAGAAGGTAGAGCAGGCGCTCGCAGAGAGAGAAGAGCTAGGGCTTTCAATGCCGGAGCCGTTTGATGTTCATATTCAATTCTATGATTCGACAGGGATAGCATCAGCAATTCGTGCAAATGAATCTTCGCCTGCAATACTCTCCACAAGCGCTCTAGGTATGCTATATGGAGAACAGAGAGAACTGGTCGAGAGGATAATAACGTACTTTCAAGCTGTACAAAGAATCATGGGGCCACAAAGTGATGAAGCGTTACTTGCCCACACAGCATCACCTAAGAAAGTTATCGCTGCTCTGGGAGAAGATAGAAGAGGTATCAAGTATTTGAAAGATCTTGCTGCTAAAGCTACCGAAGCAATTCCCATTGTCCAAAAAGCTGCAGTAGAAGGCGCAAGCACATTTGATTATAGTGAAAGACATGAAATAGACCACATTGATTTTTTCGCCTCATCAATGTACGAACATTTTGCAGCTCTTGAGCCGAAGAAGGATTCAACACCTGCACAAGAGAAAAAACTATGGGGAGAATCACTGGCTGCTTATGTTGGAATATGTGCAGCTGAAGAAGCGAGAGCACTCTTCTTCAATTATATTCCACTAGGTGAGATGCGCACCGCAGATTACGATTCTGTAAAGACTCGAATAGCGGTAGGCTTCGGAGACGGGTACACGAGAAGATCAGCTCTAGATAACATAGCACGTTACGCAGTCTCAAAAGAAGGCGTCAATTACGAAACAGCGAGCTACGTAATCAGAGCAATCGATATGACACAGGGCAGACCAACGTCAGAAATACCAGATGAAGCGGCCATTGACATGGAAGCAGCAGGCAGAATTCTCTACAGAATCATACCATTCTGGCAAAACAGATTAGAAACCAATGCACAAAGAGCTGTCGAAGCAGTTGGCAATGCATACAGAGACGACCCAGCCCGCTTAGCGAGAACGACGAGAGCAGAATCCTTCGATCATTTCATCGAGCTTTGTAAGCCATAACCCTTTTAACAACCACACATTCTCTTTGCTTGTGATCAACAAACTCCTCACATGGTATAAGGAAAATGGCCGCCACGAGCTGCCATGGAGAAAAACCAGAAACCCATACAAAGTTCTAGTCTCAGAGCTCATGCTCCAGCAAACACAAGTGCCGAGAGTCATCCCAAAATACAAAGCATTCCTCAAACAGTTCCCAACACTCAAGAAACTCGCACAAGCAGAGCGAGCAGACGTCCTGCGCGCGTGGCAAGGGCTCGGCTACAACAGCAGAGCAGCACGATTCCACGCGCTCGCAAAAGCAATAACAAAACTCCCAGAAACGCGAGAAGAATTACTACAACTCCCAGGCATCGGCCCATACACAGCAGGCGCCATCATGATCTTCGCACACAACAAGCCAGCAGCATCAGTAGACGTCAACGTGGAACGCGTCATCAAACGCCTCTGCTGGAAACAAACACAACAGCCAAGCAAACAAGAAGTGGAACAAAAAGCACTCGAACTCATACAAGCATCAAACAACCCACACGACTGGCACTCCATGCTCATGGACTTTGGGAGCACCATCTGCAAAAGAACACCATCCTGTCTGAAATGCCCCGTCCGCTCACAATGCAAATCCAAAGGCAAACGGGCAGATGAAACAACAAAGAAACAGCCGAAATTTAAAGGAAGCACGAGATATTACCGAGGACAGCTTCTCAAGAAGCTCCTGGAAAAACCACTCGAAGAAAAGGATATTACAAAAGAAGAAAAAGAAGCCCTCCGAGCACTCATCAAAGAGAAACTCGTGACAAAGCAAGCAAGCGTGTACCACATACACTAAACCATCGCGAAGTACACACGCGCAACAGCGAAATTCAACCCAAGGCCAACAAGCGTGTGCAAGACATACCTACCACCAAAAATCCCCATGAGGACACCAGCAACAACAGAGATCGTGTAGAACCCAGCAATCAAGACATACCCATTCACGAACCCAGCAAGATACCCCATCCCGATCAACACAGGCACTTCCAACCAAATAAAGCCAAAGCGTGCAGGACGAGGCAACATATAGCCAGTGGCAAGAATACACGCGCCAACAATCGTGTTCTCCCCTCCTTGCGCAACCATCAAAATGCCGACAGGACTGAGATCAAAGCCTGGAAGACGGAGGAGCCAGGTTCCTAACGCAGAAAGCGCGAAATTCACCACACCCATAATAACTGTGATCCACATGGACGAGAGAATTTCTCAACTCTTTAAGAGCTTATGCGAAAGTTGCACAACCATCTCCACGTGGCTCGTATCCGGAAACATATCCACACCAAAAATATCCGTGACATCATACTGCAAGAGATCAAGATCTCTCGCCAACGTCGCAGGATTGCAGGAGACATACACGATTTTTTCTGGCTGTAGTTGCAGTAGTCCTTTCATCACGCTCGGCGAACACCCAGTGCGCGGCGGATCAAGCAACACCACATCCGCAGCAGGCGCAGTCCGCAAGTACGCTTCAGCAGAACTCTGAATGAACTCCACATTCTCAATGCTGTTCCTCAACGCGTTCGTACTCCCTGCAAGCACAGACGCGTGATTTCCTTCAACAGCTATTACTTTTTGAACGTGCTTCGCCATTGGCAACGAAAAATTGCCGATGCCAGCGTACAAGTCAAGTGCAGTCTCCACACGGCCAACAAGCTCGCACGTTTTCTCGACCAACAGAGTATTCGTTGCGATATTCGCCTGGATGAATGTCTCTGGAAAGAACGTAAAACGAATGCTGTTCGAGCTATACGTCAAGTGCTCCTGCACTTGTCCAAGCGTCCTGACCGTGTGCTGCTGCACAATGAACACGTTGCCGATTAAGCCACGGTTCTCAGCATACAGATTCTCTAAGAACAACAACAGCCCATTCCGATCTCGTGCCTCATCGACGTTCACCAGCACAGCAAGCTTCCCACTCTCACCATGCGCGACGAACATTTCCTGTTCACACTCAAGTGTCGTTTCCTTTTTGTTCAGCAGTTGTATAAATTCCAAGATTTTCTTATGCACGATAAAGCATTGTTGTACGGGCACGATTTCATTCGACCTGAATTTCCGAAAGCCAGCGACACACTTGCCACCAGCAAAGAGGACAGCAACCTTGGATTTCCACCTGTAGTTGTGCCGCTCGTTACTTGGAAGAATCTCGATATCTTTCGGCAGCGCAATCCCTTTCCGTTCTAAGAGAAATTGTACTTGCTTTGCTTTCTGTCTCAATTGTTCATCATACGATACATGTTCAAGATTGCAGCCGCCACACGTTGTGAAGTGTGGGCATGGTGCTTCCGTTCTTTCTTTCGATGCGTTCAGTAGTTCTTTTATTTTCCCGAACGTGTATTTCCTCTTTTTTTCAACAATCTCCGCAACGAGTTCATCACCTGGCACTGTATACGGTACGAAAATCGGCCGCTTGTGTGTCTTTCCGGCCCGGGTAACTTCCATGATACCAACGCCGTAGCCCTCGTGAGAAATGCTTTCTATCGTGCCTGTCCACGAATCGGAATCGCCGTTCGTCATTACCAGAACAATACACATGCTAGTATAAAAACATATTTAAAGAATTCATCGTGCCTTGCTCTATGGCACGAAAGAAAGTCTATCACCGCGGGAACGTCGTGCCAACGAGCGGTATTTACGAGTGTTCTGCATGCGATAATATCACTGCGTTCAAGAAAGGCGAGAAATTCACGAACTGCGATGACTGTGAAGCAACGGCGGATCAGCAAGTCTGGATTGACACGCACGAAATCGTGCGGTTCGTGACGAAAAACCTGAACGTTGAGTTCGAGAGCAACCTCCCTGTAAGTTACCGTGTCGCGCATTTTCTTGGAGAGACGGTTGGGAACATCTGGTTTTTCTACATTCATGTGGTCTGGTTCGGCATGTGGATCTACCTGAATACAGGAGTGCGCATCACCACAGAGTATGGCGGCTTCGACCCCTATCCTTTCCCATTTTTAGTGCTCATTGTCAGCTTAGAAGCGATTTTTCTCGCAACGTTCATCTTGATTGCGCAGAATATCCAAGAGAGCAGAGGACAATTACGTGCTGATCTTGATTACCAAGCACGCCTGAAGCTCGAGAAAGAGGTTGCTGAAGCACTGTCTATTCTGAGTGACGTCAAAGAAGGCAGGTTAACACTCACAAAGAACAAGAAGATCGTCTTTGAGGAAGATTCTTAAGACGTCCACTGTTCCTTGCTTTATGTTAGGACTCCAAGTCTCCTTAGAGAAGGCTGAACAGGTGAAGCAGTATCTCATAGAGCATGAGCTCTTCGCGAAAGAATACAAGCTTGTCCGCGGTGAGGATTACATTGTGTTTCCTGTAATCAGGGAGTTTACTGGGCCGTTCGACTTTGACGTTGAATTTCTTGAACTGGAGTTAGAGGAGAAAGAGCAGACGAAATCACTGCGTGATGCACTCTGGGAACAGTTGAATGAAGAAGAACGTGAGCACCTTCGCACAGCATTCGATACAGTGGGTTCTATCGCAATCATTGATATTCCTTCTGCGCTGGAAAAGAAAGAGCAGCTCATAGGGGAAACACTCCTCTCACTACACCCATCTCTCAAGACCGTCTTGAAGAAAGTTGGTGGCCACACAGGCACGTTCAGAACACAACAAATGGCATGCATTGCTGGTGAGGATGTCCGCGAGACGACTGTGACAGAAAATGGCGCTCGCTTGAAGGTGAACGTGGAAACAGCGTATTATAGCGTGCGCATGGCGACGGAGCGGAAGCGGATCTGTGAGAAAATACAACCTGGTGAGCACGTACTGTGCTTATTCTCTGGTGTGGGCCCATATCCGATCGTGTTCAGTAAACATTCACAGGCTGCTGAGCTTGTTGGGATCGAGATTAACCCTTCCGCGCACGAACTTGCTGTGGAGAATGTTTCTCTCAACAGATGTGCGAATGTGCATGTACTCTGTGGCGATGCGCACGAACTGTTGCCGAAGTTCAGCGCTGAAGGGCGGTTGTTCGATCGTGTAACAATGCCCCTCCCCCTGACAGGTGTTGAGTACTTGGATGATGTGCTTTCAGTTTGTAAAAAAGGTGCAACTGTTCATTTCTACTCGTTCCAGCATGAGAATGAGAAAGAGAAGGCTGTTGAACTCTTACGCACAGCGTGCAGAAGGAATAATAAAACCTTAGAATCATTCGAAGTTATTAACGTAGGCCAGCAGTCGCCACGCGTGTTTCGGGTGTGTGTGGACGGGAAGATTTCTTAGAGAGATGACATTACAACTTTTGGGTCTGGAGTAGGTGCATAGCAACGCGCGTTCCCAAATCTCAGAGTTGTTTCTTTTGATAGATTTCCAGCTCTCACGTAACTTGCGACGGACTCTTTTTCCATTCCAAGCGCTCTTTGCAGTCTTCCAACTGCAGCTCGTGCACCTACATAGTGTGAATCCATATTAGCAGCAACAGTTGCGAACATAAGTCCTTTCTCAAGATACATCTTTTTTTGGTAAGGAGTCATTGCAATATCTGCATTCGCCTCACACCACACTGCTGCTGTAAGATTCGCTGGCGCGAAGTCCGGATCTAATTTCATTGCGGTGAGAATGCTTGCTTTCGCACCTTCGAGATTCCCTCGCTTAATGTTAGCGCTAGCGAGCGTAAGGTGTAGTGAAGGATATGTTCCCCACGCAAAAATACCATTATTGGCGCTCTTGATGGCGGCAGCAACATCTTTCTTTGCTCTAAATTGGTATGCAGCAACACTATTAAGCACCAATCCTGCAACTTGTTCTGCGTTTAACTCAGAAAGGCAATAATTCGCTCTCGCTTGAGCACCTACATGGGAATAGTCGTCGGGTGTTTTGAACGATCCCTGACATTCACCTTCTCCAGGCATCGGATCAAAGAACTTCTTGTAACGTACACCAACAAGTAAGTGGCCGGGTGTAAGTACTGGTGAAACATCATGTAGGCCTGCCTCTTCACTCAACGCACAATACGCTCCAGATAGAATACACGTTCCTCGCAACGATCTAAATAACTCACTGAGAAAATACTGTTTCGGCGGTCCATTCGTTGCAGCAGCTATTTTTCCAACCTTTGGCTGTATAAACCTGTCAAGATATCTAATTTGCTCTTCCGTGCTTAGACCGATGGGAACTTGTTCTCGTAATGCTGCACCAAGAGCTCTCACGTTCTCTCGTGCTTCCGTAACGACTTTTTCTTGTTCATCAACGTGGCTCTCAAGATCGAATACAAGCTCATACTTTTTTCTTGGTGAGAATGATACTCCTAATCGCTCTTCTAACTCAGCTCTCCTTTCATCGTTCGGCCAGAAAGATGGAACGAATGGATTCATCCCAGAAGCGGGCCTGTTGACCATTGCGAGTCCAAGTATACCACCTGCAGATCTCGAAGCAAAACTAAGAAACCCTCTTCGTGACAATCTCTGTTCAGTTAAACTTGCCATGCACAGAACTCCATACTAGCTCTCAGAGGAAAACACTTTCTAGAAGAACCCTGTGAACGCTGCGCTACATCTCTTGCCGCCATGCCGCCTCTGTTCCCACATGCTGTAGCTTTAACACTGGGTATTTCTATTTAAATAAACTCTGGACAATTACAGGTAATCTGGTCAAAATATTGCAGAAATTGGTCAGAAAAACTCCTGTCGCATGACTGTCGGCAGCCTTCCAGCATCACCTTGCTCAGGGGCAAGACGCTTTTCTCCTACTTGGAAAATAAACTGTGAATCAAGTCGTATGGGACTGCCTCCATCAATTGTGTATGGCATGATTCCTGTACAAGAAACAACTCCTTCCGGAGACTTAATATCATATCTCATTCGACACGATGGCATGAACGATGCAGGAAGGTGTTTATTCTGCATCATAACTTCAGGTCCATTGAACGCTATTTCAAGATATGTGAAAAGATCGGGCTGGAACTTTTCTGTTTTAAAACCGAAATCATGTCGCAAGCCGTACAGTTCTTGTAGCGTTTTCACATTTGGAGCTGCAACCATGCCGTCAGAACAGTCACCAAGGCACTCCATCGCCACACCACTAAGAACATCGAGCATGTGCACGCCCTCGTCGGGGCCATCGACCGGGTAGAACACGTTCAGCAACAACGACTCTTGAGGACTAGCTCGTTTCGTTTTCCCATTCGGTCTCAGGACGACAGCTCGATTTTCCGGTTCATCTGCACATACTTTACCGTAACTGCCGAGACGTCTGCCAATCTTGTACAAGGCATCATTTTCAGGAGAGCCGTATACTAGACTCGGAAACATTGCAGACACAGCTCCTGCCGCGAGAATGCTGCGCCGTGCTGCTGAGCCATCGGCGCGCTTAACAGGAACATCAGGAGAACCTGAAAGGCGATTGCCAAGTGTCGCTATACTCTGCAGAAGTTCCCGCCTGTTCATCTCGCGGAGAATCACGTGTGCATTTAAATAGCGTTTTGACGAAAAAGGGAAGAATTTGCAATACTTGCCAAGAATCTGTCAAAATGTGTGCGCTCAGTAGTTACTCCAGTCATCATTGCCGAAGCTTAGATGGTGTTCACGTCTTCATCGCGCACGGATGAAGAGAAAGCGTTGTTCTTTATCTAATTAACCTCTGTAGAACTCCTTTGTATATTCCTTCGAGAGCATATCCTACATGTAATCTAATTCGTCCTAGAGTTCCCGCGTTTCGCAATGCTCGTTGTTTTCTTTCATGTGTTCTCAGTAACGATCGTATTTTTTCCGCTTCTCGATCATCCGCTGCTGAATGTTCACCGTACCTAAGAGCATCTGGATGTGGTCTTCCAGTAAATCCAGGATTAAGATGATCTGGACCCAATCCAGGTCCGCTCCCGTATTGTTCACGAAGTCTCTCTACAATTTCCTGCAGTTCTTTACTCATGAGTTAACCACCATTGAAAAGAGAATCCAGACCATCTATAAAAATGTAATCTTAAACCGTGCTATAAATGTTTTCGGATCAATGCTGTCGGTTGTCTTCCTTTCGGACGCACATCCACGTGCACAGTTTCGAGCTGTTTTGGCCGTTGTTGTGGCAACTCTTCGAGAAATCGTGCTGAGGTTGTAGCAGTTGGGGGATCAAGAACCAAAGAACTATGTTCGCACTGCGGCACATCTCGCACAAGGTGATACACTCCCAACGTGTGGCTATATGTCATCCAAACATCCGCATGTAATCGTCGCCTTCAAGCGCTTCATCGCGCCTGACTTTCTGAATCGCATCAGTGAAATCCTTCTCTTTCACAGTCACACGATTCTTTCGGATGGCAAAGTACCCAGCTTCGGTGCACGCAGCTTTGACCTCAGCACCGGAGAAGCCTTTCATCAAGTGTAAGACGTGCTCGACAGAGAATTTCTTCTCGAGCTTCATCGTCTTCGTGTGAATCTTGAAAATTTCTATTAACCCTTCCTTATCAGGGTTCGGTACCTCGATTAACCTATCCAAGCGGCCAGGTCGAATAATCGCAGGATCTAAGATGTCTTTCCTGTTGGTAGCGCCAATGATTTTCACGTTATCTAAGTTTTTGAAGCCGTCAATCTCTGCAAGGAACTGCATGAAGGTCCGCTGCACTTCTCTCTCGCCGGACGTACCGAGATCAATCCGCTTCGCAGCTAAGCTGTCCAGTTCATCAATGAAGACGATCGCTGGCGCGTGCTCACGAGCAAGTTCAAAGATCTCTTTGACTAACTTTGCACCCTCGCCGATAAACTTCTGCACTAATTCTGAACCGACAACTTCGATGAATGTTGAGTTTGTGGCGGTTGCGACTGCCTTTGCCAAGAGTGTCTTTCCTGTGCCAGGAGGACCGTATAACAAAATACCTTTTGGCGGTTGGATACCGACTTTCTTGAAGAGTTCTGGCTTCTGTAAGGGTAATTCCACCACTTCTTTGATTTCACGTACTTGGTGCTCTAGTCCGCCAACTTGGCTCCATGGGATCTTTGGCGTGTCCACGATCACGAACTGTTCGACATTGAACTTCGTACCCTCGTTGATCTTATCAATAACGGTCAGGTTTTTCTGCTCAACGATAATACTCATGCCTGGTCGTAAATCTCTGGCGTCATTACTCATGTCGACGAGAAATTTGTTCCCGTTGGGCACGCGAATGATCGCCATTTTTTTATCCTCACGCTCTGTGAGGTCGATTAACTCAGCGACTAAGAGTGCTGGGCTTCTGTACCTGTCGATTTCCTCTCTGAGTTGGCCGACAGTCTGTCTGAGCAGTTGATTTTCTTGTTCTAATGCAGAAAGTTGTGCGAGGTGATCGATGCCACCGTCGTCGTCACGCTGTGCCTTTGACGCCATTCAGGGATGAAGTCTGTTTGTGTTTATAAAGAATTCGGAGGTTACGCAGCCATCATCTTGGGATGATAGTCTGCTTTCACAGGCGCTGCCACTGCCTCGAGGAATGCGTAGATGGAGTCTTTGATTGTGGCGGCATGTGCAGCTCGCTCTTTGAGTGTGCCGTATCTTTTTTCATCTCGCAAGAGTCCTATGGAGGTTGTGGCGCAATTGAGTAGTTCATGCAACGGGCTTCCCTCTGGGAGCAAAGAGCGAAGAAGGTCTCCGTTCGTTTGTGTTGTCCATTGTGTTCTGAGTGAACTATTTCGATATAGTGCAAACGCTTCAGGATCTGTTGTTCGCACTTGTTTCATCCACGGTTCCCGCTTTTTCCTATCATTTCCGAACTTATCTGCGATATCTGGCTTTGCAAGATCTTGTCGCACTCTCTCAATGAGTCTTGTTACTAATTGCTCACTTCCAGGAGTGAAGTGTTCGAAATGGATGTCTTCTGGAGCGGTATACGTACTTGGCTCTGCATATTCGATAGCATCACTTCTCCTCAAACGCTCAAGTGGTGTTCGTGTTGTCAGTTCAGTGGCATCTGTGTATGTGGCTGGTTTTGCAGTGATGGTTTCGACAGTATTCGAAATGTATCTCTTTATTGCTTCCATTCTTTGACTGTACTCCTCGGGGTTGAGTAGCTTCCCTTCTCGGTGCAATATTTTTATCTCCTCCGCTATGGTGTTGAGGTCGTATGACAATCTACTTTCATCAGGTGTCATTTCTTTCAGCATGTCAACAACCATGCCGCTGAAATCAGCAACGGTTTCTGCACGCATATTTCCTCGTAGCGTCTTGAGAGCTTTGCTGATGAACTCAGGTTTTTCTGTCGTGAACAGAGTATAGTTGATGTGTTCCTCTCCTGTTGTATCAATAGGTCCGTTCAAATTGTCAAGTGACATGAGAGAGGGATATGTATGCACATTTTTAAAGCTTGCTATTTTTTACTACTCAGAAGTGGATAAAATGAACTATTTCCGTCTCTGATTCTCTGTTTGTATAATTCATTACATACTTCATAAACTCTCCGACCAATTTTTGCGGTTTCAGTGAACAGATGTCATTTTTCGCGCACCGCAACGTTTAAATACCCTCCTCGACGGTGGAGACACTATGTTGAATATGAAGAACATGTCGGAAACGTACGAAATGAAAGTCTTCACCGACAGTGGCGACTATTTCGGTGATGTTGACGAAGCGATTGTTCTCGAGAATAAAATTACGGGCTGGCGTGTTCGCGCAACACGGAGCAGCTTTCTGAGTAAAGTGTTAGGGAGTGCAAAAGGCGTGATCGTGCCCCACCAGCTCGTGAAGAGCATCGGTGACATCATGATCATCAACAAATCCGCGATTCCCAACTACGATCCGGAAGCGGAGTAGTTATAAATTTCTTCCAAGTTCTCATGAAACAATGAGAACGATTGCTATCGCGACGATGACGCATGACGGAAGGGGCGAACCGAACTTGCAGCGGGCGTCACTCGCAGCACTTGCAGAACAAGGGCATCGAGCGTACATCGCTGACGGAGGATCCTCTCACTCATTTCTCGATTACGCACGCCAACTGGGACATCACATCGAGAGTACAGAACCAGGACCATATGTGCAGCAGCGACAGGCACTCCATGCAGCTCGTGACAACGCAGACGGCGTGTTGTGGACTGAGCCCGATAAAGTACAATTTATTGACGAAAGGCTCGAAGGCGTTCTCAACTATTGTCAAACTGCGCCAGGTGCAGTTGTCGTTGCCCGTTCAGCAGCTGCGTTCAGTACATTCCATTTTCGACAGCGACAACTCGAAGAAGCACTAAACCAACAGCTCAGCGACGATCTCGGAATCGAAGGAGATTTCACGTACGGACCAAAATTTTTTCTCTCATCCTGTATCGATCTCCCTGAGGAGCTCGAGCCTGGTGAGCACGGGGGAGATACATGGGGCGCATTGTACTTCTTGCTCGGTGCGACAACCACGCCTATAACACTTATCGAAGAAGGATGCGCATGCCCAGATGACAAGAGAACATCATTCGATTTTTACGGTCATAGAGCGACACAAATAGAAACAGTATACAAGGGATTTCTTCGCGGTGCAGGAAGAGAACTTCCTATTTCAATCATTATTAGCACCCAAGATGTCCCTCGAACGCCGAACACAGCTTTTCGAGTAGAGTATGCATCAAGACCTTAGTCGTGCTTGTATCCTACGTACAGGCACACTCCAGCAACGACTACATGTGAGAGATTATCCCACAGGGTATTCGCGCCAAACGCATCAGTGAAAAACGTCACGTTCACAAACAGCATACCTGCGATCGCAAAACACAGGTAAACGCCACCAAAATATTTCAACACTGCACGCACTCGCTCGTTATTTCCCCACACACTCGCGGCGAGAAAGCCAAGGCCCGCGAACGTGT
Organism: Candidatus Woesearchaeota archaeon; assembly: GCA_028818155.1. Classification (GTDB taxonomy): domain Archaea; phylum Nanobdellota; class Nanobdellia; order Woesearchaeales; family UBA525; genus UBA525. The sequence continues at coordinate 320,013 of JAPPOH010000014.1, read as the reverse complement.
GCAAGAGGTTATGGTCAATTGTCGTTCGTAACACACCTAAGAGCAATCCATCGTAGACAAAGCCACTCAATCCTCGGAGTATGAGGAGCACTCCGAGCGGCAGCACAATACGCTGAGGATTCATTTTCGATATCCGAGCAGCAAGCACGTGATTGCAATCGCGACATTGTAGATGTCATCAGACAAGGTATTCGCGCCTAATCGTTCTGTGAAGAACGCGACATCCATCACGCCAACGATCGCAGTTCCTGTATACACCCAGCCAATCCACTGGCAGGTCTTCGGAATATAGTCCGAGGCGAAGAACGCGCCTAGGAAAAATAACCCAGCCAGGAGGTGCAAAAGCGTATGATCCATTGTCGCGCTCAAACTAAAAAAGCCACCTGTCAAGAATCCAAGAACGGATCTACTAATGAGAATAATCGCAAGATACAACGTGATATGTTTCTGCAGCTCCATCATCGCCTCTTACTGAATGGCCCGACATCCTTCCCATAAATGTACGCAACGCCCAGGCTTACGAGTGCAATCACGATATTGAAGAGATCATCCCCTGGTGTGTTCACGCCGAGCCAGCTATTCAGCCAAGAAACGTCAAGCACGCCAAGTCCACCAATGATCAAGAACGTCCAGCCAAGAAACCTGTTCCAGCCGGTCGCGACATGTTCTTTCCCCCAAACGCCCACCCACAAGTAAAATGCGCCTGCGATCGTATAGAAAAAATTATGATTCATTGTGGTGCTGAAGAGGCCGAACATACCCCCACGAAGCAAGAACCCAAGCAGTCCCTTTGCGATCAACACAAGGGAGACGACCAACGCGAAGGTTCGCTGTAACATACACTCATTTAGGTGTTGGGATTTTTATGTTTTATCCCAGGACCTTGTTCCTGAAGAACCATGGTCGATAGCGGAACTTGCGTTGCTCTTCACCGCGGCCGACGTAGATACCAGCAACGCCAAGTGCAAGGCTCAGGAGGTTATCCAGCCGCGTGCCGAGGTCCATTGCGAACCCAATCACGGCAACGCACAGGTAGATGTAGCCAAAGAGGCGATTCCATCCTCGTGGTCGCTGGCTTCGTGCAGCAAGAAAGAAGCAGGCACTCAGCACAATGTGTACGATGCTCGCGTAACTGCCGAGTACGATCCCTACGAGTCCCCGCACCAGTGCGATCGCTGCGAAGATTCGTGCTGCAAGTTTCTGCATACTACGTTCTTAGTGTGCCTGCTTTTATGTGTTCCTAGGAACATTGCAAAAACGGTCGTTTTTGCTTATCCCAGGGTTTTGTTTTGCAGAAACCATCTCTTGTAGCGGAAGCGAGGTTTCCTCTCATAACAGTGTCCGACGTATGCACTTCCGAGTCCTATGATAAGGTTGAGTGCATCGTCCACTGCTGTTCCGAGGAGCTCTGCGTCGAGATAGCCGAAGACAGCGAACCCGATGTAGGTATATCCAAGGAACCGATTCAATCGTCCTGCTTGGCGCTCTGTCCTCCCGCAGAGCAGGCTAAAGCCTGCAATGATGTGCAGGAGGTGGACGTACGTACCTGTTACCACACCGAAAAATCCTCTCGCAAGTAGAAAGAAAGCGAGAATATATCCGAATGTTTGTTGGTGGTTCATATACAATGTATAAAGTGTAACAGCTATATAATGCTCCGGAGGCCCGTTTCCGGGTTTACCGCAAAAAACGACGAAAAGTTACTTTTAGAAAAATTCAGAGAGTCCTTTCTGCGTGTTTTCGGCAATTTTCTTGAGAGAATTTTTTATTCGTTCTGGTGAGAATTCGTGTTTCTTCACCAATAAATCAACGACTGCATCCTCATCCACACCTTTGAAGTCGAGTGATTCCGGTTCACCAACAGGCATGCTTTCAAACACGTTGAGAATCTCTTGCCAAGGGATGTCCCAGTGTTCTTGCCAATTAATTTCCTTGAAAACAGCTTCTTGACTGTGTTCTTTGACGAGTTTGAGCCCCTTCACAGGGCCTATCCCTTTGATGCCACCGATGTTGTAGTCGGTGCCGATTAGTACTGCGAGTGTCCTGAGTTGTTCGAGCGTTACGTCTAATTCTTCCAGGACGTCTTTGTGGGTGATGAGTTCCGGTTCTACTTGTACGTATGCCATTCTCCCTGGGAGTTTTCGCTTGCCACTGACAGCAAGATTCCTCACGATGCGTGGTGCTTCGTAGAGTAACGCGTCTGCATCTTGAGAAACGACAGCGTACGCGTGGCCTTGCTTAACCAACGCTGCAGCTTGTGCTTCTCCTTCTGATGGCGCGTTTATCCAGGGAATGCCAAGCGCGTCCAATAATGTTCTCGCTTGATCGACCATTTCTGGTTTGAGTCGTGTTGTTCGTGCTGCATATTTCTTCATGCCTTCTGTGTCTTCAGCTTGTTTGGCAGCTTCGTAGTCCTTCGCCGCTTGTTCTTTTATTTCTCGTCTTCGTTGTATCTCTTTTTTCTTGAGCTCGGGCATCTGCCCGTCAAAGCAGAAGACGAATTTGACACCTTGTGCCATGAGGTTTGTGATTCTGCCGAATAATCCAGTAAGATGACTCGTGACATTCCCTTGGCTGTCCGTGAGTGGCTGCCCATCTGGTCCTCTGATGGTGGTGAGAAATTGGTAGAGCATGTTGTAGCCATCTACCGCTAAAACTTTCCCTTTGAGGTCTGCTATGTTGATTTCTTTTTTGGGAATGAGTTTTGTGATGGCAACGCCCATGAACGGAGAATTTACTTGGGGTATTTGAATGCTACGGAACGAGTGTAAACACCAAAGATTTTCATCAAATTTTCATTCCTAAATGGTGAAAGAAGGAATGCTTAAATAGCTGCTACCGATCCCTGTTTCATGCAGAAACACGGAAACTTCTCGAGAGTCGCAGCAGCGTCACTTATTGCAATGGGCTTTACTACTCCTGCTGCTGGACAGGATAGCGTAGAACTCCCTCCGGGGGGTTTCGTGTCAGCTTATTTACAGGACGTTTCTTTCAGAGGAGGAACTCCTGAATCCATAGCAGAAGGACACCTTGACGCAATACAATACGGCCAAGTCCGAATACGATTCGGAAAAGAGGCAGGATTCACTTTATCGTTTCCCGGACCACTCAAAGAATTCCATTATGGAGTGATGCCAGATGGAACTCCAGGAATAGCGATTTCTGTGCAAGAGCCCACACCTCAGCATCGAGAATGGCGAAAGGAACTTATGGAGCTTGTGTACGATCGGAATGAGGATGGCCAGATAACACCTGGTGAACGACACACCGGAAACGCAGACGCATCTCGATTATTGGCAGCGAGACTAGGTAATCCGGAAGTAGGTCACGCACGCGCAATGGGAGGATACAAGAATCCTAGAGCGTTTAGAAAAGCGTGGAAAAGGCATATGGCTAACAAGCGCGAACGGGTCCGTGATCTAAAGGGTCCTTTCGGATACCACTAGAGTTTCTCAAACCACACATTAGGAATAGAAGAGAACTTCTTCGCTAACGTTTTCGGAAAGTCATGTGTGTTTAACACTAAGAGTGGCAGGCCAGAACCTTTCGCTTCTAGGAGAATCGTCCAGACGAGTTTTTCCGGCAGGGTTTTTCTGTTGACAGCGTAAATGAGTGTTGTTTTCTTTCCATACGTCCCTTCTTGCTCCATTTTGCAGGTCAACTGAGCATTCTCCTTCATCACGTTGAGCTCTTTCATCTTGCCACTATGATGCTTGATGAACCCAGCGACTTGTTCTTCGAGATCGCCGTGGAGTGTTGGTTTTTCCTTCGGAGCTGTGACTTTTGCTGGTGTTTCCTCTTCCACAAGCGTTTCTTGGACAGGTTCAGCAACTTCTTCCACAGTTTCAGGAGATCCTTGCAGCAATTCCATAACTTCTTCTTCGCTCAGGAGAAAATAGTGCCAGTGGCCAGCTCCTTCATGCTCGAACCACCGAGAGAAATCAGGAATGTTCTTCAAGCTCACTCGAGTAAGCGGTTCAAGTTCATCTTCTTTCAGGACGCCTCGTTCTTTCAAGAGATCATATGTCCGTTTGTCTTTCTCGCCAAGATATTGTGCGATATTTTCTAATGAATCTTGCGTAGTATAGTAAAAAGGACTGCCGCCTCGTTTCGTGTGACTTGTAAAGAGTATATTATTCGCGGTCATTTCCGCTAGAATCGCGCCAATAAGCATTAAATCGCCGGTGCCTAATGCTCTCTTAACATCTAACGGCTGGACGGGGCCCAGTCGTTGAATAACCTCCAAGATCTTTTCACGAGGAATCGCTTCGAGAGACATAGTCGTATAACAAGATCATCTGTATAAAAGGTTATGGCCGGATCCAGCTACATTCGAAGTACGTGACGTCATCTTCTTCATCAACAATGCCAATCAAAAGCTTCTTTCTCGTGCTATGCGCAACACGATTCTTTCCCGCAAGATCATACCAGCGCTCTTTGCTCGCCTCATGCACAGGATACACGATCCACTTCGCGTGGTCCTGCCCGGGCTTCACGCCCCGATCGTACACGCGGAAGTCAGCGCCGAACTTCAACGCAGTTTTGACGAGATATCCTCTCGTTCGCAAGTCTCGGAAGACACAATACTTGACCCAGAATTCCTTCTCGAGCTTCCTGCCAGCACGCGTCAGTTGCTCCTCAGTTAACACACGGCCAGCAGCATTTTTCACAACAAGCTTCTCTTCTTCCACTAAGTAGAGCGCCTCATACAACGTGAGTTTCAAGCTTTTCTTCAGCAGCGTGCCGAAGGTTGATTTACTATAGAGGTCCAACACTTCATCTGACCGAGGGACGAGCACATGTTCACGTGAGAGTTTGCCTTGCATGCAAAGGAGGTCGAGAATTCCTTTAAATATGCACTGGTCACGTACGGCGAAGGTATATAAAGATGGAAACATTCTACGACACTATGGAACAGAAAATGAAGAAGGACACTGTGATTGAGCGTCTTGATAGAGTTATGGATGACCTTCGAAATGGTCGATTAACAGAATTCAAGGATTCCGAAGAAATCTGAAGAGAGCGTCCATATTTTTTGTTACGTAATCAATAATCTTTTGCTGCTCTTTTTTGGAATCAAATGCTATGAGGAGTACTTTTTTCGTTTCTTCATCAACAAGAAAATAAAGTCGCTTATTTCCAAACTTCTTCTCACGAAACCAAGAGTATCGAAGAATTTTTCCAGTGGGGTGTACAGTAAACTTTTTCTGCATCTTGTAAATCCAGAAGCGCTCTTGCTGCGCAAGTGTTCTATATTCTTTCATGAATTCGTCCGTCCGAAGAACTCGATAACTACCCATATTGCAGTAAGTTTTCCATTCCTTTAAGAGTGTTACGCGTCCATGACCAGTGGCTTTTTAAACAAAATCATTGTTCTCTGATCATGGTCGACCTCACGATCTTGGGCACTGCGTCCATGGTCCCAACGAAACAGCGGAACGTGCAATCGTTCTACCTGGAATTCAAGGGAGAAGGTATGCTCTTTGACTGCGGTGAAGGCACGCAACGGCAGATGAACATTGCGGGGATTGCGCGCACTAAAATCAAGAAGATTTTCATCACACACTGGCACGGCGACCACGTTGCGGGGCTCCTTGGCCTCATCCAAACGATCGGAAATAGTGGTTATACGGACACTCTCAGAGTATACGGTCCCATCGAGACGAAGGAACGGTTTGACACACTCATGTCCTCAACCATTTTCGAGAACAAAATGAATATCAAAGTGGAAGAAATCAATCCGAAGGATGAGGCGGTTGTTGTAGAAACTGACTTGTACGAAGTCACTTGCATTCCCGTTGAGCATGGTGTGCCTGCCCTGGCATATTCATTTCATGAAAAGCCCAGAACGCGTGTGGATATGGCAACGTGTAAGAAGCTTGGGTTGCAAGAAGGACCGCAAGTTGGAAAACTTAGCAGAGGCGAACCTGTTGAACATAATGGAAAGAGAATTTTGCCAAAAGATGTCACGTATACAGTGCCGGGGAAGAAGATTGTCTTTATTCCCGATACGCAACCATGTGAAAATTTAATAAAAATCGCGCAGTCAGCAGATATTCTCATTTGCGAGTCAACCTTTGCAAACGAACATAAGCACAAGGCGGAAGACTTCAAGCACATGACGGCGGAGTATGCTGCGCGGGTTGCTGCTGATGCGGACGTGCAACGATTACTCTTAACACATTTCTCGCAGCGATACCCGAGTGTAGACCATCTTGTGGAAGAGGCACGAACAATTTTTCCGGAAACGGAAGCTGCGTTTGATTTGCAGAAGATTACGTTGTGATCACTTCCGCACCCGCACAACTTGCCCATTATTCGCTTTCAATAACTCTTCCGTGCTTATTTTCACCAACGACGTCTGCGAGCCACCACCAGTATACACCTCGGGTAGCTCCATCACGCGAGGATCAACTAAGAATGTTGCGTCAAACCCAAACGAAGGCGTGCCGCCACAAGGATAGCCTGTTAACTCCTGAATTTCTTCAGGTGTTGCTATTCGTGGCCGCTCTCTTCCAATCGCTTTCGCAACGCGAGAGGTAGAAGCACGATCTTCTCCTTTCACAATCGCGACGATTAAGCCATCACCAATCATACAGATGTTCTTGACAAAGACATGTTCATCGACGCCAACAGCGGCAGCAGCTTCTGCAACAGAATGGCACGACTGCGAAAACTGTATGTGCTCTGCAGGAATATCGTGCTGTGTAATGTACTCTTTGAGCGCTGTCATTTTCTCGCGAGCTTCACATCAGCAGCTTTGACAGTTCTTCTTCCAGCGTGTGCTGCCAGGGCAGCTGCTTTTTCTCCAACTTCTTTCGCGTACTCCTCACATGCTTCTCGGAGCGCGGCTTTTGCATCTTCACCGATACGTTTTGCGCCAGCTTCACGAAGGAGTTGTTCCATTGCTGCGAGGGAGAGTGGCATGGATGGAGAGTGGAGAGCTCATATTTAAACCACAAACTATTTAATTGTAGTGTGTTTTATTGCAGTATGAAGTACTACCTCGACACATGCATCTGGCGAGATTACTATGAGAATAGATCAGATAAACTTCGACCGCTTGGCGAATGGGCATTTGAATTTCTTTCTCAAGCGTTAGAAAAAGAGTGCACAATTCTTTACTCAGATATGATCGTTACGGAACTCGCAAAATACTACAGCGAAAAAGAAATTTTTTCTATTTTTTCTATTATCGCAAAGAATGGGAGTATCCTGCGTGCTCTCATATCTTCAAAGCAAGAGTATGAAGCGAGAAAACTGTGCCAAGAGCATAACATTGCGTTTGGTGACGCCTTACATGCAGTTCTTGCTCGAGATAATGATGCAATCGTTATCACAAGAGACAAGCATTTTCTCTCACTGCACAGTATTGTTGTATGTAAGAAACCAGAAGAATTACTCTGATTTACGTTTTTTCATGTATTCCTTGCTGACTTGTTCTCTGATTCTTCTATCTTCGTGTAATGGTGTTTTTTTCTTCGATTTACCGAAGTATTTTTTGAGATCTGCACGAATATGTTCATTTCGAATTTCTTTCACTTTGTCACGGATCGCTTCGCGAATGAACTCTGTCTTTGTGCTATAGTGTGGATGCATTGCTTTGTCGATTTCTTGTGCGAATGCTTTGTCCACCTTGATTGTGATCGATTCCATCTTACTATGTAAGCTAAAGTAATATTTAAGTGTTGTGCTTACCTTTAAGAAGGATCTTGCTACAAGGGAAGTATGTCCCACAGAACGCGAAAGGCTCGAGGCTCTGCTGCTGAACGAGAACTCGTCCATATGTTCTGGGATGCAGGCTGGGCAGCCTTCCGAGCACCAGCATCTGGCGCTATGAATGTGGAACTCCCTGATGTGATCGCTGGAAATGCGCAACGAAAGGTTGCGATAGAAGCGAAATTAACGAAGGAGAGCAAGAAGTATCTGACGAAGAAGGAGATTGATGAATTACGGTATTTTTCTGAAAAATTCGGCTGCGAGGCCTGGGTCGGTGTGAAATTCTTGAGAAAACCATGGAAGTTCTGGAGTTTAGAAGATTTACGGGAGACTGCAGCGAGCTACGTTGCTGCTTTAGATGATAGCAAAGCGTTGAGCTTTGGGGAATTGATAGAGTAACACTTTTAAGCTCGATACTCTTCCTCGGTAGTCATGGTGAAAATTTTGTACGTGTGCGGTGCAGGTGTGGGGAGTGGTGGAAGATCACTTGATCAGGAGTGTGTTGAATATCTCGAGAAAGCAGGACATGACGTTACGAGAGTTGATCGTGGTCTTCTTCGTAGCAAACCGCTTGAACCTTCTGAGCAAGATGTCACAGTACTTCTCCTTTCTGGAGGAGATGCGCAAAATCACAGGGAGAGAGCGTATGGTGAGACAACATCGCCAACTGTCGTAGTTGATAACACACAATATGATAGAGTATCTCTTAGCCTTCGCGATGGCGATAGGCGCATTACTGGCTCTGAATTAGTATTACTTCTACTATACTCCCTAGAGCCGTTACTCGAATATTGGAAAGAGAATAAAAAAAGTTATTTCTTTTTCTTCTTGACCATGCGCTCGATCTTCTTTTCCTCGACGACGATCTTCTCTGCCATCATCTCGATGTGCCGGTCAATCCGAGCGATTCTTCGCTCCATCAACACTAAGACTCGTAGTGAGTACACGATTGCCGCGAGCGTACCTATGATGATTGCAAGAATAACGGTTGATAAGTCCCCTGCCATATGAATATTCACCTCTGGCTCTACGATGATCCATCAGTATTTAAAGATTTCTTCAGAGAAAGAGAAAAGCTTTATATACTCCTCGTGCGGGGGTACAGTAATGACAGACAAGCGATTTTCCAAACAGATCCTCGGGAGAACAGTAGTGAGCAAGACAGGGAAGCGATTCGGTGAAGTTGGTGACGTTGTGTTTGAGACGGGCACTGGCGAGTTAATTCACGTTGTATTACGAAATCCAACGCCGTACGCGGAGAAGCTTGACCTGGAAAAGAGCCGTGAGAATGAGCAGCTTATCCCATTTTCTGCTGTGATGGCGCTCGGCGACTTTGTCGTCGTTGCTGAAGAAGATATTGTATAGACTATGCTATGACGATCGCATGGCTCATTTTTGCAAAGTCGTGATCACACGTTATGAGTGTTGCATGCATGTTTTTTGCAGCAGCGTATGTCTGTGCATCTGCAAGACCGAATTTTGGCTTCTTTTTTCGTTCTTTCACATAGATATGTGCGGTTTGTTCTCCTATTTCGAAGGTTAGCGGGAGGAACACTCCTCGCGTTCTCATCGCGAGTGTAGCGCGCGCAATCGTTCCAGTGTCTTTAAGTGCTTTCGAACACACTTCTGCAACTGTTGTGGCAATGATGTAGATTCTTTTGTTCTCGATAAGTGCTTGCACTTCCTTTCCTTTCTTCGTTCCACCAAGATACTCTATCCACGCGGAACTATCGAGGAGAAGATCACTCATGTTTCGACCTCATTTTATCATCCTTTGTGAAAGGTGTGAGTTCAGAGACTGTACCAAACCACTCTTTCGCAACTTGTTTGTCATGCGCCGCGTTTTCTCGGTATGCTTGCGCGAGTGACGCCTCGTCTTCGAGCCGTTGCCTGAGTCGATCAAGGAATGTGTCAAAACTCTCGTGCTCTTTCTTGAATTTATCTAATCCTTGTTTCGTTTTTTCGCTCAGCTCGATTGTTGTCATTTTCATTAGGGAGTCTGTGCGGTTTTATCTTTTTATTGCTTCTGTTTCCGGAACAATTTCGAAGAGTAACGGAATCTTTCCGAGCGCTCGTCTAAGCTTTCAACAAATTCTTGAAGCCTGGCGTCCATTCATCTGTAATCATGAGCACAGAATCTACTGTTCGGATCACGTGCGGGAATGCTTTCTTCAGGTTCTCAATGATCTCGTAGTATTCTTGGTAGTTATCCGCGACTATTTCTGGCTCAAGCTGCCACATGTGCCTGATGAAGTAGTGGACGTTCGGTAATCGTGCAAGGTACTCTCGCATCTTTCGGTCATCGTCCTTTGTGTAGCGATCAACTTTGATGATTGCTTTGTAGAGTTCAAGGCCGAGTTTGTTAAGATCAATGCCTACACGATACTGCAGAATAACGCCTTTTTCCTCAAGTTGTTTGAGCCTCCTCCTGACAATCGCTGGCGTTGTCTTCGTTCTTCTCGCGAGTTCAGTGATCGGCATTCGTGCTTGGTTGACGATTTCCCCAAGGATTGCGTAGTCAAGATCATCTAACTTGTTGTGCACGATTTCTCCGGCAAAAAGGGTGTGGGTGCAGAGTTCATTCGTAAAGTACATTTTCGGGTACTGCAACACGTCAATGTACGTGCCTTCTGCCTCTTTGATGATGACGTTTGTGAATTTCGAGATGAGTTCGTTTTTGAATTCGAATAGCTCGTAGTCGTTCTTTGCAAAGATGCCTGCGACAAGGTCCCATATGCCGGAACATTCTCCCATCCAGTACACATTACCTGCTCGATGTAAGTAGGTTATGAGTTCTTGTCGTTCCTCAGGAATGTTTCGCAATCGCAGGTAGATTTTGTAGAGTTTGTATCCTATCTTGTGTGGATTGAACGATGTTTGGAAGCCGGTGATGATGCCGTTCTTCATGAGCTGGTTGATTCGGTACTCGACAGTTTGTCTGCTTTTGTGGACTTTCTTCGCTAATGTGCTGGCAGGAATGCGACAGTTCTTGTCAAGTTCGAAAAGGATTTTCCTGTCTGTTTTATCGAGCTTTATTTTGCTAAATTCAACCATTATTTTGCAAAAATGAGATTTTATTTATATTATTTCTTATTTACGACAATTTTTAGGAGAAAACTTTGATATATATGTAATCACTTGTTGGTGGTATGAAAGGACTGGCACCTATCGCATTGGCAACGCTCGTTGGTTGTGCGCCTCCGCAAACACCACAAGAACAACACAGTTCTTTTTTCATGTACAACAACGAGGTGCACAGAATAGACGATCTTGATGGAGATATGAAAGCAGATTGTGTCTATAGAGTACTGCCGAGTTTTCACGTTGACGATTATGTCGTCCTCTACCGCGAGGGGTATAGGTGTGCTTTGCAACACAACGTAAGCAAACAGCACATGCCTGACGACCTCAGAGTGTTTCTTTCAAAGTACCTGCAACAAGATCCACAATCAGAAGAAGCACTGCAAAGAGAAGTTGGGAACTTCTTCAACGAAAAGAAGAAACGAAAAGATATTGGAGAACGCTCCCATAACCAGGAGAAAGATACTCGTGCTCAAAAATACAAAGAAAGAAAATTCAAGTACTTTCGTTCAGGCGAGCGAAAGCAATAAAAACACAATGACATACCTAACAAACAGGGGGGATACGGTGAAAAAACTCGCATTATTATTTGTAGTATTCTTAGTCGCGTGCGCGCCAACAGAAAACAAGACCGACACAGTCAAAGTCGGCGTCATCGCACCATTAACAGGAGAGCTTGCGTCTCTTGGCGTGCCAACAAAAGAAGCAGTTGTCATGGCAATCGAAGAAGAAAACGCCAAAGGCGGCACGCAGATTGAACTTATCGTTGAGGACGGAAAGTGCAATGGTAGGGATGCGACAACAGCGGCGAGCAAACTCTTGAACATTGATGGTGTGGAATTCTTGATCGGTCCACTCTGTAGCCCATCAATACTCGGCATGGCACCAATGGCAAACGATCTTGGTCGTGTGGCAGTGAGTATGTGTGCATCCGCACCAGCAGTCACAGATGCAGGCGATTACATCTTTCGAACGTATCCAAGCGATGCATTCCAAGCAAAGGAGATCGCTGAACACTTGCATGAGCAAGGATACAGAAACATCGCAATTCTTTCATGTTTGAATGAATGGTGCAAAGGCAACCATGACGTCTTGAAAGAAAATTTCGAGGCGCTCGGTGGAGCAGTTGCTATCGAAGAGAACTTCGACGGTGCAAGTCGCGACCTCAGATCACAGTTCGGCAAGATTCAAGAAGCAACGCCAGATGCACTCGCATTCTTCGGCTTCACTGAATCCTCAATCGTCGGCATTAAACAGATGCGAGAGCTGGGAGTTGAACTCTACACTTTGGGTGGCGATGCATGGAACGATCCAAAAATTGCCCAAGAAGTGGGTGAGAGTGGCAATGGCATTCAGCATATTGCACCAGTGATTACTACACCTGAGGGATTCGCGGAAAAATTGGAAGCACGAACCGGCTCACCTGACGTTCCTGTCTGTGTCCTCCAAGGGTATGATACAGGGAAGATCTTTGCAAAGTTGATTAAAGAGGGAGCAACAACAGCTGACGCGTTCAGAGATGCATTGTATGCAATGCCAGAGTACCAAGGCATTAGCGGACCAATCGTGTTCGATGAGAATGGAGATTTGAAGAACGCTGTCTATGCTCTGTACGAATACAAAGACGGCGACGTTATTGTTGCGGAGGAAACAGTATGAAACGATTTATGATAGCACTCGCAGTTCTGTTAGCCGCGTGCGCAGCGCCCGCGGAAGAAACAACAACAGACGGCATGACCGTCTACACGATCGGGTGGCTCGGCCCACTCACAGGCGATGGCGCAACATACGGCTTGCCACTCCAACGCGTCACAGAGAAAGCGGTTGCCGATCTCAACGAGCAATGGGCTGCAAAGAACATGAAGCTCGAGATCATCTATGAAGATGGTGCATGCGCAGGTAGGCCTGCGCTCACAGCAGCACAAAAACTCGTAAATGTTGATGGCGTTCGTATCATTCACGGCGGCGGCTGCTCCGGTGAAACGCTGGGGATTGCACCGTTCACGGAAGCGAACGAAGTCTTACTCTTTAGTTCCCTCTCCTCAAGCCCGGACGTCACAAACGCAGGAGACTATGTCTTCAGGAATTACCCGTCTGACACTGCGCAAGTTGGCGCACTCGTTTCGTTCATCCAGGAGCAAGGGTATAGCTCAGTTGCACTCCTCTCCGAGAACACAGACTACGCACAGGCATTACGCCGGAGCTACAACGAACAGCTTCCTGCTGTAGGTGTTGAGATCGTTGCTGACGAGGTCGTTGATCCCGAAGCACGGGATGTCCGCGCACAGATGACGAAAATTGCAGACAGTGAAGCGGATGCAGTATTGATGCTCCCACAAACGGTGCCGATGGGTGGCGTGTTCGTGAAGCAGTACAAGGAATCTGGTATTGAAGCGCAGCTGCTCGGCAGCGAGGTCTTCATTATGAATGATGCACTCAACGCATACCCTGACGAGATGGAAGGGGTCTACGCACCAGAGCTTGCAACACCTGAAGATGAGGACTTCAAAGCGATGCAGGCAGCGACAGAGTGCGAGATTGGCTTCTACTGCGGCACAATGTATGATGGTGTCTTTATCATTGCACATCTCCTTGAGCAGTGCGGTGAAGATACAGCATGTATGAAGGACACACTGAATGCACTTGAAGATTGGGAAGGACGATACTCTGGCGCGACGACATTCGACGAGAATGGTGACGTGAGCGGTGAGTTCTTCATTCACCAAGTACAAGACGGCGCAAAAGTCGCTGTCGAATAACTTCCTTTTTTTCATTATCTTTTTATACTCTTTCTGTAGCTTGAAACTATGGCAGTGTGGGCGCAGTTGATCATGAATGGCCTGATAGCGGGGAGCATTTACGCGCTCATGGCTGCGGGCTTTTCCTTGATGTTTGCATTACAACGGTTCATGAACATTGCACATGGCTCTTCCTATGTTGTAGCAGCGTTCATCGCGTACACATTCGCAGTTATTCTCAAGTTTCCCATGTGGATTTCTTTTCTCATCGGCATTCTTGCCGCTGCTGTACTGGGAATTCTCATCAATCTTATTATCTTCCAACCCTTGCAGAAACAGAAAGAGAAGAATAATGCATTGTTGTTGAGTAGTTTCGGCGTCTTCTTGCTTGTTGAGGCGATTATCCTGATGGTGTATGGTGCGGATGTCAAGAGTTTCGGCCTGCCCGTGAAAGTAGGGATGGATGTTCTGGGTGCGAAAGTAACACCTGTACAATTGGTGATCATCTGTATGGCGCCTGTGATCTTCGGCCTCTTAGCGTTATTCTTGTACAAAACAAAAACAGGTGTTGCCCTCAGGGCAACTGCAGATAACGAGACGATTGCGAAGACGATGGGGATTAACGTGCGCTTCATGACATACCTTACGACAGGATTAGGAAGCGCATTAGGTGGCGTTGCGGGCATTCTCGTCGCATTAGAACAAAATTTAGAACACAGCATGGGAATGATGGCCGTCCTAAAAGGACTCACTGCCGCAATCATTGGCGGGATTGGCAATGTGCCCGCAGCAATTCTTGGCGGCTACTTACTTGGCCTTGCTGAGAACATCGGCGTCTGGTACGTACCTTCTGGCTACAAGGACGCGATCGGCTTTGGCGTGTTCATCCTCTTCCTCTTATTCAGACCGCAAGGGTTCTTCGGCGAAAAGCGTCGAGAGGAGGCGTCCGGATGAACGCGTACGTCATACACCTCTTTATCATGCTCTGCATCTACATCGTCTTAACAACGAGCATGAACCTCGCCGTTGGCTTTACAGGGTTGATTAACCTCGGGCACATCGCGTTTTATGCGATTGGCGCGTACACCAGCGCACTCTTAGCAGTGAAACTTGGCCTACCGTTCTGGGTTGGCTTGCTCGCTGGCGGCTGCATGGCCGCATTCTTCGGGTATTTATTGAGCTTTCCCACTGTACGGCTGAAAGGCGATTACCTCGCGATCGGGACGCTCGGCTTTAGTATTATCCTTGAAGCTGTGTTGAAGAATTGGACGTCTCTTACGAGAGGGCCGTTAGGTATTCCTGGCATTCCAAAGCCGGAGTTGTTTGGACTGACCTTTAGCTCATTGGAGCTATACGCGATACTTGCATTCACGCTTGCGTTGATCACGTTCACCGTGCTGAAGATCGTTACAGTATCTCCCTTTGGCCGTGTCATGAAGGCTGTGCGAGATGATGAAGTTGCTGCAAAGACACTCGGCAAGAACACATTCCGTGTGAAAGCGAAGGTCCTCACGCTATCCGCATTCTTTGCAGGCGTTGCTGGCTCATTATACGCGCACTATATTACATTCATTGATCCGACGTCGTTCGCGATTACAGAGACAATCTTGATTTTCAGCATGGTCCTCGTCGGTGGTACGGGGAGTTTGTGGGGAAGCATCGCGGGTGCATTCGTGATTGGCATTTTACTTCCAGAACCACTCAGGTTCTTGGACTTACCGAGCAGCATCGTTGGTGGGATGCGGCAAGCACTGTACGCACTGTTAATGATCCTTGTGATCATGAAGCGCCCGCAAGGCTTGATTGGCGAGGATACCTTTCACAGCATGTGGCATAACGTGAAGCGGAGGTTTAAGTTCGCATGATGCTCACCGTCAAAGGGTTAAAGAAGAGCTTCGGCGGCGTGCATGCTGTGCGCGATTGTAATTTCACTGTCAAAGAGGGCTCGATCACTGCGTTAATCGGCCCGAATGGAGCGGGGAAGACCACAGTCTTTAATCTCATCACAGGATTACTGCGCCCGGACGCGGGCGATGTTCGCTTCAAAGGGGAACCGCTCACTGATTTGCAGAGCCACGAGATATTTCATGCAGGAATCGCACGAACATTCCAATTACTTCGTATCTTTCCGAAGTTGTCCGCGATTGAAAATTTAATGATCGCACAGCCTGGCTCGGAAGGAATGTTCGATATGTTCACAAAGACCAAGAGAATTCGTGATGAGGAACAAACGAAGCACGAGCGTGCTGTTGAATATCTGAGAGTAGTAGGACTTGAGAAGAAAAAAGACTTGAAAGGGGGCGATCTCAGCTATGGACAGCAGAAGCTCTTGGACATCGCACGCTGCTTGTCCACAGAAGCGGACTTGATTTTGTTGGATGAACCAGTAGCGGGCGTGAACCCAACATTACGTGAGGGCATCAAGAAACTTTTAGTGAATTTGAAAAAACAAGGCAAGACAATCTTACTCATCGAACACGACATGAATTTTGTCATGGGCATGTCAGACAAAGTGATTGTCTTAGATCACGGCGAAGAGATCGCTGAAGGTAAGCCGAGTGCAGTGAAGAAAAACAAGAAAGTCATCAAAGCATACTTAGGAGAGTAACATGCTAGAAATCAAAAACTTGGACGCAGGGTACGACAAACTCCAGATACTGAGGAATGTGAGTATTAAACTCAAGAAAGGGGATTTAACGATCATCATCGGGCCAAATGGCTCCGGCAAGAGCACAACGGTCAAGAGCGTCTTCGGGTTAACGAAACGATTCAAAGGCGCTGTGCTGTTTGAAGGGAAGAACTTGAATAAACTCAAGACGCATGAAAGAGTGCGACTCGGCATTGGGTATGTGCCGCAAGGCCGTTTAGTCTTTGATACGTTAACAGTAGAAGAGAACCTAGAAATGGGAGGCTTCGGCCTGCCGACAGAGGAGGTGGAGGAGAAAAAGCAAGAGATGCTGAAATTATTTCCGTTGTTAGAAACAAAATTAGACCAGAAAGCGAGCTTCTTGTCTGGCGGCCAACAGCAGATGTTGTCCATTGCTCGTGCGTTGATGCGAACGCCAAAATTGCTTTTGTTGGATGAGCCTTCTTTGGGCTTAGATCCGAAAACGCAAGCGCATATTTTTCAGATTGTGAAGCGGATCAATACGGAAGGAGTTACTGTGATGATGGTCGAGCAGAACGCGCACCAGGCGCTTGCTATCTGCAAGAAGGCGTTTGTCATTGAGAATGGTCGAGTCGCTTTATCAGGTGGTCCTTCGTTGGCGAAGAAGAAGTCGGTGCAGAAGTTGTATTTGGGTGGATAGCCACTTTTCAGTAGTATTTTAAAGGAAAATCTTTTCCCTCTTCCGATGACTACGAAGAGCTACTGGATACCATGTGCTCTTAGTTTGAGAGAGCACGAAGAGAGTGCGCGAGATGCATGGGGGGGAGACTGTGATGGAGAATTTCAGAATACTGTTGAATTCGATCATCTATTTGACCCTGTACTCACAAAGAAATTAGTGTGCGCAGCATTTGATCTGGATGATAGAGATGCACCACATAGGTTTACAACATTTGCAGCGTACAATCATGCGTTCGCACGCAACATGGCAGCTGCAACAACTAATGATGGTAAACTCGCATTCGATGTCATTACATCAGATGCATCTGAATATTGGGCACAGCAAGGAAGAGAACTCGGTTTCGAGTGCACGCGAGCAAGTGTTGAGAATGCACCGACTCGCAACGGAACAGTTGCGCATATTGGGTATGAGCCATACCCTATTCTTGGTCGCTTTCTCGATATCATGGGAATTATGCATGCGCTCGCAAATGCACAAGGATATGGAGAATTTTTTACAAACCCTTTCAATAGTGTATCTCTTGCAGCACATAGATTTCATACAGCAAAGAAGTTCTACGATGCCGAACCGCATCATGTTAAATTCGATGTAGATGGCGCATCGATTGAAGGATTCGCTCTGCGGAGAAACACACCTTCTCGGCGAGCATCACTTGATATGAAAACAGTAAATGCAATAGCGGATCTTGACAATGGGTATGGTGTGCGATTGCCGTGGCTTTGCGAAAGAATAGAAGCGACCAGAGACGATGCAATTGCATCTGTTGAGCGTTTAGCTGCACTTACGCAGGACTATTATGAAGCTCCTAGAACAGACCACCCTGGTGGATTCTCTCAGAACATTTGTCTCATTTTGTAATCCCGGAAATCTTCCGGATTTCTCGTCGACACTCACTTAAAGGATGTTGCATTCCTCCTAATAGAAACACATAAATATAATTGGGTTATACATATGACAATGGCAGACTTCGAAGCAACGCCCAGGAAATGGGGCAACTCACTTGGCATCATAATACCACAAGAAGTTGTCGAACAAGAAGGACTTGTTTTGGGTAAGAAAGTCCGTTTCATCGTCGTGAATGAGAGTATGGAACGTATCAAGAATGCCTTCGGCTCCTTGCACATAGACACACCGACAGAGCAGATTATGCGCGAGATTGACGAGGGTTGGGATGACTGAGTTCTTCGCAGACACATACGCGCTTATCGAAATCCTCAAAGGAACAGCATCGTATGCGTCGTATGCAGACAAACATATTGTCACATCAAAGCTCTGTATAATGGAGCTCTACTACTATTTTCTACGAACGAGAGATGAACAAGCTGCAGAACATTGTATAACAACATTTTCTCTCGCAGTTACACCGATCTCTTTCACGGCTCTTCGTGCTGGAATGCAGTTCAAATACATGCACAAGAAGCAGAAACTCAGCTATACTGATTGTGTTGGCTACGCGACTGCAGTCGAACTAGGCGTTCCGTTCTTGACGGGAGATAATCAGTTCCAGCATATGCCGAACGTTGCGTTCGTGAAATAATTTTCTCTATTGAAAAGAATTCATACAGCATATGACTTCTCGACGACCCTTTATATAGTATTTACTAAAGAGTAGTAATTAACCAAAAGACTTATATAGTAGTTACACTCCTAAAGTAGTAACAAAGAGGTTACACCATGGATATCAAGAAACAAATGAAACTTGTTGCTTTGACTTTGGTTGTAGCAATCGCTACAATAGTATCTGTGAGTGCAGCGTTCGCGTACCACGTACCTGGTGTTGGGGCTCAAAATCCATACACAGGTGTGAATTCGCTTGGTGGCATGTATGGTGTCTACGCAGAAGAAATCTATGTACCGCCACACTTCAGCCAACGCTACACCTACGCATACGGTCCTCGCCTTGGCGGTTCGTACTGTGGTACAAGCCACTGTATACACGGTCTTCGTGCTGGAAACGTTTATCCACTTCCTGTGGCAAACATTCCACGTTACACAAGCCCAGTGTACAACAGCGGTGCGTTCTATCGTTCAGTGCGCCCAACACATGCTGTTCACAGCAGGTATGGGAGCCACGCTACAGGCTATGTGACACAAAGCTACGGCACGCAGCACCGATACTAAATGCTTGCAAGGAATGCCTCGAGTTGTACAAACTCGTCAGCGCCTTCAATCATGCGGAACTCGGCCTCGCCACACTTTTTTATTATCTCTAATTTTTCTGTATCTTCTATCGATAACGTCCAGGCTTCTTGCTGCACTTGCTTGATGACATCTAACCCAGAAAGTCCGTAGTCGAGCATAATCTTTAAGAGTAAGTCTTTTGCTTTGAGAAAATCTTTTTTCGTTGCATATTCAAGCATCTCTTTCACTTCCTTCGGCTTCGCATAGCTCGCTGTATTGAAGACGCTATCTTCTGTTAATGTGCTGTCAGCCGCCGCTGCAGCCTGGAGGATGTTCTCTAACCTTCTTACATCGCCTTGACTGACGTCAATGAGCGCTTGTGTGGCTTTTTCATCTACTGTGAGGTTTTCATTTTTTGCTATGTCAGCAACGATTTTCTGCATGACTTCTTTCGGTAAGGGTTTGAAGCGGAAGACTGCACAACGGCTCTGTATCGGATCTATAATCTTGCTTGAGTAGTTGCAATTATGCGATACGAAGCCATTTGTAATGAAGTTGTGATCCTTATGGCATGTAATATCCATGACACGTGCAGCACCACATTCTTTTATATCATGAATTGTATTGCGTACGAGTGTGTTGTTATGCACATGTTGTTCCTTCCACGTATCAAATGAATAGAAACGCTTTCTTGGAAGATGCGTCCCTTTTCCTTTTTGCTGATGTCTGATATAGTCGGTACTGACGCCTGTCTCTCTCGCAGATTCTGTGATTGTCTTTCCACCATTCATGAGCTGCAAAGCTACCTGTGTTTTTTTCTTCTGTGTTTCTATAATGAATTGTTTATGGCGAAGATACTCTGCAGCGTATTGTGCTTGTTGTATCTTATGTTGCTCATATGCGTATCCTATTCTTGCGAAGAATCGTAATTGATTTTCACCTGTAGGTCGTATAATAAGCGAGAATGTTAGAGTAGGTTCGAGATCTTTTTGCCGTATCTCTCCTTTATTGCGAATTTTCACATAATTTTCTACCCCAAACGTTTCAAGAAGTTCGGCAATTTCTTTGTAAAATACCTTCATGTTCTTTCTCAGTATACTTGCTTTATTTTGCTGAAGCGCTAATGCTTCAAAATTCATGCCTTTGTATCGAGGACTATCTGCGTCAGCACCAAACAACCCTTTGAGGAATTCTCGCTTCACGAACATTGTTCCTTCTTTTACGAATTGAGGAACTGAGTATGTTGTGATAACTTTATCGCCCTTGGGAATTCCAAGAAATTGTAAGAGTAGTGAAAACGCTTTCGAGTCTACATGGAAGTCTGTTGACGTTCCCACGATTTTTCTTCCTCTAATTTCGTTCCTTATAGTGTGTGATGTAATGTGTGAGTAGTTTTGGTACTTGAGAATATCAAGATCTCTTTGTACTTTCTTCAGTGCTTCTTTATTTCCAGAGAAACACAATCGAATGTCATTTGACACAAGATGCCCATCACCAAGCAGAAAACCACACAGTCTTGCAAGCGCACCTATCTTCTTGATATCGTTGTACGTGGTATCGAGAAGCTCTTTTCTTTTGAGCTCTCCAAGCACTCTATCAACTCTTCCCCGCTCTTTTTCAACCGATGATCTTTGAACAGCACTGTACGAGATCGTGATACCAAATTCTTTTTCGATATGCTTCTTGATGTGCATATCATTTCGTAAGAGAAGAGGTGTTGTGCATGTACTCGAGAATGAGTGTGTTTTCTTGTCAACGTGTCTTTTAATATGCCCTTTCTCTTCAATAGATTTCAACAGTTGCACTGTTCGCATTCTTGTAAGATGTATTGTTCGTTGCACCGCTTCTCGTGTGATGTGTGGATTTTCTTTAACAATAGAATAGACACTATATTCTCTTTCTGTTAGGCCAGAACCTTTGTGTATGAGTTTTCTTAGTTCATGGATGCGGTTGAGTATTTTCTGCTTCTCTTTTGTCATGAGTTTTCTGTAGGCCATGCCTTGCCGAATTTTTTCGCATCCGTCTCGTTCCTCTGTAGAAGAAAGGAACTCAATGAATTTCTCGAGATCGATAATTTTCCGATTATCGTCCTCAACAGATGTTCCTTCTGTGTGAGGGTGGACTAACACTGTGTGATCTTTTGTAAGTTCGCCTGCTTCAACCCATCCTTGTGTTGTGAGAAGTTTATGATCGTCTGTAACCTTGATCTTCCTTCCAGTCATCGTTGTGATCTCAAGCACTCTTTTTCCGATAGTATGGGGAGACAGACTGACTCCAGCAAGGACAAGTTCATCTTTCACAGTATTTTTCTGCTTTGGGATGTTACTTACGTGCTGTTCTTGTCGACTTTCAAATCGTTCAAGAAAATTCCCAATGGTTATTTCTCGTTCTTCAGGAAGGAGTATCGTTGTCTCAGGGGTCACACAACTTAAAATGAAGCGCGTTGTGTGCGTATAGTTCTCCATCGTCCGTCTCAGTGCTTGTTGTGCCTCTCTTGTGAGCGCATCTGCCTCGTCAAGAAAGATGATCTTTGGGGCATCGCTAAATCCTTTCGCTCGTGCAAATTCTTTGATATTGTTCCGAACGATATCAATCCCTCTCTCATCGCTTGCGTTGAGCTCTAAAAAATTCTGCTTCCAAGAGTCACCGAAGAGTTCTCTGGCTATTACAAGTGCTAAGGTACTTTTCCCAACACCTGGCGGTCCAGCAAAAAGCACGTTCAACATATTCTTCTTCTCGACAAATGTCTTGAGTCTCTTGACGACTTCCTCCTGGCCGCTGACATCAGCGAATGTCTTCGGCCTGTATTTTTCCGTCCAGATCGTGTGCTCCATACACGTGCGATTCTCGAGTGGTATAAAAAGGTTCTGCGTACAAAGAGCGAATATTTTTATAGTACTGGCGAGTAGCTATTTTATGAACAGATTGTGGTATGAACTCACACTCAGAGGCATGCGAGATCGACGCAGAGCGCGCAAAGAAGCAGAACGTGTACAGCAAGAAGCCGCACGGCTCGAACGCGAAATTACCCAATACAATCAAGATTGGGAAGCAGTCGAACCCTACCTTCGTGCTGTCATGCCAGACCTCGCAGAACGTCTCAAGATAGAGTACGATCCACAAATGTCTATCGAAGAACTCCGTGACCGTCATTCGAGGTATCGTGATGTAGCGCCTGGAGATGTGACATTTCAAAATTTCACATTCCGTCCAAGCGGAGAACAGTTCTCACCGTTTCTCAACAATTCAGGTGATCCTCGTGTCGGCATGCACTTTCTTGATAACGAAGAACTCTACAGGTCTCCTGAAGCAGATAGTGGAGAATTCAGTGTTTCCCACTGGCAGCACATAGAAGGAGGTCACATCGAAGATTTTTCCGTCTACGATATAGCAAATGAACGAGCACAGTACAGGGAAGATGGAAATATAATCGGCCCAGTCAAAAGAATGAAAGACGGATCTATCATTACAGCAGATGGTACTCGGCTAGAATAACGCGTACACGAACGGACTCACTGCCGAGCTCTGCCCGAAGATGATGAGTGCGCCAACGAGGATGAGCATTACAATGATGGGTGTGAGCCACCAGGCTTTCCGCACTTTTAAAAAGTCCCATGTCTCGCCAAGAAGTGATTTGTTCTTTGCCATATTAGTCAATCGCCAGTGATTCACTGTCCCACATATCTTGTTTATTATCTTTTCGCCACACAATGAATTTGTCAATGACCAAACAATCGATTCCCGTGCCCATCATACAGCGATAAGCGTGCGCAGGCGTGCAGACAATGGGCTCTCCGCGGATGTTAAATGAGGTATTCACTAAAATAGGAATGCCTGATGCTTCGCCGAACGCCTTAATCAAATCATAATATCGCTTGTTCTGTGCTCTTCTAATCGTTTGCAATCTACCAGAACCATCAACATGCGTCACGGAAGGAATCTTCTTGCGCCATTCTTCCCGAACAGGATAGACCATCAACATATAATCTGTCGGTTCTGGCACTGGTTCGTCACAATCAAAAAATGTTTTCGCGTCATCCTCACACACGACTGGAGCGAACGGCCTAAAGTTTTCCCTGTGTTTCACTTTTTCGTTCAAAATAGCTTGCATGTCGGGGTTTGTTGGGTTCGAAAGAATACTTCGTGCACCCAGAGCGCGAGGCCCCCATTCCATCCCGAGTTGGAACCAGCCAACAACGTTATCTGTGTGCAAGATTTTCGCGGTTTTCGTGATAAGTTCCTTTTCATTCTTGCACGTACTGTACTTAATCTTGTTCTCGTCAAGGAATTGTTTGATTTCCTTTGTCGTAAATGAAGGTCCGAGGTATGCATCCTGCTGGGGTTGCCGTTTCTTCCCAAGTAACGTATTGTAAATGTACGTGGCAACACCAATGCTTGTGCCGGAATCGCCGGCTGCTGGCTGTATCCAGATGTTTTTGAAGGGTGTTTTCTTCAAGATCTTCCCGTTATACACACTATTGAGCGTGACACCGCCTGCCAGAACAAGATCATCGCATTTCGTCACGTTGTGGATGTGCTTGAGTATTTTAGTGAGAACATCTTCGGTGAGCATTTGTACTGCTGCAGCAATGTCTTTCTCTCTTTGGGTTATTTTCGACTCTGGTTTTTTTGCAGTGCCACCAAGTAACTCACAGAGTTTCTCAGAAGGCATTCTATTCGCATAGTGATATTTGAAATATGACATGTCCAATGCATAACTTCCATCTTTTTTAATGTCAATAACCTTCCGTAATTTTTTGTAATACGGGTTTTTTCTCTTGTCCCATACCCCATAAGGCGCTAATCCCATTAGCTTAAATTCTCCAGAGTTCGCTCTAAAGCCAATGTACGTCGTAATCGTACTATACAACAATCCAAGTGAATGCGGAAAGCGAATATCCTTCAGTAATGTAATCTTCTTCCCGACACCTTTCCCATATGCAGTCGTGGTCCACTCACCAACACCATCCACTGTCAAGATTGCAGCTTTCTCGAATGGACTCACCAAAAACGAGCTCGCGGCGTGCGCCATATGGTGCTCAACAAACAGCACATCTCCCTTGTATCCAAGATTTCTGATCGCGCGCATGACACGCAGTTTTTCATTGATCCAACTTGGCATACTTGAGAGAAACGTTCGGAAACTCCACGGAAACGTTGCAATCATTTGTGATAACACCCGTTCAAACTTCAAGAATGGTTTTTCATAAAAACCAATGTGCGTAACATCGGTAATAGCAATCCCTTCTTTTTCCAAACAGAACTGAATTGCCTGTTTTGGGAATGATGTATCGTGTTTCTTCCGCGAAAATCGTTCTTCTTCAGCGCCAGCAACAAGCTTTCCATCTTTTAATAAGACAGCAGAAGCATCATGATAATAGCAACTGAGACCGAGAATGTACATTAGAATTGCCTGTAATACGAGTTCATTGGTTGTTTCTTCAAATTTAATTTATTCCAATAACTCCGTCGTTTCGTTGTATCCAAGAACTTCTTACCAAACACTTTCGCGAATAAAGATGTCAGTCCAACACCAACAACATACACGATGCTCAATAACACAGTGTTCACAATCGCAGCGATATTCTTCCCAACTAAGGTAAAACCATGTCGAAATCCACGGCCGAAACTCATTGCAGCCACCTCCTCAATAGCCAGCCGAGAAGCATCACACCCACAGTAAACAGCACAACGTTCTGCGCTGTATAGCTCTTTCCAAGCAGCAAGGTCACGATGAAGAGTGTCGTTGTGAAGATACCGTACGAAAGGAGAAACCCAACACAGATGCCGAATCTCGTTGCATATCCCATGGCGTCGCAACTCTCGCTGCGCTTATAAGCATTCTTTTTTTCCAAGAAATTTCCGGACAAACCCGGAAACCTTCCGGGTTTTTCGTCGGAGGTCACTTATTACCGCGTTCATTCCCTATCTTCGGTGATAACCATGGGTTTAAGCAATAGAAAAGAAGAACAACTCAAAGACATGCCGACAATTAAGACACGAGTTCGAAAGAGCAATGATGGGCGATTTGTGATTAACGAAACGACCATCACACAAATTCGACCAACGTCGTACTATGAAAAAGTACTCAGCGGAAGTCATGAGGAAGAGGCTACAGCGTAGCCTTCCTTTTTTTTTTATGAAGCAAGCGATTATAGAGGAGATCTACAGAGAGACGCAGCGCATCTATAAAGAAAGTAAAGAGAGTGCTGAAAGAATAAATACGAAAATAGTACAGCTCTTTACATTCTTAACAGCTTTGATCCTTTTATTCGTGAATACAGTTGACGTTCCTACTGGAAGCACAAAGTTCCTCTATGTCGCCACAGTTATTGTGTTGATTACGAGCGCGACACTTCTTCTCACTGCTTATAGACCATTCGGATATGTCGCTACAGATCCTAACGTAATTTTACAAAAATACAGAAGAGGAATCTACAAGACGAAATCTCAGCTACTCTCGTTTCTCTCAGGAACATCTGCAGCAAGCACAAAATTGCTCTGGGAGAAAACAGAAAGAAACTCACAGTACGTGTTGTATGCAGCGGTTCTCACTATCGTAGCGCTAGTTTTAATAATCATTACAAATATACTATGAGGAAAACGATGGGAAAGTACAAAAAACCAAATCCGTATGTTGATGAAGATCTAATGATCTTACTCGAAACGGGAAAAAAGCCAACGAAGGAGTGGCTTGACAAGCACAGTCCTGCTGAGTAACTTCTCGAAAGTATTTTAAACCACGTATTCACTCCTGAGTGAATGTCAGATATCCTGTATGAGGCGTTCGGTGCAGTTCGTGATGGCCCGACTGCTCTCAGATCATTCTATTCGAAGAGAAGATCTCCTGATGATTCTAAAGGAGCACATGGGCGGTTTGTCACGAGTTTTATTGACCTTGAAAACGATCCTAATCTACGAACGTACGGTTGGCTACATCAAGGTAACTTGGAAGAGATCAGAGAAGCTGCAGGGGACGCGGGCGACTGGGCTAAACCTGACTTCTTCTGCCCCTGGTACGACGCTGTGTTTGCACGCTTTGAAGGACTCGAAAAAGGACAAAGGCTTGCTGAGGATGTACTAGGCACATTCGGCGATTTCGCCGCAACGGTAAGACTGCAACATAAATTTGACCGTACTAGCACACCACACGACGGGTATGATGTGCAGCGTGGTAATTTTCTCCAGCGACTCCGTGGAGCTGCTCAAGAATACGAATCGGGCACGCAGTTCGATCATTTGGATGTACATAGCATTGGCGTAAGTGTTAGAGGTGTGAAGTTGGAGAGCGGCTATCACTTTGGAAGATGGGCTGCCCGGACTGAAGATCGCCTTGCTGAAGTGGCTCGTGTACCTCGTTAAGAGAAACCCTATTGAAATGTAGAAATCTTTAAGAATATCTTGTGCTTTCGCTCCTATATGTATACAGCGATGCAAGCACAAATCGAGCAAAACGTTACTGTTCGAAGAACTACAATTGCCAACCAGGAGAAATTTCATTCTGACTTTGAAGCGGCTCAAAAACGTGCCATCTCTGGCAGTTATATTTCGCTACACGCAAGACTTCTAGGAATGGACGTTTCTGATGGACAAGTATCAGAAGAAGTGTATGAAGCTGAAGGTGATGCTCTCCGTGGGATTGAGGAATCGTACATGGCAGCAGACATCCCATTGCATTCCGTGACACACCGAGAGGGGCTTGACGTGCTGCTAGAACAAGCGAAACAACGTCTTGCTGCGGATAAAAAAAGTATTGCAGTTCTCGAAGACAGACCTGCTGCTTAACTTTTCTTTGATTCACATCAAGAGAAAAAAGGCGGACAGCGATGCTGGGTTCCCGCACATGAGTGCAGTACAGCCAGCAACGTGGGCGCGCTTAACTTCTGAGTTCGAAATGGGATCAGGTGTAACCACGCCGCTATGACCGTCCATCCTCTTGGAACATCAAGTCATTTATAAAGCTTTTCGTACATGTTCTATCAAGCCAACAACGACATCGTATCGCTTTCCCCTTCCTGCTTTTAATCCAATTTCCTTTGCAGCTTGTAAATGCTCTCCTCTCTCAATACATTCTTCGAGTTCTCGTATTGATGCATCAATGCTCAGTCTAGAGTTGCGCCTATAACCAGATCCACCTTCAAGGAATACACACAAACTCTTGCTTCCGAAGAAACCCACAGTCGACTCTAGAGCTCGCTGCAGAAGATACGGATGCTGGATTCCTTCGAGCGTTACAAGGTCCATGTTTATTGTTGCTACAAGCCGATCGTCACCAGCTTTTTTGGCAGCTTTGATGATAGTATGGGTTAGTGTTTCATAGGACTCTCTCGCAAGATACGCTCGGATGGTTTTCTCTGGATCTTGTTGAGCATTCACAGCTAATCTGAGCTGTTGAAAGCAAAAATCTGCTTGTTCAGTAATAGGAGCGTAGAATGACGGTACAGCTTCCCTTTGTACACTGCTCATTTAACTGGAATGCCATTCTCTTATTTAAAAACACCTAATGTAACTATTTAAAGGTAGAAATTACTGCACTATACACACAGTCCCTGCCTCGTCATACAGCACGGTACAGTGCTCCTCGACAAACTCTTGCTCGATACGATCCTGCTCGCCAACCACAAGGTAGTGCGGCCGCATGTAGTGTGTCACACCGTACTCAAGCAAAACAGCATGTAAATCACCACCTGTCTGTATCACACCAAAATCAACGAGCGCTTGCCTGTTCGGCGCGCCCCACATGTGCTCTCGTTCAAGATAGAATGTCCACGCCTCAGCAGATGTGTACACCTTTGCATCGGCAGGCGTATTCGCGTTCACCCATGCAATCGTCTCGTACGGCGGGAGATTTCTCGCTAAATACGACTCCCGCTCTTCAAAACCGAGCGCAACGGGGAGTGACTTCCCGTTGTACGCAACGGTGAATGGCAATCCCAAAACAACTGCTAGCAAGAAACACCCAACTAAGAAATTCCCAACCTTCTTCGGCCACTTTACTGTCAGAGCACTCGCGGCAACAATCGCCAAGAGTGGAAAGAGAAAAATAATGTAGCGCATTTGATGTAAGAGAAAGTAAAACACGAACAAATGCGCAACAACAAAGAGCAACGCTTGTTTCATGAACGTAGTCCTCCTATACAACAACGCAATCCCGACAAAACACAAGTAACCAGCACCGATGAACCCCATCTCTCCAAACTGTTCACTGAAAAACGTCAAGTAAAAAGGAAAAAGAAAGTATGACTGTGTTCCCGCCCCGACCTCTGCAGCTAATGCACTCGCGGCAGTAGAAGACCAGTACGCTCCACCGAACACATCATACAAGAATGGCCACACAGGATTCCCAAGCATGATGTAACTCTTAACTAACCACGGCGCAGACAGCAACACCGCACCACTAACAAAGGGAACGATCGAATACAATTGTTGTTTCTTCCACGAACTGTAGATAAAATACGCGCCAAACGCAATCGAGAACGCAAACCCAACGATTTTTGAGCCAACAAGCGCGCCAGCAAACAATCCAGCAAGGAATGGCAACAGCCACTCATTCTTCCATTCATACACAAGGAAAAACGACAGGCACCCGAAGTACATGACATACAGGTCAATATAAGATGTGCCAGACAGCACGCCAACCATGGGCGTTGCGTACAACATAAGGCCAGCAAGAATACCGACACGATCATTATAGTATTTTCTTCCAGCAAAAAACACCAAAACAGCAGTCAACACACCAAAGAGGAAGTGCATATACCTTCCATATGCTTGGCTCTCAAACAATAATCCAACACCGTACAGGAAATCAAAGTTCAGTGGCCACGCAGCATACATATTCCATGGCACATTCACAAATCCTTGCTGCTCGTTGAACACCTTCGGCACTAACAAATGGTATCCGAGTCCATCAGCGTCAATTGCAGGAGCTGCTGCACCGAGCGCATGCAAGAGAACAAGAACAAGAAACAACAACAAACAACATCGCTCGATAAACGTCCGCTTTTTCCACCATGACAGAACGGGTTTCCACTGACATTGCACACGGGCACAACACAGTGCAAGCACACCAAGACATGCGAGCCCAAGAACAAGCAGAGGCGTCACAATATGCGCGACGTGCGCGATAAACAACGTACCAATAAGCACACAGAGGCCAACACCGACAGCAACAAAGTCGCGATACGGCACCTTTGGTAGGACAAGATGACCAACAGCCCAGCACGCGAGCACAGTGAACACTGCTGCAAGCAAGCCAATCACAAGTACGCCTCCAGAAACGGAAAATACGTTGGTCCGTAATGTGTGAAAAACAACATCGCATAATCCCAGACCTGTTTGTACGTGAGCAAAAAGCAGAACAACACCCATATCAGAAGAAGAATAAGCTCAATGCGCCGCATGGTCGGTGGATCGCGCAAAACTTTATAAAGATACTGTCTGCCCTTTGTCGAGTGAAAAAGCGCCACTTTGTCTCGATTATTATCCCTGCAAAAGATGAGGAAGATACTATTGGGCAGCTCCTTGATGATTGCAACGCTACGATCAAAGGCATGCCTGAAAAAGTCGAAATTATCGTTGTCGATAACAACTGTGTGGATAAGACTGCTGCCATCGCAAAGAAGAAAGGTGCACGTGTTGTCTTTGAGAAGAAAGCAGGAAAAGGACACGCACTCGTTGCAGGATTCGCAGCAGCAAAAGGTGATGTGCTTGCTATGATGGACGCAGATTACTCACACAGACCTGAAGATCTACCGGCGTTTATCAAAAAACTTGACGAAGGCTACGGACTTGTTGTTGGTTCTCGCATGACAGGGGGTAGTGATGAATACGATGTTGTCAGATACATAGGCAACCACGGACTTACGACCGCATACAGAGTGCTGTTCTGGCAATTCAAAACAACAGACGCGCTGAACGGCTTCAAAGTCTTCACACGAGATGTGTTTGATACGTTCACATACCACAGCTCAAACTTCGAGATCGAGATCGAGATCTTAAGCAACGCGCTCAAGCTTGGCTATACGATTGGCGAAGTGTCAAGCCATGAACGAGAACGAGCTGGTGGCAAGATGAAGTCATTCGCACCTGTACATGGCACGAAATTCCTCTGGAAAATTATACAAGAATCCTGCAAGTACCAATTCGGAAGATTGTTCAGGAGAAGCTACACATGAATATTCTCATCGTCGGCGGTGCCGGCTTCATCGGCATCAATGCAGCGAAGTACTTCGCAGACAAAGGAGAAACAGTCGTTATCCTTGATGATTTTTCCCGAGAGGGCACAGAGAAGAATATTGCATGGCTCAAAGAAGCACATGACATTGAGGTAATTCGCGCTGACATCACAAAAGACATAGCTGCGCTAAACAAAGCTGCAGAGACAGCAGATGTTATCCTGCATCTAGCAGCCCAGGTTGCTGTCACAACATCCGTCGAGAACCCTCGCCACGATTTCATGGTCAATGCACTCGGTACGTTCAACGTGCTTGAAGCCGCGAGAGCATCACCAAAGAAGCCACAAGTCCAGTATGCGAGCACAAACAAAGTGTACGGTGGTATGGAACACCTCTCAGTTGCAGAGAAAAACGGCAGGTACGAGTACGAAAAACACCCGAACGGGGTCGCTGAAGATGAACCACTAGATTTCCACAGCCCATACGGCTGCAGCAAGGGCGCTGGCGATCAATATGTGCGAGACTATGCAAGAATATACGGTCTTGACACGGTCTCATTCCGTCAAAGCTGTATTTATGGTACACGACAGTTTGGTGTTGAAGACCAAGGCTGGGTCGCATGGTTCACAATCGCAGCAGTCATGAAAAAACCAATCACTATCTATGGTGATGGCAAGCAGATTCGTGATGTCCTCTTCGTGGAAGATCTTGTGAAGCTATACGAACTCGCAATGGAAAAACGAAAAGAATGCGCTGGAAACATCTACAACGTCGGTGGTGGACCCGAGAACACAATGTCACTCCTTGAACTCCTCGATATACTGAAGGAAGAAGGGTATGAAACACAGCCGACGTACGACGACTGGCGGCCCGGCGACCAGAAAGTATTCGTTGCGAACATCGACAAAGCAGCAGCACTCGGCTGGAAGCCAACAGTGAGCACCCGAGAGGGTGTGAAGAAACTCATCGCATGGGTTGGCGAGAATAAAACACTATTCGAGTGAAGATTTTTAAACACTCCACAACCCTTCTTTCCTATGACTGCATATACGAAGAAAGCATTCTGGAATTTCTTTTTTATGCTTCTCGGCATCCTCGGCGCAAACGTGTTCGGATATCTCACGCGAATTGTCCTTGCACGACAACTTTCCGTTGCTGAGTACGGTGTTATCTATGCAGTAATCGCATTATTCGGCCTCACGAGCATCTTTCAGAACCTCGGTTTATCCCAAGCGATTGCGAAATACGTTGCAAAATACGCGGTGAAGAAAAATTACAGGAAAATAAAGGAAGTGCTGGTTATCTGTGCCCGCATCATGTATGGCTCGACGGCACTGCTCGCGTGTCTTGCTTTTCTTCTCTCTGACTTGTTGAGTACCGCGTACTTTCAGACATCTATTGCAGGGTCACTCGTGCGCATTTTCGCGATTGCAACACTCTTGTCACCGATATGGATGGTTGTCATAGCAACATTCGACGGCCTGCAACGCTTCGAACTTCGTGCTGTCGGCGAATTCTTCAATGGTATCGTGCTTTTCGTTGCCACGTTGTGTTTCCTTGCACTCGGCTTTGGTGTTCAATCGTACATGTACGCGTACATTGTCTTCACGACCCTCGCATACGTTTTCTTTCTCCCGTTGCTTGCTCGATATGTGCCAGGTATCTTCACGATCAAAACAACCTATTCGAAAAAAACGCTCCGCATGCTCTTCACGTACGGGCTTCCCGTTATGTTTACAGGTGTTGCAGGTATGGTGCTCACGTATACGGACACAGCGCTCCTTACATTATTCTCAGGGTTAGAGGAGGTTGGTATCTATCAAACAGCTCTTCCAACCGCAAACATACTTCTTTTTTTCGTAGGTGGCGTCACGAGTGTGCTCTTACCGCTTGTTGCAGAGCTGTGGGAGAGGAAAAAACACACACTTATTACACAAGCAACGACAGAACTGTACAAATACGCATTCGTCTCACTCCTCCCGCTTTTGCTTGCTATCTTTATGTATCCGGACATCATCCTCAATCTCTTGTTCGGCGGCGCATACCTTGCTGGAGCACCCGTTCTTCAAATCCTCGCGATCGCTGCACTCTTCCTCACACTTCACGCAGTGAACACAGCGACGCTCGCAGGTATGGGATTCACAAAACTGAATATGCAAGCAACAATAACAGGTGCGGCATGCAATCTCGGCATGAACATTGTTTTGATCCCGCTCTATGGCGGTACAGGCGCAGCAATCTCCACACTCAGCGCAGCGATTTTGATGTTTTGTATTAGTACGTACTTGCTCGGGAGAAAAATCACTGTTCGCGTTCCATTTCTCCAGTGGGCAAAGAGCATTCTCTGTGCAGGAGTTTTCGTTGGCATACTCTGGACCACACGATCAATGGTTGACGTTGATCAGTACGTCAAAATAGTTCTTTCACTGATTCTGGGGAGCGCTGCCTACGTGTTCTGCATCTGGGCAACACGAACAATCACACTCAAAGAAGCACTTGCCATGAAGAAGCGTATCTTCTAGAGTTCGCGAAGCATATCATTCACAGAAGGGACGACAATGCCGAGTGCGTCCATTCTCTCGTGCGCAAGCGAGCGATTACAGCGTACAGCATCATCTTTCTGTATTTGCACATCGTGCTGGAATACTTCCTTGCACTTACAAAGCAGTTCGTACTTACTCACAATCTCACCACCGATGTGGAGCAGTCCCGTCACATCTTTGTACGTTCCCACAGCAAGTTCTTCGAAGATGCGCGCAAGTGCAGTTGTCGTAAGGCCATTCCACATCGCTCCTGTATGACCTCGAATAACTGTTTTTTCTGGTGTGTCGAGAAACCACTTGAGCAGGCCGCCTTCTTTTGCAACTATTGACGTTCTGACTGTGAGATGTGGCGCGCCGATTTCTCCAGCTATCTTTGATAGTCCATACGGGTCTGTCGCATCAGGCGTTTCTTCCTCAGTGTAGTTGCCTCGTTTTCCCGAAAATACACCGTCTGTGCTCATGTGTATGAGGCGAATGTTTCGCTCAGTGCAACATGCTGCAAGTTCATGCGGAAAATTTCCATTTATCTTCATGAGATCAGGGTGTTCTTGTAGCAACCCGATGCAATTAATCACTGCTGCTGGCTGCATTTCGTCTAAAAGCGCTGCGCACGAATCTGTACGAGCGTCGAACGGGGAAATACGATCCCCAGCTGTTAAGTCGGCACCATACGCGCCGTTGATGGACCGAAAAACGGCGCTGCCAAGCATGCCTGCTGCACCAAGAACAACTATTTTCTCGGTTTCCATCCTTCCCTCTCTGCATAATGTGTGAGTTCATCGGATGAGAGATTGGAGTGTTCTGCTGGCTTGAGCCATCCTTCTTCTTTGAGCATCGTCTTTATTTGTTCATGTGTGAGTTGTTCTGCATTCGTGCTGTTAAACTCTTGCAATGTGACACGTGGAAGGTCCTTGTATTTCTCAAGGTTCGGTAGTCCGATATTCGGCAAAATGACAAAGTAATCTCCCTGCTCTACGCTGTTCTTCGCTTCGTACCTCGACACGAGTACTTCGTGGAGTTTTTCACCTGGTCGAATACCGATAGTGCGCATGCGCACAGGCGCGGTATCCTTTCTGAACGAACCCAGCTCTTCTATCATCACTGCTGCAAGGTCTGTCACTTTCAATGCAGGCATACGCATAACAAAAATCTCGCCACCAACACTCGTTGTCGTTGCTTCGAAAATGAGGTTGATCGCTTGTGTGAGATCCATCATGTACCGCGTCATGTTCTCATCAGTGATCGTGACTTCTCCAGCACGAAGAATTTGCTCTCTGAAGAGCGGTACAACACTGCCATTCGTGCCAAGGACGTTGCCACCACGAATGCAGACAAATCGAGTCTGTGTCTCAACAAGATTCGCAGCGATCATGAGTTTCTCTCCAACAGCTTTACACGTACCATAGAGGTTGAACGGGTCAACCGCCTTGTCTGTGCTAATATCGATGACTTTTTCGACGTTGTTTTCAATAGCTGTATCGATGACGTTTTGCGTCCCGATGATGTTTGTCTGCACTGATTCCCAGGGGTTCTCTTCACAGACGGGAACGTGTTTTAACGCTGCAAGATGAAAGACAAAGTGAACGCCTTTCATCGCTGTCTGGAGTCGCTGCTTATCTCGGACATCGCCGATAATATACTTAAGGCGTTTTTCGTTTGGGAATCGCCGCTTCATGTCCACTTGTTTGTGCTCGCCGCGAGAGTAAATTCGGATCTGTTTCGGGTTGTACTTTGCTAATACTTGCTTGACGAGTTCATTTCCCCATGAGCCAGAACCGCCTGTGAGTAAGATGGTCTTATTATCAAAAAACTCTGCTGTCATGGCTTCACTGGAGCGACAGTTCTCTTATATAGTTTACGACGGAGACTTTTTAAATCTCAGCTGTGTCTCAACGCTATGGATCCGCTCGTGACAGTCTGTGTTCTGGTGCACAATGGAGAAGCGTTTCTCAAGGACGCACTAGATTCTCTCCTTGCACAAACGTATACAAATTTCGAGCTCATCATTCTTGATAATCACTCGACTGACGGCACACAAGAGATCTACAAGAAGTACAACGATACGCGCCTGCGGGTTATTAGACATAAGAAAAATATTGGGCCTTTTGAAAACCTGAACCAGGCGATTATCGCTGGAAAAGGAGATTACCTCGCAATTTTCCACGATGATGATACGTATGAACCGACAATCCTCGCGGAGCACGTCAGCATTCTTGAAGCACATCCAGATGTGATGTGTGTGTACTCGCAAGCATATGCACTTGACGCTTCTGGTGCGCGAACTGGAGAACAAAATTCCCCTCCTGAGCTGCTCGACCGCGAATTATCGTATGGTGAAGTGCTCAAGCATATCGTGAAAACACAACAATCCCCCTTCATCACGCCGTCGTTGCTT
This sequence comes from Candidatus Woesearchaeota archaeon, assembly GCA_028818155.1. Classification (GTDB taxonomy): domain Archaea; phylum Nanobdellota; class Nanobdellia; order Woesearchaeales; family UBA525; genus UBA525. Next base: position 284,892 of record JAPPOH010000014.1, on the reverse strand, counting down.
GCGAGGCGTGCTGCGTTCCGCACAACTGGCAAGTTCGAGAAGAAATATGGTATGGCACTTGATGTTGACATGCACTTGAAGCTCACGAAGGCCGGCAAGACATGGATTTCCAGTGAGCGATTGATGAATTACCGGCATTCTGACGGGCAATACTCGATTAACTATTCAACAACATATGAGGAGCCGAATGTGCTGTTCTCGATCTTGGATGACCACCTCTTTGCTGCAGGGATGTCTCCAAGCAGGTCGTATGAAGCGCACCGCGACTGGGATTATTCTATTTGCGCGATTAACATCCTTGCGAAAGACGACGTTTCATCCGAAGATAAGAAGAAAGCGCGACAGTACCTCAGAAAGTCACTGACATTCAGAAGGCTACTCGACCCCTTCCTGCCCATAACAGTTGCTATGTGTGTGCTCGCACACCTTGGCCTTGGCACGTGGTTGGCAACGAAAATTAATAAACGACGGTGGGAGAGACATCTACAATGAAGATCTTCATTACAGGAGCAGCAGGGTTTGTAGGTGCATACTTGACGAGGTATTTCCTCGAGAAAGGACACGAAATCCACATTCTCCTGCGGGAACAATCAGATACGTGGCGCCTGAAAGATATTGTTGACAACGTCCATGTCCATCATATGGATATTCGCGATGAAAAAGTACGAGAAATCGTGAAACACGTCCAACCTGACGCTGTTATCCACACAGCAGTGTATGGTGGGTACCATTACCAGCAAGATCAAGGTGAATTGCAAGAAACTATCATGCAAGGTACAATGAGCCTCATCGAGGCATGTAAAGAACTCGACTGTGTTTTCGTGAACACAGGGAGTTCTTCTGAATACGGAAAGAAGCAGGAAGTGATGAAAGAGGACATGCTTCTCGAACCAAACACGCCGTACGGCGTGTTCAAAGCTGCGACAACGCTCTATTGCCAGCACATGGCCCGAGAACATAGTATAAAGGCAGTCACATTACGGTTGTTCAGTGTGTACGGCTATGATGAGCAGGAACACAGGTTGTTCCCGACTGTGCTCAATGCATATGCTCAGGGGAAAACACCAACATTATCATCACCTGACTTCGTCAGAGACTTCATTTTTCTCGAAGACGTCGCGGCCGCATATGAGGCTGTTCTAGATGGGAAGGGCACAGGTCAAATTTTTAATGTTTGCAGTGGGAAGGAATATAAGATAGCAGACGTCGTACATGCAGTACGAGAACACTTCCCAAAGAGCGCAGAACCAACGTATGGAGACGAAGGCCGTGTCTTCGAACCAGCACATTGGCGAGGAGATCATTCGAAATTGACCACAGCAACCGGCTGGCAACCACGTCACTCGCTCGCTGAAGGAGTCAAGAAAACACTTGCGTGGAACAATGAACGAGCATGAACTGAAAGAACACATCCGCACTGTGCGAAAGCACGTACTGAAGATGGTATACGACTCAGGCGCCTCGCATGTCGGCACATCGTTGAGCTGCGCTGATATCATGGCGTGCATTTATGAAGTTGCACAGGTGAACCCGAAGGATCCACGGAATGAAGATCGTGATCGTGTTATTCTCAGTAAAGGTCACGGTGTTGCAACGTGGTATGCTGTGCTTGCAGAGCGAGGGTTCTTTGACAAGAAGCTACTCGACACATTTTACGCTGATGCGAGCCCACTAACAGGACATCCGGACATCCAAGCAGTGCCTGGTATCGAGACCACAACAGGATCACTCGGCCACGGCTTGCCCGTTGGCCTTGGCATGGCGCTCGCAGCACAAGTTGACAAGAAAGCGTATCGAGTATTCGTTGTTCTTGGTGATGGTGAGTGTGACGAAGGTACGATATGGGAGGCAGCGCTCGCTGCGAGACAATTCAAATTGCATAACCTCACAGTTGTTATTGATAGGAATGACCAGCAAGGCCTCGGAAAGACAACAGATATTATCGATCTTGAACCGTTCGCTGCAAAATGGAAGTCGTTCGGCTGGCATGTTCTCGAAGTTGACGGACACAACCACGACGAACTCCTTGTGGGCCTCAAAACACAGGGAGAGAAACCTGTTGTGATGATTGCAACCACAACAAAGGGCAAAGGCGTTTCCTTCATGGAGCATGACACTTTCTGGCACTACCATAATCCTGACGATGAAGAGTACAAAAAGGCACTCGCGGAGCTTGACAAATGAGAAACACATTCATCAACACTGTATCGGAACTCGCAGCAAAGGATAGCCGCATCGTCTTTTTCACAGGAGATCTCGGATATTCAGTCTTAGAGGATTTCGCCGAGAAATATCCATCACGGTTCTATAATTTTGGTGTCTCTGAACAAAACATGGTTGGCGCGGCAGCAGGCATGGCGCTCTGCGGGAAAAAAGTTATCTCATACTCTATTGCAACATTCGCGTGCAAGCGGCCATACGAACAGATTCGTGTTGACGTCGCGTTTCAGAAAGCAGATGTGAAGATTGTTGGTGTTGGTGGTGGCTATCCATATGGTTCTCTTGGCCCAACGCACCACGCGACGGAGGATATCGCGATCATGCGTTCACTTCCGAATATGGTGGTCCTGTGCCCTGGCGACCCTGTTGAAGCAGAGATCATGACAAAAGCTGCACTCGCACACGACGGCCCCGTCTACCTTCGGCTAGGAAAGGGAGGCGAGGAGACGGTACACAAAGGAGAACCTGCTTTTTCATTGGGGAAAGCAATCACGTTGCAAGAAGGAACAGGAACAACAGTTATCTCAACAGGTGGCTGCTTAGCGATGGTCGCTGCAGCAGTAAAACAGATTCCGAATGCTCGCTTCCTGAGCATGCCGTGCGTGAAGCCAATCGATAAAGAAGCGATTCTTGCAGCGGCAAAGGAAACAAAACACATTATCGTCGTTGAAGAACATCAAGGTATGGGTGGCTTTGGCAGCGCGGTTGCAGAGGTCCTTGCTCCATTACCTACACATGCGCCCCTCACACAGATTGCCGTTCCTGATCGCTTCATGGATGAAGCGGGGAGCCAAGAGCACTTGCGCGGTGTTGCGGGCATTACTGTTGAGAAGATTGTGCAATCTGCTCAACGATTCGGATGATCGTTCCACGTCTTCCATGGCGCGCTTTCTTGCCACATTTTGTTCAAGTCTAAGAAATCCTTGTGTGTGTCCATGCTGTGCCAGAACCCATTGTGCTTAAAGATTGCTAACTGTCCGTCTTGTGCGAGTTTTGGCAAGATGACTTCCTCGAACATACAATCTTCCTCGATCATATCGAAAACTTTCTTGTCAAGCACCATGAAGCCCCCGTTGATGAGATCATTCGTGGGTTTCTTTTCATTGAAGCCTGTAATCGTGTTTTCCTCGACTTTGAGTAAGCCATACTTGCCTGCAGGGTGCACGCCTGTGAGTGTTGCGAGTTTTCCTTGCTCTTTGTGGAATGCAACGAGTTTCGTGATATCCACGTCAGAGACGCCATCGCCATACGTTACAAGGAAGAGATCGTCCGTGATGAATTTTTTGATCGCTTGTATCCTGCCTGCAGTTCCTGTTTTGTAGCCTGTGTTTGCGAATGTGATGTTCCAGTCTTCTTCTTCGTATGATCGATGGTAGTCTTTTTCTTTCGATCTGAGGTTGAGCGTGAAATCAAATGCATCCCACTCGTAATTGACAAAGAATTCTTTGATCATATTCCCTTTATGGCCGAGACAGAGGACAAAATCATTGTGGTTATGCACTTCGTAGTGTTTCATGATGTGCCAGAGAATTGGCAGGTTGCCGATTTCTACTAATGGCTTTGGCTTGAACTCTGTTTCTTCTCTGAGTCTCGTGCCTTTTCCGCCGCAAAGGATGACGACTTTCATAGTGTTCGGAAAGAAGAGTTGTTTATAAGGGTTTAGTCGCCTTTGTACGTGAAGCCGAGGGCTCTGATGTCGTTGTATGTTGGCTCTCCAGCTGTTTCCATACGGAGAGCAGCAACTGCGGTTTCGAGATTACGGATGCGTACGCCTTTAGGATGGCCATCTTCATGGAGCATGCTAAGCATATGATCATAACCCCACGCAAAGCGCTCATGCTGCATATCTGTTCGTGCAACAAATTCTGTTCTTCCATCGTACTTGACGTTGTCCGTTGTGACTTTTCCGTTTCGCCTTGTGAGAATATCTTGGATATGTTCGAACTCTCTTGTGTCGAGTGGTCGCGTGTAGATCGAGAACCCCACTTGTATTGGCCTTCTTTTCATCGCAGGAGGATCAATGCGTGCTACGAAGCTCCCAGCGTAGGTAATTTTTTCTGGATCCCCGATGAGTATTCGACCGAGTTTCTCTGCATCATGTTGCATCTGTGCGCTTACTTCGGGTGGTGCCGTCCATGCTGCCCTCGAATCTTCCATAACTTCGTACCCGAATTCTCGAGTGTATCCGCCCTCTTCTGTAGCTATTTGCAAATATGTTTCTTCTCCTACTTCTCTTATTGCTGTCACGCGAGGTGATGTTTGCAGTTCTGCTCTGTGTTGCTCGTTCGTTGCACTACCGCCAAAAATGTTGAGCGCGTTTTCAAAATAGAATGCAGGATCAGGACCTTTTCGCTCAAGCAAAAACCGGTCTTCGTACCATGGCAGTATGGTTGCCGCGTGGTGGTTCAGCCGTTGCGTTCCGTTTGGTGTCTGCATAGCGGCATCAGCGTCACCCACTTTATAAACATTTCTTCATTCACTACTAAAAAGTAGCATTCAAGTATTCTTTCTCTATAGAAAACATATCCCATAAGATTTAAAAGCGCACGAAAAGCAGAGACATCATGGAATGCTTGGTGTGTGGACGAACAGATTTTAAGACACTTCTGAACTTCGAGAAAGCCCCAAAAGACATCCAAGGACTCTTGAAGCACGAAGATCTCGAAAACGACACGTTCATTTCTTTCGATTTAATCCAATGCACACACTGTGACATGGTACAATTAAGCGACTTCGACAACATCGCAGAAGACTACTACGATGACTACATCATGGCACAAACGTTCTCAGAACACAGCAGAGCATACTCGAAGCGGCTCGCTGAAGAGTTCGTGCAAAAATACAACCTACAAGGAAAAAGCCTCTTCGAAGTTGGCTGTGGTGACGGCGAATTCCTCAAGTACTTGAAGGATGCAGGCATGGACACCCTCGGCATCGAGCCATCAGCACCATTCGCAAAGCTCGCAGAAGAAAAAGGACTCACTATCAGAATCGAATACTTCGGAGACGAAACACCACTCCAACCGGACACACATGACGCGTTCGCATCCCGAGCAGTCTTCGAACACCTGAAAAATCCGCATGAAGTGCTTCGGAATGTCAAAAAGGTCCTCAAGGAAGGAGGGATCGGCATCATCGAAGTGCCGTCCTTCGAGAAAGCAATCAAAGACAACAGATATTACGATATTTTCAGCGATCATGTTGCATACTACACAAAGCGAACCATGATGAAACTCCTGGAAGAAGCAGGCTTCGAAATTCTTGAAGCATACAACGAGTTCGAGGAAGAATACATCGTCGTTGTCTTCAGAAAGAACAGCGCGTACCATCTCCAGCACTTTGTTGACGATGCACAAACATACAAGGATACATTCCGCACAACATTAGATACACTCAAAGGAAAGAACATCGTGCTCTGGGGCGCAGGCGGGAAGGGAAACGCCCTGTTGAGTCTCTGCAACATCGGGAAAGACGACATCACGTATGTTGTCGACGCAGATCCGCACAAAAAAGGCAGATTTACTATCGGTCACCACTTTGAAATTAAGCATCCTGACGTCATCAAAGAAGACAAACCGGACGTCGTGATCATTTCGGCAATGGCATTCAAAGATGAAATCTTACAGATGCTTCGCGACTACAATTACAGAGGAAAAATCTACTTGATTGCACCTACGTTGCACGAAGTGCAGCTGTAAATACCTTCTTGAGCACTTTATTCTTCGCAGTAAGTGAATACAACTTCCGCGCCTTCTGCCTATTCGCTCTGCCCATACGCGCACGTTTCTTTGGATGCACATACAAATATTCGAGCTTTGCAACAAGCCGCTCCACATAAGCAACATCCAATGTTCGGTCAGTCCTCCCAGTGAAATAGTAGTCAGGTTGTCCAGGCAACCAAAAATCAATATGCGGCGGTCGCACTTTGAACCCATTCACGCCGTTCGTGATTGGTTCGCCATTTTCCATAATGTCTGCTGTGACAATAGGTAATCCCCAACTCATCGCTTCGTACACAGTGAGCCCATAGCCAATGTACGCAGGAAAAAGGTACACATCACTTTTCGTGAAGAGCCCTTCGAACGTTTCCCTATCTAAGAGGCCTTCATGAATGATAACGTTTTTCCCTTTGAGCAATTGTCGCTCTCGCTTCGGCACAGAGCAACGCAACACAAGTTTTACATCAGTATATTTTTCTGCCAACGCCAAGAACGCATGCACCATCTCCTTGCCACCACGCGAATAAAAATTGTCAGCGATGTTCGAGCTCCCCGTGAATAACATCGTGAAGTCTTTGTGCTTCTTCTTTGCGACAGTTTTCGGCGGCAGAACAGCATTCCGGCAAATCGTTATTTTCTTTGCAATCGTCTTTCCAAAAAGTCCAATCATCCCTTCTTTCCCAACGCGAGAGTACGGTAAGATCGCTTTGCAATTCGACCGCAGAAGAATCTTCTTGATATCGTCCTTGTACTTCGTCATCGTCTTGAAATTATAGCCAAAAAACACGCTCGGCGTCTCCAAGTCAACGACCCAGGGTTTCTTCCCGAGATAGACGCGGCCGTTTGTGCAATAGATGAGATCTGGATCGTGTGTGTCCATCATTGCAGAGAATTTTTCCTCTGTACGCATACGGTGCATATGATGCACGAACGGAATCCGTCGCTTGATGCCATACAGGAGAGAGAAGATCTTTGACGGTTTCTGCACATGATCAAACGTTATTGGCTCGTTCACCGCATTCACGTACCGAAAACCTGCAGGTGGCTTCTTCAAGAAGTTCTTCCACACGCCATGCACCGGCTCGCCAGGCATGATGGTGACCATGATTGTTTTCATCTGCTCAGCATTTCCTCATAGTAGCGCTGCAGGACTTTGTTTCGCTCGTTGATCGAGAAGCGGCCGCTTGTTACTTCTTTTTTCCCAGCAGCGCCAAGTTTTTTCGCAAGTTTCGTATCTTCAATTAGGCGGACTACCGCTTCATAAAATCCTTGCACCATTTTCGGCTGCCATTTCTGTTTGATCTCAGCAATGAATTTCTCTCGTGTTGACCACCTGTCATAAAAATCAGGCTGCCAGAAGTTGCCAGGATTGTCCACATTCAAACCATTTTTCTCGTGCAACACGATTTCAGGGATGTCGAAGTGTGTCGTTGTGATAATGGGAAGTGATGCGCGCTTCGCTTCTAAATACACGCCGAAACTTGACGTGTACAACGGAAAAATATACATATCGCTCTTCGCATAGAGTTCTTCCAGTTCCTCATCGGAGATACGGTGCTGGATGAAGGTAAAACCAGGTTTGTTCTTGTATTGCTCATACAATTCTTTCGGCACAGGACACTTGATGATGAAGTGCGCGTCATATTTTTCGTGTACCATGTCAGCAACACGTAACACTTCCTTGCCTCCCTTGCCGTAGAAGTCATGGTCTGCGATGAAGAGTACTGTCGGCACGTCGTGCTTGATCTTTTTTATTTTCTTGTCAGGAATGACGGGATGTAATGTATCAATTTTGCCCGCGTACTTCTTCCCAAGATACTTCCTGATACCATCGCGAGCAATATCGGTGTACGCGACAATGCGAGAACAGTTCTTCTGTCCTACCATGTGCTGTGCGTGCCGTAAAACCGACGCTCTTCGCAACGGAGGGTAATAGAGATTGTTCGAGAAAACAGAGTAATGTTCGAGAAATGCCATCCATGGTTTCTTTGTTTTCGGTAACAGTCCAACAGAGAAAACAGCATCATCATCTGTTTCTGGCACGATATCATACTCGGTCTGTCCTAAGACAACGTTTCTGAACGTGCGACCCCAACATGCGACCCTGCCCGCAAGCCATTCGTTGTACGTGTATCCTTTGGGGCCATGATAGTACAATGACGTGTGGATCGGATGCGTGTTCTTCGCGAGAAAATTACTGAGGAGGATTGAGGGCATAGTTGGCCTATCGAGAGGCACTTTTTAAACTTATCCACAGATTAGCCCGTCGTAAAACGTCTTGCAGAAGCTCCTAAGTGAAAAAGGACCGTTCTTCGCTTTTTTCAGGAATGCATTGATATTCTTGATGTACGTCTCATACGTTTTCTTGTCTATGTTCTTCAGAAAAGTGTAGAGTTCGTGGTTACTGGCAAACGAACGTCTGTCAATGTAGCAGTTTTTCGGCACGTGGCGTTCCATTTCTCTGTCACCCCAATAGATAGGAACGCATCTCGCGTTCAAGCAATTGAAGAGTTTTTCTGTCGCATACCCTGGAATATCTCGTGCATTCTCAAAACAGATCGCAAATTTATAGGTGGCATATACATCAACACATGAGCCTTCAGCACGACCCTTAACTGTGTTCTTGAGAAGCGGTCTTGTATTGAATACATGTTGCCAGAGACGGACAAATGGTGAGAAATCGCCGTGCAATACTCGTTCCAAGAGATATGGCGATCGGTAACCAGCATGCATCATCACGTAGAGAAACGGCGGCCGTTCATTCCAACCATTTCCATAAACATCAATGCCCTCAGGTTGTTGTTCAAAGAATAACGCAGCGTTCTTTCGCTCACTATACAACTCTTTTTGATACAGCGAGAGCTTGTTCGCGTTCACCATGCCAAGAAATTTCTTCTTCGCATAGGGCACCTTGAACGGATCAGTTGTAAGAATCACGTTTGGGAAGAGATATTTAAAAAACTTCTGCTGATCTGCATGAGGATCCCATGTGAGCACACGATCGAACAATCGCAAGACGCGTTTTGTGTGCTGGAATGCATTCACAACTGGAGCATCGATGATGAGCAGCGAGGCGCGCGCCTTGAGTTCCTTTCGTCGAGAACGGAACTGCTTGAACCACGGATCACTGATCACAGCATCAACAAACACAATATGATCTGCTTCCGCCATGTCGTGCTGATCTATATTTGCAACACGATACCCTTTCTTTGTGAGGTACTGTTGCAGCGAGACAAACATTGCGTTCGATTCCAGAATGCTCGGCGCATTCTTCGGCTTGAAAAGTGCATCTCCTCGAACATACGGCACCGCGAGTAGTATGAGTTCCATGTTACTCAGGAACGATCGAGTCAACTCGGAATGTATCCTGCTCGTAATCCTTTCCACCACGAATGCCAGAGGTGAAGACAATAAACTCTGTCTCCTCAAGTGTTTTCATCGCATGAATTTCGTTCGGCGGTGTCGTGATCAGGTCCCCCTTCTTCAGAAGGACGCTCGTTGCAGGCTCCTCTGACGCAACCGGTTTTTGCCAGTACTCCATCGCCCCTTTTGTAATCAGCATGTGTTGCGTTGTCTGTTTGTGATAGTGGTTGCCGCGAACAACATCGGGAGCAGAAACAATAACTGCGACGTGGGCGATATCATCATTGTAGAAGACGTCAACGATTTTACCACGGGCATCTTCGTGCAGCTCAAGCGGTGCTGGTACTTGTTCCCATATATTTCGGCTTTTCATACATCCCACGGTGAAATAAATTTGACGTTTGGATTGATTGAACGGAGTACCTTCTTTAATGTGTCGGAAAGATTCCACGCGAGCGTTAGTGCGTAGACGTTCTCGTACTGTGCAAAGACATCGTCACCCGCAATGGGGATTCTCGTGTACGGCGTGTATTTTCCTTTCTTGTGCTCAGACACATCAGTCACGTTCGTGAGCGTTGCACTCGTCAGGTTGTAGAAATTCAAGAGTGTATTGCCCTTCGCTGCAGCACCAACAGCGATGATAGTGCCACCTTGTTTCTTTATGTCATATACTTTTTCGAGGAACGTCACACGATTCTTGAGAATCGTTGCCATGAACTGTTCGTACGTTGCTGGATCAAAGATATTTTTTGCTTGCTCGTCTTGTTTGAACGTTTCTGCTGATGCACTTGGCTCTGTCACCTGATCGGGATGTTTTGCGAACACACGTAAACAGCCGCCGTGATAGTCTGCGAGCTCGATGTGACTGATTGCAAGCCCCGCCCGCTTTATGACCTCCTCAGAAGCAGTCGCAGTGAAATAATTCACGTGCTCGTGATAGATCTGATCGAATTTGCCACTGTCAACAGTTAGAAGCCAGTAGGGGAGTTCAAAGACGAACGTGCCGTTCGGTGCAAGCAGCTGCGCAGCAGCCTTGACAAAATCGACGGGGGTGTCAGCGTGGTTAAAAACATTATTTGCAATGATAAGCTCCGCTTTTCCTTTCGGCAAGAGTTGCGGCACGAGTTCTGTGCCGAAGAGACCAACGACAGTTTCAACACCTCGCTCTTTCGCGAGATTGGCCATATACGGCGAGGGATCAATACCATACGAGGGATTCCCCCGCTTCTGAAAGAGTTCTGTGAGGTACCCGTCATTCGAGCCGACTTCAATGACGAGGCCGTCCTTGAGGTGCACATGTTTCGCGACTTCTTCACAGTACGCGTCCCAGTGGTTTCTTGCGTATGCAGAATTCGATGATGTGTACGAGTAATCATGATCGACGTACCGATCCATTGGATCAGTGCTGCACTTGAGCTGGACGTGTCCACAGCCCGAACAGAGCATGCAGATGAGTGGATAGACTTTCTCGCCCTCCGCAAGATCTTCCTCTCTGAGAAATGTATCTGCGAACGGGTGCATACCGAAGTCAAGAATCTCCGTAAGCTCCTCTGATGCACAAATAACGCATTGTGTTCTGAACATACACCACCTATCTCGTCAAGCATTCAGTGCCACTATTTCAAGGTTCCGGTGTACCAGTCAATAGTCTCTCGGAGGCCCTCATCGAGTGACATGGAAGGGGTAAAGCCAAGATCTTCCTTCATTCGCTTCACAGCAAAGCACCGTTTGAGCTGTCCTTCCGGCTTGGACGTGTCCCACAGCATGTTTCCTTTGAATGCAAGGTGTTTCGCGATGATTTCTGCAACCTCTTTAATCGGTGTCGCGATCCCCGTGCCAATATTGATGGGTTCTGGATCATCGTACTCTAATGCGGCAATGATTGCATGTGCAGCATCGCGAACGTGCAAAAATTCACGAGCTGCTTTGCCTGTTCCCCACAACGTGACTTCATCTTGGGTCGCGAACTTTCTGATAAGATCGGGAATAACATGTGATTTTTCAGAATCAAAGTGATCACCCGGACCGTAGAGGTTTGCAAGAATAAGAAACACCGTCTTGAAATCATATTGTTTCCGATAGAGTTGCGCCTGCACAAGGAACGAGCGCATTGCGGTGCCGTAACACGCAGTGAGTTCGTGCGGATATCCTTGAAACAATGATGTTTCTTGCAACGGGATTGCCGCTTGCTCAGGATACATGAGTCCCGTGCCGATTGCGATGAACTTTTTGACGTTATTTTTCCTTGCTGCTTCTAGCATGTGTGTGTTCATCATGAGATTCTCGTAGAAAATCTCGCCAGGTTTCGCTTTCATGAACCCAACACCGCCTGAGATCGTTGCGAGGTGCACAACAACATCACAAGGAAACGCTTTGAAGAGACGAGCAACGCCATCTCGTGTCCTGAGGTCATACTCTTTGGATCTGGGCACGAACACCTCAGCATCGTGTAGTTGCTCGACGAGATGCGAGCCAAGAAAGCCAGCGCCACCTGTTACAATCACCCGAAGAGACTTCATGGTCATAGTGATGCGATGCCGTATAAAAAAGTTTATATCTTGTATCGAAGCGGACAGAGTATGCCGCCACTCATTTCCGTGATCGTGCCAAACTATCAAGGCAGGGAGATTTTTCCTGCGTGCATCGACTCACTGCGGAAGCAATCGTACCCGCGCATACAAATCGTGTTCTGTGATGATAGCAGCACTGATGGAAGCTATGAACTTGCGCGGAACACATACGGAAAAGCGATCACACTCACGAGAACGAAACAGAATAGCGGATTCGTAGGTGCGTGCAACACTGCACTACAAGTATGCAAAGGAACCTATATTTGCATCGTGAATAATGACGCAACATTTCCAAGAAATTGGATGCAGGAAATGTACAACACAGTGAAGGGGAAGAAAAGAATAATCGGCGGGAGCCTTGCCGCAGCAAATAAGAAAGAAGAAGCATATTTGCACAGACTCCTCAAGCAAGGCATCTTTGGCGTCAACACCCTCGTCGGCACGATGGTCTCTCGATCACTCACCCCAATGGAAAGAAAAACAGGGCATGTTGAAATGCATGCGCTCGGCGCAGTGATTCTCCCACGAAACGTGCTCACAGATTACATTTATCAACATGACTACTTCGCATATGGTGAGGATATCGAGCTCTGTTGGCGCCTCCGCCTTCAAGGATATCACGTTGTCCTCAACACAAAGGCGATGATGCGCCACTATGGCAGCTACACAAAGAAAAAAGTGCCGACGTTCAACATGCGAGCAAGCTACCATGGCACGAGAAACCAAATCACAAATTTTTTCGTATTGTACGAGTGGCAGAACGTTCTGAAACTCGCGCCCTGGTTCTTCGCAATGAGTTTCGGCCGTGCGCTTGCACGCCCAAGTCATTGGCCGCAGTATGCGAAGGCATATTGCTGGGTGCTCTTCCATCTTGGCACAATTTACCAACGAAGAAAACGCATGCAACGAACAAGGACTGTTTCAGATGCGGAGATTCTCAGAATACTCAGCTACCGGCTACATGAAGTAAAGAAACGATCGTGGAGACAACTCGTTGTTCGGGGAGCGAACGCATGCATGCGCCTGTACTGCAAGATCGTTCACCTACGAACATTCGATCTCAATGATGACGACGCCATCCCACGTATACATGAAAAAGCGGTCAGTTGAGCTGCTCCTTATACCAGTCAATCGTAATCTGTAAGCTTTCTTGCAACGCGTGTCGAGGCTGCCAGTGTAATAACGTTTTTGCTTTTTCGCTTGACAGATACTGTTCTTTGATCTCCGCAGTCGCTTCATTCAGAATCTTCGGCTTTGCATCAGAGCCCAGTAGCTTGAGTATGGTGGTGAAGAGGTCGAGTACAGTGAGTTTGTTCCCTGTGCTGAGGTTGAATGCCTCACCAACGACCTGTCCAAAATTCTCTGCGATCGTCAATACCCCATCGACAGCGTCTGGCGTAAAAATGTAATCTCGCACGTATGTCCCATCACTTCTGATAATGGGGGTCTCTCCCAGCAGAATACTCTTGATCGTTCCAGGAATGAGTCGGTCATAGTTTAGGTCTCCTGGCCCGTACAGGTTCCCACATCTTGTTATGCAAAGAGGCAGCTTGTACGTGTGTACGTACGATTGCGCGATCAAGTCAGTGCATGATTTTGAGACATCATACGGGTACTCTCCTTCCAACGGCGTCTCCTCAGTGTAGGGGAGCTTTTCTTGTGAGCCGTACGCTTTGTCCGATGACGCAACAATAATCCCTGGTGGCGTGTCGCATCGCCGGGCTGCTTCCAGCACGTTCCACGTGCCAAGAACATTCGATTCGAATGTTTCTTTCGGATTCCTATACGCTGCGCGAACCTGTGTTTGCGCGCCCATATGGAAGACGAAGGATGGTTCGTAATCTGAGAAGATGCGCTCCAGCGTTTCAAAATCTCCAAGCGAGCCGTACACGATGTTCACGTGCTTGACCGCATCACCTTCATACAATAACGAGCCGGTTGCCCAATCACGGACGAGTACAGTCACGTGCGCGCCTGCAGCGACAAGCACGTGTGTGATCCATGACCCCATCATGCCTGTTGCACCGGTTACAAGGACGCTCTTCCCGTTCCAGTAGCGCTTTCGCTCATCTGTTGTGTTACAAAGTTCTAACATCTGTGCAACAGGAATCCCACCCATAGGCGTCGTGTCCTTGCTCGTGTATATAAACTTTAGCGATCCTGGTACCAGGCAATCGTCTTCTTGAGTCCTTCTGCAAGGGTTGTTTCTGGCTCCCAACCAAGGACCTGTTTCATTTTCGTCGTATCACACTTACGTCGTGGTTGTCCTTGCGGTTGCGACGTGTTAAATTCCATTTTCGATGATTTCCCAGCGATTTGCAAAATATGTTCCACGAGTTCCTTGATCGTCGTTTCTTCATTATTACCGATGTTCACAGGTTGTGCGATCGCATGTTTTTCTGCAGTGAGAAGAACGCCTGTAACAAAATCTTCGACGAACAAAAAGGATCTGCTCTGTTCTCCCGAACCCCATACGTTCACTGGGTCTTCACCATCAACGACTTTTTTTATCAACGCAGGAATCACATGGCTTGTTTCGGGATCGAAATCATCTCTCGGCCCGTACGCGTTATACGGTCGCGGTATCGCGATGGTCATCCCGTACTCTTCTGCGTATTTCATCGAGAGATACTCTTGCATGCGTTTCGCCATCCCGTACCCTTCGTTTGTCTTCTCGGGAAAATCCTTGAATCCCTCTTCTTCAGGTGTGGGGATGGTGCAGTCTCGCGGATAGACACACGCGGAGCTACATGTGACGAAGAGCGAGACTTGTGCTTGTCGTGCTGCTTCCAGCACGTTGATGAATGGTTGGAGGTTGTTGCGAAATAACGATGCGGGATGCGCGTTATTGTAATGGACTCCCCCAACTGTTGCCGCGAGATGCATAACAACGTCTTGCCCAGCGACTGCTTGTGTACAGAATGAAGGATCGTGCAAATCCCCTGTGAGCAGTTCACATGACACGTTCGCGAGGAACGGTGGCTCGCTTCTCCTGCTTGTTCCTCTCACAGTAGCGCCTTCTTTGATCAGCCGTTCTACAAGATGGCTGCCGATGAAACCACTCGCACCTGTAACGAGGACTCGTTTGCCGTTCCAAAAACTCATAGAATGAGAGAGCTGTCAAAAACTTATAATGCTATCGGAACTTGTAATCAGTTCCTTCAGCGAGCGCCGCAATATCAGCATCGACCATAATTTTCACGAGGTCGTGGAACGTAACTTTCGGCTCCCAGCCGAGCTGCTCTTTTGCCTTCGTGGGATCTCCCAAGAGAAGGTCCACTTCTGTTGGTCGGAAGTACTTTTTGTCGATTGCAATAACGGTCTTTCCAGTTGCTTTCACAACACCTTTCTCCTCAAGGCCTGATCCTTCCCACGCTATCTCCATGCCTGCGTGTTTGAATGCTTCTTCACAGAACTCTCGCACCGTGTGCTCTTCTCCGGTGGCGAGGACATAGTCATCAGGTTTCTCCTGTTGGAGCATGAGCCACATACCTTCAACGAAATCTGCTGCTGAGCCCCAATCTCGTCGCGCGTCAAGATTTCCCAAGTAGAGACAGTCTTGCTTGCCTGCTTTGATGCATGCGAGTGCTCGTGTAATTTTTCTCGTGACGAACGTTCCTCCTCGTCGAGGACCTTCATGGTTGAAGAGGATGCCATTGCACCCGAAGATGTTGTACGCCTCTCTGTAGTTCCGTGTCATCCAGTACGCAAACACTTTTGATACACCGTACGGGCTGCGCGGATAAAACGGTGTTGTTTCTTTTTGTGGGTTTTCTTGCACGAGCCCGAACATCTCGCTGCTACTTGCTTGGTAGAACTTACTCTTCGGACTGTATTTTCTGATCGCCTCCAGAATGTGGAGTGTTCCCATTGCAGTCGCCTGCGCAGTGTACACAGGGATATCGAAACTCACACGGACGTGGCTCTGCGCACCAAGGTGGTAGATTTCATCTGGTGTGAGCTCTTGGATCAGCGTACTCACGCTTCCTTCGTCAGTGAGATCACCATAGTGGAGGAAGAACTTGACGTCTTTCTCATGAATATCTCTGAAAATATGGTCGACTCTGTCGGTGTTGAAGCTGCTGCTCCGTCTGATGAGGCCGTGCACTTCATATCCCTTCTCGAGTAAGAAATCAGCAAGGTGACTGCCATCTTGTCCTGTCACGCCTGTGAGTAACGCCACCTTCCCCATACGGTCGAAGGTTATATTGGTGTTTTTAAGGGTTTCCATGAGGATCTCTCAGAAAGCTTTATTAAACGATTACTTTCTCATTGAAGCGGGGTATGAAACTCGTCAAATCGATAGCAGTCATGGGTATGGGGTACGTAGGCCTCACGCTTGCAGTTGTGCTTGCAAAACGAGGATTCCGTGTCTTCGGCATTGAAATCAACGCAGACGTTGTAGCAGACTTACAAGCAGGAAAACCGCACTTTCAGGAGAAAGGACTTCCACAACTATTACAGCATGAGCAGAGTACGGGGAGACTCTCCATTCACACAGCACTTCCTGATGAAGAAATCGATGCCTACATTATTTCGGTTGGTACACCGCTCGTGAAAGGACAACAAGAACCGAACATCGATTACATTCAGAACGTGCTCCGCGATGTTGCCAATCACATGCAGCAGGATGCACTTGTTGTGCTCCGCTCCACGGTTCCTGTCGGCCTGAGCAGATCGATCGCACTCCCAGTTCTTGAGGAACACTCGAAACTGAAAGCAGGTGAGGGGTTTTCATTCGTTTTTGCACCTGAGCGAACGATTGAGGGCAAAGCGATTATCGAACTGGAATCAAACTCACAAATTATTGGGGGGTATGATGAGAAGAGTGTCACGGTTGCAACAGATTTGTTCAGAAAAATCACACCAACAATCCTTGTTGTCTCTTCCATTGAAGCTGCAGAGATGGTCAAACTTATCGATAATTCGTACCGAGATATACGATTTGCGTACGCGAATGAGATCGCGATGGTGTGCGAGCAATTGAACCTCGATGCGACTGAACTCGTGAATGCAGCAAACACACACTACCCGAGAAACAATGTACCGGTTCCGAGTCCAGGTGTTGGTGGCGCATGCCTCTCGAAGGATCCACACATCTTGTATGATTTTTCAAGTAAAGCAGGATATAAACCAGAACTCATCAAACACGGACGCGTCGTCAATGAATACATTCCAATCCAGATGGTTGCTCGCATCAAGAAACATCTCGCCGCAGTAGGAAAAGATATAGCTTCCGCAAAAGTATTTCTTGTCGGCTTTGCATTCAAAGGACAACCGGAGACATCAGATCTTCGGGATTCAACATCACTCTGGTTCTTGGACGCCCTACAGAAAGAAGTGACAACGGTGTATGGATATGATCCTGTCGTCGCACGCAATGAAATAGAGAAACTCGGCGTGACTGTCACATCAATAGAGGAAGGCTGTGCTGATGCTGATGTTGTTGTGTTCTTAAACAACCATGCCTCGTACAAAGATCTCGATCCGTTCAAGCTTTGTCGCAGTATGAAAAAACCAAGCATCTTCTATGATGCGTGGCGTATGTTCGAAAAAAGCATGTTCGATGAAATTGACAATGTCACGTACATGGGAGTAGGTACATGAAAGCGCTCGTAACTGGCGGCGCTGGCTTCATCGGTTGCCACTTAGCAAGACACCTTGCTGATCAAGACTATGATGTCACGATTCTTGATAATTTTGCCCGCGCTGAAGAAGACGAAGATTTCAAGAAACTTGTTGATCGGGAAAATGTTACGTTCTTGAAGCGAGATATCACACTCGCAGAGAGTTTTACCGATTTAGAAGGGTTCGATTACGTGTATCACCTTGCCGCAATCAATGGAACGGGAAACTTTTACAAGATCCCTGACAAAGTGCTCAAAGTTGGTGTCCTTGGCACACTTAACGTCCTTGACTGGTTCGTCACACAACCAAAAGGAAAGCTCCTCTTTACATCAAGCTCTGAAACGTATGCTGGCGCACTCCGATTACTTGGCGAAAAATTCCCGATTCCAACACCTGAAGAAGTACCGTTCGCTGTTGATGACCCGACAAACGTGCGCTGGAGTTACGGCGCAAGTAAAATCATCGGCGAGGTCGCGATGCACGCCTATGCAAAAGCACACGACATGAAGAACTACGTTATCATCAGGTATCATAATATTTACGGTCCACGGATGGGCTTCGAGCACGTTATTCCACAGTTCATCGAACGTGTGGTAAAGAAAGAAAACCCATTCAAAATTTACGGCGGACAAGAAACGAGAACATTTTGTTATGTCGATGATGGTGTGCGAGCAACACAACTTGTGATGGAATCCGGAACGAACGGACAAACGATTCACATCGGACGGAGTGATGATGAACTAAAGATTCTTGATCTTGCGCAGAAAGTATTCAACGTGGCAGGTGTCTCGCCAGAGATTGATGTGCAACCTGCTCCTGAGGGATCGGTGATGCGTCGATGCCCAGATATAGCAAAGTTAGAAAAACTTGGTTTCGCACCATCAACGAGCTTGAACGAAGGTATCAAACAGTGCTATGATTGGTACGAGGGGAAATTCACATGAAAGAGAAGATTTTTGAACTCGTGAAGGAATACATGGACGCAAGAAAACAGGAACCATTCACACCTGGTAAGTCAATTGTGAAGGTCGGCGCTCCATGTTTCGGTCATGAAGAAATAAACAATGCACTTGACTCACTCCTTTCATTATGGATTTCACAGGGAAAGAAAGTTATACAGTTCGAGAAAGAATATGCCGCGTATGTCGGAACGAAACACGGTATCGCCGTGAACTCAGGGTCTTCAGCTAATTTACTTGCTCTGGCAATTCTCATTAAGGCTGGTAGAGTGAAGAAGGGTGCGGAAGTCATTGTTCCTGCAGCCACTTTCACGACGGTCATCTCTCCAATTATTCAGAACGGTCTCGTTCCTGTCTTTGTTGACATTGAGGACGGATCCTACAACATTAGTCCGACTGCAATCGAAGCTGCTATTACTGAGAACACAGGACTGATTATGCCTGTCCACTCCCTCGGTTGCCCGGCAGACATGGAAGCAATCATGGCAATCGCGGAAAAACACAACCTCCCAGTTTTCGAGGATTGCTGTGAAGCACACAGTGCAGCGGTGAATGGAAAACGCGTAGGCTCGTTCGGCACACTGAGTGCTTTCAGCTTCTTTGTCGCACACAACATGACGACCGGCGAGGGCGGCATGATCATGACGAACGATGATGAGCTTGAGGACCTTGCTCGTTCAATGCGTGAATTTGGCCGCCTGAAGAAGTATGAGGAAGGCAAACCACGATTTTATTTCACGGACGAGCAACTCAAGGACTACGATGAGCGCTACGTGTTTGAGATCATGGGCTACAATGTCCGCATGTCTGATATTCATGCATCGCTCGGCATTGAGCAGCTGAAAAAACTTGACGCATTAACTGATCATCGCATCCAAGTTGCGACGTTCTACGAGCAGCACCTCAAAAAGTATGAAAAACATTTGCAATTGCCTGCGACACCTGCCGGCGCGTTGCATTCGTTTTACGGATATACGCTCTTAGTGAAGGATACTGCCCCTTTTACACGAACAGACATCGTTCGATTCTTAGAAGAGCATAACATTGAAACGCGTGCATTTCTTGGAGGGAATTTAACACTGCAGCCAGCGTACCGTGGCGAGCACATCCGTGTTGCAGACGACCTTGCTATGACGAACAACGTAATGAACAACACCTTCTTCATCGGGACGCACTCGTACGTGACTGAGGAACAACGACAATACGTCGTCGACGTATTTGATAAGTTCTTTGCGCAATATGACTAAAGTCCTCGTCACCGGAGGGAATGGCTTTTTTGGAGGGAGACTCGTCCCAGCCTTGCAAGAACAGTATGACGTTGTTGCTCCATCGAGAGAGGAATGCGACCTTACTTCGGAAACTGCTGTCGCCACACTCTTTGAAAAGGAGAAACCGGCCATTGTCGTTCACCTGGCAGCGGACCTTGGCGGTATTGGGTATGTGCGCACGCACCCTGGGAGTGTTTTTTACAATAATCTCATGATGAACACACTTGTACTTGAGTATGCTCGACGACATAACGTGCAAAAATTTATTGGCATTAGTACGGTGAACGCGTATCCGGGTGACGCGACAGCGCCATTTGCTGAGGAACAGCTCCATGATGGCATTCCTGACGAGGACATGATTGGGTACGGACTTGCAAAACGATTGCTGATCACACACTCGCAACTCTATCATAAGCAGTACGGGTTTCCTGCAGTGAATGTGCTCCTCGACAGCATCTATGGTCCAGGTGACGTGTTCGTTGATGGGAAGATGCGTGTTATCCCTGCAAATATCCGACGGTTCATTGAGGCGAGCGGCGATGTTGTTGCGTGGGGATCGGGAAAGCCCGAGCGAGATTTTGTGTATGTTGATGATGCTGTGCGTGCAGTGCTGTTTGCGCTTGAGCATCTTGACACGCCAGATCCTGTGAATATCGGTACGGGGAGCCCAGTTACTATTAAGGAACTCGTTGAAACGATTGCGTCGTTGACGGGATTCACAGGCACGATTTCATGGGATACGACGAAGCCAGATGGACAAATGCAACGATATTTGTCGACGAAAAAAGCTGCATCACTAGGGTTTCAGACCAAAACAACACTGCAAGATGGGTTGCAGCGAACAATTGCATGGTACAAGACTACATATTGATTGCTTTTTCGTAACAGGCGAGAATTCCTTGCACCGCTTTTTCGATCGTGAACTTCTTTTTGACATCAGCTACCTGCTGTTTCGTGAGCGTTGGTATGTTTTTCGGTGGAAACGAAACGACCCCAGGTAATTCTGGAAGAATGCCAACCATATTTCCAGCTACAGGCGTGCCTTGTGCCACTGCTTCGAGTGCGACGAGTGAAAATGATTCGGTAACGCTGGGGATAAGAACAAGTTTCGCGCTCCCAATGCGTTGCAGTGTTTCTTTCCGGGAGAGATGGTCATGAAACTCACACTGAACCCCTTTTTTTGCTGCTTCTTTCTCCATTTTTTTCCGTAAGCTACCTGTGCCGATGACAACAAGTTTTTTGGTGACATCCAGACAAGCGAGTGGGTTCTTGACGGGTTCTAAGCTCCCAACGAAAAGATACTCGTCTGTCCGTTTCGGTGCTTTGGGAAGCGCTGTTACCCAGTTATGCACAACAGCGCACCGTTTCCCGAGATCGCGCTGGATACGTTCTTTGAGATACGTTGATGGGACGTGCATCACGTGCGATTTATCTTTCAAGAGCGCACGCTTCTCGTACTCGCGGAGGAGCGGGGAGATTTTTGAGAGTTTCTTCCAGCTTTTACCGAAGTAGGAGTGCACGGCAGTCACGCACGGGATGTTTTGTCTTTTCGCTAACCGACTAATGGACATGTTCATAGCGTATGCCATGACGTGGATGACATCAGGGGTGTTCCGTGTCAGGTATCCTTTCACGCTTTTCTTGAGGTTCCCTGCAGCCAATCGTCGGCCGAGTCGTCCTTTTCCTGCATCGTATGGCCTGAAAATCTGAACGCCATCCACGGTCTCTGCTCTTGATGCATCATCGTGTCGTAACGTTAACACAGTCACGTTGTGTTCTTTCGCTAATGCTTTGCATAATTCCCACGACCAAATTTCGCCGCCGGCAGCTCGTGGATAGAAGAATTCACTTACGAAGAGGATGTCAGTGATGCGTACACCTCTTCGAGTCTTTTCACATTCGCCTTCCACCTGTATTTTTTTCCTTTCTTTACGCTGTACTCCTTTCGGTGTACGTTCAAAATACCTTCTGCAATCGATGTTGGATCAGCAGGTGTGACGAGCACGTGCTTTCCGCTAATAACCTCAGGAATGCTCCCAACATCACTTGCGACGACGGGAACGCCAAGTGCATTCGTCTCGACAGTTGTGTAGCCGAAGCCTTCTGCTAAGGAGGGGACAACGACACAATCTGCCATTAAAATATAGGACGGCAGGTCCTTGTATGGTACTGCGGGCAAGAGTGTTACGTGCGAGCGGACAGCATCGAGTGACTTGACGAGCTCTTGATATGGTTGCTCGAACGCTTTGTCACGAGAGACAATGAGCACGAGATGTGCACGTATGCTGTTGAGTACTTTTGGAAACGCGCGCGCGAGAAACTGCAGTCCTTTTGTGTACACTGGTCGTCCATACCCAAGTACTACGAACGGCTTCTTTACTCCGAGGCGTTTGCGCAGCCGTTTCGCTTTTGCTGCATGTTTTTTCCGATGCCAGTGTGTATAATCAACACCGTTGTGGTTGACAACGATACGATCGTGGAGTTTTGCAGGCAATACTGCTTTGAGATGTGCTGCAGTTGTGTCAGAGACACAGATGTACGTGTCGTAGTGGAGTGCGAAAATGCATCGTTCTATACATTCATGGACGAAAATCTTCCATCGTGGCATATTCGTGTGGAGTGCCCACTTGCCAATCCACGTTTCGTGCACGGTAAGGACGACGGGGATGCGTTTCAAGCGAGCAATGAGCCAGCCGGCAGCTGCAGAGTTGAATGTTGTTGTGTGGACGAGATCTGCTTTTTTTCCGAGGCTATAGAACGGCGCGAGGAGTATGAACGCGTGCCGCCACCAGCATCGAGGCGTTCGTGTGATATGGACGCCTTTTTTCCGTTCCTGTTTCTTACTGCCGCGCACACGATGCGTGATGAGTGCAACACGATGATGTTTCGCGAGTCGTGTGCAAATATTCTCGAAGACCACTTCCACACCGCCGTAATGCGGCGGGTAGTTTTCCAACACAAAGAGGAGTTTCATACGAATCGTGCTAGCAAGAACCCTTGCGCTTGTTGTACTGGCTGGAACCGTTGTGTGTCCGTGAGTTTTTGTGCGAGTTCCACCGTCTCATTTTCTCCAATCGTTCGTGTGCATGTTGCATCCAACGTGATGTACTCGAAATTGTGGACTTCGACGAATGCGACGATTTCATCTGCTGTTTTATTCACGATTTCCTTTCTGAAGCTGACGATGTCATAGTTCCACGGATCGCTTTGCATATCGAACGCAACAGCACGGTTATCATCAGTGCAGAAAACAAATACACGAGAGTTCTTTGGGAGTGTGTTCATCATATTGAGGTAGCCACCGAGTTCTACGTGCGTCGGCTGATTGTTTACCACAGCGAACGTCCATTGTGCGCCTGGAGGCCAATTCGCTTGTTGTACAGCAATCTTTGCAGGGACGCTTGTGAAGCATATGCCAAGAACAAGAACAACGAGGATGCCAATTTTGATACGTTGATCTTTCGAAATGCTATTGAGCAAAATGAACGTGCCTTCTGTCACGAGGAGTGCGAGTGGGATTGCGAGGTACGCCCAGAATCGGGAAGAACCCCAGCCGGGGAGCCCGAGTGTCGGTGCGAAGACGAGGTACGCGAGTACGAGGAACCAGATGAAGATATGTATGTAGCGCCAGTGTTTCTTGAGAGAGAACACTTTGCTTCTTGCGAGAAAGAAGACGATGATACTCAGCACAAGGAGAAGTGAAATGACCCAACCGAAGCCAATTGCTTGATCAATTCTACTGTTGTGCGGCGCAAAAATGATATCAGTGAGCGTGTATTGTTGCAGCGCGTACGCACCACCCCATCCTGTGGAGAGTTCGCCGCTTTTCTGACCGGAAATGCCTGAGACGCCCCATTTGAGGAGCTGCACGCCCCAGAAGAGGAAGCTCGTCGCAACGCCAAGTGCGCCAACAATGAACGCTTCTTTTGTTTTTGGGATTCTCTTGAGGAACGAGCCTTTGTTTTTCGTGTATTCATGCAAGAAGAGGAGGAAGACGAGCAGCAGCACGACAAGGCCGAACAAGAACGAAACGACGGGTTGCGTGACTAAGACGCTCGCGATCATGAGAATTGCGGGTATTCTCCACGTTGTATCGTCCAATGCCCTTTGGAAGGAGTAGAGTGCAACAGGAAAGAGCACAAGTGCGAGTGTTTGACTCCAAATAAAGTGGCTCATGAAGCTGGGGAGTGCTGCGAGGACGAACGTGCCAAAGAGCGCTTTTCGATCACTGTCAAGATACCTTCTGAAGAGGAGGTAATAGAACGCGAGTCCAAGCGTGATCAGGAGAACGTTGAAAAATTTGAGCGTCCATAACATTGAGTCGTTCATCTGTCTGAGAACACCCATGAGCACATCATATGTTGGTGGATAGGGTTCGAGATACTTGGCGTATCCTCCGGAAATCTCGGCGACGGCAGGATCAACACTGTAGGTGTGCATACGGGACACGTACATCGAGCCGAGTGCGTGATTATATGGGTCGTCGTTTTCTAAATACGGATAAATGAATGCACCTTTGTGAAAGACAAGAAAGAAACCACACATCAGCATGAGTAAGAGAAACGCACAGATTGTTGTCGTATCGAATTGTAGCTTCCACGATATTTTTTTCAATTTCTTTTTGAAGTTAAGCAGCACATCGGCGAGCGGGCACGCAAAGGCTGCAATAAGGTAAATGGAAACATGAAGCGGGATGTGGAGCAAATGGAATACGACGCCAATGAAGGAGAAGAGGCCGAGTCCGAGGCCTGCCACTTCAATGAGGTAGAGTACGATGTGTTTCTCTTGCCGTGCTTTCGTGAGCCAGAGTACTGAGTATCCGAAACCAAAGACTAGGAGAATGAACACAAGAATCGCGTTAATCTGCCCTGCCACCAGAGTCTAAAACTGGAGCAGCGCTTTTAAAGGTTTGTGGGGGGACGATCTATTCCTTCTCAGCCATCACGTGAATAGCCGTTGCTGTGAGTGGTACATTTTGCAGTGCTGTGCTCTCATAGTACGCAATCATATTGCCGAGTGCGAGACACGCGTTCAATACTTTCGATGCAGCAGTCTGTTCTGCACCCGCATTGTAGTATTTGTTCTTTTTCCACCACACATCCGCGATTTTCGGGTGTAAAATCATGGTGAAGAGTGCGTAATCCATGAGACTGCCAAGGAGGTGGTAACTGTACTTCACCTGTTCAACATCAAATCCTGCGCCACGGACTTTGTTTGTGAGTCCTCTTCTCGTGTATTGCTGGATGTGGCCTGCAGTCTCTTCTTTGAAATGCCGTCCGAAGAGTTTTGTTGAGAGTTTGTAGATGCTGTGTGCTTCTGCAGGGCTCACGCCGTAGAGTTTTCCTTTGTTCTTGAGCACGCGAGCCATTTCTTTGAGTGCTTGTTCGGGGTGCTCGATGTGTTCGATGAAGTCAAAAAAGACAACGTAGTCGAAGCTCTCATCCGCAAATGGGAGTTGTTCGCCGTCTCCTGCGTGGAAGTCAATGCCTTCGTTGTGTTGCTTTGCCAGCGCAATCTGTTCTTCATCTAAGTCAATGCCGACAAGTTCAAGTTCGGGGTTGTGCTGTTTGATCGTTGCGAGTATCCTGCCGGAGCCGCAGCCGATTTCCAAGACGCGGCCTTTCTTGCCGTGTAAGAGTTTCATCGCATGCTTGATCTTTAACGTGGGGAGGTCTTTCGATTGCTTGATTGCTTTACTCCCCCACGTTTTCTGCTTGTAGAATGCTTTGTCGAACGTCATTTTTTCTTTAGTGCTGTTTTTCGGACAAGCTCTTCCACACGCCGTTCGGTTTTTTTGACGGTGACATAGTTGAAGAACGTGATGACTGAGAAGAACATGAGGCCGAGGATGAGGTAAAAGTCGATTGTTCTAGCGACTTGGAGCCGTTGTGTGAAGAAGCTCGTTGTTTCTGGAACGAGCAGAAGGAGAATACCGCCAAGCCAGACGGTGACCCAGAAGAGGAAGCTTCGGAGTGAGTAGTTATTCTGCTTGTAGTAGAGGAAGCTCAGGTAGAGCATGAAGAGTATATATCCGATTCCAGCCACTTGCAGGAGTTCAAGCATCCTCTACAGGTGGCCCATCTAGATAAAAAGATTGTGGTCGTGCTCGATAGGGGGAAGTTCTGGTCGCGCATGCTTGTACGCTTCAGCGAAACGTGGGCATCGAGAACTGCTCCTCGTCGAACACCTTCCACAAGCTTTTTAAACCAGTAGTCACTCCCACATAGATACATTATGTAACAGGGGGTTCCATATGAAAGTAAAAAATCTACTCTTTATGGCTATGGCGGTCATCACTATGGTTGCTGTAGCTGTCCCTACATTCGCTGTTCTTGAGCACGTTCGATACAACCCGCTCTTGGACGAGTGTGTGTACTACTACAACGCTCCGAAGGGCTCCGCACACTGCTTTGTTCATCCAAACAACTGCGATGACAAGAGGGGAAACATCTTCAAGGAGATTAACCCAGTAGAGTGCTCCAGGGAAGGCTTCAATAAACAAGAAGAAGCAACACCTGAGCCAACAAACTGTGCAGAATTCACAGAAGGCGACTTGATTGTCTTGAATTACGATGCAACTGACCCAGACAAGGACGTTGGTCCAGCTGGCAAGCTTGTGTACACTGTCGGTAAGCCATTTAACGAAGAAAAAGAATGGCAAACTGCACGTGGCGATGCAGGTAACTATGTTGTCGAAGTCGTTGTCAGCGATGGCGAGTACGATGACAAAGATGTCGTGTGCTTCAACATTCTTGAAGGCAACGAGAAACCAGTCCTCACTGTTGACGATGTCGAAGTAAACGAAGGCGAGCTCGTGAAGCTTGAGCCAAAGTGTACTGACGAAGACGGCGACAAGGTGAAGATCACGTACTCAGGCCACATGAAGTCCGATACGTGGATGCCAAACTACAACGATGACGGTGTCTACACAGTTGTCGTAAAGTGCTCAGACGGCACAGACTCTGACACAGAATCTGTCAAGATCACTGTGAACGACTACAACAGGAAACCATCTCTCCGCGTAAGCGATGTGACGGTGACTGAAGGTCAGAACGTTGTCTTGAGCCCATCATGTAGCGACCCAGACGGCGGTAAAGTTGTTGTCGCATTCAGCGGTGATATGCTCTCCGGCGAATGGATGACAGACTACGACGATGCTGGTGATTACAGTGTTGGTGTCAGCTGTGTTGACGAAGAAGGCGACGAAGTCCACGATACGATCAACGTTCGTGTCAAGGATAAGAACCGCGCGCCAATGATCACAGCAATGGTCACACGTGGCTAATTTTTTTCTTTTTCTTTTTTCTTTATGATTCCTTCTCACCACGTGTACATGCCGGTCACACCGAAATTCGTGTACCCATCCGTAGTGCCATGCAATCAACTGGAGCATGCAGTGCCTGATCCGTACGCCGCAACATATGTTGATTGGGGTGCTGTTGTTTACAGTGAAAGTCCACTCGCTACAATTGGTGCATTGAATTGTTCACTCCTTGCAGTTGATTTTGGCGACGCTGCTATTCTCGCACATATTTATGGCAGCACCGCGCACCCAAGTAATCCAGAAGCATACATCAACACCGTCGCAGGGATGATCCAAGAAACAGCAGAGAACTATGGTAGAGATCTCACTACAGGTACTGGTTTACTCAACGTGCGAGACATGAGAAGGAAACGACTACTCATGAAAGAACTTGATGGGATGTTGTTACAGGTCACAGTCACGACATGGGCACGACATGGGATTCATGTGCCTGGAGAAGGAATGCACGTCTTCTCTCAAGATAATCCTGATCCTACATGGGAAGCATTCGTGAAAACAATGGCAAATCTCTAGACTATTTTCTGATTTCTCTGCCAGCGAGAACGTCTGTGTGCTCGTTGAGGTAGTTTACGGTGTTCTTGATGCCTTGTTCGATGGAAACAGGTGGTTTCCATCCAAGCGTTTTCAGCTTGGTTGTGTCCAGGTGTACGAATGGCGCGTTTCCTTTTTTTCTTTATGATTCTCGACGAAATAATTTTAAGAAGAACGCTACTACACTAATGTTCTATGTCCACGTTAACAATAAAGTATGATCGAGATGCTGTGCAGAATACTAGGGAACGTATTCAGGTTTCCTCCGGGAAGGTGGAACACAGTAAGGACAAGCCACTCTATTCAAGAAATTTCTATAGATGTTGTCCCGTTGCACTAGACTACGGAGACGAGGCGCTGTTCGCACACGCAGTTCCAAATGAGGAGATGGCTGTGAGTATTCCACACATAGTTCAGCTGTTGAAGAGAGAATCTCGTAAATTAGGACTTGATCTACAGTCATGCACAGGAGTTGTTGATGCATCTTCTCATGGGTTTCTTACGAGTATCCTCGATCAGTTCGCAGCCGAAGATATTCCTTTTGTCGCTCATCTTCAAAGAGAAGAATGGTTTAGAGATGCACTGTATATTCCTGGCGTTGGGCTACGATGGTACTAACGTAACCTTCCTCGCATAATTTTTCTCCATTGACATTCTCACTGCGAAACATTTATAGCTAGCATGTGCACACTACTTTCATGGTAAAGCATAGGGGGCCATCTCCACGAGAGCAACGTCTTTTGCAGAACGTACTAACAACTTCGAGAGAACCTGTGAGGGAAGAAAGAGATCCCATGCTTGGTTGGGAGAGAATTGCAGGTGGTTTATACACTCAGGAAAGTCCTTCTGTTGAATACCTTCAGAAAAATAAATGAACTATTGAAGCACGCGTCCAGGAAGAGGTTTTCCAAGTACTCTACTCGCATACGCGAGGAAATTCTCGAGCGTTCGATCGCCGTTCTTGATAGCTTCAGGGTGTTCTGGATGGTATTGCACGCCAAGAACATGTCCGCGCTGAAACGCTTCGACGCGTCCACCTCTTCGTGCAAGTACAGTAGACCCAGGTATGCCTTGTGATGCGAACTCGTGATCTTTATACGTTGCTAAGCGATTGCCATTTACTGGCTGTACGACGCCATGCTGCCTGAGCACCTCAACCTCATGCACACCCCGCTCTAACCCGATATATTCGACAGTGCCGCCATAGTGTAATGCTGCTCTTTGGCTCCCGAGGCAAGCACCAAGCGCTAGCTTGCCTATTTGATGGACGATTTCCGCTTGATCACCTAACCTTCTCTGCACATCAGTATCATTCACATTGCCTGGACCACCAGAAAGGAGGAATACATCAGCTGTATGCGCCCACCGAGGAAGTTCTTCTGGCCTAACGCCTTTCGTGTGTGGCAGCGCCATAAGATTCTCATAACTGTTCTGCTCGCCAGGCTCACCGTTATTGACAACGAGAATGTTCATCGTACAACCTCCGGATAAGTACTTCGCCAACGGGCGTTACGTGTAGTGTTGTCTGTTCTACAAGACCGACTTTCCTGAGTCGCGCAAGGTTATACCAGAGCGAGGAGTGTGGGCTTGTCGTTTCTTTTGCAAGAACAGTGATCCCTCTCGTCACAGAGGAGAACTTTCTCTCGAGCAGCATTCCAAGAAGGATTTTTTGTTTCTTCGTTAAGTATTCGCGAGCAAAACATTGCAGACTATCGTGGAGCAGTACAAAAACGACCAGCACGGTCGTGCAAACCTTCTTGTTCCCTCGATTGCATTTTCTTTCGATAGTGTATGTGATATATAAATCCTTCTACAAGAATCGTTGGAGTTACTTGCTTTTATTTGTACATAGAGTGTACGTCGAGATGAAGCTACCCCTACAGAAGGTTTAAATAAGTCGCTACACATAGTAATCATATGAAATATAGAATCGTTATAGAAGAAGATGAGGATGGCATGTTCGTTGTTGAGTGTCCTTCGCTTCCTGGCTGTGTTTCACAAGGAAAATCGAGAGAAGAAGCAGTGGCAAACATCAATGATGCAATCGTTGGTTATATCGAAAGCTTGAAGAAACACGACGAACCAATTCCACCAGCAATCACTGAAGATATCATTGAAATCAATGTCTAAACTCCCCTTATTTCTGGAAAAAAGGTAGTAAAAGCTTTGCGGAAACTTGACTATGATGTAGAAGCAATTATCCGCCAGGCAGGATTAACGAGAAAACAGTTTTTCGAATTATTACGGTAGCTACTTCCCTATGTCTCTACCGCTGAGCACATCTTTGTTCGCTTGTAAATATGCGACAGTGTTCTTGATCCCTTGTTCGATAGAAACTTGTGGCTTCCAGCCGAGATCTTTCAACTTTGTTGTATCTAAGTGTACGAATGGCGAATCACCTTTCCAGCCGCGCTCTCCACCAAGGATGTTATAGGAAACATCTGCTAATCCGAGCTCCTTGATGACAATGTCTGCCAGGTCCAGCACGTTCATCCAGTCATCATGCCCGAGGTTGAAGATGTTCACCTTTTCTTTTGCATGCGTTACAGCGTGGAAGATGCCTGCGACACCGTCCTTCACATCTAAATATGATTTCTTTTGCTTGCCATCACCAAGTATCTCAAGTTCTTTTGGATTGTTCTCTAGTTTTTTCATGAAATCGAAGATGACACCATGCGTGTACCGTTCACCAATCCAACTCACAAAGCGAAAGATCCAGGATTGCATATCGTAATACTCGCAGTAGCTTTGGATCATCGCCTCACAGGAGAGTTTCGATGCGCCATACAGTGATGTTTGAAGTGGCGAGTAGTTTTCTGGTGTTGGGAACGAAGCCGGTTCACCATACACGGTCGCGCTGGATGAGAACACGATTTTTTTTATCCCGAGTTCTCGCATACAATCGAGGACGTTCCACGTCGCGATTGTATTCTGCTCTAAGTCGACTCGTGTATTGTCTATGCCGCCGCGCACATCTGCGTTCGCTTGGAAGTGGAACACAATATCATGGCCTGCCATCGCTTCTTTCAACTTTTCAAGATCGAGCACGTCAGCGCGGACAACGGGAACATCCAAGTGAGCAATAAATTGCTCTCTCCCGGTCGAGAAATTGTCGTAGATGGTGACGTCATGACCGTCTTTCACAAGTTGATCAACGATATGACTGCCGATAAACCCTGCGCCGCCCGTCACGAACGCCTTCATTTTTCAGCAAACTTCTTTTGCAAGAAGCCCGTAATCATGTGATTGATGATCAAATGGCCATCTTCCACAGGTCCGTAGTCTGTGTGATCGAGGAAAATGGAGATTGTCGCGCATTCCTTCATCTTGCCACCGGTAAAGCCAACGATTGCGATGGTGTTGCCGCCATTCTCATTCACCCATTCCATTGCTTTCACGACATTGGGTGAATTGCCACTCGCAGAAATGCCGATGAGCAGGTCTCCTTTGTGGAAAATGTTCTTGATTTGTTCGATAAAGACGTTTTCGTAGCCACAGTCGTTTGCGATTGCTGAGAAGAGCGCCATGTTGTCCGTTAAACTAATGACTTTGAGCCGAGGCTTGCCCTCTGTGACGGTATTCTTGCTTAAGTCACAGGCCATGTGGCTCGCTGCTGAGGCGGAGCCGCCGTTCCCGATGATGAAGACGCGCCGTTCATTATCGTACGCTTCGAGGATCATGTCTGTTACTCGTTCAACTGCCAGTGGGTCAATCTTCTTGAGCATGCCTTGCAGCTCGTTGAGGTAGACTTGTGCGTAGTTTCTCATCTTATCCTGTGTATATGATGTGCGCTCCTTGCGGTTCAAGCCGTATGGGCACGTGTTCTAAGTCGCCGAGCGCTTTTTTTAATGCTTCGTGTTTTTCTGGTGGGCACCAGAAGAGGAGGAAGCCGCCACCGCCAGCACCAAGGATTTTCCCTCCTACTGCGCCGGCTTGTCGTGCCTGCTCGTAGTACTCGTCGATATTTCCACTGGAGATGCCGCTCGCTAAGTCTTTTTTGTAGGTCCAGCCTTTGTGGAGGAATTCGCCGATTGCGTGGACGTTTCCGTTCATGAGCTCTACGCGTAGTTCGTTCGCGAGGTCGCGCATTTTTTTGAGGTTGTTGAACTTTGCTTCGCTTGAGATTGTATTTTGCTGTTGTTCTGCAAGGATAGTTGTTGCTTTTCTCGTTATACCTGTGTAGAACATGAGCAGGTGTTTGTTAATTTCTTCTTTCTGTTCCGGTTTTATGATGATTGGCTCGACGAAAACAGAGCCGTCAGGGTTGAACCTGATATAATTGAAGCCGCCGAACGCAGCGGCGTACTGGTCTTGCTTCCCGATAGGATCGCCTAACTTTTCAATCTCAACGGTGCACGCTTGTTCCGCTGCCTGCGCGGGACTGATGTTCTTGCCTTGGTAGGACGCGAGTGCTTTGAGCATGCCAACGGAGAAGCTGCTCGAACTCCCCAAGCCGGAGCCTTTGCTCGGGATATCTGCGAAGCTTGTGATTTCCACAAAGTCGTTGAAGTTCGCGATGTTCATGCACTCTCTGATTAACGGATGCTCGATCTCATCTGGGCTATCTACCAGTTCCGTTTTCGAGTACTTGAGCATGATTTTCCTCTCGAAGAACTTGTGGATGGCGATGTACATGAATTTGTCAATTGTTGTGCTGACGACGGCGCCGTATTCTTGCTCGTAGAATGCCGCGAGATCAGTGCCGCCACCGGCGAAGCTGATCCTGAATGGTGTTTTGGTGATGATCATTGTGTGATACTCTTTGCCGCCTCTAAGAGGTTTGGATAGAGTGCATCCGCCCCGTTTTTATCAGTTCCGATTGCGATCGTTCTGATCCCTGCGTTCTTCCCTGCTTGGACGTCTCTCTCTGTGTCGCCGATCATGACGCAGTTCTTGAGTTGGAGGTTGTGCTTCTCTTTCGCTCTATAGATGAGTCCAGGCCTCGGTTTTCGACAGTCACAGCCTCTTCTGAGTTCTTTGACGCCTTCCCCCCATTGTGTTTCTGGGTGGTGTGGACAGTAATGGATCGTTTCTACTCCTGTTTCTTTTTTGAGTTTCTCGTGGATTTTTTGGAGTGTTTGTTCTGTGCACATACCTCTTGCAAGGACTGGCTGGTTGGTGATGACGATGGTCTGTATGTTGTGCTCGTGGAAGAGTTGTATTGCTTCTGGCACGCCAGAAAGGATTTCGAGTTGCTCGAGTTTGTCGACGTATCCTACATGTTTATTCAGGACGCCATCCCTGTCGAGGAAGACGCATGTGATCGGTCCTGGCGCCTTGTCTTCCGCTTTGTTCTTCAGGTATTGTTCGACGATGGCGAAGCGTTCTGGCGTGCCCATGTCTCGGACGAACTCGTCCGTGTGGTAGATTCTCAGTGTTTCTTTTTCCACTGCCTTGGGAAAGACGTCTGTGATTAAATCTGCCTTCCCTTCTGGGGTGTACGTGAGGATGTTTTTGTTGAGGACATAGACGGATTTGTTGCCGATGTTCTCTCTTGGGACGTCCAGTCCGTGCACGAACTTTGTGATGATGTTCTCCTTTGCCTCTATCAAGTCAGAATCCCAGGGGTGTGTGCTTGGTCCTGTGAGGATCGTTGCGAGTGGCGAGTGTTTCTCGTGGTTTTCTACTAATGCTGTGATGTTCACGTCGATGAAGACATCGCCGTAGAGGAGGAGGAATGTGTCATCGAGGTTTTGCACATTTTTTAGCGCGCCGGCAGTGCCGAGTGGTGTGTCTTCTGCGATGACTTCAACAGGGATGCCGAAATCTCCTGAGAAGAATTCCTTGACGACTTCAGCTTTGTAGCCTGCACAGAGTGTTACCTTTGTGATGCCATGCCGCTTGAGATGTTCAATCGTGTGTTGTAAGAGTGGCTTGCCCGCTACGGGAAGCATGGGCTTCGGGGTTTCTTTCGTTAACTCTTTGAGCCTGGTTCCGAGACCACCACAGAGAATGACTGCCTGCATAGTACCGTGCATGAAGGGTGCTTTAAAAAAGTTCACGTGGATACAAACGATGCACAAAAAATAACTACTATCCAGTAATTGCTGAAGGGAATGTATATAAATACTTCACGTTTCCATTATATGATGATTGATGCTTTAGGCGAAAGAAAAGTACGATGGGTTGCTTCAAATCAAGCTATCAATGCCCCGCTCGTGGGATTAGATGTACGACCAGGAGAGAGGATTGGTGCTGTGACTGGTACAGGGGACATTCTCTTTAATCTTATTGTGGCCGGTGCACTCGTGGAATCAGCAGACTCTGATCCAGAACAAACTGCGTATGTGCGGCGGAAAAGAGAAAACGTCGTTGCTGACGATCAAGAGAGTTTTTTGTACGAAGGTATTACGGAGAGTAAGTATAGTACTCAAGGACAAATAAGGAGAAGACATTCACATTTTAGTGACCCGAACATTTGGCAGCGCTTGCGACAGAATATCGGAAATTTACGGGATCCTGAGCTCGCTGATATCGGTGATTTTCTTAGTACCAGAAATTTCGACAAAGCATTTCTTTCAAATGCTCCAGGATGGGGGTATACTGGTGAAACTGAATCGGGCATGCTGAATGGACGTATTGATTGTAATAGAATTTTCGATGCATGCGCACAAAGTCTCCCGCAAGGTGGCTTAGCATATCGTGTTAGGTTTGCACGCCAATGGTTTCTCGGAACTACATACGAGAATTTCGAATCTGTCCCTTCACTTGCGCAAAAAGCAGCGGTGATGGAGGAAAAAATCGGGGGTATGTGGATTCCCGAAGTCTACAGGCGCATCTAAGTACAAACCTTTTTAACCTCATTGACGTCAGTGCACTCATGCTCTCTATTATCATGCCCGTCTTTAATGAAGTCAGAACATTCGACAAAGCGCTGCAGCAAGTGATCAAGCAAAAGGTCGGCATGAAAAAGGAGATTCTCATTGTGGAATCGAATTCCACGGATGGCACGAGGGAAGCAGTGCTGCAATACGCTGTTGGAAAGGGAAAACCGTTCACGTTACGAGATGGCGAGAAGCGGCAGCAACTCACACAGTACAAAGGGAAGAAGATTGGGGACTCGCAAATAACCATTCTCCTTGAGAAAAGGCCACAAGGGAAGGGCCATGCGTTAAAATCTGGCTTTCAGATTGCGAAAGGCGAGATTATTCTCATCCAAGATGGTGATACAGAGTACAAAACATCAGAGTATCCGAAATTACTACAACCAATCCTCGACGGCAAGACAGCGTTTGTGCTTGGTAGCAGGCATGCACACGGGAGTACGTGGAAGATTAGAAAGATGCATAATGGTTTTTAC
Organism: Candidatus Woesearchaeota archaeon; assembly: GCA_028818155.1. Taxonomy (GTDB): domain Archaea; phylum Nanobdellota; class Nanobdellia; order Woesearchaeales; family UBA525; genus UBA525. Next base: position 250,010 of record JAPPOH010000014.1, on the reverse strand, counting down.
GCGATGCTCGTGAATTTCGGCCACTTGGCATACACGACATTGTTTAACATCCTGTATGGCGTCCATTTGACTGATCCGGCAACGATGTTCAAGGTGTTTCGTCGAGATGCGGCCAGCGGTATCACGTGGCGAAGCAACTATTTCGAATTGGACTGGGAAATTGTCGCGAAATTAATCAGAAAAGGACATAGGCCAATTGAGATTCCTGTGAGTTACAATAGTAGGACGAACGAAGAAGGGAAGAAAATCAGATTTCTCCGCGATGGGTTTCTCGTCTTCTGGTCCATCGTGAGCTTTCGGTTCCGGCCACTCTAGTGCGTCATCCGCCACCAGATGAGGTAGAACATAACACGAATCCCATCAAAGATGGTCATACCCTTGTGTTTATCAAGGTAAATCGTCGCGACAGGAATGCTTGCATACGAGAGGTTGTGTTTCCCAGCGCGCGCGATCATCTCGCACTCCACACCATACGCGCGTGACTTCCAGCGGAGTTTTTTGTATGCATTTGCAGTAAAGGCGCGATAGCCGCAGATGCAATCTTCGAGATGCATATCATAAATGTTTTTTACAGTAAATGCGATCAGCCAGTTTCCAAAACGACGAACGAACGGCATGTTCTTGGAACGCTTTCGCTGTCCGAACACAATGTCGTGTTTCTTGAGTGCTCGCAAAAAGACAGGTACATCGTTTGGTTTATGCTGTCCATCACCATCCAAGAAGACGAGATTCGTTGCCTTCTTCGAGAGGGCGTATTCCGCGCCGGTTTTCATGGCAGCGCCCTTTCCAAGATTAATGATATGTTGCAACACCACAGCACCTGCGCGCTTTGCAACCGCAGCTGTTGTGTCCGTACTCCCATCATCAACAACAACGATGTTCTTGGAGTGTTTTTTCGCTTCTCGTACAACAGTCCTAATACGACTGCCCTCGTTGTATGCCGGTATGATGATGTAGTTCATAGCAATCGTTTGCAATCCTCATTCTATAAGTATTTCGAAACATTTATAAATAATGCAGTTATCACACAGAATTATGTGTAAAAGGTGAAATATGCCAACGCTAACACTTGCAATACCTGAAGGCTTGAAGGAAGAAATGGACAGCATACCCGAGATGAACTGGTCAGAAGTCGCACGGAAAGCAATTACAGATCACGCAGCAAAATACAAAGTATTCAAAGCAATCGTCGCAAAATCAAACCTGTCGGAAAAAGAAGCGCTTGCAGTAAGTGAGAAAATGAAGGCATCAATGTACAAGAAATACAAAGAAATGATGAAAGAGTGAAATACGTTGTTGATGCTAACATTGTTCTCTCCGGATTGAAGGCTGGAAACATCACAGAATTGTTGCTCTCTCCTCATATAGAACTCATTGCCCCTGACCTGTTCTTTACTGAGTTAGAAAATAATAGAGCTGAGATTCAGAGAAAATCATCATTCTCACCTCAAGAGTTCAATCTCCTCACAGAAACTCTCAAACAGAAAATTCAAGCAATTCCATTCGAAGCATTCCGAAGCACATTCCATCTGGCAGAGAAACTCTTGTGTGATCATCCAAAAGACATACCGTATGTTGCACTCGCACTCCAGTTCAACATACCATTCTGGACATACGAAGAACGTTTCAAACGCATGAACCCGCTTGTTGTTATCACAACAAAAGAAGTAAGAAAAAAATTACAAAGAGAGTAGTGTAATTCCTCCAATGATCAAGCAGACACCTGCCCACCTCCATATGTGTACGCGTTCTTTCAAAAAGATTGCGCTCAGGAGAAAGACCCAGATGTACTGCATGCTCGTTAGCGGGTACGTGATAGACAATGGCAGTCGACTCAGCACGAAGAGATAGACAGGAATGCTCGCGGCATAGAGGCATCCGCCGAGGAGAAACTGCCAGTTTCTCAGCAATTTCAACGGGTGCAAGCTGAAGTGTGCTGATCCAAGTTTCAAGAAGAACGCGCCAAACGCGCCAAGCAGGGTCGCGAGGGCCATGACACACAGTAAGAGTATCATTGTTTCCCTCCAATCATGCACACACCAGCAACAATAGCTGCAACGCCTATGATATTCGTGAATGAGACGGTTTCGCCCACAACAAAAATGCTCGCGAGCGTCACCCAAATGAAGCCCACAGCGATGAAGGGGTGTAAGACGCTTAGCTCACCATGTTTTAACGTGAACGTCAACAAGAATCCTACGGCAACGCCAAGTAAGAGTCCGGGAATGAACAACGGATACACAACCAGTCCGAGCACGGAACTCGTGTTATTCAAGCTCATTTTCATGAGCACCTGTGCAGCTGCAATGAGCACAGTACAGAGCACTATCAATCCCATCGCCCAGACAGGTGTGTTAGTTCGTGATCCTGGTGGTTGTGCCTGTCTTTTCTTGCGGGCCATCCCAGTTCACCTTCCATGTAAGAATACGCGAGCCTGAGAATGTTGTCCGGTCATCGAACTTTTCATAGTGTTTCGCGTATCGTCCGTCAAGATAGAAGAGTTGTGTAAATGTACTTCGCGCGAGGTGCGGATCTGCAACGAGAACGCGATTTTCGACAAGGTCAATCACGTACGCGAGATTCGGCACAGGTGAGTCTGCGAAGGTAAGTTCAGTGAACGCATCCGCATCCGCAACAATGATGGTGCCAGGGGTATTATTCTCACTTCGCTGCACAACACGACCATTCGAGAGTTGGACGAGTGTCATTGTGCTCGCATTCGGCTCCTTCTTATCGAGGGTAACAGACTCGATCGCGGTTTGCACATTGTTCACATTCGAAATACCAAGGTTCAACGGACAGGTAATCGTATCATTCATATCCGTGCAGCCAGCCCAGCTGCGTGTGACGTAGCCTGGCCATGGTGAGACGAATGCGTTGATGGATCCTTCATCGTTCTTCGAGAGCGCCTCAAGGTACAGTGCGCTTGCTGCACTTTCTTCATACCCGAACTCTGCAAGTTTTGCAAGGACAGTTGCCTTCGGTTCGTATCGGTGCTCAATGAGCCATGCCTTCTGGAAGTCCCAGAGGCCGAAGTGTGACCAGACGCCTGCCTTGCCAACCATGTCACCTGAGGTAATGAAGTAGTCTTCAGGGGACTCACAGTGTGAAGAGGTAAGTACATCAGCTATTTCATCATCTGTGAACTCTTGTTCTTGCAAATATGTTCGCGCCTCCGCTTTCGTTTTGACGACGAGTTCACGAACCATCATTTCTGCCGTGAGCGGATCCTCAACGTTTCTGAGTAATTTTCCGTACGCACCTTTGTACCCTGCCTTGCTCGGGAACACGTCCGACCCACAATTCAACATTCTGAGCACACCAATACTTTCACGCTCATCCGGCGTAACGAGCGCAAGCCCCAGCCATCTCGGTATGTGCGTGTGTTGCGATGTCCCATCTGCACTCACCCGTCTATCTGCAACGTATTTGAACCAGTGGCCGAAGTCCCACCATGAGTTAATGATAGCGTCCGGTGATGATTCCGCTTTGATGTTCTCTAACGTTTCCCACCATGCATCGCTGATGCTCGGGACGAATCCTCGTGCAGTATTGTACCCATTCGTCACCGGCTTAATGAGAATGAGCATGATCGCGAGGAAGACGAGCACGTTGATGATAAACTTGTGCCACTTGAGCTCTTTCCGCAAGAAACGTGTCACCCATTCATAGACGCGTCCAGCTGTGACTGCGTAGACGATACCGAACGCGGGGATCATGAGGAGGATGAAACGAACACCTGAGTATGATGCGTACACTGTGGCGAGTATCCAGACAAGGAGGATGAGTGAGGGCCCTATTGTGATCTCGTGTTTCTTCCACAGCGAGATGCTGAGTGCGAGTGCCATTGGAATCGCGAGCAATACGAGAACAGTGGTCCTGCCAAGCGATTGGTTCAGCAAGAAGAGAATAACACCCGTTGCAAGACTGAGCGTCATCCAGTGTTCCCACGACCATCGTTTTCGCGGTAAGAGAAGGAGAATAACGCCGATGAGTGCGAAGAAGAAGCTGATTTTCCCGCCCATTTGTCCGACGGCGCCACTAAAGCTTGATTTGTTCAACTCTGCAACAGTCGTCAGCACGTTCGGCCAGTAATTTCCACCGATCGCTTGGTCGATATTTCCTGCAGAATAGAATGCACCTTTTGGCACATCGATAACATAGGATGAGATCGTTCCGCCTGTAAGGAGTGTTGCAATGAGCGCCGCAACATAAAAGATAACGAGCGTGAGCCCGACAGACTGTACGCTCTTGTCTTTCCAAACGGTGTGGGTTCGTTGTTCTAATACATAGGAAAGAACACGGTAGCCGAGCGTGCCAAGGATACCGATGAACAAAATGAGGTAGTTGAACCACCAGCCAACCCACGTTGCTGCGTGCAGGCTGAAGAACAAAAGGAGTAAGCAGCCAAAGAGATACTTTTTCTTCATATTTTTTGCGCTTAAGAGCTCAGTTGTTGCCCATAAGAGACAGAGTGGAAGGAAAATGTTCCAAATATCGTTATCAGAGCCCATGCTTCGGGAGAGGTAGAGCGGATGTAATGAAATGAGAATTGCAGCAATGACGCCTGCGACGTTACCGCCAAGACGCCTGCCAACGAAGAACGCAGGAATCACGCCGAGTGTCCCGATGAGGACGGGAACAAGGAAGGATGTCGCAGTCATAGGTCTTCCCTCGTCAAAGAACGTCAAGAATTTATGGAGGATACCGATAAAGATTGTGTGCAATGATGGGTTCCACCCAAAGATCGTCTTGGATGCGGTTGGCGCGCCAATAGGGGCCACAGTGTACATGTCCATGCACACGTCATCGACAATCTCATCACACACTGTTCCTTTCTCAAGGAGATTCCTTGTGTACCGCAACCAAAAGTAACTGTCTAAGTCGCCGAGATACGTATAGGTTTTGCCATTCTCCCCAACGTATTGGAGGCGTTGCCTGAGTTGCTGCGCAATTTGTTCCTTGGATGCTGCAACTTCTGCAGCCTGTTGCACAAGTGCTTCTTCCGTTCGCTGCGCGATGAGCGCATCTTTGTTCGATTGTGGAAGTGCAGGGAACTGTTGGTTCACTTGTCCAGCTATCTGCGCGCGAATGTTTTGTGAAATACTGTTCGCTGCCCAGTCATCTGCAACAGGGAGTGATCCAGGGAGCATACGAATGAAAAAAACAAGTATCATGCATGCGATCAGGAGTGAAAAGAGCGTTACTTTCTCAACATCTGCACTCTTGAAGAATTTCTTGATCGCTTTAACGTCGATCGTGACCTGATCTTTCCCCATATGCGCCTGAGCTTGCGTGGAGTTTATATAGTTTTAGTTCAGTAGCTTCGGTTCGGGAAACGTGATAATGAACTGCTCATCATGCCCTTTCTCTCGCTCCATAATTTCCGCTGCATAATTCCACGCAAGGAGTACCATGTACGTTGCAGGTTCTGGCCTGTCTTTCGGAAGGACTATTGGGATGTGTGTTCCTGGTGTGTAGGTGCCTGCTCTGAGCGGCGAGTCGTCAAGGATGTACTGAATTGTCTCCGTGCCGATGCCGCAATAGTTGAGTACAGTATTCGCGCGGCCAGATGCGCCGTAGCCAGCAATGCAGCCGCCGCGTTGCTGCACGTCTTGGAGCACTGCGCATAATTGTTCTTTGTGGGCTGCTACTTTTGTCGCAAATGCATGGAATGTTGCTTCATCTGTAATGCGCATCTTCTGCTCTTGTTCGAGGAGTTGTTTCAGTCGCTCTGTCTTCGAGCCATTCTTCCGCGCAAATACGCGGAGACCGCCGCCGTGCATACTCGTACGCTCCGCATCGACAAGTTCCATGCCAAATTGTGTGAAAAACGTGCTGAGTGTGGTAAGGGAATAGTAGTTTAAGTGTTCATGGTAGATCATGTCATACTGCAGACTTTCCAGCACATCCACAAGGTAGTGCACTTCCATGATGTACGTTCCAGAGTCTCGAAGCGCGATCTGCACGCCGCGCATGATATCGTGCATGTCATCGATATGCGCAAAGACATTGCTTCCAGTGATGATATCAAATTGCCCATGTTCTTGCACAATTTTTTTTGCTTGTTGCTCAGAAAAAAACTCTGTAAGAACGGGGATGCCTTTTTCTTGTGCGATCTTGGTCACGTTCGCTGACGCATCCACACCAAGGACACGTACACCGTGTTGTTGCAGTGGTTCGAGCAGAACACCATCATTGCACCCGACTTCTAGCACAGCGATATCTTTCCCGTAGGTATCTACAATGTATGATGCGTATTCACGAAAGTGGTTGACGAGTGTTTGTGAGACTGAGGAAGCAAAACAGTACGATGCTGTGAAGAGTCTGCTTGCTGGGAGAACGTGGAGTAACTGCACAAGCCCACATTGTGTGCACAAAAAGACATCCAGTGGGTGACTCGATTCCTTTCCACGCTGTTCTTTCTGAAGAAAGTCGCCGGCGTGCGGCATGGATCCGAGAGAGAGAAACCGGACGAGCGTTGTGCTGTGACAAAAGCGGCAGTCGTCTCGTCGTTCGCAGCGAGTATCCATGTGTGGACGGAAGATGAACGAATTATAAATGTTCTGCTGTCGTTGGTTCTCCACTCAGAAATGGTATCTCACCATAAAGCTTAAATATCACAGCGATGCTCACACTTTATGGCGGGGAAGAAGAAAACCAGAAAGAAAAAGACTGCGAAGAAAGCAACAAAGAAATCTGCGAAGAAACCAAAGAAGTCGCGAGAGAACACGTTCTTCTTGCTCGGCTTGCTCGCCTTGGTCATTTTACTCATTATTGTCTCACTCTATACATACATGCCAAAAGATACTACTACAGTACCATCCGAAAACACGGTACTCGTTACAGTAAACGGAAAGCAAATCACACAGAACGCACTTGACTTCCAATATGATTTGTTGCCGCCATCGTATAAGGCAGCAGCATCAAAGGAGGTTGTCCTTGAACAAATCGTTGACGAAGAATTGATTGTGCAAGCTGCACAAGAAGCAGGATTCACTGTCTCCCAGGAGGATGTGCACGAACAAGTGCAAGGTATCATCGCTGGGAACGGCGTGACACCTGAGGAACTCGCTGAGAACCTCGACCAGTTCGGCGTGACGATGGAGCAGTTCGAAGGACTCATTGAACGACAGCTCCTCATTCAAGCATACTTAGATGATGTCATCACAGTCGGAGAGACGAGCGAAGCAGACATCAAGAACATCTATGACGCATCTCCTGAGCGCTTCACGATTGCAGAGCAAGCGAAAGTACGCCATATTCTCGTATCCACTCAGCGTGAAGATGCCGCAATCATTGCAAAGGATGCGTATGACAGAGCACAAGCTGGCGATGATTTCTGTGATCTTGTGAAGGAAACAACTGATGACCGTGGCTCACGCGAGACATGTGGCGAGTATACATTCCCGAGAGGTATGATGGTGCCGAAATTCGAGGAGGCATCATTCGCCATGGATATCGGTGAGTTCCGTATGATTCAAACAGAATTCGGCTACCACGTGATTGAGAAACTTGAGGATATCGCTGCTGGCATGCAGCCATTTGATGAAGTACAAACACAGATTAAGAACGATTTTGAAAACAGTGAGTTCTTACGACAGCGACAAGCACTCGTGAGTGGACTTCGCGATGAGGCAACAATCACGTATGATGCTGTAGTGCCGAAGGAAACTCCTGAACCAGAGGCTGCGCCTGTTGTTTCAGATGAGGATGTCCTTGCGGAGGCTCCTGTTGAGGAAGCTGTTGAGGCACCTCCTGTAGTAGAACCAAGCACAGAACCTGTTGAAGTCATGCCTGCAAAGAATGATGATCCAACGCTGAACTGTATTGCGAAGAAAGTCACGTTGTACGGCGCTTCGTGGAATCAAGATACACAAGACGCGCTTGGAAAGTTCGAGGGTGTGGACTTGCCATACATCGCATGTGATGAGAAAGGGTCATCGTGCTTCGAGCGAGAAATCAGCGCGTATCCGACGTGGATGATTGACGGTGAGCGGTACCTTGGTCCACAGTCAGTGGAAGTGCTTGCGCAGCTGACCGAGTGTTAGAAGTCCCCTCGGCAGTTACTATCTGTCTTCATCCTTTCGTCAGACGGGAATAACATCGTCATCGGGGAATAAGAAGAATGTTCTATCTTATTTATGTGCATCGTAGAGTCTTTTGCTGTTATACGAGAATACCTTCTTCCTCGATAATACTGGGGAGAAATGCGTTTTTTCCTTTCTCATATTCTTCAGGTGTATAACAGACAACATCGAACGGCACATAGCCAATAGCGTTTCGTATGAGTGGCCGAATAAGAAGTTGTCGCTCAATGAATCGCATTCCATTGAAGCTTTCTGAGATGATGGCGAAATCATAATCTGAGTCTTCATGTGCATCACCTCTTGCTCTCGATCCGAATAAGTAGACACGATCAACGAGTATATGCTTGGCCACCGCTTCACGAACTGTCGTGATTATAGTCTTGTCCATTGCAACACCTCTTCCGCTGCCTTTTTTAAGAGAGTAAGTTCTTCAGAAGAAATTTCATCCATCCCGGCGTCCGGATATCTTGTTTTGAAATAATACGGAGAAATTCTTTCTGTACTAGTAAACACGTTTTCTGGTGCCTGTGCGAGTTTTGCAAGCGCTGTACAATCATGCATTTTGGGAAGTTTCCCTCCGTTTTTTAGTATAATGTATTTCAATGCTTTTTCTGTAGCTTGCTGATAAAGAAATGCGGCATATGCCAGTTTTTCTGCATCTTGGTTGAGTTCTGCAGTTTCAAGTCTTCTTCTGCTTTTTGCTGCCACAAGTCGAATTCAGTCATAGTATGCAAGAAGTTCAATCGGTATATAAAGGTTGTTTGATATTGCTGTGTTACTCTTATTTATGTGCATCGTAGAGTCTCTTGAGATATTTTTCTTCTATGAAGAACTCTTTCTTGAGTTGCTGCAGTGCTCGTTCAAGATCCATGAGCGCCCATGAGTCGCCATGGGTGTGTTGCCAGATTGCTTCTTCGATAAGATACTCCCAGTCAAAGTCCGATGTTTTCTCGAGAATTGTTTTGATGTCGATGAGGTCTGCTGGTCGTTCTGTGATGCTTTTGAGAAAGACAATCTGCTCTTTTCTCACGATTTTGAGTGTGAGTCGTTCTTTGAATTCGTGCTGTGCAAAGAGGTCTTCTTTCATGTTTGGACTGAGTTGTGTGCGGAAAATGCTTTTTGCGAAGAGGTCGATACGAAAATCATCTCGTTTGAACATGAGTGGTTTTCCTGGACTTTGCAATTTTTCTGGAATATAGATTTTAAGTGCACTTGTTTTTTGGAAGTTGAGCTGTTCTATTGCGTTGATAAATGCTGTTCTTGCTGTTTCTTCTGTGAAGAAAAGATCAATATCTTTTGTTTCATCTTTGTAGCCGTAAAACATCATGGCGGTCCCACCAAATGCGTAGCATGTTGTGTCTTTCGTGAGGTTCTTACTTATGATTTCGAAGAGTTGTAGTTGGTCTTTTTGTGTTATCATAAGTGTCTCGAGGTTATGTCTTTCTCACCGAACGGAATATCACAGTTCCATTTGTCGGCTATGTCCTTGTATTCTGGTGTTCCGTACCCTTTTATCAAGCTTGTTCTGGTTTTTCCGGAAAGTTTCCGGTAGCGCTTTGGCATGTTTCGTGTGCGCATGTATTTTCTTGTGACATCGTACAATGCTCCTATCTTTGGCCAGTGTTTTTTTGTGAGGCGGTAGAGTTTCTTCCAATTTGTGATGTGATTGAAGAGGCACATACTTGCAAGATGGACTCTAAAACTGTTTGTTGTGATTGCTTGCGCGAGTGCTTCTTCTGGGCCGTACTCTCCGTGCACTTGGTGGTCGTACGGTTCTGCGAGTTTCATGTGTTTTGAGTGTTTGTTGATGATATCGTACATGCCTGGCTTTCTCGGGAGTTGTTTTGTTAAGGTGATTTTGTAGATTTTGGGCCCGCCCCATCGGGTTGCATGCTGTTGTTTTTTGAGTTTGGTGATGACGTTTCTCGCTGTGGATTCTTTGATGTTGAGCGCTTTCGCTACGTCGGGGATCGTTTGGAGGCCTTCGAGTTTTCTGAGTAGTTCGAGCTTCATATGTGTGAAAAGTAAGTTATGATATATAAATATTGTGTATTTTAAGTGAATTTTTGATGTTAATATATAAATGAAGAGAGATTTTGTGTTCACACTGGTATTTTTTTCTATAGTGACTACATTTTCAGAAGAACATTTCTATTTGTCTACATTTTAGAATATATGTAGTCACTTGATACTTTCGATTGCAGCAAGGACAAGTTGCCTTGTCTCGTCAAAATCCGGAATTGGAGCTACTAAGTATTGGAGTTCTTTTTCCCATATTGGTTGCTTTCGTTTGATCGCCTGTTGTACTGCTTCGCTTGAGAATTTTTTCTTGTAATAGGCAAGTTTTTTGTTCACGAGCTCTTTTGGTGGCACAAACTCTCGTATCATGCGCAGATCAAAAAGATCGCGGGCTTGCTCTCGTGTGCAGAGTGCACGAATTTTCTCTGCAAAGATTTCGTGCGGATCCATCACGATGACGTCAAAGTTTGGTAAAAACGGTGTGAAGGTGCGTATCATCACTGTTTTTGGATCAAGGTGCACAGGCTCTCTTCTACTTATTTGAATTCGTATAGAGCACAGGGATTCGCGAATGCCTGTGTAGAGTGGTCCTTGTATAAGGATGCGCTCTGGAGTATACTCGAAAGCCACATTGTATCGTTTCAGTCCATTTGTGATAAGTTTTTCAGGGTGGATGTCTCTTGTTGCAGTGAAATCGAGATCTTCTGAAAATCTGTTTACACCATAGCATTTCGCAAGCGCTGTTCCTCCTTTGAATACGAGCTCTTTGCCATGTTCTTGATAGAGAAGAAAGAGCAGCACATTCTGGAAGAGATCTTTCTCAGCTTGTCCGAGCGTTTGATTTCTTATTTTCGCGTATTCCTTGAGTTCAGTTTTCGATATCATGGCGTATTCTCCATTTTGTGTTGGTTTTCTTTCCTTGTTTGCCTTGTTCAAGTTCGATGTAGTTTCGATCTTTTGGTGGTGGTAGTTGGATGTTCTTGTAGTGTTCTAAGAGAAATCCGACGCGTTTATTGAGACTTTTGTTGTTGATCCGTTTCAAATACTGTTTTAGTGTTGGGATGTGTAAAGGTGCTTGCTTGATGATGCGTATTGTTTCGCTGAAATTGCCTGCGTGTTGTGGAGAGCTGAGCATGTCAAGAAGCAGCTTTTCAGGTGTTGCGATGAAGAGCTCGCCATCGGTTGTTTGTATTTTATCATAGCCGAAGATGTTCTTTTGCTTCACAAACTTGAGTGTATATCCCTCAAAGTGTATTGTTTTTCGTATCGTTGCGTTGATAATGATCGTTCGAGGGATCTGTTCGGTGTAGCCGTAGAATTGTGCTGCTGCGAGAAAACTGATATAGCAAGGATGTGTGATGTGTGATGAGATAAGGAGCGGGTTGTCTTGCTTTGTGTAGAATCCTTTTGCAATTTTTTTGAGTTTTCCTTGTTGGACGAGGCGCTGTAAGCGAAGGTACGCATAGCTATCGCTCATATTTGCTGTTTTTTTTATATCTGCTTTTGTTACTACAGGATTTGAAATGTCCATATTTGATGGATAGAGAGATTCTTTTATAAATCTTACTTTTTTTGTAGAACATATCGTTTTTGATATGTTATAGGATAGAAAATAGGATACTTTTGTTTGAATATATAGTGACTACATTTTCAGAAGAACATTTCTATTTGTCTACATTTCGTGTTTTTTGTAGTCACTCTAATGCAGCCACTTGTGCTTTGAGTTCGTCAAGCTCTTTCCTGAGCTGTTCCACTTCGCTTGTTCGCTCGTCTAACTCTTGTATTGCTTTTGTGAGTGCGGCTGTGTAGTGTCGGTAATTAACGCTTGCAGGGTGTCCTGTTTCATCTTCATAGATAACGAGCCGTGGCTCTATTTCATGCAGTTCTTCGGAGATGAAGCCTATATCATTTCTTCCATCGACTTTCCAGTCAAATGATACTGGCCTCATTTTTCTCACAAGATCTAGTCCCAATTCTAAGTCTTGGACATTCTCTTTCAACTTGAGAGAGGATGAGCAAATACCTAATTTTGAACCCGCTCCTGTGCCACTGAAGCATGCGTCGTCCGAACCAACGCTCGTATCAGGATCATTGGTAATGTCATCATTAACATCAAGATCATCATAAATCTCTACTCTTCTATCACCAGAGACATCATTTCCTACAAGCATCAGGGCTTGATACGTTCCATCATCATCGACAATGTATGATTCATCAGTACCATAATCTCCACAACCATTTGAGCCGGTCTGCCAGTTTTCACCACAGACCATGACGCCGTTGTCGCCATCACTAAAATAGGCAGATGGGTTGACGTGCAGCTCAACAGTAGGAACATTTTGGTTTATACCCACATATCCGTTGGTATTCTCTACGAATAAGGCGTTATCCCAGTCTCCCGATAGCGCTGTGTCTACAGTTCCTGACGCTTTATAATCTAGCCTAATATCTCCATTATCCAACGAAATTCGTGCAGCTTCATCAGTTGTTCTATACTTCCACTGGCCATCGTAGTACGCGTTCAGCACGATTTGCAAGCCGTAGTTGCCCGCTTCACCGAATGCGATAGCGTTATCATCTCCCAACTGCATTGCATCATAGGTGTCCCATGCCTCGATGTCAGTGGTGCTAATGCCAACACGTCCTGCAGAGTCAATTTTAATCCTGGCAGTATTATTCGTGGCGAGTTGCATTTGACCTTCTTCATAAAGCCATAAGTATACATTCTCTACATTCCCATTGATTAAAAATCCATCTGTAGCAGTGTGTCCTGTATAATCGCTCGTTAACTGAATTTCAGGATCGTTACCAGATCCGTCGCTGATGTGTAGATTAGTTACTGGACTTGCCGTCCCAATACCAACCTCGCCACTCCCATCAATGCGCATGTACTCAGTTCCTCCCTCACCAAAGGTGATGAGATCGTCACCCATGTCTCCGAACTCCATATATCCCATATTCGTCGCGTCCACGAGTCGTTGTATCTTCCACACTGCAGTTTCCCAACCACCCCCTGCTCCTTCTCTGTCCATGAAGAACCTGAGTGTGTCTTGGTTTACCGTATCTGAATGCAATCTCAGAATTTCTTCTTCGTCACCGTCGCTTGTTCCTAAGTCATCAGCATCGACGTGGAGGTCTGCGGAAGGACTCGTTGTCCCAATACCGACGCGTCCGTTACTATCGACGGTCATTGCGGTTGTTGGAAACGAACTACTTCCATTTGCCTTATCTGCTTCAACACCAAAGAAGATGTGTCCATCTGGCGCAAGATCAATCGAAGCGGCACCTGTGTTGCCATTCGCGTTGAATTGCACCCAATCACTCCCGTTTCGGTAGCCGTTGGACGTTAGGGAAACACGATACGATCCTTGCGTGTCAAGTTTGCCAAGTGGTGCTGATTCTGACCCGATAAGGTAGAACGAACCGCCTGTGTGCCAGATATCTGATGGCGGAGCGACTCTGGCAGCACCGTTCGTCCACATATTTCCAGAAGCATCTACTTGGAAGGTAGGCGTCGTCCCAGTTGTGAAAACGAAGCCTCTGTTTGTCCCGCCGGCCATTGTAAAGTACATATTATAGTCGCTCGTGTAGTGTTCTGTTGCATAATCTTGTCGCATGTATATTTCATAGTTGTCGGATCCCCAGAACCCGTATCCATCACCATCTCCAGAAGAGAGTTTGATCTGATCACCTGTAATTGCACCGACACCGTCAACGGCAAAGACTTCACTACTTCCATCCATCGCACGGATGAAATCAGAACCTGAACCAATGCCACCATCAGACGAATTCAATAGCAACATGATATCTGCATTCGCTACGGTCAAATCCAATTCGAGCCCAACCTCAGTCGCTGCGGCAGTGCCATCCCATGCAATATCTAGTTTTGCATCAGAACTTGTAGTTCCAATACCTACTTCTCCATTTTGTTCAATTTCAAGATATGTTTCTGCATCGTTCTCGTTATAGAATCTGAACTCGCCGTTATTATTTCCAACAACCCAATCGTCACCAGTCGTATCATCATACTGGATATCTGGGATCGCATCTGCTAAATGCAACAAGTGTGCAGGATCCTCTGTACCAATACCTACATCACCATCATTCTCAATCGTCATGTAGTGCGTCATGGCACCTTGGTCAGTCGCGGAACCAGCATACGCACCAAACTGTAGCGCGTTTTCATCTGTTGTTCTGCCGAAGACTGCAGTTGACCAACTCCCATCGGAGTAGTGGAGTTCAGTTCCGAACGCATCATCGGTATACAATCGCAGACCTGCATTTCTTGTGGCGCCAGTAGATGCGCCATTTTCAGCGAGGATATGTCCTGTGACGTCCAGTTTATGATTTGTATCGGGTGCATTATTACCTATACCTATGTTCTGTGAGGTATCGATGGTGAGTGCGACAACATCTCCTGTTCCTAACTGTAGAGCAGAGTTGGTTGTTGTCGTACCCATCAGCAGTGCGTTACCCAAGGCACTCGTATATGTTACTGCTTCAGGGTCTACGCCTGAATTTCCTACATGTCCAAGAATAGACTGGACGCCAGTATTGTCTTGACTGAATTTAATGTAAGGATTATCATCTTCGCCACCTGTACCATCCTCGTCAGCTTCTAAGAAGATGTACACATCATCATGATCTTCAATGTGGATTGCTTTGTTGCCAGTTGTGGTGCCGTCTCCTATAGTTAAATCCTCACTCGCAGTTGTGGTCCCTATCGCTAATGTTCCATCTGCCTGTACATTGCCTGACTCGTCAACTTGGAAAACAACATTATTCCCTCCATCTCTTACATAGAGATTAGCAGAACCATCGTCATCATTATCCAAGTCCAAGTACACGTGCGTATCCCCAGCTACGAGTGCGTATGAATCGTCGAGCCCTGTATACGAAGGCGCGTCAAGACTTCCAGCAAATTCATTTGTTCCAGTTCCATCTATATCAAGGACACCGTCAACTTCTAATGCATCTTCAACAAATAAATCGCCGTCACCTGCGGCAGTGTTCAATGTCCCTGCATCGCCAATACGCACTTCATTACCTGTCACTTGTAACTTGCCATCAGGATCTGACGTCCCAATACCCACTTCGTTTGCTGCAGTAACGACGAACGCGTCCCCATCTGCAGCCTCGTTCAAGTTAATCGATAGATAATCATCCGTGGTGTCTGTGACGTAAATGTT
The DNA here is from genome assembly GCA_028818155.1 of Candidatus Woesearchaeota archaeon. Lineage (GTDB taxonomy): Archaea > Nanobdellota > Nanobdellia > Woesearchaeales > UBA525 > UBA525. The sequence continues at coordinate 234,712 of JAPPOH010000014.1, read as the reverse complement.
CGCGAACGTTGCTGTACCTGTCCCGTCAGACTCTCTCACAATAAGACCGTGCTGTGAACTTTCCGTACGGAAATCGATGAACTGAGATGTGTCTGCTCCTGCGGTCATATCAATAATGAAGTGGCCAGACGATCCTGTGTAGAGATCTGTAATCTCAGTTGTAGAAGATGTGCCTCGTATACGTAATCCATCAGCATTCGAAGTGGTATTGATATCGAAAGGAACTTCTGGATTGGCAGTACCGACACCAATATCACCACCACTCTCGATCGTCATCTCAACAACATCGGCTGTTCCTAATTGTAGCGGATATCCATTCGTTGTCCCTAAAAGAAACGAATTTACTAAGGTATCTGTGTACGCAACTGCTTCAGGGTCAGTTCCTGCAGCACCAACCATGCCAACGATACTTTGCACTGCAGCATTGTCTTGACTGAATTTAATGTACGGATTATCGTCCTCTCCAGAATCATCTTCATCCGCTTCAAGGAAAATATACACGTCATCATGATCTTCAATGTGGATCGCTTTGTTGCCAGTTGTGGTGCCATCCCCGATAGTTAGTATTTCGTCGGGGCTCGTTGTGCCGATGCCAACACTATCTGTACTTGTCGTTAAACGAACAGTGCTGCCATCATCTGTCCACCCGCCTGCCTCACTCCCTTGGGCGGCAGTACTCAAACAGTTCCCACCAACAATACAGATATCCCCGCCTGTTGAGTTCACATCACCAGATGTGACGATGTGTGACGGTGCCGCAACGACGAACTGCATAGAAAGCAACACAAGAACAAGGAGGAACGCTCTCATTTCTTCCCCTCCTCGTGCAGCCAAATCGCAACGATAGTAGAAACAACATCTGGGGAAGAATTGCCGAGAATACCTTCTAGCTTTTTGATTTCTGCAGCTTGCGTATCTGTGAAGGTTACGTATATTCTTTTACTCATTTCTGTTACAATTTAGTAACATAGTAGTATATAAATGTTTCTAAGGAGTATAAAATTAACTTTTTTTGACAAATACGTCAAAAATTATTAATTATAGAAGAATCCCGTCTTTCTTTATTTCTTTAATAAGAGGATCTTTTGTCTCTTTTTCGAATTGCTTTTTTTCAAAATAATGTAGTTCTATACATAACATTATGTTCTTACCTACATAATAAATGCAGAGTACTCAGATTATTCTACGAACAGTTCTGTTGATTGCATTACTGCTTCAGGATTCATATACTTAACCCAGCATCACAAGCGCGGTGATCGTTCCCGATTCGCCTTCGAACGGCTCCATTGCTTTTCCTACGATAGCGCCGATACACTGTACTTTATCTGCGCACTTCATTGCGTGGCCAGGCGTGTTACTTGTTGTTAAGAGATCGCCTCGCTTGATTACTCCGCCTTCGTTCGTGACCTTCACAGGAACTCTTCCTGCAAGCGCAAGTGGTATGTTTCCATCGTCCGCAGAGATGATGTGCGATGGATCTGTACTCACAATGCCCGCAACCATCGTGTCGTAGGCAGTCATTGATTTGAAAATCGCTTCATTCCGATTCCCTGCGATAATAACGACATCACCAGGTTCTAAATCACTCGGACCATGGACGTATTCCGCGATGTCTGCGCCATACCCTTCGAGGTTGCCGCCATAATAGATCGTGCCCGTCACGTTTGCATCTCCTTCGACATGGAGTTCTTGCGTTGGCGTTGTTGAACCGATGCCGACGTTGCCATTCTCATCAATCGTCATTCGTTCCGCATTATTCGTTCCGAATCCAAGATCTGCGTTCTCATAGCTCCAGACCCACGACTTATTCGCGTTCGTTCCGGAAAGATTTGTAATACCGATATAGAACCCATCAGATGACCCAGAACCTGTCGCGGCAGTCGTCATGAGAATCACCGAATCTGTATCCCCTTGCGGCGCATGCACGTGCAGATTTTGTCCTATACTTGCCGTCCCAATACCGACGTTACCTGATTGATCAATCCTCATAGCTTCAGATAACGTTCCTCCTTCTGCAACTCTGAAACGAATATCTGCATCGTCCGTGTTCGTTGTATCATCTCCTGACATGAGATCAATAGAAGCGACATGTGTATCATTCCAGTATCCTCTAAAGCTTGTTATCATCTCATCGCTGTTATCGCGCCTTCCGTAGCCTGTGAAGATGGAACGACCTTCAACTGTTGTGTTCAGAATGATCTGCTGATTTGATGCTCCCTCAATCTGTAAATCTGACAGAGGACTCGTCGTTCCGATGCCGACTTCACCAGTGCTCGTAATTCGCATCGCATTCGATTGGGATCCTGTCCTGAAATTGAGATATCCACCACTTGTGGCTGTTCCTATTGTGAACGTATTACTATTTCCTTCCCACATGACTTCTGCGCCTGTTGCGTCCGTCGGTGTGCCAAACTGTAATTTCCCTCCATTGGCTGCGGGTGTTAAGATAGAGATACCTCCTTCGGCAGAGTTCTCAACAACGAGATCATCGGCTTGAGTGTCTGCGATAACGCTTCCTGCAGTAGCAGTATGTACATGTAACGATCCATCAGGACTTGTTGTTCCAATACCAACGCTTCCATCAGTCATATTCACCGTGACAAACTTATTATCCATCACGCTATCGTTCGCGATATGTAAGTCACCAGATCCACCATCAAGACCGATCACGCCAGTTGCAACTTCTGTTGTGTGGAAGATCACTCGTGCATGATCTGTGCTATCGCCTCTATTAATCACAACATTCGAGTTCCCTCCTGTCGAGTTCACTCGTAATGTTGTTGCGCCACCAGATTTATCGACGATATCGAGTTCGTATTGCGGGTCTTTTGTACCGATCCCGACAAAATCATTCTCACTATCAAGGCCAAGCACAGTGCTGAAACTTGATCCATCCCAATACGTAAAGTATAGATCGTTCTGCTCAAATGTTGTTGCGTAGTTCGTTCCTCTCGCAACCGCGTGCCAGCCTCTCGTTCCAGCGTTGAAGCCAGTGCTCTCCGTCCCATTCGTGAGCCAGTTGAATGCTGATTGGTACGAACCATTCTGGCTCAAGTACACATTTGCAGCACCATCGTCGTGGAAAACGTGTAGATTCACTGCAGGACTACTCGTCCCAATACCAACATTCGCATCCAAGATGTTCACTTCATCAGTTGCCTGATCATCGAACTCAATTCTCCCAGCAGAAGCACCAAGGCCAAGCCAATCATCGTCTGCTGTCGAATCAGCGAACGCGTCGCCTGATGTCATGCTACCGACTGCTGTGATATCACCTGAACCGGAACCGGCTGCGGAGAGGCACATGCCTCCTGTGATACACAGATCGGTTGTCGCATTGACGTATCCTGATGAGTTGATATTCCCGATCACATGCAGTGCTTGTGTTGGGTTTGTTGTCCCAATACCGACGTCACCATCTGCTTGAATGTACAACGCGTCAACGCCAACATTGCTGTTTTCTGTTACGATTGCGAAATCGTTTGTTGTAGCTCCTTTGTTAATACTCACGAGCCTTGTTGCACCGATACTGCTCGAGCCAGTCGCTAAGATAAGTTGTGAGAACGTATCTGCAGTGTCATTCTGATTAATCGCATAGATGCTTGTTGCGTTTCGATATTGACCAGCATTTGTTCCAGATGATACTGATGAATCGAACGTTTCATCACTATTTCCGTAGACACCAAGATTTGCGAGTGGGTTGCCGCTCGTGATGCCGACTGCGAGTAGATCACCAATAATAGCATCATCGCTCACATTGAGATCGCCAATGACATCAAGTTCTTTTGTTGGTGTCGTTGTACCAATCCCTACCCTGTCTTCACTCACATCAACGAAGAGTGTGTTACTATCAAAGTTCACATCTTGTCCATTCACTGCAAGCGTTGCGTCTAACGTGATAGTATCTGCGAGTTGATCACCGTCGATGCCATCAGCAGTCACTTGCACATCATCAGCGTTCACGGTGATTGCTGTGCCTGCGCCGACTGCGAGTGCTGATCCGGCGCCGCCGGTAAGACCGTTGCCTGCGGCTGCGGCTGCTATGCGGAGGTTTTCCGAGCCATCGTCCTCTAAGCCTGTGCCTGCAAAGTCACTCGCGTCTATATCTAAGGTGACGGTATCTGTGGCAGAAGCGGTAGAAGTAAGGCCGTCGCCGCCTGCAACTTCTAAGGTGTTGCCATCGTTAATCACTTGATCAGATCCACCATCAGCGGACAACGTGAAGCTGTCAAAACTACCAGAGCCAGCGGTACTCAAACAATTCCCGCCTGAAATACAGAAGTCGACAGAAGCGCTAAAGTTGCTCGCGTTTACATCGCCGTGAATGTACGTATCCAAGTTGTCTGTCGATGCACCGATCATCAGCTGATTCGCAGCAGTCGTGTCAGCATTGAAACCGAGTGCAATGCTCTCTGATTGGTCGGCGACGGCTCCTTCCCCGATTGCAATTCCGTTTGTTGCGGATGCGTCTGATTTTTGTCCGATTGCGATGCTGTCTGTGCCGCCTGCTTCAGCTGCGTTTGAGCGAGATGTTCCTCCTCCAATAGCGATCGCATATGATCCAGATGAATTTGCATATCTGCCGAATGCAATGCCGTAGTTTGTATCAACAAAGACATCGTTACCAAATGCAAGTGTATAATCGCCTGATGCCAGCGCATCTTCGCCAACCGCAATACTATTTGTACCGCCTGCGTCCGCAGTCTGTCCGATTGCGATGCTGTCTGTGCCGCCTGCTTCTGCAGCAGATGCACGAGAGTTTCCTCCACCGATCGCAATGCTATTGAGTCCTGATGCGTTTACATAACTGCCAACTGCAATACCATAATTCGTCTCTGCAACCGCATTTGGACCGAGTGCAGTTGAATCAGAGCCTGTCGCTTTCGTTGTAATACCTACTGCAACACCTCTATCTCCTGTTGCTTGCGGTCCATTCGATGCTGTTGACCCGTAGCCGATCGCAACTGACGCTGTTCCCGATCCAAGTGAGTTGCTTCCGATAGCAATAGATCCCGTGTTACTTGCGAGTGCGTCTTCACCAACAGCAAGAGCATTTGTCGTCGAAGCATTTGCATCATTTCCAAGTGCAATGCTGTTTGTGCCTTCTGCATCGGCACTTGTGCCAATTGCGAATGAATTCGTTCCAGATGCTGTGGCGCTACTCCCGATATAGAATGCCGTTGGCGTGTTAATATCACCTGGGATGGTGAGATCTGTGCCATCGAAGGTGAAGCCTGAGTTGCTCGTTACTTCTGTTTCTGAGGTCCAGTAGGTGATTCTGTTTGCTGCGCCGGAACCTGAGACGTTGCCATCCCCTGTGCCGTATCCGAGTCCGATGACGAAGTCGTAGACTTGATCGCCTGTTGGAATGCTGTCGGTGTCGCCGTTCGCAACTGCTGCATCACCGAGGTCCATTGCTCCTGAACCTGTATTGACGGTGGCAAACGTGACTGCGTCTGTTGTTTGGATGTTTTGGTCCATATCGAATAACTCATTTGCGCCTTCTCCGGTGTCGAGTGTTGTGACGGTGGTTGCGCCGGCATTTAGTGTGCCGATGCCTGCGATGTTGTCGCTATCGTCGATGGTGACGCCGGTGTTTTGGATGAGGAGTCCTGTGGTGCTGTCGTATCGTGCAATGGCGTTGTCGGTACTTGTAGTTGTTGAGGAGACATTGCCGGTGCCGGTTCCTTGTTGTGCTGCGCAGGTTGCTGCTCCTGTGCTGTCGATGCTTTCGATACCGTAGGTGCATGAGTTGTCGAAGAAGTTGCTTGCGTCGTTGTCGTAGAGGTTGGTGATTTCGAGATCGCCGTTCACTTCAAGTTCGTTTGATGGTGTTGTGGTGCCGATGCCTACTAAACCATCATTCGTAATACGCATGCGCTCTGATCCTGTTGTGTCGTCGTCTTGGTCTGTTGGGCTGGTCCAGAAGGTGAGCTCACCTCCTTTATCGCCTGTGCCGTGGTCTTCACTTGCGTACGCGATGATTGCTGTTGCAGAGTGGTTGAGTGTTCCCGGCACGTTGCCGTCTGTGCTGTCGAAGCCGACGCCGCCGAGTTGATTGTCTGTAGCTGTTGTACTATCGTCTCGTATGAGGAGAAGTTCTCCTCCGTCTGCAAGATTTGCTTGGAGTTGCATGTTTGGGCTTGTGGTGCCGATGCCGACTGCATCTTCGCTGATGTCGATATAGAGTGTATTGGAATCGAAGTTGACGTCTTGGCTGTTGATTGCGAGTGTTGCATCTAAGGTGATTGTGTCTGCTAACTCAGAACCATCAATACTATCATCTACCACATCGATTTGTATAGTGTCGGTCGCTGCGGCTGTTGTGACGATGCTGTTTTGCCCATCGAAGGTGAGTGTGTTGCCATCACTGATGGTTTGGGGTGTACCGCTGTCGCCTGCAGCGATGAAGTCGTCCATTGAACCTGATCCTGTAGCGGAGAGACAGTTCCCGCCTTGAATACAAACATCTGTCGTCGCGTTAATCGTTGATGCATTAATGTGACCATCGACGTCTAAGAGATGCGCAGCTGTTGTCTTGCCAATTGCGATCTGTCCATCTGCTTCGAGAACAAGATCTTGATTGCTTGCATCTCTTCCGAGGACAAGAGTCCCGCTATCTCCTGCAAACAGATCTACTCCGTCTCTGTTCAGGCTGAGTGCATATAGGTTTGATCCGGCAGCTCCATCATGCAAGTAATATGTTCCTGCTCCAAGATAGACGAAGTCTCCTGTTGGGTCAATAGTGAACCTTCCGTTCGAAGCGGTTGTCATAGACGTATATACTGTGGAATTATATCCGATGCGTACTTGTTCAGTTGTATCAACGAGGTGTAATGTTGTGCTCGGACTATTAGTTCCCAACCCCAATCTGTTGGTGCCACCGTCAAATCGTGCGTACAAACCACCTGAGGTGTTGTAAACATCTAAATCATGACCCTGAGTTACACCATACGCAACAGTACCTCCTAACCTAAAGTACAATCCAGATGTGCCGTGGACTAAGTCGTAATTTTCCTCTCCAGCACGAGTAAATCCAATAGAGTACTCGCTACTGTCATTCAAATGTAAGAGATAACTAGGTATGTTAGTACCAAGTCCGACGTTCGCATCCAAGATGTTCACTTCATCAGTTGCCTGATCATCAAACTCAATTCTCCCAGCAGAGGCGCCAAGGCCGAGCCAGTCATCATCGGCTGTGGCGTCTGCAAATGCATCTCCAGATGTCATGCTACCAACAGCAGTGATGTCTCCTGAACCTGAACCGGCAGCTGAGAGGCACATACCTCCTGTGATACACAGGTCGGTTGTCGCGTTCACATACCCTGATGAGTTGATATTACCAATCACATGTAACGCTTGTGTCGGACTGGTCGTCCCAATGCCAACATTTCCTCCTGACGTGATTCTGAATCGTTCCGTTTCTGAGGCCGAATCATCGTTCAAACTCACTGTGAAATCCGCGGCCATATTGCCTGCGGCATCCGTTGCAACCATGTCGATAGATCCGAGTGGTTGCTTATTGTTCCCCGTATTATCTGCTTGGAAGAGAATACCTGCTCCTGCTCCTGTACCTTGGCTGCCGGTCGCATCGTGGTAGATTTGTAAAATATCGGTAACGGATCCGCCATCCGCGTCAGTCACAACAAGATTCGCCTCATCATCAATTCCCAGAATAATAGAACTAGAACTGTTTCGAATTTGCAACAAATCAGCAGTCTGCCCGGATGCCCCTTGGATAACGACAGGAACTGTACCTGAGGAGGACGCTTCAACATTGAAGACTGCAGCCGCGTCAAACCCATCCACACGAATATTGGAGCTTGCGAGGTTGATGATACCGCCGGTTATTGTTAAGAGATTGCTGCCTGCTGTTAAACCACCGCCTCCGCCAACATAACTTATAATCCGGTCTCCGCCAACATTCAAAGCAGCACTCAAACTCGTTGTGCCAATACCAACCCGTGGCACGCTGTTGAACCGCATCACTTCTGTGCCACCCGCGTCCACTGCAACAGTGTCATCGGAGACTTCATACAATCCAGTATCGCCATCCCCGAGGACAATACCGTCGCTTATGGAACCTGTGCCTGCGTTCACGTGCAATCCTGCGCTCGGCGTTGCTGTCCCGATGCCAACCCTGTCTTCAGACACATCGACAACCAACGTATCACTGTCGAAGTTGACGTCTTGGCTGTTGATTGCCAAGGTTGCATCTAAGGTAATTGTATCTGCAAGCTCACTGCCGTCGATTGTATCATCTGTCACATCGATTGTGACCGTGTCGGTTGCCGATGCTGTGGTCGTTATTGATGTGCCACCTGCAACTTCGAGCGTGTTGCCGTCGCTGATCGTTTGGTCACTTCCCCCATCGGCACTGAGTGTGAAGTCGTCCATGCTGCCCATGCCTGTTGCAGATAAACAGTTGCCGCCAGAAATACAGACATCGCCTGTTGAAGTGACGTTAATACTACCATTTACATGAAGTTTTTCGCCAGGAGCTGTTGTCCCGATGCCGACGTTCCCCGGCGGTGTGAAGTAGATGTCATCATTCGTCTCGAATGCTGCAATGATGTTGTTCGATGAGTTTCTGATGAAGAATGACGCATCTGTTGACGGTTCGAGAACAAGATGATGGTTTCCTGCCGTGTTGCCGAGATCCCACTCGTTTGTTATTGTGTCTGTTTGTGTGATTCGAAGTGCTGCAACATTTGTCGAGTTACCTGCAATCTCGAGTTTTCGCGATGGTGTTGCTGTCCCAATACCGACATTCCCTGATCCATCTACTACTAACTTTGTCCCAACACTATTTGCAATTCGCAGTAAATTGAGTTGACTACCTGCATCACCACGCCCACTTTCAATTACAACTACATCTGCATCATTTGATCCTGAACCGCTTGTTGCATTAAAGAGAACATGCTGACCACTTGTGAGAACGGAATCTGTTACAACATCTAGCTTTCCTGAAGGACTATTTGTCCCAATCCCAACATTATCCCCTGTATTCGCGAGAATGACATCTGTGCCTGTCCTGTTCCATGCTGTTGAGTTTGTGGCAGCTCCGGAACCACCATCGTCAACACCACACACTAGGTTGCCCGAGCCATCTGTTTCGAGTGCGGTACACGAAGTAAAATCTTCAAAACGAGTTGTACCATCGACGTGCAGTGTTGCGGTCGGTGCAGAATCTCCAATACCAACACTACCGTTCGGACCCATTACCATGTGCGCGACATCGTTCTCGTTCCACGAGTAGAGATTTCCTGCGTTCACAGCACCATCTTCGAAGTACGTATCGAAGATCATCACAGCATCATTCGCTTGATACACATCATTGCTCTCTGAGTTTGCTTCGATAAGCACGCCGATATTCCGTGATCCGCCATTATCGATGGAACCGTCAAAGCGAAGTTTCGGATACTGATGATTTGCTGTCGGACTCACAGAAGAGATATTTACTGCGATGCGATCATCTGTCTCGAGTAATAACCACGTTCCAGCATCAGTGTTGAACTTCTCGTGGAACAATCCTTGTGGGCTTGTCACCCCCAGACCAATATTCGTCCCATCATCATAGAGAGCAGAATCGCCAATTCCCGACGCAGAAGTCCACTTCGTCACATAATTGGTCGTCCCTGAACCGGAAATGTTACCCGTGCCGCCTTCGCCGCCTGTTGGACAGTTTGTCCCATTCGCTAAACACACGCGTTCATTCTGTTCGTAAATAATACCTGAGACATTCAGCGTGTATGCTGCTCCTGAAGTCGGTCCAAGTTGTAAGATGCCGGTCGTTCCGCCGCGTGTTGCAACGTAGATGTTACTTGTTGAATCCAAATACAAGTCTGAGGAGTCTGCTTGAATTGCGGGGCGAGAAGATACTGTCTGTATCGAACCGTTTGCACGAATATCGAGTTGGTCCCCATAGAGTAGCTCAGCGTATTGCAAATTGCTTGCGGTGAGTGTCTCGGTGAGGTTGATTGATCCTGTGACGTTGCTATCGCCAGTAAGCAAAACGTAGAGTGTGTCGTGTCCTGGATCGTTCGCTGCAAAAACAGGCACACTCACAAGTACAAGAAGTATGATGAAGGCGCCAAGTCTCATTCGAGCGACCTCCTGTACGGAATCACATTCCCACGGATGTACATATCTCCTTGGACACGATCAACATATGCGAGGTAGACGCCTCGGCGGTTGATGATGGTGTAGCTGCCGGATGTTGGCGTGAGCTGGTTATTCTCTTCATATAATCGTCCTTTCAGGTGGAGTGTTCCGTCGCTGATCCAGACGGTTGGGACTTGGTTGAAATCCGAGTCCTTGTAGGTGACTCTGAAATCATTCTCTTCAGGAGCTAAGGCGCTGTTTTCGATAATACCGCCGGTAATGAGGAGGTTGCCGATCGAGGTGAATCTTGCCACTTGTTCTCGCGCAACATTCTCTAAGTAGACCTGCTCTTCGAAGAAGGTTTCTGCTTCCACGTTCAAACAGTCCACAGGTCGCTGGTTCGGATCAGGGTTGCTGCAGTCGAGTGTGAGGTTTGTGGCATTGATATTTGGCGTTCCATTGCCTTGTGTGACGTTCGATATAGGAAGTGTTACATTGGTAGCATTTGTTGTGTTCACGAATGTGTCATTTACTGTGACGTTCGTTTCAGTGGTGACGTTTGTCTCGGTGACATTTGTTTCATTTCCTGTCACGTCTGGTGTACTATTCGTTTCATTCACCGTGACATTTGTTCCTGTTTCGTTTGTCTCATTCACTGGAAGGACAACCGTCACAACCATTTGTGCTTCCACGATCACTTCCAGATCGCTTGCGTAGATCGTAATGGTTTCTGTGCCATCTGCCACGGGTGTGAGCGTTAATGTCGTCCCAACCACAGTTGTTTCCACGATATCGGTGAGGCTCGTACTGTAGAGGAGGAGATCTCCATCAGGGTCAACGAAATGGCCGTCTAGCTCGACTGTAGTTTCTTCTGTGACGACAATTGGATCATAGAGCACAAGGAGGCCAGGTTCTTTGTTCTCGGCAACGGTATCGCCGGACAGGGTGAAGTCGACTGTGACATCTCCTTCTGTTTCCGTTCTAATTGTGCCATTTACAGGATCGAGCGTGCAGGTCTCCTCACAAACATTCTCTACTGTCGTTGTGCGTGGGAAATCACCAACGAGAACGGGGATTCTGTGTGTTGTGATGTTGCCTGTCTCATTTGATACAATCAAGAGTTCAGCGCTTGCCGCTGGTGCTTCGAACGGTACGCTGACTGGCGTGGTTGTCTCGCCATCATCAAGGTAATGCGATCCTACAAGATCATGTTCTATCTCAACGAGCTCGCCGGGCTGGTAGCTTGGCTGTGCAGTTCTTGGTATGCCTGTATCACTCGAAAGAGTGGCGATGACGAAACTGCCCTGTGCAGTGTCAAAGTACACAGTGGCAGTTCCCTCGCCAAATAATGTTCCTGATAACGCAAGGGTGTCGACAGGGTCAGAAAGGACAACTGCTTCGTTCAGGGGGAGATTGAACACAGCATACCCTGTCGGATCACCTTGCAAGAACATGAATGCGATACCCGCTATAATGAGGAGGAACGCAGCTGTGAAGATTTGAGCGATTCTCCTCTTTGGTTTGATGAACTTTCGCGCTTCTTTGAGGCTTGTTCCATATTGGTGCTCGAGGAGTGCGTTCGCTTCCTTCTCGGTGATGGTGCCGCTTTCAACACCGTCCAAGATGGTGGGGATGTGGTCTTTCACGTGCGCCACCTCCCGAGCTCTCTTGCGAGTTTTCGGACCTCTTTTGCGTCTTCGATCTTGCGTTGGGCGTTCTTTTCAAAATCGGAGACTGCTGCCTGAGAAATCTTGAGACGCTTGGCAACTTGCGTCTGTGTCAGTCCTTTGTTCCGTAGTTTGAGTACGGTAAGTTCTTTCTCTGTTAAGCCCACGTGTTCTGCCTATATAGGTAAAATAGCTTGTAAAAGCTATGTGACTTTTATAAATATTTGTATTGTGTATAAGTCATAAAAGCTATATAAGCTTTTTGGCTTTTAAATGAACGCGTGTTTTTCTCCACTGGTCACAAAACTCTCGTCCAGAAAAGAACGAAAAACCACTGGACATAGACGCGTGAGCTATTTAAAGAGGAGAAGAATCCCCGTTTTATGGACGAGAACAACGCCCTCGCAGCCTTTCAGGGAAAGGAAATACGGAAGATCTGGCATAAAGATGAATGGTGGTTTTCTGTCGTTGATATCGTTGCAGTTCTAACGGAACAAGAAGACTTTCAGAAAACAAGGAAATATTGGAACAAGCTAAGCCAGAGGCTCCGAGAAGAAGGAAGTGAAGTGGTGACAAATTGTCACCAGTTGAAATTGCAAGCACCAGATGGTAAAATGAGACTTACAGATTGTATTAATACAGAAGGTGCATTCAGAATTGTTCAGTCAATTCCTTCTAAAAAGGCGGAGCCGTTCAAGCTCTGGCTCGCGAAAGTCGGTTATGAACGCGTTCAGGAAATAGAGAACCCTGAGTTAGCACAAGATCGAGCGAAAACATACTACGAACTGAAAGGCTATCCTGCATCGTGGATCGAGAAGCGATTGCGGGGCATTGCCATAAGGCAAGATCTTACAGATGAGTGGAAAGCACGAGAAGTGAAAACGGAACAAGAATTTGCCATTCTCACAAATGAAATCAGCAAAGCGACCTTTGGCAAGACTGTCGGAGAATACAAGGATTTCAAAGGGCTTCAGAAGAAGAACGAAAACCTCAGAGATCACATGACAGATATGGAACTCATTTTCACGATGCTTGGCGAGGCATCGACAACTGAACTCACAAAGAAGGAAGATGCACATGGCATGGATGAGTGCAAAGACGCAGCGCAACAAGGTGGCGCGATTGCAGGTCGAGCACGAAAAGATCTTGAGAAGAAACTACAGCGCTCAATCGTCTCGAAAAAAGGAGTTCTCGAGAAGAAACACATACAATGAACTTTTTCTTCAACAGAGGTATTCGACCAATACACTTTTATAGTGTTGGACAATTATTTGACCAGATGGTTGAAAAAATGACCAAAATGTTTCATAATACAACATACAAGATCTTCACACAGTTTATGCAATACCCGACACGTCCGTGGTCTCTTCGAGGACTTGCGCGGAAATTGAAGATAAGCCATGCAACAGTTCTTACCCATATAGAGAAAATACACAACAATAAGCTCATTGTAAAAAGAGATGACATGCTCTACCCAATTTTTACCGCAAACATAGAACAAAAGGAGTACCAATTCCACAAAAAACACTACATAGAAACACAACTCAAAGAACTCACAGAATATCTTCGAAGCACAACACTCCCGAATACCATCATACTCTTTGGCAGCTCTTCTCGAGGAACAGATACAGAAAAAAGCGATATCGACATCTTTGTCGAAGCAAAAGCAACATCACTACAACTACGAAAATTCGAAAAAAAACTGCAAAGAAAGATTAACGTTCTCTTTGAACAAAAGTTTACGAATCTACCAAGAGCACTACAAACAAACATTGCAAATGGCACCATTCTTGCAGGAATGCTGAGGATACACAATGCGTAACATGACATGGAATGAATGTGTAGAGAAGGGCTTGCTCGTTAAGGAGCAAACAGACAGCAATCGTGCACACCAAATGCGTGCACTTGCGACACTACGACTCGAATTTTGGAGCGGCCAACGTAACAAGAAATTTACAACGCTAAAGATTGAAGCATATTATGAAATTATCAAAGAACTTGTTTTCGCACATATGTACAAACATGGCTACAATTGTAAAAATCACCTCTGTCTTATTGCATACATGCGAACGACATTCCCTGCATTCGCCTATGAAATCGAGAAAATCGATGAACTCAGACAGATACGCAATGAAATAAGCTATCGAGGACTAACAATTAGCAGCGATTACATGCAAAGAAATGAAAGAGAGTTCAAACATATTATCACAACACTCACGGCGGAAGTATAATGCACACTATCATCTACGCACACGGCTTTGGCGGCGGAAACGACTTTCCATTCGTACAAAAACTAGAGAAAGATGGCAACATCGTCGTCCAAGTTATCTTGCCAGGAGATCCAGAAAGCGGGAAACCATTCAGCTTCCTCCAATCCATCAAAGACATTCTTGCAGAAATCAAAAAAGAAGACGAACCTGTGATCGGCTGTGGTTTCTCCATGGGTGCACTCTTTCTCTTGAACATCGCGAGAGAATACCCGCACCTCTTCTCAAAACTTATCCTCATCAACCCCGTTGTGGACGCAACATACTTACAGACGGACATGATGCGAGCACTCTTCAACGCAACAAGCATGCAATTGCATGACGGCACGTTCTACGGCCACGAAATCGAGCATATGGTTGCCGAACGAAATCCCATGACATTCAGAGAACAACTCACAGTTCCCACACAGATCTTCCAAGCACAACAAGACGAATTTTTAGATCCGAGCGTCACAAAACAGTTCTACGAGCAACTCCTTGGCAAGAAACAGTATACTGAATTGGACGGAACACATAACGCGTGGGGGAGCGAAGAACAAATACAAAAAGCACTCAGCGGGCCGTCACTATGACGAAAGTATTATATAGTAGATATATAGCTAATGTATAGGTGAATATACATGGCTGATAAATCAACAATCCTCCTCCAGAAGAAAACAATCACACTCTTAAAAGATACAAAAGCATCACCAAGACAAACATATGATGAACTTATTCAGCACGCAATGAAAATCCTCAAAACACTCAAACAATACAACCAGTATGATGAATTTCTACATAAAATACAGCAACCAAAAATGCAAGAACTATGGGATAACGAAGAAGATGAGGCATGGGAAAATGCATAAGTTCGGCACTGTTGTTTTAGCACATATACAATTCACAGATACATTTGAACTAAAAAAGCGACCAGCAGTAATTCTCTATGAAGAATATGGTAACATAGTTGTTGCAGGAATCACAAGTAATACCAAAATGAAAGGACTTTCACTCACAACAAAGGATGGTGCAATAAAGAACAGCATCATTAAACTCAACTATATCTTCACAATTTCACAACATATGATAGAAAAAAAACTGTTCACATTACCTACGAAGAAAAAAATTGCACTTATAGAGGGAATTACATCAAAGATGCAAGCAGCAGTATAACGCCAACCTTTAAATACCAACTCACGACCCTTCCTTCTATGACGAGAACCGCTCGATCATACTCATAAGGTATTCTCATGACAGTACTTGGCCATCACCTCTTAGTGGAACTGTATGACTGCGACGTTGCAATCATCAACGACGTCAAAAAAGTAGAGGAAGCGCTGTTGCAAGCAGCAGAAGCAGCGAACGCAACCGTCATACAGCCCGTCTTTCACAAATTCAACCCACATGGTGTGAGTGGTGTTGTTGTCATAGCAGAATCGCACATTTCTATCCACACGTGGCCAGAACATGGGTATTGTGCATTGGACATCTTCACGTGTGGCTCTATTGAGAAAGAGAAAGCGATTGCACACGTCCAAAAAATCTTCAACGCGAAGAAAACAACGTGCAAAGCGATCGAGCGAGGTGTTGTATGAACGCCTGGGGCCTGTGCACGAGCGTGGACGTGCACGACTGCAATCCTGAGACAATCAGGGACGCAACAAAAATCAAGGAATTTGCACGACTACTCTGCGAGAAGATCGACATGCAACCCTACGGCGAAGCACAGGTCGTGCATTTCGGCAACGAACATGTTGAAGGATTCTCCATGACACAATTAATTGAAACCTCATTGATCTCCGGCCACTTCGCAAACGACACAAACAAAGCGTTTATCGACATTTTCAGCTGCAAAGCGTACGATCCGGAAGCAGTCGCAGCATTCACCGCCGAGTTTTTCGGTGGGAAACTCGCGAACACACACGTGCACGAACGACAATGACGTGGATTCGTGACAAATGGGATGAGCGGAAAGGTCGCGGCTTGTCAGTTGATGCTACGCTACTAGATGAAGTCCAGTCTGACTTCCAAAACATCGCAGTATACAACTCAAAGGCCTTCGGCAAGATGCTATTATTGGATGGCGTGATTAACGTGACGGAGTTTGATGAGTTCGCGTACCACGAAATGCTCGTGCACGTTCCGCTCACTGTGCATCCGAATCCTAAAAAAGTTCTGGTTATCGGTGGCGGTGACGGCGGCACGGTTCGCGAACTACTAAAACACTATGTAGAAGAGATTCATGTCTGTGAGATCGACAAAGAAGTCGTTTCCATAGCCAAAAAGCATTTTCCATCTCTCGCACAAGCATTCGATGACCCAAAAGTAACGATTTTCCACGAAGATGGCGCGAAATTCATCAAGAACAAACAGTACGACATCATTCTCGTCGACTCCTCAGACCCCTGGGGCCCGGCTGAAGCACTCTTCACGGAAGAATTCTATAGTACTATGCACAACGCGTTAGCAGATAACGGTATTGCGGTCACTCAATCCGAAGCAATGTTTTATGATAAAGAGTTAATACAAAAAATTCAAACATTTAGTAAGAAAATATTTCCTATCGTCCACTATTACTACACGATGGTTCCCACATATCCGTCAGGAAGCATTGGATTCTCGTTCTGTTCGAAAGGACCACAGCATAAAGCACAGAAAAACGTTCCGAATTGTACGTATTACACAAAAGAAATCCATGATGCAGCGTTTATCTTACCGAAGTTCATGTAAAACTACTTTCCTTTGTATTTGAACTTCTTGTCGTATGATTTATGGTCGAAAATATCAAGAACAAACGCAATAATTTCAACCTTGTTGCTTTCTAGAGTGTAGATCATTCGCCAGTAATTCGGTAAATTGACTATGAAGAGATTGTCAACATCATACTTCTTAATGTATTCCTTTGGAATTTGCTTCTTTTTCGCGTTTCTGCCATAGAAAGGGTTTGCAACGATAAGGTCGACTGCTCGTTCAATGCCATGCAACAAAGTTATCTCTTCTGAACGAGTAATACCTTTCTTCTGTTGTTTTCCAACACAGTTGTTAAGGCGTGAGAATGCAGTTTCAGCATCATCTATGAGTTCAACTGCTATTCTTTTATTCAATTTCATCGTACGCGCGTAGTAGATTTTTTTTGAAGAACACTCTCAGGTTTCCATGTCCAAAGAAGTTCATTATCGTGCATCGTAATTTTTCCACTAAACGCCAGATAATCGAGAATTATAACGAGTGTTTGGTGCATTACTTGTTTTGGTAATTCTTTCTTGAGAGCTGCAATGGTGGTGACTCCATCTATGGTTTGGAGTGTTTCTTCTACCATGAGCACAGTGTTCAGTGTCGGACTCCTCTGGACTGTATAATCTCGTTGTTTTAGCAAGGGCATATCAAGTGATATATGTATCAGTTGATATATAAATGTTGTGGTCACTCGAGGTTAGTAGAAAGTAACGGGTGAGCACAACTCTGATGTTGTGCAAGATGAGTCGCATCATCACTTCTGCGTGCACTGTATGTGCACGCCGGCCACGGACGTGGCCGCCATAGCGTGCTTTCACGCTCCGGAACACACTTTCGATGATGGGTCGCTGATCATAATATGTTTGTGGGAATGTGTCGCGTAGTTGTTTTCGGTGTCGTCCTCGACGACAGCCTTTCCGTGTGGGTGCGATGCTCCATACGCCCTTGTTGTCGAGCCACTCGTGGAGTGGCTCACTATCATAGCCTTTGTCCATGGTCACGACCCATGGTTTCTTGTGCGCACGACGGATGAGTCCGTGCACATCTTTTGTATCGTGTGCAGGTCGTGTACGAACACGTGCAGAAAGCACGAGTCGTGATTCTGTATCGATCATCGCACTTAACTTGACGGGCACTGCTGGCCGTTTGCCGTCGATGCGTTTGATGTAATGTTCGCTCGGGAGGCTTCTGGCGAATCCTGTTCCATCGATGGCTGCGAGCATGCTTTCGACTCTCGCGCTCGCGCGAAGAATACGTTGCCAGAACCAGCGTGGGAAGCGCTGGGCTGCTTTCTGCAACGTTGTCCAATGCAATGACAGCCCGTAATACTCGTCGAGAAACTCGGCTGCACGACGATAACTCAGTTTGTAGCGCTCGCGGACCGCGAGGCCGAGCACCAGCTCGGCGGTCGTGTACCATTTCGGCCCACGAGTGTGCATGTATCGTTGAATATCTGCAGCACGTAGATGTTGCGTAATCTTCTTAAGCAGTCGTCCCTGTTTCGTCATCGCTGAAATCACCTCTACTGATTTCAGCACCCACACGTTAGTGTGGGTTTATCTTACTTTCTACTAACCTGGTCACTCGCCTTCCTAGTAATCCAGTCCCTTCACAGCATACACGCCCGAGTCAAACGGATGCTTGATCTTCTTCATTTCAGTGACAAGATCAGACAATTTCTCAATCTCTTTAGGCAAACCCCTGCCAGTCAGCACCACATGTACTTTTTTCTCGTTCGCCTGCTCCAACAAATGCCGCACTTGCTGCACGGATATGAGGCCGAACTTTACAGCAACAAGTATCTCATCCAATACGAGCAAAAATGGTTGCTCATCTAAGTAATTGAGTGCTTTCATGTACCCCATCTGCGCTTTCTTCACATCTTCCTCTGTCTTCTCATGCAACTTGCCAAATTTCAATTGCTTTCTTGCGCTCTCCATCGTTGCACGATTCGTTGCTTCATCAACAAAAATGAAATCCTTATCGCCCGCTTGATAATACAACACGTCAAACTCAGGAATCTTTGCGAGTTTATCAAAGAAATCCGTTTCACTTGTCTTCCAATGTTTCATGAAGAAGAGAATACGAACTTTTCCTCCATCTCCGAGCGCACGGACAATCGTGCCGAGTGCACTGCTCGTCTTGCCTTTCGTCTCTCCGCAAAATGTGTAGATCATCCTGTGTTCAGCACCTGCACGTCTAAACTCCCATCACGGTAGACCGTGATCCCCTTACACCCAAGCTCCCACGCCAATAAGTACCCATCTTCAATCTGCTTCACATTCGCGTCATTCGGATAATTGATTGTCTTGCTAATCGCGCCGTCCACGTACTTCTGGAAGGCCGCCTGAATTTTGATATGCCATTCTGGCAGGATCTGTTGTGACGTTTTGAAGACCGCTTTCATTTCCGGCGGGATTGCTTCGTCCATGACACCTGTCTTGGCAACTTCTTGCACAACAGACTTCTCGATGTTGTGTGCGTTCATCGCTTGCTCGAAGAACGGATTAATGTACAATAACTCCCCGGACTCTGTTGTCCTGCTATACGCGAGCGCGTAGTTTGGCTCGATGCCCGAAGAGACATTTGCTAACAGGCTAATCGTGCCTGTGGGCGCGATGGCCATGAGGACGCTGTTCCGGAGTTTCTTGCCACTCTTGTCATGGGCACTTCTCTTAAAGGCAGGAAATGTGCCTCGTTCTTCTGCAAGGGCGATGGAAGCCTGCTCCGCAGCCTCTTGTATGGTCTGTGCAATCTTTTCAGCAACGCCCACAGCCTCATCAGTATCATAGGGGACGCCAATTGCAAACAAGACGTCAGCAAAGCCCATGAGGCCAAGGCCGATTCTTCTCGTTGCTTTCGTCATGTGCTCCATCTCCTTAAAGAGATAGTTGTTCACGTCCACGACGTTATCTAAGAATCTGACAGCGTTCGTGACAATCTTCTTGAGCTTCGTGTAGTCAATCTTGCCGTCTTTGACACAGGCAGTGAGATTCACACTTCCTTCACACGCGCTCTCGTACGGCATGAGTGGCGCTTCACCGCATGCGCTCGTTGTTTCGATCGTTCCTTTGTGTTTGCAAGGATTTGCTGCCTGCATCCTGTCGAGAAATACTAATCCAGGATCCCCGCACCGCCACGCAACTGCTAATATGCTGTCGAAAATAACTCTGGCAGCTACAGTGCCCGTTGCTTTTTCCGTTCGCGGGTTGATGAGCTCTATGTCGCCATCTTCCTGCAACGCCGTCATGAACTCGTCGGTGATCCCGACTGAGAGGTTGAAGTTCTCCATGCCGCCCGCTAACTTCAAGTTGATGAAATCTAGGATATCTGGGTGATCGACACGTAAGATGGCCATGTTCGCGCCTTGACGACGACCAGATTGTCTGACAGCTTTCATGCTCGCTTCAAAGATTCTCATGACTGCGATAGGGCCACAGGCAACGCCGTGCACGCCATCAGCGGTATCGTTTTTTGGTCTGATGCGAGAGAAGCTAAAGCCGGTGCCGCCACCATTCTTCTGGGTGACAACTGCTTGTCTGAGCGACTCAAAAATTCCATCCATGTCATCAGGGATAGGGATGGCGAACGCGCTGCTTAATTGCTTTGTCGTGCCTGCGTTCATGAGCGTTGGACTGGACGGAATGAACTCCAAGTTGCTGAGCATCCTATGGAATGTGCGTGCAACCGCTTTTGGCTCGTTGTTGTATTTTAATTCCGCCATCGCGACGTGATTCGCAACCCTCCAGAAGAGTTCAGAAGGGGTCTCTTTGATCTTTCCCTGCTCGTCGCGCATGAGGTAGCGCTGCTCGAGTATTTTGACTGCGTTGAAGCTCAGCTGTAATTCATCGATCTTCCCGCCGATGAGCGCAGCTTTCTGTTCTCTGAGTTGCTGTCGTTCATTCCGGTAGAGAATGTAGGATTTTGCGACGTTGACATGCTTCTTCTCAATTAAGGCCTCTTCCACCTTATCCTGGACGTCTTCAATTGTGGGTGTTTTTTCCAGTGCTTCCAGTTTCTTGACGGTGAGCTCCTTGACTTTCTCAGCCTGCGCTTCTGTGCCCTCGCCCACGTCTTGCATGGCTTTCCAGACCGCTTCGGTGATGCGATGCTCGTTAAAGAGGACGCGCTTCCCAGAACGTTTGATGAGGCTGTTGATCGGTGCCATTATGCACGAGAAACCGTGGAGGATTTTTAAATGCTCTGACCGATAGCGGGTGGGTCATTCTGTTTCAGCGTTCCAACACACGGTGTATCGAGTACTTTCCCCTGTCCATTCGTGCCGAGTACAGAATGCGGGAATGTCTCCTTGCGTGAAGAGAAGGCATGCATGTGTTCTTCGCTCAACGGACTACCGCCGCCGAGCTGTACCTGTATATCCTCAGCGAATGCATTGTATTCAGCAGTCACCCCTTCCATGAGCCACATGCCAAGAAGCCCTTGCCCTCTGAAGAGATTGTTCGCGATATGCACATCCTTTGTATCTTCAGGGAAGTATTGTGCGAGGACACCGCCACCAAATCCCACGATGTCATTATGGTATACGTTCACACATTCCGCAGCGTATATCTCAACGGCAGCACCTCGTTCTCGGAGAGAACTTTCAAGATAATTATTGTAGATGAGCACGTTATTCGGCTTGCCAACTGCAGGCGCGCCATTCACAACACCTCGAGCGACATTCACGCCAAACTCAGCATTAGAAATGTAATTCTCCTCCACAACAATATCATCCGCATCATAATGGATGGTGATGCCAGCACCTGTTGACGTCGCTGATGCGCGGTAGTTCCATATCTTGTTGTTCTTGATTATGACATCTTTCGCGTCCTTCACATCGAGAGCATTTTCGCGGTCGTCATGTAGTCTATTACCAAGAACCTGCACGTTCGTCACGCGCCCATGTTCGTGTGCTTCATACCCTGGCCCCCAGACTTGAATAGCATCCCCTGAATTATGATGGATGTGGTTGTTGACAATGAGCACGTTCTCGGATGGTGGCCAGAGCACAATGCCATGTGCATCACTTACTTCGCCATGCTCTTCGAAGAGGAAATTATGAATGTGTGAGTTCGCGATCACTATGTCGGAAGCGCCAGCAACGATAATCCCATCTTTCCGTCCGGAGTGGACGTGTACATTGTTGAGGAGTGTGTTGTCTGCCTGGAGGTAGATGCCTGGCATTTCTTCTCTCATTTCCGGCGTCACCTCAAGATTGACGAACTGCCAGTGCGGAAGGCCAATTAGCAGGGTTGAGCGGAGCGTTGCATCTTCTCCAACAACTTGGATCGGCTGCTCGGCAGTCCCTGGTGTGCAACCGGCGTCTGTCGTCACGGCAAAGATGCGTTTTCCTTTATACTCGAATGTTGGTTGATGATTTCCTGTCACAACGAGCCGTTCTCCTGGCTGCAGCGAGCAGAGCGCTTCTTGGAGTGTTGTCTCCACTATCTTCGTAGCTGCAGGTTCTTGCAACTCAACGACGTACGGCTCAATCAAAGGGAATCCTTCTCTCATAGGTTCTTCCGGAGAGAGCCCTGTCTCAGGCCAATTATTTTCAGCGTCAAATAGAGGCGTTTCTGCTATGTGACTGCTTGAACAGCTCGCGAGAAGTAGGAGAAGAAGTATGATTCGCATGTGGGGATGATAGAAGAACGATTAATATAGTTATCGTACACTTTTTTTATCGACGACAAGCTTCCTTTTTATCGACGACAAGCTTCCTGGGAGACGCAGTCTAGAAGTGCGGAGTATTCTACGACGAACGTGCCTTCTTCATCTTGTTCAATAACAATTCTGTACTTCATGTATAAAGTCATATGGCTTTTGCAAATAGGATCTAAGTTGTAGCGATGATGTATTCTGTGAGTTTTTTTCTGGCATAAATTATTAATATGGCTAGCACCTTCAGTTATGTGTGATTCGCATACCACTACAAGCAGTTGCATTCGCTACATGGATTGTGATATTGATTACGTTCAGATTCACATTTAAAGATCATTTTGATGTTGTAATGCCGCTTGGTTTTTGCGCTGCACTCGCAGGTCTTTGCATAAAGATGTACGCAAGACAACCATTTCGAGTTGCACTCTGGCTTCTTGGGATTGTTGTCGTACTTCCTGGCGTGATATTTTTACTGAGCATACTGTCAAACAGCGAAGAGTTTGGTTGGCTCTTCATATTTGCATTGATGGGAGGAGTATTCATCTACGCAAACGTGCTTGGCGTCCTTTTGCTCTCATGGTTTGGCACTTATGCGAAGAAAGCAGGAGTTTCGTACGCGCCTTATGTGTTTCTCTGTGTAGCGACTATAGTGCTCATCGCGACAGCGTTTCATATCTGACAGCTCTCTCCCTTGTAGAATTCTTTCTTACAGAGTTCAGAAACGATGCATCATGTAGTCTGCAATCTGAGTAGTGAGTATTGCTGTCTTTGCACCATAGAACACAATAGCCGCTTCTCCAACCACTCGAGCGGTTTCAAAAAACGCAACACCACCTCGCTCAGTAGCAGCAATAGCTGCTGCTCGCCCACGAGGAAGGCCTCGTGTGTCTGTATACGGAAAACTTCTATGGAACGAGCCAGGTTGCAGTGCAAAACGAGCGAGATCTCTCCCTGTTCGAATACCTAATTTCATATCTGGCAACTCTCACCATCACAGAACTTCTCTGTGACTTCGTGCGTCTTCCCGTCGATGAACTCGATCTCTTTCACGTTCTTGATCATCTCGTTATACTGGACTGGTGTGATGGGGATGTATGGTGCTTGCTCGTAGCCGTGATCCATTTTTGGCAAGAGGCTGCAGCCTTTCAGGCGTGTCTCATATAATTCGAGTGCATTCTTGATGTCCGCTGCTTCTTTCTTGCCGAAGCTGATGGTGACACTTACTTGGTTGTCTGCCCAGTACGCTTGGATCTGCGCTGCGTTCTCGAACTGTTCCCACATCGTGACTTCCTGCACGCTCCTATCAAAGTACTTTTCTTTGATGGGGAAGCTGACGACCATGCTTTGTGGATGATACTTGTCTTTTTCCATCTTGAAGCCTGCTCGTTCAAGCATAGTGAGGAGGGGACTGTCTGCCGCAAATCTGATGTTTCGAATGTAATATTCCGAGATCGGATAGTGGATCCCTGGCGTGACGCCAGCGAGCAATGAAACAGTTCCTGATGGCTTGACGCTTGTTGTTTTGATAGATTTTGGAATGCCGAGCCAATCAGAATACGATTTGTCCCATGTCTGGATTTGTTTCCAGCCGTCGCTTGCTGCATTGAGGAACGTTCTTCTGCCAAATTTCTTGAATGCTTGTACGATGCCAGACATGCTGCAGCCGATTCTTCTGTTCTTCGCGATAATTCTATTCGTCATGCTGTTGTGTGTCATGACTAACGTGACAGTTTTTGCGTACAAGTACGCGTACTTGAGCGTTTCTTGCCATTCTTCTAACGATTCATGGTTGCTAGGGTATGTTTCGACTAAACAACAGGTTTCCCCTGAGAAAAGTGTTTGTTCCAAACAAGGGTTTCCGCCTTTTGCTTCTTTATCCTTCCAATCTTTCGGATCGATCATCCGCGAGTATGCTTGTGCATTACCAAGCCATTCATAGCCAGGTTCGCCATTTTTTGCCGTTCGCTCAGCAACATCGCTGTAATCCATACCGACTTCAGCAAAAATAGAGTTGTTTGAGGCCCATCGGTGGTGCATGCATTCCTCTTTATGCAGTTCAGGGTTTTTTAGGTCCATGAACTCTTCATCATTCGGATCCCCGAACATGATCTCTGCTGTTCTCCTCACGTTGCCTGCTACCACACATCGCCCAATGAGATTGAAAATGTCAACAATATCTGCGGAAGTAATGCTCTTCCCGATTCTTTTATCTAAAAGTGTACAAATGCTTTTTTGTAATTCATCGAGTGGCTCTGGTCCTGATGCAACGCCGCCAAACCCTTTGATGGGGACGCCTTGGGGGCGGACCTGATCATAGTTGATAATTTTTGGAAGCGTGTCCTTACCTGCGTACGCGTCTAGTGTTCGCTTGATGAGATCTACCCAGCCTTCTCGTGTGTCTGCGACAACATGCTCCTCATCGCTTTTTGTCGGTTGTTGGATAGTGATGCTGCCTTCTCCTTTTGTGTCGCCGCCAACACCCACGCCGAGCATGCTCATGTCCATGAGGAAGATGAATGGCTCGGAGAAATTCTTATTGATATCCTTTGTTGAGATAAATGCACAGTTGTTGAGCGCTGCGCCACCGTGTTTGTACACGTATGGTGTGCCCATCATCCACAACCCTCTGCCTGGAGGAGTGAATTTGAAGTCCCACATGAGCTGGTACATGGTCTGCGCTGATTTCTGGGCTTTCTCTTCGTTCCACGGCAGTGTATTTTGTATGCAGTGTCGCTTTTGAATAGTATATGTGCCCTCTACCACTCGTTGTGTGGTCTGCCAGTACTCTTCTGTCTGACCGTTGCCAAGGTCTCTCGCATAGGTTCTTTTGTAGGTGATATACCCTAGTGGTCCCCACTTTGGTTGTTGTCCTTTGAATTTGTTGAGAAATGCTTCATCAAGATCGAATGTCACTGCTGGCGTTGTCGTTTCTTTATGGGTTTGCACCGTTTTCATTGTGTTGCCTCCGTTTGTGGTACATATGATGAAACACTAGATGTAGTGTTTTGTTATTTTGTCACACGCAATAGATAGTGGAATGGGTATGCTCTCTTTATAAGCATGTTGCACTTCCCATGTATATATTCGCGTATATATTTCCCCCTCACGAAGTACTGAGGAGGTGAGACGTTCTATATAAAATGTGCACTTGACCAGTGGCTTATGGGAGATGATCCACTTGCTCGATCACTTCCGAGCGGACCTCGCCGCGGGCCTTGTGTTCGTACACTTTTCCTGATTTGATGTACGTAATTGTGAAGTCGACCTTGCCATACGTGCCGACGCCATCCCAGCCTACGAGATATTGCTGTCGAGGATTGCAATTAAACTCGAACTCGTCGCCAGCACCGACGATGATCGAGTGTTCGTCATTCACCCACGAATCATACGTATAGCGCATCGGACAGAACGGCCCACTTGGCGGTGTACCATCGCGCCACGTCCCAGAGTGGGTGAGGTTGATATTTGTAATGTTGACGGGCACTCCTACGTTGTTCACGAGCCGCACTTTGACTTCTCCATCGTCAACGTCTGCAGCTTCACCTTCCGCTGTCCATTGTGTCAACTGAAAATCAATGCACCCGAACTCAGGGCTGACTGTGCACTTATTTGGGAGGTATGCCGCAGGATTCAAGACGCCGAAGTATGCGAGGGCTGCGATGGCTGCTAGTACGGCTAATATCGCCCAGCCGTAGGTCATGATGAATTCGAGTGCTGCTTGTCCACGACGCATGGTCGAATAGCGTGTGCGCGCTTCTAAAAGATTTCGCTCGGACTCCCGGATATCGTGAAGTCATCAACGTAGATTGTCTGATCGTTCTTGGCGTACTTGGAGATCGCTGTGGTCCCGACCTCGACCGTGTTCAGGAACGTGCCGGGATATGGGAGTGTCTGTCCTTCTGTATCAAGCACGAGCTGGTCGTTCTGCCAGAGCTGCATCTCGCCGTTGTCAGATGAAACAAGAATGCGGCCTTTCACATGGACCCATTCCTTGCTTGGGAACTCGACAGGGCTTTCCTGTCGATATGTCTTCTGCATCCCTTTCACTTCGTACGCGAGTGCATCGCCATCCTTGAAAATGAGCCTGATGCCTGGCGAGCCGAGCGCCCAGTTACTCTCAATATCTAAAATTGTTGTGCCGCCACCATCGTAGATGTCTTCTCCTTCGATATAGAACCACCCTTCAAAGTAGATTTCGCTTCCTTCTGGGAAATAGAAGAGCTCTCGTTTCACCGATGCTTTTGAGACTTTGCCCGTTGCTTTCGCTGTTGTTTTGAGGACACGGTTCTCGCGTCCTGTGGGGTCTTGTGCGAGTTCAATGGTGTTACCAACATCGTGGTAATTGTCTTTTTTTCCTGAGAACTCGGGGTTTGTCGTGTAGGAATTCCACATATACTGTTCCCAACGCTCTTCGCTTGCCATGATGTCTGCGAGCGCATCGTATTCAAAGTCGGTTGTAAGCTCCGTTGTGGTTGCATATCGAGTTCCGTCATGCACAAGATAGAGTGTGCCGTCTTCCTCGACATAGTGCTCGTTGAAATGGTTTGGATCGTAGAGGTCCGCAAGATGTTTGCCGTTCTTATCGTACGCTTTTCCGTTGCTTACGTAGACTGTCTCGCCATCGTTTTCGAAGGTGAAATCATGCTCTGTTTGGCTGGCAGGTTCTGTGCCCTCACTCCCATCATGAAAATAGTCGATAATAACGATACTGAGCAGGAGGAGAAGTATGATGCTGCAGAGGAGTTTCCACATGGTCATAACCCGCCGTACACGACAAGCAGTGCGAGCAGGAGCATGAGTGTTGCGGGCACTGATTTTTGCCATGGATCCTTCACTTTCAGATGCATGACAATGGCGCAGACCATGAAGCCAGCAAGACCTGCAGCTGCGGGAACGGTTACAGTTGGGTACCATATGCCTACGAGTAAGAGAGCTGCGAGCAGCAGTTTGCACGCACCCACATACCAAACGCATTTTGCAGGGAGTCCGTACTTATCGAATTCTTCGATCATGGTCTTAGCATTACCTGCTCGGTATTGTGTTTTCTTGTTGAAGCGCAATAGCCACACGTTGAAGATGCTGAGTGCGAGGAGCACTTGGAGAACAGTTACCCAGTTCATGACCATATACTTGTTGTCTCCCTTTTATATTAGTATCTGCGTATACATTTATAAACGCCCGAGAGCTCCTTGCCTCGTGCTAGGCTGGGGCGTTAGTCGTGTCTTGTTACCGCAAATCGACTTCATGGCGGAGCTGAAGCCTGTGCTGAGGCGATCACCTCGGCTGTACGAGTCGCGTTTGGACTGTCGATCCTGCGTCCGTACTGGTGTGTTGCACGCTGAACCCTGTCAGGCCAGGAATGGAGCAGCAGTAAGGTGTACAGTGCGCGTAGTGCGGGTCGCGCAGGGGAGGAAGATTCGTGTCCCTCGAACAGTTTGGGGCCCGTCCAGGTACAGGTGTGCACGCTTTCCCCTTACATTGTAAAAATGAGTTGTAGGGGGAAATCAGAAAAGGAATGTATCCCAGTACGATTCTTCGAGGGATAAGGCAAGAAACTCGATGAGCGGAAGGTAGTGTTCGTTTACTGCGCCGATATCGCTCTTAATTGCAGCGTCTGCTCTACTAATGACGCTAATGTACTCGTCTCTATGGCGTCTGCTCACAACAAGTGGTGGGTACTTGTGTTGTATCAGAATGTGATTCATGAGCATTCTGCCCGTTCTGCCATTACCGTCCGCAAACGGATGAATGTTCTCAAACTTATGGTGGAAACAGACGGCAAGCAGAAATGGGTGTAACGTTTTCTTGTTCTTATTGTACCATTGTAAGAGGAACTGCATATCATCTCGTACGTATCTGCCTGGCGTTGGCTTGAATGGCTGCCCGAATATTTCGATATCTGTTGTTCGATAGCCCACTCGCCTATCGATATTCACGAGCAGTGCATCGTGCACGAGAATCATGGTCTTGTGTGAGATTTTTGGATTGGTTTTGAGGAGTTCAGCAAACACTGTTCTTGTGTTTTGTAAGTCGTAGACTTCTCGTATGTGCTTTCCTTTCGGTAGGATGTTTTCTCGTAGTAGGAGATCTGCTTCTTTGAGAGTGATGGTGTTCCCTTCAATGGCGGTGCTGTTGACTGCGAACTTCAAAAGGAAATGTTCATAGATTTCGTGCTGTGAGAGCTTGTCGAGTGCGAGAAACTTCGTTGTGTAGTGTATTCTTGCAGCTTCAATGCTGTGG
Source organism: Candidatus Woesearchaeota archaeon (assembly GCA_028818155.1). Taxonomy (GTDB): domain Archaea; phylum Nanobdellota; class Nanobdellia; order Woesearchaeales; family UBA525; genus UBA525. The sequence goes on along the minus strand of JAPPOH010000014.1, from coordinate 206,058 downwards.
TGTTGTTCTTGTGTTAAGAAGGTGTGCTGTTTGTGTTTCTTCTTTTTAGCTTCTCGCAGATAGTAGTTCGTATCAAGGAATCGTTTGAGCGTCTTGTATGACTTTCTGACCTCTTTCTTGTATTTTTTCTCAAGTGTTGCAATGCTTATCTTTGAGAGGTCTGTTCCGAGGTTTTCGAGATCTTTTGTGACGACTTTGCCGTTTTTTCGATAGGAGATTCTGAGCGTGTAGTATGTTGTCTCTCCTACTTTCTTTGTGTGAATATAGACCATGCGCATAGTGTTACAACTCACTATTTAAGTTTTCCCCTTACATTGCAAAAATTATTTGTAAGGGGAATTATGTGAGTTTTTGTATATCGTCAACGTTCTTCTTGCTCACGACGCTCTTTCCTGTTTGCTTCTCAAGGCTTTTCCTTGCATCGCCAGCGATTTGCCCACCTTTTTCTGCAGCAGTCTTGTTTTCTGAGAACCCTTGTGCATCTTGTTCTTTCGCTATTTCTTTTGTGGAGGCTTCCCCGAGCATGTTGAAGACAAGTTCAAGGCTTGTCATGTGATCTCGGAGGTTTTGGTTCTTGAATTTCGGATCGAGGTTCTTGAGCTCTTTGTGCTCCTTGATTGGAATGCCAAATGTTGCTGTACTGATCTCGTTTGTGAGGATGGCGTATTCGTGTTCTTCTGTCACATCTCTCTTCTTCCATTCATCGGTGAGCTCTTGCCGAACTTTGATGCTCTGCACACGTTGCTCGATCCAGTCCTTAGGATATCCTTTCAGATCGTAATACTTCTTTGCTCGCTCGTATGCAAGTTCTGGGTTTTCAATCTCCTGGACGCGTTCATAGCCGACTTTCGCGAGCCATTGTTTGAAGGGTTCTGCGTTTTTTGATGGGATTGATTGGATGATTCGCAACATATTCTTGGTGTTGGCGCAATCTGTTCTGTAAGATTTCCCATCTGGCGACTCTAGTTTCAGTTGTACGATTTTTTCGTACAACTCAAATCCTTCTTGTTCTGTGAGTTTCCTTTTTAAATCAGACCAATATCTTCTGGAATTAGAACTTTCAGTCAACGCTTCAACAACATCGATAACTGAGAACCACCATTCGTCATCGTGCCAGATTCGCCTGATTCGCCGATCCTGGAAAACAACAATTTTCTTCATGAAAGAAGGATTCAACGGTACTTTAAATAGCTCACGTGTGCATGTCCAGTGGAATTTCGCCTTTTTCACGACGAGAAACGTCTGGCCAGTGGTGCCATTTCTACCCTGTATTTTTCTTTTTTTGATTCTACAGGGTAACTTACTTCTGCGGATCAAGATATGCTTTATACAACCAGGCAAGAAGCGCAAGCACTGCAAGCCCAGCAACGATGAGGACCCATCCCTTGAACTTCGTCTCATGTTTCACCACAACCGGCTGCTCACGCACGCCCTCAACTGTGCCATCTGCTGAGATGTTTTGCGGTGTCACATTCATCTCAATCACTTGGATCGCGTACCAGCTAAACCCAGGTGTTGTGGCGCTAAAGTACGTGTACTCGCTATCTGCATAGAGCTTTGTTGTCTCTAGTGTGTTCCATGCGGTACCATACCTGAAGAGCATCGCCTGCTCGTGTGGCACTCTGAACGTGATGATTGCTTGCTCGATTTCCGTATCTGCAAGAATCTCGAAGTACGCGTACGCGTCTTCGAGTGTCGCTGGCGGGTCATCGCGCTCTGTGACAGTGATGACAGGTTCTTGCACGGCATACACAGTGATCGTTTGTATTGGCACATCGAACTCGAAGGTGAATGGTTTCCGCTCGCCAGTGCTGAGCGAGAAGACTGTCGCTCCCTGATAGACACTTGTGACGTAGGCGTACACGCCAACCTCTTCAACGAATCCTCCCGTTCCTGCTTCGAGTGTTGCAGTTGTTCCTGAGAACGAGAGTGTGACGGTATCGTCAGTTTGTGATTGGATGCGTACAACAATCTCCTCGCCATTAACGAGGACTCTATGCGTTGTGAGTGTTGTGAGTGTGAATGATTTCGGCGTACTTGTGATGACGGTAGGTGGTCTGTACGTGCCACTCCCTCCATTATCACTTGAGGAGGAGCTACTGCTTGTTTCTTCTGTTGTTTCTTCTTCCGCTGCAGCTTCTGCACCAAAGAATCCGACCGTGCCTTCGTACGAACCACCGGATGCCGCGGATCCTGTTGTTGTGGTTGTTAAGAACCTACCATTGTAGCCGCTTCCGGACGCTTCTCCGCCCTGCAGGCCGTTTGTGAATTCGCTGACTTGATAGCCGCCGCCACTTGCCTCAACTGCGAGTGCTGTTGGAAGACAGAGGATTAAGAGGAAGAGCAGCATGTAACATTCTTGATACAAGTGTAACATTTTTGATATATTCCCCACAGTATAGTCTGTTTTTTCTTCGCTTCTTAAATTTTTAGCTACACGTCGCGCTATCATCGAAAGTCACCCAGTCTGTGCTGTTGTAATAACATGGTTTATGTTCATCTGAATCAAAGTAGATATCCCCTTCTCCTGGTGAGGAAGGTGCTGAACTTCTCGGTTCTAATCGCATGACATCGTTGATGTGTAGTGGGCGCGCTGGTGTGTTCGTTTCAATGCCGACGAAGTTGCTGCCAATGTCGACAAACAATGTGTCCTCATCTATGTGCACATCGCCAGATTCGTCAAGCACGATACGATCGCCACCAACATTTCTGAGTGTGAGGTTGCCAGCTGATTCGAGATAGAGTGTATCTGTACCATGTACGTATGTGACGCTTCCTCTATCGCTCGCATCCTCGTCAGAGAAGATGATCCCTGGCGCGATATTGTTCGGTGTAAGGAACTCCATGTACACGACAGTGTTATCTTCGATCAGTAATCTTGTGTTGCTCGAGGGTGTCCCGCCACCAGCATTCCCCGCGTCAATGTACACGCGTGCGTCTGTGTTCGAGTCGATATGGAGCATCTCTTCAGGTGCTGTCGTGCCAATGCCAACGTTCCCGCTGACGTATGTCGCGTTGCCTGATGAATTCGTCCATAAGGAACCGCCAGTCCCATTCACATCATCCGTGCCACACACTAAATTACCTGAGCCATCTGTTTCTAACGCAGTACAGGAGGTGAAGTCTTCAAGACGGACCGTGCCATCCACATGTAATCTCGCTGATGGACTGATCGTTCCAATACCAACGCGGTTTATGTTATCGATTGCCAAACCTCCTTCTGAACCATTGTAGAAGTAAAGTCTTGACGTATCATGTTCGATGCTGAAGGTGTTCCCTCCAGTACGAAGGAAACGAATCTTATTGTCAGCATCAATGTTACTAATTCTGATCGTGCCGTTTATATCGAGTGCAGTGGCAGGTGTTGTTGTGCCAACACCAAGATTACCTGAGGAATCGAGTGTTGCTTGTGTACTGCCACCGGTGATGAATCGTATGGCGTTTGTTCCTGCAAGTCCCATGCCTGTATCAGGATCATTAATGAACCTGAATGTTGGTGTGCTCGCGTCGCCATTCGCACCGTAGAAGTAGTAGGTATGCAACTCTCCATTTGACCAGTAGTGCGTGGATGCATTCCCGAGGCCAAACGTTCCATCTTTTAGGAGTGAGATCTCAGTAACGCCCTCGTCCTGAATTCTGAAGAGTGTGTCAACCGATTGATCGAGGCCAACGACATTCACTGTGGTTCCATTTGCAGCGCCAGTGTCATTCACTGTGATCGTCGGACTCTGTCCTGTGAGGTGCAAGATACTGGCAGGAGTTGTTTCGCTCAAGCCAATATTCCCATTTGCATCGATGACAAGCGTATTCGCAGGTGTGGCGTTCTCGATCTTGACAGGGGCGTTATTGTAGAAGCCTGCTCCTGAGCTTGAGGATGTTTGACTGATCGCAAACGAGCCATCTTCATATCTGCCAAGGGACCATCGTTCATCCCCTTCAGCTGAGTTAGCGAACGCGATGCCTGCCGCGCGGTCAGCATCTCCTGTATTAATGGTAATGCCTGCGTGACCGCTGTTGTTCGTTTGTAGGACGACATATCCGTTCGTGCCGACCGTCTCGAATCGTGCAGGTGCAAGACTCCCTTCTGTGCGTACGTGAAGTTTTGCCTGTGTTGGTGATGTGCCAATACCGACCCTTCCACCAACGTATGTCGCATTCCCACTTGAATTCGTCCAGAGGCCGCCAGCTGCAGACAAACAGTTGCCGCCAGTGATACACACATCCTCATCCTGTGTTACATTGATACTTCCATTCACGTGGAGTTTCGTTGCAGGCGCTGCGATACCAAGGCCAAAGTTTCCTGCTGCGGTCAGTGTTGCTTGATTTACAAGGCCTGTTACGAAGAGGAGTGGGTGTGCTGTTGCAGTTCCAATACGGCTTCCTGAGTCTTGTGTTTGGAAGAAGCCTCGCGCGTTGTTTGTCGTATCTTCGATTTCTAGTTGTGGTGATGTCTCTCCTTGTATTTCGAGTTCGTAAGTCGGGGAGCTTGTGCCGATGCCGACTCGTCCGTTTTCGAGAACAAAGAGTGTGTTATTGAATGATGCGTTTCCATTGACTGTGAGCCGCTCGCTACCCGATGACGTACGAACACCAACGCTCCCTTCCCCGACAACAAGTTCACTGACAGTATTCACATCGAATGTGTGGAAGCTGCGCACACTATAATCGAGATTCCCGCCGGCATCCGCTATGATAGTTCCCGAGTACGCGCCGTCAGCTGTTCGTGAGAAGTAGAGACCACTATCGTCAATCCCGACTTTTCTGTTCGTGGTGCCGTTGTAGATCGTGACAACTTTATCAGGTGTTGTTGTGCCGATGCCGACATTTCCGCCCCCGTCGATAATGAAGAGGTCACCATCATTGTTATCATCGCTTGACGCCATGAAGAGATCGTCACTTCCTCCATTGTTCGAGAGCTCGAGCACTGCATCAGGGAAGTTATCACCAATACCAACAGAGCCATTCTCTGTGATGACCATTCTACTGAATGAAGAGCCTGCCTGCCCCACTCGGAAGGTCATCGCATCCCAATCTTCATCGTAATTAATGACGGAAGCGTTCCCATCATCCTGGTTGAAGTAGATGCTCGGCTCGCTGAACTCAAGGAGCATGTGTCCCCTGACAGCAAGTGCTTGCGTCGGGGCCTCTATTCCTATACCGACGCTCTGGTTCGTCCAAGTTCTTGTTGTGTTGGTTTCCCATCCGCCGACGTTGGAACCGTTGACGAAACTCTGATTATTGATAAGACCTAATGATGAGTACAAAGAAATTCTCTCCTCACCATCAAAGTCCAAATCAGTGCCATTCACTGTGTAGTCCTTCCAGTATTGGACGCCGAACTCGAGTTCTAAGAGGGAATCGTTCATGATGACATTCCAGCTGCCGTTCACGATTGCTTGGGAGAAGTTCTCGGCGTAGAGTACATTCCCGCCTGTTGCGCTATCCCAGATCGTGATTCCTAAGTCGCCTGAAGCTACTTCCACTCCTGACAGTGTCAAGCCAGTTCCCTGATCACTAAACGACATAGGCACAGCAGTAACGAGTGGAATCATGACTAACATCATGAGGAATACAAGCACTCTCATGCGCACGTCCTCCCTTGTAGGCCAACCCAGGCCGTGCTGTTGAAGAAGCAGAGCTCATCAGTATCGCTATCGATGTAGAGGTCACCGAGCGCTGCGGATGATGGTGCACCGCTCTGCGGCTCGATACGCATCGCTTCACTCACGTGGAGTTTTCTTGCTGGCGATGTCTCGCCGATGCCGACGTTCTCAGAGGTGCCGTTGACACGGAGTACTTCGTTGCTACCTCCAACAAGACCGATTTCGTCATCGGCAGGATTATACATTCCTGTATTTGTATCACCGACAAACGTGAACGAAGGTGTCGAGATGCTATCGCTCGGCGCTAGCTGTCCACCAGCACCAAAGATAAGGTATCCTCCTGCTGTAATCTCCATTCGCTGCGATCCTGCGGTTGCGAAGCGTAAGCTATCTGCTCCGGACCAGTACATTCCTGTGTTCGTATCTGTTGCGCTCGCAATATCTGGCGTGCTTGCAGGACCACCACCATTCACGTAGAGTTTACTCGAGATATTCACAGAGCCATTCACGTCTAATTCTTGCGTTGGTGCGTTCGTGCCAATCCCTACACTGTCATCAGTATTCGCTAAGAGAACATCTGTGCCTGTTCTGTTCCAGGATGTGGAGTTTGTCGTGCCCGCGCCACCTTCATCTGTGCCACACACAAGATTACCTGAGCCATCCGTCTCAAGAGCAGTACACGAGACGAAATCATCAAACTGGATAGAGCCTGCAACATCGAACGTCGCGTCCGGCGTCGTATCGTTAATACCGACCAGATAATCACTCGTGATGCGCACCACTTCGGTGGAAGATTGTATGAAGGAAATGTTTCCTGAGGAGACTGCTTGCGATGCTTTGAACCACATCCCCGCTCCTGTCGTGATGTTAAAGTGGACGTTATTCGCGTTCGCGCTGATTCGTTTATTCCCGGCCATAATAAGACCTGCTGAGTTGATATGCATCGCTTTTGTGTTATCGATCAGGAACGCAATCTCACGATCTTGTGTGTTGATAATTCTAAAGTCGTTGTTCTCATCGTACTCGATGCGTGGGTCTGCTGTGGATGTGTTTCGCTTGAAGTAGATCTTCGCGTCGTTATCCAGTTGGATGTCTCCGCCTTCGATTGTGAGCATGCGCGTTGGTGTTGTTGTCCCAATGCCAACATTGCCGCCGACGTAGGTCGCATTGCCGCTTGTATTCAACCAAAGACTTGTACCGCTAACAGTTGACAAGCAATTTCCTCCCGTAATACAAATCTCACTCGCGTTGATCGTGCTCGCGTTGATGTGTCCGTCAACATCCAGCAAGTGGTTCGGAACTATTGTCCCGATTCCAACATTCCCTGATGGATCGAACGACATGATTCTCGTTGTATCGTACAAAACGTCAAGTGTGTCTGACGATGTCGTGTACACGAGGCTGAAATTCCGATCCGTTCCAAAGTTTAATTCTGAGTCGTTCCTGAAGCGAGAGTTTGTGGAAGAAACATCTAATGTTGTCGCAAAGACCTCACTTGCTTGTACGTCGCCAGCGACGTATAATTTCTTGTTGCTAATCGGTGATCCTCCAATCCCGACGTTTCCCGCATTATCGATCGTGAGTTGCGTTGTGTCATTCGTCCCGATGAACATGTCCGCATCTTCTCTGTTCCAGATGAATGTGTTATTGTTCGCGTCCAGTTCGATCAATAACCCATCGCCGCCGCCGGAACCTGACTCGTCCGTTGTGAGATAAATACGCGAATCTGCAGCATCATGCACGACAAGATCCCCGTCTGGAGATGTTGTGCCAATCCCGACATTGCCATCCTCAAGGATGGTGATTCGTGTCGTGTCATTCGTACCGAAGTACATGCGAGATTCTTCCCGATTCCAGATGTAGGTGTAGTTGTTCGAGTCAACTTGGAGCAGTAACCCGTCATCCCCTCCGGTGTTACCAGTAAGATCTGTTGTGATGTGAATCTCAGATGATGTTGCACCGTTCACGTGGAGTGGGCCGACAGGGTCTGCTATGCCTATGCCAAGTTGTCCAGTTGCATCAACAACACTCAGCGCATCGTTTGAACCGTTCGCAAAGACGAGCAAGTCTGCGGTCTGCCCGTCCTGGCCGCCGATCACGAGCGGCACGTTCGCAGTCGTTTTTGACGTGATACCCACACTTCCTGAGTTCCCGGAAGGGTCGTATCCGAGGAATCGGATCTGGTTTCCCCTCAGTTGCAGTGTTGCGTTCTCTGCAGTGCCGCCTGCTCTGATGTAGAGTGGCTGCTCGCTTTGTGTGTCGATGAACGTCGTCCCAGAACCAACAAAGAGGATGTTGCGCGAGCCGCCAATGTTAAGTGTTGAGCTTGCAGTCGTTGTGTTGAGTGATAATCGTCCATTCGCTGGATCGAAGACGAAGTCAGCACGGCTTGCAATACTGTCAACATCATCATAGTACGCGATACTGTTTGTAGCGCCACTTCCCGTGATGTTGCCGTTACTTGAGAGGCAGGTTCCGTCGCTCAGGCAGACGTCTTCTGTGACGTTGAGTGATGTTGCGTTGATGCTGCCATTCACGTCGAGTTTGAATTGGGGCGTCTTGCCAAGACCGATATTCCCTGAGCCAGTCATGTAGAAGGAGTCGGAAGGTGCGCCATCCCCAATGTGGAATGGTAGCGTTCCTGCTGTGATATCCTCGATGTAGAATTGTTCGTTAGAGCTACTCTGCAACCTCCAAGATTGGTCGCCGGTCGAAAGTTGTAATGATGCATACTGACTAGAACTTGCTGTTTGGAACATTACCTGTGCGGGGAGAGTGGGTTCATACACGCGCAGCTTGAGGGCGGTTGAAGTGGGTGCGATACCAATACCGACTGCACCATTTTCGTGCTGGTAGAGTCCCAAAGTACCTGTCTCATTCTCAAAGCGCACCGTACCGTTCACATGCAGTGTTTCGCTAGGGTTCGTCGTCCCGATACCGACATTGCCGCCACCGTTCGCAAGCAAGATGTTCTGTACGCCACTATCGCCAACGTTGATGTTGTTTGTTCCTGCAGCTCGAAGGTATGCTCCGCCCGCGCTTCGGAACACATAGCCGCTTGCTGTAACGATATCTCGTGCTCGCACATTCCCTGCAACTTCCAGTGCGGAAACAGGACTATTTGTGCCGATGCCCACATACCCACTCGTTGCGTTCACAACAAGGTGATCACTTCCAGAGGTGTTTTGTATGAGAAGGCTCAGATCGCTGCTATTAATGTGTAATTTTGCGCTCGGTGCTGTCGTGCCAAGGCCAATATTCCCATTCGCCGCAATACGGATCCCATTCCCTTCTGTTGTCCCAGAAAGGATATCGATCTCTTGTGGCAGGTTCGTAATCCCTGTCTGGCTGAAGAGCTTGTTCGTGTTCTCGCCACGAAGGAAGATGCGTCCAGCGCCAATAGGGCCCTTTCCGAGTAAGATTGCATTTGCATCAATACTCGCAGCTGGTCCGGATGCGTTGAGGAAGAGGAGCGTGCTCGTGTTGCCGACTACTTCGAGTTTGACACTAGGCGTACTTGTACCAATGCCGACGTTGCCAGTTTGTAGAGTCATCGTTGTACTTAGATCAGCGGAAGTAGAATGGTGTGTCTGGAACTTCAACCATGATTGATCGAATGTTCCACCATCAGTACCTGCAACAATTCTTGCTGTGTCAGCTCCTTGCGAGAGATCTGAAACAACAAAAGAGATATCTGGCTCTGTCGCATGTGTGAGGCTCACTGTTGTTGCGTTAGAATTTGATGATGCGCCCCCAATATCGAGCTTTACTGCAGGATCGAGTGTTCCGATGCCGACGTTTCCAGCTTTAATGGTCATGGACGTGTTCAGATATTGATTTGTATGGTGGGTTTGGAATCGTAAAAATCCGCTGGTAAACGATCCGGCATCATAGCCTGCGAAAATTCTCGCTGCATTGTTTGTGCTCGATAAGTTTGTACTAACGAATGAGACGTCGGGTTGTGTCGCATGTGAAACGCTCACTGTTGTTGCTTCAGAGTTTGCGTCAGTTGCCCCGCCTCCAATATCTAACAGTACTTCTGGTGTTGAGGTGCCTATTCCGACGTTACCAGGCGGTATGAAGTAGATATCATCATCCGTCTCGAATGCTGCGATAATGCCGTTAGATGAATTCCGAATGAAGAAGGAGGCATCTGTCGATGGCTCAAGAATCAAATGGTGGTTCCCTGCCATGTTCCCGAAGTCCCACTCGTTCGTTATCGTGTCTGTTTGTGTGATTCGAAGCGCTGCAACATCGGTTGCATTGCCGGCGATCTCCAGTTTTCGAGCTGGACTGCTTGTGCCAATGCCGATGCGGCCATCATCTTGAATTACGAACAGATCATCTCCATCTGCATTTTCAGCGAACATCGTATAGTTTGTACTGTTTCCTTCACTCTGAATGTAGAATTTGGTGTCGATTGTTTGGAAGTCGGCTCCGATGCCAACCCCTCCTGTTTCTGATGCTTGGAAGAGGAGGTTGCCACTTGAAGATCCGGTGTCAATGGTTGAGAACTCGGGCTCGCCACTCGTGCTTGTGAGTCTGAGCTGGAAGAAGCCATCTCGCTCGAAGTACCATGTAGGGTTTGATCCGTTAATGTGGAATTCTCTCAGAGGAGCTGTCGTACCAATGCCGAGGTTTTGCATCGTGGATGTAACGCTGCCGTTCGTACTCCAGCCGCCGACGTTCGAGCCGTTAACGAAGCTTTGGTTGTTGATGAGTCCGAGAGATGAGTACAATGAGATTCTCTCGTCTCCATCAAAGTCTAAGTCGGTTCCGTTAATCGTATAATCCTTCCAGTATTGCACACCGAACTCTAACTCAAGTAGCGAATCGTTCATGATAACGTTCCAACTACCATTCACGATCGCACCATTGAACGTCTCGTTGTAGAGCAGTGTTCCTCCTGTCGCTGCAGACCAGATCGTAATTCCAAGATCACCCGATCCAACCTCAACACCACTCAACGTTAACCCCGTCCCCTGATCGCTGAACGACATGGGTACAGCTGTAACGAGTGGAAGCAGTACGAGTAGTATGAACACTGCTGCAAGCCTCATACGGCCACCTCGCAGCAATCTTTAAATATGCCCACAGAACCTACATTTCTTATGGAACAAGCAGTTGAAAAGAAACTCTTTGAGGAGCTCAAAGACATAAAGTCAGAGCTCGGGCAGATCAAAGAACAGATGGATGATAGTGTGCTTACACCAGAAGAGGAAGCACGACTAGATGAAGCACTTGCTGAAGCGAAAGCTGGCAAGGCGGTTTCTCTCGATGAATTCGAGAAAGAACTATGATGTTCTCGCTCGTACTGAGCTCGCATACGCAGCGATTTTTGAAGAAGACACCTGGTCGTGTTCGGTTGCTCGCACGCATTCGCATGCTGCGTGATGATCCGTTCCCGAGTGATATGAAGCGGGTTGTGCAGAGAAAGGAAAAGACGTTTCGTATTCGTGTTGGACAGTATCGAGTCTTGTATGTTGTTGATCATGAACGGCAGGAAGTGCTGATCGCCGACATTGATAAGCGCTCTCGCGTGTATTAAGATCATGCGCACGCACCTCCAACGCCAGTAATATCCACCCACGCAGTGCTATTGTAATAACAGAGCGCTCCCGAATCACTATCTGAATAAATATCGCCCTGCGAGGCGCTTGTTGGCGCGCTACTTCGTGGTTCTAATCGCATCACATCGCTAATGTGTAAGTTTCGTGCAGGAGAACTCTCATTGATACCGACATATCCATCATCTGTAATACGCATGAATTCGTCAGCAGCTGCAGGAGCTGTTTCTAGGGCAGTATCCTTGCCAAAGATGATAGCACTTGATGCATCATTATCGGAACGGTCCATGACAAAGTAGAGTGAGTCTTCTCCACTCACGTGCAGATCTCCCGATATACTGTAGACGTCCGCATCATTCACAAGGATATCCTCTCCTTGGAAGTTACCTGCGGCGACGATATCTCCTTCATTTTCAAGCGTGAAGATGCTCGTGCTGCCTGCGTAGGCTTGGATGATATGACTATTCCCATTTGTTGATGATTGGTTGATGAGTAGTTGTGGCTGTCCCGTTGCAGCGCCTGCCGCACCTTCGATGATCACACGTGATGTTCGTGATGAGGTTGCGCCTGGGTTGATGATATGGAGTGTTGAGTCTGGGGATGTCGTACCGATGCCCATTCTCCCGTTCGTGTTGTCAATTGTTAAGTTACCTGCTGTGACGTTGTCTGTTTGATCGATGAGTGTGACTACTGTTCCTGTATCGTTGAAGCCGGAGGAGCCAGAGGAAGAGCCGTTCACATCATCAGTGCCGCACACTAAATTCCCAGATGCGTTTGTTTCGAGTGCGGTGCAACTGGTGAATTGATCGAACTTCACCGTGCCATTTATGTGCAAGGTCGCCTCGGGATACGTCCCGGTGCGAAGACCAAGTCGTTGTGAATCAGCATCGAATCGTGCGTATGGAACGCCAGATCTGTTGTACAACCACAAGTTATGATCTTGTGTGAGACCATATGCTACGACATTGTCAAGTCTGAAGAAGAGGCCGGAAACACCATGACTTAGATCGTAACTTTCTTCTCCATCGAGTGTGAATTCGACAGTATACGGATCACTATCGTTGAAGTGCAGGAGTCCTGCAGGATCACCTGTCCCTATCCCGAGTTGTCCTGTTTCATCGAAGACGGTGAGTACATCTCCTGAGTCGTTGACCAGGCGCAGGAGTTCGAGTGTTTGTCCATCTGATGCTGCGATGGTGATTCCTCGTCTGTCAGTATCGTTGTAACTCTTGATGTTCAAGGTGCTCGATCCATCGTATCCGTTCACACGGATTGCGCTTGCGTATGTGAGGATGGCACCATTGTACAATGCGCCGCCCGCACGTAGTGTGAGGAATGATCCTGAATCGTCGGAGGTGATCATGCCGTTGCCATCTGAGAATCCGATTGTGCCTCGCATGTTGAGACCGTGGTTGCTTGTTGTTGTGTTGAATGACACTCTGCCGTTTGTCGGATTGAGAAGGAAGTCAGCTCTACCTGAGAGACTGTCTACACCATCGTAGAATGCGATTCTATTTGTCGCGCCGCTGCCGGAGATATTCCCAGAGCCGCCAACAGAGGATAAACAGTTGCCGCCAGTAATACAAACATCAAAGCTGGAATTGGAAACGTTCAAGCTTCCATGAATGAAGGTGTTGAGGTTTTCAGCAGTAGATCCAATCATAAACTGATTATCACTGTCTGTATCAGCATGCGCGCCGAGTGCGACACTATTTTCTTGATCTGCTGTTGTGTTGAAGCCAATTGCGATCGCTTCAGTATCGAGCGCTTCTGCTGCCTCGCGTGATGCTGGCGTCTGCCCACCACCGATTGCGATTGCGTTCAGGCTTGCCGCGCGTGCAAATGACCCGACAGCAAGTGCCTGGTTCTGGGTCGCATTTGCGCCCGCACCGAAAGCGGTCGCTCGAACATTCTCAGCCCGTGCATCTGCACCGAGTGCTGTTGTGTACGAGTATCCAGCGTACGATCGATAGCCAGCGGCAACAGATACGGAACCACTTGCTTCCGCGTCATAACCTATTGCGATATCTCCCGTCAAAGAAGAGTTCGCTTCCACACCTATGGCTATACCCCTTAGAGCTGACGACGTATCAACCCCTATCGAAACGGCGTCTTGGCCCTGGGCCAAGGATCGTAATCCTATAGCGATGGCCGATTGATCGGAAGAGTTGGACAGGACGCCAAGTGCAATGCTGTTCGAGTCTGTCGCCACTGCCTCGTTTCCGACTGCAAGCGAGCTCGCGCCACTCGCCAGTGCATCAGAGCCGTACGCCGTGCTTGTTGTCCCCGTTGCCTGAGCAGCTGAACCAACGGCTGTAGAACCAGTAACGTTCGCGAGTGTCAAAGGTCCAACAGCGACGGTGCCTGATGATCCTGACGCTTCTGATGTCACTCCTATAGAGATCGAGTTTGTGCCTGTTGCGTCAGCGGAGTTTCCGAGTGCGATGCTGTTCCCACCTGTTGCTGTTGATCCAGAGCCGATCCAGAAGTTTGTCGGCATGCTGATATTACCTTGCACGTTCACCGTGCCGTTCACATCGAGTATTGTTGTTGGCACAGTGGTGCCGATACCGATAAAGCCAGTCGTATCCAGTCGCATGACTTCAGTGTTTACCATTAAGAACCGTAGTGGAACAGTTGTGCCTGATTCGTATTTGGTCGATTGGATATAGTGTCCGTTACTCGAATTTGAAATGCCGATAATGAGGCTGGATGGGTCTGTTTCGGAGGATTCAAGCAGCATCGAGTTGCCATTGTGGACAACTCTTACTTTTGGCGCCCAGTGATCTCCTGGAGATGCAGTACCGATACCTACTCGTGTACCTGTGCCAGTCACAAGGAAGTCATCATTCGTGTAGATTGCAGTACCACTCACATCGATGAGAAGATCCCCGTTCGCTTGCGTTTGGAAATCAGTATAGTTAGTTCCGTTCGTGTGTGTGAGCCTGAGTTGTGGGTTTGTATCGTCAAGCACCTCTAATGTGCGAGCAGGTTCGTTCGTGCCGATACCCACATTCCCTGTATCTACCACTCTCATGACTTCGCCAGCGGCATTAACACTAAAGACCAGGTTATCATTCGACCTCGATATTCTCGGATACTTGTTGGATCCTGGGAACATGATCAGTGACCCTGCAGCGTAGATATTTCCCGTAACATGTAAGCTCTCTGTGGGGGTTGTTACGCCAATGCCGACGTTCCCGACACTATCTACTGTGATTTGCTGACTACCATTCGTCGTAATTGAGAGCGAGTCATCTGTGTGGGCATACTGGATGCTGCCAACATTTGCATCTTGTGCGTCGCCATAGTTGATCGTCCCTGTAGATGTGTTATCTGAGAGAATCGTTACTCCAGTGTTGAATCCTTCAAGAATAAGTTCGTCTGCCGCAGCTTCTGCTGTTGCAGCGACTGCTGCAGTGTAAACGTGCAGTCTGCCTTCCGGATCGGATCCAGGGATGTTGATGCCCACTCGACCGTTTGTGTTATCGATAATGAGACTGTTCGCGGAGACGTTATCGTTCGGATCACTCAGCTCAACTGTTCCGGAGCCGTTCCAAGGGCTACTCGTTGAGAGACAATTCCCGCCAGTAATACATACATCTCCTGATGCGTTGATGTTCCCAACAACTTCTAGTACTTCTCCAGGATCGGTCGTGTTAATCCCCACCCTCCCGCTTCGCTGTGTCAATACAGATGGACCGTACGGGAGCGATGGTGCACTCTCTCCTGATCCTGTGGTTGTTGACGGCGTGAATGTGACATTGCTCCCTACTGTTTTGATGTCGAGAATGTGTGTTGGGTTCTGCAGGCCACCAACTCGTCGCAATCTGAGTTGCGCAATTGCATTATTAACATTAATATCAATTTCCACTTCATTGGTATTGTATTGTCCTGTGTATGCTACAGGGTGCACCCTCAGCCACTGGTTATCGAGGCCTTGATCGAGGTTCTCATACTGGACGGGAATGATGTACTTTGCGGCGATGGAATAACTGGCGACATGCGCAACATAATCAATTTCGATCATCCCTGCACCATTCTCAAACGTGAATGAACCGATGTCTGTGACATCTCCCGCAGTTGTGCCCACCGTTCGATTCTCGATGTAGTGCTTTGTGTTCGTTAATGATGTATCCCCAGTTCTGACAAACCCTCCGACGACTTCCAATCGTTCAGTTGGTGTTGTTGTCCCAATGCCAATATTTCCGTCCGTGTCGATGTGCAGTCGTGTCGCTGCGTCAAGCCCGTCTCGGATGTCGAATGCGCCATTTGCGAGTGCTCTGAACGTGAAGCTGGAATTCAATCCAGAGTTTCTTCGAAGTGTGAAATCCGCGTTGTTATCCGTGACGGATTCGACAAGCATCTCAACGATGGGGCCGTCTCCCTGCACAAGGAGTGGATGATCAACTGAACCTGCTCCTGTGTGCCGAATGTGCAAGCCAGTATTCGCAACGGCTGATATACCGATCCCGACGCTTTGGTTGGTCCATGTTCTGCTGGTGTTCGTCTCCCAGCCAGAGACTGTGGAGCCGTTGACGAAGGATTGGTTGTTGATCAAACCTAAGGAAGAATAAAGACTGATACGTTCATCCCCATCGAAGTCTAAGTCTGTTCCATTAATCGTATAATCCTTCCAGTACTGCACGCCAAATTCTAATTCTAAGAGTGAGTCATTCATGATGACGTTCCAGGAGCCGTTGACGATTGCACCACTGAACGTTTCGTTATACAATAACGTCCCACCCGTAGCAGAGTCCCAGATTGTAATTCCAAGATCACCTGAAGCTACTTCGACTCCTGAAAGTGTCAGTCCAGTCCCCTGATCACTAAACGACATCGGGACTGCAAGAACGAGCGAGCTACACAGCAAGATCATGATCGGCAACAGGAGCTTACGCACGCTTCCCACCTCCGAGTGTCATGACTGCTCGCCTTGGACTCACTAACGTATACAATCGTTTCCGTCCATCATTCGGGTCTAAGGATGCAGTTAACCACCCATCTTTCTTTAGCCGATTTAAGAGAACGCTCACTGCGTTCTTGTCTTTTCCTAAGGCTTTTGCAACGTCATCATGTGAGAATTCTTGCTTCCGAAAGGCTACCCATAACACGGAGTAGTCTTGCATTGCCCAGCCTGGTAATGTGTGCACGAAGCAAAAAAGAATTATCTATTTATAAATTATTCTGTTAAATAAGTAAATATATTATCAAATAATAAATATAAATTTTTCCGTCGACAAAGCATGAGAAGAATTACTTATATATAAAACAGATTGATAAATAAACAATATACTATCACCACATAGGTTTTAGAAAAAAGAGGTATCGTACGGGCGGATGTTAGAACACTACCTCCCAGAATACAGCAACACAGCATTCGAAACATCGACGGATATCGTTAGCGAGAACTACAGGCCTTAACACCGTGGAGCAGCGGTCGTGAGCTCACACAACGTGCTCTTCACTTCAAGATTCGTTGTGCTCACAAACGGCTTACCGATCTTCGTGTACGAGAATTCTTCAACACGAACATTCAACCGCTGATCAGCGATGGCGAACCCGTTCTCGGACATGCAGCCGAGCTCAAACCGATCGCCAGGCTTGAAAATAGTCGTGCCAAACGTGTACGCATTCGGTCCAAGGCAATCGGTGCCAGGAACACAGATAAGACACCAATCGGCAGGCTCATTGTCATCAAACACAGTAGATGCAGTAGGATCATTGATCTTGATGTTCTCTTCCATCGCGTTCTGAAGCACAACGTGGAGTGCAACCTTGCCATCATTCGCATCTCCGCGAGCAAGGAGTGCGAGTTCAGCATCTTCACATTGAAAACCAGAAATGATACATGCGTCAGGCAAGTACTTGCCAGGGGAGAGCACGCCGAAGTAGCCCATTGTGCCAATCGCGACAAGAACGACGAGGATTGCCCACCCGTACGTCATGGTGAATTCCATTGCTGCTTGGCCGCGCATGACTTTTTTTTGCTGCAAATGTTTATAAATGCTCTGGCTCTCACGAGCACCACGATAGTGGGTATGGTCTAGTGGCTATGACGCGGGCCTGTGGCGCCCGAGATCCGGGTTCAATTCCCGGTACCCACTCTTGCCCCTACATTTTTCAAAAAATAGTAAATTATTTAAATTTGTAGAGGTACTCTTTTCTCAATGGTCGTTGTCAGGGAACGGAAACGAGGGAAGCAAACGTATTTCTACTTGGAGCACTCGTTCAGAGAGAATGGAAAGGTCAAGAAGAAAACACTCTATCTTGGTACGAAGCTACCCGCAAACATAGAAGAAAGAAAAAAACACTTTCTTCGTGATCTCTACAAAAGAGAATACGAGCAACTTGATCGTATCAAGACGAATTTTGCAAAAGAACAGAAGAGTATTCCAAAATCACTCAGGGAAAAAGAAACAGCAACATTCGCTATCAAATTCACGTACGATACGCAGCGTATTGAAGGCTCAACACTAACGCTGCGGGATACGGCCAACCTTCTTGAGAAGGGTATTACACCTGCAGAGAAACCCCTCAGAGACGTGAAAGAGGCGGAAGCTCATGAGAAGGTCTTCTACAAGATGCTCAAGAGCAAAGCACTCTCTTTGAGTACTGTGTTAGGGTGGCATAGAACCTTGCTCAAACAAACAAAACCAGATATCGCAGGGAAGATCAGAAAGCACCAAGTAGCTATTGCAGGAAGTAAGTTCTTGCCACCTTCTCCTGTTGAAGTTGATCCAATGCTTCACGAGTTCTTTGCTTGGTATAAAGAAAACAAAGGAAAAATTCATCCAGTAGAGTTAGCAGCACTCGTACATCTAAAATTCGTGACCATCCACCCCTTCGGAGACGGAAACGGTCGTATGTCGCGGTTAATGATGAATTTCGCTCTTGATGTTTCAAAATTTCCCATGATGAATATTCCGTACACCAACAGAAACAGCTATTATAATGCACTTGAACGAGCACAAGTGAACAAAGATGATGAGATTTTTGTTCGATGGTTTATAAAGCGATATTTGCAGGAACACAATAGGTATCTCTGAACGAGTTTACTTCTCTCAGGCATTCTATAACAAAGCGTAAAAACCCGTCCTGTTCAGGTGATGTTCGGTACCCACTCTTCTTAGTGAAAAGATTATTTGGTATAGGGGTTGAAACGTGCAGTGCTGTGAACATATATGCTTCTCATGACCTTATCAAAAAATATCGACTGTGAAACAAGAATAGACGTATTCGGATGAAGTTCGGTTACCTCTTGGATACTATACGTTCTTAAATGAAAATTCGTGAGGTGCTCATATGCACACGTTTCCGTACGAGCCGCTTCGCATTCTTGCAGCAGTATTATTTGTCGTGCTCATGGTAGGTGCCTATTGGCACTACCGACATAGAAAGCAGCATGACTTTTTCACAAAATACAAAATGCCAATCGTCTGTGTTATGGTGATAGTAACGCTCTTTGTGTTCTACACTGCGCTCTTTGCAGGAAAAGGAACGACAGGACACCTCTCAGTATACTACTTCGGAAATACACAAGGACCATTTGAGTACGGACCGGAGCTCCCGCTTATGAGTTCGATCAAGTTCTTTCTACATTTCGATGATTTCAAACGAGTAGAGGATATTGCGAGCCATCCTGCAAACATCCCGCCGCCGCTCAAGAGAAATCACGCAGAACATGTTACAATCGATCTTGTTGCTGAAGAGGTGATTGCTGAACTTGCTGATGGCACAACCTTCAACTATTGGGTCTTCAATGAGCAAGTTCCCGGACCTATGCTGCGAGTGCGAGTTGGAGATACAATCACAGTTAATCTCAAGAATGAGATGTCGAGCCTGCACATGCATAGCGTTGACTTCCATGCAACAACAGGTCCTGGTGGCGGCGCAAAAGCCTTGCAGGTACCTCCCGGAGAAACACGATCGCTGACATGGAAGGCGCTCGCGCCAGGCGCGTATATCTACCACTGCGCGTCAAAGCACTCTGTTGGCGCACACAACGCCCATGGACAGTATGGTCTTATCATCGTTGAACCTGAAGAAGGATTCCCGCTTGTTGATCGTGAATTCTACGTCGTGCAAGGTGAGTTCTACACGCGCGGTAAGACGGGAGATAAAGGGTTTGTCGCATTCGACTCGCAGGCGATGCTTGATGAGATGCCCAACTATGTTGTCTTTAATGGCAGAGTGAATGGCATAAATGGTAAGATGGAAGCGAAAGTAGGCGAGCGTGTTCGTATCTTCTTCGGCAATGGAGGGGTCGCCAAGACATCTGCGTTCCACGTGATCGGTGAGATCTTCGATAACGTGCACCACGAAGCTGGCACGCTCATGAATCACAACGTGCAAACAACGCTTGTCCCAGCAGGCGGCGCGACAATTGTCGACTTCTTACTTGATGTTCCTGGCGACTATATTCTGGTCGATCATGCACTCGCTCGTATGGATAAAGGCGCGTGGGGAGCGATCAAGGTAACGGGCGAGGAGAACCACGACATATTCAGACCGCATCAAGCAGTTGATTCAAGAGCACATCATTGATGTTTACGATGTGGCTATCGTTTTACTCCGAGGAATCACAAAAGCACATGCGTTTGCAAGCGGGAATCGGAGAACTGCTATACTTGTTACGAAAGAGTTTTTGCTGCAGAATGAAGGAGAGTTCAGCATTCCTGATGATCCTGAAAATGCCAGAGTCCTCCAAGGAGTACGGGAAGATTTTTATAGTACAGAAAACCTCAAAACATGGTTACAGACAGGTGACATCCATGAATTCACACGATAAAGATGCGATGAGCAAGGAAGACTTCGACAAACTCGTGAAAGGGCATGAGAAGTTGATTGAAGCTATTGGTAGACTGTAGAGCCCACTCTCTCCAACATTTCTAAAAAGCGTAAAAACCGTTACCGCTCAGATGATGTGCGGTACCCACTCTTCACCACTTTTCGTGTTTTCGTTGGAAGAATTTCACGAATGGCACGAAATGAATGGTTGTGTTCCCTTTTTTCGCTATTCCTTCGCAGTTTTGTGATACGATGAATCCTTTTTTTGGCTTGTACTTCTCGAGGAAACTTTGGAAGGAGCGTGTTGTTTTTTGTTCTTGTAATTGTGATTTGATTTCAATCGGTGTTTTGTTGATGACAAAATCCACTTCTGCTCCTGCTTTTGTACGCCAATATTTCACTTCGTGCGTTATCATTTCTGAGAATACGGTGTTCTCATACATCGCACCCAGATCTACTCGTTCTGCTGCGAAGTTATCAATACATATGTTTCTGAACCCGAGATCAATAAAATAGATTTTTGGCGTTTTTACGAGCTCTGTCCGTTTGTTCATGTGAAACGTGCTGATTCGTTGTGTGACGTAGGTTTCTTCAAGTATTTGCAAGTACTTTTTGAGCTGCACATAGGAGAATCCTGTGATAGTTGAGAGTTCGTTGTAGTTGAGGAGGTTTCCTATCTGCAATGACAGTGCTTTGAGGAGCTTCACGAGCTTGTCATTTTCTTGTAATCCAAGAATTTCTTTAATTTCTTTAAGCAGATATGTGTTGTAGAGGTTTTGCAGCACAGTTTGTTTTTCTGCATCGTCTTTTGCGAGCGCAACACGAGGATATCCTCCGTAGAGAAGAAATTCTCTGAGGTACACATTTAGTTGTTTGAGTATTTCTTCCTTGTATGCTCCTCTGCTATAGAGTTTTTCAAGTTGTGCGTTCTTTGCACGAAGAAATTCGTTGAACGAAAACGGGTAGAGTTTGAAGATAAAGATTCTTCCTACGAGATATTTCATACTAGAGATGGAGAGTTCTGGTGCTGATGATCCTGAAATAAAGATCTTGATGTCTTGTGTGTCGTAAATGTATTTGAGTTTCTTCCCACTTTCCTTTGCGTATTGTACTTCATCTATGAACAAGTACTTGTATCCTCTTACATTGAGCTCTATGAACGAGTCAATGTCATGTTCAAAGAGACTGAGTTGTTTGATATCATCGAAGCTGATGGTGTTAACGTTCTTGCGTTTCCGCAGGAAGTGTGTGACAAGTGTGGTTTTTCCGCACTGTCGTGGACCAACGACTGCAATGATTTCCTTTGCGTCGAGGTACTGGGTGAGTTGCACCTCGATATCTCTCTTGACATATGTCATACGGCAGCGGGAAGCTTTCTATTATTTAAATTTTTTTAATTTTGGCAGGGTTATTATGATTCGGCGATTGAGCTGACTACATTTCAAGTAATTTACGTATTACCTTTCTGCAAAGAAGCTACTCCATGTATGCTCGTATGCATGTACGAAATAGGCGAGTATCTGATCGAAGTCTTTACGTGCAGAATACTAATTTTCACACGTTTCATAAAATTATTATTTTTCACAGAAAACCATGACCTGCCCATAAATTCTCGTCGTGAGTACGATATCCACTTTTAAATACCTTCCATTGTATTGGAAACCTATATAAATAAGAAATTCTTTCTAGAATTGTATGGAGAGAAATGATCTGATAAAAACACTTGAGCGGTGGAATATCTGGGAAAGAAATAGAGACGTAGGCATACTCCGTCCGGAATATATTGAAAACTTGTCAAGATACTTACAAGATAAAGAGATTCTTGTTTTAAAAGGAATCCGTCGTTGTGGGAAATCAACAATTGTACAGCAACTCATGCAAAAACTCGTAGAGTCTGGAGTTGAGAGGAGACAAGTATTGTATGTGAATCTTGAAGATTATAATTTTATCAACGAACTATCTCTTGAGTTTTTAGACGAACTTCTCCTAGCATATAAAGAACATACGGAGAACAAAAAGCGAGTGTATTTTTTTATCGATGAGATCCAAGCAGTAGAAGGATGGGAGCGATGGGTCCGCACATATTATGATCGAGGGGATGACATCAAATTCATTGTCACAGGATCAAACGCTTCGTTACTCTCAAAAGAACTCTCAACGCTGCTGACAGGAAGAAGTATTTCATTTACGATTTATCCACTTTCTTACAAAGAGTTTCTTTCGTTCAAGAAGAACAGCTCGTTTGAAGAATATTTGGAGTTTGGTGGGTTTCCTGCTGTTGTACTTAAGAGAACAAAGGAGAAGAAGAATGCGTTGCTTGAAGAATATTTTTCAACAATTATTCATCGTGACATTATTGAGCGTCATGCTGTTCGCAACCCCAAACAACTTTTTTCTCTTGCGCGGCACTTGGTGAGTACCCCTGGGTCGAAAGTAAGTGTAAATAAACTCTCAAAAACATTTGGTGTTGCAAAAGACACCCTGGCAGTATACATAGGCTATTTGGTTGATGTCTTCCTCCTGCAAGAAGTTCCGTTCTTCTCATTTTCTGCAAAGAAACGCTATGATGTCGCGAAGCTTCCGAAATACTATGTCTTAGATAATGGATTTGTGAATATGGTGAATGTAAAGTATTCACAAAACCTAGGATGGCTATATGAAAATAGCGTGCTTATTCATCTTGCAAGACAATTTCAAGAAGTCAATTATTGGTCTGATGGCTCAAGTGAAGTTGATTTTGTTGTTGAAAAAGTTGCAATAAATGTGACTGCAACTGACGACGTTCCAGAACGGGAATATGCAGGTATTGATGCATTTGCAAAGAAGCACAAAGGCTTTGCACAAATACTTATTACGAAACGAGAAGAGGCAGACATGCGCACTCCTATTGAAAAATTTCTCTTGAGGTAACGTCTCCTTTACACATCTGAAGAAATCGTGTAAATACTGTTTCGATGAAGTTCGGTACCTGCATACGTATCACAAATTTAAATTTCCGAAATTTACGTATTACAATTTCGTTTTTTTCCATTTTACGTATTACATTCTTTCGGAGAAATACATACCTTCATATAGCGTAACTATATCGACAGTACATGCCACGTTCCGAAGCAGACTACAAGGGTATAGCAGTAAAGAATATTCTTTGGATTGTTCTCCCGTATCTTGTGGTTACGATGCTGTTTGGCGCGTTGTTGAACGGGTTTCTTATCGCAGTGTACGCGCTACTGCTTCCGCTGTCAGTTATTGGATCACTCGTTGTTACGTATAGCATCACGAGAACATGGCCTGTGACTGTAGCGAGCGCGATTCTTATTGGACTACTCAACTATGCGCTGTTGTGGCTATTGCTTGAACTGCACTTTCCATTCAAATTCATGCCCTAAACCACTTCTTCGCTTTTTCATTCCGGTGCGGGCAACCCGGCCAGCAGCACGGTCTGCGCTTCCCTGCAAGCAACTCAGTACAAAGACGCTCGATATGCTCTGTCCTCGTTTCTTTTTTCTTCACAATAGTCACCCAGCAAATCCACTCGTTGCGGGCTAGTGGCGTGAGATCGTTCCATTTCGCAAGTAACTCTTTCTTGGAAGTGAGCGCCTGCCGCATATCTGCGGGCACCTTGTGCACAACACCGGTCGCAATTTTCTCAGTCATGTTTCTCGCTCTACTTCATTGAGTGTATACCGATCATGTTCCCTTCAGTGTCGATTGCCAAGGTTATGAATCCATGTTCTCCAATCGACATCTTTGGAGCGTGGATCTTTCCTCCGTGTTCGAGGACTCGTTTCGCTTCAACAGCGCAATCCTCGCTGGTGAAATAGACGATGGTACTCGTGCCACCTGGCTCCATGCCGTCCATCTTTACAAGGGCTCCAGCACACCCGGCATTGTTTGGATCTCCAGGAAACATCCACATTTCCATACCGTCCATTGATAGTGCTTCTAACGTACGTTCAAAAACGGACTCATAGAAACTCTTCGCTCGTTCAATATCGTTAACGTAAATTTCAAACCATCCAACTAAATTTCGCTCATTCATGGTACCCTCCTCATTCTTCCACAATCGCGGTGAAGCCGCCCCAGGCCATTCGTTTGACATCAAAAGGCATCACATCATCGTGCTGCTGTTCCGCACATTCTTTCATCACTGCCTTGTTTACCTTGTTCCTATGCGTTTTATTTTTGTAAATAATAAACGCAAACACGACAGCTTCAGAACGCTTCGCCTGTGCAATCTTTGGGAACTTCGCCATCTTCATGCCGCCAGCAGCGGGGTGCATCTCATCACCCCAACACTCAATATATTGTAGGGCGCCATGTTTCTTCCACATCTTGCCTGCTTCGCGTGCCACTTTCCTGTATTTCGCTTTATTCTTTGTTGGTACGGGGAGTACAAATCCATCGACGTATGTCATAGTATAACCTCAGACACATTCTTGTGTGCAGTATATTTATGAGTTTTCATACGCTCGTTTTTTATACTAACTATTAATAGCCAACTCATGCAATCCTACTACGCAACGCTCACAAAACCATTCTTCGCGCCTCCAGCAAGCATCTTCGGCATCGTCTGGCCGATCCTCTACACGATTATCGCAATAACATTCGGCTACGTCTTCTTTCTCACATTCAAGAAAGAGCTCCCAGTTCTCGTCGCACTTCCCTTCATCCTCAATCTCATCTTCAACTTCGCGTTCACACCACTCCAGTTCAGCCTCCAAAACTTACTTTTGGCGACTATCGACATTCTGCTCGTGCTCGGCACACTCATCTGGGCGATGATCGCAATCTACCAGTACAATCCGCTCATCACTTACGCACAGATCCCGTATCTCCTCTGGGTTGTGTTTGCAACAGTCTTACAAATCAGCATCACATACTTGAACTGGTAAGCGAGCCTAGACTGCACGATACGAGCCGTTGTGCATGTGACTATGCCGATAAAACGCCAGCAGTGAAGCAAGGTGTTTGTTGTTTTGCACCGTCAGCAACTCTTGCAACGCATTCTGCCCCATTGTGTGTGGCGTCAGCACAACAGTCGCGCCAGCACTGTAGAAGCGATCGGCCTCCACACTGTCTTTTGCAGTCACAACAATCATCGCACGCCTGTTTATCTCCCTGATCTTCTTGATGAGGAAACGATTGCTACTCGGTCCGTGGAATGTCGTTTGCTCATCATGGATGACACTCACGACCACAGCAACTTTTGTGAAATTAATCTCTGCATACAATTCAGGATCGATAGCGTCTGAACAGATCGCGCGAATCCCTTTCTTCTCATACGCGACAATCCGCTCTGGGTTGTAATCAACAACCAGTACGTTCCGTTTCGTATTCTCGATGAGTGTGGAGGTCATGGGGGTCACTCCGAAAAACACAATCTCTGGCTCGTATTTCTTCGGCACGTTTTGGATCTCTTCTCTATCAGGGTTCTTGTCCCTGGTTAACTTGTGTAAGTAGGGACTACAGAAATCATAGATGCGCTGCTCGTACTCAATCAAATACGTCGAGAGCACCATGGTCAAAATTGTAGCGACAACGGCTCCAGTGAGGAACGTCAGTGGCAAGGCACCCACAATCACACCACTCGCGACGAGAATTATACCGAATTCACTCGCCTGCGCTAAGTGAATCGCAACGAGGAACGACGTTCTGATGTTATAGCCGAGTGTTCTCGTCAACACATACAGCTCAATAGGTTTCACGAAGACTGCGCCAAAAAAGACGAGTGCGAGCAAGACATACTGCTGCGTGAAGTCAATGAGCACGATCTCAATCCCAAGCCCAACAAAGAAGAGAATAAGAAAAAAGTCCTTCAAGGGCTGCAAACGTGCCATGATCTCATGACTATACTTCGCGCTTGAGAGTGAAAGGCCTGCTACGAACGCGCCAATCGCGAACGAAAAGCCGAAGAACGCACCAAGGCCTGAGATGGTGAACACGACCGCAATGGAAAGTACAAAGAACAGTTCGTGGTACTGCAGTGCACTCTTGTACATGCGCGCGACAACAAACTTGAGGAGCAAGTACGAAAAACATGCAAAAAGAATGCCCTGCACAGCAATCGGAATGAGTGACCATGCCCCGCCCGGGAAGAACACGCCAGCAGACTCCATAATGCCTTTGAGTGTTGGAATACCAACCGCTTGCTCGATCGGATCCATGGAACTCAGCGAACCGAGGAGTGCCAAACCAAGAACTGCGAGAATGTCTTCGACGATCAAGATGCCCATCGTGATCTCGCCATGGAGCGACGAAGACTCATTCTTATCCTGCATTAACTTTGCAACGACAATTGTTGATGAAATTGCGAGGAGCAGTCCAACATACAGGCCCTGCACGAGATTGAACCCGAACAGCATCGCAGCACCAGTGCCGAGCGTTGTCATGATGACAACATGCAACACCCCGATCAGAACGCTCGTCTTCCCTATTTCCCGTATTCGCGAGAAGTCAAGCTCAAGTCCGATGATAAAGAGCAGGAAGATCAAGCCAAGCTCGGAGAGCAAGACAACAGGTTCAGATTCAGGCACAAAATCTAGCAATGAAGGGCCGAGTAAAATACCGACAACTACATACCCGATGATAATTGGCTGTTTGAGATGTTTCGCGAACAGGCCGAACACTGCAGCGCCAATGATCATCAACCCAAGGGTTGTGAGGAGTTCAGCCATGCCTGTTCTGCAGTGGTGTCGCTTTTAAATATGTCTCTGTACTCGAGAGTTGCTATACTCGTCAATATTCGTGTCCCCCCAGCGTTTACTTTTTATACACAACGACACAAGCAGCTCCAATGGCTCTCATTGTCCTCATCTTCTACGCATTCTTCTCACTCGTATTCCTCGGTTTGAACTACCTCTTCCTCTGGAGAACGTTTTCATACTTTCACCTGCCGTATGCACTCGCGTGGAGCGTTGCCGCCACACTCTTTTTCTTCGTGAGCAACGCGCTCCAAGAGACACTCAATAACAGCTTTTCATTCTTTCTCCACAAACTCGCGGGCATCTGGCTGGGTATTGTCTGGCTCGGCCTCTTTGCGATTGTGCTTGTTGAGCTCGCACGACTCATCTACCCGAAAGCGTCGTGGGGCTACGTACTCATTGGTATTATCCTGATTCTGACGGGTGTTGCACTCCACACCGCATCATCCTGGGTCGTGTTCGAACACCAAATGGCATCAGAGAAGATAACAGAGCAAGTCAGAATCGTGCACCTGACAGATCAACACCTGCATGGCGCGGGCGCTCAGGAAGAATTTGACACTGTAATTGACCTGGTCAAACCACTCAAACCAGATGTTGTGGTGATCACAGGAGATCTATTTGATGCACCCGGACGACCAGCAGCAGATGCCTTCTCCTCGTTACAGACACTTGGTGCCCCTGTCCTCTTCACGATAGGAAACCATGAGTTTTACGTTGGTGATGACTGGACAGAGAAGGTCATGCAGAACCTCGGCGCTGATGTACTCCGAACGAAAAGTACAACGGTGAAAGGCATACAATTCCTTGGCATTGATGATCCGACAGGGGGTGCGAGCATGCCAACTGAATTAGAACAGCTCGATCTGGAAGACACGTTCCGCGTGCTGCTCTACCATCAACCAGATCCGATCCAGCCGGCGGTGGATAACAACATTGACCTTATGTTAACTGGCCACACGCATGCGGGGCAGATTTTTCCATTTAATCTCTTGGTGATGCTCCGCTACAAGTATTGGAAGGGCCTCTACACGATTGGGAACACACAATTATACGTGAACCCTGGCACTGGGACATGGATGATCCCCATGCGTCTCGGCAGCAGAAATACGATAGGGGTGTTTGATATCATTCCAAAGGGCTCGTAAGCAATTCGTCAAACTCCTCAGCAGGCATAAGCTGTTTCTCCACCACGAGTTCTCGGAAACTCTTCCCAGTACGCAGCGATTCCTTCACGAGCTCTGCGACCGCATCATACCCAAGCCTCGGGTTCAGAAGCGTAGCGAGGCCCGCACTTGTCTCAAAGTGTTTCTTACACGTTTCTTCATTCGCAGTAATGCCAGCAATGCATTTCTCAGACAACATCGTCGCACACCGCGCAAGGATTTGTAATTCTCGCACAAGATTAGAGCCGATCAACGGCATGTGTGTATTCAACTCTAACTGCCCAGCGCTACACGCCAGGGTTACAGCATGATCAAGCCCCTGTATCTGCATGCACGCCATGCACGCAGCCTCACAAATAGTTGGATTGACTTTCCCTGGCATGATGGACGAGCCAGGCTCTACCTCTGGGAGGTTGAGTTCACCAAACCCTGTATGCGGTCCTGAAGCAAGTAATCGAAGATCATTCGAAATTTTCAGCATGTCCATACTTGCGAGCTTCACAGCTGCAGACAGCGCGGCAATATCCGTCAAGAACTGCGTCACATGAATACCATCTTTCGCGACAACATAGTCTGTGGTGAGCCGCTTGTTCAGTTCACGTACAATAGTTGAGCGAAACTCCTTTTTCGTATTCACGCCCGTACCGATCGCATTCCCGCCAATACCAAGTGCTCGTGGATTGCTACTCTCAAGTCTTTCAGCACTTTGTTCAATCGCCGTTGCGTACGCACCAAACTTTTGCCCAAGTGTTATAGGAACGGCATCTTGCAAGTGTGTCCTCCCGGATGTTCGTATAGAAGAAAATTCACCCTCATTTTTTCGAAGTGCCACAGCAAGTTCTTGCAAACTCTTCACAGCCTCAGCAGCAAGTTCATTCGCAGCGATTTTGATAGCGGATGGCATGACGTTATTTGTGGATTGTCCCATATTCACGTGATCATTTGGATGTACGTTTGCAAGCTCCGCAATCATCTCATTCACATTCATGTGCGAAGAAGTCCCCGAGCCCGCTTGGAAGACATCGATTGCAAACTTCTCATCATGTTTTCCTGTGAGGATTTCATCACACGCAGCAATAATTGCATCCGCTTGCTCTTGTGTGAGCGCCCCAAGAGATGCGTTTGCTCGTGCGCATGCAATCTTGAGTTTCGTGATTGCACGAATGATTTCGATCGGCAATGGCTCGCCAGCAACATCGAAGTTCTCAAGCGATCGTTCAGTGTGTTTCATGTTGGGAGAATTTTCCTTGAATATAAATAGGTTCGCAACGTTTATATGCGGAGAAAAGAGTGAGCAAACAATGAGTAAAGGAAAGTTCGTAGTTGCATCGCTCGCATACATTATCGTAACGTTCGCACTCGCAATCATCTGGCACATCGTGCTGTTCGAGCAACTTTACCTTTCGTTCGGCTACTTTGGAGAAAACCCAAGCTTTCTGCTCGGATTCAGCTCCATCGCAATCCAAGGTATGCTCTTAACCTTTGGCTACACCTACATCTTCAAGAAGAAAACAATAAAGACGGCATTCCAATACGTGGCAATGACGGGTATTTTCTTCTGGACCTCTCATGTCATTGCAGCTATGGCAAAGAACGCGCAGGCAGCGGTCCCCTTATTCTTTGCGATGGAAACGGTCTACTTAGCACTGCAGTTTGGCTTGTATGGTCTTGCGCTCCGAGTTATCTATCGATGATTTTTCTATGACTCGTCACAGTCGCCCATCCAGCTGCCATCCGGCATTTGGTGGCAGGGCATGCTGTCCATCTGCATCGTCCGATCTTCAGGCACGTTCACAACTTCTGATGCCATGACAGGCACGCCAGCAAGCGCATACTCTCTGTGATCATTCGTGCTGAGAGAGACCATGATCTCATGCTCGCCAGGGGTTAATGTCGGGAGGTGATACCACTCGCCGTACAACCTTCCAAGTTTGACGTCATCAACAAAAATATGCGCGTGTCCTTCACCAGGAACGTGTTCTGTGCTTACATGTTCTGGCGCAAAGACGAAGTTTTCTGTCATGAGATGCACTGCAAAATCACCCGCAGACTTAGGATCACGGATCACCCGAAGCGTCAAAGACGGGAGCTCTTCTGCCGTCACGTTCAGCTGCGGATGCGTGTGTGACATGACAGCGAGATCAACTGGATAATCCAGTGGCGCCTCTTTAATCGTTGTCGCGAAGAGAAAGCCGAGTGCGAGCCCTATCACAAAGACAAAGATGCACGGCATAATGAGTTTGTTCATGTACGCTTCGTGTCGTTCCGAATTTATAAATCTACGTAGATACTAACACGTAAACGTAAGCGGCTGGCCGTTCAACAAGGTATTTCGTGACGCAATCCCGTCCGTGTCGATCGCGTACGCATACACGGTGTGTGTTCCGGCAGCGAGATGTGCTGATGGATCGTATGTGAACAGATGCTCACACGAGCCAAGATTATCACACAAGTCTTGCCGATGCTGATCTGCAACGAGTGCTTTGCTGTGCGCTACCGCGTCAGATCCTGCAGGACCGCCAAAGTAGAGGTGTACAGCAACTGGCCGGTCAGGTGTGTCTTGATCCTGTGCCCAGCCGTGGATGTTTGTGCATGTCGACTCAGCAAAGAAGCCACCACGTGGGGCGTACAATCCTGGCTGCAGCTGCAGTCTATCGATCACTGCACCCTTGCTCATGTGATCACAGTTCGGTGCTTGGTAGAGTAAGACTTCGTACGTATTCCCTGGTACGAGTCGTGTGAATGTGAAGTCGCTATTCTGATCACATGTCAAGAAGTGCTCAAAACCACTTCCCTCTGCGTACCAGACTTGTGTGAAGACAGTGCTCTCCCACCGTACGGGTGCTTCGCAGTACGTGTCATCACATGTGTTAACGCCTCCTGTGATGGAGCCGTCAGCGATTGTTGCTTGTATCGTTCCGTGCACCTCTTTCCAGTCATTCTGGCAGATTGTGATGATTCTATAGTCTGTCCCCGTGATAGCAAAGGAACTCGTGTCTGCAGGGAGCCAATTCTCCTTTATGGTGCAGGATTGTCCTGCGTTAAAGCATGTGTCTTTATGCTCGGCAGGGCTCACACGGAGAATCTGCCGGAGACCAAGTCCTGGTGTCCAGGTGAGCTGTCCATTCGCGTACTGGACGTTGCTTGCTGCCGTGCAGGTCGTGGTTGTTTTTCCTCGGAGGGTTTCTTCTGGCGCAATCTGAAACGAGCCCATGACGAAGAAGAGGCCAACAATGACAACTGCGAGCAGTGTAAAGTGGAGCTGTTTCACGCTAGCACTAGGAAACACTAGCTTTATGAAGTTTTCGCATTAGATGAATAATCGCGTTCGCTTTCTATAGGATTCGTACTCTTTCCCGTAATGTTTTCTATGCGATTGTTCAATAGTTGGAATGCCTGTGACAAAGAGTAGTAACACGGTGAGGAAGAGTGGTCCAAGCACGGAAAGGTACAGCCAGCCAGACAAGGAAGGGAGTACAGCAATGAAGAGTCCCCACCAACACAATAATTCGCCGAAGTAGTTCGGGTGCCTCCCATGTTTCCAGAGGCCGACAGTGACTAACTTTCCAGGATGTCGTTTCTTGAACGTGTACTTTTGGTGGTCAGCGACCGTTTCGAGCACAAACCCAAGCGCCCAGATGAGGAATCCAAGATACAAGATCTTCCCGACAGTCAATCCAATGGTCACGGGCAAGAGAATTAACCAGACAGCCAACGCTTGTAAGAACCAGAACTTTGCGAACCGCCAAAAATTCTCACGGATACCATCAAACCGCTTATCGCGCTTCATGTGCAGGATTCTCAGGAATAAATAGCCGCCAAGACGCACAGCCCAGAGCGTCACGGCAAGGGCAAGCAAAAGTGCTTGCTGCTCAACAAAGAAGACAAGCCATGCTAACGCAAGAAACGTCAACGCATACGATAAATCAGTCACTTTATCCGTCTTGAGAAGTGCAGCGAAGAAAAAGAAGCTCAGCTGGAGTGCAAATGATGCAACGAATGTGAGGAGAATCGTTTCCATGAACGAGCAAGCATCCTTCTGTTTAAATGCCTTTTCCAGTAACGTTCTTAAAGATAGCACTCTTTCCCGTTCGTGAGGGGATACAATGAAGTATATCATATTCGCAGTACTTTTTGTCGTTGCGCTTGTTGCATGCAATCCGGCGCCTGAAGACACACCAACAGACACCTCGGATGAAGCGCCTACAGAACCTGTAGAAGCTGCACCGGAAAGCGAGGAACTTGACCTGACGTCCTACAAGACCATGGCAGCGATCATGCTCTTGGGCAAGAGCGTCTACTGTCAGGGTACGTCAGACGCTGGCGATGAGACAGTCTCGTTCGAATACTGGTTGAAAGGCGAGCAAGCAAGAGCACAGAGTACGTTCCGTGGTGAGAGCGGCATCGTGATTATGGATGGCGATGATTTGTATATGCAAATCTCAAAAGAACTCAAGGATGTGTTGGACACAAAAGATTGCGAGTGGATCCACATGACGAAAGGGGATGAGGCAGCTACACAAGACTCCTCATACAAAGACCCAGAAGACGTGGACACATCCGACTTCTCCTGTCGATTTGAATCCATTGCTGCAAGCAAATTCAAGGTGAGCGGCAAGGTCTGCGAGTCAGAAGCGCTCGTGCCGAAGATGCCGGAAGGCGTGCTTGATGACATCCCAGATGATGTGAAAGCGCAGCTCCCAGACGACATTCTCGCGCAGATGGGATAATTCTTCTTTTTTTTCATATATTATTAAATAGACGAGAATGCCAGCTAGATCATGCGATTACTCGTTTTTCTTCTAGTGCTTGCAGCATGTACGCCGGAACCACTGATAGAAAAACCTGAAGATACGCGGACGCAAGAAGAACTGGTGGCAATTCCGGATTCGCCTGAGCAAGAGGTAGCACTTGTTGAAGATTTGAGCGAACCGCAGAGAGAACAAACACTATTGGACTTCCCCACCGATCAGTTCCCCTCACTCGGAGCAAAAGATGCACCGATCACCGTATTACAAATCGGTATCATTCAGAACGGATACGTAAAACTCAAAGAACATGTCGATGCGGGAACGGTTCGGCTCGTCATCGTCAATCTCGGTAATACAGGACGCACCGATACATTCTACACATCATTTGAGTGTGTTAACGAACAAGGAAAAATAGAACAGATACTGCAAAAAGGAAGATCTTGGAGCAGACTCTCCGCACAGGATATGCGAGAGTTCAGTATCGATACAGCATTGTTTGAGCGATGTATGGAAACTGCTAAGGAGTTCCATGATGGGCGGGTGCAACTCCTCAGATCATTCAAGATTATCCCTGCAAGCCCACAGTACATCTTTAATGAGAAAGTGACCTACGGAACCTACGGGTACATGCAAGAGATCGCACTCGAAGAAGAACTTGCGAAGATCTAATTATGTCGCCACAAGATCTGCGAGCTGATAGATCTTGTATTCCTCGATTACGTGCATGACATCATAGT
Source organism: Candidatus Woesearchaeota archaeon (assembly GCA_028818155.1). Classification (GTDB taxonomy): domain Archaea; phylum Nanobdellota; class Nanobdellia; order Woesearchaeales; family UBA525; genus UBA525. The sequence continues at coordinate 172,743 of JAPPOH010000014.1, read as the reverse complement.
CTTTGATAATGTCGGAAAATTTTGTTCTGATATCGTGCACGATGCCATCGAGCTCTTTGTAGTTCTTTGCGCATGCTGAAATACAATAGTCCCATTTTCCAGAGTACTTCGCAACGTACGTGATTTTTGGGTGCGCGATGAGGTGTTCACGGAACTTCTGCTCTGTGTCTGGATCAAGTTTGTACAGCGTGAAGAGCACGTACGCCATCATGGGGTAGTCGATTCGCTCATGATCAATGTAGGGGAGATACTCTTGGATAACCCCTTCTCGTTCAAGTTTCTTCACTCGATACTTCACGACATCAATTGGTATGCCTGTCTCACGAGCGATTTTTGTGAAGGGTATGCGAGATGTTCCTCGAAGCCCTTTCAGGATTTTTCTGTCTTTTTCATCTAACTTCATGATTAACGAATAGTGTGAGAATTTATATAATTTTGCTTTTTTCAGGGGTTTTTTCTTAGTTAAACTTATTATTAGAGCCTATATTCTTTGTAGAATGTTCACTCCTAAAAAGTGGCTATTATGCATCCTTTTCCTCCTTGTAGGCTGCACGATCACTGGAAACGTCACCATCGAAGAGCCAATCCGTATCGGCGGCGCATTCGCGCTCACAGGCTGGGCAGCAGCATGGGGCGAAGAAGATCTGAACGGTGCAAAGCTTGCAATCGAAGAAGCGAACGCACAAGGAGGAGTACATGGTAAAACAATCGAACTCATCGTCCAAGATACGCAAAGTGACAATGACGCAACACTCACAGCAACGCACGCACTTGTTACCATACACGATGTTGCAGCAATCATCGGCCCAACATGGTTCGAAACGTACCAGAGCGCAACAACAATCTCAGATCAAGGCACACTCATGATAACACCCAGCGGGGTCATAGAAGGAGTACAGCTCGAAACCTTTCACCCCTACGTATATGGTACGTGGTACTCGTTCGAAGAAGAACTCGCAACAATGATGGAGCACCTTGCAGTGCAAGGAATGACAAATATCGTCCTCATTATGGGCCTCACACCATACTGGACAACAATCGCAACGATTGTGAACAGAGATGCTGAAAACTATGGGCTTACAGTACTCGCAACATACGAGTCAGAAGAGGTTGAAGATTATCGCACACTGCTTCTCCAAGCAGACGAACTCAACCCAGATGCCATCTTATTCGGCATGGACAGCGAACGAAGCATGTTCGACATGCTCAAACAACGACAAGAACTCGGTATCACAGCACGCTTCGTCGGCCAAGAGTACCTCCTTCCGTTCGCAACAGACTCCGAATTTTCACAGTACTTTGAAGGCGTGCAGATTGTCGCTCCCGCAGCCATTCCCGCAGCATTTTCCCAACGATACGAGGAACGATTCGGTGCTCCTCCAAAAATATCCGCAAGCACTGCATACGACGCCACGAATATTGTCATTGAAGCACTCCGTGAAACTGACGGTTCACTCCAAGCGATGACAGGATACTTAGACACGCACACATTCGACACCGTCACGTACGGCAACACAGGCTTCAAGAGAAACGGCGGCATGTTCGGTGGCGAGTTCGTTGTGTATGAAATACACGAAGGGGACGCGGTTCTGAGAAACGCAGCAATAACGGAGTGAAACACGATCAGTTTTTCCCGCAGCTTGTGAACAGTTTACAACTAGGTGTGGGGTCTCTTCTCGATTTATTTATAAAGAATCGTCGAAATACTTTTAAACTGATTTTTGTCACCACTCTTAAATGAGTTCGATGGCGTATGGATGAACAACATGAAACCTTTCGAGAATTACACACCTTAAATGACATTGTGCATGAAGTTGGGGAACAGTATCACCACTCACAACCAATCGTCACACCTTCGCATGGCATACTCCTTCCTCGAAATGTACAACATTCATTCACATTCAAGTATGACATCAAGGATATCTTCACTATAGGAGCTATAACCCAAAGCGCTCTCCTTCTTACAGGGGGAACAGATCTCGGGAAAACAGCACTCTCCAGACTCATGATGAACGCTTTTTTCGGGAAGGAAGAGGAAGGATGGCATAGAATCGACGTTGATAACGATTTCGGATCAGCAACGTATACAGATCACGACATGGGCGTCCTTGCAGATGGCAAAAAACAATCACAAGGGTTCTATAACGCAATGCCGTGGCTTCAACTCCCAGGCCTCATTGTTGATGAGATTAACAGAGGACACGCAAAAGTTGTAAACAAACTACTACACGTCTTCGATGGAGATGTAAGCCTTCCAAACGGCGAGAGAGTGAAAATCGGACATAAAACTGGGGAAGAGACGTATCAATTTCGCGTTGCGGCTATAAATGAAGGAGCAGGATACAGCGGCACGTTCGACATGGATAAAGCGCTCAGACGACGAACAACAATCGAAATTCCTATAGATGTGTTCCCCGCAACACCTGCAGATCTTCTCGCACTTCAGCGATCACCCGATAGAAACATACAGCTGACGAATAGAGAGAACAACCTCCAAAAAATCCTTGTTGCACGCAATACAGGACACACACTTCCAGTACACCCAGCTGCCGAACTTCTTGTAGCATACATGGAACAATTCGACTATTGTAAACATTCTCTAACGGGATACAAAGGCTCAGTTGCCGCAAGAGGCGGATCTATTTACCATATTTGCACCCAGCCAACAAATGTAGAGGATGGTATTGCTACAGGATGTGAATTCCTCAAGTCATTCGAACACAATCTTTGCCCATATGTTCGAGGTGTTACTCCAGGTGTTAGTAGAAACATTCGTCGAGTCGCAAGAGGATTTGCAATGCTTCGAGCAACAAAATTCACAAATATGGTGGCATCATGGATGGAAGGCACATATGAAGGGGTAGATTTCAAGCTCACAAGTCCAGAAAAATTCGAAGAATCCCTCCAAGCATATACAAGCACAAAGCATAGTGGTCAAGATCTTGCACGTGCAGCAGTAGCAACGTACTGCGAGAACCTTGAAGTTGAGGTATCTGATATCGAAGCAGCATTCGGCCTTGTCGGATACTCAAAAGTTGGAATCTCATCGCAGTTCACATCAAAACATTTCCAAGGAAACCAATTCCATGCAGTAATGCATTTCTTACGAGAGGCACGAGGGAAGTTCGAAGAAGGCATTGAGCGACAAGAGCTTGTAACGTTAATGAAAGGCGGAGACAACACACTCTCTCAACAGGATATGATAAGTATAAGCATGTACTGCAGAAATAGCAATCCTTGGCTACTCCGAGCGCTTGAGCCACACCTACAACAACAGAGCACACAACGGCCTCGAGATGTTCAGGCACTCTATGGAAGATAAGGTATATGGCACGGTCAAATTTTTCTCGCATGAAAGAACTTCACGCAGATCATGTGGGAGATGAACAATGTGACATCTCACTTGCAGGATTTCTTCAACAAGCGAGAGCAATATATTATGCAAGATATGGCACTCGAGAAGGTGAGCAGCGGAGCGTAGCATTCACGGGCAATGGTAACACAGCAGTTGATGTGCTATGCTTCACAAGGAATCGAGAAAGTCACATAGCTGCATTGGATATTCGAGGAGCAAGCGAATCACTTGACAAAGTATTCAATATGGCAAGAGGAACACTTCTTGCAGAATATGAACGTCAACCTATCACCACACATGAGAACCACGAAGAAGGCTCTTTTAGGGTACAGCATGGTAACTTCTGCATTGAGTATTCCGTTGATGAAACAGGTGCAGAGCTTCGAAGAATCACACTACAAAAGAGAAATTATCGAACACTCAAAGTTTGGGAGAAACGATATCAACCAGTAAAAAAACAGTCAGTTGAACTAAGCAAGTTCGAGATGGACACACTTCGAAAAGCCACACGAATAACGATGCGGGACACCATGTACCCAGGAGATGATAGAACGCTACAACGCACGGACGTAACGTGCAGCATTGTCCGAAGAGAAGCATACGAGTGGACGTTCTCCTACGCTGCCGCGAACGGAGGAAACCTCGCCGAATTCATTTTGCAATTCGCAGAACCAAACTTCGCAGCAATACGGAGTAGCTTTACCCCACAATCACTCAAACGACCAGTAATTTCAGATAGAAGAGAAGGTGCAGTGGCGTACGATACATTGCGAGGTGATGTTCGTGAATGACACGCCACTGAAAGAACAAGCCACGGCAATTGCACACGATGTTATCGAAAGAAATGAGTGGCGACCATTCAGAGATATAGGTGTGACAACAGAACCGGACCTACCAAGCTCACTTGAAGCATCAATACGATTAGACACAAGAAATATTCATTTAGTCTTCGCAGAGGACTACAGGCAGAGAGTGGCGCATATGCTTGCAACAGGGAACCTCTCACTTAGCGAGCGAGAAGTCATAGAGTCAGTAACAGCATTTGCTGTGACACACGAATATGGGCATCACAAGTGGTGTCCTGTGAAGAATGAGTACTTTCAAGACATTCTTCGCGCATCATTCGAAGAGATACAAGGAAAAGAAACGAGGAGTGAACGCATCAAACAACTCTGTTTAACAGTTCACAACCTTTTCTCAGATACTATCCTGAACACAATCAACAGTCACAGAAGCATTGACCCTGAACAATACCGTTTAGGTTTCGATTTACACTATTATATCGAGGCAACTCATAAAAAACGAATGATGGGACGAAGAGGAAAAGCAGACAAAGGATTCTCACTCTTCAACAGAACGCAAAAAGCACTCTCACAAACAGATCCAACTGTCGCAAAACAGATGAGAAAGTACGAACGAGGGTTCAATCTTCCAGCGCTGCAGCGACGTCTCATGACAGTCTTCACTGGAGAAAAAGCGATAACAGACGATTTTCTTAGACGGCAAATTGACCAAGAAGCACTCGACTATGTACTCGATAGAATGGCTAACCCAGAACACTGGTACAACATGGCAGGAATGTACACAAGAATTATTTATCCTTACCTTCGTTCAACAAGCAGCAGCGGAGACAACTCATTTACACGTAACTCTTCACAACAGTCAGGACAGCAAGGCAATAAACAACAGAAACCGCGCGATGAAGGTGGTGCTGGAAATCGTGAAAAAGAACAAGGCGATGGAAACAGAGAGAAACAGCCACAAAATGGTGAAGATTTCATCGAGCGCCTCTTACAAAGACGTCGAGCACCACACAGCTCTCCTTGGCTGCATAGCTTTTACAGACTTGATAGTTTATACACGGAACGCGCAGGCAGAGTACTGTTCGATATCGCAGCTGCTGAAGCAGAGCAACCTTCATACAGTACATTTTTAGACACTGAAGAAATAGATGGCACGTTCAACCCAAAAAGAATTGACTGGGGTGCAACACGTATACACTCAGATGAAGAAGGAAGAAGACATGTTACATTGCGTCAGCACACAACACCACTTCATATTGATATTCCCGAAGAGACAGCGCCCATTCAAGGTATTCCTGATATCAGTTATATCTTCGATAGCAGTATCAGTATGGAATTCAATCCATTCAACAACGAAGGAAGTGGCGAATATCACATCGCAGCACTTACATTCTATTCTATACAGAGCACACTTCAAGAAATGGGCGTTGCACCGCTCATTAGCTATAATATGATTAATTTCTCGAGCGAAACACGTGAATCAGGTTGGAGATCATATGGAGAGATCGATCTAGTGAAGCGGACACTGTTCGATTATCAAGGATTTGGAACAACTCTTGATCCAAACGCATTGCAACGATTGCACACAACAAGGAGCGATAACTTTCTCTCAATTATGCTAAGTGATGGTGAGTTCAACGCTCCTGAAAACGAACACCAAGTACTAGAACAAGTAGGAAGAATGACCGGATGTGGTGTCGGATTCTATTTTTTTCAACTTGGCCAACAAAACACATTCTCAGAAGGAGTGCGAAATGCCGGCGGCACTGTTATCCCCGTAGCGTCTGCTGATGCATTCATGGACGGAAGCATCAAACTCACAAAAAGATTATATGGAGCGGAGCTATGATCTACGATCTTCCACTCATAGATTGGATCAGTATCGGATTAAACCAGCAATCCCTTCAAACTGCTACCAGCGCAATACGTGAAGGAAGGAAGATTGATTGCAGAGAACCAAACAAAGGTAACAGAGACTACTTAGCAAAAATTCTTCGAGAAGAAGCACTCAAACAATTTGATGATTGGAGACGCCCGCTTCTTGAATTTGTTCTTAACTCAATCGATGCACGACCACCTGGAACAGAAGAATATGATATCGATGTACGAACAAAAGCAGATAGTTTTTTTTGTAGAGATGCAGGGGTGGGAATGCAGCTAGAGGAAGTCATCACACATTTAACGACACCATTCAACACAGAAAAAGATGGTGTAAGAGAAATAGGACGCTTCGGTGTCGGGTTTCTCTCATCATTACATTATTGCCTGCAAGATAGAAAAACTCGCATTCGTGGAAGAACTACAACAGCAGAAGGCACAACTGATATCTGCTTGTACGGAGAAAGCAGCAAGGTAGAAGATTTGCGAATGAAACTGACTCACAATGGAAAAGCACAAGGAAAAGGAACGCAAATACAAGTGAATAGAGTCCAAAGTAGGAAACTCCCTGATTATTTCAAAGAACAACTCGTTGGTATACCCTCATTCACTGCAAGAATCAGTTTGAATGGAAAACCACTCAACTATGATGGAGACACTACATGGTATAGGGTCCCTGCAACTTTTGAGCACAGAGGTGAAAAGCTCGAGCAAGAAGTTGGCCTCGGAATAAAATTCGCTGTTAAAAGACCAAAAAGATTTTTTGATCTCTTCAGGAAGAAACCTGCGCAGAATGGACACACGATTCGTCTCACATCGCAAGGTGTGCTTGTCGGAAGTGTTAAGAATAGTTGCGTTGATACAACAGTATCATTCCCTCCAGCAGCCCAGCTTGTCGAAGGAAGAGATGAATTCAAAGTAGACAGCAATTATTATTCTGCAAGAGCAGCAGCATTCGCTGCACTCGAACAACTTATCACAGATCTTCCAAGAATAGATACAGACACGTTTGTAGTTCCTTCAAACGAAGATATGCTCGAATACATACCTGTGCTACTTCAAGCGTTCTCTATGGGCAGTGTCAGTCAAATACCAAACATAGAGGTTCTCCGTGGAATGCTTCTCGATGGAGTTGACTATGTATTGGAGAAAGACCAGTATAATGATTTACAACCATTCTTTGGAGATGTGTTAGAAAAAGTTGCAGCCCCAGTAACAATAAGTTCATATAATGCGTGGAGCCCTTTGTACCCTGGTAAAAGAGATTTCTTGAGAGATAATATGACCAACAGTCAAGATACACCAGTGCTCGGTCTGAAACAAGGAGTATCGAACGGACACTACTCTCAGAACTTATCGTTACTTTCAGAGAACGTGTATAGATTCACAGAGGTAGATAGGATAGTATTTGTTGATATCCATACATCCGATGCACCCAACGCTCTCCATTATCGCGATGGAGAACTGTATATAAACAGACAACACAGGGATGTCGTCGGAGACTATGATCCTATAAAGGAATACTCTCTCTTCACATCATTCATAGCACTCTATGAAAGACGTCACAGCACAAATAAGATGGATGCATTCTCTGGAATAGAACGACATACACGAGCGTTTTTGGGCAGAGTCGACAATAGAAATCGTCAAGAGGTGACGCGTTTTGGCTGAAACCCGTGTACACCAACTCCGAGCAGCACTTACAAGTGATAGTTCATTCGACCTAGAGATCGCTGACCTTGTAATGATGCAAATGGCGGGAGATTTCAACGCATTTACAAAAGCACTTCAGGGAAAACAATTATCCACAGCTCGCGAATTAATACAAACTACTCGTGCGCAAGTAACATCATTCTCTCTTTTCGAGCGTATAGTTGATAAAACAATTCGAGCACAATTCGGAGAGAAAGAAGCTGCAATTCGAGAACTTGGTCAAAATGGCCTTGACGCCTACGATCCCTCAGCATATCGCCGTATCGTCCAGTTTGACATTCATGAAGAAGCAGATCATACAGTCCTAAGTGCGCGGGACTACGGAGTTGGTATGTCGTTTGTGGGACTTGTCAGAGATCTGCTTGTTCCATTCAACTCAAAGAAAGAATTCAATCCGAACCTTATCGGCGAGCACGGGATTGGCTGGTATTCAAATGCTGATCTTGGTGAAGTAGTTCGTGTTACAACGAGACAGCATGCAGATACGACATCTTCTATCGTGTACAACGAAGATGGAAAATGGCGAGCACTTCTTGCACCAGATGTTGAAAATGGCTTCGCGCCATCAACTGACAGAAGAAAAAGCGGAACACAAGTAGATATTTTCATTCCAAACGGTGATACAAGTCCTGCCGCTATTCGCGATGCAATGTACAAATACCTAGGAATGGTACCTGCAAGTAGGGGAATGGTGCTTCTTGGTAAAGAAAAAATAAACGCGGTTCGGAAATCTTACAGAACGACTTCACCAATTCGTGTTTCTCTTGAAAATAAATCCGGCTACTTATCCATGGGTGTATCAAAACGTCACTTCGGAAAAAATGGGCAGGATAGTCGTTTTCGTATAAGAGACAATAATTCAAGCAAACTACTTGTCACACAAAACGGCCTCTTCGTCAGATACGGCGAGCCATCATTCAACGGAAGCACTTTGCATGAATCGCTCTTAGAGGACGCAGTGAGCGCAGGATTGGATTTCTGGGTAGACCTTCCACCAGAAGTAACACTCACGAAGGGAAGAAATAACATTGTTGGTCATGATCGCCCATATTTAAACGACCCACTGCGCGAAGCATTCGAAGAAATGTATCTTGATGCTGTTTTAGGCGATCAAGAGCTACTTAACAATGCAGGTAGTGCATTCTTAGAAAGTGTTGCGGGTATGTTCGATAGAGAATATAGCAGAATAATTTCTTCGTTCGCCACATCGGAATTTAGCTTCCGACGAAGAGTGCTTGCACGAGGCGCTGCAGTTGGAAACTTCTTTGTCGATAGCATGTACGGACTGAAGGCAAACCTCGGTAACTTGGCAAGTGACACAAGAGATGAGCTCACTATTTGGACAACCCAAAAATACCCTCAACTTTCTACGTATTTCAAGAATGACCTCCCTACGAACGTGAGAACACTTGCAAAGCACACACCACAGGTAGTAGGAGGCGCTACTGCAATCGCAGGTGTGGGTGTGGGTGTCTACCATGGTGTGACCATGTTCCGGAGAGGACTAGAAGGACTTCTCGGAAAAGACTATCCATTACTACCGACTCTAGGAGCATGGGCTAGTGGGGTTTTACTCTATGCAGTCGGTCGCACTCTAGGGCCGACTGTCCTGAAAGCTTCAAGGAAGCTCTCATCGGACTTTGCAGCACTCGGGTGGGATATCACAAAAAGAATGTGTGTGTCTGGAGTAGCCATGTATAGAGATATTCGCGCAGACATACGAGAAAACGGAAACCCATTTCCGCGTATCGCAAGCAACATCAGATCATTCATACAAGATAAAACCGGACTGTACAAAAATGTCAATCAAAAAAGAGAAAGAAAACTTAGGAGAATCAATGAACGGGTTGCAAGAGGATACATCAAGAAATTCAGAAAAGATCCATTCTTGCAAAAAATCATGGGAAAGAAAATCGTTGAAGCAACACGTTACTATGAAAAAGAACCAAGGCCACATCGCACCCGACGCATACGTCGCTTAGTCGACTCATTCAGCGATGCAACATCATTTGTCTTTTATCCACTTATGGAAACAGATCCATACGCAAACATGCAACCACCACGTCAACACAAGAGTGACGTTTTGTGGCATAAAGTGAAACTTTCAATAGATGATCTTCTGAAACTCCACACAACTAGACAGTTACAGTTGATGAACCCAAACACTGGAACAAAGCCAATAAGAATACCTGGCATGTACGTCGTCGATGAAACAAACCCGCTTGTCGGAACAATCACCCAGCGAATAGAAGATATCAACGCAGATGCACAGAGAATATATGATGTAAAAGTGCTCGAAGATCGTATTGATAACATAGTGGAATTTGCCAACGCAGCACTTGCAACAGCATACATTCTTTCCCCTATAGGTTTCGGCCATGCGGTCTATTCAACAATTAAAAACAGAGAGAGTAGGTTTAGCGATAGGCTCGCATTCAAGGGTATAGAGAAGTTAACAAAATTCAGTGGCAGAGCATTGGATGGCGCACGAAAGAAACTCGCAACAGCAAAATTGAGTGATGTTCTTGCTAGCGTTGCTGCTACACATAACACACGAGATGCTGGTACGGCGGAAGAAGAAACACTTTTGGAAAGAGCATACAATCGCTGCGCAGACTTACTCTATGATGCAAAACACGTGGCAGCAAGGACAGTACGATATGCTCTATCAGATTTTACTAGAAGCATGATACGCGGTGGGAAAAACGGGCTACTCTTCATACCAAAATTCGCACGCGACCAGGCGATCAATCTTTGGAATGGCAAATCTGCTATACAAAAGAACATTCTTGAATCAAAGACGGGGCTGCTTGTAGGATATGGCTTGCTCTACGGCCGGAAAATCAATTCAGTCTCTCCTGAAAGATTACGAGAATGTACGACTGAAATCGGAGCTGGAGGTGTATACGCAAATGTGCTCGATTTTGTCAAGGAAATGGACCAGTTCACATCCGCTATTCTTGATCGTGAGCCACACCCAGAAGTATACGGAGCGTATAAGAGCGGCAAAACGAAGAAATTCGCAGATAACCACGAAGGGCTTTTTATCGACTTGAGCGGAAGACTATATTTTGATTTTAGAGATGGAATGCATTTAGTTCGTTGTGCATCAAACAGAGGATATACGGACACGATCGAGTACGAAATCCTTGATACGCTTCTGCACCACTATGCGCACGAAGACACGAATACGCAGCACCCACGTACTGAAGCATATAAACACAGAAAGAACATGTTCGAACGCAAAGAAGAATTAAGAAACAGAGTCGTTGAACATATGGTTGAGCATAACCTCGACCTCAGGGATATCGCTGACAGACACCTTCCGATGCTTCCTGAGAAGGCGGTGCTTGTAGAGAGAGTGCGTGATTTTCTAGGAATAGAATCTCCTATCAACGTAACATACAACGCACATTCATTACTCTCGTTCTCTGACCCAAATTATTACGTGAGCGGTAGCGATCTTTGTAGAATAGTGCATGCACCGAGTTTTTCTCGACAAAAACTAAGAAGAGCATTTGAAATCGCAGCAGAATCTAAGCGCCAAGACATGCGGCACAGTATAACAATAGTGAATGGCTGAATGCTAGTTTATGCCAAACTCGGCTTCATCGCCAAAACATTATCGCAGAACTTACCCCACGCGCGCAAGTCAGCGCGGATACTGCGCTTCACAACCTTCATTTTCTTCTTGAGTTGCTTCGCTTTCACTTTCTGCTTTCTGACTTGCTGATATTCATGCACGAGTGCTTTGAATGCAGCGATCTTTTCATGCAACGCATCCGCTTTCTTGTGAATATCTGCCTCCAGCGCTTCGAGCTTGACGTACCCAATCTCTTTCACCTTTTCAAGAAGCAGCTTCTTATCTTCAGCCAATAATTTTTCAGTAATTAACGAACGATCAACACGTCGTAAATTAGAAGCAAGACCAATCTTGCTCAAACTCCAAATCACAAACTTCCCAGGATCGAACTGCCACCACCGCACACCGTTCCGATAATCATTTGCGAACGTGTGATGATAGTTGTGATACCCCTCACCATAAGTTAAGAGAGAAATCACCCAGTTGTTCACCGCGGAATGCTCTCGCGAAAAAGGTTGCACGCCCCACGTATGTGCGAGTGAGTTAATGAACCATGTCGTGTGATGGTTGATAAACAATCGCGTGAGAAACATCACGACAAACGCACCAAACAGCGAGCCAAAGAGCCAGCCAAAGAGTACAAGCACGAGCGCATTACTTGCAATGACACAAGCGAGATAGTGCTTGTCCTGCAACACCAAGAGTTTTCTTTTGACAAGATCATGGACAACTTTCGGATTATAGGTAGTAGCGCTCTGCTCAATAATCCAGATGAAGTGCGCGTGCCAGAACCCCTTCTCAATACAGTACGGATCTTTCTCAGTGTCCACGTGCCTGTGGTGGAGCCTGTGATCGCTCGCCCACTTCAACACACTCCCTTGAATCGTCAACGTTCCCAAGAATAAGAGTGGAATTTCTGCAATCGGGTGCAGCTGATACGAACGATGCGCATAAAATCTGTGATAGCCTGCAGTGATCGCAACACCACAGATCCCGACGAGCACAAGCATCGAGAGCCAGAGGCCGAGGTGCTGCTCAAAAAAGAGAAGGTAGATCGGTAATAAGATGAGCAACAGTAGGTGATACGAGCCAAAGAAAATCGTGTTCGTCCAGTTTAACTTCCCCACCATGACTTTTTTTGTATGGCATGCGTATATAAGGGTTTTCCTGACATATTTTTATAGCACGAACAAAACAGCATCGTATGCGCGGCCAAGCAGCGATGGAATTTATCATGACATATGGCTGGGCGCTCCTCGCAATCATCGCTGCGATCGGCGTCATGTCGTACTTTGGCGTGTTTAGTGGGGGGAAACTCCCAGAGAAGTGCATCGCAACGACAGGGTTTACGTGCGCAGACTACCTTCTGTCAAAATGGGATGCAAGCGTGAATCAATGTGAGGTTGCGATCAGCCTCGTGAATAATATGGGCTACGACATTACGATTGTGGCAAACTCCACAGAAGTGATCTGTGACAACTGTGAATACAATCCAGACCAGCAGTACAGGAACAACTGCTACTGGTGGCGTGTCGGTACGAAGGAAGACACCGTGCACCATGTGAATCTTATCCCGAATGGTCATGGGAGTGAGGTCTTCGTGCCTGCAGGGAAGCGCATGACGATGGAATGCAACTCAGGATCTGTCTACTACGTCAATTTCCCCGAAGCAGGTATGCCAGGAAAACTGAAATTCAGGTTTCTGTATCGAAAGGCAGGAGGCACGTACAACCACACAGCAGAGGGAGAGATCACTGCGAGGGTGGAAGAGCAGGTCTGTGGCCAAGCACGGTGCCTCTATCCTGACGACATATCCTGTTAGCGGCAAAACTTTATAAACTCCTTCTCGGCACAACGCTGTATGAGGGGGCGTGTCGTAGGGGCAATTCTTATTCTTGCGGTCGTATTCATAGCGCTCTTTGGCTTCCAGTACAACGCACATCTCAAACTCAAACAGGAGACGGCGATTGCGAAGGCAGAATGCTACGACGCAACAACCTGTCCGCAAGGGGAAGGGAACGTCGCAGTCCCAGATATCACGGCAACAGGCTTAATCATTCTCGGTATCTTAGTGGGCATTTACCTCATCAAATCAGATCACACGCACAGGAGTATCCTTGAAGAACTCCAGGGCAGAAGAACAGATATCAGGAAAGATGAAGTGCGGAAGATCGTGTACAGTGTGTTAACACAAGATGAGCAAAAAATCGTGCACGCTGTACGAAAACAACCCGGCATCAGCCAGGCAACACTCAAACTCAGAGTTGACATGAGCAAAGCAAAACTCAGTCAGCTGATCAAAGAACTCGAAGCACGAAACATTCTTGCAAAAGAGATCGCAGGCAAAACACACAAAGTGTACGTGAAACTTGACATATGAAGCGAAAGAAGCGAAAGGAACAGCGGAAAAAAGAGAACAAGATACGTCGAGAACAATTTAAGAAACGACAAAAGAACAAGAAAAGAATCAACTACATTATCGCAATCGTCATTCTTGCATTCATCGGGTACGGACTCTTTCTCTTTCTCAAACCACAAGCAGCACTCCATGATGACCTCGCACGATGCTTAACGCAGAACGGCGCAACGATGTACGGCACGGAATGGTGCCCGCACTGTCAACAGCAAAAGAGAGCCTTCGGCAAAAGTTTCAAGTACGTGCACTACGTGAACTGCGATACGCATGGCGCACAATGCGAACTCGCGGGCGTGACGGGCTTCCCGACATGGGTCTTCAGAGAAGGCGAGCCTGCAAGTGGAGAACAAACGCTCGAGTACCTCGCGGAGCGTGTCGGGTGTGCATAAGCAAGTCATGTACACACTCGCAGGAATCGTCCTGCTGAATGTTATTGCCATTATGATTCTGAGCGGCAGGATTGAAGACACGCCAGTGCAAGAACGGATACAGGTAAGGGCGCCAACACAAGACCCTATCCCAGAAAACCCTGTTCCAGAACCAGTACCAGAAGAACAAGCGGTAGATGACCTCCCACTCGTCAGAACGCTAGTACTACAAGCAGACTGTCAAGACTGCTACGACATCGACCTGTATGTGGAAACGCTACGCGACTACATCAACATGGACGTGGAGTACGCAGAAGATCCATACATCTTCAAGTCAGAACGCCTGCCAGCACTTGCCTTCAACACAACGATCGAAGAATACCCGCACTTAGTGGATAATTGGGAGTCCACAGGGTACACGATACAACTTCTTGACAAAGGCACATGGTACGTCCTCCCAACATTAAACGCACCGTATTTGTCGACGAGAGAAGGGAGAGTTCGTGGACGCGTAACAGCGACGTATCTAACAATGGACGCATGCGATGAGTGCTACGATGTACAAATCACGAGGGAATTCCTGAAAGAATCCAGAATCATCCCGTACAAGGAAAGAGATGTGGATATCGCCAGCGACGAAGGAAAGCAACTACGAGAACAGTACGGCATTACAACAGTTCCAACACTCATTTTGGACAAAGAAGCGGATGAATACCCCAACATGCGTCCAGGATGGACGATTGTCGGTAGTATCGAAGATGACGGAAGCTATATATTACGAGACCTCCAAAAATTGAGCGTGGTGTACTACGACCTGGAACAAGAGAGCGTGATGAGGCCGTGAAAGAAGAGAAGGTCGACCTGAAAGAAAGCAGACAAGAGAACCTGATAGCATTCGGCGTCGTCCTCTTGATTGCAGTCGTGATCGGCTATTTTGTGTACAAGGGTATGCAGCCGCCTGAACAAGAAGCGGATCAGCGGTTTGACCTCTATGTTGGCGGCTCGCCAAAGCTCGGGAGTGACAATGCACCAGTAACGGTGATCGAATTCTCCGATTTCGAGTGTCCACACTGCAGTATTTTTGCACTTGAACACTTTCCACAGATCAAAGAACAATTTATCGACACAGGACAGGTTCGTTTTTCATATAAAAACTTCCCACTGACGAGTATCCATCCGAAGGCGCTTCGCGCTTCACTCGCTGCGCTCTGTGCACATGAACAGGATGCATTCTGGGAATACCATGATGTGCTGTACGAGCATCAGCAAGCGTTAGAGATTGGCCAACTCCAAGGCTACGCGAAGGAGCTCGGGCTGAACATGACGGTCTTCAATGAGTGCTTCATCCCTGAAGCGACAAAGGAGCTCGTCGAACAAGATAAGCAGCTCGGTGGCCGATCCGGAGTCAGGGGTACGCCGACATTCTTCTTCAATGGACGGAGGGTGACGGGCGTGCTTACACCAGAGAAGTTCGCCGAAGAGGTAAAGAGGGAGCTAGAATGATCGCCATCGACCTCGGCGGGACGAAGATTGCAGCTGCTGTCGTCAACAGAGGAAAGATCACGAAGCGCGTAACTGTCCCAACAGGAGCGCGAAAAGGAAAGCGGCATGTGCTTAACCAGCTCAGGAAGATCCTCAAGGAACTCGGACCTGGCCGCGTTGGCATCGGCGTCCCAGGAACGTTCCATGGCACGAAACTCAGACACTTACCGAATATTCGCTGTTTGGACGGGGTTGACCTCGCAAAAGCACTCAAGAGAAAGATTCAGATCCAGAACGACGCAGCATGCTTTGCTTTAGGAGAATTACACTATGGTGCTGCACGAGGCAAGCGGACGATTGTTGGGGTAACGCTAGGGACTGGTTTAGGCACCGGAGTTATTATTGAAAAGAAGCCATATCGCGGTGCACGTTGCCTCGCTGGCGAGCTTGGCCACACACGATCTCGAGACGGCACACAATGGGAAAACCTGCTGAGTGGGAAAGCGATTAGCAAGCGACACACAGGAAAGGAAACGAGGGCTTCTGACATATGGAACTCCTCCACAAAAGCTGCAAAAACAACACAGAAAGAAACAGCACAGCTCCTGGCAGTCTTCTGCGAGAACCTTATCCGGGCGTATGATCCTGATCTCATAGTGATTGGCGGTGGTGCCGCGACGAAGATCGTAGTGCGAGATGCGAACAAAAACATGCCACGAGGTTGTAAAATTCTGAAGAAGAGCTCATTAGGTGTGGATGCTGCGCTGCTGGGTGCGGCACGATTGTAGTTCTCATATCTATAACAACCTTTATAAATATCCTCGACGAGAGTCTCCTCGTGTGGTGAGATGGCATTAGGTGATTTTTTCCTCGATCCGGCGAAGCTCCTCTGGGGCGCAATCTTTCTAATCCCATTAGTACTCCTCTACCTCATCAGGCCAAAGCCGGTGAACGTGACCGTGCCGAGTGTCATGTTCATCCTCAAGGACATGGGAAAGAGTAACATGCACCGCATGTTCCGCACCTTATTCCAAGACATCCTCTTCCTCATTCAACTCTTAGTCATCCTCCTCTTGGCACTCACATTGGCAAAGCCATTCATCGAGGTGGATCAAGAGAGCCTCGTCCAACAATCTGTCTTGATCATCGACATCAGCGCAAGCACCGCAGCAGGCGATAGATTAGATGAAATAAAAGACATCGCAATCGAACAATTAGCGAGAAAGAACGTCATCATCACCGCACACAAAAATCCATTTGTGCTCGAGCAGAGCGGCGATCACGTGCTCTCCACAGGGGACGCAAAGAGCATCATCAAAGACCTCGAGCAGACAGAAATCCCTGGCGACATGGTCACCGCACTCTCCCTCGCGGAACAATACGTAGGACCGAACAGCAAAGTGACGATCGTGAGTGATCTCATCCTGAGCCAGTTCGAAAACCCTGAGCTCATCGAAGCAAAAATGAAAGTGCTGAAAGGGAAAGGCGCGCTGATCGACATCAAGACGGTGGATGCTACAGGTAAGAACATCGGCATCGTGGACGCGCAACTCAACAGCAAGAATGCCACCCTCGACGTCACAATCCAGAATTTCAACGAGAAACCAGAAGAGTTCACACTCAAATACAATGATGACAAGCTTGCACTCCAGAAGAACACACTTGCGGGGAGAGGCCAGCCAGGGAGTTTCCTCTCCGTGAACATTCCGCTCGGGAACGGCCTCTCAGAGATCACTGTCGGCCCAAAAGATGACTTTCCAACAGACAACACATACTACGTGAGCATTCCAGACCAAGAATACGTCAAGATTCTCAAAATCACGAACGACGATAAGGCAGAAAAGAATCGTGTTAACCCAGCACTACGAGCGGCAGGCGACCAATTCACACAAGTCGACGTCCAGATAGCCAGGCCGCCAAAAATCCCCGATTTGGAGCACAATATCTACATCATCAAAGACGTGAACGCGCAGTTCATCCTGCCAGGCGTGATCAAAGGGATCAAAGAAGACATCGAAGAAGGAGCAATCCTCATTGTGTTCGCACAAGACAACCTCTTCAGCATTGACCCGCTCGTCGACGCTGACATCCTCCCCGTCACCTACAAAGAAGGAGATGCGCATGGTGGAAGGCTAGATCTTCAAGTGAACACATCCTTGCAACTCATGCGCGGCCTCTCTGACATCGGCCAGGTTGATGGAGGTCAGCTCCTCCGAGTCGAGGCGGCAGCAGATGCCCTGACATACGTCACTGTTCCAGGAAACGACGGACCAGAACCGGTACTCGCGGCAAAACGTGTCGGGAGTGGCGCAGTTATCTATTACGGTATCAAAGACAGAAAAGCATTCGACATTGATCCGCAGAGTTACGCAATTCTCTGGGGAAGATTAGTCGACTATAGCCTCACTGATCCGCTCTCACTCAACATCCCAACAGGACAAGTGCTCACCTCCACAGAGAAAATCAAGACACCATGGGGGAAGCGGAACCCGCCGCAACTCGCGCGACTCAGCGGCTTCTACTCTGTTGGACAGCACACGCTTGCGGCAAACCTCTACAGCCTCCATGAATCACAAGCAGCACTCTCCGCAACAAACACGCGTCATGAGAGCGCAATTAGCGAACCAGCAACCATCACCCTTGGCGACGCTGCCGAGGCAGCAGATACGACGGAAGATGCGCAAGTGCCAAAAGACCTCAGCGTCTGGATGCTGACAGGAGCACTGCTCATCCTTCTCTTCGAGCTCTGCTACATCAAGTATCGAGGTGACCTCTAATGCAGTTCTACGAACCAATCCTGGAGTACCTTCGTGACTTCTCGACGAACTTCCAGCACCCAGGATACCTCTGGCTCATCCCGATCTTGTGCATCGTTCTGTTCTTCCTCATACGAATGAATTTCGTCACGTACAGCCTCGATGACCTTGGACTGAAAAAGCTTAAACGTATGCGCTTCTACGTGTTTGTACTCCGTTTCTTGAGCGTTGCATGCCTGTGCATCGCACTCGCGACGCCATTCACCACCATCACAGAAGATTCCGATGGTGACCCTCGGGCACTCGTCCTCGTTGACAAAAGCGCCAGCATGGAACTCTATGACACGAGCTTCATCGACTTCTTGACGGAGGAGCTGAACAAAGAACTCCCAACAACCGTGAAAGTGTTCGGGACAGAGGAGCTCAGCCCCGTCGGTGATGCCGCGCTCGGTCATAGCGAGCACGTCCTGCTTATTTCAGATGGGAACGCGAACACCGGCGTGGACATACTTGACGTTGCACACGCTGCAAAGGACAACAACGTCAGCTTGAACATGGTGGACCTTGACCCCGTAAAGAATGATGTCGCTGTCGTTGTGAACGCACCAACGTCCGTGCCGCTCGGCTTCCCCGCACGCATCACTGTCGAAGTCAGCTCGAGCCAAGAAAAGACGGTCCCACTCACCATTCTCGTCGATGGCGCTGAGTTCTACAACGAATTGACAACAGGCGCAGTGAGCATCGAGCCAACACTCTCGACAGGGTACCACAGGATAGAAGCACGGGTGCAATCGAACGATGAGAATCTTGAGAACAACGTGCACTACGCAGTCATTCAGGTGCTTGAAAAACCAAAAATATTCGTCCTCTCCGGGAAGAACGGCCCGCTTGAGCAAGCGCTCGCGAATCTCTTCGATACGACGAGAGCTGCACGGCTTCCAGCAGACCTCTCACCATACCTCGCAGTTGTCGTCAACGATCAGAACGTGAACAACGTGAACGCACTTACCGACTTTCTCAGAGATGAGGATGGCGACAGGTACGGGAACGGTCTCGTTGTCTTCGGTGGCTTCAACAGCTATGATCGCGGCCAATACAAGGGCAAACAGATAGAATCCCTGCTGCCGGTCAAAGTCGGAAAGCCAAAGCGCAAGACTGGAGAGAACACTATTGTCTTCGTCATCCAAGTCTCCGGCTCTACAAGCGCAGAGAAAGTGGTCGTGGACCCCGCGACGGGGAAACGAACAACAATCACGGAGAAAGAGCCAACCATTGACATTATCAAGGCACAAGCTGTGAACGCGATGAACAACCTCAACCTGAAGAACAACGTTGGGGTGATCGCGTTCGGCGTTGGCACCACTGGCAAATCGTTCGGGAGTGGCCAAGAAGCGATCGAAGCATCCGTCGTGAAAATCGCGGATATACAACCGCTCTACAAGAATAGGAAAGAGATCGTGGACAAAGTCTCAAGAGTCATAGGTGGCGGCACAACAGCACCCGACATCGCGTTGCGAGCAGCAGTGGACATGCTCAGGAGTAAGTCAGGGGACAAAACAATCATTTTCCTCACGAACGGCAGATTCAGCGCAGGCCTCACCGGAGGAGAGAACGTTCCGATCAAAGTGAATACGATCGAAATCGTCAAGAATGCATACCTCAGGTACGGGATCAAGACACACACGCTCGGCGTTGGCTCACGAGACGACGATATCTTCGCACAGAAAGTGGACGAGACGTTCCTCAAAGAGGTCGCAAAATCAGGAGATTCCACATACGATCGAGCGACAAATATGATGAGTCTCCTTGTCAAATACGGCGATCCACACGAGAAAGGGTTCGGCGAGAATTTCGCGCTCGTGCCACTTTCACTCACGCACTTCATAACGAGAGACACAGACATCAATGCAATTTTGAACGGGTATAACGAAGTCGTACCAAAAGATGGGAGTAAATTACTTGTGACAACAGACACAGGCCTCCCTGCAGTGACCACGTGGAATTATTTCAACGGCCGCGTTGCCGCATTCACCGTGTTCACACAGAATGGCCTCGGCCCACTCATGCAAGGCTCGAACAGCGATCTCGTTCGAAACGCAGTGCTCTGGGCATCGGGCGACCCTCGGAGAAATTTGGACGTGAACGTGCAGGTGGGACAGGCGATCATTGACAAGCAAACAGAGGTCACGTTCACGAGTGATGATCCTGTGAGTGGGGACTGTCAAGACACGAAGCTCACGTTCGATCGAAGTGCAGGAAACTCGTATATCTTCCACTTTACACCGACCTCCACAGGGTTCTTCACCGTCTGCAACATACCGTATGCGGTGAATGACGCATCGGAGCACTGGCGTGTTGGTGAACACCAAGATCTCGAGACAGCGGTCGGCATCACAGGAGGGAGTAAGTTCACATTTGACCAAGTTGACGCAATTGTTGAGCGCATCAAGACAGTTAGCAAACGAGTTATCGTCGAGAAAACAGAAGTCAGAGGACCATTTATCGCGCTTGCAGCGCTTTTGTTCCTCCTCGAAATCTTTATTAGACGACTCACAAAGAGAGGATAAGAAATGGCATCGTACCTAGGAAAAAACATCAATCTCACACTGTTAGTGATTATCATCGGCGTCGTCGTCGCTCTCGTTGGGACAACAGTCTTCTTTCAGCGCGGCCTCCAAAGCAGGACAACTGCGTACGAGGAGACGAGCGGCAGCTTAGATGAATGCAATGCTGCACTCGCAAACTACCAAGACCTCTACCTCGAGGCAGAATCGCAGGCAAATGAATCTGCAGAAGACATACGGAAATACGATCAACTCTATGAGCAGAAAGTGGGGGAATTGCAGGATTCTTCAAACCAACTCTCGGATACACAGAATCAGCTCGCCTTTGAGAGACTCCAAAAGGAGGACTTTCAAGAGAAATACGAGAACGCACAAGCAGATGTGCGGGACAGAGATAACGTTATTTCATCATTGAATAGCAGAGTGACAGACCTTCAACGAGATAAGAGCGATCTTGCACAACAACTCGCGGCGTGTGAGTCAGGATAATGTCAACAGTCCGAAATATGTTCAACGAAGTCCAGTATGAACTGGTGAAGCTCATCCTCTTAGATGTGTTTCTCTCAACAGTCATCGTCTTCCTCATCGCGGATCTCATTGCACTCGTCTTCAATATGCCGCTCTGGTACGTGATTGTCCTGTCCGTTGTGTACTTCGGCATCGTTTTTTACTTCGAGACACAGAAGATTTCGTGGCGGCAAGTTGAGAAGGACAACCCAGAACTGCAAGAGATCTTTCGGACTGCAAGAGATAACATGGATGACGACTCGCTCATGGCACACGCACTCTTCCACGACGTCCTCACGAGGATGCGGCACATCTCGAGCGGCTCGTTCTTGGATTTCAAACAATTAATGGTACGCCTCGGCATCATCTTTGCACTCTCCATTATCTTGATCAGCATCGCATTCTTCAATGTGAACATCGCACGATTTGATAACCCGCTGCAGAAGCCAATTTCGGCCCTCGGCGGTCTCTTTGGCAAGGGGGATGCTGGCACCATCGATGGCGTTGCTATCGGAGATGCGGATGACGATATCTTCGGGGACGCACGGCTTGCAACACTTGGCGCGGATCAGCTCGTTGCGACAGTGAACCCCAGTCTCAATAGTCCTGATTTTTCACAAGTAGATGATCCAACACTAAACAATGACCCACTTGCGGACCTTGGCCAAGGTGACAATCAATTCAACGCACCTGGCTCTACAGGAGGTACGGATGGGTTAGATGAGCGGGACCTGGAACGCTCGTACAACTACGCGAAAAGCATCCAGGGATAGGAGGAAGAGTATGGCAAACACAGATGCGGTCAAAAACATCGACAAACTCAAAGCAACATTCACCAACGTCAGAGCAGAAATCGCAAAAAAGATCATTGGTCAGGTCGACGTGATCGAGCAAGTGCTCATCGCTATCTTGACAGATAGTAACGCACTCCTGGAATCAAACCCAGGATTAGGAAAGACCACGATGATCAAAGCGATCGCTGATACGATGAACCTGAAGTTCTCGCGTATCCAAGGAACGCCAGACCTGATGCCTTCGGATGTCATTGGTACGTATGTTATCGAAGAGAAAGATGGCAAGAAAGTCTTCAAGTTCCAGCGAGGACCAATCTTCGCGAACGTGGTACTCATGGACGAGATTAACAGAGCGACACCAAAGACGCAAGCTGCACTCTTGGAAGCGATGCAGGAGAAGCAAGTAACAGTCGGCAATCAAACATTCGAATTGGATAAGCCATTCTTCGTTCTTGCAACACAGAACCCCATAGATCAAGAGGGAACGTATCCTTTACCTGAGGCACAGACAGACAGGTTCTTGCTGAAGATTCTCTTAGACTATCCAAATCTTGAGGAAGAGCTAGCGATCGTAGACCAGTTTACGAAACCAGCAACGAAAGAAAAATTGAAACAGTTGATGAGCGGAGAGTCGATCGCATTGTTACAAAAGCTAACGAGGCAAGTGCCGATTGCAAACGATATCAAAAAGCGAGCAGTAGAACTTGTTACGAAAACAAGGAATACGCCTGATTTGATCGAGTATGGCGCATCGCCACGTGCGTCTCTCGGTATTGTGCTTGCAGCAAAGGCCCGAGCGTTAATGGATGGCAGGAAGTTTGTGAGCGAGAAAGACATTGAGAGTGTCGCATTCCCTGTCTTACGACATAGGATTGTGCTCTCCTTCAAAGCTGAGCGAGCCGGCAAGTCTGCTGATGACGTGATCAAAGAGGTTCTGAAGTAGCATGGCCATTGACGCTGGCTTCATTAAGTCTCTTGAACGCTTAAAGTACATCCTGAAGAAGAAAGTCTACACGGACAGACAGGGAGATCATCAAACACCGCAAGGTGGGGAGGGTCTTGTCTTCAGAGACTACAAGGCATACGTGCCGGGTGATGACTTCCGTCACATCGATTGGAAGATCTACGCGCGCACGGATAAGTTCTACATTCGACGGTTTGAGGCAGAACGAAACTTCACTGTGCATATCCTTGTGGATAGCAGTGCCAGCATGAATTTCGGCTCGGCAGATCACACAAAGTTTGAGTACGCTGCAATGGTCGGCCTTGGCTTCGCGTATATTGCGCAAAAGAACAATGAAAAGTTCAACATGAACACGTTCACAGAACATGTGACAACATTCAAACCAAGAAAAGGCGCGAAGAACCTCGCGCAAATGTTTGAGATGATGTCGAAAATGAAAGTGGAAGGAAAGAGTAACTTCATCCAAAGTATGCAAGAATACTCGAAGCGATTAACATCGAAGAGTATCATTGTGTTGATTAGCGACTTCCTGTATGATATTGATGAAGTGGATGAAATCATGAGTCGCTACAGAAAAAGCCAGACGTTCGTCGTCCAGGTATTAGACGGTGAGGAGCGAGAACTAGCGCTTTCAGGTGATGTCATCTTAGAAGATTCTGAAACCCAAGATAGGATGCGCACGTTTATTTCAAACAGATTCAAGAACACGTATCAGAACAAGTTAACAGAGCACGTTGCGCATTTGAAAGATGTATGCGAAAAAAATAATGCAAGTTTCATCAGCGTAAGTACCACGACACCAATCTTCGAAACGTTCTATCATATGTTCCGTTGATTTTCATAACATTTAAATAGGGTTTTTCGTAAAAATCAATCATAATCCTTATCGGAGGAAGTTTCATGGCAGCAAGAAGAAAGGCAACGCGGAAAAAAGCTCGTAGAAAAACGAGACGCAAAGTCACTCGGAGGAAAACTACTCGTAGAAAAGTAACGAGGAGAAAGGTAACGAGGAAGAAGGCGAAGCGTAAGACAACGAAGCGGAAAGCGACGCGTAAGAAAGCAAAGCGCAAGACAAAGCGCAAAGCGACACGGAAGAAAGCTCGTAAGAAAGCGAAGCGAAAGACGACGCGTAAGAAAGCAAAGCGCAAGACGAAGCGGAAGGCTACTCGAAGAAGGCGACGATAAGTCACTTCTTTCTTTTTTTCATTTTTCTCAAAAACTTACAACAACGGATTCTGACCGCCATATAACGCGTAAAACTGTCCATTCTTGAATTCCAAGCTGAAAATATCGTTATTACACGCAGTCGTACGCATCTTCACGATAGAAATTTCACGAACCACTTGTCTTCTGAATGGTGTTAACCTAATAACGATGATACCATCTGACAAGAAGTCTTCAATCTCATATTCGGAAAACTTACTGCCATCAAGCGGCATCTCGCTGATCAAGAAACTTGTGAGCTTCATATCGCGAAGGAACTCGAAAATCATAAACAACTCAATGCGCGGGTTCTCTAACCGCGTGAGAACGTACAGTGCTGAGAGCGAGTCAAGAACGAACAACTTCATGTTCGCTTCCGTCTTAATCTTCTTGATCACGTTCTTCATGACATTCAGCCACGATTTGTTATTGTCCGTTTGCATGTCACGAATCTCTTTCCGAATGCAACCGACATCGACCACAAAGAGTGACCCTTTCGTCTTGTCTTGTGCTTGGATCTTCGCGCTCAACTCAGAAAGCTCACGCACCACAATGAGATCGATTCGCGAAAAGTCATAATCCATGTTAATCATGTGTGTAATAAGCGAATCTGCAGACTGTTCGAGGCTCAAATACAACCCGTTGTTGCCATTAACCGCCTCATGGAAGAGCACGTTGAATGTGACAGAGGACTTCATCGTACCTGCTGCACCACACATGAGCGTGATGTGGTTTGCAGGAATGCCCCCCTGGAGATGTTCATCAAGACCATTCACGTATGTACGAATACGATGTATCTCGTGCTTATCTTTTACTAATGGCAACTCCTCACCTCTCCTCTAGCTCATGCTCTTTCATATTTAATAGTTATTGCTGTTCATGTGTTAACGTATGTACGTGCCCCTCTTTCGTGCTAACGACGAGCGTTGGTTTTCCGTGGTTCTCTAACAGAGAACACCCAACAACCATGTTCTCGACACGGTACTTGTAGAGTCGTTTCCCCGTTTGCTCGCCAGGATCGCTCGTCAATGTGCTTGCATAATGTCCTGCTTGGTGGACGATCCCAGACAAACCAGGCACGTAATCAAGGACGTACGTCCCCTGTCCATCAAGAACGTAGATGTTATGATCGTAACTGCCGACGACAACTTCAAGATGATGATCGTTATCGAGATCCGCAATAATCGGAGTGCTCGTGATCCAGAAATCAGTCTGATAGCTCCATACGCGCTCTCCATCCAATGTGAGCGCGTACACATTGTTGTCACAACTGCTGATCACCACTTCTGACTGCTTATCATCATTGATGTCTCCTATGGCTACCTTGCTGTACACGCTTCCTTCCGTTTTGAAATCCCACACAGGTTCGCCGTGTTCGCTCACACAGACAACGATGCCGCCGAGCGTGCCTACAATAACGCGTTGTTCTTCATTCGCCTTAAACGCAACAGGGGCAGCGGTGATTTTATCACGCAATTCTCGCTGCCAAACAAGTTCTTGCGACGGCGTGATGGCGGTCAACTGTCCGTTGTTATTGCCGAAGACAATGATTGTTTTCCCAGCTTTCACGACGCACGGAACTGATTCAACGGGCGCATCGCCAATGTATTCGAACAGTGTATGTCCTGTGTACTGGACGACGACTAATTTGTTCCCCGCGCCAACGAGTATTTCAGGATGACCGTCGCTGTTGATGTCCGCAACTTCCGGAGAGGCGCGAATCGTTCCTTTACAGTCCTCTTTCCAGATAAGTTTACCGTCCATTGAAACGCAGTAGAGAATTCCTGCCTCGGTGCCGAAGAGAATCTCGTGCTTGCCGTCATTATTGATATCCGCAACGAGCGGCGGCGCGTCAATCCCATGCACCCGCTCTTCATCTACAAAGAATGACTCGACTTCAGTAAATTGCTCTTCAGCATGGTATGTCCACACTTCATGGCCCTGTTGATCGAGGCAGATAATCGTCCCTTTGGTTGTACCGACGATAACGTGTGGTTGTCCGTTTCTGTCAGCGACTGCACAGCCTGCTACGAGTGGCGCTTTCGCGTCAAATACCCACCCCTCTGTGATCCGGCCGCTGTTTTGCGAGAAGAGGCCCATCAGGAAGAATTTTAGCGAAGAGGGTTTATAAATGTTCTTCTCGATAGCTTTATAAATTGTTTTCAGCGAAGTGGTTGTGTGGTGGACGTCGCAGGTGAGGTTGCAAAGCTCCGCGAAGCGGGGAAGAGCGCGAGTGAGATACAGCAAGAGCTTGAAAACAGAGGATTCCCGACGGACGCAATTGCGAGTGCAGTGGCACATAAGGGAAGAAGCAGTGAGGATAAGCGAAACTCGCGATTACTTGCTACAAGAGAGGTGTTCGATCGAATTGGCTATGGCGCTGCCACACCACAGTTCGTGAACATTCTGTTCTGGTTGTCCGCGACAACGTACCCGTACATCCTCTTTCTGATTGGTGTACTGAACGGCCTGAAAACATTATTGAGTATTTGCTTGAGCAACGCACTCCAAGAATACAACAAATTGCATAAATTTGATAAGAACACGATTTCTGCTGCCGGCGTGATCTTTGGGTTTAGTTTCCTTCTCTTGGCGTTCTCGCTCACCATTCGCAGTAAATGGTTGTTCGCTGCAGGATTCTTGATCGGTTCCATCGGTGTCGTTGCATACGGCGACCTCTACAGAAAATTTGTGCATGATACGATCAAAAAAGAACGGATGGGAGGCTTCCTGCGAAGCATCGCAAACTGGGGCGTCCTCATCACGGCAGGAATGCTCCTGGTATCAGGGTGGCTCTTGCACATGTTCCCAATGCAGGGAACGAAAATAGTTCTCTTCGGACACAAAATGCAACTCTTCGGGTACTTGGTGATGTTCATGATCACCGCTATCACACTGATCTTGTCCGGCTACATGACGAGTTTCCTGAAAGATGCACGAGAACAGCGAACATATCCGTTCATTCGATTCATGAAAGAACATCACTATATCATGAAGTCACACTTGCACGTGTTCTGGTCGAATAAGCATGTCACGTTACTCACGCTCGCTTCGCTCGTCTCTGGCATTTTGCAGATCGTGATCGCGTCATACTCTGGCATCGCTATCTACAAACTATTGGATGCGCAACTCGGCGCGCCATTCATGTGGCTTGCAATTATCTACGCAATCGCCGTGATTGCATCGATCACCGGACCGTTCTTCACGCAGCAGATTCATAAATCGACAGGCCTGGCGCCAACACTGGTCTTCGGCACATTGTTAATGGCGATCTTGCCGTTTGTCTTGGTCTTCAACACGAGCATTCTTGCCGTTGCCCTCGGCCTCGTTTTCTACGTGATCGGCTCAGCTATCCAAGGCTTCGGTCAAGGGTTAATCGCGAAGAAATTGCTCAAGGATGACATTCGTACCCAGTACTTCCGCGCGCAGTCGATGGCACTCGCGATTCCCTACATCGTGTTCATCCCCGTGCTGGCATGGATAGGAAATACATCACTGAACACGATATTCTTAGTGACTGCTATCGGCATGGTGGCCATTGTGATGCCGATCTATTTCACCTTGGTCGTGATGAGTCAGCACGAGCATTTGTAAGTGTCTTGATTAAGTACTGGAAGTGATCGCTTCCGACGCTCACGTTCACACAAGCTGAGTTGATGATCTGCCGTTGGGAAGCGCATACATGTTTCAGGTCGGTAATCGTATATGTCACAGGTGTAGCCATCTGGTGTTTCAGTTAAGAACATACACCGATCATCAAGTGACTGTAGCATGAGTAAAGTTACTTCAGGATGCCGTACTTCTCTGACAAACCAACTACGAAGTAAACCTGTCTGTTCTTTGATTAATTCGACCTCTTCCTCTGTCACTTCAGGATCTGAACAGCATCCTGCACACTTGTGACAGTCTTGAACATGCACTGTTGACATGCCTGCGGAGACTGAGGGGGCATTTATATTGTTTCTCGACACCCTTATAAACTGACACACCGGTGTTCTCACTGTATGAAGAAAAATCTCAAAGACTTAGCGAAGCTCGTTCTCCCATTGGGAGCGGAGAAGCGGAAAGCATTGGAACTCGCATCCTCGTGCCTTGACGACCAGGACTGGAAGACAGTCCGCCATTATCTGAAGATGGACTGGTGCTTCGCACGTATCGAACGATTCGGTACGAATGAGGAGTTGTTCGAGGATAAAGAATGGCCAGTTTTCAAGAGTCACACGAAGAAAGAACTCAAGGACTTCTTCACCAGTATGAACGAAAAGATTCAACGCAAGATAAAAGAAGAGGCGTTCGATGACTTCTCGGAGAAAGCATTAGAGAAAATCACAGAAGCGATCGCTCCCAACATTATCGGCATGGATACTGAGAAGCAAGCAGCTGCTGTGCAGCTCTTCGCAGTTGATCCCGTACACTTGCTTTTAATCGGCGATCCGGGCACGGGGAAGACGGACATCCTCAGGAGCGCGGATCAGATCGCACCGATCAGCAGTTTCGGCCTCGGCTCGGGAGTTTCCGGCGTCGGCTTAAGCGCTGCAGGAAAAGGAGATGAGCTCCTCAAAGGACTCCTCCCATTAGCAGATGGCGGCATCTGTTGCATCGATGAGTTAAACCTCATTAAAGCACGAGACCTTGCAGCCCTCTACAACGCAATGGAGAAAGGGTTCGTGAATTACGACAAGGGCGGGAAACACGAGACACTCGCAGCAGACGTCCGCGTCTGCGCAACAGCGAATCCCACGAACAGCACATTTGTCGGCAGGACTGCAGAGGTACTCAGGAAACAAATGCCATTCGAGGATGCGCTCCTCAGCAGATTCCACTTCATTTTCGTTATCAGAAAACCCAGTGATGAGGAATTCGAGAAAATCACAAAGAAAATCGTGCAAGGCAAGAAAGTGCAGCTCGCGGAGAACGACGCGACGTTCCTCGGCGAGTACGTTCGCCACGCGTGGGAGAAAGATGTTGACCTGGACTCTGAACTCGAGTTGAAGATCGTTGATTTCGTCAAATCACTCAAGAAAGATGAGCGGAAATTCCTCGTTGAGCTCGGACCACGAACAGTCGTGGGCATCGTCCGTATCGTGAAGGCGGTCGCACGGTCATTCTTAGAAGAGACGGTCAACCAGCAACACCTAGACATCGCATTCGCATTAATCAAGAAGGCATTGTATCGAGAATGACACCAACACGAGTTCGGGGATTATTAGTGCTTACAATGTTGTTGGTCACTGTGACAGTTCTTTCACTAATCCCTGGCAACAGACTGACAGGGAATGTGGTTGCCGAAACGTGTGAGGAAGCGGGTTGCCTCGAGTTGTGTGATAGCACGTGTGCTGACGAAAGCATGGTGTGTTGCCAGACAAACTGGGCGTCAGGTGTGTGTGCGTACGAACGATCGTGTGAGGAAATCTATGAGTACTCGTTATATCAATCACTCGAAGTGTATCAGGACACAATCAGAACGCCGCACGATTTCTACCCGAGCTGGAAACGGTTCTGGGTCCCGTTAGTGACAGTCACGCTTATCCTTGTATATGTTATGTACAGGAGAAGAACGTGAAGTTGCTTGTTATCGGAGATTTTCAGGGTGTCTTCCCTGCGAAACTTAAGAGAAAGCTCAAGAAAGAGGCGTTCGATGCGGTTATCGCTCTCGGAGACTATGCGGGGATCGAAGCATGGAACCCCTACCTGCTGTACGCGCTGCGATGCTTCAAAGATGGGGACTTCCCGCCATCGGCAAAAGAGTTTTTCGGCAAGAAGAAGTATAAGCAGCTTCGCAAGAAAGATCAAGAAGGAGCGGCGCGTGTCTTTCGCGAGCTGAACGCACTCGGCAAGCCAGTCTTCTTTATCTTCGGTAATCACGATAACGACTGGCACAAGCATCCATACAGTAGGAGAACACCTCTCAAAAAGAATACAACCTTCTTGAAGAAGTGCAAGAACCTTCTGAGTATCAACTACAGAACGCGTGTGTACAACGGTATCAGACTTCTCGGCTTTGGCGGCCACATGGATGTGGATACGAATACTGGCAGAGAAGCACGAACAAGAAAAGCTCGTGCGCGGAAGAAACTGTTTTCATTGTTCACGCCAAACAGAGAAACGATTTTCGTTGTGCACTATCCTCCAAAAGGAGTATTCGATGTGATCAAGAATAAGAAGAACCCCTTCAATAGAACGAGTGTCGGTGTACGTGCATTCACCGCTGCCATAAAGCGATTCAAACCGAATGTCGTTCTCTGCGGGCACATGCATGAATACCAAGGGAAAAAGAAGTTGCATGGCGTTCCTGTCATTAACCCTGGGAGTGCAGATGAAGGGAAGTATGCAATTCTTGAATACCCCTCACTGCGTGTGCGGTTTGAACACTAAAGTGTGATGGGTGCTTCACCATATTGCGCGAAGTACGCTTCGATCGCCTTCTTCACTGATGCTCCAGGCTGTGCTGTCTTGTATGCTGCTGGCAGGAGTGCTGGGGCGGTGCTCAACGCATGGTATTGTATGCCGAGCGCTTCGATGGCTGCTCGCACTGTCGTACCATCATCTCGCTTTTCACCACGATCTGTGAGAATGATGACTGCTTGTACAGTCACGCCAGCATCTTTGAGCCTCGCTAACTCTGCGAGTAATGAGCCTCCTGTCGTGGTGGTGTCCTCAATGACAACTGTCGTTCCTGTTGGCTTCCCGACAAAGAACATGTCTTTTGGATCGCCGTGTGGCTTGGGTTTCGCACGACCCATCGCTAACGGCCCCCCTGAGGCTCGCGCGTGCTTGAACTGGGTGATAATCCCGAGTTTCGTCGCTCCTTCTGGCACGCCGTAGAAGCAGTCTGCGTCCATGTCTGCTGCGTACGTGAGAATAAACTCGGAGAGCTGATCAGTGAGTGTTGCATTCTCTGTGACGGTGCGCCAGTTGATGTAGAAGTAGGTCTTCCTCCCTGATTTGAGTGTTAATGGTTCTTGGAAAAAGCCAATTGCTCCGTTCTCAATGACGAAGGTGTTGAACGCAGCCTGGTCGAACCCCATGGGAAAACGAATCTCCTTATCGTTTATAAACGTTGTTGCGGTGTACTTTTTCAGGGAGTGAACGGCAGAGCGGCCTGTTTCGTTGAGCGACAGGCGCTCTTCCTCAATATAACCACATCTGGTGTCATGTCAGCATGCCCGAAAAGGGGCAGATTTTGGTCAAGACTTTTATATACTGGAACCTCTATTCCAGAGTCTAGGGGGTGGAATGATGGACATTCAGCTAACAACTGCAATGCCAGTACCAAGTCTGATACGCACACTTTTGCGAGAGCGTGCTGCGCGACTCATAGAGAAGCACAGGCACCGCTTTGGGAATGCGTTCCTGAGCCTGCACGTAAAGCGTGTAGGAAAGCAAGTCGGCTGCTCAGCGAGTTTGTTCACAGACGATGGGAAGTACCACAGTCATGTTGAAGGGTGGGACGTTCGACGGGTAGCGGACGACGCACTGGACAGTATTAATAATCAGGTGCTCAAGTACTTCGGCAAGAAGCTCGTGTACGCGTGAGCATGTTTTTATATGCGGTTCGCTGTACCTAGCGAATGCGCAAGAAAACGAAGGGATTACTTGATTGATCGCACGAACGCGCTCGCTTCTTCTTTCGTAACGTTCTCAAATTCAATCGTGCCGTGTTTATGAACGAGTGCAGTTCCCTTTCCCACTTTGACACGTCTCGCAGTAGGAAACTCCTCGAGAACGTTTGCTAATGTCGTAAGATCAATCGCCTTCGGCTTGTTCGGTCGCGCTTGCAACCTGTCTGTTGCCTCACAAAATTGTACTTCGAACGGCGCGTTGAGATACTCGTAGCTCCCAGCACATGCTTTGCACGCAGGATTCTTCGGCACGGTGATCTTCCTCGATGCTCCTGTCCAGACGTCCAGTTCAACGAGATCTTTATTTGGATCATCAAGGAGGGTGCGAATCGCCATAGCAACTTGTAAAGAAGCGATCGCGTGCGTTGCACTTCCTATAACACCATCATCGCAGGAGTCAGTGGCTTTTTTCCCGAGTGTGATACACTGCCAGCAGCCAGTAAACGCGAATCCTCTCGTTCCTGCAGCAGTGCCGAACACACAGGGGGTGTTTTTTTTCTTCGCAGCATCATTCACGAGCAATCGCGCGTGCAACGAATCCGTTCCATCAACAATGAGATTAACACTGTCTAACGAGACGTTTTCTGAGAATGGCTCAGTGATCATGCTGACGGTACATGAAGGATCAATCGCCTCTACGTGGGCAGCGGCAGCTTCCACCTTCAGCCGGCCAATATCTGCTGTCGTATAGAGAGATTGGCGCTGCAAATTATCTTCCTGGATGATATCGTAATCGCAGAACGTCAGCCGAGCAACACCTGCTCTACAGAGGAGCTCAGCTACGGTACTCCCGAGGGCACCGAGACCAACGATTAACACGTGGGAGTTTGTGATAGTTTCTTGTCCTTTCTCTCCTATCTCGTCTAAAACTACTTGTCGTGCATGCCGCATGTGGGGGAGAAACAAAATCGAGCATAAAAAGCTACGCGTCCACAGCCATCGCGCCAGGACCGGAAAGAGAGAGGCTCACAAGCGCAGCAACAGCGAGCACATGGAAGAAGATGTTCACGAGCATCATTGGCCCGCCAGCTGGAATGACTGCAAGGAAGACAGCACCAAGCATCACGAGCACGAGAGGCCACACCGTCCACTGGAGTCGCCAGCCAAGCAGTACGGCAAGGCCGAAGAGAATCTCGACGAGCGCTAATATCCAGCCGAGCACAGCAAGGCCCCAGAGTATATTTACAATCATATGGCCGCCGCTGATCATGCCGAGGAGTTTATCAAGGCCTGGGACGATGAATAAGAGGCTCAGGGCAACTCGGAGGATTGTTGGACTATACGCTGCGTTCATGCAAGTGAGAACATACACTGCTTTTTATGTGTTATCTATGCTCGTAGCAGATAGGATCTGGATTGTCGCCAGGCATCCCAAACGAAGCCTGGTGGTCGTGAGCACGCACTCCTAGTTGCGCAACTGTGTGCTGCTCGCTGAGTGGGTTCCTGAGTTCTACATCCTTTGCCAAGTACAACGAAAAGAGCCCGACAGCATATGCTGCGAGCGCACGCTTTCCGAACAGAGAGCGAAGCCCTAGTTTTTTCGAGAACGTACTCGCTGAACTCACAAGACCAGAGAAGCTTGGACACTCATACGCACTATCTCCCCTTTGTTCCCCTTGATGTTCACGTCCAACATACTCCATGGAACTGCAGCACAGTGACCACTTTTAACCGCTCCGACCAACATTTGAGAATACAAACAAGAATACACAGAAATCGGCCATAACCAGGTTCATTTAAAAGTGTAGAGGGTTGCTATTCAGAGAATACCAAGCTTGAGCGGGCCCTCTAAACTGCCACAAACCACTCAGGAAGAATAACAAGAGAGAGGCAATATTTAAATACGCCTCTCAGACACAAGGGCCATGCAAGAGTTCTTCGTGAACAACCAAGCAGCGATCCTTTTCTACACGATCCTGATACTCATCATTATCAGCGTGCGAAAGCATATCGACTGGCAAACGTTCGGCATCGGCCTGTACAGGACGAAAGTAGGCCTCAAACTCATGCAGAAATGGGGTAAGAAGTACAAAGGCCTCGTCCAAGTATTAGGCTACATCGGCCTCGGCGTCGGGTTTATCGGCATGGTCTTCATTATCATCAATCTCATCGGCGGATTCTGGAACCTCTTAACAAATCCTGAGGCCGCCCCCGTCGTGAGCCCGGTTATCCCAGGCTTCAAAGTGCCAGGGTTTGACCTGCATGTGCCTTTAATCACGGGCTGGCTCGCCCTGTTCATCGTGATCGTGATTCACGAGTTCAGCCACGGCGTCGTGGGGAGAGCACACGGCATTCGGATTAAGAGCTCAGGATTACTCGTCTTCGGCCCTATTGGTGGTGCGTTCGTGGAGCCAGACGAGAAGCACGTAGCGAAGCAGCACGAAACGGTCAAATATTCTCTCTTCGCAGCAGGTCCATGGAGCAATGTCCTCTCGGCCTTACTGCTCATGGTGCTTATGATATATGCCATCGTGCCAGCAACGAGCGCGATGACACAGCCAGCAGGCATTGATGTTGTTAGCCTAGAAGAAGAATTCCCAGCGTTGGAAGCAGGCATGACTGCAGGCCTCACGATCACGAGCGTGAATGATAAACAGATCAGCACAATGGCAGAACTGAACGAGGAACTCGTAACTGCGAAAGTGGGAGAGGTAGTGAGGCTCGGCACGAACGAAGGACCATTCCAGTTTCAAACAGCAGAGCATCCAGAGAAACCAGGAATTGCATATATGGGCGTAAACTTGAAAGAAAACAGGGTGCCAAGGATCAACGAACCATGGTTCAACGCTGCCCTCGGATTCATGCTATGGTTCAAAGAGTTTGTGAACTGGATTATCTTACTCAGTCTCGGTATCGGCCTTGCAAATCTGCTGCCGATCGGTCCACTCGATGGTGGGCAGATGGTGCGTGAAGCATCACGGCAAATCACAGGGAACAATAAGAGAGGCGACTGGTGGTGGAAGAAAATCAGCGTGTGCACGTTAGTGCTGTTAGTTGTACTCTTAATCATCCCATTCGTGAAATCGTTCTTGTTCTAGAGCAGCGGTCGGAAGAGTAGCCAAAGAACATATAAGAAAATAACAAGTCCTGCAATCTCAGCCATATCACGCATGACTTTTTCACGAAACGCCTTTTTTTTTCTAGAACGCTACCAACGTTTCTCCTGTAGTATGGTCTTTTTAATAAATTTTACGTCTGTATGGATGTTTCGCAAATATATTTTTGCACGATTGGTGAATTCTATGAAATGTCAATACAAAGCAATACTTACTGTAACGCCGATCAAAATTGCAATGAATGAGTTACTCATTCGTAAACTTGTAGGACTAACTAGTGCAAAGATAACACTCAAAGCAACAATGCTCTTCCATAGTTTGCTCCACAAAGGCACATTTCTCATACAAAACAGAAGTGTGGAATTCTTTAAGTGACTTTCGTCAGAAAACCCGGAAGATTTCCGGAATTACACCTTCCAATGCACAACGGACTTCTCCCATAGCGTGAGCAGATAATTTGTTACTAGCCCAACACATCCCACGATAAAAATACATGCGAGTACCATTGGCGTGTCAAAGAGAATGCTCGCATCATAGATCCTGCGTCCAAGTCCATGCGTTGTGCCGATGAACATTTCTGCAACGAGAACAACGATAAGACTCCACGAAGTACCTATTTTCATCCCCGTAAAGATGAACGGAAGTGTTTCAGGGAATGTTATTTTTGTGAGGATCTGTGTTCGCGTTGCGTGTTTTACCTGTGCCATCACTCGTCGATTTAACTTCGTACTCCTGACTCCGTTGATGGTATTCACGAGGAGAATGAACCCGCTCGCCCACGCACTCATCGCAATTTTCGAAGTATTACCAAAACCAAAGAAGACAAGAAAGAGCGGGAACATCGCGGTGACAGGAACAGATCTCAAGAAGTCAATGTACCATGAAACAGTATTATAGAGCCCTCTGTGTACGCCGAGAAAAACACCGAGGGGCACAGCAATAAAAACACCTAGCAGAAACCCTGCTATCGTACGCCCAAGAGTACTCATCACGTCAAGACCACTTGAGAGCAGCAGGTCGTGTAGCGCGTGCAGCACGCTATGCATTGGGGGAAGAAAGACGGGGTGTACGCTGTTTGTCCACGTTAAGAATATCCAGAACATCAAAAGAAGGACGAGTGAGAGAACTTTTTTCATAGATGTGCCTCGAACTTTTTCCTCATTCGCTGAAATGCTTTCGAGTGCACTACTCTTTCAGCTCGCGACAACGTAACGCGCACTTCCTTCTTACTATTGAGCAGCACCACCCGATCTCCTAACTGTACTGCTTCAGTGATATCGTGTGTCACGAATACCACAGTGAGCTTGAGTTTCCTAGCAAGGTCTTGCACTGTGTTCCTGAGATATGCTCGGCTCTCATGATGCAGCGCTGAGAATGGCTCATCCATCAGCAAAAGATCTGGTTTACTCAGTAGTTCTCTGAGTAGAGAGACGAGCTGCTGTTCTCCGCCACTGCTTTGATAGGGGTATTGATTGAGTGGTACGCTGAGCGTCAGCTTCTCAACGAGTTTCGTCGCTTTTCGAAGACGTTCTTGTTTTGGCACACGTTGTAACTCGAGTGGAAACGCAATATTCTCAAGATTTGTTTTCCAAGGAAAGAGCGCATCCCTGTAATTCTGAAACACAAACCCAATTTTTTTCGGACATCGCACACTCCCGCTATCTGGCTGCATGACGCCTGCAATAATGTGGAGTAATGTTGTCTTGCCACACCCGTTTGGGCCGAAGAGTACGAGAAATTCTCCTTTGCGTACTGAAAAGCTCACATCTTCCAACACTGGGTTCTGGAAACGCTTCATGATGTGAGAAACGGTGAGAATCATGAGAGTTCGCCGAACATGGCGTGGACATCTATGGGTTCTTTGAGAAGATCATGTTCGTGCATCCAGTCAGCATAGCGTTGCACATTACTCCTGTTTTCCTCGCCGTAGTGGTTGAATTTCGGGAGTGTGACCTCTTGTGTAACTTCTTCAGAAATTGGCGTGTACTTCGCAAGGTGTTTCTTTGCTCGCTCTGGGTGTTCATTGATGAACGTTATCGCATCGCTATACGCACGCACGTAGTTTTGTGCGATCTCCGGATGCTCTGTGAGAAATTGTGTCGCTATCGGTGTTGCAACGGAAGGAAACGGCTCTTGAATATAGCGCACACGAGGATTCTGTACAAGAACTACTGCGCCGTGCTTTCTCGCCAGCGTTGTGAATGGTTCCACAGTGGAGAGCGCATCATAATGCCCTGCTGTGAGTCCCTGAAGCTGCAATCGCGGCGATATTTGCACTATCTCAACATCTCCTTCATGAAAGCCCATGCCTGTAAGGATGCTCTTGAGAAAAAGGACTTGCACGAGTCCTGTATATACCCCTATTTTCTTCCCTTTGAGGTCTGCGATGTTCGTTATATTCGAGTTGTTGAGCACGAGAATGGAAGCAACGTACTGTTCTCTTGTTTCGTCAGTTGTTGCAAACAAGGTGAGCGCACCAGGATACTTCTCTTCAGCAGCAAAGAGGATGGGAAATGCCAAGATGCCTGCACCATCGAGATGTCCTGCTATAATCGCCTCGACGATATGGTTTGGAGATTGTGCTTCTACGGCTTCCACATTGACATTGTACTTCTCAAAGTAGCCCTCTTCAAGTGCGACGAATAACGGGAGGTTCACGAGCACAGGCAAATATCCAACACGGATCTCGTCTGTGGGCGCACAAGCTGCAAGAATGAGCAGGAGGAGTACACCATACTGTTTCATGCTGAATGAAGTGCCCCTGCTTACTTAAGGATCAGCTGTGGTGTATTACCACAACAGTTTTAAAATCGTGCGAGATCCAAGCCTCATGCTGACAGACAACCTCGCCATGCTTGGCTTTAGCCCATCTGAAACCAAAGTATACAGTCACCTTATCGAGCATGGCTGCAGCTATGCAAACAAGATAAGCGCACGCACTGGACTGAATAGAACAAACGTCTACGAGGCACTCGACCGCCTTCTCACGAAGGGGGTTATCTCATTCATCACAAAGAACAGGATGAAATGGTTTGAGGCAAAGCCGCCCGATGTGCTTTGCTCCCTTGCAAAAGCAAAAGAAGAGGAGTTCCAGCACGTACGAGAATCACTTGCAGATGAAATAGCCTTGTTACCACAGAGCGAACCGGTTCTTGACGCCACAATCTTTACAGGAAAGAAAGGACTCCGCATGCTCTTCGAGGATATGCTTCTTGTAGGAAAACCTATCGATATCATCGCTGCCGAGCTACAGTTCAAAGAATTTTTTGGCCCGTACTTCGAATTGTGGCACGAGCAACGCATCAAGCGAAAAATACCACAGCGATCGATTTTTCCAAAATCATTCGAGAAAAAGATGGAAATGAGAGACTTTCTTACATACAAGTTTGTCGACGATAGATTCACAAACCCAACAACAACTATCTTGTACGATGAGAACTGTCTGTTCATTCAATGGTCGAAAGAACCGCTTGCGGTGAAAATACACAACAAAGAGATAACGAATTCACACAGGAACTATTTCAATATGCTCTGGAACTAGAACTTACTCTTGGTTCGCAACGACCTGCTTCACGACACGATCATCCATGATCTGCCAGTACAAGACAGTGCAACCCTCAGTTACTTCATCCTTGAGCTCATCAGGGATGGTGAGATCATACGTTTCGTACGTTTCCATGTCCATGACATTCGCTGTGCTTCCAGAAAGGGAGAGGACTTGCGCGTTCTTCTTCCCGATAATCGGGCACTCCATGTGATCATGGCCAGGCACAACGATCTCTCGCTTCTTGCCGTCGATGATACCCACAGCAGATAATCGTACTTTTGCGTGGCCGTGTTTGCCTGGACGTGATGTCTGAATGCCGCTCACCGTAGAAGCAACACCATCAACGAGAACGTAATTGCCTTTTTGTAATTGACCAGCTGTTTTGTGCGTGATTTCTGCCATTTCTCAAAGAGGCTGGAAGGTGTTTATAAACGTTGCGGGCTCGAGTTTAAATATTCAGTATTCTTTCAGAAACTCATGCCTCGCACGTTCATAGAAAAAGGCACAATCAAACCAAAACGTTCTGTAAAACAACTTGAGAATCTTCTACCAACCACCTGAAGCGCCACCGCCACCAGAAAAACCGCCGCCAAAGCCGCCAAAACCACCAGAGCCGCCGAGACCACCACGGCCGCCACCCATAAACATTGGGAAGAAGAACACGCCACCGCCAACGGTGCCGATCATCAGCAAAAAGAAGAGCGCAATCCAGAGAATACCGCTGCCAAACAGCACGCTCAACACCCACGCAATAATTAACGCAGTATACCACGCTTTTGATTGCACTTTTTTCCTGTGCCTGTGCTCTTTAATCATCACTTTGGTGAGGCCAAGCACAGCAAGATAGCCGCCAACGATCAACAACACGATGAAGAACTCAAGCCCTGCTGATGTGTTTCTCGTTGTTCCCATGCTGTACCGCGACACGGTTCCCGGATCATTCTCAGCAAGCTTCCAGATATCTTCAGCTGCAAGTGTGAGACCGGCAGCATACTTCTCTGCTTTGAACGCAGGCGAAAGACGATTTCGAATTAACAGACCGGCTGCAGCATCTGTCAAGACACCTTCCAACCCTGTGCCTACCTCAATCCTGATCGCACGATCCTCAAGCGCAATAAGAATGAGTACGCCATTATTCACGTCTTTCTTGCCGAGACCCCACTCTCTGAAGACTTCATTCGCAAACAACTCAAGGTTCTCATCCTCTAACGATGGAAGGATCAGCACGCCAATCTCCACAGTGCTCTTTTCTTCGATGTTTGCTAAGTAATTGCTCAGGTCAAGCTGCTCGCCAGGTGTCAACAAACCAGCTTCATCAACCACGAACCCTGGCGAGGGAATGTCCAGTGCGAACGCGAAGGGAATACACAACAGGAGGAGTAGGAGTTTCTTCATGTTCTCTTCTTTTTCTTCCTCTTTTTATGAAGTTTTCGTGTAAACAAGCGCGCGTGCTCATCCATGTTCCTCGCAAATAGCGAAAGACAGAGTGCAAGCACACCATACCCGCCAATAATGGCGAGCCAATGCAGCACAAACCCTTGAAAGAACATGCTCGGGTACAGTGTGATGAGCACACTCTCGGCTGGAAACTCCCAATTCCCCTGCGGAAAGAAAATTTTGTGGAAGAGCGTCCAAAAACGTGAGAATGAGAACATTGCAAAGAGACTCACAACCATGCAAAACGTGATACATGCCCAGCCAGACCGCCAAAAGACCTTGTAGGTGATTCTTTTCTTCCACAACCCGAAGAATAAGCACGTAAGTGCGAGCACAACGAGGATGTAACCAATCGTGAAGAGCCTGTGCACGTCTGTCATGTGATCTTGTTCGTCTTCCGTTAAGAAATCAAGTGTATTACTTGCAAACGGATTCTTCAGATACGAAACGATCGCATCATGCCGGTCATCATACACAACAGAAGTGGCAAAGACACTGAGAAATGCAGTGGCGAAGACAACAATTGTTAACGAGAGCGCATATTTCATCCTGTATAGTACAACTTCCCTGTACTTTTCTGCTCGCGGTCCATCTGGCTGTCCAGTTTATTAGCGCGCGGCCGGTGATTCTCGTCATCTCGCCTGAATGTAATTTGTATATCTTTGAGAAACGTGTTCATTCCGTCTTCCATACTCATAGGACCGTTGACGTTTCCTTCTCTGCCAGGCAGGCCATCAAAGATAACGAGTTTCTGGCTGATATAATCAATGAAAAGTAAGTCGTGATCGATAATCAAGGCAGCTTTCCCTTTCGCTTCCATCATATCACGGATTACTTTACTGAGAATCAAGCGTTGTTCAATATCCAGGTATGCTGATGGCTCATCTAAGAGGTATAAATCTGCATCTTGCGCTAACGTTCGCGCGATGAACACGCGCTGTAGCTGCCCGCCGGATAACTCATTCAGATTTCTCTCTAGTAGCGGCTCTAGGTCGAGTGGTTTCATGAGTTGTTGCTCGTACTGCATCGCTTCCTGGAGGAATTCCCCGACGTTTGTGTCCGTTGCATCCAGCGCTTGTGGTTTGAAGGCAATTTTTCCTTCGCCCGCTTTCGTTTCGAGTTGCATCTTCGCGATTTCGTTCATGAAGGTTGTCTTCCCGATACCATTTTCACCTAATATTCCAATAATGTCGTGTTTGTAGATGTCGCCTGGCTTCGCTTCTAATGAAAATGAGCCTTTTTTCACCTTGATTTCCGGCCATGTCACCAAGAGTTCGTCATTCAACGATTCAAATGGTGGCTTTTCTGAGAATGTAATTTGATGGTCTCTGAATCTGATGTTTTCATCTTTCATGAAGCCAGATAGATATGTGTTAATGCCATTTTTGCTTGCCTTTGGATGGCTGATGATGCCGTACACGTTCTCTTTTCCGTAGACAAGGTGCATGAGATCGGTAAGATAATCAAGAATGATGAGGTCGTGCTCAATCACCATGACTGCCGTCTCTTCTGTCGCTAATGACTTAATGAATTGCGCGACTTTTAGGCGCTGTTTAATATCGAGGTAGCTTGTTGGCTCATCAAAAAAGTAGACGTTCGCGTCTTTCAGTGCAGTTGCGGCAATCGCAACTCGTTGTAGTTCACCGCCGGAGATGACATCTATTTTTCTGTCAAGTAAGTGCTCCAATTCGAGCATTTCGAGAATGCTTTTGTAATACGCATCGTCTTTTTGGTTGGTTTTTTCCAATAACTCTTGCACTGTGCCTTTGAACGCTTTTGGGATGCTGTCTACCATCTGTGGTTTGAAGGCGATTTTGATTTTTTCATCTCTGAGTTTCTCAAAGAACGCCTGGGCTTCTGTTCCTTTGAATCGCTTGATGAGTTCATCAACATCCGCACCGTCAGGTGTTGCAAAGTTTGGCTGTAATGTACCAGCCAATATTCCCATTGCGGTGCTCTTCCCAATACCATTCCGGCCGATGATGCCAACGACTTTGCCGAAGATCGGCACAGGTAAGTTGTATAACGCGAACAAATGCTGCTGCTCACCGTAACGGTGGACGGGTGCATCCTCCAGCTGCTCTGGTAAATTAATGATACTAATGGCATCAACAGGACATTTCATCACGCAGATATTGCAGCCGATACACAGTTCTTCTTCTATCCGGGCCTTCTTATCATCTCCCTCAAAAACACAATCGCTGCCTGCTTTATTGATAGGGCAGACTTTTGCGCATAAGAGACCGCCACAGCGCTCCTGGTTGCACTTATCCTTCTCGACAACTGCTAAACGAGTCATGACATTTTGAACTGCTGGAGAGTTTAAAAAGCCACTGGTCACGGACACACAAAGAAGATAAATGAAGGTGTATTTCTCTCAGGAGAGTGGAAAAATATTTAAACAGTTGTTAATCTCTATTAACAAATGTTAAAAAATATTAACATCCTGAAGTTGTTCATGGATGAACCAACCAGAGAGTTCAACGTCAGAGAGGTTGCTCGTCTCACAAAACACTCAGCACCAACAGTGAGTAAAGAGCTCAAAGCAATGGCACAACAAAAAATCCTCAAATACAGAAAGGAACGTATGCTACATCTCTACAGAGCGAACCTTGAGAGCGAATCATACAGAGAACTCAAACGATTCTGGATACAACATACACTGAGAACAACAGGCCTTATCGAAGAGCTGAACGAATTCTACTTGAAACCAACGATCGTACTCTTTGGTTCAGCAGCACAAGGACTTGACACAGAAACAAGTGATATCGACATTTGTGTCATCTCGGAAACATCAAAACAGCACAATGTACAAAAATTCGAGAAAAAACTCAAACGAGCACTGCATATTATTCCAGTTACAACAATAAGCGAAATAGGAAATAAACACTTACAACAAAATATACTCAATGGCACCGTCATTCAAGGAGAGTTTTCATGGACGTAACTGAATGCAAACGAAAAGGACTTATCAAGAAAACAAAAAAAGATAGTGGACTTATAGCATCACTCGTCGAGATGTCTGATATAAAAGAAGATGCTGTTCGAGAAGTAACGCTTACACAAAAAAATATTCCAGCATACGCATCAATGGCATATGATTCCCTGAGAGAAGTACTTGAAGCAGTGTGTGTTACACATGGATACAAAGTTATTTCGCATATTTGTTTAGGGGAGTTACTACAAGAGCTGCTCGAAGACTTTAACTATGCAACATTTGATCGCGCTCGATGGATACGAAACAGCATTAACTACTATGGGAAGAGCGTCACACTCGAACAAGGAGATCAACTTATTGAGAAAATATTCGCGCTGAAGAAACAAATGGTAAAGCAACTATGAAAGGCTACATCGTAGATGAAACGTATCGCATCGAGCACGGCAAAGCGCACGTGTATTTATTCGGTAAACTAGAAAACGGCAAATCATTCTGCAGTATCCACTACTTCCGGCCGTACTTCTGTATCAAGCAAGCAGATGTTACGACCGCGAAAAATCTCCCGACAACCATCGCGTACGAGAGTGAAGCAACAGATCTGCAGAGCATGCAAGGCGAACCACTCGCAAAGATCATCTACGATATTCCAAAGGATACAGTTGCTTTGCGAAAGATCTTCGAGGAAAACAAGATTCAATGTTACGAAGCAGACATTCGCTTCACGCAGCGGTTCTTAATCGACAACAACATTCTTCGCACAGTGGATATCGAAGGTGCGTACGAAGAACATGACTATGTTAATCGTGTCTACAAGGAGCCGCAACTCACACCTATTGACTGGCAGCCTGAGTTAAAAGTACTGAGTTTCGATATCGAAACGAGCATGGATGCAAAAAAACTGTACAGTATCAGTTTAATCGTGCCAGGCGAGATCAATGAAGTACTGATTATCACAGAAAAAACAGATTTGCAGCATGCAAAAATCTTCCCTGATGAAAAATCACTCTTAGAACACTTTCGGAAAGAAGTTATTCGTTTAGACCCTGATATCATGACGGGGTGGAACACAATCGATTTCGATCTGAATGTGTTACGAAAGAAATTCAGGGAGCATAACATCCCGTTCAAGATGGCACGGCAAGATTGGGAATGCCTACTCAGAATTGAGAGTTCATTTTTGAAAGAGAGCACAGCAGACTTCCCTGGGAGGCAAGTTTTTGAT
Source organism: Candidatus Woesearchaeota archaeon (assembly GCA_028818155.1). Classification (GTDB taxonomy): domain Archaea; phylum Nanobdellota; class Nanobdellia; order Woesearchaeales; family UBA525; genus UBA525. The sequence goes on along the minus strand of JAPPOH010000014.1, from coordinate 128,535 downwards.
GGTATACAGTTACTCAAACTCAATTTTGTTTCGTTAGAGAACTACAAACTCGCAACAGCAGCGAAAACACTGCTTGGCGACGACAAACTCATCGGTGAAGACAACAAAGGACACAGTATTGATGATGCGTACAAGAATGATACACAGAAACTTGTTAATTACAACTTGAAAGACTCACAGTTAGTTCTTGATATCATGGAGAAGACGAACGTTTCCGCTATCATGATCACAAGATCCATGCTCACAGGCATGAATCTATCGAGAGTGAAAGGAAGTATCGCAAGTTTCGACTCATTGTACTTACGAGAACTCAAAAAACAAGGCTACATCGCAAACTGCACTGGCTATTCTGAACGAGACGAGCGCATTTCCGGCGGCTACGTCATGGAAGGCAAGCCAGGTATCTATGATAATATTATTGTCTGTGACTTCAAGTCGCTGTACCCAAGCATCATGCGCACGTTTAACATTGATCCACTCGCGTACGAACGAGGAAAGACAAACGGCGGCATCAAAGCGCCAAACGATGTCGTCTTCGAAGATGGCAATGGCATCTTACCGAAGCTCTTAGAGGAATTCTGGCAAGCACGAGACGCAGCAAAGAAACGAAACGATCCCATTGCAAGCTTTGCAATTAAAATCTTAATGAATAGCTTCTTTGGTGTGCTTGCAAGCCCTGCATGCCGCTTCTATTCGTTGGATGTTGGTAATGCTATTACGAGTTTTGCGCGACACTTCACGCAGATGACTGCGACAAAAGTCGAGGAAATGGGCTACGAAGTGATATACGGCGACACGGACAGTGTCTTCATCAACGCGCACGCCAAAACTGAAGAAGAAGCGCAGCAGATAGGAAACGAAGTAACAGAAAAAATCAACGCATACTACAACGAACACGTGCAAGCAGAATACGGCAGGAAGAGCTTCCTTGAATTAGAAGCGGAAAAAGTCTTCGTCAACTTCATCATGCCGAAAATCCGTGGCAGCGAGCAAGGCGCGAAGAAACGGTACGCGGGCATTGTCATGAAAAACGGCAAAGAAGACCTCCAGGTTACTGGTATGGAGATTGTTCGCCGTGATTGGACGGAATTAGCAAAGCAATTCCAAGGAAAAATCCTGCAATTAGTCTTCAAAAAGAACGATCCTTCTGCATACATCAAGGAGTTCGTTGATGACGTACGAGAAGGGAAGCGAGATGAGCTCTTAGTCTACAAAAAATCGATCAGAAAAGACCTCGCAAGTTACACGAAGACAACGCCACCCCATGTGAAAGCAGCGCGCTTATTGGAAGAGAAAGGAAAACTCGAGTCAAACGTGATTGAATACGTCATGACGCCAGACGGTCCATACCCGACAGCACTCGAACCAAAAACGATAGATTACGATCATTACATCGAGAAGCAGCTCAAGCCGATCGCAGACGCAATTCTTGTCTTCTTTGATACAACGTTCGATGACGTTCTGAAAGGAAGTAAGCAGATGACGTTAGGCGGATTCTAACCACTCATACCGCTCACTTATTCGAATGTAAAATCCAAACGGATCGACAATCCGGAAGTCTTTCACACCCCACTTCCGCTCTTGTAATGGCGAGACAACCTTCACAGTATCTTTCACTTGCTCGTAGAACGCTTCAACACCGTCAACTAACAAAATAATCTCCACAGCATGCCCACGATCACTCTTCTTGCTTTGAAAGTACTCATTCTGTCCAAGGTAAAAGTTCAGAACACTCGCGCCACGCTGCATCACAAGATAGCCATCTCGCTCCCACTTGACACGAAAGCCAAGGTTGCCATAGAACTTTCTGGCTGTTGAAAACTCAGGAACATGTAGCTCGACAAACAGATCTGTTTTCATGCTCGCTTCACGTACGCGCCAACGATGCGAATGTAGCCAAGATCATCTAAACTCTGCAATAATCGTGCACACTGCTCGTCTGCAATCCCTTCCATCTCTGCGATGGTAAAGACTTTCGCTTTCTGCACTTGCTGCTGTTTGTTCTTCACCAAATCATTGATAATATCTAAGAGTTTTAACTGGAGGTCCATCTCATTCTCTTGTACGACGCGTGAAGCCATCTGCCGCTGCAGGGCCATGATCTCTTCGTAGTTCTCAAGTGATGTCATCTCAATCCCCCAGGAATATGAAAGGAGGCTGCGTATATAAGCGTTCCCAAACGAGTATGGGAAAAGGTATATTAATGATGACGAAATCTTGCTACCATGACATCCAAATCATGGTTCGGCGCATTCAAAAAGCTCACACCATTCACAAAAAAGGACAAAGCAAAGTCAAAATATGAATAATTCTTAAATACTTCTTCTCTGCACACCTAGTGGGGTATACGTATGTTGCATACAGCGCTTACGCGCACGGAAGGCGAGAAGCAGTTTGACGAGTTCGTGAAGCTCGAAGAATATTCGTTCGTGCGCACGCAAGTAGAAAAGCGAGACGGCAAAGTTTTCATGCGCTGCAAGAAACGAACGCTTGCCTAAAGTCGTTTCAATGTGCGTATTTCTCGAAGTATGCTCGCCATTCTTGTTCGAAATAGAACTGCAAAGACAACCAAAGGAGAGAGTACTGCAGCGCTGATGCCACCGACCGAAAGAATAGTTGACGTGCTTGCAATCTGTCCACTCACGAAGGCAAGACCCAAACCAATAAAGTATGTGAATACAAGAATCACAACAGTGTTGAAGTACTGAAGATTCGTTGTGTACTGCAAATCGAGAAGATTTTTCCTAACTTTTTGCGATGTCACTTTCTTCACCAAACGCAATACTCAGCATAACAATTCCGCCTATGACGAGTACAGAAGCAAATCCTGCAAGCACAAAGCGCTCTTGCATGAAGCCTGGAAACATGAACATCGCTCCAAGTACTGTGCTGATTGTACCCGCAACCCCAATGAGTTTTTTCTGCACGAGTTTCATGAAAAAAGGTTATGCAGCATCCTTCATAAACTTTTCTCACCAAAACCCGAAAGATTTCCGACTGTTCCCGGAAAATTTTTTGAATAACGCAGCCTTTATAAATCAACTTCAGTTCCAGAGGTAGAGGTGAATACCAGTGTCATCACTCTACACACTCCTACGAGAATACGAAGAACGCAGACAATCACTTGTCGATCAGCTCCAGAAAAATCCAAATCTCGATCCAGCAGTCCAGCACCAGATTTATGGCGCGATTAAGGAAATTGAGACATTCGTGAAGAGTATTGAGTTTCATATTTCGAACACACATGAGAAGAATATTGCGTTGGAACTTGCGAGAGACAGGCCGCAGCCGATCCGAGAAAAAACGCGAAAAGTCGTGAATAAAATGAAGGCAGGCACGGAAAAAGTCCTCAAAGAGCATATCCCTGCAGCCTCGAAGAAAATCGCGTCTGTTCCAAAAAGATATTTCGCAAAGCGGCGAGAAAAAGTACGGATGCGTCTTGCCATCGAGCGAGAGATCAAGCAGCGCATGCAAGCAATGACGCATCAGCCATTGCCAGAAGTTGAGCCTATTGTGCCACACCAAGATCCTGCTGTTGTTGCAGAACTCAGTGAAGAGAAGCCAGTGCAGAAAGCGCCTGCAAAGAAAAAGAAGAAGAAAGCGAAGAAAAAGAAGAAGCGCAAATAATTCTCAATAGTTTGTAAAAAATGAAGAGGGTAGATCCGGGGGAGATCTACCGCTTCTCCATATCCTTTAGAAAAAAGCGTAAGCAGTCAATGCCGTCAAACCGTGCTTTCCGGCGAACTTCTTTGCCAAAATATAACACATATTCTGCTGTATCGGACACAGGTGTACTGCAAATAGGACACACGCTCTGCGGCACGTCAGCGAGTGAGTCATGTAGTAATTGCTGAAAAATACCTTCTTTGAGTTCTTTCTGCAATTGTTGTAAGTCTGTTCGTTGGAGTTGATCAAGCACTTCTGCTGTTTTCGTCATTGTATCTCCTCAAATGTGTTTGTTGGATCATGCAGCACATGTGGCTGTTTGAATAGGGTGACAAAGTGTGGATCATGTTGTGCGAGTCCTTCTCGTACTTCGGCAACACTGTGCGCCCAGTTCACAATGCGCCGTTTTTTCTTCATGTGAGCAATTTCAAGATTTGCGTATTCAGCTCGTATCTTCTCAAGATTCTCGGTAAGAACAACGAGTTCGATCTCTTTCTCACTACTTTTCACATAGCCGATTGCACAATCAAGGAGATCTTCATAGCAGAGCAGTAGTTTATGCACAAACGCTTGATCTTTCTTCGGAAGAAAAAGTACGTTCAGCAACGTTTCATGGTACGTGCCGGTAAGGAACTGTTTCCCTGCAAACCCGTTGCGTGCTAAGTGGACGTGACAGATTGGTTTCTTCATCGTGTACTTGTGCCGTGGCTTCCCAACAGGTTGTTTTTCCTTTTCTACTGCCACAATGTCATACGCGTGTAAGAGCTGCATGTGTTGTGATACGTTCGGTAAGCTTGTGCCTGTTGCACGTGCTACTGCTGTTGTTGAATCCGCACCATTGCATATCGCAGCTATCATTGCCCACCGGCCCTCTTGGAGGAGTTCATCCACAATGTTTGTCGAGGAGCTCCTATTAATAAAGTTTTCTCTTATTTTATTATATTAACAATAATTTAAAATACATCCTTCTCGAGAGACATCGTGGTAAAGCTTTATAAACGGACAGCGGTTCCACATGCTTGGTTGGTGGTTTGGTAACAGTGAATACTAGATCGTAGACTACGGGGGAAAAACAGGTGAGGGTATTAATGCTCGGGTGGGAGTTCCCACCCTACTTTGCAGGAGGCGTCGGCACAGTGTGCTATGAACTCACCAAAGGACTTCGGAAGAAAGGCGTTGACATCACCTACGTCATGCCACACGGCCCAGAACATGTTCAAAGCGAACACGTCAACCTTCTCGTTGCAGATAAAGAACTAGAGCACCTCGGCATACAAACACACAAAGTTGCATCAACACTAACACCGTACGTCTCACAGGACGAATACACACGGATGCTCGATGCGTACGGCACAGCACTCATGGGCAAAGGCTCAACTATCTACGGCACAAACCTCCTCCAAGAGATGCACCGCTTCGCAGCAGCAATACAAAAAGTCGCAGACCACGAAGTGTTCGATGTTATCCACGCACACGACTGGACAACAGTCCCAGCAGCACTCGCACTAAAGCAAAAAACAGGCAAACCACTTGTTATGCACGTTCACATCACAGACTTCGACAAGACGGGCGGCGAGCATGCTGATCCGGCAGTCTACAAGATCGAGCATGAAGGGTTTCACAAAGCAGACATCGTTATCGCGGTAAGCAACCTCGTCAAGCAACGATTAGTTGAGAAATACTACGTTGATCCAGCAAAGATTCGCGTCGTCCACAACGCTGTAGAACCGACAGAACATAACCTCCAAGTAAAACAAGAACAGATATCTCCGGGAGAAAAACTTGTCCTCTTCTTGGGAAGAGTCACGCTCCAAAAGGGACCTGATTACTTCCTCGATGCCGCTGCAAAGGTTGCACGATTACTGCCACACGTCAAGTTTATCGTTGCAGGCACAGGCGACATGCTCCCACGTATGATTGAACGCGCATCAGATCTTGGCATCGGGAATAAAGTCATCTTCACAGGCTTCGTCACGAGAACTGAGGGAGATCAGCTCTATCAAATGGCAGACCTCTTCGTCATGCCTTCAGTGAGTGAACCCTTCGGTATCGTACCCTTAGAGGCGATGCAGCAAGGTACGCCAGTTATCATCAGTAGACAATCCGGCGTGAGTGAAGTGCTCAAGCACGTTTTGAAAGTCGATTTCTGGAACGTGGATGACCTCGCGAGCAAAATGATCGCAGCGCTCTCCTACGAGCACCTCCACACCATGCTGCAGCACCACTCAACACTCGAGATTCAAGGGTTCACGTGGGAGAATCCAGCACAGCAATGTGTTGACATCTACAACGAGGTGCTGTCATGGTAAACATTTGCTTCTACTTCCAAGTGCATCAGCCCCACAGGCTCAGACAATACTCCGTTTTTGATATTGGCAAGAGCGATACGTACTTCGACGAGCAAAAAAACAAAGAAATTATGCGCAAAGTCGGGAGAAAATGTTACCTACCGACAAATAAACTCATGCTCGAACTACTGCAACAGCACCCCGCATTCAAAATTTCATATTCGATCAGCGGCGTCGCACTGGAGCAAATGAAAGAGTACATGCCGGAAGTGCTCGAATCATTCAAGGCACTCGCCGCAACAGGACAAGTTGAATTTTTAGCAGAGACCTACTACCACAGTCTCTCCTTCTTGTATGACAAAAAAGAGTTTCAACAACAAATAGCACAGCACGTTTCTCTCGTCAGAGAGCTTTTTGGCCAAACACCAACCGTGTTCAGGAACACCGAGCTGATCTACAACAATGCGTTAGCATATGATGTGGAACAGCTCGGGTTCTCGGCCATTCTCGCAGAAGGCTGGGATCCTGTGCTTGGCTGGCGAAGCCCAAATTTTGTGTACAAGAGCAAAGCAACGAAGAACATGAAACTGCTCTTGAAAAATTACAAGCTCAGTGATGATGTTGCGTTCCGCTTCAGCAACAAAGGCTGGGAAGAATGGCCACTCTCGATAGAAAAATACACGCAGTGGATCAACAGTGTGAACGGAAACGGAGATACGATCAACCTCTTCATGGACTACGAAACATTCGGCGAACACCAGTGGGAGGACACAGGAATCTTCGACTTCCTCCAAGCACTCCCGAGAGAAGTACTCAAGCACCCAGATAACACGTTCAAGACGGTGAGCGAAACAGCAAACGACTTCGAGACACGCGACGAAGTGGATATTCACGACTACGTCTCGTGGGCAGACTTAGAACGGGATCTTTCTGCATGGAACGGCAACAGTATCCAGCAGAGTGCGCTTGATGAACTCTACAAACTTGGCAAAGCGGTGAAAGAAACAGAAGACAAGCACCTCATCCAACAATGGCGCAAACTCACAACAAGTGACCACTTCTACTACATGTGCACAAAATGGTTCTCTGATGGAGACGTCCACAAATACTTCAACCCATATGACTCACCATATGAGGGGTACATCGCATTCATGAATGTACTCCACGATCTTGCCCTGAGAACGAAAATTCTCCTTGGGAAGAAGGGCAAGCAATTCGACAAACACTCATTACACGTGACATCAAAACCAAGCTCAAAGGTGCTCTCATGACACATAATCACAGAAACGGTTATAAACCGTACAACAACACAAAAACAAAAGAGGGTGAGGAGTATGGCAAAGCGTAAAGCTATACGTAAGAAAACAGCTCGAAAGACACGAAAGGTTGCAAAAGCGCGAAAAAAGCGAGTCGTGCGAAAGACTCGCAAGAAAGCACGCAAAGCAGTCAAGAAGGTCCGAAAGGCGAAGAAATCTACACCGAGAAAGAAAGCGACACGGAAACGTAGCAAGAAAACTCGGAAAGTTGCAAAGAAAGCACGCAAGAAGCCTGTAAGGCGGAAAGCACCGAAGCGAGACAACGCAGCTAAACAACGAACAACGTCGAGGAAACGAGTCTATAACTTGACACGGGAAGTCCCTGATCACCAGTACTTCATTCTTGCGAATGGAAAACCAGTGAAACACGTGGCTGAGCTCGCGTCACTGCTCGATCAGCTCGAAGAACACGTCTTTGATCATCACGTGACACCGGATAAGAATGACTTTCACAGCTGGGTGAAAGATGTGTTCGCTGATGTGCAACTCGCGCGGAAAATCGCAGGTGTTGGTTCAAAGAAACGGTTGCAACTCGTGATCTACAAACACTTAGCAGGACACGAGTAAGGGGGTGAGTAATGGAACAAGAGAAACAGTTCCACTTCCAAGATGGCTCCGCAGTAGGAGACTTGGAAGAACTGCAAGCAAAAATCGAAGCATTGAGCTACGATGAGTTCTACCACCACGTCAACGCTGAAAAGAACGACTTCGCAAGCTGGGTCAGACATGTGCTCCAGTTCGAGAGCGTTGCAGACGAGCTCGACAAAGTGACCAGCATTGTCGAAACAGTAGAGATCATCAACGACCACCTCAACCCGCAACCAGTCGAAGCGCCGCACGAAGATATCCAGTCAAAGATCGAAGAGTCTCTGGATATCCACCCAACGGAAGAGCCGGTACAGGAACATACACCTCAGGAGGCAGCACCTGCTGCAGAGGAGCCCGCTCAGCACCACGATCACGTTCGCATGATCGTGAAGGACTTCATGTACGGCCTCGTCTTCGGACTCGTGATTGGGATCGTGCTTGGCAGACTGCTAACGTTCTGATGGTAGCACCACGAGCAGACACACTCTTCGAAATCTCGTGGGAGGCCTGCAATAAAGTCGGTGGCATCTACACAGTCATCCAGACAAAGTTACATGAGATGCAACGTCTCTATCCAGGATATGTGCTCATTGGCCCAGATCTCGGAAGCAGAGAGTTCGAAGAACGGAAACCGCCGAAGAAGTGGAAAGAAGTCTTCAACGCACTTGCAGCTGAAGGCATTCGCTGCAAGTACGGCGTGTGGCTCATACCTGGTGAGCCAACAGTCGTTCTCATACGTTCTTCAATGAAGGACAAAGATCAGCACAAAGCATGGCTCTGGAAGGAATTCCAGATCGACTCGATGCATGCATCGTATGAGTTTGAAGAGCCACTGTGTTTCGCGGTTGCAGCAGGAAAGCTCATCGAGCAATACGCTGCCAAAAGCAAAAAACGGACTGTTGCACATTGCCACGAATGGATGACTGGGTTCGCAGCGCTCCATTTGAAGCACGTGCCAAATGTTGCAACCGTTTTCACGACACACGCGACGATGCTCGGCCGAACAATCGCAGGAAATGGGCACGAACTGTACGATATAATTGACACAATCAATCCGGAGGAATGGGCGTACAAATTCAATGTGCAGGATAAACACCTTGCAGAAAAAGCATGTGCGCACCACGCGGACACATTCACCACGGTGAGCGAAATCACAGGACTTGAGGCAGAGAAACTGCTGGGGAAGAAACCTGATGTACTCGTCTATAATGGTTTCAACACAGAGAGATTCCCAACATTTGAGGAGACAAGTCTCAGACACATAAAAAGCAAAGACATGCTAAAAGAATTTCTTGCGTACATGTTCTTCCCGTACTATACGTTCGATCTCGACAACACACTCATGTTTTTTACATCTGGCAGATATGAATTCAGGAACAAGGGCATCGATATCTTAATTGATGCCATCGGCACGCTGAACGAAGAACTCAAGGGGAAGAACGTGCCAACAGTCGTGATGTTTTTCTGCGTCATTATGGGCAAAGGAGGCGTGCGACACGATGTGTTAGAAAACAAAAACTACTACCAACACGTCCGCAGCACTGTCGACTGGCATAAGAAGCACTTGTTGCAGCATTTGACACTTGGCCTTGTGAGTGGCAAGCGAGATGGCACACTCGTGAATGATGTCCTCGAAAAAATTAACGAAAACGTCAGCCATTTCTCACGCGAAGGACTACCACCGGTAGCAACACATGATATCCCGAATGCAGAAGATGATCCAATGCTGCAAAGTTTCCACGCACACGGCTTACAGAACGCACAAGACGATCCTGTAAAGGTCATCATCTACCCGGGCTACTTTGACGGGTCTGATGGCGTTCTGAACCTAGACTATTATGACGCAACCGTCGGCATGAATCTTGGCATCTTTCCAAGCGCGTACGAACCGTGGGGATACACACCACTAGAAAGTGCCGTGCTCGGCATACCAACGATCACAACAGATCTCGCAGGCTTTGGACGATACGTTACGTGCAAAGAACGCGAAGGCGTGACCGTACTCCAACGAGAGGGAACATCTCGTGAAGAGGTTGTTACTGCACTCAAAGAAGAGCTGAAAGCGTTTATTCTTGCTGATCGAAACGAACGTGTGAAGAAAGGATTCATGGCAAAATCACTCGCAGATACATGCAATTGGAAAACATTCATCACACGGTACGTTGAAGCACACAACCTTGCACTTGAACGATTATGACTCATCTCTTACTCACAAACAACGGTGAATTTCTTGCACTCGGCGCCCCAAATAGTTCAAACTACAACGGATACTTCGTGAAAACAGACACGTACTGGAAAACACTCTGGAACATCCTTCCAACATCTGGCGCAGCATGCACGCACACGACAAAAAACAGCAGAACATTCGCAGATGGTAGTACACAAACATTCTCGGTGAGTGAGTGTCTCCACGCAACACTCAACGGCTCCTTTACTCTGACACTTGATTGCAAACAACTCTACGATGAAACGGACGAAGACAGAGTATATGATATCAGCACACAAGGAAACGAAACACATATCCGATTCAAAGAGTTGTATATGATTCTCGCCACATCACTTGCTGTAACAACAACAGGTACGTGGACAAAAACGAACTATGCATACGATGACAAGCGGGGAAGTGCAAGTAACACATGGGTATACGAAGCACTCACACTCAAAGGAGAAGGAGAGTTCCGCTTCGCTGTTGGCACGTCAGAAAACAGTGCGCGAGCGCACCTCACGACAGGACTCCAAAGAACATGCACTGGTTCACCAGCATGGACGGCACTCTGCGCACTGAGAACAGAAACGGGCATTCTCGCAGGCCTCCCATGGTTCCACCAGGAATGGAGCAGAGATGAACTCATCGCACTCGGCGGTTTCTTGCATGCAAAAGACCATGCGTTCGTCACCCAAATGCTTGACAAGTGGTACAACGCAGTACAGGATGGGAAACTCCCTGCAATCTACCCTGCTGCAGGTCTCACGAGCATTGATGCACCGGGCTGGCTTGGGAAGAGAACAATCGATCTCATCCGCGCACTCTTAAAAAAAGAGCAGCCACTTCCGGAACAACTCCCTGTGTGGCGAGAGCACGCAAAGGCACTACTCGACAACGCACCAGTGCGCGATAACTTGGTGTGGAACGACAGAAACGAAACATGGATGGACACAGCATCCAACGATACAGGCAGGAAAGGTGCATGCATCGAGATCCAAGCGCTCTACACAACACTTGCGGACGCATACGCACTCATGTGCGCACTCACCAACACACAGCCAATGGAACACACACTTGACGTAAGTAGATTTGTACAAGGAGAGAAGCTCCTCGACTGTATTCATGATGACGGCACGCCCGATCAGACAACGAGACCAAATATTTTTCTCGCGTGGTACGCGTGCCCTGGACTTTTTACTAAAAAACAGTGGAGCACATTCTTCGCATCTGCACTCGCAGATCTCTGGTTGCCATGGGGTGGCCTTGCTAGTATCAGTAAAGATGACGATAGGTTTCACGCATGGTACACTGGTGAGGATGTCGCATCATATCACAGAGGCGACTCGTGGTATTTTGTTAATAACATTGCAGCAATCGCAATGAAGAAAGTTGATGCGAAGCGATTCAAGAAGTACATTACTGCAATCATACAAGCCAGCAAACAAGATATGCATCTCGGTTTCGTTGGCCACTGCAGTGAGATTTCAAGTGCTGCACAGCAAGAACCATGTGGGTGCTGGGCGCAAGCATGGAGCGCAAGTACACTGCTCGAACTCACGAGGTGAGGCAAGCGTTTGTACTGTGATCTTCTGTGCACAATCGCTATGATAAAGGTTAACTTTTTATAGCATTTTTCAGTCGTACAACCATGGACCTTGTCCTCATGCTCCACTCAGTAGAATCGTTCTTCACACAGATCGAATACTATGTCAACACACTTGTCGTTATGCTCGTCATCCTCCTCGCAGGATTCATCGTTGGGAGAATCGTTGACAGACTCGTCCGAAAAATATTTCTCAGATTAGAGTTAGATAACGTGGTGACAAAACTCATCGGATTCAGAAGAAATTACGCGCGAGCAACGAAAACAACGATCGTGAATCTCATTTACATTGTGACAATTCTGCTCGCACTCAGACAGATTCACGCAGACCGCATCGTTGTGGCGTTTGTACTTGGCTTGTTCCTTTTCATTATCTGTGTATCGGTGCTTCTCACAGGCATCGAGGCGATCCCGAATATTCTCGCGTGGCTCAAGCTTCGGAAGCGCATCAGCGTAGGCGATAGGATCACTGTTGCCGATCCGACAGGAAACATAAAGGGCACAGTGACAAAACTCATGCCGACGGACACGCATGTACAACTCTCAAAGGGTGATGTGGTGTTTCTTCCAAACAACGAGCTCTTACACACGCACGTCACGAAGCGATCGCGTTCGTAATGTGTGTGTACACCTCAGGATGTGTGTCAATGTCAAGTAATGCAACGTGGAGTGGCTTCTTGAAATCGGTGCACGTTCCTGGAACAATATAGTTCGTGGCCCAGTCAAGGAGCACATTTTCTTGTAAGACAACACCATCTCCAACACCGAACTTGCTCATGCAGCCAGTACCTGCGATGACATGCACTGGTATGGTTGGCCTTGTTCCCCTGTTCAGTTTGTTCAAGAAAAGACTGTCTTTCTGCATATCCCTGCACTCAAGTTGCTCGCCAACCCATGGGCAGTATTCAGCAATATTCCCTACAATGCCGTTGTTCGGCGTGCCGATCATGATGAGTTGCTTCACATCATCTTCTCCGAAAATTTGCAGGTATCGTCTCGCTACGAGGCCCCCCATGCTGTGTGCGATGAGCGTCACGCGCTGCCGGCCCGTTTTGTAGTGGATAGTATCAATGAGTTCTTTGAGCCGGATCGCGTACGTGTCAATATTTTCGCTCTTTGTTTGGACGATGATATAGTTTTCCGGCTCTTTGAAGAGATCAAAATAGTAGCTCGCACGGAGTGTGAGTGGCACTGGTGCTCGTCCCCATGAGCTTGCAGGCGTGTCGAGTGCAGTGTACAAGGATATAGCTCCTGCGTTTAAGTATCCGTCTGCTTCCATGCGCGCCTGGAGTTTGTTGAATCCATCAAGGCTGTATTCGGCAGATGTCTCTTTATTGAATGCGTGTCCGTGGAGAAAAACAATCACTTCGTGCGAGCAGTTTGTACAACATGGGTTACACGCGCCGAGCGCGCAACACTGTGGACTGGGGTCGGCGAGCTGCACCGCAGTGTGTGATGGCGGTGTGTGCTTGATGGAAGGGGCGGGTGTTGCGAGTTGCATGTCATAGGTTCTAAGTGGGCAAGAAGGTGTGAGGCCGTAGAGTGCTTCTTTCGTTGTGTTCGTGCTGTTCGCTGGAGCGCGCAGCAGTATTCCCTTGATCAGTTCTGTATTTTGACCATCGGGGAGCGTTTCGAGATACATGTTTGTCACATACTGCACGAGCGTTCTCGCATCGTCTGTCGTGTTGCCTGCAGGGAATGACTCGCACGTGAGGTTAAACACATCTTGCGCGACACGATCATGACTTGATGGTCGAGGATAGCATTCGCCAAGCGTGCAGAGTGCATCTTTGAACATGTCGAGGTGTAGTTCGTACGTGAGAATGTCGTTTCTGAGTGTTGCCCCATACGAAAGCGTTGGAATGGCGTCGATTGCGGCTTCTTTTTCTGCGAGCGTTGTTCGTGTGTTGAATACAGTCACTGCGTTGTTGTATGCGGTGACGACTGGTGTGACAACAAGGAGTGCGTTCGCGGTAAGCGGTGGCGTGTCTGCCAGTTGCGCACGTATCGCGAGCAATTTCGTTCGCAGTTCATGGTACGTGGCGAGTGTTGTGTTCAGCTGGAGTGCCTGATACGCTCGTGCATCAATGGTGGGCACAGTCGCATAGCGTTGCTCATGGAATTCGTTCGTGAGGTGTGTGAGTTGCTGTGCCTGCTCTGCATGTGCTGTGCTTGCTGCGGTGAACAACTCTTCAAGAATGACGTATTGTGTGAGTGTCTCGTATGTTTCTCTCAGTGATTCTGGGTTGATCAGTTGTAGCTGTTCGTGCGCAGCTTCGAGCTGCTGTTTCATCTCTCGTTCTTGTTCTTGTTCAGCTTCTGTGAGGGTTGTTTCAACAGTGATGAGCAAGTGTCGCTCTGTCGGTATTCCTTTCGTGTGACAGAGCGCGGTCTGGACACTTTGACAGGATAAGCTGAAGGTGTAGAATTGTTGTCCTGTTCGTTCGCTGCTCGGAATCGTGTACGTGTTGCGGAACGGGCTTGTTGGACGGAGGGTGAAGAGTTCTGTGCTGCTTGGTGTGCCGCTTTTGCCGAATGTTGCAGTGCAATGTGCCTTGCAGAATGGGTTCGTTGTTGCGCTTGCTGTGAGTGTGACGTCTCCTGTTGTCCCTCGCTCGAGTGTCAGCGCTTCGTCGCTTGTTCTGAGCTGTATGACGACATCATTCCCTGCAATGAGGTGGAGGACGAGCGCAAGTTTTGTCGCGGACATGATGATGACTAGTCCGATGAGACAGAGCCCGATGATCAGCATGGTACGATGTTTATTCGTCCATTGCGTTGAGCGCTTCTTTGACGACCGCTTCTTTGTATTCGTAGACTTTTTCACCATCTTGTTGCTCCCGTGCAAGGACTGTGAGAAGTGTTTTCGCGAGCGCTTGCCCATTTCTTCCTTGGAGCTGCAGTTGTTCTTTGTGTTCTTCGAGGAGCGCAGCCTCAATGTCATGCGCTTCTTCTATTTCTGTTGGTGTGAATGTTGTTGTGTGAACGTTCGAGGTGTTGCAGAGGATCGCATATGCTCCTCGCTGTTCGAGCTCTAAGAGAAGTGGTCGTATGTCGACATGGCCTTCTCCTTGTATGCGGAGGAGAACAATCGCATCTGAGACGTCTTGTTGTGGAAGTTGTGCTGGGAGTGTGAGTGTGAGTGGAATGATACGCTTCAGTTCTATCTTTTTGTGTGTGAGTGTGCCATCTTCGTAGAGATAGTAGCCACCGTGTTTGAGTTCTTCAAGTTCTGTGAAGCTATTTGGGAAGAGTGGCCCGGGGTATGCGAGATGTTTGTCTTGCTTGACAGCTTCTTGTACGATGTGGACGTGGCCGCCAGCGTAGTAGGTGCATCCCGCAGGTAATTTTTCTATGGATTGGCTGCCGGGGATGTCTGTGAGTTCTGTGATTGCGGTGTGAAAGAGAAAAATACTTTGTGTTTCGGGAGTGAGCGTGATGTTCTCATATAATTTTGTGTCCAGCATGCCGCGTAATCCTGGGATGCCGGTGAGTTTAACCCCTGTTTTGTCTGTTGTCCACTCGAGTGTGAGTGTTTTCTCTGAGATTGTTCCTTTGAAGACATTTACTAAAAGTCCTGCTTCTTCGAGGACTGCGAGCATGGTCTTGCCAGATGGACTGTAATCATGACTTCCGGGAATGGCGTACACAGGGATGTTCCTATCTTTACACTGTTTGAGCTGTTGGACTGTGAACTGGATGGTGCTAATGCCGGGGAGTGCGGTATTGAATAAATCGCCTGCGATGACGATGAAATCCACGTTCGCTGCTATACTTTCTTGGATGAATCGTTTGAACGCTTGCTCCGTGAGTGCTCTGAGTTTTGGATTTCTGTGCCCGCCAATATGACAATCTGCTGCGTGGGAGAAGCGCATAGTGCGAGAAATTGTGTGGGATTTTTAAGTGTGCTTTTTTGCTTCTCGCTCGAGCTCGAGAATCTGTTTTTTGAGTGTCGCGGTGTGACGCTTCAGTAGTTTCGAGTACCGCTCAAACTTCCGTATCGTTTTGTACGTATCCCTGCCGAGCTGCTTTGGCACTTCAGGAAGTGCGTTGTTCACGTCTTGGAGGCTGTAGCAGATGCGGTGCAGGTCTTTACTGACGCCACGGAATGCGACTTCTGCGTGATGTGCTTTAACCGCGGCATCGTGAATGAGTGCCTTGCCGGAGCGGAAGAGCCAGAACATGTGTGTACTTTGGTCTGCGCAGTTTTAAAGCCTTTTGTGGCAAAATTACATAACGTTTATAAATGAATGGCAGATCTTGGTCAGTATGCCAAGTATCACGAAAAAAGTGTGGGAAATTCTCGATAATGACATTACTATCAAGAAGGACCTTGAACGCGGTATCATCAATGTTTCTGCGTTATCACAGTACCTCTTAGATGAGCATGACATCACTGGCAGTTTAGACAGCGTGATCTCTGCAGTCAGGCGATACAAAGCGAACGACGCGATTAAAGATAGTTTTGCGGAGATTCAAACAGCACTGAACAACGCAATTATCAGCACAAAAACAAACGTGGCAGCGCTCACGCTGAAAAATACACAGCACACGTTTCAGTGCCTCTCTCGGTTCATGGCGGAGGACGAATTCATCAAGACAGAGGAGTTCAGACTACTAAAGTACAAGCATAATGTTTTCCTCGTTGTTGGCATGGAAACGCTGAACCGCGCAGAGAAATTCTTTTCAGAGAGTATCGTTGAGCAGCAAGAAGCGGTCGTTGAACTTATCATCACGTTGATGGACGAGAGCTGGAAGACGCGCGGCATTCTCAGTCGCGTGACAAACGAACTCAGCGGCAAGGGCGTGAATGTCGAGATGGCCTTTACGATTCCCCCAGCGATACACATTTTCGTCAAGCAAGAAGGTCTTGTGAAAGCACACGAAGCGATCATGCGGATTAGCGGGCGGTAGCGTGAATTGGTTGTTTCGTTGACGCAGCAAATTCCCATTGTGGTTGCTTGTGCGGCGTCAGTTCCCCATACCTTCTTGCGACTTCCACAGCTTGATCAAGCGCGTAGCGGAACGGGTGGCCGAGCACGAGCGCCGCTTTGTTTTCGAAGGTAGCAGCACGATCAAATTTGATTCGCCAACCTTCTAGTTTCCCGATTTGGGGGATTGTTGGCGGAGCGAGTAAAGTTGGGTAGTCTGCGAGGATGTGTCCGTATGTATCTCGGAGCTGACGCTCAGCACTCTGCTCTCTTCGCCTGATCCTCGCATGCTCAGAGAGACGATATTGTCTGAATCGCACACGCGCTCCAGGGTCGATCGTCCAATTTGTTCTTCCAAGTACCATTGTCAGCCATAAGTCTTCATGTATAAGGTCTTTCGGCATGTGTTGCATACCGTAGTGTTCAAGCCGCTCTTGTACACGGGTATTTTCCATGCAGTAGAGCCGTCCGATGAGACAAATCTGGAGCGGATCGGCTTGCACAACAGGCTCAACTGGTGTGAGCATCTTTGCCACGAACGATTCCCCTCTGTATGGGATGACATTTGCTCCAGCAGCTATGATATCGCCACGATCAAGACGCGACGAAAGAGCTGCAAACGCACCTTGCTCAAAATAGACGTCGGCGTCACCGAAAAATATGCGATCGCTTGCTGCTTCTCTTCGCAGGACGTTCCACGCATTTGGTTTCCCTGCCTCGGTTTCCTCGAGCAATCGCACACGGGACTCCTTGCGTGCGAGCGCGGCAACTCTTTCCGCAGTTCTATCGTTTGACCCGTTGACGCACACGAGTACTTCCATCTCACCCATATTTTTTTGGTTGAGCGCAGAGCGCAAAGTCGTTGTTATTGCACTCTCCTCGTTGTACGCAGGAATACAGATGGAAACAGGCTTCATGGATGTTCGGAGCACGAGCACAAATAAAAAAGATGCGGTAACCTTTAAAAGGCTCGTCAAGCTCTGAGATGCTATGGCTGAGCTCCCAGCAAGATACGATCCAATCGAGGAAGAAGCAAAGATCCAGCAGTGGTGGGAAGACGCAAAGATCTACGAGTTTGATCCTGCAGATGAGGCTGAAATCTACTCGATTGATACGCCACCACCAACTTTCTCAGGGAATATGCACATCGGCCACGCGTTCTCGTACGCACAGACGGATTTCATCGCTCGCTATCACCGGATGCAGGGCAAGAACGTCTTCTACCCGTTCGGTGTTGATGACAATGGGCTCGCAACTGAACGTTTAGTTGAGAAAGAGAAGAAGGTCAGCAGCAAAAAAATGGAACGCGAGGAGTTCGTGCAACTCTGCCTGCAATTCGTAGAAGAACACCGGAACGATTTCGTGACAGACTGGAAGAAACTCGGCATCAGCGCCGACTTTAACGTGTTTTATTCAACCATCAGCGATCACGCTCGGGCTATTTCCCAGCGATCATTCGTGCACTTGTACAAAGATGGCCGCATCAAGAGGAAAAAATCACCGATTATCTTCTGCCCAACATGTAAGACGGCAATCGCACAAGTCGAGATGGAAGATGTTGAGAAAAAATCCACATTGAACTACATCAAAGCACAAGTGGAGACGGGCGAGTATGTCATTTACGCAACAACACGTCCGGAACTGCACCCTGGGTGCATGGGTCTTTCAATTGACGAAGCAGGCGTGTATGTTGTTGCTAATAGAGGTGAAGAACAATGGATTCTCGCGAAAGACGCAGTAGAAAAATTACAAGACGAATTTCCGATGACAATCGTACGAGAACTGAAAGGGAAAGACCTTGTTGGCAGAAAAGTGGAAATCCCTTACGCACAAACAGTGGCGATCACCCACGACACGTCTGTCAAGACGGAGTATGGAACGGGGATTGTCTATTATTGCAGCTACGGCGGCTTAGATTGTGTTGAATGGTTCGCCAGACACCCAGACGCACAGCCTGTTGACGTCATGGATGAGACAGGATGCTATACAACAGGACCGTGCGCAGGATTACGTTCTGCAGAAGCACGGAAAAAAATCATTGAGCAGCTGGAAAATGATGGTTCTTTAGTGAAAAAAGAAAAGATCAAGCACTTCGTGAACGTGCACGAACGATGCGGCACTGACATCGAGTACATCGCGACAGACCAATGGTTCATCACCTATATGGATCTACAAGAACAATTCCTACAGAACGGCAGCGAACTCAACTGGCATCCCGCACACATGCAAGTCCGTCTCGATAACTGGATCAAAGGCCTCCAGTGGGATTGGTGCATAAGCAGGCAGCGACACTTCGGCGTCCCTATCCCCGTCTGGTATGACAAGAAGGGTGAGGTGATTCTCCCATCGGATGATGAGCTCCCAGTTGATCCCTTACGGGACGTTCCTAAAGGCTACAAAAAGGAAGAGCTCACGCCAGAACATGATGTCTTGGACACGTGGGCGACATCATCGTTAACGCCGCAGATCGCGACAGAATTGTATAAGGATCATCCAGTTTTCAAGAGATTATTCCCCATGTCGCTCAGGCCACAGGCGCATGACATTATCACGTTCTGGCTCTTTAACACAATGGTGAAGAGTCAACTCCACCATAAGAAAAATCCATGGAAGGATGTCGCAATCTCTGGCTTCACACTCGATCCACATGGGAGAAAGTTGAGTAAGTCAAAGGGCAATGCAGTCCACCCACAAGAAGTACTCAAGAACTATGGTGCGGACGCCCTCAGGTTCTGGGCTGCCGGCGCAAAGCTGGGCGAGGATTTTCCCTTCCAAGAGAAAGATTTCGTGACGGGCAAGAAAACGATCACGAAACTCTGGAACGCGAGTAAATTCGTTGTGATGAACCTCGAGGATTACACAGGGTTCAACGCAGAGTTTACTGAACTTGAGGTCATGGATCGGTGGATGTTGAGTAAGTACAATACGTTAGTCAAAGAATGTGCTGCGGCATTTGACAACTATGAGTATAGCAAGGTGAAGTTCGCAGTGGAGCAGTTCTTCTGGAAGGACTTTTGTGATAATTACCTAGAGATTGTGAAGGGTCGTTTGTACGAGCCGAAGGATAATGTTGAGAAATCTTCCGCACAATTTGTGCTTTCTCATGTGCTTGAGGGGATGTTGAAACTCTTTGCGCCATTCATGCCATACATCACGGAGAAGATCTATGGTATGTTGCCGTTCGAGAATAAAGCAAAGAGTATTCACCTGAGTTCGTGGCCCTCCTACAGGGAGGAGTGGCATGACAATGATGCAGAGATGGTCGGCCATGATATTGTTCTCGTTATTGAAGAAGTCCGGAAATTCAAATCTGCGAATCAACTGAGCATGCGCGCTCCCGTGAAGAAACTGACCGTAACTACAAAGCATGATATCAGACTCGCTGAGAACGATTTGGTTGCTGTGACAAACGCAGAAGGGTTTGATCATAAGCACGGCGAGTTCTTGGTGGTAATTGAATGATTGACATTGTGCTTGCGCTTGTTCTCGGTATTGGTCTCGGATGGTTTCTGCAGTTGTCGAAGCAGCAGCGCATTCGTTTGGAGCAAACATACACTGTTGTTGTGCTGTTGCTGATCTTCTTCATGGGTGTCCTGATAGGAGCAAATGAGCAGGTTGTGCAAAACCTCCCTGTGTATGGGGGCTACGCGCTCTTGTTCGCACTCTGCACTATTAGTGGGAGCGTGCTTGGTGTGCTTGTGCTTCGGAGGAAGTTCCAGTGATTTTCTTGATCTTGGGAGCGCTCGCGCTTGGCATTGTGGTTGGGATGTTCTTCCCATTCAACGCAGATCTTATTTCTCGTATACTGCTGCTTGCATTATTGTTCCTTGTTGGGATTGATGTTGGTTCAAACAAGAAGACGTTACAAACGTTCAGATCGTACGGGTGGTCTATCCTGCTCATTCCGTTCCTCACAATCCTTGGCAGTTTACTCGGCGGAGTGGTTGTGTCCTTGCTGACAAAGCACTCGCTTGTTGAAGGAGTCGCTGTCGCTGCAGGGATGGCATACTACACACTCTCAAGTATCATTCTCACGCAAGCTGCGGGGAGTGAGCTTGGGGTTATCGCATTCCTCTCGAACATTTCGCGAGAGGTGTTAACGATTGTTCTCACGCCTGCGCTTGTCCGTCTTAGCAAGCTCGCACCGGTCGCATCCGGTGGTGCAACGTCGATGGACACGACCCTCCCCGTTATCCTGAAATATACGTCAAAGGAAATCGGCTTGTTATCGATCGTCAGCGGCGTCGTGATTACGCTCCTCGTGCCGGTATTGGTAAGTTTCTTCGCGCAGTTTCTGTAGATAGGTCTGATTGGAGACGCCGTTACGCGAGCCCCCTTGGGAGCGGTGTTCTATTAAGCACGTGCTGTTCACGAGGATCAAGGTAGTTTTTTGCACGATCAAGCGTTCTATAAACTAACCGTTTTGTGAAACTTCGGGGAGTTTCACCTAGATGCGCACGCTGATTCGTCCATATCACGAGATCACTTGCTCGAGGGATTGCGTTGCATCCCCATTCTTCTCTCATGAGATACATCATTGCTTCAGTGTAGACGCGACAAGCAAGGGAAGCGCTCTCATATGCTCTCGAGCCTGGCGGCACAAAATTCACTTTATGCGCTGCCTGGTTCCTGAGCCAGTGAACAGGAGCCATTTCTGGAAGATCTGATCGCATGTGAAGTAGTTTGTTAGCAATATGTTTATCGAACGTAGCTCCTACAGCTTTTGGAAAGATCTTCTCTAACATATTCCTCATGGAATGTCGTTCATCCACACTCTGAGTTGCTCTGTTTTCATAAGAGAAGTGCCGTAAGAATGTCTCGAACGCTGCGCTTCCCTGTACGTGGGCCATCCCCGGATTCACATCGAGTAATTTATACGCATCCCGCAATGCTTCGATTGCATCATGCTCCCATGGTTCTTTTGCACGTTTTTGCACGAGATACTCCCTGAATTCATCATGGAATCGAGTATTGAACGGAAGTTTCCAGGTAACTGCCGATCCCGCAGAATAATCTGTCCAAACAAGATCTCTTCGAAAGGGTTCAACATTGAGGTGAGAAACTTCTCGCTGCTTCGGGTCAAGACTTAGCTGTGTTGGTAGCTCGAATTTTGTATGGTACAGGCACCCATGAATGAGCGCATAGTAGGTATCAAATAAGTGGTATAGCACACGTTTTTCTTGCTCGCGTGCAACTGTAACGACACGGTCAAAATCTCCCATTATCGAGCGATGTTCGTGCATGAATGCGGTGTCATTTTCACGGATGTTCTCCTTGTCTGTTCGGCTATCTTCGTATGGGGCCATGTGTCTCTTGTAGAACGACTCAAACGCTGTCTGTATCTTCTCCCACCCTTTGGGGAGGGGTACTTGCATTCGGAACTCACTGTATACTGAAGCAACTTCTCTTGCAACTAATTCGAGGTTAACAAGGCGGCGTATTTTGGAAGGATCACTCGCAATTTCGACTGCAGTCCTGTCATCCTCTTGGAGCCATCTTTTTTGATCAAACTTTGCGCGAGGATGTGTGACTCGTGTGTGCTCAACATCAACTGATACAGCGGGCAATACGAGTGTCCCTTCTCTATGCGTTCGCTCTTCACGAGGAAGACGCACTGTGTACGTTCCGTCCTTGAGTCTCGAGAATCGATCTGTGCGATAGAGTGAGTGTGTGTGCCTTTTGACTGGATGAACATCGTGCCGTTTAGCGAACGCAACGTAACTCGAATGCGTTTTTGGGAGACGATCAAGCGGGGAGAGTCGCATGAGTGAATCGGTGTGATATTTGTTACCGAAATAGCGCCCTTCCGCTGCTACCAACACGCGTTCAAGATCAACTAACTCTAACATATTGCCGAGAATTAAGAAGGCCTTATATGCTTTCTTACTCGCCAGTCAGTATTTCTTCGGGAGGTGATTGCATGATCTAGGCTACTTGTTCTTTCATTTCTTCTGTTGTGAACACCTGCACAAAGCGCTGCTCTTTCAGCTTTTTATCCTGTGACCAGAGGGGACACCGCAGCTTCCGAGCAAGTGCAATATAGTGAACGTCATTTGGGTCTGGGCTGATTTGCAGTGCTTCTTCAAGAAACGGTAGTAGTTCTTCTTCTGGAACGACTTCTATGTACGTTCGTAACACAGCAAAGAATGCATCTGCATTGTTCCTCGTCTTTTTCTCAATCGTTGCTTTGTGTTTGGTTACTTCCTCAAATACGAACGCAGGAACGTATGGCCTGAGTGATGTATGGAAAAGTAAAGCCCTCGTCAATCCATCACGAATACAAGCAGCGAAAAGTATGTTTGCATCGACAACAATATCCATACTTCTAGAAGTAGAGGTGAGTTCAAGAACATTACTGTGGTTTTCCGGAAGCTTTCCGGTATGCTCCGTAAAGTTTCCGGTATTTCGCACTTACTCGTTTGTTCACACGCTTTCCAAGTTGTACTGCATCATCTTCAGTCATAGTGCTCTTCTTGGAGAACTCGCGAAGAAATGCAAGATCATGGAGTCGTTGTTCGAATGATTCTCGCGCAACTGCACTCCAGTTCACAGTCTCTTCACAGTCCATACGCTCTTTTAACTCAGCAGGAACTGCGATCGTCATATTTACCATGTGCAAACCTGTGTAAATATGTGTATATAAATGTTTCGGAGTATCAGTCCTTCTCTAAAGGGCATCTCTGAGTTCCTCAGATTTTCTCGTTTCTTACAGTTTCTTTACAGCAGCATAGATGGGTGATGTCTCAGGTGTCACTTTCTTAAGTCGCTCTTTCTCTATAGGGAGAAGGTACGCTCCCACTCGTGCAATTCCCCGTGCAGCCGTTTGTTTGGCTCGTTCCCTTGGCACGTGTGGCAACCCTTCTGGTGCTCCGAAGAGCGCGTACAAATCACTTGTGAGGTTGAGAGGTTCCTGTGGGGCCCATGTACGATCGATGATGAATCGAACCGCTTCCATGTATATGGAGAGTGCAACACTCGCGGTGTATGGTGGCGTTATAGAAAAATCAGGACCGCCGCCGCTGTGCACTTCATTGTTTCTCAATTTTTGTACTCCATTCGTTTGCCGTTTCCTGGAAAGAATATTTTCTCGTATTCGGTTGTTGAACCTATAATCATGTGCGCCTTCGCTGACAGCCTCGCCGAACCGAGATATGAGTTCTCGTAGTGGGTACTCTCGCCTTCCCTTCTTTGTTCGGTATGATGTTTCCACATTGTTTCATCGAATGATGCGCGAGGATGATGTGTCCGTTTGTGATGTATAGTCGCAGCTCCTTGCGGGAGGTTCACGTTGAATGTGCCGTTAGGTAACCGTGGGAGACGTTCCATTTCTACATAGAAGTTGATCTTTCCGTTTGGTACGTTTCTGTTCGGAAATGCATCGTCTATGCAGCGTTGCTCGAGTACCTCTCGATCCTCGAACTTGTGGAGTGGTGTGACGGGTTGTTGCTCGGCCTGTGGAGTAGGTTCTGAGAGGAGTAGTGCGTCATCAAGATTCACAAGGTGTGGAAACTGCATGTCGTCGAGAAATCACTTCTTATTTAAATATGTTGCTACTTTTGAATAGTTACTTCTTTCGCAGGATGTACCCTTCTTTTTTATCTTCGATACTATACCCTTTCTCTGCAATGGTGTCTCTGAGCTCGTCAGACTTCGCCCAGTCTTTCTCTTTTCGCGCAGTTTCTCGTTCCTCGGCTAACTTTGTGATTTCTTCTGGGATCTCCTCACTTCCAAAGTCAGCAATCCCCAGTCCGAATACAGCGTCAAACTGCTCAGCGGTCGCAACGCGTGCTTCAGAGGACAGAGAATCATCGCGTAACACTGCCCAGAGCGCGGCGAGCGCTTGCGGCATGTTCAAATCATCGTTCACTGCTTCGAGAAATGCTGCTTCATGCTTCGTAACATCATCACTCCCTTCCACACTATTCTCTTTCAAATCTAGGAGTTTTGTCTTGATAGACTCGAATCCATTCCGGGCTGTTTCCAACGCTTCCCAGCTGAACTGGAGCTGCTGCTTGTAATGCGCTGTTAAACAGAAGTATCTGTACACGAGGGGATCGTACTCCTTATCCACTAACGTTTGCAACGTCAAGAAATTCTCGCCGGACTTCGCCATCTTTGCTTTATCTAAGACTAAGAACTCGCCGTGCAGCCAGAACTGGACCCAGGGTTTCTTGCCCGTTGCGCCCTCTGCCTGCGCAATCTCATTCGTGTGGTGCACGGAGATGTGATCAATGCCCCCGCAGTGGATGTCAAATTGCTCGCCGAGGTATTTCATGGACATGGCTGAGCATTCTATGTGCCATCCAGGATAGCCGCTTTTATTCCACGGAGACTCCCATTCCATTGCGCGGTTCTCTCCCTCTTTCGAGAACTTCCAGAGTGCAAAGTCGGTCGGATTCTTCTTTTCACCCATGTCAACGCGTGCCCCAGCCTTCAAATTCTCCTTGTCAAGCAGGGCTATTTCGCCATAATCGTCTAGCTTGCTCGTGTCGAAGTACACGCCATCGCTTGTCGTGTAGGTGAAGCCATTCTTCTCCAATGTTTGAATCTGTTCAATTTGTTCCTGGATGTGATCTGTTGCTTTACACCAGGTGTCCGGATCAAGAATGTGTAATTTATGAATATCGTCTTGGAACGCCTTCGTGTAGTATTCCGCAATCTCCCACACAGTTTTCCCTTCGCGGGCTGCCCCTTTCTCCATCTTATCTTCGCCTTCGTCTGCGTCTGATGTGAGGTGGCCTACATCGGTGATGTTCATGACGTGGTTGACCTTGCATTTGTTGTAGAGGAGCACTCGTTTCAGAATATCTTCAAAGATATATGTGCGGAGGTTCCCGATGTGCGCATAATTATAGACTGTGGGGCCGCATGTGTAGAGGGAAACAACGTCTTTCAATGGCGTGAATGGTTCTTTCGTTCTCGTTAACGTGTTGTAGAGAGTAAGCATGGTGTCGCGAGGTGCGTTTTGCTTCTTAATTCTTGTGCTCGATCTTGTTTGGAGTATGTTGTAGGTTTCATGGGCGTTCTAGATTGTTTTCTATAAGGAAAAATAATGAATGCTTATTTTTATAGGGGTGAAAAACTGCAGTTTCCGGGCCTGAAATCGATGAATTTGACGTCTCTCAGGCGTAACAACAAAAAGCGAAAAATATATAAAGAAAAAGAACTCAAATATGGAGATAGGGGGAATATATGACATTAGGATCTGATGTACGAAACACTGCAAAACTTGACGGCCAGGATGGTTCTGTTAAGGCAACAGCAGTGCTATTTGCAAGTTTACTCTCAGTTACTGGCGCTGCTGTAGTAACACAAACTACGAAGGCAGGAGACGCTGTTAAGAGAAGCACGGGTGAAGTTGTAGATTTTCTCGCAAATTACTCGGCTGCTCGAAATGCAGGGTATGCTCCTAACGAAGCATTTACCGAGGCGGAGACTATGAGTGCACAGACCAACTTCGATGCAGCACTGGCAAGAATCGGTACGTATCCAACTACGTCAGTCAAGGTAAATACATTCAGCGAAATTCAAGGGTTGAAGGAAGGAGGAGCTGAAGATGCAAGAATCCACGATGCTTTCTGCAATCCAGCTAATAAAGGAGTATTCGAGTACAAGGGGGCAGTACCTAGAAGATCACAAATAAATTGTGATAACCCACGAGGTGCATTCACTCTTCCAAATATCCGCTCAGCTCATGAAGATAAACCTACGACAATGCGCGTACGACTTTCTCCCAAACATGGGAACTATGCACCAAGGGGCCGATAACCATGGACAACTTCTTCCAAGACCCAGAGATGCTCACCGACGAGGATGAGAAAACCCTCAAAGGACTCAAGCACAAGGTCAAAGTGGATCCAGTCACAGGAAGGAAACAGAAAAAAATCAATATTCTCAACAAAAAACAGCTCTCCAAACATGAAATGGATGAGTTTTTCTTAGATATGTGAGCTCGACGAGCAACGCGAAAGATTTATAAGGGGTTCTCCTCAGAAATGCACTGTGGTGGCGAGGGACGACTCCTCTTACAGTTATGCAGTACTCAGCGTTGTAGCGCTCGTAGCACTCATTGGTCTCGTCATTATTCTCGATACAGCGAACATTGAACTCGGGTTTGACAGGGTTGGGTATGCATTCTCCAGTCTTCCTACAGACGGGACGCTCGATCACAACGGACAAACGTTCCCTATCATACTTATTTCCGAGAGTGACGCTGAGCTTCCAAACCTTGCTATTACACAAGAAGATATCTCATTCGACGTCGGCACAGAAACAGTCAGACTCACTGCAGGACAGACAGCACTCCTCGGCAACACAGCTGTGACGTACTTGCGCACTGATGGCAGCAACGCGAGAATTCTCGCGGAAGCGAAAGACGCAGTCTGCGGCCCACGAGACGGCCAGACGCCCGCATGTCGCGGAGAGGCAAGCTGCTGCGGCGGTACGTGCACAGAACTCACAACATGTACGGGAGCACCTGATGGGCCGGTCGAAGCATGCGGTGATAGGCAACTCTATTGTTGCGGTGGTCAGCGAAGCCTCGTCGCTTGTGGTGGTAGCACATGAACCGAGCACTCGCTACAACAGCGATCTGCATGGTTCTCGTCCTCAGCATGGCACAGCCAACAGAGGCCTTCTTCTTCGATGCTGGCTGGGAAGCATTCAAAGCAACACTCAAAAGTTTACAAGAAAACCTCGGCGGGACGCTCCTTGACGAAACACTCGTAGGACAAGTAGGCGTTGCCCTTGTCCTCTGCGAGCGGCAAGATGAATGTCGTCCAGGACTCTTCTGTCATGATGGTGTTTGCCAAGGATGTGGAATTCTCAATCAGAACAATTGGTGTGCAGGCAAACCGGAATGGGCTGGAGTATACCATTTTGTGGATGCGCAATGCTCAGCAGGGCAATGTACTGCAATTAGGAACCATAACTGTGCAGGCTTGGATTGTCCAGCAGAAAGCTTCTGCCTCGACACAGACCTTGATGGCGTGAAGGACACATGCGCAGAAACAAACCTCGTGAGTACACCACTCTTCCTCGGCGGAGAGTCAGGAGGCACACCTGGCGCTGACTGGAGTGTACGACAGCAATATGGCTTCCGATCAACAACGACTGCATGTAATGTTGCAACTGAATGTGCGAGCTGGGATCCAAACGACAGAGGATGCTACGCACTCGGCGAGTTCATTGGGATGAACGGCCAATACGCCCATGAAGGCTGGCTGTGCGCAGACACAACAAACAGTGGCGCGGCAGGCTACACGTGCTGGAGCGGCACACACGGCGAAACGCTCGATGTCGCAGGAGCATCCTTCTGCTGTGCAAACGTTGGGAACAACCCAGCAACGCCAACAGGATACAAATTCGTCGCGGAAGGTACGACAGAGTACGCGCAATGTCAGCAAGCAATACATAACACAATCCTCTACATGGGTCCAAAAGAGGACCCAGCAGCACCATACGGCACGAGCTGGAATGGCAGGGTAAATGCGGATGTCCGTACAACAACGGAAGCGTGCAACACAGACACCCACTGCCTCGGGTGGGATCCAAATGATAATACGTGTTATCCGCTCGGCTCGTACGTCGGCACGCATAATGGTGGAGAACACAGAGGCTGGCTCTGCGCCAAAGGAAACGATCTGAACGGTCTCGCAGCACTCTACACGTGCTGGGAAGGACGCGAAGATGAAACAATCCATGGTAGTAACGTCTGGTTCCGATGCGCAAACACAGGACGAACGGATGTGACTCCGAACGGGTACGAATTCATTGTAGGACAACAGACAGAGATCTGCGATGATGGCAAGGATAATGATGGCGATGGCGATGTAGATAAACTCGACGAAGACTGTCAATGTAAACCATTGTGTAATGCAGATGATATCTGTGTTGACAAAGTCTGCAAGCAACCGAGATTCCTTGGCAATGCAGATCCTGCGTCAGCAATTGCAGGCCTTCCAGGCGGCATTCTCGGCACCGAATGGCAATGCAGAAATGACCTCACACTCCTTGAAGCGCCAGGCCCATCAAAATTCCAAGACACACTCTGCCCCGCAGACCAATGCCCCGGCATTCCTGATGACGGGTATGTGAGCACTCCTGCTTACACTGGAGACGTGAACGCAGTAACAAACGGCTGCTTCGCTCGCAACACAATTATACCACAAACGAGCTGGGTGTGCCTCGACTCAATTCCTGCAAACGGGCAACAGTGTGGCAACACAGCGCCAGGACCAACACTCTACACGTGCTGGCCTGACAGAAACGGCCAGTTTATTGGTGCGAATAACGAATTCTGCTGTGCAAACACAGGCAAGCAGGGCACAACACCCCACGGCCACGAGTTCGTAGACAGTAGCCACTGTGCATATGATGCTATCTGCGGTGGTACAGACAGGTGCCAGCAGACCGGCCAGACGTGTAACGTGCTCACAGGAAACTGTGATGGCACGCCATGCGCGAACGATCTTGGCTGCGATTCCTCAGGCCTACTCCGCTGTGACCCTGCAAGGCCAAACACAGTCCAGATCTGCGGTCAGACAGATAGTGACGCATGCTTCGAGTGGGTTGATCAAGAAATCTGCAGCGGTGATCTCATCTGTCAAGATGGTAACTGCAACCCTGCGCCATGTACAAGTGAGTGTAATCCAAGTGAGTATCCGCAGTGTCAGGGTACTGCGTCAGTGACATGCGCTGATACGAACAATGATGGCTGCTTCGAGCGTGTCCAAGAATCATGCCCGAGCGGACTGTGTGACTCGACAACAGGTCTCTGCAGCACATGTACAGATGGTGATAACGATGGCTTCGCTGTCGAAGGTGGCACGTGCGGCCCTGTTGATTGTGATGATGGTGATGGCACTGTGAACCCTGGTGCAGCAGAAGTCTGTACTGATAACATTGATCATGATTGCGATGGCGAGCCGAACTGCGATGACCCTGATTGTGCGACCGCCGGTGTCTGCACATCATGTACCGGACCATATGAGTGTGCCCTCGATGGGAACTTCCCAACATGCGAAGGCAACACCTTCGTCGAATGCATTGACACAGGGAGCACGTGCGGGACCAAAGTGCAGACTATTTGTGAGACGCTTGTTTGCACGCCGAATGGATGTGAGACGCCTCCTATCTGCGGTGATGGCGTCGTGAACGGACAAGAAGCATGCGATCCTGGGAACCCAATATTCGTAGTACGGAACAGAGCGACAGACACTATCGTGAACTTCACCACACTCGAGTTCGTGCCACAAAGCCTAGGAGCTGTCTTCCCAGGAAACACGTGGGCGGGTGCGGTAGACTATCCAACGGATCAGCGATTCGACGTTGGGCTCGTGAATGTTGATATACGCTCGCTGAAGCTATCCTTAATCTCAGGTACAAACCTTTTTCTCCAGGAAGAAATCGACCTTATTCCTTCTACAAAAGCGGGTGCGTATGTCGCGAACTCCCGAGACTACAGGTTCACAATAGATTTCAACACAGCGGATCTCGATAGCAAGACATGTTCAGATGTCACGAGCTATTCAATAGGCGACCTAGCGTGTGATCCGCTCACCTGCCAGTTTAACACGTCAGACTGCCAACCGTGCGCTGATGAGTGTGATCCTGCAGCGTATCCGCAGTGTGTAGAGATAGTAGGTGGATCGAGTAGTACTGGTCAGGTCGTGTTCGAAGCAACTACATCCACATGCGAGCGACAGGACGACGGATGTTTCGATATCGTTGAGACAGATTGTCCAAGCGGGAAATGTGATCAGAATATGAACATGTGCCTCGACGATTGCACTGACGCTGGCGAGTGTAACTTGAACGGGAACTTCCCAACATGTAGAGGCAGTTCTGTGCAACTATGTATTCCAGCAGCGAATGGCGGCACGTGCGGTCAGATTACAGAGATACCGTGCCTCGATGCGAACAGCGTGTGTGAGCAGGGCGAGTGCGTCCAATACTGTGGTGACGGCCTCGTGAACCAACCATGGGAAGAGTGTGATGGTCCGACTGGAACATCGCTTGGATGCACGGACCAGTGTCAGTTCGCTGATGCAACGTGTCGGGATGGGGTCTTCGCAAAAGTGACTGTTGATGGCGTGCGAAATGTTGGTAATGGCGATGTAAGCGATAAGATATTCCTTGGCTCAGACACGACATTCATTCCAAGTGGCACATGGTTCCCTCTTGAACAAGATGCTACAAAGGTGACAGACGCAGACTTTAACTTCGATGTCCCAGGTCTTGCCGTCCAGCGTACAGCAACTGGCCTGCTCGTACACGAGCACGGTGTCGGCACAAGCCGCGAGGAAGTGAACGGTACGGTCGAGTTCTTTAACGCGAAGAACGTTGCTGCGACAGGAGACACGACTGACGTCCTCGAATCAAATGATGTCCTTACAGTCACGAATGATATTGTTTCCTTTGAACTCCTCGTCGGCGGCGCGAACGACGCGTTCACCGCAACGTATGATCAAGATAACACGTGCGCGTTCTGCGGTGATGGTATTATCGGTCCGGGCGAAGTCTGCGACCCAGGACGACCACTCCTCGTCGTACGAGACAAAACAGATAACTCACTCGTGAACACAACGAGACTTGAGTTCATGCTCCCTGCACAAGTCACAGCAGCACCTCCCGGCACATGGGTGGGCCTTGCGATGTTTGCAAACGAACGCCTAGTCTACGTCGATATCGACGTACCAGAATTAGTAGTCATTGACATTGCTACAGGCAACGAGCTTAACAGATTCCCACTCACGGGCATAAGCACATCAGGCGTGTTCACAGGATCATCAAGCGCATTCAGATTCTCTGTGCACTTCTTCCCAGGCAACAGAGATGGCATGACTTGCCAAGACTTCAGCGCGACAGGTGGCCGTTTAAGTTGCAACCCGATCACGTGCCAGTTTAACACGACAAACTGTTGTGTTGATAATGATGGCGATGGCTTTAACGCATCTGGCGTCAATTGCGGCCCTGTGGATTGTGATGATACGCCAGGTACAGGTGCAAGTATCAATCCTGATGCGACGGAAGTGTGTGATGATCAAACTGATAATGACTGTGACAACCTCGAGGATTGTCAAGACACGCAGGATTGTCCGGCAACACTCCCAGTGTGCAGAACCTGCGCGTCGGAGTGTAATCGCGCAAACTTCCCTGTCTGTGCAGACAGCACGACACAAACAACGTGTGTTGTGCAACCTGACGGCTGTACTGACCTCGTGAACACACCCTGCACGGGTACAGATGTGTGCACTGCCGGCGTATGTACTCCACCACCGCCTGCGTGCAGTGATGGCGTTGACAGCGATGGCGACGGCTTAGTAGATATGGAAGACCCTGGTTGCGCATGCCCAGCAGACCCTGATGAAGATGACAATTCAGATAATGGCGAGGATGTCTGTAGTCCAGTGCAGCCACCAGACATGTGTACGGACGCAAATGACGCGTTCCCAACACTCTTCAGCCCAGATACAGATGGTGATGGCTTGCACGATGACTGTGACAACTGTATCATGGATGCGAACACAAACCAAGACGATGCAGACAACGATGGCATTGGCGACGTCTGTGATCCTGACTTCTGCATCAGCGAATGTAATCCAGCGAACTTCCCCGCGTGCGCGAATAGCACGACAGTAACCACGTGCGTCGTACAAGCTGATGGGTGTTCTGACCTCATCAACACAACATGTGCGACAGGAGAGTCGTGCAACACGGCAACGAACGCGTGCGAAGTAACATGTACAAGCGAATGTGATTCAGCGAACTTCCCTGTCTGTGCGAATAGCACGACTGTTACGACATGTGAACAGCAGACGGATGGGTGCTTCGATCTCATAAACGCAAGTTGTACGACAGGTGATGTCTGCAGCGCAAACGCGTGCGGTCCACCACCGCCAGACTGTGGTGATGGCAACCTTGATGCAGGAGAACAATGTGATGATAACAATACTGATAATGGTGATGGGTGCTCAGCAACATGTGTCGTCGAATACTGTGGTGACGGCATTGTGAATCAGCCGTGGGAAGAGTGTGATGGCACTGCTGGCTGTACAGCACTATGTCTGAACACAACAGATGTCTGCCGCGACCTCGTCCTTGCAAACGTGAACGTGACGAACTTCACAAATACAGGTGTTGGTGACGCGAGCAGCAATATCTTCCTTGGCGGCACGCCGCTCCCAAGTGACACTTGGTTCCTTATCAGGCAGAATGGCCTTTCAGTCACAGATGCGAACTTCGACTTTAACGTTTCTGGCCTTGCCGTCCAGCGAACAACAGATAACCTTGTTGTAGAGTTATTTGGCGGCCTCCCAGCAGGCAGCCTTGAGAATGCACGCGGCACGATCAGCTTCTTCAACGGAAGGAACGTCGCAGTAGCGGGTGTCACACTGAACTCAGGTGATAGCGCAACCGTCTCGAATGATGTGGTTACCTTTAACATGACTGTCGGCCCTGGCGTGGACAGATTCAACACCTCTGTTGAGCAAAACGAAACATGTGAGGAACGGTGCGGTGACGGAAGAGTAAACGCAACAGAAGCGTGCGATGATGGGAACACAGTAGATGGCGACGGCTGCAGCGCAACGTGCCAAGTCGAGAGTGGGAGATGCGGCAATGGTATTGTGGAATCAGGCGAGCAGTGCGATGATAACAACATAGTAAGTGGCGATGGCTGCTCCGCAACGTGTCGAAACGAAGCAACAGGACCGTCATGCGGTGATGGAACGATCCAAGCAGGCGAGACATGCGAAGTTGGAGATGCAACAGTTGTAGCACAAGATCAATTCAATAGCACGGTCATCGATACACTCACAGTCCAACTCACATTCCAAGGAGGCAGTGTCTGGAGTGGCACATTCGAGAACTTCTTTAGTCATGAAGATAATGCAACACTCAACGGAACAATAAAGTTCGATGCAGCAACGCAACTCTTCAACGCGACATACACGGACGGCACAACACAAGTAACTGACACAGCAACACTAACAGAACAACAGGATGGCACATACTTTTCAACAAGCGTCTTTGGCGATAACGTCACGCTTGCCTTCGACCAAGTCTGGAGCCCCGTCACAAGCTGCCAGAACTTTGACTCATTCACAGGCGGTAACTTAAGTTGTAATCCGCTCACGTGCCTCTTCGACACAACGTATTGTATTGACGGCAACACGACACAAGTGTGCGGCGATGGTGTCATTCAGCCAGGAGAGACATGCGAGCCTGTCGGAAAAATGCAGATCATCGCGGTCAACTCATCAATACTCCGGTCAACAATCAGTGCGAGTGCTCCATTCGTCTGGAGTGGTGCAGCAAACCTTGAAACTACATATACAGCAACAGTCAACCTCACACACCTTGTGCTCGAGAACGTCACGGACACGCTAACCATACCGCTCTCGCTGAACGCGCAAGGCAACTACACAGGAGGAGCTGTCGTAGGAAGAACATTCTTCACATTCACGCTCGTCTTGCTACAAGACTGGGGCCCTGTCGTAACGTGCGCAAACTTCGATGGGTTCTCCAACATAGGAACGCTCACGTGCAGTGATGCGTGCCACTTCAACACATCGATGTGCGTCTTCCCTGTCTGTGGAAACGGCGTACAAGAGATCGGTGAACAATGCGACCTCGGTGTCAGTAACGCAGATTCCTGTCCTTCCACGTGCAGTAGGCAATGCACGAGCCGCACGTGTCGGAGCTCAGGCGGTGGCGGTGGCGGCGGTGGCGGCTTCTATTACAGTGGTGGCACTGCCAGAGGCGACTGCCAGACAGGCTGGGAATGGGACGCACTCGTGCAGCGATGCGTGCCACATGAAATTGTCGAGATTGTCGAGATCGTTGAGCCAGTACCAGCTCCAGTACAACCGCTCCAGACTGGACTCCTTGTGAGCCATGAGCAGTTCGTGAACCTCGAACCACTGAGCACGTTCGAGTATATCGTGACAGTCACTGGAACGAACGCGGAAGATGTCCAAGTCGACCTGCGAATTCCAGATGACTGGGAGTACTCAGGCCCTGTTGACCTTGGCTTCGTCCAAGGAACAACACAAGCACGATTCACGATCGCAGTTGGCGGTCAGAACACGCCAGAACAAGGGATTGGTGTCGTGGTGACAAGTAGAAACGCTGGCAGACATGA
Organism: Candidatus Woesearchaeota archaeon; assembly: GCA_028818155.1. GTDB lineage: Archaea > Nanobdellota > Nanobdellia > Woesearchaeales > UBA525 > UBA525. The sequence goes on along the minus strand of JAPPOH010000014.1, from coordinate 93,792 downwards.
TGGACAAACCACAGCACGTGTACGATGCCCTGACTTCCTCGTCAGAGCGAAGCCACGATTAAATGAATACGTCCGTGGAGAGGACATTCCTGTCTACGTGATCGTCTGTAACAACGGGCGCGAGGTCATGGAAGACCTCGAAGTCGAAATTAACGCTAACGTCAAACGATCCACGAGGTTCGTTGACTATATTGACGTCTTTACCCTGCCAGCAGGAGCGAAGAAGGTCGAGGTCTTTGACGTCGCTGCAGCCGCGGTACTCGGGAAGGGTGCTGTGACTGACGGCTGGCTGAGACAACAAGGAAAGGAAATACAAGAGGATACTCATCCAATACCAAGTTGAGGTGGAACTATGTTCGTATTCGGAATAAACATGCCATTACCAGAGATCTTGTTTATCTTGGTGCTCGTTGGTGTCGTTGTCGTGGCCTTCATCGGCTTCTTGACATGGCACATCAACCGCCATATGAAGATCTTGGAAGATGCAACGCTAGATGTAAAGAAAGTCCAAGAGAAAGAACGCGACTCTGTTCGCAGACTAGAACTGGACCTCCAGAAATTAGAAGCTTCGGAAGCTGAGCTCTTCGTCACGAAAGTGGTGCCGACAGTGAGTAAGCTCGAGAACTTCGTCGCTGTGGAGATGCTCAAGGGCAAGCAGCCTGAAGAGATCAAGGGCGCGATTGTCAAGAAAGGCATTAACGCGAACCTTGCAACGAAGGTTGTCAATAGCATGTCCTACTATCTGGACTTCTTCAAGAAGCTGCCAGGACAACGGGTCAATGCACACATCCAAACGATGGGCAAGATGAACGTCGGGAAAGCGGATGTGAAAGCAGCGATTAAAGGACCTGCTCCTGTGCCGAAGAAAACCGGTGTGGGTGGATTACCGCCAAAGAAAGTGATGCCTGCGAAAAGTAAGGTGCCTGGTAAGCCTGTCAAAAGCAAGATGACGCCGCCTGGCACGGCTCGCAAATAATTGGGAATCCACCTCAACTTTTTTTCACAATATTTTTAAGAGAAGCACGTTTCTCACCAGTATGATGCCGACGGTGCACGCATTGTGTGTAGAACCTGTTGTTGACGTGTTCAAAGAACACACAATCGCAGGTGGTGGTGGCGTTCACGTTTCAGTTGGCGCTATGGAACTCGGGCTTCCTGTGCATTTGCATCTCGTTACAGGTAATGATGCAGATGGTAATTTTCTCGCTGAACATATAGGTGGGCTTTTTTCACGCAACGCACGTGCACCTACTGAACTCTCGCACATTGTTGGGGGACACATAACTCGCAGGATAACATATGCAGACAATGGTGATGTGCAGGACTACACACCACCACAAGATTTGAGCGATGCAACTATAGCAGGTGTCGAGGCAAGCATTGAGAGTGCCTCATCGGGAGATTTTCTTGTCTTGTCAGGTGCAACCCCTCCGAACAAGAACATGTTGTATGGCGACCTCGCACGTGAACACGCAGAGCAGCGAGTTGTCGTTGACACAAGTGATCCGCTCGCGATGCGATACGCAGCAAAAGAACAACTTTTGTTCATGAAGGCAACAAAGCAGGAGTTGAAAGGAGCGCTCAACACTCTGTCACGCGTGTACGACAAGAGGTGTGTTATGGAAGCACTCATCCCGGACCGTATGGAGATGTTTCTTGTGACGAACGGTAAAAGTGGACTTACGCTCTATGGCGAGAATACATGTGTTCGAGCGACCCCACCTGCCGCACATGCATCGCCTGTCGGTGCTGGTGACAGCACTGTCGCAGCTGCCATTCTTGCAATTGCAAAAGAGAAACCGCTTGAGGATGTTGCTCGCTTCGCGGCTGCATATGGAAGCGCAACCGCTGGAAAACAGACGCTTGGGAATATTCACGAATTTCAGGATCGCATTCCTAAAGTGAGCGTTCTTACACGTAGCATGGAGTTCAGGATATGACGCCAAAAATCACGAGGCGCCTGCCGAAGGCGCACGATCACAAGCACCCGCCATGGATTGAATGGTTGGAAGATTGGGCGATCAGATTCTTTGATTATATTCTGATTGCGTTCATCTTCTGCTTGATTGTTGGCGTACTATATATTTTGACAACGCAGATTGGCGCGATGTTCAGCGCTGCAGCGAGTGCGAACGTGCATGTTGCCGTTGACTTGGTGTTGTTCATGCTGATTCTGCTGGAATTGTTCATGATTCTCGTGACATATTTGAAGTATCATCACATCAAGGTCATGCGTATCGTGGAGATTGCGCTGATTTCTGTCGTGCGTGAAGTGATCTTCAAAGTCTTCGAAGTGGATGCGATGAAACTCTTCGGTCTTGCCGCGCTGATCGTTTCTTTAGCTGTCGTGTATTATATCGAGCGGAAATATCAAGTGGATCCGAAGCTGGAAGCTGCGTATCGGTTGTGATCATTTTCGTATTGCTTCTATTTTTTCTCTTTGTTCGAGGTTCAAATAGTACTTGTGTCCGTATTTTTTCGGTTTCTTGCAGAGGATGCCTTGGTTGCAGAGTGACTCGGCAACGAGCAGCACATTTCCTTTCTCTTTTTGGGGAAAGTCATCTTTGAGATTGTCTTCATAGAGCGAGCCTTTGCCCCAGCAACCTAGCTTGTAGAGTTTGCGAATCAGTGCTTTCGAGATAGTTATGTAGCTGCTTTTCGGTATCTTTGACATGGGTGTAAGGAAGCAAGGATACTATATAAATATAGTATGTTAAAAGTTTCTGAAAAAGACTCTTGAAAGACTTTAGAGAAAACTTTATAAAGGGAGTTTCTCTTCTTCTCCCATGAAATCACTCTTCCTCCAAGCATATGGGGATACGCCAATACTTCGAGTGCTTGATTTTCTTATTACATTTGAAGACTATGATTATTCGATGAAAGACATAGCGAAGCAAGCAAATGTGGGCTACACAACATTGAAATCATTCTGGAAAGATATGGAAGCACGAAACATTGTCGTGCAAACAAGAAAAGTTGGCAAAGCGAAGATGTACAAACTGTGTAAAGAGACACCTGAAGTGAAAAAATTTCTTACATTCTACTGGTTCGTGATAGAAACGGAAACGGAGAGAGTACTCGAAAAACCGCTTGCTGTGAAAAGCCCCCGATGAGATTTGAACTCACGACCTGCTGCTCTCTCGGAAACATACGAGGCAGCCGCTCTACCGCTGAGCTACGGAGGCATTTCTTGACGAGAGAAGAGGAGCATTTTTAAAGATTCCTTAAAGAAGCTCGAGAATCATTCCTGGAGTTCTCACGCGGAACCGAAGTGGGTCTCCAACTCCAATACCTTTATCTGCATAGAGTGTTCCTATGTCTGCGCCTTGTACATACTCTCCTGCTGGAGCGCCAAGAAACATTCCTCTGGGTGCTGCAGTTCTGACTGCAACTGCCACTTTTTCTTCGCCACCGTGTGTGTATGCAACATCCACTCTACGTTTGAGTCCTGGTAAAAAGCGTCTCATGTGGCTCTTGGCCTGGAAAAAACTCCTCTTCAGACCTGTTTGTGAAGTAGTCGTTTCAAATTCTTCACCTACATCGCATTGTGGCTGATGCTTGTCGTCTGGCTGGAAATACGCTCGTTCTGGTTTACCTCTTTTCGCACCTTGTTGTGGCGCCGTGAGCGACACTTCGTGGAAGGTGACAACAAATGGCGAATATGCTCTTGTTGAGGGGATTGTGGTACGTTCCGGAACGCTGAGTGCAGGAAAACCGTTGTATGTTGTTCGTTCACCGCCGAAATCTTCTTGCAGCGATGCAGTGAGCGCATTGCTTGGTCCGTCTCCTGCGTAGACAAGAAGTAGTCTTTCTGAATCGAAGAATGCTGGTTGCATGAGTACTTCCTGAGCGTACACAAGCTCTTCGTGCTTTCTTCTGAGAATTATGAATGCTTCACCGCTCTGTGCTCTCGTGGCTGCCTGCTCGAGCTGTGTTTTCACGTCCATTCTAGTGCAATTTCGTGAGTGTTTATATACTTTACTTTTCAAAAGTAAACGTAATATATTATTTAGAAGTGATAATATTAGTAAACTGCTTAAAATTGCTACAGGTAGCAATGAAATGTAAAATTAGCATCTGCATGGATGATACAACAATCAAGAAAGAAGTATCACGAGGAACTTAAAATGAACATAAAGTCATATATTTCCGGGCCGGCAGAATTCCCTATTGGATTCAGAAAAACAGGAGAAAGTCTTTTTAAAGGATAAAGTTTTTTTGGGGGATCATGATCGCAGGTATTGACGAGAGCGGCCGTGGGCCTGTGCTAGCTTCAATGGTTATGGCTATCGCAGCCACGGAAGATGAGGAAGGCCTCAGAAAACGAGGAGTTCGTGATAGTAAGGACCTCACACCAGAAAAGAGAGAACAACTCTTCGAACAGCTTGATATTCCTCATGAGATCATTTCTGTATCTCCGGCAGAGATCGACGCGGCTGTGGACGGCCAGCATGATAACCTGAATTTGCTAGAAGCGCGGACCTCAGCACTTTTAATTCATAAATTAGTGCAACATACTCCAGTAGAAAAAGTAATTCTTGATTCCCCGACAAAAAGTACGGAGAAATACGAAGCTGTGGTTCGCGAAGCACTCGTTAAATTAGATCCAAAACACGAACATCTTACGTTACAATGCGAAATCAAAGCGGATGCAAACTATCCTGTCGTTGGAGCTGCGAGTATTTTCGCGAAAGTGACGAGAGATAGAGAAATCGCGGCACTCAAAGAGGAATTCGGGGATATCGGGAGTGGATATCCTGCAGATCCCAAGACGCAAGCATTTTTAAAAAGTCAATGGAAGGAAGGACATGACTTCTTCCGGAAATCATGGCAGAGTTACAAACGGATGTCACAACCAACGCTCGAAGACTTCGGCGAGAAAGCCCCAGAGCACAAGAAAGAAGTGGAGAAATTTGAGTTTTTGAAGGAGCATGGCTTCTCTTTCTGTGAGCCAACGAACCAGTACGAAGTGATCCGGATGAAGAAGGACAGGACGACGGTGATCAAGTATACGACGGGGAAGGTTGTCGTGCAGGGGCCGGAGAAGGAAGCGGTTGAGAAGTTATTGTGATTGTTTGTACCCTGCAGCAGCTAATGCTTGCTGAAATTTTTGTATTTTTCTTACCTCCATAAGGAAAATTCGATTATCTGCTTTGATTCGTATTGTGGTGCTACTTCTCCCTGCAGCTGCGTACGTTGAGAGTGATCCCCAAAGGCTGCGTACAAGGGGACCAACGACCGCAAGCGCTCTTCCAGTTTTCTGAGCAGCTTTGTATGAACCAGGGAATGAGATCTCCTGCACCTGCTTCCAGGAAAAGAAGTTGTTGAAGCATTTGATTCCTTCTTGATAGACTTCGACATTATCGTTCTTTTCATAAGGCACAAGATGAACAAAAAACCCGACAAGCACAGCGACTAAGAACAGCACTGCAATAGCTCCAACCACAAACAGTAGTTGAGTGAGAAGCGGGCTAGATGGCAGAAGGGCAAGCACCAAGAGAAGCACAAGAAGACCGATGAAAATACGTGCGTGTTTTTTTGTCTTAGCAAGATTCTCCTCAGGAGTCTCATTCTTTGCATCTTCTTTCCAAATTAACCTGTACATGCTCAAATCATGCTGTACAATATTTCCTTTGACAAATCGAATACGTGCGAGAGAAAAAAATATGGCTGTGATGACACACATTAGAATAACAAAACCAATGTCGTTGCTAATCATATAGACTCCATATGTTGCGGTCAGAAGGAGCCCACAGAAAATATAGACAAATACCATTTTCTTGTTCATGTCGGATAGAAGGAATGATGCCTTATATATTTCTTTGCCGTCGAGACCTCCTCGAAAGCTTTAAATACGTTCTTAAAGGAAATGGTGATGTGGGAACGAGGATTACACGTATGGAGATGAAGGGCTTTAAGTCCTTTGCAAAACCGACGGAATTAGTGTTCGGCAAGAAGTTCTCCTCAGTACTTGGTCCGAACGGAGCTGGGAAAAGTACGAGCCCGGACACTGAAGTACTCTTAGGAGATGGATCAGTCGTCAAAATAGGCGAACTCGTCGAAAAAGAACTCGAAAACGCAACGGAATTCCTCCCATTAGATGATGGAGTCTATTGCAAGAACACATCAGATACAACAGTGCTCACCTTAAACCCTAAGACGATGAAAGTCGAGGAGCGCCCAGTCGGTGCGTTCGCAAGGCGTGAGGGGGAGAAAACACTCTACAAATTCACAACAAAATCAGGAAAGAGTGCAACAACAACGGGCTGCCACCCTGTGATGATTCTCAAAGATGGCGAAGTACGTTCAGAAGTTGTCGATAATCTTGCGGAAGGGTGTAGAATCGCAGCACCGAGAGAATTGGATATTCAAGGAGAGGAACAAGCACTTCCACAATGTCCAGACATCAAATCATTGTCAAAACGAGATAAATACATAAGATTTCCAGAGCATACGAGTAGGAACTTTGGGAGATGGTTGGGTATTGTTATTGGCGATGGATATATACATCATCAGAGAGTTGAACTGACAAATGCTAAGAAACACCTCCTTGACGAGTGGATCAATCTAACCAAGGAACTATTCAATATTACTGAACCACGAATTGCAAAGAGAAATAATGCATATATTGCAACGTTCTGCACAAAAAAACTACCTTTATTCCTTGCATCGGTGTTTAAAGCGCCACAAGGAAAACCAATTAAGACAGATTGTAAGCACATTCCTGATGTTTTTATGCACTCTAGTAAGGAATCAATTGCATCCTTAATCAGCGGGTTAATCGACACAGACGGCTATGTAAGTCACACAACGCCAACAATTGAACTCACTATGAAGAATGCGAAACTCATCGATCAAGTACAGCTTCTTCTCCTTCGATTCGGCATTCTCTCGAGAAAAACGACATCTCTCAAGTGCGCAACAAATACAAAAGCAAAAATCAAAAGAGAATACACAACAATTTCTATTGAAGGACAAGAAAATCTGCAGAAATTCATGCAAATTCCCATTCAGCATAGAATGAAACAAGAGCGATTGCAGCACTGGGCATCACGAAACGTCCAAACAAACCCAAATAGCGATGTGCTTCCGCGAGAAACAAACAACATCGTAAAGGATCTCGTGACGGTACTCAGGATGCAGCCGAAGTGCTTGCGAAAAGAATATCCGAGGTTAGCTGCATATGTCGAGAATCGTTGCTGTCCCTCACGAAAAGGAATCCAAATAGTAACAAAGCTCGCTCGAGCACGATGGGATGAACTCGCGAATGCGATTCGAAACATGCAAAAAAACCAAATGAGTTTGATTCAAACGTTAAAAATAGCGAATATTCCGATGCGTCATGCGAGTATTGAGCTCGGATTACACCCAAAAAAGGTCGGTGACAGATGGGCAACACAACAATGCGTTGCTGCACCTGCAAAAGTTGAACAACTTTACACAGCGCTTCTTGAAGAACTTTCAGACATTTTGGTCGTCGCAGATCAAAAACTTCAAATTCTCGAAACACTCGCATCATCAGACATTGTCTGGGAAGAAATCACATCAATCGAAGAAGTGCCAGGTTCAAAATACGTGTATGATCTTTGCATTTATGGTAATCATAACTTTGTCGCAAACAATTTGTTCGTCCACAACAGCAACATCCTCGACGCGCTCGTGTTCGTGCTCGGTAAGTCTGGCGCGAAAGGACTTCGAGCAGAAAAATCAGCCAACTTAATCTACAACGGCGGCAAAGCAAAGAATCCCGCCAAAGAAGGCTCCGTCTCCATCTATTTCGAGAACAAATCAAACATTTTCGGTGTTGAAGAAAAAGAACTCAAAGTCACACGAAGAATCAAACAGTCCGGACAGAGCGACTACTACATCAACGATAAGAAACGAACACGAACAGAGGTCGTCGGCCTTCTTGAAAAAGCGAGAATCAGCCCTGACGGGCACAATATCATCTTGCAAGGAGATATCGTCCACCTGATTGAGATGTCCGGCATTGAACGACGAGGCCTCATCGAAGAAATCGCAGGCATCGGCATCTACGAAGAAAAGAAACAGAAAGCACTCAACGAACTCAACAGGGTAGAAGAAAAACTCAACGAGACGCAAATCATCATCACAGAACGAGAAGCATACTTGAAAGAACTGAAATCCGAGCGAGACCAAGCGATGAAGTTCAAAGACCTCCAGGACAAGCTCAGAAGAAACAAGAAAACGGTCCTCACGAACAAAATGAACAAAAAAACGGCAGAGAAAGACAAGTTCGAAGCAGTTATCACAAAAAACCAAGAACAAATAGACAAACTCACAGCAGAAATCGAAGAACTCAAGGAACAAATCAAAGTCCACAGAAAAGAAGTAGACGCGGTCAACAAAGAGATCGAGCGCAAAGGCGAGAAAGAGCAAGTCGCACTCCACAAGGAAGTGGAAGAACTCCGCGTCCAAATCGAAGTCAAGAAAGCACGAACAAAACAGCTCCGAGATGAGATTCAAAAGGTCAAAGATAGAAAAAACGAGCTCAAAAACGCAAACAAAGAGCTCTTCGACAAAATCAAGTACATCGAAGAAGAAAAGAAAACCGTCCAGAAAGATCTCCGAGAACACGAGAAAGAAAAAGCACAGGTTGACGCAAGAATAAAGCAGTTCAAGGCAAAACATGCAGTGGACGATGCAGGCCGCGTCGACAAACAGATGGAGGAGATTGATAAAAAGGCGGAGCAACTCCAAGAAGAACTCGGCAAACTTCGTGCGGAACAGCAAGAGCTTCTTCGTGAAAAGGACAAGAAAGACATTCTGATTGAGCAAGCAGATGAGAAAATCGCAAAAGTGCTCGAAGCGGAAAAAACAAACAAAGGACAACTCGCCACACTCAAGAGCAAGCAAGATTCATTCAAGAAGTTAACAAAAGAACTCCAGCAAGCATTATCTGATGATGCAACACACGCATCACAAATCCAGACAGCAAGAGGGAAGGTTGCAACCATCACAGAGAGTTTAACGAAATTACAGGCACAAAACGCCTCGTTGAAAGAAGGTGCAGCTGGCGGTATTGCTATCAGCAAGATATTAGAACAAAAGGAAAAGATCCGTGGTATTATTGGCACAGTTGCAGAACTCGGCAAAGTCAAGAAAGAACACCAAGTCGCGCTAGAGATTGCTGCTGGCGGTCGCATTAATGGTATTGTTGTTGAAGACGATAAGACAGCGAGCGAATGTATTCAGTATTTGCGAAAAAACCAATACGGCGTCGCGACATTCCTCCCAATGAACAAGCTGAAAGCGCCAGACGTCAAGAAACCAGGAAAAACACCTGGCGTCCTCGGCGCTGCTGTGGAGTTAATAGATTTCGATACCAGATACGAGAAAGTCTTCAAGTATGTCTTTGGCAACACATGGGTTGTTGATTCCCTCAGCACTGCAAGAAAACAACTTGGGAAAGTCCGCACTGTTACCCTAGACGGTGATTTAGCAGAAGTCTCTGGCGCAATGCAAGGCGGTTTCCGACAGAAGAAGAGAGGAACAGGCTTCCAGCAGAAAGAGATGACGGAAAAAATCGACAAACTCAGTGTGGAGTTAGCAGATCAAGAAGGCGTCCTTGCAACAGTGGAGAGAAAACGGAAAGAAAACCAAGAAGCAATCGACAGACTCAGGGAACACAAAGGCAATTTAGAAGCAGAAATCATCACGCTAGAGAAAACACTGCATATCGACAGCGAGGACCTCGGGTTGAACAAAGAAGAGAAGAAAAACTTGATCAAAGGCTCCAAAGAATTAGAGAAAGAATTAGATGATCTTGTGATGAAAGTCAGCAGCGCAAACAAAGAACTCGCCAAATACAAGATAGAAAAACAACAACTCCGCGATCAGATCAGCGCACTCCGCTCACCAGAAGTCTTAGCACAGCTCACAAGCTTCGAAGAGAAACAAGAAAGCATTCGGGAGAGAATGCAAGAACTGCAAACACAACTCCAGACGAACGAAGCACAAGTGAAGAGCGTCCTGGGCCCAGAAGCAGCACGTATTGAAAATATTCTGAAACAACAAGACAAAGAAATCAATGATTTCACCAAAGAACAAGCAGAAATCGCAGCAACACTCAAAGTCCAAGAGAAAGAACTCAAAGCAAAAGACGCGAAAGAGAAAGAATTCCTCGCACAATTCAAAGATTTGTTCAAGAAACGAGAAGTCGCAGCGAATACAATCACTGAACTAGATGGGAAAGCGGATACTAACCAATTAAAAATTCGAGAATTCGAGATCAAAGTGACGAATGCAAGCATGGAATTAGCGCGCATCAAGGCTGAGTTGGCAGGCTTCGAAGAAGAGGCAGCACAATACGAAGATGTTGACGTTTTCAAAGACAAAAAGGAAGAAGCATGCCTCCTCGAGATTAAACAGTTCGAACGATTACTGGAAGGCATCGGTGCAGTAAACATGAAAGCACTCGAAATGTACGAGCATGTGGAAACAGAATACAAAGAGATCGTTGAAAAGAAAGAGAAGCTGACACTAGAGCGACAAGATGTCCTCGTCATGATCAACGAAATAGACAGTAAAAAGAAAGATATCTTCATGAAGACCTTTGAAGTCTTAAACGAGAACTTCAAGAAAATATTCCTCGCGTTGAGCACAAAAGGAGAAGCATTCCTGGAAATAGAGAAGAAGAATGATATCTTCGAGGGTGGCATCTCCATTAAAGTGAAACTCACAGGGAAAAAATTCATGGACATTCGCTCCCTTTCAGGCGGAGAGAAGACCATGACCGCCCTTGCGTTCTTGTTTGCTATTCAAGAACACGAACCAGCATACTTCTACATCCTTGATGAGGTGGACGCGGCATTAGATAAACACAATAGTGAGCGCCTCGCGAAATTAGTCCGTGAGTATTGCAAGAACGCACAGTACATCGTGGTGAGCCACAACGATTCTGTGATCTCAGAGGCTGACAACCTCTACGGGATCAGCATGAACGAGCACGGGATTAGTAAAGTCACGACGTTGAAAATATGAATTGTTATTCTCTCCATCAAATCGTCCGCTAGATGTCGTCCTGAAAGAACGTGTTCACATTCTTGTAATATTTTTTAAAGAATCTGCTTGCGAATGGTATGGTGCATTTGTACAGGAGTTTTTTGAGTAATGGTACTTCGTAGAGCCTGAACAGCGCATGCACTTCCCGTGACATAGTGGCGATCTTGTGTACTCGCGGAAATCGTCGTTGCTTGTAGTTCTCAAATGCAGCGGTATGGTTGTCACACCGCGCGAGTTCCTCTGATAAGACTGCAGCATCTTCTAATGCCATCGCAGCACCGAGACCGAACACAGGCGAAAGTGCGTGCACTGCATCACCTAGGAGTACAATTCTTCCTTTGTACCAGTTCCTGAGGTGCACTTCATCATCGTCATGATGATACATTGCGTCCGGTTCTGCAGGGAGATGCTCGAGAACAGTAGGGACGTGTCCTTTCATGTTGCGAAAGTGCGATTTGAGGAATGGAATACTCTCTTTCGGATCGGTAATGCTATGCTGTTTCCTTGGTACCATGAAGAGTACGCACATCTTGTCTCGTTTTTTGCACGGGTACAGACCAACAAGCTGTCCTTCCCCAATATAGTTCACAATACTCTCAATTTTTGTGACTTTCGGCACCCACATGAACCAGAATGTCGCACCGGAATAGTCAGTTGTTGCTTTCGGTTGTATCATGCTTCGTAGCTGTGAATTGATGCCATCAGCGCCAACAACGATGTCGAATTGCTCTTTCTTTCCGTCAGAGAATGTTACGTTGACACCCTCTGATGTTTCATCAAGTGCTGCGATGGTGGTGTTCATGCGTATTTCAGTATCCTTATTTACTTCTCTGAGCGTTTTGTGCAGCTCTTCTCGCTCCACTTCACATGTCGGCCCGTATTTTTTTTCGTACACATCAAAACTCTTCTCCAGGATGACTTTATCAGATGCATTCTTGATGATATGTCCTTGCACCTTCGCACTGTTTGCAAGAACTGCGCTTGCACCAAGCGCGTTAATTTGCTTTACTGCAACGGGAGCGAGCGCTAAAATATACCCGATTGTTCGCCATTGTTTGCATTTCTCTATCACAACACAATCAATGGACTTTTGTTTCAGAAAACCTGCAAGCGCTAAACCGCCAATTCCCCCACCAACGATAAGGACTTTCACAATGTATCGGTAGGATTTCTCCTTATATTCCTTTCTGTGTATAACGTTTAAATAGCCCGCTTCTGAAGAATCTGCATGTTCGAGTTCCTTGACTGGTACAAGTATCTTAGCGTTGCAAAGACAATTTTCGAGAATTGGAAACTGGTAGTGATTGTAGCACTTGTTGTATTTATCGTTCTCGTCTTCTTGTTTCGCAGGTATATTGGTGCACTCATTTACGACTACGTTGTTGACTTTGGCATTTCGCATGCTGATAACTTAATTCTTGTCGGACTTATTGGCGTTGATGCAGGCGATTTCACAGCAGCAGCAATTATTCTTGTTGGCGTCTTCATTCACGAACGAAAAATCGTTGGATTGGGCCCAGCTCTCGGTATGGCAGGTATGGCGGCTTGGGAAGCATCAAATTTTTTCCCACTTGGCACAATTCCTGTTTTCGGTGAGGTTGCTGAAGGATTCTTTAACCTCTTCCCATATGTGTTCCTTTCCCGTATCATGTCCCACACGCTCTTCAGTAAAAAAGGAGATGCAGAGCGAGCAGTGAAAGAACTGCAATTTGATATGAACGCGGCACAACAATTTCAGATCGATGCAGGCGACGCGTTCAAGATGTTCGAACGAGCGAAAGCACTTATTGAGAAGGAGAACTACGTTGATGCGATTAAATTTGCGAAAAAAACAGATAGCATGATCTCGAGTGCAATCAGAGAGCAGATACAGAGTAACGCAGACGTTGTCAATGAGACCATAAATCAGCTGAGTCAATTAGAAGGGACAGATGATGCTCTTGCAGTTATAGATGAGAGTGTGCAGGTGGCACAAGAGCTTTTACAAGATGCTTTCGCGCAGATTGACCGTCGTGAATATCAGATTGCGCTACAGGATATCAATAAAGCTAAACAAATAGTGCAGCAAGCAGCAGCGCAATTCGATGAGATAAATGCACAAGACTTAAATACAACATATGAATGATTCTTCATATGAAGTGTGGGTGTACGAACTGTAAATGTGAAGATTGCTTATGTGGGCCGCATGCAACGTTCTTTGACGCGCTTGGGAATCACAATAGGCTCTTAGTTGTGAATACACTGCGGAAAAAGCAAAAAAACGTCACGGAGATCTCTTCAGAAACAGGCCTTGAACAATCAGCAGTCTCACACGCGCTCACAAAATTAGAGAACGCAGGTATCGTGAGAAAAGAGAAAGACGGCAAGTTCAGAATTTATGCCATCGAGGAAAATATTGATGAACTCATGCATATCGTTGACAACCATGTTCGTGTGCATTGTCGAGGTGACGCATGAGGTACATTATTGCCCTTACATTATTACTTGTCGCGTGCTCACCGACAGCACCAACAGTTCAAGGAGTACATAATATGGATGACATGCCTTGCCATCAGATGCCGGACGGCACGTGGATGGGGCGATGTGACGAAGCACCAGAGATATTCACTATTGCTGAGCGGGAAGACCTTGCGAAAGCAGCATCGTCAAGGATTCTCTATGTGAAAAACGGCGATGAGATTGATCTCACATCAGAAATCGTTGAAAAAGAGATTAATGGACAGACAATCAGAATGTACGGGTACAACGGCATGATCCCCGGTCCTGTCCTCAGAGCAAAGCAAGGCGCAACGATCACCGTCAACTTCCGAAATAACATAGACCAGGAGACAACAGTGCACTGGCACGGCTTGCGACACGATGTGAAAGATGATGGCGTCCCTGGTGTTTCACAAGATCCAGTCTTGCCTGGCGGGAAACATGTCTATACTGTGAGCTTCCCTGACGATGGCGTGTTCTGGTACCACCCACACGTCCGAGAAGATATCCAGCAAGACGCAGGCCTCGCAGGAAACATGATCGTGCTCCCAAACAATTACGATGCGAAGGTGAATAGAGAAGAAGTCCTGATGCTCGATGACATCCTATTAGAAGGTGAGCAGCTCGAGTACGGGAAGGATCATGCAGACCACGCGATCATGGGTCGTTTCGGCAACACTATGCTTGTAAACGGAGAGGAAGAGTTTGCTATGGATGCGAATGAAGGGGATGTTGTTCGCTTCTATATCACAAATGTCGCGAACGCCAGGCCATTCAAGCTTGTCGTGCCAGGCGCGTCTATGAAGCGGATCGCTTCTGACCTGAGCTTCTATGAGCGAGAGGAACTCATTGATGAGCTGATTATTGGCCCTGCAGAGCGATACATCGTTGATGTGCACTTTCCAACAGCAAAAACGTACACGATACAACACAGGGCAGCTGGCAAGATCTATAACCTTGTCACGGTACTTGTCAAGGATACCCCTGCAAGAAACAATTTCGCTTCCGTGTTCTTTGAAGAACGAAAGAATGAAGAAATTATTGAGGAAATTAGTGATGTGCAGCATCACTTTTCAAAAGAACCAGACTATGACTTTGAGCTTGACATCAAGATGCCAGACATGCACCATGAGATGCATGAAGCAGGTCCTATCGAATGGGAAGACACGATGCAAGAGTTGAACAAAGCACACACAACAAAAGACGTGACGTGGGTGATTCGCGATACGGCAACTGGGAAAGAGAATATGGACATTATGATCGATACAAAACTCGGTGATATTATCAAGATGCGCTTTACGAACAAAGAAAACAGCATGCACCCAATGCAACACCCGATCCACTTGCACGGACAACGGTTCCTCGTCATTGAGAAAGATGGAGAAAGGAACGAGAACATGGTGTGGAAGGACACAACACTCATTCCCGCGGGCAGTACGTATGATTTACTTGTTGACATCACCAATCCTGGCATGTGGATGATGCACTGCCATATTGCTGAACACCTTGATGCTGGCATGATGGCAATGATGAACGTGGAGGTACGAGAATGAAATATCTAGCACTTATTGGATTGTTATGCATTATCGCATGTACAACGACAGAACCCCCGGCAGCACACCACATGGATGAGATGCCCTGTCATCAGATGCCTGATGGTTCGTGGATGGGCGACTGTGGCGACACACAGAATATGGATGAGATGCCGTGCCATCAGATGCCTGATGGTTCGTGGATGGGGCAATGTGACTCAACGCACGGCGAGCAGCGTACAGCCGAGGATGATGCTGATGACCCCGATGATATCTGAGAGACTCTCGATACGGAAGCCAAGTCCGCTCGATGTGATGAGGAGCGTGCTCAAGCCTGCAAGGAGGAGAAGTGCCGCAACACTCATACGAATGAACGTCATGTGTTCTTCTTTGCCAGGCGCGTTTATTATGGTGTCGGTATGAGCTACTACAAGCTCGCTGCTTCAACAACCGCACACTGTTTACTTGGCTGCGGTCTCGGTGAGGTTGTCGGTGTGCTGATCGGTGTGTCGCTTGGTTGGGCGACGTGGCAGTCGATTACGCTTGGTGTGTCTCTTGGTTTCGTGTTTGGGTTCTTTCTTGGCATTCTTCCATTGAAGAAGCGTGGTAAGACTGTGAAGGAGGCGTTCAAGATTATTGCGCTCGGTGAGGTGATTTCTATTTCTGTGATGGAAGCGACGGAAGTGCTGATTCAGATTTATACGCCTGGCGTGATGGATGCTGGGTTCTCTGATCCGATTCTCTGGTTTGGGATGTTACTTGCGCTGACTGGAGGGTATATTGCCGCGTATCCTGTGAATTTGCTGATGATTAAGAAGGGCGTGCCGCGGTGTTGCCATTAGCACTTAAAAGTGGTAAAATATATAAAGAAACGCACATCTCTCCGTCGAATGGCACTTGTCGATAAGTTGAGTATGCAGAGTATCGGAGCGGCATGCGAACACCTATGCGGCCCAGATGGTGGAATATTCGAACGAACACCTATGATTGTTCCGTACATGCGTGACAAACTAGGACCTGCAAGTTCTATCGAGCGCGCTCTTGGACCTCAAAGAGAATTCGTGGAAGGCGCAGTAGTAAAACTCGACTCAATGCAGAAAGCAGGCACATTCAAGCGTCGCGGCGCAGAAGTATTCTTTAAAACACGAGAGCGTGAGGGAAATCTTCCCTCATCTGTCGTAACTGCCTCCGCAGGAAACCATGCGCAAGGTGTTGCGCTCGCCGCAGCAAAGTACGGCATTCAATCAACGATATTCATGCCAGAAGGAGCACCACAGGTGAAAATTGATCGTGTGAAATTGTTCGGTGGAGAATTCGTTGATGTCGTTCTTGAAGGTGCGTTTTATGATGAGTCGGTGCTGGCTGCGAAAGAAAGAGTAGAAGAAACAGGCGCAACATACGTACACGCATATCAAGATCCTGCAGTGATTTGCGGGCAAGCAACTATCGCATACGAGATTTTCGAGAAGATGACAGGGATGCCACAGAGTCGTGACAGTGGCATATCGGTCGACCACGAAAAAATGGCGCAACAATATCTGGAAGGAACACACCCTGATGTTATCATCGTACCTGTTGGTGGCGGAGGCCTTATCACTGGTGTCGGAATGATTGCTGACCACTATGAAACTCAGCCAGGCAGAGGCAAAACATACGTTGTTGGCGTCCAATCTGGAGCAGCTGACTCTATGGCGCGCTCATTCAAGGCAGAAGCACTTGTTCCAGAATCAACAGATATGGAAGCAACAACATGTGCTGACGGCATCATGGTGAAGAGCGCATCTCCAGACATGTTTGGTTGCGTCCGCAGGTTCGTTGATGATATTGTCACTGTCCCTGAAGGGGCTATCGAGCAAGCAATAGCGATGGTATACGGAGATGCATACATTGCCGAGACGCAGGAGAGAATGAGACGACAAAATGAAACTGCAAAGATGCTTGGGGAACATGTAAAGGGTGCTGGTATGGTTGACATGATGAACGTTGTGGAAGGTGCCGCAGCTACACCGTTGGCTTCGCTCATTTCAGGGGCTGTCAATCTTGAGGCATATGCGAACGAGCTTGGAAGGCCTGTCAATGTCGTGCTCGTACACTCGGGAAGTAACATTGATCGTCCAAGATTGGATGCCATTCGTGCACGGTATCCTCTGTAGTTTCTCTCGTTACTTGTCGTTCTGCACAAGCGCAGTCACACACATGCTCAGCACAGCGCCAAGGCCGGCGAGGGCCATATCTTTCTGCGCATCCCACTCATCTCCTTGAATGCCGAGATACGCAGCCCCTGCTTCAGGACTGACAATAATCGTGACAAGCCACTCGATAATCTCGAAGAGAGCAGAAAACGCAAGTGTCAGTTCAATAGGGAACCAGTAGCTCCACGAGCTACGGACTGTTGCGAGACGTAAAAAGAGCTCTCTCACAGGGTATGCGAGCAATAACCCATAGGAAAAGTGCACGATACGATCATAATGGTTCCTCGATAACTCGAAAAGATCTTGGAGCCAAAAGCCGAAGGGAACGCCAGCGTACTGGTAGTGTGAACCGATGGTGTGTAACACCATAAAAATGAAGATCAGCGTGTACGAACGATTCGAGAGACGAAACTTCACGTACGTCCAGAGGAGAACAGGAATGGAGATGAACACGAGAATGTTCTCGAGAAACCAATCGAATCTATTCGCTGGACTGACTGCTAAGGCTGCCCAGAACACCACGTAAATGATGAGGAGACTGTGTGGATATCGCTTCATAACCGCTCCTCGATATTTTTTTGTAATTTACGAACATATGTGTAGAACTGTTCTTCAATGTGTTGCCAGTCAGTATGTTGTACTGCTGTTCCATAATAATTGATGCCATTCCTCTTTTTTCGCATCGTTTCAAAGAATCGGAATTCATATGCATATTTTTCACAAAGATATGCGAATAAGCATTGATGATTGGCAGATTTCACAAAATCGAACCGGAGAAATGCTTCAGTGAGTTCATGTATCGCGTCATAGTAGAGCTTGTACACACTGTTCCACTCGATGCTCTCGTCATCTAACTCTTTTTTTAATCGTTCTGCTGCAGAAATGTCGCCTGCTGCAATGCGCACCATTGATTGTATTTTTTCCTTGTCTACTTCTTCAAGTGCAACAAACATACCTTCACGTTCACATCGATCATACACGCATATCAACAACGTTCCCTTTAATGAACGTTCCTCGTTGTATGTTGTTTACTAATCCTGCACCATATTTTTCTAGCTCTTCGTTGTTTTTGC
Organism: Candidatus Woesearchaeota archaeon; assembly: GCA_028818155.1. Lineage (GTDB taxonomy): Archaea > Nanobdellota > Nanobdellia > Woesearchaeales > UBA525 > UBA525. The sequence goes on along the minus strand of JAPPOH010000014.1, from coordinate 75,492 downwards.
AAGTAAACACTTGAATCTCTCTGTGCAACGTAGTTTCATAGGTGCTGAGGTCAAGCTCTTCATCTCCGTAAACGAACACATCGACATCACTTCCGGCATGCCAGTCTGATCGAGCGAAACTCCCGAACAAGACAACTGTCTCTGCGCTGAGATTATGGAGATAGTTAAGCAGGCCACTTTCATAGAGTTGTTGCTGCGCGTAAAGTCTTTTTCTATTTCTGTACGCTGCTGATTCGTGCTTACTCACATAATATGGCATTTTACCTTGAGGTTTGATACGTTTGATGAATCCTTCTTGTATGAATTTCTTGAGCCACAAACTTGCTTTGCTTCGTGTAATAGATGCTTCTCTCAACAACGCTTCAAAATGCCACTGCCTCGTTGGGTGGTTGAAGAAGAGTTCAAGGAGCTGTGTTTCTTTGCTTTTCATAATAGTTCCGGTAATAGGAACTAATTTATATACGTTTCGCATATTTCCTCCGTAAGCGTTCCTGCTTCTCGTGAATAATCTTCTCGCCAGAATGTAAGTCAATCGTCGCTCTTCTCGTTTTTGTGCAATCATCTACAAGTTTATGCACTTCGACAGGAAACCCGAGCTCTTGCAGCTTCCGAATACATGTTTTTTGTCTCTGACTGAGTTGTTCATGTCCTAACTTACACTCAACGAACTTAAACAGACTCTTCCTGAAACAGAGCAAATCAGGAATCCCGTGATGGACGTAGCACATGTACTCGAGTGTGCTGATCTTGTCAGGGTGATGCTGTTCTAATAGTTCATGCAGGATTGCATATTTTCTCCGAACATTCGGATATCTGCTTTCATCTTTGTGTGCACCTACTAAGGAGCCGCGCCATACCAGCCAGCCGTCTCGTTCTAATCGCTTCTTTATCATACGTTCGGATAACCCCCTTCTTCTTGCGTTGCTCGTATTTGGGATGAACACGTGTGGCACAAGCACTTGCGTGAACTCTCGTAACGAGCGCTGCATAGTAGTCTAAGAATTTCTCCCTTTAAATTCGCTACGCGTGCATGTCCAGTGGGTTTTTTGACCAGTGGACGCAATATTTATATACTACTTAGTATTACCTAGTAGTATGGATTCAATTAGCTTGAAACTCGATGATTCCTTCTCCCAGGAGATGGAGCAGTTCATGAAAAAACATCGATATACAACAAAAACGGAGTTTATCAGAGAAGCAATCCGAGATAAAATGCGTGTTCTTGAAAAAGAGGAAATTCTTCGTCGACTGAATAGTGTCTACGGAAAATCAAAGAGAAAAACAACTGACAAACAACTCAAAGTAGCAAGAGAGAAGGCGGTTGCTGAACTAGAAAAAGAGTTCGGATAGCTCTTCAGGAGTTTTTGAAACTACAATATCTTTTAATTTTCGAAAGTAGCAACTCCCCTCTATACGCAGTTTCCATCTCTTTCTCAAAAGAAATAGTAATTTTCTCAGAAAAAATCGGTCCGTCCAGTACAATCGTCTCAAATTCTCCTCCTTCACCACCAACATGGAATCCTTTTTCTGATAACTGCACTAATTGATCAACATCTCCCTGTGTTAATTGTTTCCCGAGCCACTCTTCTGAGAGGCCATCAGCAGCAATCCGCGTCATGCGAATGTCAAAGCCGCTGTCAATCATCTCCCGTAGTAACTGCTCCTGCTCTTTATGCCACAGTGGCGCATACGTTTTCAGTCCTACGTCCTCGCAAATACGATTCACACGCTCGTGTTGATAATCAGAAGCGAGTGCACCAACCCCGACGCCTTCGATCCCACATTCTTTCTTCGCCTTCTCTAGCAATTTCTTCAAGTCCTCAAGTTCTTGCTCTTCTTCACCAGCGGTCTCTTGGAGCAGCAAAGGCATGCCAAGGCTCGTAGCTTGCCGTTCCAATAGGTCCTTTGAGGGGTTCTGGAACATGTACGAATCAGGGTTCTCTGGCAAGAGAGACAACAAGCACGAGACATCCCATCCCTGTTCAAGATAATACCATAAGGTAAACGTACTATCCTTTCCAGAGCTATACAATATTCCGAGTTTCATAGAAAAGAAGAACCACAAGCCCTTTTTATGTGTTCACAACAATGCGTGCAGAGACTTTTCCAACGCAGCCATCGACGCAGTCGATAGTATAGTTCCCAGGTGCAAGCACTGTGAACGTTCCTGTGCTTGTTTCGCCATCCTTGAGTTCCACACGCATGCCGAATTCTTGCTGCGTTACGTTGTGTGGTCCTTCATTGCTCGTGAATGTAATGCGTACTCGGTCTCCTTGCCGCAGGATGAGTTTATCAGGGTGAAACCCATTATCGTACACGTCCATCTCGAACTCTTTCGGCGGTGGAACTGGCTTCGTGGGAGCTTCATCGGCAGTACAGGCAACGAGCAACAGGCAGAGTAGGAAGAGGTATTTCATCGTTCTCTACGAAGGTATTCTCCCTTATCTAAAAGATTTTGTATGTATATGTGTGACTTTTTCTTTGAAAACGCTTTCGCTATTTTGCCGTACCCAAGCACGTTCTCACGCTCATCTACAACGAAGACGAGTTCGTTCTTCGGAAACTCGCCTGCAACAACGCCACCCATGAAGACGTCCCTGCCGCAGAGGAAGAGCCACGTGGCCTTCTCGTTCAGTACAACTTTTTTTTCAGTTGCGAGCAACGTTATGAGCGCGCTGCTCGGCTTGAAGGTCTTTTTTTCTTCGCCAAGATACATGCCGACAGAGAAGATATCCCAATCGTCCCGGTGTAAGCCTGCAGGATCGTAAAAATAGCGCTTGCCGATCTGCACGACGTGCTCAAGCGCACCAAACTGTGCGCAAAACTCGTGGAAATTCATGCTGCCCCACGTACATTGTTCAACACATCATCGTGCTCGTCCGTGGCAGGCTTTTGTTTTGCGTCTTCTTCATCGAGCTCTTCTTCAAGTTTCTCTTCTTTCATCTGTGTTTCTTCGAATGCTTTGTCCAGTTCATCGTCAGACTCCACGTCGTCCTTGTCCATGACTTCGTCTAGAATGATTTGCGCGCCACCTTGCACAGTGATGCCCATCGCGAGTACTGCGTCTTTGATCTCTCGCTTGATGAGGAGACGCTCGCCACCGTCTAATTCTGCTTGCAAGAAGGTAATCTTCGCCGCGAGCTCTTTCTCTTCTTGCTTCGCGCGTAGTAAGAACTGCTGCTTGTCATAAATGTTCAGCGCAGCAATGTCTTTCATCATGAGTTGCTTGAGTTGTGTTTGCTCGGGGAGAATTGCTTCAATACGCGTGGCATCTTTCTGCGGGCTAAAGCTACGGAGTCGATCGATTAAGTTCCCGACGGCGCCACGTCCGTGCTGTTCGAGCTGATCTGCAACGATCGAAAAAACATCCCCTTGGTGATCTCGAATGTATTGCTCGGGATTCTTTGGGAGCTCGTTTATCGTTTGTTGTGCAGTCGCTTCTAACGTTATATCCTCATGTTTCTTGAGATATTTCTTGACATTTTTGCACACATTGACGTAGGAAGTCGTGATGTCGTGCAGCTCTTGCTCGAGTGCTTGGAGCTTTTCCAGTGCAGGGAGTGCTTCTTTGTTCCGAATTTTCCCGCGGTCTCCGTCAATACGCTTCTCGAGTTTTGCTCTTTTTTGCTCGACGGTATCTCGCTTCGTGATGAGCGCTTCCATCAGTTCTTTGTACTTTTCTCTTCGCTCATCAGTACCGGATAACGTGGCTAATTTTTCTCGAATCGTTTTTACCGTGCTATAGCCGTGCTTATCGAGCATGTCAACAGCCTTGATCACACTGTCTTCGAGCTCTTTGATGTGCTCCTGTGTTACGGTGAGCTGCGTCTTAAAAAATTCTTGCAGGACAGCGGTACTCGTCTTCACATGGTTCGCGAAGACATTTACTTGTTCCATGAAATCATCATGATCGTGCTCGAACGTCTCCAGCGAGGTAAACCTTGCTTGCAAGAACGGTTTCGTCGCGTCAGCAAACGATTTCGCATTGACGGCATTCACAGTTCTTGCGCGTTCAGGTATCTTCGCAAGGAACGCTTCATCTGTAAACGGTGCGAGTGATGCAATAACTTGTGTTTGTCGTGCTTTGAATGCAGTTTGAAACTCCTCAAATGCAGCATCCATGCCGTACTGCGTCGCGACCTGGTCAGGCCACTGCTCAATCTCATCTTCCTGTAGCACGAACACTTTCTTCGCTGGTGCACCTTTCTTGAATTTCTTCGTTAGATTCTTGAGTTTATCGAGGAATGCCACAGTAGCTTCCTAGGAAGGAGCTTTATAAATGTTTACAGCGAGAGTTTATATAACACTCCTCGACACGCAGTTGCATGGGGGACCGAGAAGATATCAAGCAGCTGTTTTTGTTCGCGGAAGAGGTTGCACCTCAAGAGCCATACTTGGCGAATAGGTATGTCGCGCTCGCGCGGAAGATCTCCTCTCGAAAACGAATCAGTTTACGTGCGTACAATAGGAAACACTGCAGGAAGTGTTCCGTGTTCTTTACAAGTAAAACGTTGCAAGTTCGGACGAGGAAGGATCATGTTGTGTATCAGTGTCGTTGTTGTGGCAATATGACGAGGATACGGAAGTAACCCTGCGCTACTCGCGCGCCATCATCGCTCGCGCTCTGGGCGTTTAAGGACGCAGGGCACTAAGGAGAACATATACCCCTTCTTGAATCTTTCCGAATCCTTAAAAACACACGAACATTCTCGTGCACCATGATCGGCGCAGAAGCTGTTATCACATTCGATAAAGAAACAGTCACAAAAGAGAGGAAGGTTAAAGGGTACAGGCACCCACAACTTGACGAACAACTCAGGAAAAAACGAACACGAGCAGAAGCACGAATCCTCGAGAAAGCACGTGTTGCAGGTGTTCCCGTCCCGGCAGTCGAGACAATAGATGAAAGCACGCTGCAACTAGAAAAGATCGAAGGACAGCAAGTCAAAGAAGTCCTTGACAAGCAACCAGCACTCGCAGAGGAAATAGGAAGGAATGTCAGAAAGCTCCATGACAGCAACATTATTCACGGCGACTTAACTACGAGTAATATGATTTACAACAAAAAAATAACATTCATTGACTTCGGCCTGAGCTTCTCGTCACAGCGAGACGAGGACAAAGCAGTCGATATGCACGTATTCAAGCAGGCGTTAGAGAAGCACCCAACAGTTGCCGAGGAAGCATTCGAACACTTCAGGAACGGCTACGGCTCCTCTGACGTCTGGGCCCGATTCAAAAAGGTGGAGGCGAGAGGGAGGAACAAGGGTGGCTAAGTACTGGATACTCCTCGTACTGCTACTCACACTTACGGCCGTGGAGGCACGCTCGGGTCATATGACTCTCTTAACTTTTTCAGGAGAGGAAGGGAGCACAGCAGACATTTACCTCAGCATCAAGCCAGGGAATGGAGCTATCTATATTGACAGCTTCCCGCTCAGCCAATTGGATACACAAGGCTCTACACGATTCGCGAATCAGATCGCGTGTAATTTCTTACAAGAAAATTGTGCTCGCTGGGATTTTTTCTACACGATCCGCTCCGGCAGCTCCATCGTTGGCGGTCCGAGCGCGGGAGCTGCAATCGCAGTGCTCACGACCGCAGTCCTCGATAATCTTGATATAGATGACACGGTCGCGATGACGGGAACGATCAACAGCGGCGGCCTCATAGGGCCTGTGGGTGGCATCTCTCACAAAGTTGCGAGTGCAAAGAAGAACGGCATCACAAAAGTACTCATTCCATTACTCAATCAACGGTATGATAACGAGACGAACATCACACTCAACAGAGGCATTGTTGAGGAGATATCGGACGGCATTCTTGTCGTGAAAATCGGCACACTTGAAGAGGCGCTACTCGAGATCACAGGGAAGGATTATAGAAGAACCTACGAAGCAATCAGCGAGCCATCCGCATACAAAGCGAGGATGCGTGTCATCACAGACGCACTCTGTGACAGGAATGGAGAACTTCGTGAAGCTGTCAGTGAGCAGGGCCTTTCGTACAATGACAGCAACAACTACACAACAAGAATACAGCAAGCAACACATGAGTATTCGCGTGCGAGCCTCTGCTTCAGTAGCAATGCGGAGCTGAGTAGTATGCTCGCAACCGCACTCACAGAGGATGAGCGAGCAGAACGAAAAACACTACTTGCTGACGAGCTCGCACAAGCGAAATACGACCTCGCAACACACGATATCACGACGACAAACGACCTGCAGATTATGGCGATCGTCCTTGAGCGTATTCATGAAGCGGAGCAATTGTTAGAAGATCCAACACCTGCGCAACTCGGCTTCGCAGAGGAACGGCTGCAAAGCATTACGCAATGGACGGCATTCTTTGGCATGCCCGGACCGCGTATCGTTGTTGATGAAGCACACCTGGAGGAGGTATGCCTTGCGATGCGCCTTGAAGCAGAAGAACGAGTGAACTACGTCGGCTTCTATTCTGAGACACTCGTGCTCACTGCACAGGATGTCCTCGAGCAATCGTACAACGAGGAGCCACTCCTCTGCATTCTCTTAGCTGCAAAGGCAAAGGCACAGGCAAACATCCTTGCGAGTACATTGTTTGTTGATAATGCGGTTGTCGACACACTTATTCAGGAGAAGATCGCGGCGAACACAGTCATTGTCCAGCAGCAGATTGCGCGGGGCATCTTCCCGGTTCTTGGGCACAGTTATACGAGGTACGCTGCAGATCTTGCTGCCGCTGCTCCGTATAGTGCACTCACATTCGCAGAATATGCACTTGAATTTTCACACACAGATCTCTATTTTCCAGAGAAGAAGCGATTCACGTTCCCCCCGATGTCAAGAGAGTTCGCGATCGTCTTTCTTCTTGGAAGCATGTTTGGTGCGGCTGTAGCTTTACTCGTTACCTATCGTCGATCATGAGATGTTTGATGTAGAGGAGAAACAGCTCGCTTTGCTGTAGAGGAATGCGCCAACAGACATGTTTCTTTTGTCCGAGTCCTTCCTCTTTTTCTTCGAGATACTCGTAGTACGTATCTGGCATTGGTTCGAATTCTTGCTCTTCGAGGTACTGCTTCATAGGTCCACCCCAAGAAAGGGAATGCAGAACCTTATATATTTATTTCCCATATACTATATATTTAGAATATATAATTCTATTCAGAATAGATATATTTATATAGCATCGTAATCTTTATATGCTCTATATGACTCCTCCTCGTATGAATAGAAAACTTGTGCGGCAAGGGGTGCGAGCACTCACAGTCACAGTCCCTTCTGCGTGGGTGAAGAAAAACCACCTCCAGGCTGGCGACGAACTCAATTTAAGTGATATGGGGAATACACTCTATCTCTCGACGGAGAAGAAACAGATCCTTCAGGAATTAACACTCGATGTCAGAGGATTGCCAAAGAAACTGGTCACACGCTCTATCGGACGAGCATACCAGCGAGGATATGATAAAATCGTCGTGAAGTTCGACACACGAGAGACGATGATGACAGTGAAAGACAAAGTCCCAGAGTTGATGGGATTCGAGCTGTTGAACATTAAGAAGAATCACCTGGAAATTCACGCGATCACGAGTAACATCGACTTGGATTTCGATGTTATTCTACGACGGGCAATGCTCTTGCTGCTTGATATGACTGCACTGTGCGGAGAAGCGTGGAAAGACGGCGACTCCGTTGGACTACGGAGCCTCGAGCACCAAGATATCGATGTGAATAAGTTCACGTCATTCTGCCTTCGACATTTGAATAAAAGTCACAAAATGATGACATTCGGCAGCTCAAGCCTGTACTATTTAATTGAAAACCTCGAAGACCTGGGTGATGAACTAAAGCAACTCGGGATCATCTTACAAGAAGTGGAAGTCGAGAAAGACACGCTGCACGTACTGCGAGATATCCACACATTCTTTCAGATGAGCTACGACCAATTCTACAATCCACAGCGAGAAAATATTGCGAAACTGTTCGAAAAAAGAAACGAAATCAAACAACGCATGCTCGACATTCTGAAAAAGCAGAACGACTCGGGAATTGTGCGTGCGTTACTTGCGAGTAGAATTGTGTTGCGACTGATTTATAGCATGAATGCGATGCGGTTTGACGCGCTATGAAGATTCGAACACGCCAAGTTTTGTGTTTTTCTTAACAGCATTCCAGGGAAAATAGCGACCGTTCATTGCAATGTAGATCCCTGCTGGCAGTGTTTGTACATATGCGAGTGCTGCGCCAAGGTTAAAGAGCCCATCCGAGCTGCCGAATTTGTACGGCACCATGGCTCCAGTGAGTATAATTGTTTTATCTTGTACAACATTCGAGATTGCTGCTGCAGTTTCGACCATGGTGTCAGTGCCATGTGTGATAAGAATGTGCTGCTCAGGGGTGCTCTTACAGTTCTCTGCGATGATCTTCCTGTCGTTGTCAGTCATATCAAGACTATCGATCATCATGAGTGTTCTGATATCTATGTTAACTAACGATCGTCCAAGTTTGAGCATCTCAGAAATGTGCGTTTCCTTGAATGTGAGCTCGCCAGTAAGCTCGTTGTACTCTTTGTCGAACGTTCCCCCAGTAACGAAAATACGGATTGGTTCCATGGAATCAAAAAAAAACGGTATTCTTAATGATTTCGCATAAGGGCCCCTGAAGGCCCGTTTAGTGCAAGCACCAAACGGAACCCCCCGGGAAAAAGAGGTGAGTTATTCCGTGGGGAGGGATGCAGCTATTTAAGGATTGCTGTCTGTTACCTTTTTCAAATGGTTACACTTTCGTCAACGATGAGTGACGAATTTACGTGGCAAGATTTAACAATCGAGCAAAAATTCTTACAGAATGCACCTTTCCCCAGCAGTCAAAGTCGACCTGAAAAACAGATTCAGGAAAGAACTCCATGCGCTCCCGAAGAAAATCTGCCTGAAAGGTAGCGCAATGCACAAAGAAATAGCGAAACAACTCATCAAACAACAAGCACCACACCATTTTGAGATTGCAGAGGATGGCGAACCTATAACATTAATGAGCCTTGAAACATACACAGCACACTTCCTCAGTGTTTTTATGGAAAAAAAGCAACCACTCAACGGACTTTTTTTACTCCACTCAATCCCAGAAGCAGAACTCATCCAGTACGCAAAGCAAAGAAAAATCCCCATCATCAAAGAAACAAAAGACAAGATTCGCGTATTCATCGAAGACATCGCAAAAGAACAACCACAAGTCTGGTTCTCCTTGCTGCGAAGCGCTGACCGCCTTTCGGAAAACCTCCGGAACCTCTCGGAAAAAGAGTAGAAAGACTTTTAGTGTAAGGAACAATCATCCGTTCATGCTCCGACGCGTCATCATTGTCTTACTCGCACTTGTCGTTGGCACAAATATTCTGTTTCAGTTCATGAGCACTGACACGTTGTACGAAGAAGGAACAATCGACGTCTACTTCTGTCCAGGATGTAAAGACATGTTCATAGAACACTTACAAGGAGAAGAACAATGTTTGTTCTACGACCTCAACGATCCAGATGTTCTCGAAGCTGTAGCTGACGTCGTCATGTTCGATCACAATGCGCTAGAGCAGTTTCCTGCAGTGCCATCCAAAGGGTTAATGCACCACAAGTTCTGCTTGTACGACGATGTCATTATCACTGGCTCAACAAACCCAACAAAGTTCGGATTAACGAGAAATGATAACAATATTCTCGTGATTGAATCACCAACCATTGCTGCCAGATACAGAGAAGAGTACGATGAAATTATCTCGAGAACAAACAAAAAATACACAAAAGTGAAAGGAACCACGAAGGTGAATCTCTCCGGCACGTTCATCGAACTGTACATGTGCCCACAAGATGATTGTGAAGATGCAGTCCTCAGAACGTTAGCGAGCGCACAACAAGAAGTGAAGTTCATGATATTCACGTTTACGAGTGATCCAGTTGGTGATCTCCTCGTGCAACTCCACGAATCTGGTATTTCTGTCGAGGGTGTATTCGAAAAACGCCAGAACAGCCAGTATGCAGAGTATGAAAAGTTAAAGGAATGGGGCCTTCCTGTCTTTCTGGATGGGAATAAGGGAACAATGCACCATAAAGTGTTTATTATTGATGAACGTATTGTGATTACTGGTTCATATAATCCGACAAAGTCCGCGAACGAGCGAAATGATGAGAACTTGTTGATCATCCATGACGAGGAGATAGCGAAAAAGTATCTTGCGGAGTACGAGAGAATCAAGCCCATGAGTTAACGATTGTTGCTTTCGCTTCCTCTTTCCTGATGAGTATCTTCGGGTCTAGTTTTCCAAGCGTCACATACCAAAACTGTTCGGGGAGATCATCCCCATTAAACATAGAGAGATCACTTCCAGTTCCTGACAAATCATCCCTGCGATGCTCGCGTCGTACTGATGCGGAGAGTAAGGAACCTGACGTTTTAGATGTTCTGGTCTTGCTCATGAGATCTCTTGCTGATATTTCACGCTTGAACTTTCTTCCGATTATTGCACCATAGAACAAAGAGTCTGGTGAAAGATCTTGTGAGAGATCAACATACCCTGATGCAACGTTGAGGAAAGGTGCATGTCCGCTGGACGGCAGGTCAAGTTGGAAGAACGCCTCAGTATCAGGAGGTGTAGTTGGAAGTGCTGCAACGACGCCTGTCCGTAGCTCAAACGTTCGTGCCGTATCGCTCTTGTAGAGTATATGGTGCTGTATCCCGTACATGCTCTAAGCATCTACTCTCTAGTTAAAAACTTTTCTCAGGATTTTTTGACTAGCGCACTCTGCCTTCCAGCCATGACAAGCCTTCAGTACTGCCAGTTCCTTGAGCACTAGGAGAATATCCTCGAACAACGCTGATATGTGCCTTGCGAAACGCAGTGAATACATCTGCAATGGAGTCATATGTATCTTGAATGACTCCGCCCTGTGCATGAACGTACGATGTAATTGAAGGTCCTTCCTGCACAGCATCCAAAACAACTCTGAAGTGCGGCGGAATGTATTGTTGCATGTCATCATCAACGCATGTTTGTTTTCGCAAACCTAGTGCGAGATCAAAATAATGAATTGATGGCATCTGTGCAGCAGTTTCACCACGATATACTCGAGGAGAAAGAGGTGTCCCTAAGTAAGTGATATTTTCAAACCCTTGTAGGAATGGTCGTATCTTGTTGAACACTTCTTTGCGTATGCGCTGCGATGCTACTCCTTCTGCGAATCTACGAAGAAATATTTGTGCGCCGTCATGTACTACGCAGAGCTTCTTTTCTACAGATTGCTGATCACCTTTGGTAATCGCTTCTTGTATCTCTCCAATAGCATAGATAGCAGGGCCAAGAGCAGCTTCACATGCAATATGTGTTGCTGTGAATACGCGCTCATCTTCTGTACCTGTGAAAGATCGTAACACATCTAAATTTTCGATGTCGAACGGCGCTGAAGGATCGTTTACTCTGAAATTCCTCGGTGCAAAAAGATCATATGTGAATGTTGGTGTCCGCCCGAGCTGTTCACTATATGTGTTCAATGGCACTGCAAGTGCCGCAGGTAACACTCCCAGAGGTTCCCCTTGGTGCAGATACCCTGCTGCAAGCATACTTATATCGCGCAGTACAGCAACAGCCTCTTCAAGAGGAAGATGACATGCGACCACTGGAAGCTCCTGCACGTTCTCGCGTAAAGAATTTTCTTCCAGTAGTTTTGCAAGATTCTCTGAAAGAGCCGTAACTGCTGCAAATTGCTGGGGTAGTTCTTCCAGCGGAGGCGTATCTGGTATGAATCCTGTGATGGGGCTCACTCCATTTGCTTCAAGTATTTCTCTCATTGTAACTACTTTAAAGTATTGAATATATTTAATTATTCGCTCCTCCTTAGGGGGGATGAAAAATAGTTTTATATATGAGGAAGCACTACTGCTCCCAATGCCTGCAGCACTCCTCGAAGAGATAGGACTCACAAAAAGTGAAGTGGCGGTCTACTACGCACTCTTAGAACTCGGGTCCACAACAACAGGACCCATCATTTCAAAGGCGAAGATCGCACCATCGAAAGTCTATGACGTCCTCGATCGTCTCATGAACAAAGGCCTCGTGAGTTACATCATCAAGCGAAACAGAAAACATTTCGAAGCAGCTCCAGTCCAACGAATCCTTGATTACATTGACGAGAAAGAGACACACATCAAAAAACAACGAGCACAAGCAGCACAGCTTCTCCCGTCACTCGAACTCTTACAACAAGAATCACCAGCACAAAACGACGCGACTGTCTACACAGGTATCAAAGGCATCAAAACAGCATTTCTGAAAGCACAACATGAAGCGAAGAAAGGAGATCGCTACCTCGGTCTCTTTATTCCTCGCGTTGATGATAAACTTGTGCCGTTTTTTGATCAGTTCACACAAGAATTCTGCAAGAAAATAGGAAAAACACAAATGTTGTTTAACGAACCATCACCAGAGAAAGACAGGATCTCGAAAATCAACGGCTGCACGACGAAACTCCTCTCAGAACAGTTTCGTGTGCCAACAGAGATATGTATCATTGGCGACAATGTCTTAATTTCGAACACAGCTGGCGAGTTTCTCATGGTGATGATCAAAAACCGTCAAATGGCAACATCATTCACGACACACTTTGAATTACTTTGGAAGCTCAATTGACGCGAAACCCTTAAATCCTCGACTGCTAATACTGAGAGTATGGGGCGAAAAGAAGAAGAAGTGATCGATACGGTGATCGAGACGCTCTACGCATTGGATGTCGAGGGCTATAAGCTCATTAACCTCGATGACAAAGTGCTGAAGAGCCAGGCGCTCAGGCGCATTAACAACACGATCGAGAAACTCCACTCTGGAAAGCGACAATTACTGAGTAACGCGCACTACAGACTTGACTTATTCGAGAAATTCCAACATCTCACGCAGAAAGAACGAGACGAGATTGTAGAATTGGCGAAAGAAAAACACATTTCGTTAGAAGAGGCGTACATGATCGCCTCGGGCCCGAGGAGTGGGGCGCCAGAAGAGGCATAACACTTATAAACTCTCATCCTTGCCTGCAGAGTGGTGATCATATGAATATCGTTGGGTTCAACTTTAGCAAACTCTCCGCCGAACGCAAGAAAGCTGTCGTCGGCCAAGTAAACATTAAGAATAACATCACAATCAATGACGTCAAGCAAGCAAAGCTCGGCATGGGCGTCGGCCAAGGTGCTGTCAGCATTAAGTTCGTGTTCGTGAATGAATACGAACCAGACATGGCGCTCATGAAAATGGAGGGAGAAATTCTCATTCTTTCTGAAGAAAAACAGACGAAAGCGATCATGAAGAAGTGGAAAGAAGGGAACAAAATGCTTCCGGAAGTTGGACAGATGGTCATGAATCAGATTCTGAACAGATGCAATATTCAAGCGCTTCTCTTCAGCAAGGATTTGAACCTGCCGTCACCTGTCCCTATGCCACGTGTGAAGGCACAAGAGCAGAAGAAAGCGAAGAAAAAGAAGAAATAAGTCAAATTATTTTTATAATTTTTTTCTCTCCATCTGTAATTCTTTTTATTGCCATAGGTTTTTGCACGTCTCCATTCTCGTCGATTGTTATTGTCCCTGAAGCACCTTTGTGCTCTCGAACCCCATGTATGTACTCTTTGATACAGGAATGCGCATCTCCACATGAAGCGATGCTTGCAGCAAGAAGTGTTACGGCATCATACCCTTCAGCAGCGTAAAGTGCCGGTTCCTTCTCATAGTATTCTTCGAATACACGAACAAAGCGATCTACTGTCGCACCTGTTGCAGGTGCTGCAAGAATGTACTCGATATCAGCAGCATCCCCAACTGCGGTAAGGACTGAAGGATCATCAGGGGCTTCTGTCTGGAAATAGAATGGGATGGTTATCCCAAGTTCTCTCGCCTGCTGCAGTAGCAAAATGCTATCTGCAGGATGTGATACAGCGACAATGGCTTCAGGCGATACGTCGTTGAGCTTTAAGAGTTGTGTTCTCATATCTGTCGCTTCTTGATCATATGTTTCCACAATCGCCACAGTCCCACCAAGTGCGACGAATGTTGTCGTGAACGATTCTCTATTGCCAAGACCTCCATCATTGTTGATGTGAATTATTCCAACAGTTCGTACATTCTTATCGTATAAATAGTGTGCAAACACTTCTCCACGGTGGGCATCAGATGGAACTACTCGAAATGCTGCTGTGTCGGTGATCTTTGGATTCGTACTTGCTGGACTGATGAGAACAACATTGTGTGCTTCTGCAATGGGGGTAATTGCCAAAGTAACTGAACTGCAGATTGCACCAACAATGGCAGTTACTTTATCTTGCGTGATGAGTTTTTGTGCAGCAGCAACACCAAGCTTCGGATCACATTTGCTATCTTCATACACGATGTGTACTCCATGTTCTCGTGCTGCGAGTGCAGCACCTTCACTTGGGGGGATGCCCCACTGACTTGCGTCACCAGTAAGAGGTCCAATAAACCCAATCGTGGCATCACTTGCTGGCGTGCATGCTGCAAGAATAAGTGTCAGAAGTATGAATGCTCTCATGGGTGCAGAATTGCCAACGAAAATAAGTAATTTTTACTTGCATATGCAAGCTTTTCAGAAGTTTTATATAGTGTTTCTCCTCGAATGTTGCATGTGGCTCGCAAAATACAAAATCTGGCACAAAAACTGCATTCTCAGGCCACGATGCATAAAATATAAGATCACTGATTTCGTCTGGCTGATTAATTCATGGGATGATGCCGAATACTTTTACTATACTGAGATGCACGTACTGCAAGGATCAGCAGAAAACAAGAGACGCTTTATTGCAGATTTACAGAAAGACCCGGGGATACACAAAATAGAAATATCGGGAAATCACTTTTTTACACTCAATAAGGAGCCACTCAAAAAACAGTATTATCATCCAATTTTTGATCAAAGAATCATTCAGCCACGTCCCACAGTGCAACGTTCTGATGGGTTCGAGGACTGGGAACTCGCGTGTTGGAAACGCGAACCACTGACACGCATCACCGAAGTTCCCGTCTTCGATGTCACAATACAATCAATACAGGAAATTCCAATTACAGATGTTTTTTTCCCTACCCTATATCCAAAACTCAGTGAGAAACAACGAGAAGCTGTAGAAACTGCTGTTGCGCATGGGTACTATGATCACCCAAGAGGGGCATACCTTGCTGACCTTGCCAAACATACAAAAACAACACGACAAAATTTTCAAGAGCACCTTCGGAAAGCTGAGAGAAAAATTATGCCGTTTCTTTCAGAGAATGTTCTTCACTGAGTGTGCTGCGCTTCCATCGTGGAACATGGCGTGATCTCCCCACGGAGATTCTTGCCGTATAACTCTTTTACTTGTTCTTTCTGATTGGACAGTAGCCATGCGAGTTTGATGAACGCAGTCTCCGGGTGCATGTCACATTGATCACCAAGGACGCCCATCTTTTTCATTTCCCGCTGATTCGAATACACGTTCAGGTTCACGCGGCCGAAAATCGTTTGTACCGTTGCTGCAACGGGCATCTGCTTCGCTAATTTTCTGATTTTCTCTCTGATAAACCCGTGTTGCTCGTTCGTGTACGCGTCAATCGGGCTCGTCGGTGCATTCCCGAGGCCACCACACTCGATGATAAGGCCATCGAACGAATCATAGACTTTCAGCTCTTCCACCCATGATTGTGGATGTGCCTTCCAGATGCCTACTTTCAGATCTTCATTAAAAGGCATGACTCTCGTCTTCTTGCCTTTGTTCAGTTTGAGTGCTACTGCTCTTGTTTCATCAAGGAGTTCAAATGCTCCATTCTTGACCCTGCCAAATAACGGTGCGTTCACGGGTACGAACGCATCTCGCCTGCTCGAGTGGTTCTTTCGCACATGCAGCCCGTCATGGATCGCGATCGGATCATCATCGCTCGTTTCGTGCATTGCGACAAACACGCCAGGGATGCGTTCGTTGATGAAGCGCAGCGCACCGAGCAAATTCGTGTTCGCATCTGAGCTGCCACGATCAGAGCTTCTTTGTGAGCCAACAATCACGACAGGAACAGAAAGATCTTCAAGTGCGAACGCGAGCGCTGCACTTGTGTAATGGATAAAGTCAGTGCCGTGCGTGATGATGATGCCGCTGCAGTTCCCATTTGCTTCTTCCAGAACTGCGCGCGCAAGAATATTGTAATGTGCGAACCGCATGTCCTGCGACCACATGTTCGCGACGAGTTTACTTGTGATGTTCGCAGTGGACAACATCTCAGGGAACATTGCAACAAGTTCTTCCGGCTCGAACTGTGCATCTACACCGCCCGTCTCGTAATCAACTTTAGAAGCAATAGTCCCGCCCGTGTGCAAAATCGTGATGTTTGGCAAGCTCGCGTCTTGCTCGAGGACCGGTTTCTCGTGCTTCGGTGTCTCATGCTCGAGGTCTTTGACAGCTTCTACTTTCGAGACTGGCACAACTAAATTGTAGCCTGAACTGAGTTTGATATTCGCTTCCCGTTCATCTGCTTGAATTACGAGTCCCTCGAGCTCGTTCCCTTCATACGTGAATGAGATATAGCTGCCTTGCTGCATGAGAATATTATCGACAGGAGGTTCTTAAAGCTTACCCATAATAACTCGGCTTGTCCATGTTCATTTGCTGCCCGTGCGCTTTTGTGAACTTATCCTCAATCTCTTTGTACGCCTTCTCGATCTCTTTGTTCACAGACGGGCGGACTTTCTTCATTGAGGCCTCAAAGTATTTCATCTTCACATCTTTCGCTTTGATATTATCACGCAACGCGAGAATCGCCGCTTCGCGAGCAATGGCTTCAATATCAGCACCCACGTACCCTTCTGAATGCTGCACGAGTGCATCAATCTTCACGTCCTTATTCAGTTTCATGTGATCTGTGTGGACTTTGAAGATCTGCTTCCGAGACTTCTTATCCGGAACGGGCACTAACAAAATCCTATCAAACCTACCAGGGCGTAAGAGTGCGGTATCCACCATGTCTGGCCTGTTTGTGGATGCAATGACTACAACATCATTCAACTCTTGCAGGCCGTCCATCTCAGTTAACAGTTGATTCACCACTCTCTCAGTCACGTTCGAGTCAGAGTTCATACTCCTGTGGGGTGCGACACTATCTATTTCGTCAAAGAAGACGACTGTTGGGCTGGTTTGTCGTGCTTTCTCAAAGATCTTTCGGATTGCTTTTTCTGATTCCCCGACCCATTTTGACAAAAGTTCAGGGCCTTTAATCGGAATAAAATTCGCTTCCGATTCTTTCGCAATCGCTTTCGCGAGCATTGTCTTTCCCGTGCCGGGGGGCCCGTACATGAGCACGCCTTTTGGGGGCTTGACACCTAAACGATTGAAGGCAGCTTTGTGTTTGAGCGGCCACTCCACTGCTTCTGTGAGCTCTTGTTTGACGTCGTCCAGGCCACCAATGTCCTTGTACGTCACATTTGGGGCTTCAACAAGCACTTCTCGCAGCGCAGAAGGTCTGACGACTTTGAGCGCTTCAAGGAAATCATCTTGGTGTATGATGAGTTTTTCTAATAGTTCTGTCGGAAGTTCGTCATCATCTTGCAGGTTAATATCTGGCAAGACACGTCGTAGGACAATCATTGCCGCTTCTTTCGCTAACGCGGAGAGATCAGCGCCGACAAACCCGTGCGTGATGGCTGCGAGCTTTTTCATGTCCACTTTGCCCTTGCCTTTGTCCTCGAGGGGCATGTTTCTCGTGTGAATCTTCAGGATGTTTAACCTGCCAGGGGCTTGCGGCACGCCAATTTCTAGCTCTCGGTCAAACCTGCCAGGTCTTCTCAACGCGGGATCAATCTGGTTTGGGATGTTTGTGGCTGCAATGACAACAACCTTGCCTCTGGACTTCAGGCCATCCATCATGGTGAGGAGTTGTGCAACGACCCTTCGTTCGACTTCGCCTTTGCTTTCTTCTCTCTTTGAGGCGATCGCATCCAGTTCGTCAATGAAGATGATGGAAGGAGCGTTCTTTTCCGCTTCTTCGAATTTCTTGCGGAGATTTTCCTCGCTATTGTGTGCGAAAATACCACCGTAGCCTGCAATAAAATTGTGACATGGATCAACGCCAATATCGTAGACGTATTCTGGTGCTTCCACTTCTTCCACTGACATTACTTTGTCCCAGTAGATGTCTTTGAATGTCTGTACGAGTGCAGGTGCGTGCTCTTGTAATACTTCTCTGCCAATAGTCTTACAGTCTTTCCACGCACGAAGCTCGTATGTGTTGTCCACAACGTCTTGCACTGTATCAGTCATAGGTACACGATCTCTTCTCCTCGCACCGAGCGTTTCGAGGTACTTGTAGATTGCATGATTTTTCTCTGACGAAAAGAAGCCTATGTCACAAAAGTTTTCAAGATCTTCTCCGTTTGCAAAACAGTATCGCTTTTGTGGCCTGTGTTTTCTGCCGTAGATTTTGCCAACGATGCCAAAACGGAGCATGAGATATGCAATATCATTGATAAGTTCAGGACTTTCAGAGACAACCTCGACAGTCGGCGCAGGTGTTGTGAGATTTAACGATCCATCGCCACTGATGTATCCTCTGAGGAATGCTGCAAGTTGTTGCTTCGGAAGGTTGAACACGAATTCAGGAATGAGTTTCTTTCTCGCTCCGGATGTAAATCCAAGAACGTGTTTCATTATTTTTCCAAGCACACCTGAACAGATGTATATGTCAGATGCGAGCGCTCCAGGCTTTCGATAGATTGTGACAGGCCCGAAGAGTTCTGTGCAGAGGTCTCGCATGAATGATTCTTCATTTCTATGGACGCTAATGCGGACTTCGTTCTTGTTGGTGTATGAGCCTTCTGCTATCCAGACGCCGAAGAATGCGCAAAGGTTTTCTGTCAGCTTGAGTTCCACAGGGAGTGCTTTGCCTTTGGTTGCGATTGCGATTTCTTGCTCGTCGTAGTCGAGTTGTGCCGCATCGATAAGTTTGAGGAATTTGTGAACAGGAAGCATGACTTTTTTGCCAATAATATCATACACGTATTTCTCTTTGACATCGAGTATGTTCGCGACTTTTTTGTGCCCGAGCTTGTTCTTTGCATGTTGCACGTACAAATGACTGTTTTTTATTCGTAGACCATGGTCGTTTTCCTTCAGAGCATCTAAGAGGTTGATGTGTGTTGTTGGTGTTGGCGGTTCTGGAAGCGTACGAGGAACTGCAATGTGTGATTCGCCTGGTTTGAGGTCTGATGTTTTGACATCTTCGATGCCGCCCTTTCCTAGTGTGAAGAGTGAGTGGTAGTCTGTGACGCTTATTGATCTGCCGCTGCGTGTTGTGACTTTCAGTACTTTTCCTTGTGTTTTGTGTTTGATGAGATCGGTGATATTACCAAGAACAACCTCTCCTTTTTCATCAAAACACGGGATTTTGAGGTGGTTCATGTTTTCTTCGACAATTCTCTGAATTGGGAGAAGTTTTGCATTTTTATCATCAATTACCGTAATTTTCTCTGTACCAATTACGGATTGTCCGTAATATTTGGACATAACTTCAGGACCATTTATAAGCAGAAAGTGGCTGTTCGTCTCGTTCGCGACAGCCTTTGCCAGGAGTGTTTTTCCAGTACCTGGTGGCCCGTGTAAGAGGACGCCTTTCGGCGGCTCTATTCCTAATCTCTCGAAAATTTCTGGGTGTTTGAGTGGTAGTTCTACCATCTCGCGTACTTTCTTGAGTTCTTCGTCCAGGCCGCCGATATCTTCGTATGAGACGTCAATCGCCTGTTCGTCTTTGACTTCAACCGCTTCTGGATTGAAGTTCACTCTCGTGTTTTCAGTTATTAATACTGGTTTCTTTGTCGGTGTGGATTCCACAACAATAAATTTGAGATCCCCAAGGCCGAAGTTCATGAGGTTATCATCACCGAGCATGCTGAACATCTCGTCAAAGAATGGGTTGTCCGATAACGTGGATCTCCTTCGTCTCGTACCTCCTAACGAAACAATATCTCCTTTCAGGACAGCACGTCCTAAGAGGCCGCGTTTGAAGATCTGTGGGTTTGCACGGATCATGATGCCCTTCCTCGCTGGGGCAATCGTGATTTTCTTGCACTCTGTTACATCTGTCTTCACAATCTTGACCATCTCGCCGATGGTGGTGCGAGCATTCCTTCGGGAGAGACCATCCATACGGATGATGTTGAGGCCGATATCGCCTGGGAGAGAACGATCAGCGATCGCGACGGTTTTTCGTTCGCCATGAATCTCGATGATGTTTCCTGGGCGAATGCCCAGGTCTTTCATGTAGCTTGTATCGAAGCGTACAATACCTTTGTTGACGTCATCTTGGTGTGCTTCCGCAACTTTGAGCTGGAGATCTTTTGGCATACGCTGAGAGAATTTTCCCTTCCTTATATACAGCTATGCGAGCTTTCCGAGGAGAAAGAAGCTTTCCATGAGGAAAGTCTCAAAGAACGTAACTCTCTTGAGGCATATAGGTGTTGCTTGGTGGAAATTCACGAGGTTCAACGCCAGGCACTTCCACCTGGGCAACTGTGTACTTCTGTGCCACTCTGACAGCGCGCCGAGTCTCCGCAGTATCCACATTTCCTTGACGGTGATTACGAACACACAGTTCGAGAAGGATTCTGTCTTCAGGAAGCATGGTGTTCCTGCGCAGACCTAATGCTGCAGTTACTGTTGCAGGAGGTTGAAGTTTCCTACCTTGACCTCCTACTGGAACGAATCGAAGATCAGAGGTTACCGTAAATGTTCCCTGCCCAGGCATACATACGGAACCGCACCACCAATTATATAGTTTTCCTACGAACTCCCCAAACCTATAAAAAGCCACTCGGAAGCCACGGTAGCATGGATTTTGATCCAGCAGCGCTCGGGTTAATGGTGGGATTAGAAATTCACCAGCAGCTGGGCGAGCGAAAGTTATTCTGCCAGTGTCGTGCAGAGATTGTCGAAGATGAGCCATCAATCATCGTCAAGAGACAACTCAGAGCGGCAGCAGGAGAAACGGGAGCTATCGACATCGCCGCTGCGGCCGAACAAAAAAAGCAGAAAGTCTTCGAGTACCAAGCACGAGCAGGCACCTCCTGTTTAGTCGAACTGGATGAAGAGCCCCCGCACCCAGTAAACGAGGAGGTCATGACCACTGCGATCATGGTCGGGAAAGCACTCGGAAGCACGATCCTCCCCAAAGTGCAGTTCATGCGCAAAACAATTGTGGATGGCTCTGCCGTCGCGGGGTTTCAGCGAACAGGACTCTTCGCACTCGGCGGCACTATTCCTGAGACAGACGTACGAATCCAAGCGATCTCAGTCGAAGAGGACTCATCAAAGATCATCAAGAAAACAGCGAGCAAGGACACGTACAACCTCTCCAGGCTGGGCATTCCACTCCTCGAAATCAGCACGATGCCAGACATCAAGAGCCCAGAGCAAGCGAAGGACGTGGCCGCAGCGCTCGGGATGGTTCTGAGAAGCACAAAACGAGTCAAGCGCGGCCTCGGCACCATCAGACAAGACCTGAACATCAGCATACGCGGCGGGGTCAGAAACGAAATCAAAGGCTGCCAAGACCTCAAAATGATTCCAAAGATCGTGATGTACGAAGCGATCAGACAACAGACCCTCTTGCAACTACGAGAAACACTCCCTGCCATCGAGGCAAGCAAACCCATTGACGTCACGGACGCATGCAAAACGGGCAAAGGGTTCATTCAGAAAGCACTCGCTGCAGGACAGAAGGCGATCGGTGTTCGATTAACAGGATTTCATGGCATACTCGGCAGAGAACTCTGCCCAGGCTACAGACTCGGCACAGAACTCGCGGACCTCATCAAACCACGAGGATTTGGCGGCATCATCCATAGTGATGAAGACATGAGTAAGTACGGACTGGACCTGAAAGACGTGTTCTGCTGCCAAGATAACGATGCATTCTTACTTGTGATAGGGGAAGAAAAGAAAAGTCAGGAAGTGCTCACAAATGTGATCATTCCACGACTGCAGCAGATGAAAGAAACAATCCCGCAAGAGGTACGCAAGGCAAACGATGACGGCACGACAAGTTACCTCAGACCCATTCCTGGCGCGGCGAGAATGTACCCAGAGACAGACATCCCCATAGTGCGAGTCGAGACGCGAGGTGTTGCGCAACCGAAACTGCTCACGGAACAGACAAAAGAACTCATACAGAAATACGATATCAGCAAGGACCACGCACAAGCACTGGTGAAAGACGGAATTGATTTCGAAGCATACGTGCAACAACACCCAAAACTGGAACCAACATTCATCGCGAACGCACTCACGCAATACGGAAGAGACATCCTTTCGCGATACAAGAAAGAGATTGCTATCACGCAACACATTGACACACTCTTCACAGCAGCGGAAGAAGAAAAGATCCCAAAAGACGCAATCTTCGAACTCCTCGTGGACATCGCACACGGAAAAGCACCAAACTACGAGAAATTCCAACAACTCCCTGAAGAAGAACTGAAGACAATCATCAAAAACGTCGTGGACAAGAACCCAGGCAAACCAGCTGGCGCACTTATGGGCGACATCATGCAAGAAACACGCGGCAAAGCGGACGGAAAGCGCGTCATGCAACTGCTGCAGGAGCTCTTATGAACGCACACTTCGGCATGCCAGACGTTGTTGCTCTCACCAAGCAATACATGGTCGTGGACATGCACTTTCACAGCAAGCACAGCCACGACTCAAGCACACGAATCAAAGATATCATCAGGAAATGCCGAGAACTCGGTGTTTTTGTTGCGCTCACAGACCATAACAGCATTAATGGTGTGTTGGAGGCACAAGAACTCGCTCCGGGAGTGATTAAGCCTGGTGTTGAGATCACAACACGAGACGGCAAAGACCTGTTATGTTATTTTTACTCGTACAAAGAACTCGAGTACTTCTTCAACGCAGTCGTACAACCGCATATCAAGAAAAAAAACTCACTCCGTTCAGGAAAATCAGGCATTCGCATGACACATCTCCTCGACGAGCTCAAGGACTATAACGTTGTGACAGCTGCCGCACACCCATTCGGTGTAGGACCGAGAAGAAGTTACCCATGGTTCAAGAAACGGCCAGATGTACTCAAGCAAGTAACAGCAGTCGAGGTCGTAAACCAAGCAATCTTGCATAAGCAAAACCTCGCAGCACTTGGCTGGGCGATGCAACACGACAAAGCAATCGTGGGCGGGAGTGATGGACACGTCCTGCAAATGCTCGGGAGTGCCTTCACGTACAGCAAGGCAACATCATGGGAGAACTTCTTAGACAACATCAAAAAGCACAAGAACGAAGTTGTCGGTGAAGAGCGAAAGCTGCACCAACACGCGGTGAACATGGGGCGCATTCTCAAAGAAAAGGCAAAAGTGATCCAGAACCACAAACGATGAAACTCGGCACACTCTGTTATGTGAAAGAGAATGGCAAAACATTAATGTTGCACCGCGTGAAGAAAGAGAACGATGTGCACTATGGCAAGTGGAACGGCCTCGGGGG
Organism: Candidatus Woesearchaeota archaeon; assembly: GCA_028818155.1. Taxonomy (GTDB): domain Archaea; phylum Nanobdellota; class Nanobdellia; order Woesearchaeales; family UBA525; genus UBA525. The sequence continues at coordinate 51,964 of JAPPOH010000014.1, read as the reverse complement.
TAAAATCGAACAAGGTGAATCGCCTGAAGTCTGTGTACAGAGAGAAGTTCTTGAAGAATCTGGCTTGACAATTACCAATCCTCATTTCTGTGGCGTGATGACGCTCCCGGATTTTCACGGTGAGGACTGGTACATCTTTATTTTTACCGCTCGGGAATTTACTGGTGAGTTGATTGACTCGCCGGAAGGTGAGTTGTCATGGATCGCGGATGAAGAACTACTTGACTTGGAATTATGGTCGAGCGACACGCATTTTATTCCGTTGTTAGAAAAGAAACTCTTTTCCGCAACGTTCTGGTACGAAGGGAATGAGCTCAAGAAACGAGATATTGTAGAGTACTGACTGATGGTAACATTTTTAAGTATGTGTGGTTCCTTGCAGGTGTGGCAAAAGACGGCACAGGAAAAAGTATCACTTTGACAGCATCAATACTTGGTGCTGTTCGACAGGCACCATATCTTATACGAGACATTGTTGCATGCATGCCTGAAATACAAATTTATATGGATCCGAGGAAAGAATTTCATAGAGAGTTGATTATAGAAGATCTTCAGAGAATAGATGGCGCACTACTTGGAAATGTCTGTTTTGAGGATCGTATAGGGGATTTTTTTGTTGACTTAGCTAGCGACAACTACGCGCAGAACCATTCCGGTATGATGCAAATACATGTAGATCCCCTGAAGTTTGAATATCGAGTATTCCTTTCTGATCGAGAAAGAGATACTTTGCGGGAAACGTACGGTGTGACAAACGAACGAGTCATTGTTGCGGGCTCGCTACGCGAGCAAGAAATCGATCCACTTGTGCAGGCGGTTCGGTACGCAAATCAAATTACCCCAACACTAGGCATTCTCGTACCACGGTACCCTGAATTTCTCACGCCACAATGGCTGAGCGAACGTGTGGTATTCGTCATAGAAAAGGGAGGGTTACAGGAACTCTACGCAATTGCAGATGTTACATTTATTGGAGACACATGGCACGGCACAGAAGGTGGGGGGCAGAACCCACTAGAACCAGCATTCTATGATATACCAATCATCTCAGGACCACACTGGTCAAATAATATGGATGCATTTGAAGGGTTACAACATGCGGGCTTGCTCAGAACAGTTAACAACCAAGGTTGCCTGAACGAAGCACTCGCGTCAACATCTCCCCTAGAGAAAAGCGTTCTCGAACGGACGCGTGCGTTCCTTGATAGTAAACAAGGCGCTGCAATGGAAGCTGCACAAGAAATACAGCGACGCTTGTATCACTGAAGCGCCAACCAATTACAACACCACAACATCCCTTCGTCAGTCACATACAAACGCTTCCTGAACGGATCGCCCTCATTCGTGTACACTTCCAAGAACGTTCTGTATCGTTGTATCTTCTTCTCGTATGCGCGAAGATGTGCACGCTGCTTGTTCTTATCGACTTTCCCAAGCTCGCGAATATAGCAGAAGCCGAGATGCGCCCAAACTGCATCTGTCTCGTAATCAGGAACAAGCCACCCAGAGATGTTGAAGCGTGTTTTCTCTCTCTTCTTATCAAGCGCACTCACATAGCGGAGCGGCATACCTCTATCCAAGCCCGCTGCTTGTATCGAAGCAAATGTGCGCTCTCGCATTGTTTCATTCGTGACAACCCCAGTCCAGAACGGAAAGACGTTCGCGTCACCAACCACAATCGCTTGTTTGTGGAGATCGTTAAAAAAATAGCTGCCATTCCAATACGTCGTGACAAGAAGTTCCCGCAACTCGCTGAACGAATACGGAAAGTCGAGCCCGAGCGTTTCACATTCTTTCGCAACGAGCGCGACCATTGTCGCATCATAACAGGAGGCTTTTCGCTTCGTCTGATCCCGAATAGAACTGAAGTGCTTCCATTTTCTCGGCAACAACGTCTTCTTATCAACTACGTAATCGGCAAAGAACTGCACTTGCTCCTGCAAGAACTTCTTGTATTTCTTCGCGACTGCATGACTTTTCGTGTGTGTGATTGTGTACAAGAATAACGCTAACGAATCAGGACCATAACTGGGGAAATCATACGGGACGCCTTTCGGTGTGATCATGGTGGCAATGCGATCATACTGCGTGAATTTCTCAAACGCATACCTGATAGTATTTCGCACATGCTTACCATAGCCGAGTTGTACGAGCGCTTCACAGCAGAATGCAAAATCCCTGACGTAGAACTCGCAGAAATGGCCATTGCTAACTTGAAAAAAGTGCTCCAGCGGATTGTAACAGTCTTTGATGATTTTCTTGCAGATCTGCTTCGGCGTGCCATCATACTTTTTGAAGCCAGTAAACCTTCGGGCACGATTGTAGATTCTAAATGCTTCAGTGAGCGTTGGGATGAGTTTCATGTTGCATGCTTCCACATGAGCTTAAACTGGTTCTTGTAACTATTTGCGTTATTCTTGTTTTTAATAACTACGGCGATTGGTGGTGACGCTGTCCAAACGAGAAGAATGACTGTGTCGTTGTAGATCATCGTATCTGTAACGCTGTTGTATTGCGGCGGGTGAAACTTCGCCTTTCCTACGTATGCACGAAGGAGGTCTTTGTTCTCTCGTTTCAGACGTTTGTTGAAGATAACGTGCGATGTTATGTTGTACCGTTTCTTTCGTTCTTGCCATATATCCCAATACACTCCCATGACGTCTCTGAACAGACCTGAGACGCCAAAATCGTAATACGTACCGTTCGAGCGAAGCTCAGTAAGCATCTTATCTAAGGCAGATCGTATCCCTTTGACGCCATTGTAGACTGTGACGTCTTGCTGTTCTTGGTTCGCTTCTTTTGCTTTGAGCGTGGGAAGTATTCTTTTGAATTTTCGCTCTTTTCCTTTGAGTTCATCGAGAAAACACTCAGGACTTGCAGCTTCAAACTGCTGTTTTTTTCCTCTGATAATAGAAGAAACATATCCTTGCTCTTTCAGTCGTTTGAGTATCTGGTATGTGGTTGCACGATGGAATCCTGTTTTACTAATGATCTCGCCAGCGTGTGACGGACCAGCTTCGAGCAGTGTCAAGTAAATGGATGCTTCAGCATCTGTTAGTCCAAGTTCCTCGAGTACATGTTCTGCTTGCACGCAATGATATTTCTTGCCGAATTTAAAAATGTTGTCTTATATAAGACTACAAAAATACATATACGATAGCACGCTACCTGCCATATGCGCTCCTTCATGCTCCTCCTTCTTCTTGTCAGCTGTACTGTGCAAGACGAAATGACAATTGGCGCACTTCTTCCTCTTAGTGGACCGAACGCAGTCTATGGAATTGAGATACAGAACGCAATCGAACTGGCAAGAAACGAGATTAACGCAGCAGGGGGCATCAATGGGCAACAACTGAAGATACGCTATGAAGACGACCAAGCATCTCCTGTAGTGGGGGTGAACGCAATGCAGAAACTTCTTACTGTTGATAATGTGCATGTCGTCCTCGGCTCTTGGTCCTCTGGTGTCGTACTTGCTACAGCACCGATAACTGAACAACAGAACGTTTTAGTTATGGCATCTGCTATCGCTCCCGCAATTTCCGATGCAGGAGACTATGTATTTCGTATCCAACCCTCTGCTCACGCGTACACAGCACTCTCAGCAGCACTCACATACAAAACTGCAGCAATACTCCACGCAAATACTGAGTTTGCCACAGCACTCAAAGACGCATTTCTTCAAGATTTTCAAGGCATAGTCGTTGCAGTAGAAGTATACGAAGAACAAGACAGAGATGTGCGAACACAACTCACTCGAATCAAGGAAGAAATGCCTGAACTTCTCTTCATCGCAGGATATCAAGACACAATCACTGTTATAACACAAGCACACGAACTCGGTATCACTGCGCAATTACTTGCCGGCCCACCATTCGAGAGTGCTGCAACACTTGCTGCACTTGGTGATCTTGCAGAGGGAGTTCTCTACCCATATCACTTCGTTCCAGGAGAAGCGCGATCACGCAACTACGAGCGAGCATACTACGAGCAATATGGCACTCCAACAGGAGGATTCGCGCCACTCATGTACGATGCAACGCACATCATTGCACACACGCTTCGTGCGTGTCAACACAATACAACATGTATGGTGCACGCACTCCACGAGATAAGGTATGAAGGCGTGAGTGGCACGATAACATTCGATGAGAATGGAGATCCAAGTATTCCGCTCGTCATGAAAACAGTTCGTGACGGCGTATTTGTACGGGCTTAAGAAGTTCCCTTTTTAAGTTGTCTCCTGATTTCTTTCGTCTCCTTTGCAAGATGCCTGAAATTGAATTTATAGTACAAGATGTACACGAAACCCAGCACGCTCCAGATGAGGTCACGTGCACGGATAATGAATGCGAGCGCCACCCCTGTCGCCGTACTTAATTGGAGGACCTTCGCAGCCGAGATCTGTCCTAATTCCAGGACGCCCATCGCAGCAGGGATCGGAATGGAATACGCAATGCCCACTCCCGTCAGGATGAGGAAGATTTGCACGACGGTCGCCTCGTGTCCAAGCATGAGGAGCGCGAACCGATATTCAAAGAACATCAGCACCCAGAGAACAAGAATGATAACGATGATACTCCTGAAGTACATGCGCTTGTGCCGGTAAAAATACTCAATCTGCTCCTCGATTTCCTGGAGGTTCTCCTCAATATGTGCGATCTTCTTGATTTTGTGCAGCCTGAAAAATCTGAATGCCGCAACAAACATTTGCTTTTCGCTCAGAATGCCTGCGATGAACAGCCCCATGAGCAGCATCATTGCAAACGAGAGACTCAGGACAATATACTTCGTTGTTTTCTCAACAAGAATACTGTTCGCGATGACCATCGCGCCAATGAAGAAGAACGCGATGTGTGTCACGAGCTCAATACTCTTATCAATGATCACGTTTGAGAGTGAATCGTTGAGCGGAATCCCATCTCTATTCAAGAGATATGCTCTAATCGGCTCGCTCCCCACGTGTGTTGTTGGTGTTAAGTAACTGACAGAGTAGCCGACCATTCTATATGCGAATAATCTTCGGTAGGGAATATGATGTCCTTGCGCATGCAAGATGAGCTGCCACTTGTACGTGAGCATGATTGCTATTAACACGGATGTGAGGAGGAAGAAAAACAAAAAGACAGGGTTCGCGTTCGTCAACGCATCAACGATATCCCAGAAGCCAACCTTCCACGTGATGTAAATCATCGCGGCAAGGCCAAGCAGGATAATTGAGTACGCCCAATGACGAAGTGCCATGGTTTTAGCGAAGAGAGCTTCTTTATGAAGGTATTGGAAATCTCACAAAAGTAATTTATCACAGATAAAAGCACCAGATATGAGTTCATTTCTCGCTTCAGAAGAAGGAAGCCTGTATCGAACACTGCTATTTTCAATAGGTTCAATTTTATTCAAATCATAAACGAGAAGAGCAGGATGTAATTGCTGATTGCGAGGCTCTCCGGCTTCGTCGTGCGCATAGTTTACACTGTTACCCATATACTTCGGAGGATAATTCACTTCTCCTGAAAGTAGTGATGGAGTTTTGGTTAATCTAAGGTTATTTTTTTCTGTCGGTTTCTCTACTCCCATTCGCAAGGTTTTCACAATATTCACGATGCGCATTTCTCCATGCCTGTCTTCTACGGTGACTGTGTCGTTGAGTGATGTAGTTATACCGCGCAGTGCTGTAGCATCAATATCGTATCCATGTTCTCGCATAGCTTCCTCAAGATTGCCGAGTACGATGTTCCTGTATACTTCTGCCTCAACTTCATTTCGACGCCAACCTCTGAGTGCTTCATGAGGATCTTCAAGACTTGCTCCATGTGGGCTAAGAAATGCATCAGTGATGCCTGCCGCTGCAAGCTCTTCAGATGAAAATCGCTGAATGGGCTTCTCAGGAAGTTCTTGCGAAGCTGCGTTGAGTAAGTAGTGCACTCGCGAATCTTCGAGTGCTTTCTCTAGCAGTTCTTCTGGCGGTTTGATAAGTTTCATAGCTTCCCCTATCGAGAATATATGACTGAAACCATTTATAAATCTTTCTATTATTAACTACTTTTAAGTAGTTACTATTTAAATACATTGGAGTGCATCTGCTATTGTGAGTACGAGGAAACGGACTTCCCACCTGCGTTTATGAGAACTATACGATCTAGAGAAGTGTTTTCACTTTTTTCTTCAGTTCCGGCACTTTCTTCTGAACAATATCCCATATAATCGATAATTCAATTCCACCATATGCATGAATCAGAATGTCTCTCAAACCTGCGATTTTCTTCCATGAAACATCGGTGTGTTGTTCTTTCATTTCTTCAGGGAGATTTTTCACAGCTTCTCCAATAATTTCAAGATTTCTTGTGACTGCATCTGCAAGAAGGTCATCTTTTTCAAAGGTTTCAAATGTGACTTTACTGGTATATCGCTCAATTTTTTCAATTGAAGCAAGAATATCTTCTAAATAGACTCTAGAATCCTTGGGCATAGAGTGCCTCCTCCTTCACATACTGTAGTGCAGGTTTGAGACTTCCTTCCATGACAAGATCAACGCTTGTTCCGAAGAGTTCTTCGAGGAAAAACTTTGTGTCCATATAGTTATCGAATGTCGGATCGCTAAACGCAACAAGAAAATCGAGATCACTTTCTTTGCGTTGCTCTCCTTTCACGTATGAGCCGAAGAGTCCTATCTTTACCACACTGAATGTGTTCAGTTGCTCCTTCTGTGCCTCAAGCTTCCGCATGATCTCTTCTTTATCCATAGATTTCTGAGAGGAATACTACTTTATAACGATTGTGGGAAAAGACGGACCCGAAGGGATTCGAACCCTCGACCTGCAGGTTAGGAACCGGCTGCTCTATCCAGACTGAGCTACGGGTCCAAGAGTGCTTGCATACGTACACGCTTGTTAGGATGAGCAAACCCCACACGTCTTAAAAACTTTTGGATCATTTCTCGACGACGAATTCGAATTTCCCATGTTGTAGAAATTTTATCAGATCCTGGATATTTGGCTTTTCTGCAATAGATGGGTAACGTCTTAATATGGAATCGAGCGAGCTGTTTATTAATGTCCTCTATGAATGCTCTATCTTTCATGGTGATATCGACAAAGGCTTGCTTGCATGTTTTCGGATTCTTTGGCAATGTGCCATCAGCATCGTACAGTCCTGCTAAGTACCATTTCAAAATTACCTTATTTCTCTTCATCACTGGTGGAATTTGAAGATCCTTCTTCACACCTCTATTGATGGAGAACACTATGTGTAAGTACGCATTCAGCACTTTACTCCCGATATCTAGTCGATAGCAGGGTTTCTTGCTAAGAGCACTTCTTTTCTCACAAATTTTTCCTCCAATTAGAAAAAGCTCTTTCGAAAGCTCATTCATTCTTTCTATTTGAGATTTGTATTCATCACTGAAGTCAATCCTTTTTTTATTTGACTCTATCGAGCCATCTCCTTGTAAATATCCGACAAAGTAAGCGAGCTTTGGTGTGAGTTTTGTCGGCACCTTTACTTTCTTCCATTTCGAGAAAAGAACAGGCTCCCTGTTCCATATTTCCTTTAGAATATTTGTTGGAAAATGTTTCAGAAGTGAGATGGGGTATCTTTTTCTCTTGATATAATTTTTAATTGCTCGTTCTTCGACGTTTTGCTTAGTGGCAAATTCTGAGATTTTATTTTCTAGTATTTTTTCTACTTGTTCATTCTTCACAAAAACAGTCAGCTTTTGAGGAAAATTCTCAAAGCAGCACGCAAGCTTGATTGATGGAGAGTCAGGTATCATAGAACATTGGATGGAATGTGCTCTTATTTATATAGTCTTCGTCGAGAAATCCTGAAATTTTCAGAGAAAGAATATTAAACAACAAGTAAACTCTTGCGCATATGCGCCTCAAAACAACACCAACAGATTTTATCGTCGTTGAACAAGCTGAACACAAGGTGGAAGAAGGTCCGTACACGTTAGTACAACTCACAAAAACAAACATGACGACAGAAGCTGCGCTACAAGCGTTACAAAAATACACAAAGGTTCCTCGCAGATTTATCGGCTATGCAGGCACAAAAGACAAGATTGCGGTAACAACACAATACGTGACGGTGAAATGCACACCAGATGCACTCAACAACTTCACACATGATGCGATACAACTTGAAGTCATTGGCACAGTCAAGGAACCACTAGTTTTGGGTATGCTTGACGGGAACCATTTTGAGATTATCGCAAGGGATTGTGAGCAAAAACCAACAGAGAGAACGCAGATCCCGAACTATTTTGACGAACAGCGTTTTTCAACAAGCAACGTCGCTGTTGGTCGTGCAATCGTGCAAGGGAAGTTCAAAGAAGCTGCGGTAGCGGCAGACGAACCTTCTGTGAACGAATATTTGCAAGAGAAACCAACGGATTTCGTTGGCGCACTGCGAACGTTACCGAAACATACGCTCCTCATGTACGTGCACGCCTATCAGTCGTGGTTGTTTAATGACGTGCTCAGGAACTACATCAGAAAACATGATCAAGATGCACGAGAGATTGATGGGTCTGTCCAGTTGACGCTGCCGAGTAAAGAGCTTCTGAATGAAGAAATCCCACTCATTGGCTTTGCATCTGCACTACAAGAACCATTCACGACTTGGTATAATGAACTCTTGCAGAAAGATAACCTTACACAGCGAAGTTTTGTTGTTCGTGCACTCCCATTCTTAACACTGGAGGGGACGACACGAAGCGCGTTCTTTCCAGTGAAAAACGTAGAAATAGAAAAAATGAATGAAGTAACGTACAAAGTATGCTTTGATCTGCCGAAAGGCTGCTATGCGACGATCACAATGAAGTGTTTCTTTGGCTAAACTTTTACATATATGACGCTCGGACAGAAACAGTTCTTAGGAACATTTAAAAATAGTAATTACTTACTGGTGGTTACTATGGGGTTATACACACTTGCACAACAACATAAAGCACAACCAACGGGACTCCGAGCAATACTCACTCGTCGACGACTGAAAAAGCATGTGCGTACATATGAAGCCGCGTTTCCAAAAGGCATTGCTGCCCTTTCAGAGCAAGCAGCAACATTTTCTCAAGATTTAGAACGAATCGAAGATATTCTCGCAAAAGACGGCTTGTTGCAGACAACAAGCGGACATCGGTATGAGCGCACTGAAGAGTTACGTGCCTTTATGCGCCATATGGATGTGGAAAATAACTACGTATTGCAAGCTATCAACGGTGAGCTAGCACCGCAGCCAACGGACGCGCTTGGTGACGTTGGTCCGATAGGTGTGCTGGTATCAACTGCTGCGCTTGCCGCTGCGACATATCTACAACAAATTTCTCCAATAGCTGCAGATACTTTTGCTGCTGTTGGAGTCGCCGCATTCGGTGCCACGTGCATCTATTCTATTGCAAACAGACGAGCGAGTGAGTCGTATGCAACACTTAATCAAAAAAATCCGCTGACATCACTCGGGTCGCTCCTCGTAGAACGAGCAAACGAAACTCAAACAGCACTAGAACAGAATTATGCACCGAGCACAGCAAAAATCGCCTTCGTCACATCTTCAATCCCAGGCTCGCCATCAACACGAACAACCTTCTCGCCATAATACTCGATTAACGGTTTCGTCTGCTCGTGGTATTGCGCTAGTCTGTTCCGTAAGGCTTCTTCTGTGTCATCAGACCTGCCGCGACCTTTAATGCGTTCCATCGCTGTCTCGTCAGCAACTTCAAGAACTAACACTTTGTCAATTGCAGTCACCGTATCTAAGAATGCAGCTTGTGTTGCTGTTCGCGGATATCCGTCGAGAATGAAGCCATCAGCAGCTTCAATGTGCTTCTTTGCGATCTCATTCGTTAGGGAATCTGGAACTAACTGGCCTGCATCAAGTAGTTCTTTCACTTGCTTGCCCAGTTCTGTTTCGCCAGCTACTTCTGCACGGAACAAATCCCCTGTGCTGATGTGTTTCAAACCGAATTCTTTCGCGATCAATGCTGCTTGTGTGCCTTTGCCACTTGCTTGTGGCCCCATGATTAAGAGTTTCATTCTTTCACCCGAGATAATGATGTGTGATTTTGAGTTTTTTCTGCACGGACCAGTTATCGCGCAAGAGTTGTACGATCGGCTGTAATTTTTCTTTCACAGAGGGCCACGCGGCCCATGCAGTGTTCACAAAGTGTACGTACGCTTCATCCGTATTCTCAAGCTCAGCCACTAGCAGTTCTCTGTCGATGCGCATGAGTGATTGTATGACTGCAGCTATTTCTTGCTGTTGCTTCTCTGTGAGCTTTCCTGCTTCTTCCATTTCAATAACTGACTCTGGCTGCAATAACGATTCGAGAATTTTCTTGAACCCATCAACACGCTCAAAAATCTTCTTTGCCACTTCTTTTGCTGGTCGCGCGCAATCGTCTGCAACAGCTGAAAGATCGAACTCTGCGTTGAGCTCGTCATACGGCGGTAAGGAGAGTGTTGCATAGTCTTCTTTGAAAGCCATGTTTTCTGAGAGAATGACAGTTCTTTATAAATAGCACTGTCCCGACAACAGCAAAATTTATATATAAACATGTATATATACAAATTATGACAAAAATAATATCGATTTCAGACGACGCGTACGATGGTCTCGCGAAAATGAAAGAAGGAAAGGACTCTTTCACCAAAGTCATTCTTCGTCTCCTTGAAACAAAAAGAAAACGGAACATCCTTGACTTTGCAGGCATCTGGGAAGGTGACAAAGAATCAGAGAAGATTTTTACCAATGTACTTGCTGAGCGAAAGCGATATAGAGGAAGGGCTGCTAAAAAATGGTAGTTTTCGATACTGATGTGTTGATTGCGTTATTGCATGGACATGACGATGCGCGACGTGCCGCACATAAATATGGAGGACATGACATTTGTATTACAAACTTCTCGTGGTTTGAACTCGTGAAAGGAGCGCTCAGAACAACAAAACCCAAAGAGAAACTCGCGCAGCTCGAACAGTTCTTTGAGGGTATTACAGTGCTGCCATTCGACACTGCAGATGCGACAGCAGCAGGATACGCAGAAGCAACACTCGCTAAAAAGGGAAGACCGATCGGCATCGTCGATACGTTCATTGCTGCAACGTGTCTCGTGCAAAAAGAAACGCTTGTCACGAGAAATACAAAACACTTCGGGAAGATCTCAGAGCTTGCAGTCGAGAAGTGGTGAGTATTCTAGGAAGCTTTGTGGTTGGGTTCAAAAATGAACTCATTGCGATGATGTTCTCGTAGGCTCATGATAGTATCGTACAGTTGTGGGTGTGTATCATTTGGAACTACAGTGTACTCTCTAGGTATATTCCCTTCACATCCTCGTGCACCAAGAAGGAAATGCACAGCTTTCTCAACAACTCCTACGTTGTCGAGCTCTCGTGCAACTCGCCTCAGTGTTTTTCCGCTGCAGACATCATCTTCAAGGACAACAACACGCTTTCCTTGCAGCACACGAGGATCTTCAAGCCACTGGAATGTGGCCCCTTTGCCTTGTCTCTTCACCCGCGATACAACAACTTCCATGCCGAGAGAACGACATGCGTAGCCAGTAACAAGTGGCTGCGTTGTGAGAGCAAGAGCAGCATCATATTCCTCAACACAGCGAGCGACACCGGAAAGTACATCGGAGTTCATCGCGAACTGAAGCCGCCGCGAACAACTATACGATTCGGCAAAACGATTGCATGCATCGGACAATCTGCTGCTAAGAGGATACTCCGCAACTAAATCAATAGAGGTGGGGGACAGTGTGATATTTCTTTGCATCATTCGAGCAACTCCTGCTTCGTCCCCGATCCCTTGATACGCGCGAAGAACCAAATATGGAGAAATAGGTTCAAATCTTTCTGCAACTCGTTGCAACCCTTCTTTATCGCGCGCTGCCGAATAGCCCTTAAAGGCGACTCTGTCATCTGAAAACATAAATCCTATCGCACCTCGCACTCTGTGAAAGTTCACGGGAACTATGTTTCTTTCACGCTCCATGACTTGTTCGTACAGATCCGCTTCTTTTTCGAAATCGTATTGTAGTTTGAATGCCACTTCTTCTACTTCGTCCCAGGAATACGTACCTTGTGCTATACTTCTGAAAAGATTTAGTGTGTTTGAGATGGTATTCCGAAGTTTGTGTGCTTCATAGCGATAGGGGCTGCTTGAAATGAATGCACTTAGATTCTGAAATTCTTCTTCGAGTGCAGCCACTTCATCTAACTGAAGATCCATGCTATGGAGGTGATCACACAACTTTTAATTGTTATTGTACAGTGGTTATTGAAAGAACGCCACAACATTTATAAATGAAATAATACAAGAGTCATACAAATAGCAGAAATAACCAGTGAACACAGTACATATGCCAAAAAAATCACAACATGTGTACTACAGGAGTCATACATTTGACACACAGCGACGACTTACAAACCGTGAATGTCCGTCTCCCAGATGGGATCGTAGCAATTCTGGACAACCTCGTAAAAAAAGGACTCTTCTCGAGCAGATCAGAAGCGATTAGGGAATTCGCGCGACAATACGTGGAGCACCATGGCTGAAAAAGTCGTGAGCGTCAAACTCCCGAAAACGCTCATCCAAGCACTTGAACAACAGAGAAAGAACCACCACTACCTCGACCTTTCTGAACAACTCAGAAGCATCGTCAGAAGAAACTGCCTCGAACTCACAAATCCCTACACAGAGGCAATCAACCAAGTCAAGACAGACATTCAAGAACAGACAGGCACAACAGAGAAAGAACGGCTCATCCAACAAATCTTACAGCTTTTACAGGAGGGGAAGCAATGAAGTACCTTCTCCTACTCCTCCTGCTGCTCCCATCGGCCTACGCACTCGTCGACCCACTCCAGCCAGCAGACCAAGCATTCGTAAACTCATCAAACGTCACGTTCGAATACTATGTCAGTATGCAGAACCTCACTGGCTGCACAGTCCACGTGGACTCGTTCTCATTCCCTGACCCAGCGCCCGTGAACGATGCAATTAATGATCTCCTCATCACAAGTATCGACACAGGACAACACAACTGGAACGTCTCGTGCGCAAATACATCGACAACAGAAGTCAGTGTCACAAAAACATTCACGATTGACAACGAAACACCAACACTAGCGATTGTCACCCCTGATAACGGAGAGCATAGTGATATACAACTTGATATTATTCCGAACGACAACCTCGATACGACACTCGACTGCACTGTACTCTGGCAAGGCGCAGCAATCGACACAGCACAAGTCACAGCAAACACACACTACCAAGCAACATACGCAGCAGCAGGAACAGGAACACTCGAAGTCACCTGCACAGATGATGCCCTCAACAGTATCACAGTCAACAGAACACTCACGATCACACCATCACTGTTCCTCACACTCACGACAGACAAGCCATCATACGGCATCACAGAAACAGGGCACCTCACCATCAACAGCTTAGACAACGCAAACGTGACGGTAGATATCTGCCCGAACGAACAAGGGTTCGTGGAATGTGTCACAGCACTGATACCAGACACAGACTATCCACAGACAATCACGCTTCCCTACATGAACGTCTCACGAGAGTACCTCGTTGACGGCATCGCACAATTCGGCACGCAGATCGTCTCTTCCCAAACAACATATCGTGTTGACAACTCACTCACAGTGGACATTATCATTAACAACACGCCAAAACTTAACGAGACAAGCAACCTCACCGCTACTGCATCAGGAGGCATTGCACCCTACACGTACGAATGGAACATCAGCAACGGCACAATCATTACAGGAGCATCATACCTTCCCCTTTCCTTTAACGGCACGAAAAAATACAACATCACACTCACAGCGACAGACGCAGCAGGAAACACGCACAGAGTCACAGAGACAATCAACCTCGACCTCCACTACGATCTCATATTCGAAATCAGAGATAACCAGACACAAGAACCAATTAATGGCGCGACCGTCGAACTCAACGGCACGAAGCAAACAACAGTGCTAGACGGACGCACATACTTTTCCCTCCCAGAAGGAGAGTATAAAATCTTCATAAGCGCACCAGGATACAGATATCTCTTAGAAGAAATAGATGTCGCAGACCCTGAGACATTCATTGCATACCTCGAGAGAGAAGAAGGAAGTCCGCTCGTCCAAATAACATCGCCAACGACAAACGCAACAGTCACGAGCCCTACAGCGATTAAGTACAGCCTGACACACACAGAGCAAGCAGCGTGTACACTCCTTCTTGAAACAGAAGAAGGGTGGCTCCTTGAGAACGGCACAATGAATGCAACAGGCACACACGAATTTTCTCGAGAATTTGATGAAGGTGAACACGCTGTACGCATTGAGTGTGTTGACAGTAAAGGAAAAACAGGCGCATCAGCAACAGTGCAATTCTCTGTCGGCGTAATTCCCGAAGCACCTCCTGCTCCCCCTGTAGAAGTAGATCTTTCATTCCTTGACGAAGCAAGCGAAGAGTTTGCAACCATCCTTGAGAATATCAAGGGATACGCGCAAAAAGAGAAAGAAGCAGTTGCACTCATCAAATTTGATAAACAGCTTCGGAATACGCGACGAGCAATACAGCAAGCCATCCGGGATCTCGATAGTACACAGTTCCGAACGGACTTAGATGACGCACAGAAAGAGCAAGAACAAGCAACAATTATTCAACGAATCACAGCAACGATTGCCAACACTCCGAAAGCGATAGAGATACTTGATACATTGTCCTACGTGGCGTACGTTGATGAAGAAAACATCGATGCTGTTGTTGAAGAGCTTACAACAATTGATGGGATGACTGAGAACACAAACTTCCTCAGGAGGGCAATACTTGAGGATCAACAAAAATTCACCATCACCTCACAACTCATGCATGTCGAAATATTCTACAAGAACGGCTCTGCAGCTGTGCAAACTATCGTCGAGCGAGAGTTCACATATGGAGAAAACGTAGAAGACTATTCACTCATCGAACTCATCCCAAAGAAAGTTATCGATAGAGCATCACGCATTATATTCCACACAGACATGGAAATCTTGCAAGAAGACCCAATCATCAGATTTGGACAAGAAGAAAAAATCGTGTACATCATTCCAAAGAAAGTGAGCTTCTCACGAATGAAAGAAATTCGTACGATTTTAGCACGAACATACGCGGCGGAAAACAAAATAACGGGCTACGCGATCTTCACAGGAGGCATTGGTGAATACGGATTGTACGGCGGATCCCTCCTCGCAATAATCATCCTCCTCTACCTCTGCTACTACTTTGACATTATCAAGCAGATAAAGTACATTCGCTATAGATTTGGGAAGAACGAACAGGTCCATTACCTTCGCGTGCTGATTGGCGATATTGAAGACCAACTCCAAGCAAACAACTACGAGAAAGCAGAGCTGTTGTACAAAGAAGTACGCCTCTCGTACGACGCACAATCTGAGTTGGCGCAGAACGACCTCTACGAGGACGTCATGGCAATCGTACAACGCATGGACAACTACTATTTCAACATGATCATGATCGAGCTGGACCACCATCTCAAAGCAGAAGACATGCATGGTGCGATTAATGCATACGAAAAACTCGTTGGTACATTCGAACGCCTCGACAGAGAATCACAACAACAACTTGTGCAGACGGTGTCGGCAATGGCAAAACGACTCGGGGTGCACGCATGAAGCAAGTCATAAAAGTGCTCCTTGTCATCGTGCTGACATTCTTTGCACTCCACGGATTAACTGTTGTCTCAGAGTACGTAGGATATGCAAGCCACTCAGGCGAGGCTGGCAACATTTACCAACTTGTACTTCGCCATGCATTCGCAACGGACCACTGGGCAGGCATCTTCGGTGTAGCAGTCCGTGTTCCAGGATTCACATTTCAACAATCAGAAGGGCTTTCAGCAAGCGAAATAGAGAGTGAGAACCTGTTATTCGATTGTCTCTCGCCTGATAACGAGAACGAAGTCTACGCATCAACATTTAGTGACTTTGACTTGAGCTCTGTGACGCCCGCAACACCTGCGGAAGTTGACACATTCTTTGGTCTCAATGGATCAGCGGTCGATGGAGCAACAAGCACACTTGTTGCAAACATTACTTTTGATCTTGGCACGCTCTCTATCACCGCGCCAGGCACGTACACGTACACACTTGACGAGGGATCGAACTCCGTTGTGTTCCCAACCGCAGCAATCAAAGATGCACTTGGCAGAGTAGGATTTGCAATCGTTCTCTCCCAAAACTTCACTATCGGATTTAACGGCGCAAACGCAATTAACTTCCAAGCGCTCCTTCCTGTTTTCCAGAACACATCAGAAACAACATACTATTTCTACGCAGATCCAAATAACGATTGTCCGGCAGGAGATGGGGATGCACCAGCAACGTGCACAGTCATCGGAAACGTAACAGACCAATCAGGAACACCACTTGAAGATGCTATCGTCGAGGTCGCTGCCGCTGCAGCGTTAAGTGATGTAAATGGCGCGTACAACATAAGTACTGCTCCAATCACAGGAACGAGAATCTTCGGCATCAAAGAAGGATACAAGCTCTATTACAACAACTTCTCATGCACCGCAAATGAAACAGTCTATCATAATATTGTCTTGATTGAAGACGTCACAGATACAAATACAGGCGTTGGTCCGGGAGAAGATGATCCAGGCACAGATGTAGGACCTGGAGAGGATGTCGGCCCAGGACAATCAGATAAGACAGATGAAGGCCCTGGGGAAATTCCACCAGTACCATTCGTTGAGGAGCCAAAGCAGATTGAAGGAAAGGATTACATTATTTCTTTGAGTGAAATCAGAAGAAAAATTCGGATCGATAACTTTCACCAGGAATCATTGTACTTCTTCAGCTTCAAGAAAGTGCCAGGTGCTGTAAAACTTGAGTTGCACGGTGAAAATCTTTCAAATATCATGACATTCGACAAAACAGAATTTGACGTACCGCCAAATGGGAATGAAGAAGTGATCATCACAATCTGGGGCCGTCCTCCTGTCGGCGTATACAAAGGAAATGTAACAATTGATGGAGATTTCAACGCAACGATTCCGGTACACATAGAGATACTGCCTGCTGAGAAACTCCCCGTCGAAGCATTGCTCATGAATTTAGAGACAAATAAGAAAAATGTTCTTCCAGGGAAAGAATTCAAGTTCAAAACAGATTTACGAAATCTGTTAATCGATCAACAGTATCCAGTGAAAATCTTGTTCACGATACAGCCTGTCGGAAGCGACGAAATAATATGGACATTTGACACGAACGTGTACTTGAAAACAGCGTTCAGCCTCATTCGCTCTGTCGAGCTACCTAAGGAGATAGCATCTGGCGATTACGTGCTCCGAGCAAGTGCCAATTATCTTGGGTTTGGTTCAGCGACAAGCACGATCTTCCATGTTGATGTCCCATTCTGGAGTAAAACATTCCTCGGATTAAAGAATTGGATCTGGGCAATTATTCTCGCAACGCTTGCAGCGGGAGCGATTGCAGGATTCTTGATCTATCGTAACATTCAGAGCAAAAAGAAGTTCCACTTGACTGTCGAGTACAGCGAGATGCCGAAGCCAGGGCCGAGGAACATCTTCGTTGGAAAAATTGCAGAGACAGAGAACAAGACGTACATGAACTTAGAAAATTTTAAAGTGCACACGATTGTTGCAGGGAGTACAGGTGGTGGAAAATCTGTGAGCGCCCAAGTTATTGTTGAAGAAGCGCTGGATCGTGGCGTCTCTGTCATTTGCTTTGATCCGACTGCACAGTGGACAGGCATGTTGCGCCCATGCAAAGATAAGATGATGTTATCGTTATACCCATTCTTTGGCATGAAAAAAAACGAAGCGAAGGCATACAATGGAAACGTTCGCATGATCACAGACCCGTACGAACTTATTGACATTAAGAAGTACGCGAAACCTGGTGAAATTCAAGTCTTCGCAGGACACAAGCTGGATCCAAAGGATATGGACATTGTTGTTGCGAACGCAATCAGAGAAATTTTCCACGCGAACTTCCAGGAAAGTAAACCACTGAAGATTCTCTTTGTCTTTGACGAAGTACACAGATTACTGCCGAAGTTTGGTGGCTCCGGTGACGGTTTCTTGCAGATCGAGCGTGGCTGTCGTGAGTTTCGTAAGTGGGGCCTTGGTATCGTCCTTGTCAGCCAGGTCTTATCAGACTTCATGGGGACAATTAAAGCAAACATCAACACGGAAATCCAAATGCGAACGAGAGACGATGGTGACTTGGAGCGTGTCCGACAAAAGTATGGCGAAGGCGTCCTCAGAAGCTTAGTGAAAGCAACAGTTGGTTCAGGCATGGTCGAAAACCCTGCGTATAACAGAGGAAAGCCGTACTTCGTTGCATTCCGACCACTTAAGCACTCTGTTGAACGAATGCCCGATGAAGAGATTGAAGAGTACAACGAGTACAACGACAAGGTTGATGAACAAGAATTCAGTTTACAGCAGCTTGAAGATGAGGGTATTGATGTCTTTGACTTGAAATTAGAACTAAAACTTGCACTTGACAAAGTCAAACAAGGAAATTTCAACATGGTAAAGATCTACCTTGAAGGGCTCGTGCCTCGAATTGACAAACAATGGGAGAAACTCGGGAAGAAACCAAAAGAATTCGTTCGCAAGACTGTCGACAAAGCAACACTTGAAGCGGACTTGAAAAAGGCGCAAGAAGAGAAAGAAACGTACGATGCTGAGCACAAGGAAGAAGAAAAATCAGATGAGAAGAAAGAATGGGAGTGGGCTGATGACGCACCGCCAGATAAGTTACTGAGTTTAAAGAATGGCATGGTTATCCTCTCCCTTGCGTCCATGTATGATGAAGTTTCTGCAATGAAGGACGAAGATTACGAATCCGAGATCAACGATGGTGGCAAGAATAACCTCGCGGATTGGGTGGAAAACGCAACAGGACTGAAAAACATTGCAAACAATATGCGCGTCAAGTCCGGCAAAGATGACGTGCTCGCACTCTTAAAGAAATTCAAAGAGGGAGAGGAGATTCCTGATGTAGAAGTGCCGAAGGAAGCACCTGCCCCTGCAAAAGAGGGCGAAACTCCAAAAGAAGAATCAGACGAAAAAGGATCTGCTGAGAAACCAACTGAACAAAAAGAGGAACCTGCAGCCCCTGACGATGCAAAGGAAACACCTGCTGCACCAAAACCACAAGACGAAGCGCCAAAGACAGAGAAACCACCTGAGGACGCAGCGAAAGTGGACACGCCTGCAAAACCGGTGGAAAAACCTGCAGAACAACATGAAGAACCACAGGAAACAAACGAGCAAGCAACGGAAGGAAAGCCGCCAGAAGGACAGACTGCAGCTAACTAAGCACCTTCACAACAGCAGCAACGACTCTCTCAATCTCTTCTTTGCTAATTGTTAATGGCGGCAAGAACCGCATCACCGTCGGTCCAGCAGGGAGTGCGAGCACTCCTTCAGTTTGCAACGCATCCAAGTACGGTTTGACTTTTTCTCTGAGCTCGATCCCAATCATCAACCCCTTTCTTCGGAACTCACGAACCTGTGAGAACGTCTGTTGTGTAAATAATTTTTCGAACAATGCACCCCTTTCTTCAGCTGCAACCGCAAGATTGTGCGCTTCCATGTACTGGATAGCTGCTAGCCCAGCCGCAGCCGCGAGCGGATTGCCGCCGAACGTTGTGCCGTGCTTTGCAATCGGCGGCTTAATCGCATCAGAGCACACGAGTGCACCCAAGGGTACGCCACCAGCAATCGCCTTCGCAAGGCAGAGCATATCGGGCTGCACGCCAGCATGCTCGCACGCGAACATCTTACCGGTACGGCAGAACCCTGCCTGGACCTCATCCAGAATGAGCAATATTCCGTTCTCATTACATAACTTCTGCACGCCTTGCAAGTATGCATCATCAGCAACGCGAACGCCGCCCTCGCCTTGCACAGGCTCAAGAATGACTGCTGCAGTCTCTTCAGTTATTGCAGCTTCCAGTTTCTCAAGATTGTTGTACGGCACCCAGGAAAACCCAGGGACGAGTGGCTCGAATCCTTCTTTGTAGAAGGGCTTGTGTGTCGCGCTCAGTGAGCCCATTGTCCTACCATGGAAGCCGCGCACAGTACCAATAACATCTGTTTTTCCCGTCGTGAACCGAGCACATTTCAACGCTGCTTCCACCGCTTCCGCGCCAGAATTACAGAGGAACGTCTTTGTCAGATTGCTTGGTGTGATGGCGGCGAGCTTCTTCTCAAGCTGCATGCGCACATCATTCTCTAAGACGTACGGGCAAGTAATGAGTTCGTTCGCTTGTTTTGTGATCGCAGCAACCACAGCCTCATTACAGTGACCGACATTCGCGACGCCGTGCCCTGCAATACAGTCGATGTATTCATTCCCATCCGTATCCCAGAGTAGTGCGTTCTTTCCTTTGACGATCGTTACAGCTCGTGGTGCAACAACAGTAAATCTATCCTTCATGTGATCACCGTCCCCTTGTGTGCATCTTGCACTGGATTCTCTGTTCGTCCATCAGCGATAACAACTTCTCGCGCACCAGCCGCAAACAGTTTTCGGAGGGCGAGCATCTTCCGCTTCATGCGCCCTGCTGTTTGTTCCTCTCGTTCTGCAAGTTCAGCTTGTGTCATTCTTGAAACGAGACTTGCTTCATCATCTTTGTCGTCCAAAAACCCTGGTGCTTCGATAAAGTGGATTATTTTCTCTGCTTGGAACGCTTCTTGGAGTTTCACAACGATATCATCGTTCTCTGAGCTAATCGCCACGTTCTGTTCATCAAGAATCGGCACGGTGAGCACAGGTGTATAGTCATGTTCTAACAGCAGGCGTAAGAGTTCTTTATTGACAGCTTGCGGCTTCCCTGACAGGTCGTGTTTCATGATTTTTTTGCCGTTCTCTTCAACGCGTATACCTCTATTCCTCCTGCCTTGAATCACTTTTCCATCAATACCTGCAAGACCAATAGCATTCACGCCTGCTTGCTGCAAGTGTTCAACGAATCGTTTCCCTATGAGACCTGGATACGCCATCAGCATCGCATCGAGCGCTTGTTCATCTGCAAGGACGCTTTCGTAGCCAGAAACGGACGTGACCGTTTTCTTTGGCCTTCCAAGATCTTCTGCAAGCTTGTCGCGAGCAGCATTCGCGCCATGCACGATAATGACCTTATCAAGTGCTCCAACACCTGCTGCAATGCCAGCGTGGTTGATCGTGCTGCCACCACCAACTTTGAGAATGATCATGCAAGCACCTCAATTGTTTTATTTGTGATCTTCTCCCATTCCTCTCCAGGATACGGATCAGAACAGACAATGTGCATATCCTTGTCGTGTTTTCTATGCATCTGGAAATACTCCGGTTCTTGATTGAACAACGTATGGAGGAATACTTGTTCAGTACTTGCGATAATGATGTTCATAGACCGAACATATGCTGTTCGCTTGTTGATAATTGCACTCCCCTTTTTGATCGCTTCGAGCATGTCCCCTGTATCAAAACGTTTGATATAGTTAAAAATCTTTTCAGCACCGATGCGTCCTTCTGCTTTGATCTTCACACCCCTGAGCTCGCCATTAAAGATGAACACGTGCGTTCCATCAACGAACGGCATATTATTCTCGACAACGATCCCTTCATCTCTGAACGCACTCCGTGCGTGCGCAAGCAGCAGCGTTGTCTCGCCAAACTGTGTGAGATCATCTTCCCAGATCGGCGTGATGTTTCGATATATTTCCCACTTCCCCTCTTTCACGTATGCACAGCCCCAGCCATGGCCCTGGAATTCACGACTGTTCTTGGAGAGTGTTGCAAATTTCTCTAAGTGTTCTCTCATAGGAAATGCATTCGACGCTTGCACTGCAAGAAGGCGGCACATGTTACACCGGATGGAGCCCTGGGAACTCCAGGCCGAGTGTCTCGTCAAACCCGTGCATGATGTTGAATGCTTGGACTGCCTGTCCAGCAGCGCCTTTCATAAGATTGTCAATCGCGCTCACAACAACGACTCTGTTATTCGTGTCCTTTGCAAAGCCGATGTCGCAGTAATTCGAGCCCATCAGGAGCTTCGGTTCAGGATACCGGTAGATCCCATCCCGCTCCTTCACGATACGGATGAATGGTTCCTCCCCATATGCAGCACGGAAGAGCTTCCAGATCGCTTTCTCGTCCATATCTTCTTTGAGAAACACGTGTGCGACCGCATGTACGCCACGCACCATGTCCACAGTTGTTGCTGAAAAGTCGATCTGTTCATGTACTTCTTGTAGCATTTCTGCTTGGTGCCGGTGTTGTGTTGGCTTGTACAGTCTGTAGCAACCTGCTCGCTCAGGATGGTGGCTTGCTGCGCTTGGCTTGTTCCCTCCTTGACTCGAGCCACCTTTCGTCTCAACAACGGCGTGTTCCATAACATCTCGCAATGGATACAATCCGAGGATCACAGCTGTTGCATTACACCCGGCGCTTGAAACATAGTTTGCTGTCTTCATCTCCTCCCTGTGCAGCTCGGGAATCCCGTATACAAACTCTTTAAGTAATGCAGGATGCGTGTGTGAGTGTCCGTACCATTTTTCGTATGTGGTAGCATCATTCAGGCGAAAATCCCCGCTGAGATCAATGATCTTCGGTGCAAGCTTCTTGAACGCTTCAATGCGTTCCATTGCCTTCCCGTGTGGCAAGCAGAGGAACAACACATCGCATGGATCAAGATCTGCAATCGAACAGAACTTTGTTTGTGTCACGTTTCTGAGGTTTGGATGTACTTTGTGTACGAATTTGCCAGCGTACCGTTCTGATGTTACTTGCTGTACGCTTACATTCGGATGGAAGAGCAGTAATCTCAGGAGTTCTCCTCCTCCGTACCCTGATCCGCCAACAATTGTCACGTTCATTGCGCTTGCCCCGTAACGTATTCTACGATTTTTTCTGGGATGTTCACTCCAGTGGTGTCGATGCTGTTTTTAAATTCCATGGTGTAATTCACTTCATTGACGAGGAGCCCTTGTTCACTCTCGAAGAGATCGATCGCGACGATGCCACCACCAACCGCTTTTGCGGCAGCGAGCGAAATAGCACTGATCTCCTCCGTCACAGGGCAGTTCGAGGCTTTCCCTCCTCGTGCGGTGTTTGTGATCCAGTGTTCAGATTCACGATAGATAGCACAGATGCACTCGTCTCCAACAACAAAACTCCTGATATCCCGTCCTTGTTTCTCGACGTAGTCTTGGATGTAGAAGATTGAATGGTGATAGCTCCCGAGTACGGTTTTGTGCTCCAGAATGGATTCTGCGCAATCGCGATCATTGACTTTTGAGATCAAGCGTCCCCATGAACCTACTGCTGGCTTTAAGACGACAGGATAGCCGATTTCTTCAATCGCTCGAACGGCCGAATCTTCTGTGAACGCGACGCGTACTTCAGGTTGTGGCACGTTGTGTTCTGCAAGTGCGAGTGATGTGAGGATTTTATCACCGCAGATGCGCGCGACGTCTGCTGTGTTGATGCATTTGATGCCTGCGCTCTCAAATAACCTGAGTGCGTGCAATGCTCGCGAGTGGTTGATCGATCGTTCAACAATAACATCGACGTCAGGGACGTTCTTGAGATCGAAGATGAGCTCTCGATCGTCGATCATGACGAGCTCGACGCCTTTTGCTTTGAACGCTTCGATGAGAAACTTTTCATCTTTGCGAATTAATGAGTGTAAGAATCCAACTTTCATTGTAGTGCCTCCAATATGTGTTCTGTGACTTGTTGTGTTGTGCAACTGCCCCCGAGATCGGGTGTGACGTTGCCATCTTGCAGTACTTGTTCGATTGCTGTTTGTAATTGTTTCGCTTCCGCATCCATGCCGATATGCTCGAGCATCAATCGTGCTGCGAGGATTGTTGCGAGTGGGTTTGCGTTGTGTGTTCCGACGTACTTTGGCGCGGAGCCATGGACTGGTTCGAATACTGCAGCATGCTCGCCAATGTTACCTGAATATGCAACACCTAACCCTCCAACGAGCATGGATGCTGCATCACTCAGAATGTCCCCGAAGAGGTTTGTCGTAACAATGACTTCAAATTGCCCAGGGTTCTTAATGAGTTGCATCGCGCAGGCGTCAACGATTTGTTCGTTCATCTCGATGTTCGGGTAGTCGTTCGCAACTTCCAGGGCAACTTCTCTGAATAATCCGCAGGTTGCTCTGAGGACGTTTGCTTTGTGCACAATCGTGACGGTCTTTCTGCCGTTGTTCTTTGCCAATTCAAAGGCATACCTGATAATGCGCTCGCTTCCTTTTCTTGTGATGACGCGCTCGGTGATTGCGGTATCTCCATTATCTTCCACGCGTTCTCTTCTCGAGTAGAGCCCTTCTGTGTTTTCACGGACAATATCCATGTCAATTCCTTCATGAGAGATCTCAATGGGTAATGTCTTACATGGCCGAAGGTTCACATACAAATCAAAGTGCTGTCTGAGCTTCAAAATTGGTGACTCATAGTTTGGGATGTTTGGTGGTGTCGTGACTGCTCCAAAGAGTGTTGCATCCGCATCCGCAATTTTTTGGAGTGTCTCGTCTGGAAGAGAGGAGCCTATTTGTTGGTATGCATCATACCCAATGTCGCCGTAGACGAAGGTAAAGTCGCCGAGCGCTGCGAGTATCTTGACCGCTTCTTCCGTGACTTCTGGGCCGATGCCATCTCCGGGGAGGACACAGATCTTCATTGTTTTTGCCTCCGAATATGCTCGATGAGGCCGCCTGCTTCGAGAATTTCCATGACGAATTGTGGATAGGTAGGAATACGGAACGTCTTGTCGTTCACTAGTGCTTCCCCGTTTGCGAGATCAATTTGCACGTCATCACCATCGCTGATCGCGTCCACGAGCTCAGGTGATTCGATCACTGGCAGGCCGAGGTTGATGGAATTTCGATAGAAAATTCGCGCGAAAGATTTCGCAATGATTGCTTTGATGCCTGAGTACTTTAAGCACTCTGATGCTTGTTCTCTTGAGGAGCCACATCCCATATTTGTTCCTACGACAAGAATGGATTTTCCTGCAAGTTTTCTACCAAAGTCTGGATCGAAGGTTTCCATTGCGTGTTTCTGCATCTCTTCTGGTGGAATCTGTACGTACGTGTACTTGCCTGGCCAGATCACATCGGTGTTGATGTCGTTCGCATCATATTTGAGTGTTTTCCCAGATATCACTGTGACACCTCTCGTGGATCGGCAATTTTGCCTGCAATAGCAGATGCTGCAACGACGGCAGGACTTGCAAGGTAGACAAATGACTTTGCGGAACCCATTCTCCCGCAGAAATTCCTGTTTGAACTTGAGATGCACACGTCGTGATCGCCGAGTGTCGCGTCCACAGCGCCAAAGCATGGACCGCACGAGTTTGTTCTGATTTCCGCGCCTGCTTCCTCTAATTCCTTGATGACACCAGCAGCAATTGCTTCTTCTTTGACTTTTGCAGATGCTGGATAGACGACAAGTCGGACAGTATCTGCGACTTTTTTGCCTTTGAGCACGGCTGCCGCCGCCTGTAAGTCTTCTAATCGACCATTCGTGCAGCTCCCGAGGTATGCTTGCTGGACCTCTTTCCCTACAACTTCAGAGATTGGTTTGACATTGTCTACTGTGTGTGGACAGGAAACTTGCGGCTCTAGTTGACTGACGTCTACAGTGACTGTTTCGCAATAGTGTGCGTCTGTATCTGATTCGACTGGTTCATATGGTGCGTCCGTTCTTCCAGTAAGGTATGCTTTGGTTTTCTCGTCGAAAGGAAAGACCCCTGCTTTCCCACCAAGTTCTACGGCCATGTTCGCGAGCGTCATGCGAGAGCCCATGCTCATAGTACTAACTGTGGAACCGGTGAACTCGAGGACTTTGTATGTCGCGCCGTCCGCACGGAGGATGCTGAGTAAGTGGAGGATGATGTCTTTTGCAAAGACTCCTTCTTGTAACTCTCCTTCCAGAACGATCTTGATTGTTTCTGGCACTTTCAACCAGATCTTACCGGTTGCCCAGATCCCTGCCATCTCTGTCCTGTTGATGGGGATACCAAGGCAATTCATCGCACCATAGAGTGTGGAGTGAGAATCACATCCGACAGTGAGACTGCCTGGGAGGACGAGTCCTTCTTCCATCATAACTTGGTGGCAGACACCTGCTTTATCGTCATAGAAGTATGGAAGGTTATGTTCCTTCGCGAACGCTCTCGCTTCATCGTGGTTCTGTTTGTGTGCTGGGTTTGTTGCGGGCACGCAGTGGTCAAAGATAATCGTGAGTTTTTCTTTGTTCCATGGTTCTGTGTAGCCTGTCTGCAGGAATTTCTTGATAATGAATGCGGTGTTGTCGTGTGACATCACCCGATCTGGCTCCACAGTCACGATATCGCCGGGCTGCACATTCTTAGCACCTGCACGTGCCATGAGGATTTTTTCCGCGATGGTATAGCCCATTATGCGGTTACCTCTGGTCGTTGTGTGAAGGTGATCGTGCCGTCAACAAGTTCTGGCCTGTTTTCCTCTGGGACGTTGAGCCAGTAGATGAGCTCATGCAAGTTGCTTGTCGCTGCAGGGTGGCACGCGAGTATGTACGCGTGATATGCTGCGAGTTGGTAGCCTGCATGCGAGCCAATCATAACGGGAATGTTGTGCTCTTGACAATAGTTGAGTATTTTGCGTCCTTCTGTGAAGCCGGCGCGTGGCACTTTCAGGTTGACCATAGAGATTGTCTTGTGCTTGATTTGTTCTTTGATGTGCGCGAATGTTGTGCAGCTATCATCCCCGATGATGGGGGTTTGTGTTGCTGCAACGAGGTGTTTTCTTTCCTCTAGGTCTGCAATCGGGAGCGGCTCTTCCATGTACAGCACGTTTTGCGGGAATTGCTGGAGGAGTTCTGCAGCCTGTTCTCGCGAGTAGAGTTGGTTCCCGTCAACGTAGAAGGTGCAGTCTGTTTCTTCTCGCAGCACTGCAAGGATGGTTGCATCTTTTTCAGTGTCGCCTGTTAATTTTACTTTGAAACCGCGCACTCCTTCCTTGCAACGTGTACGAATTTCTTCCACAAGCGCTTCCGGCGTTGCGTGTCCAAGAATGTAGCACGCACGTACTGGTTTTGGCGTCATGCCGAGAAGTTCAGGTACAGTCGTTCCTTCTACTGCTGCGAGGAGTTCGTATAGCGCGCAGTTGAGACTTGCTTTTGCGGTGAGATTTCCTTCTGTTGCGAAGAGCTCATCTGAGAACGCGTCAATATTCGCTCGCGTGAGCTCAGGTGGTACGTGTGGTGCTATCTCTTCGATGAATGCGCAGACACTTTCCACTGTTTCGTTCAGGATCATCGGTCGTGGCACTGCCTCAGCATAGCCAGTTGCGCTACCCATACCTACGGTGATGAGCACGTGGTTGAGCTCGTGTAATTCTTGTCCTGCACCCCATGTGAGCGTCCGAGATAACGGACGCTTAAACGGTGACGCGCTGCATGTGACTGATGCCATGTTTCTTCAGAAATGTCAGTGCTTGCTCGAGGCATGCTGTTGCGTTGTGTTCGACTGTGTTGAGGTAGAGAATTTGGTTGTTGTCTCGCAAGCTCTGTAGTGTTTCGTTAATGTTATGGTGTGCTTCATCTCTCGCAACGATTGCTACTGCTTCTTCGTGTTGCTTGTCTTCTGGGAGCTGGTCAAACGGATCTTCTCTCCCGAGCACGCGCTGCACGCGAACCTCTGCTGGCGCATCGAGAGCAATAACAAAGACGTTCTTCATGTGCTCGAGCACGTAGTCGAGTTCTTCTTTGTCTCGTAGTACATCGCCCACGAATCGTTGCTCAGGATCTTGTGTGACAATCTGGTGGATGAGTTTGCCCAGGCCAGGGTTGCCTTGTGCGAGGTACCACTGTGTTGCATCCACACGTTCTTTTCTCGTTTCAATCTTCCTGCCGATGTGCTTCTCATAGAGTGGAATAATATGTTCTGTGACGATTGCTCGTCGATCAAGGACTTGTGCATTCATACATTCTTGGAGTGCTTGTACGAGTGTTGTCTTTCCAACCCCGACACCGCCATAAATAAGGACGCAGGGTGCTTTCTGGATTGAGTCCACAATGTACTTGAGTTCTTCGATGTCAACAGTTCTGCCTTTCTTGCCGATTGCTTTCACGCGATGGAGGACTGCAGGCCCAAGTTCTTTATCAGCGCCGATTTTCTCGAGGCTGTGGTTGATACTTGCAATACCTGACATGTGGTCGAGTGAGGTTTCTGTTGTCCTCCCGACAATCGAAGGATCAAGGCTCTGGTAGTGGAGCGGGTTCTGCACAGCCGCTTGAACATGAACGCCTGCGCAGTGCGTAAACGCATTTGCTCCCATAACTGGTGCATTCGGAGGAATAGCCATGGCGTGCTTGCTCACGAGTGCGTATAATTCCTCGAGCTTCTCGAGGTTCCAGTTGTTCTCCACGTGAAAATCATGTTGTAAGACGGTTAAGAGAGTTGCGAGATCAACGATCCCTGCACGCTCACCAATGCCAAGGGCGGTCGTGTCAATGATGTCCACGCCTGCGCGGTACGCGTCCAGCGCGTTTGCAACTGCAAGGCCGCGGTCATTATGTAGGTGTACGGCAATTTTTGGGTGTGCGTTGTTCGCTGCGAGTGCTTCCCTGAGGTTCTTCACGTAGTCGTACATGTTTCGCTCTGTGCCGGGGATCATGTGTCCTGTCGTGTCTGCAATGCTGATCACATCTGCGCCCGCGTGCACTGCGGCTGTTGCCGCTTGCACGACGTTCTCAAACTCTGAGCGGACGGTGTCTTCTGGCGTATAGCGCACGATGAGGTCTGGCTTCTGTTCTTTCGCGTAGCGGATCATTGCTGTGATTTGTTCGATTGCTTCAGCAAGATTTTTCTTGAAGACGCCTTCTAATCTTCGGTTGGAGATGCAGTAGAAAATGCCAAGAAAGTCTGCTCCACACTCGAGCGCCATGTCCACGTCACGTTGGAGTGAGCGTGAGTGTGCGCATACATTGGCCTTGAGCCCTTTGTGCGCGATTTCTGTGACTGCGTCTTTAATGTCTTGATCCACAGCTGGGTGACCGACTTCAATGTATTCGACACCAATCTCATCTAAGAGTTGGGCGATTGCGCCTTTGATGTGTGTGTCAAAGTACACGCCTGGCGTCTGCTCGCCCTCTCGTAGTGTCGTGTCAAGGATTGCGACCATTTATTCTCCCCAGTCCTCTTCCTCTTGTGGTGCTTCTTTGAGTGTAATTGGCTCGAGTGCTGTTACCTCGAGTTCTGTGCCGCACTCAGCACATTCAATGAGTTCTCCTTTCACAGTTTGATCGTTGGTTTCTACAGTTGCATCGCATACTGGACATGCTGCCATGATATTCCTCCTAATCCTCGTGAAAACTCCCGTTTTTTATATAAACGTAATGTTATTATTATAACAAAACTTATAAAGAAGCGTTATTTTTGGGTGTTTGTGGTTACGATCGCCCGCACGGTAGAGGGGCTCATCCAGCAGAAGCCATTCTTGCAAGAAGCACTGCTGAAAGGAATCATCAATTATGGGGCACTCGCAGAACTCCTCCAGCCAGAGATCGAACAGCACGTACAGCACAAAGTCCAGCATGCTGCAGTGATGATGGCACTCAGACGGCTAGCAGCAAGACTCAAACAAGCACCCGTCACGAAACTCGAGTTTACAGATGAATCAAGCATTATCGCACAAGATGGCCTGATCGAGTTCACCGTACACAAAACACCCGCTGCAACGGAGAAGATCCATAAACTACTAGAGAAAGTTGAGACAACAAAAGGAGATTTCCTCACGGTCAGCCACGGCGTCTTTGAAATTACGCTCATCACACACAGAAAACACCTCCACTGGCTGGAACAACAGTTCACCAAAGATGAAATCATCACGGTGATCGATGATCTCAGCGCACTCACACTCACCATCCCCCTCTCATTCATTGACACGCCAGGGTTCTATTACCTTGTAACGAGAGCACTGGCATGGGAGAACATCAACATTGAAGAGATTGTTTCCACATCCAAAGAACTCACACTCATTGTGAAAGCAACAGATACACCGAGAGCATTCACCGTACTCAAAACACTCACGAGGAACGAAGCATGGACAACATCTTCCTAGAAACCGTACCCCTGGCCTACCGGTTCGACATCCATGACGGACCTATCTTCGAAACAGTGCAAGAACTCCTGGAGTACATGCCAGAAATGACGGACAAACAATTCGCATTTCACGTAACAGCCAAGAAGAACGACTTCGCGCAGTGGATTGAGGACTTCCATGGGAAAGGCACGCTGAGCACGATGATGCGGAATGCAAAGTCAAAAGAGGAGCTCTGGAACGTTCTGAAAACACGCCGAGCAGAGTACGATCGTCGAGAACAAGACGAGAAACAACCGATTGAGGAAAAACTGCAACAGAACGAGAAAGGAGAAACAGCACCCATCACGGATGATGGACTTTTCACGAAAGTGCACGACCGGTTTGAGGAAAAGAATGAGGATATTGGGAACAAGTTTGATGACTTAACAGACGCAATGCAGGAATCGTTAAAAAATGAACTCCCAGACAAGCTGGCGAAACTTGACGATGAACTGAAAACACGACAGGACGAGTTGCGGCAACGACTCTCTGAGACACGAAAGAGCGGAAAGGACACATTGATAGCAGCACTGTACATGCGACAATACGAACCAAAAATCAAGTTAGCTGAAGCGACACACGACCCGAAGGACTTCGAGATTGTGAAACTATTGTTGGATACGATCGAGCAAGAACTCAAGGAAGCAGCAGCGCAACCAGACATAAATGTGAAGCAAGAGGTACTGAAACTCGCAGGAATCGAAGAATAAGAGGTGAGGAGTGGGATTATTTGGAAACAAAGGCAAGTCGCGAGACGAGTTAATCGCTGAAGCGGCAGAACTGAACGAAGACGACGCACAAGAAGAGAAGAAAGAAGACGAGCTGAGCACAGGCAATCAGAAAGTTGACATTGAGCTCACGAAAGTCAAAGGCCGCCTCGAAGGATTAGACGAAGTCCGGAAGGCCTCTTCTGAACGATTCTCACGTATTTCTGAACAAATAGGCGAGCTTCGCGGCATGATCGTGGACACGAACAAAGCCATGAGCAAGGTGGAGGTGTCGTCCACAAAAGCGGTAGACTTGGTTGAGAGCGTCCATCCTGAGAAGTTAATGATTGACGTCAGGAAACAGGACGGCAAGTTAGAAGCGTTACGCGCAAACATTGAGAGCAATGAAGCGATCATGAAAGACTTGATGCTTGAGCTCAAGAAGATGCGTGATAAGATGAGCTTCTACAAGGGCATTGAGCAGGTGATTCAGCTGAATGAAGAGATCAAGCAGGAACTTGCGACGATCAAACGTGTGGAAGCGACGATCGAGCAGCACGCGGATAAGGTGGAGACGATCTTCGTTGAAGTGGAGAAGAAATTCACGGACTTTGACAAGTTCAATGACGTGACGAAGGACTTGGAGAAGAGTTTCAAGCGCATGCAATCTGACTTTGAAAAAGTCAGGACGAAAGTTGAATTAAAATTAGATAGAAAAGAGTTTGTCGACTTACTTGACCGATTTAATGAGTTCGAGAAGCACACGACCAACTTATTGAAGTTGATGGACGAGCGCAATAAATCCACGAAGGATGAAGTAGAATTACAATTCCAACGATTGCTCTTGCAGTACCGGCAGAAGCTCGAGGAGATGCGCCCGCCAACAGAGCCGAAACCGGAGCCAGAAGTTGATGACGGTCCAGGAGCAGATGTCCCGGATGGTGGTGGGAGGCCTGGGATCTTCTCGAAACTCAAGAGTGTGCTCAAGAAGAAAGAGATTGACCCAGGGGATGAGATGTTTCCGGAGAAGGAGGAAGCGCCTGCAGAGGCTGCAGCAGAAGCGCCCACTGAAGAAACGGCACCGGAAACTGCAGAGGAGAACTCTGCAGCAACTCCACAACCACCTTCGGAGGAGCAACATGACGAGCCAAAACCTGCAGAACAACCCGCGACGGGAGCTGTAGCATCTCTTCCAGAAGAAACCAACGCCGAACAAGCACAAGAACCGAAGAAAAAGCCAGATGCCCCGCCGCCAGACGTTAAGGAATAAGGCAATTCTCACTGCAACGATTTTCTTTTTCGTTGTGCTCATCGCAGATGTTATCTCCACGTTCAGCCTCCGAGAACTTGTACCATACTTGGAAGCGAATCTTGTCTACCCGTATATCGGAGTAGCTGGTGTGCTTTTGATTAACGTCGCGTTTGTCGGTGGCTTATACTATTTGTACGTTCGTGCGCCGCACCCGGACGCACGGTTTGTCATTCTCTTCGCGCTTGTCACATTCTGTATTGTACGTGTAGTCGTTGTATGGGGCAACATACAGGTGGTGCTCGATCCCCCGACATTAGAAGCGGCGCAGCAAATCACGCAGAGCATGCGCGTTGCAGCAGTCGTATATTATGCAAAGATGAACTTGCTCCCGTATATTATTGGCATCGTGACGTACTGGTTATTCAGACTGGATCATGACGTGACGCTGCGGAAATAACGGAGAAGCACAGCAACGGAGCGTTCTTCTTGTATCGCTCCTGAGAGGCACATTGCTTTCGCTTCTGCGAATGTCTTCCACGCTGGCTTAATGAGTTCTCCTTCGTGAATATTTCCTGCTTCATCAGTTATTTCCTCGAATGCCTCAACAACGAAATAATAGAGATCCCACTCGACGAGTGATGCCTTACTCGTCGAGTAGAAATGATGCAGGTTCGTTGGCCGTAACCCAGTCTCTTCTTCGCATTCTTTCTTCGCAGCTTCGGCCGCTTTCATGAGCAAGTCCCCTGTATACTCCCTGTATGCGGCGATCGTGTCAAAGACTTTCCCGCCCGGCAGCCTATAGTCGTCGCCGTTCAGCTCAACACGGTACTCTTTCTGGAGGAGGAGCTTCCCATCTTGCACGATGATGAGGCGGACGCCTGGCGGCCTCCTGACTGTCTCGAAGTCAAGCTGTTTCTCGCCGATGCGCATCGGCTGCTTGACGATCTCGAATAATCTGCTTTCGTAGACGATTCGTTCGGGGCCTGTGGGTTCCGGCTTGTGCATAGGGCCTTGAAGAAGTATCGAGAATAAAAAGTTACTGCCTAAAGTCAACGTACACGACTTTTTCGGTTGGGAAAGGGTTTTGTGCGATTGACGGCCTGTTTGCCGTGTGTGGTGTGCGTTGTGCTCTTTGTGCGAACGCACCAAGGGTGAAGAAGAACTCTTGATCTGCAGGTGTTCTGAATGGATTCTGTTTCCACGTCCCTTTCCCTGCATATCCATCACAGAATGCGGCAAATTCTGGAGAACGTTGGATTTGTTCTTGAGTTATTCCGCCAAGACTGTTATGAATATATTCATTGGTGAAGTTGTATCTGCCGCCATTCCTCTGTGCGTTCGTCGTACGCTTGAACACAGCCCATGCATCATCTCCAGTATTCATTCACTACTGGAAAGTGCTATCATTTATAAGTTCTATCCCTGAATCTGGTTCAGGAACACGAGGAGCTCGCTCCGATCTCTGAGGTGGACCATCTTCTGGGCGATCGCCTTCTCTTTCAGGCCACCTTGGACCCATGCTGCGAGGTCATGTCGCCGTGCGTTCACGTGGAATCGGAAGAGTTCCTCTGGCATCGTCCTGAGTGCGATCTTTAAGTCCAAGAGTGAGGTGAGTTTCCGACCATCTTTCAGCACGAACTCATTACCAGGTTCTGCTTTCTCTTCTAACTTGGACTTGGATTTCGCTTGGATCATGAGTGTTTTCACTTCATTCGTCCGTGATTCAATTTCGTGCTCGATGGTATGGAGGCCTCGTTGCAGCTCATCAATCTGCGTCTGGGCGTGGAACCATTCTTGCTCGAGTACTTTCAGCTCGTTGAGCTTCCGCTGCATGGCATCTTTCACATCTTTGGAATAGACGTAGTACTGTTTGCCGTCTTGTCGTGCTCTGTGGAACTCCTTCATCCGCTGGAGGAGGTCTTTATCCACCATGCCTTCCGCTTCCATGTTCTCGTGCATGGCAAACTGTTCAAATTCTGAGAAGAACCCGTCTGTTTTGGGTGGTGTTGCGGGGCTTGCTGTGTGCTGTGGCACTGCCACATGGTGATCCATGTCTTGGAGTGTTGATTCAAACTCTCTGACATCATCGTGGGTGATTTCGATGTGTTCTTCTTGCTGTGGTGCTTCTTGTTTTGGTGCTTCGGCCGCTTTCTTCTGCTCTGCTGCAGCTCTGAGCTCTTCGGGAGAAAAGGGAAGTTGCGGCTTCGTTTCTGGTAGTGGTTTGTCCACAATGACGGGATTGTCTGTTGGTTGCTCAACAGGCACGTCGTGTGGGTGTTCGTAGACTTCACTTGCCGCTTCTGGGATGGCGTGTGGTTTCTTCAGAAGTTGGTCCTCTTTGTGGAAGAAACTCGATATATTCTCCTTTATCGTTGAAAATACTATCTCTACCCACCTCTCGAAAGGTTCTTCGACGAGTCGTTTATATAATTTTTTGTCACAGTAGGTGAAGGTTTTCTCTAGAGACTATACAAGAAAACAAACATTTATATATGAGTATACGAATTTGTATACCTATCTACATTATCAAGTGTGGATACCTCGTCGGGAAACCGGCGATAAGGTGCGACAAAGGTGGTAAACAATGAAAAGCTTTAGAGTAACACTCTTCCTTCTTGGCATGACGCTTCTCGCGTGTAGTTTTGCATTAGCGCAAAACGACCCGACATCCCCGTCATCCATAGTTGTAGAGTCAACGGACACATTTGATTCGAATAATTATGCACTGCAATCGCTTGAGGCAATTGCAGGAAATATTACTTCGCTCACCATCCACGCGATCGGCCAGACAAAATCCTGGCAAGGGTACTACGGTAACATCACCGCAACCATCACGTTGGATGACGCGAACAACTTCACGTTCTATAACTGGTCCGCAACCGAACCACGAGGACAGATCTACGCAACACTGAACACCAGTATCTCCTGGGGTGATGTGGATTGTTTCAACTTCACGAACTTAACATCTGCAAACGAATCGACGATGGAAGCATATTACAATATTGCTGTCGATGACGCAGACGGTGTTGGTGAAACGTACACAGCAACAGATCATCCATCGTTCGACGTTGTGAACAAGACGATAACTGGATGTCCGACGAGCTATATTTTCCAAAGCGATACTGCGCAGACGGAAAACTTCGCGAACGTCCTCCTCTACGATTCGAGCATAAACGAAACAGGATGGGTTTACACAACACTTATCGAGAATAAGACTGCAGGTTCTGGAAACGACCTGCCGTGTTATAACGGTGAGGAGTGTGACTTCCAAATTCTTGTGAACGAGGATGGACACGGCACAGACCTAGCTACAACAACCTACTACTTCTGGGTTGAACTCTTGTAGACAATGGTTGCTACTGTCGCACCAGTTCTTTTTTTCTCTTTCATAATTATCGAGAGATGAAGCCCAATGGAACGAAACAACACAATCTTGTTGGCCCTGCTTACAGGACTCTTTGTAGTGCTCACACTCCATCCTGGATACGCAGACCCAACGGGTTCATCTATTATTTATAACAATACAGCAGGGACACCGTCCCCGGCTGCAGACAGCAGAGCTGACGCTCGTGGTACTATCACAACAATCATTCTTTCCGCAACCCAGCAAGACCAGAACTGGAAGGGTTACGTCGGAAACGTCACAGGTGTCTTGAGCTTGGACGACGCAAGCGGAAACACACTATACGATTGGCAACTCACAGGGGGTATTTCAGGTGAAGTGTACGTGACACGTGCATCTGGACCTGACTTCAGCAATGTAAGCTGCCCTGGAACAATACGAAACAACGTTACTGCAGAACATCCGCTGTATAACATGACAGATACACAAGCAGATAGTATTAACGTCACATTCAACGATTCAAACCATCAAGGATTCTTTGTTGGTTCAACAGAGATCACGGCAGATTCTTGCCCAAGTATTGCGACATACATCAACGACACAGCACAAACGATCGATGGCACGCAAAGCTTCCAAGAGGTTATCATACTAGATAACGCAGCAAACATTGTCTTTACGACAATTATTGATGATAACACTGCTGGATTCGATAATGGTATTTACGACTTTCAACTCATCGTACCAGAAAGCGATGTCAACCTCACATCAACGACATATTACTTTTACACGGAGCTCTCAGGATGAACATAACTACACGCAACGGATTGCGGCTGTTCTTCATACTGACAGTGCTCGTGTACGGACTTGCTATTTCCGTTGACGACTTCGGCTATAGTTTCAGCCAAGGACCGAACAACAGAAACGTGTCCGTAGATACCACTGTGAATATCACAGAATCACTCCCTACGGTACTTGACGTCCTTATCAACGGCGGCGAAACAAACCTCACGTTGAACGCAGGAGGTACGCTTGAAGTAGAGTGTAACGCCTCAATCAGAGACTATAACGGCGGCGCAACAATCACAGATGTCAGTGCGACATTCTATGATCAACTCAACTCAAACGATACTGACGTTGATGATAACAATACACACTACTCGAACGCGAGCTGTACAGGAGGGACTCCTGACGGGTACTTCAGAAACTTCACGTGCACATTCGACGTCTTGTACTACGCAAATGTCGGCATGTGGGTGTGTAACGTCACAGCAACGGACAGCTACGCTTTCAACGAGAGTGTGAATCCAAACGCCTCAAACTTCAACGTCACACACATCGATGAGATCTTCGCACTCAACGTGACAACACTCATCGACTACGGCGACCTTGCTGTTGGCGACACATCGTCTCCGCAGGAGGCAAACGTCACGAACATAGGAAACACCAATATCAACATCAGCGTTGAAGGCTACGGCGCTACTCTTGATGATGGACTTGCAATGGTTTGCGACGTCGGCAACATCTCCATCGAGTATGAAATGTATAACTTGGTTGGCGGTGTGGACACGAGTCTGTACGCCAACTTGAGTAGTACTGCCACACAAATCGTGAACTTAACGATTCCACAGCAGACGAACGACTCACAGCAAGAAATCAACGCAACGTACTGGTTGCTCTACGTACCACCGAACCCATTCGGGATCTGCAATGGTACAGTAATCTTCCAGGCGGAGGCATCATAGTTACCAACCACCTTTGTTACCACACAACAGAGCGACCCAGTAACCGGGAACAGCGATAACGTCGCTCTACAAGCCCAGGGAGTACCCGCCAGTCTCCCTGGCTTTTTTTCCTTCTAATTCATTAACCTTGTATTGTGCTTTCTCAAGAAACGTTTGTGATTGACGAATACCATCTCCTCCGAAGAGTGGCGTAGCAAACATAGCACTGATGTGCTGCTGAAGCGGGTTCTCGACATCTAATGCAGACGCTCCAAGGGTGCCATTTGTCACAGGTACGAAGCTGTTGACGTTATCAGCACCTTTCACGACATGGTAGCACTGTCCATCGAGTGTCACTGTTCGTGTATCGTTCCCTCTGCCGAGCCTAATGCGAACAGCAACGCTACTTGTTGTTGTGAAGGCAATCTCGTACCCAGTATCGTGTTTTTTTGCTTGTACGTCACCACGAACAATCCCGTTGGGGAGCGTCGACCAGGGGTGCAGGAGAAGATCATCAATGACATCGCCCTCCCCTGTAGAATTCCAATCATATGCAATCTCGGCTGCACTGTGAAGTGCGGACATGAATGGTGTGTCTTGGTAGCGTTCTTGGTGTATCGCGCTGAGTGGGAGGTGCATGCCTATCACGCCATCACGATATGCAAGAAGATCATCAACGTGACGAACGCTCGTTCCATCTCCTGTTGCGGTATGTGCCGGTTTTTCAAAGAAGACGCGTGCGCCATGTTGTAGTGCGAGGGCAGCATACTCTGTGTGTATATCGTGGCTGTTGCTCATGCTTTTCGCAGTGATATCGACAAGGTCTGGGTTGAATTCTGTAAGGAGTTGTTCCATATCTGCAGCATTCGCTACTGCGAACGGCTGCACCCTGCCGTTGTATCCTGCTGTACTTTCTCTTGCG
The DNA here is from genome assembly GCA_028818155.1 of Candidatus Woesearchaeota archaeon. GTDB lineage: Archaea > Nanobdellota > Nanobdellia > Woesearchaeales > UBA525 > UBA525. The sequence continues at coordinate 13,830 of JAPPOH010000014.1, read as the reverse complement.
CGTTCCTCAGTTGTTCTCGTCGCAACAAGCTCTTCCACCCGAGAATCTGCAGCAAGGAGTTTGACGTGCCATTTTCCAAACGCTCCATTTCCTATAACTGCGACGTTCATCGTGGCTAGGAGTTCCTTCGAGCATATAACTGTTACTCTTCTCAAGTTAGCCTAACTCGGCGTAGAAGTAGTACGTGCTCGCGCTGGTCGTTGTCGGATCTTCTGCCACGATGAGTTGGAAGTCGAACGCGCCGTTGTTGTAGCCTTGTGCATCCTCTTCGAGGATTGTTGTGTAGACGAAGTTGCTGTCTGCATCTGCTAAGAGTACTTCTTGGAAGTCTGCCGCTTCTGTTATGGCTTGTGCACTATCATTCACGTACGTTGCGACGGAGCGACAGGTGCTGTTTACAATGAGTGTTGGCCCGACGTAGAAGCTCGTGTGCACAGTGTTATTGAACGTGCTGTTGATACTGTCGACTGCTGTCGTGACGATATTGAGATCACCCTCTTCTGCAGTGATGTTCCCTTGGTTTGCACAGCCAATAGAGCTCCAGTCGATACTGGTGTTTCTGCTGGAGTAGACCTCTCCGGTGACTGTGGTGAGGTCCCACTCGTAGATGCTGTAGTTTGCTGCATCTTCAAGCTTGACATCGCCGCTGATGTTACCAACGTATGCTTTCCACTTGAGTGTTTGTGTGGTTGCATTCAGTATCAGTGTTGTGAAGCTGCCGCCTGCTGTCGTGAGTGAGGCTGCTGTTTGCGGCGTTGGACTCTCTGTCGTGTTGCTGAGGATATCCACGCCGCTTGGTTCTGCTGCGATGAAGCCAGCTCCGAGGAGGAGGGTGAGTAGGAAGAGGACGCGCCAGTTCACTGTTTCACCTCCGCTCGCTTCGCAGCAGTGTGTGTTGTCTTGGGACTCAGGTGCAAGGCTCGCGCGATGGCAGCGTTCTTCATACCGAGGGATTGCAGGTAGGAGACGAGCGCTTCTAACGGCGAAAGGCCTTGCGAGAAAATACTGAGAGGGATAGGGAGGGAATCCTTGATGTCTGGGAGTTCCTCTGTTTGGTGGTAGCTTGCCCAGATGGTTTTCGGAGAACGTTGGAGGAGTTCGGCAGCTTTCGTGAATGAATACTGCTGTTTATCGACGAGATATCGGGAGAGAACTTGCATGGTGGAGCCATGCGAGAAGATGTCTAACGGCACTGTTTCTGGTGTGAGAACTGGCTCTTCTGTCAACGCGTGTTCGCGCGATTCTGTTGTGTAGGAGAAACTGTAGTGCACTCGTCGTCTCCGGGGTTACTGTATGCGTTCCCTGAAATCCCTAATTTCTCATTTTGTAGGATGTTATTTATAAGAATTGCGATTTATATCTTACATGATAAGAAATATATATTCTCATTATGTAGGACAAATGGATTTTTATAGTCTTCACGTGTCCTGAGCGCATGGACATGCGTAGAGCAATGACGCAAATCAAAGATGAAAACTCTCGCGGTATCGTCACTGTTTCGGGGCCGGAATACCTCTGCGAACACGTTGCTCAAGAAATCTACAAATGGCTGCATACACGACCACTCCCTGTGCCTCGTAGCAGTGACACAGCACCACGAACAGGTATCCATGTGTTGTATGGTGAACAGCCTGAAGGTGTGATGGAATCGGTGGTCCGTGACGTATATGGCCTTCCTCACGTCGCGCATGTTGAAATTTGTGATTTCTCGAAGAGACAAGCACTACTTCACTGATTAATTAACTACAGCACTGTTTATTTGTACGATACCGTCGAAAGTACAGTACTTACGTAACTAGCATAACTTTTATATACTGTGAGGACCATTACCCTATCTGTACACGAAAGTGTATATTGCGACAAAGGTGGTGGAAGTGGAACACGAATCATTATTTACAGCGACAAAGTGGCATATTCTCAAACTTCTTGAAGAAAAGCCATTCGCACCAATAGAACTAGCAGAACAACTCAACAGCAGCTTAGCAAATATTAGCCAACAGCTCCGTTTACTAGAGGTAGCTGGCGTCATAACGAGCGAACGCATCTCAAACAGAGAGAAAGGACAACCGCGAGTACGCTACAAGTTGGCAGGCGATCTCAGCTACATGATCGCGACAACAGACAAGTTTGTTGACAAAAAGCTCGTTCATCTAACGCCGAGAAACAAAATTGTCATGCAGATCTGGTTTCTCAGCAACGAAGACGAACGATACGCGTTAGAAAAAGCATTCTGGCAGATTGAAGAGAAACTTGCGCACATACAAACGCTTGTGTACGCAGGTGTGAAGATGGGCAAGCCTGTCCTGCAATACACGGGCAGCGCGAAACTCCCAGCAACAATCGCAACGGATGGGACATTCTCGAGCGTTACGCTCCAGAAAACGTCCAAACTGGAGGGGCACGTACTCTACGCACAATGAAACGCGCGCTCCTCCTCGGACTTCTGTTCTGTGTCGCAGCAACACTTGTGTACGCAGTCCCATCCTCCCCAACGGAAGTAAATGTCTTAGGATCATCCTCAAGACAACTCCCCCAAGTATCGAACGGAACAATTAGTGCCCAAGGAGGAAACATCACAGAAGTCCACATTAATGCGCTCAGTATCACAAAATCGTGGCAAGGATACTTCGGTAACATCACAGGAAACATTCGATTAGATGACGCAAACAACGACACGTTCTATGCGTGGGGAAACACAACAGTCTCAGGAGAAGTCTACGCGTCGCGAAACGACACAATCTCATGGACAACAATCAACTGCACGAACGCAACAGAACGAACGACAGAGGAAACATATCTCGGCCACGTTGTAGCAGATGGAGATTCGATAACGAACACATTCAACAGCACAAGCCACCCGAGCTTTTTCGTCGGCCTCGTGAATGTGACAGAAGACAGCTGCTTCAGCACAAACGCGTTCGTGAACGGCGCTGCACAATCAGCAGAATTTTATCAGATGCTCCTCTCAGATAACGAAAGCAACGTCGTGTACACAACAATCATCGAGACAGCATCGACAGGTTTCAATGGACAGACGGTTGACTTCCAACTCCTTGTCGGAGAGAACGAGCACTCAGGAAGTGAAGGACCAACAACCTACTACTTCTTCACGGAGCTGAGCTAAAATCAACAACAAGCCAGATGTGACCTGCTTCGTCATGCAAGAAACGGTCAAAATCTCTGAAGATTTCCGGATGCGCACGATAGACAGTTTTGAACGTCATGTTCGTGACATCGATTAACACTTGTCCATCAGTATCAATCACCCCGCAAAGAGGGCACCGCTTGGAGCCATCGCTAAAGCGGATGATTTCACACTTGCATTCTGGACATTTCTCCTTCATGGGAGAGCGAAACAAGCAGAGCTCCTTAAAGGTTCAGTGGTCGAGGGGAGGACACAATACGTCCGGATCCGACTGAACCGAACGCAACACCATAGCTTCGCTCAGGACCTGTACCTAATGCAATTGGACGGACGTTCCCGTTTCGCGCAAGTGTTTCCATCATACGACGCTGCTGTTCAAGGAAGAGTCGCTTCCCAAGATAGATTTCAGTTTGGTGGTGTTCCTGGAACCCAGCTGCATCAAGCAGTACGTGAGGAACCTCTTGTTTCGCACGCGCATAACTTTCCTTGGTAAATGACGCGACACCGACAATAGCACCGCGATCTTCACTAAAGGCGTGCTCTGTTACAAAGTACTGGATATGAAGTCCGGCATTTGTAAACGGACTCATGTTGAAGTACACATCACCTCGATAGTGCGCAAGCTGCGCTTCGATGTCAAGCCCTTCTCTGACGACAAAATCAATGAGAAATTTGTCGCCTGAACGCATAACAGGCTGTAAAAATGCTATCGCATCAGTTTCTTCGTGATTATCAATGGTTGTGCCGAGAATACAATGCACAGTAGTATATCCTTCAGTGAGATCGAGCACTTTCGCAGCGCCTTCCTTGGATCGTAGATCATAGAAATCTGCTTCCACTTGGTGGTAATCGACAGCAGGACCAAGGTCTCCCCTCGCAGTTTCCGCTGCACGCTTGAGGATAGGGGGGCTAATATCTAAATCGATGTGTCGTGTCTCTGGAACTATTTGTGCTATTGCTCGTGTAATGGGTGCAGATACGCGCTCCTTTCCACTGCCGTAGTCAATAACAGCAACGCGCTTTGCATCTTGTACTGCCTCAATGATATGTTGTATTTGAGCTTCTATCACTTCTCTTCTTCCATCAGTCATCTTCGAAAAATGCCGTGCGCTGTTCGCAACAATGGTCTCATCAGTATATGGCTCGCCCATGGAGAGCTTCAGATACGTGTGTCCATCATCGATCTGACGTCTAATATCGCCGAGCGCTCTGCCATAGCGCTCAATCACTTTTTCGAGTACTAATTTTGCCACCGTTCCACCAAATGGATGCGCATCCACTGTGACGCGGATGGTTCCTCTTATGTTCTCTAGCACATCGCCAGCAACAATTTGGTCGCCAAGTTCGAAAACTTCGTCGAGGTGCTCAAGGATGAACGGTTCGTATTCAACACTGATTAAATACTTACCGTACACATAAAATTCTGTATCCTGAACGTCTGCACCTAAACTCACTGCTGCATTTCTGTTTAGCCACTTTCCCTCAAGTTTTCGTGAACCGAATGTATTGCTTTTGCATGCAACAAAATGTGTAATGCTGTGTTTTTTGTAGTCAATAGGCACTGTCGGCTGGAGGCATTGTCTATTGTACAACAAAGAGTAGAAAATGTGATACTCGTTCTGTTCTCGTTCTTTCATCCACCGTACCTCAAATGCATCAAGAAACGTGTCAAGCTCTTTGAACGAGGTGAATGTATATGTTTGTTTTTTCCCCTGAAAGCATGTACTAATGGGTGCTGTTGCCTGCAAATAGTTCGATGTGCGACGGAGTGTTTCAGAAACGTAGGTGTCATTCAGTGCATATTGCCATTTGTGCTCACACCACGAGCGCTTGACAATTTTTTTCTCATGCAATTCTGCGAGCGCTCGGCGCACGCTTCGCGTACTGTACTGCAGCTCATTCATGCGAATACGAACAAAGAGCTCTTTCACAGAGAGTGGCGTTGCACTTTTGAGGAGTGTGTCAACTAGTATGCTGCCGAGTCTCCCACCTTTCATCACTAGCATCCACTTGCGAGTGAGAAACAACATTTAGGTTTTGCACTATATGTGTGGTGAAGTGTATATATGTAGAGCTCACTACTTCACAACTTACTTAAGTACTGAACCTAACTAAGCACTCAATAACACTGTTTCTCGGCGATAGAAGCGCCACTACTTTAGCGTTTAATTAAGTACACACACTACAGTACTTAACGAAACATTTATATACAAGTTCGTTCAAAAAAGAACTGTTATACAAAAGTGTATACTGGGCGCACCTTCCAATGCTCACGCGCCAACGACAGAAACGACAGTGAACGACCCGTACAAGGGCAACAGGGACACATGGATCACGAAACGCTGTTCACAGCGAGTAAATGGACTATTCTGAAGCATCTCGAGAAGGGACCTGCTTCACCACTTGAACTCTCAAACGAATGCGAAACATCTATCGCGAATATCAGCCAGCAACTCAGATTACTCGAAATGGCAGGCCTCGTGACAAGCGAGCGTATCTCAAATAGAGACAAAGGAAAACCACGAATCCTCTACAGCCTTGCAGGCGATCTCAGCTACATGATCGCAACAACAGGTGATTTTGTCGAGAAAAAAGTTGTGCAGCTCTCAGCAAGAAACAAAGCAGTTATGAAAATCTGGTTCTATCCAGATGAACAACTCAGATACACACTCGAGAAAGCGTTCTGGAAACTCGAGCAGCACCTTGACAAACTTAACACAATACGCATCGATGCTGACGAAAGCGCAGTAACCTTCTACCTTGACTGGAAGCACAAGCCGGTCGAGATCAAACCATTCACAGTAACACATGCAGGTACGACGAGACAAGTAATAGTGAGTACGGACGCTCCACCAGGCGATCTGTACGTTTTGCACACTCATACAATGAGGGGAAGACAATGAAAACAGAAAACAAAGCAACAGTAACAACAATTTTGATGGTTGCAGCGATCATGCTATTCGCAGCCAATTTTGCAACAGCAGAACCAGCTGCTCCGGAGTCACTTACAGAGGTGGCATCGAGCAGCAGAGACCTGAGTGAACTCTCCGCGCAAAGTCTTGAAGCGCGAGGAGGAAACGTGACGGAAGTGAATATCAATGCGCTCTCGATCACACAATCCTGGCAAGGTCTCTACGGTGATATCAGCGGTGAGATCACGTTGGACGACGGCAGTAACAACACGTTCTACAACTGGTCCACAACATCGGTCAGTGGTCAAGTCTACGCGACACGAGCGAGTAGTATTACATGGAGCAACGTGAATTGTTCAACAGCGGTGAACATCACGTCAGAAGAAACATACCTTGGCCACGTAGCAGCTGATGGTGACTCCGTCACGAACACATATTCCTTGACAACACATCCAGGATTTAACGTGACAACGGGCGCAGAAATATTCACGGACACATGTCCGAGTACGAACGCGTTCACAAACAACGCAAGCCAATCTGCCGATTGGGTCCAAGTGCTCTTGCACGATCAAACAGACAATGTCGTCTACTCGACATTGATTAACGACTCGACGACAGGTTTCAACAGCAATACCTATGACTTCCAGTTACTCGTCGGTGAAAACGAGCACACAGGAAACATTGGAACAACAACCTACTATGTGTGGGTGCAACTAGAATAAGGAGAACTAGGTGAGTACTATGACACAACGAGAGTATCGGGATGGTGTGGGCCTCTTTGTACTCTCGTTGGTCTTCCTCTCTTTTTTCACATTCTCCTTTGTGCATGCAGATCCAACAGGTGGTACGATTTCAGGCGCGGTAACAGAAACCGCACCAAACCAGACACCGGATTCACGAACTGATGGTAGAGGAACCATTACGACAATGGTGCTGTCAACAGTGCAGCAGGACCAGCATTGGAAAGCATATGTTGGAAACGTGACCGGTTCACTCACGTTGGACGATGCTGATAACCTCACCATCTATGATTGGGATTTAACAGGTATCACAGGTGAAGTCTACGCGTCTCGGTTCGATAACATTTCATGGACATCCATGGCGTGCGCGAACGCGACAGACATTAACCTGGAATCCACGTTCCACAACATGACGGATGCCGATGCAGATGATATTAACAGCACGTTCAACTGGACAATCCATAAAACGTTCAACATCGGAAGCGATACCATTCCTTCCAATACGTGCAACTCAACAGTCACGTATGCGAACGATACACGGCAAGTGCCAGATGGGAATAATCCATATCAGGAAGTGTTGATTAAAGATGAGAATCATTATCTCATCTATATGACGAGTATCGATGATAACAGTCAAGGATTCGATAATGAATCGTATGACTTCCAAATGATCGTTGCTGAGTCGAACGTGAAACCAACAGCGACGAGCTATTACTTTTACGTTGAGTTAGGATGAACAATGACGAAGATGCAATCGCGGAAAGTGGAAGTGTTCCTAGCGTGTGCACTCCTCTTCATTGGCGTCTTATTTGCGCAATCTGCGATGAGTTTTAGTCAAGGACCGAATAACCGGAACGTTTCCGTTGACACGCGGGTGAATATCACGGGGTCGCCGCCACTGCCAATAACGTTTTTCATCGATGATCCGGTCACGTTGAACGCAGGTGGGACTGCTGTAGTAACATGTAACGTTACTGTGCAAGATTTCAACGGCTTCGGAGACATCGACACAGTGAACGGAACCCTGTTCAGCACAACTGCAAGCTTCGAAGATGCGGATGAGAACAACACACATTATACGGATACTGATTGCGCTGCAATTCCATTTGAACAGTCAGGGAGTGTTGCGAACTACACGTGCGAGTTTAATGTCGCGTTCCACGCACTGAACGGCTCGTGGAATTGTACGGTTGAAGCGAACGACACGATCAGTTTGACAGGCCAGGGTAGCGTTGGGACGACATTCGCTGAAGTGCTTGCACTTAATGTCACAACGTTGATTGACTATGGAGAGATGGCAGTTGGAGAATATTCTGCGAACCAGACTGCGAATATCTCGAATATAGGAAATGTGGGCATTAACATCTCTGTACAAGGCTATGGTGCGAGCATCGGGGATAACCTTTCTTTCGACTGTGCACAAGGTAACATCAGTATCGGCCTGGAGAAATTCGATGCGAATGGCTCTGCAGATTATGATACGAAGTTGAACCTTTCAAGTACATTCCAGAATGTTCCTGGACTCACAATCAATAGAACGGACAATGCGACACCATACGTCAATTCAACATATTGGCAGCTCTACTTGCCACCTTCACTGAATGCATTCGGTCTCTGCAACGGTACGGTGATCTTCCAGGCTGAGGCATCTGTATAACGACAACTTTTTAAACAGCTTCTCGTCATGACATTTGGTATGGGTGGACAACGGTACGTCGTGTTTTTACTGCTACTTGTGTGTGCTATGCCCGTTCTCGCTGAAGATCAAGTGATCGTTAACTCACAGGACTGGAGAGATGTGTACAGCGGCGTTCTATATGGGGAACTCTCAGAAACCCCTGCAAAGTTCCTCGTGAGCACGAAACACTCGACGATTATTCTCTATTCCATACCGACTGACAGAGACGAGGTCTTGATCGTCACGAATAGAGGCGTACCATTCATCGCGGGATATGAGAGCATCTTGCAGAGTCGAGGGTACGCGAACGCTGATGAAATCAGGACGGATAACGGCAACCTTGAGTTATTAGAGCGCCTGGAGGGCGTGCGGAAGTTTATCGTGTTGGATGATGCGTACGGGTATAACGCGATCAGCGTCGCACCCTACGCTGCAATCTCGAAGAGCTATGTCGTGTTCGCAAACAAGAATAACATCGATGATGTCGTTGATGTGCTGCAGGATAAGGATCCTGAGAGTGTCATGATTTACGGGCAGGTTGACCGTGTCGTGAAGGATGAGCTCGCGCAGTTCAACCCTGAAACGATCAACAAGCGAAATAGGTTCGAGAACAACATCGAAATCGTGAATCGGTATCTCGAGCTGAACCCGACGAAACAAGTTATCCTAACAAATGGCGAGTTTATCGAGCAGAGCTTGATGACGGGTGCTGATCCGATCGTCTTCCTTGGGAGGGAGAACGTGCCTGAAGTGGTGCGAGAGTTCATCGACACGGCGGAGATCGACGTCGGTATTCTGATCGGGAATGAGCTCGTGAACTCTGCAACCTTCGTAAGAAGAGCACTCGGCATTAGCGTCTTCGTCAAGTTTGCCCAAGGAGCGCGGCAGCCAACAGGTTCTATCGCGCAAGTTGAAGACCTTGATAGATTCCCGATGCCGACGTACGATCTTGCTATCGAAATCACGAGTATCGTGTACAACAAGGCGACAGGCGCCCTTGAAGTAACCTATCATAACCCAACAGGGCTCGCTGAGTACTTTAAGTCCACAATCACGATCAGGGATGGGATTGAGGTTGTGGTGATTGGTGATGAACGTGCTGTCTTCTTGGATAAAAACGAGTACAAGACGATCGTCTACCGCGTGGACGTGGATGGGAACCCCTTGCAATTCGAGTCTGATGAGCTCTCAGGGGATGCGTTTGTCGTCTTTGGCGAGAGTCCGCAGAGCCTTGAAAATCAATACCAGAAGACGTTCTCTATTGATATTATTGAAGTGCTTGATGATGCACAGATCGAGATTAAAGGGCTGTATTATGATAAAGTGACTGGCTCGTTCTACGTGATTGTGGAAAATATAGGGAAGGTAGACGCGTACATATCTGCTGAACTGATCGATATTATCGTGAATGACCAGCCGTTGACGGTGGGGAGTGCGGATGTACTGAAACTTGGTCCTGGAAAGACGGGAAAGATCCAGATTGAAGTGGAAATGGATGAGCAAGACTTCCTTGATAATGCAGAGATTCGTGTCCGTGCGTACTATGGCGAGCGAGAATTATCTCGTGTGAAGATCACTGAGGAAACACTCCCACTCGAGTTCAAGAGCTCGCTGGGCAGGTATGTCATCTACGGCATTGTGATCTTGCTGATCCTCCTGCTCCTCTTCTTCCTCGGCACGAAGAAGAAATGCCCGCACTGTGGCTACAAGAACCCGCGGGGCAGGAAGACGTGCTTGCACTGTGGCAAGCCGTTCAAGCAGCAACCAGGACACCCGGGGCATGGACATCATAAAGTCGCGCATAAGCCTGCACATCATAAGGCGCCAGCGCACCCTAAAGCTCCTGCGCACAAGCCGCATCACGGGCATCCGCATCATAAGAAGTAGTTCTAGACGAGCGGTACGCCATCAAATACAGGAGGTATTGGCCTGCCTGCAAGCTTGAAGAACGTTGGCGCCCAGTCAATGGTCTCTGCGTATGGAACAACACACGGCTCCCCGTCTCCAGCGATGAGGAGTGGTACTTGCGCTTCTCCGCGGTGGAACGTGCCATGCGATCTCTTGTAGTTTGCATTCAACCAGATCTGCTCAGCCCAATTCCTGACGAGGCCAAATGCATGGCCTGGTGCAGCCAAAAATGTCATTTGCGGAGAATACGTGTGGCGAAGTGATTCTGCAGTACCAACAACAGCATTCGGCTGTTCTTCTTGATGTGTTAACTCGAGGGATTCTCGCGCAGTGTGTGGCCTGCTCAGTGCTTCACAGAGATCAGCACTATATCCGAAAGGCAACCCTTCGTGCACGTCAAGACGATAACGATCGCCTTCCTTGACCACATCCGCGACTGATGCTTCAGAATACACGCGGCGCACGTTCGTTCCTTGAGGAAGAATCACATGCTCGACAGCAGGATGCTGCGTAAGATCGCGAGCCTGGGACGCAAGATCTGTAGAAGATGTGTACACGCTCCCAACACCATATCCGTACGCGAAGACTCGAGCGTTATCCAGTCCAACAGACTCGCAGAGAGAGTATGGGTTGACAGTCTCTTGCACAGGTGCCATACCATGATCTGATGTGAGGATGAGGAGGGTCTCTTCGAGTTCTCCTCGTTCTTCAAGTCTTTCCCCAATTTTGCCGATGAGACTGTCAAACCGTTGGTATTTTTGCGCAAGTGCATGGTCTGACTTCTTGTGACCATATCTATCCATAGCGAAGAACCAGAGTGCTGCGAAATTCAGTGGTTGCCTGTCTTCCATTGCGTGTAGTAATCTGCTCACCGCAGCACCGTTGCTTCCTGCCCAACCACGGGCGTATTGCGCGAGCGTTTTGAGAGAATGGTTCGCAAAGTGCTTATCATCTGCGTGATCGTTCCACGGGTTGAATATAGACACCGTCCACTGGTCGATAAACCTGAATATGGTGTCTCTCTTTCCTGTGTTACCTTTTGATGGGTTGTCGTTGCCAATATAGTTGACCCGCGTCCCATCTTCAGTGAGGAATATTGCCCCGGGTTGGTGCGAACGCTGCCCAGTCATGAGTGCGGGCATCTGCTCGAATGTGCTTGAGGGAAAGCCAGTGAATGCGTGCTCTACATTGACGAGCGCTCTGTTGACTATGTAGTGCTGTATGTGTGGCAACGCTCCTCGTGCAAGCATGTCCTGGAAGAGAGGATACTGGAGACCGTCAGGCACGAGCAGAACTCCTTTTTTCAGCATACGTTCCGTAACCACTCAAGAATTTATAAAATACACGAAAGAAAAAGAGTAGCCCTGGTGTTTGGGTGGGTGTGGGGAGGGGAGTAGAACTCCAGGGCCACCTTTGTCGCTTGACTGTGAATGTCCTTTGTCGCACGTGCCGAAGCACTTATTTTGTTGTGATGCTGTAGCCGCGTCCCGGTTTGGTCCGCTCTTGGCTCCACATCAGGCCGACTTTCATCATGTTCTTGCTGAACTTGTCGCTGACTTTGTACGTTTTCTTGTACAAGTCGTAATCAACCAGTCCCATGGTTTTCATGGGCGTCAATATGCGGTCGTAAAATTGCCGCTTATTGTAGCTGATTTTCACTTCCTTCTTCACGGGGACAGGCCCTTTTGCTTGTCCTGTGAGCGTTGCACCATCGTGCAATGCGGTTGCGAACATGGACATTTCGGTTTTGCCCATTTCGCCACCCTTCCGTTTCATTTCTTCGATGAGCATTTTCGCAACGAGCACTTGCTGCTCTGTGGCGAAGATGATTTCGAATATATCATCCGGGAGGTTGAACTGGTCGAATAGTACTACCATGGGTAACACGGTTTTTTGGTGATACTTCTAGGAAAGTGTCACTAGTATATAAATGTTGTGTTTTGTATACATTTTTGTATACTGGTTTTGTTTCTTTTCCGAAAAATAAGGAATTTTATAAGGAAAAAAATAAGGAAAATATAAAAAGGCTCGAGAGAAAACAACGATATGGAGATACGGCGCAAGCTCTATCCACGTGGCGGCTCAGTGGAAACAACAATCCCCAAGCCACTACTCTTCTCCTTAGACCCAACGAAAAAGTATGACGCTATCTTCTCATACGACGATGGCGAATGGAAAATTAGGTTCGAGGAACGATGAGACACCACTTGGCGAGAGCCCAAATCATCCTATTAGGCACGTTCATCCTCTTCAGTACACTCTACATTCTCTTCGCACTCGAATCGGAACTCGCAGGCCAAGCAACTACTGGAACGAGAGTGAATATCACAAACTCCACACCAATAACATGCTCCGTGAGTGTGGTTCCAGGCAGAAACACCGTCTCATGGCCATGCATCTCAACAACGGAACCGCTCAGCGACGTCCTCAACAACAGCCCAGCAGTGGATGCCATGTACCAATACGTGCCAGGCACATCCGACGTGTGGAGAGTCCACACAGAAACACTCCCAAACTGGGTCGTCAGCGACCTCTCATCACTCTCAAGACGAGTAGGCTACGTACTCATCGCGAACGCAGCAGCAACCTTCCCCGTGGGGGGCCTCAACGTTAGTAGCACGAGCGTGCCATTCCTCGCAGGTTGGAGCCTCGTTGGCTACCCTGCATTCACGACGAGAAGTCCCGCAACAGCATTTTCGAGCATCAATCTCACACTCACTGAAGCTCGAACATATGATAGCGGCTTCCTCAGCTACATCAATGTGACACAGAGCGGCACGCTCACCGAGGTCACAACAGGGCGCGGCTACTGGCTCAACAGCACGACAAGCGGTACATGGGTGGTGGACACGTGAAACGGACCATCCTCGTGCTCTTATTCATTATATGCACAGTCAACGTGCTTGCACTCCCGCCATTGCCAACAGAATTCTATGGAAATATCACCACGAGAGGTGACCCTGCGGCTGTCGGTGGCGTCATTTCTGTCAGTACAGCAAACGCTTCATGCGCCAGCTTCACAATGGTGAACGTCGGCGCCTTCGGTCTCCTCACGTGTCCAGGCAATGATACAGAGACTGCGGCAACAGAAGGTGTTGCTGCAGGAACAGAGATCGCATTTCTCTACAACGGTCAACCAACCGCCTTCATCTCAGGCGATAACACCACGGCGGCAGGCACGTTCAAGTATGTCCTCTTGAGTCATCCAATCCCTGCATGCGGAGACGGGTTCTGTGATCCCTACTTCGAGTCAAACGCCACGTGCTCAGTGGACTGCAACCAAGGCAACGGCACCGGAAACGCTACGAACACCACAACCACAGGCACCGAAAGCGGTGGCGGTGGTGGCGGAGGGGGAAGTGGTGGCGGCGGTGGTGGCGGCAGCGGTGGAGGAGGTGGTGGTGGCGCTGCAGCAAGCTCCTCAAGCTCAAGCTCATCATCACTCCC
>JAPPOH010000012.1 GCA_028818155.1 Candidatus Woesearchaeota archaeon | reverse complement strand
ATTGGTGTAGTACCTACACCTTCGGGTGTAGGTTTATCTTACTTTCTACTAACCTTATGTACTGAACCACTGGTCACGTACAGCCCGAAACTTCTTAAGGATCATCTTGCTCCTTTCTTCATGAAATATCTCATTGACACGTGTACATGGCGAGATTTCTACGAAGATCGTGTAGGTATAGGGGGCAAATATCTAGGAAAGTATGCAGCAAAATTTTTTGAGAAAATTCTCAAAGAAGAAAGTATAATTCTTTTTTCTGAAGTACTAATTCGAGAGCTTAAGAAAGACTTTGACAAAGAGCGCATCCATGACATGTTACATTTGCTTGTTGTAACAGGGAAGCTGCAACGTATAGAAATAACAGAAGAAGAATTTACAGAAGCGGCGGCGCTGTCTCGTGAGAGAAACCTACCGAAAATAGACTGCCTTTGTGCAGTGCAGGCTCGCAACCATAAAGCGTGTATGATTTCAGAGGATAAACACTTTGCAAAACTGAAGGATATTACAGTAACGAAGAAACCTAGTGACTTTATTTCTTAAATCGTTGCTCAAGCTCTTTGAAGAGTTCTTCACCAACTTCATGTTTGGTCTTCAGATTCTCTTTGTATGTTGTTTTCTTCTTTGCTTTTCCCCGTAACGCCATGAATTCTGCGATCAACTTACCTTTGTTCAATTCAACAAACTTGTCCCTGACAGCTTCCCTGATAAATTCTGTTCGTGAGTTGAAATTGTGTTCTGTAAGACTATCGTCTATTCGTTTCAGAATCTCTTTCTGGAATTTTACTGTAACGACTTCCATTGTATGTTATAGTATTACAATGGAATATTTAAAGGTTGTGCTAGCCACTGGTCACGTACGGCCCGAGCCTTTTTAAGTGTGTTTTCACTTCTCGTCTATATGCTTAAAAAGCAGATCCAGCCCCGCCGCTATCAAGAAACAATCTTCGCGCAGGCAACACAGCATAACACGTTAGTAGTATTACCTACGGGTCTTGGGAAGACCATGATTGCGATGATGCTTGCAGTGCATCGCTTGCAGCAGTATCCTGAGAGCAAAATTTTAGTGCTAGCGCCGACTAAACCGCTCGTACAACAGCACGAGCGCACGTTCAAAGAGTTTATGGAGATGGATGAAGAAGAGTTCACGTTATTCACTGGCGCGATTCGGCCGGACAAGCGAGCTGCTTTATGGAACGAGAAAAGAATTATCTTTTCTACGCCACAAGGTTTAGAGAATGACATCCTTGGCGGGAAAATCACGTTCGATGACGTTTCTCTTATTGTCTTTGACGAAGCACACCGTACTGTTGGAGAGTATTCGTACGTGTTCTTGGCAAAACAATACATAAAACAAGCGAGAAATCAACGAATCCTCGCACTTACGGCAAGTCCAGGAACGGATGAGACGAGCATCACGGAAGTGTGTGAACATCTCGGGATTGAAGAGATTGAAGTGCGCTCAGCTGAAGATGTTGATGTGAAGCCATACGTGCAAGAAACAGATGTACAGTGGGTGCAAGTGGCATTGCCGCCGAAGCTACTCGAAATCCGGAAGCTGCTAGACAACTGCTTGCAACAGCGCATTGCAACGCTGAAGGAATTCGGTGCGATTACAGGGAAATATGTCAATAAACGAACACTCCTCGGGTTAACAGCACAGCTGCAGCGAGCACTCGCCAAGGGTGAGAAGGACTTTGACATGATGAAATCTCTGAGTGTGGCTGCAGAAGCGTTGAAACTACATCACGCAATTGAACTTGTAGATACGCAGGGTGTGTACGCGCTCAAAAAATACTTTGGTACAATCAAAGAACAAGCAACAAAGGGATTATCCAAGGCTGTGAAGAATATTGTTGCTGATCCGACGTGGAAAACTGCAGAAATTAAAACGAACACGCTTCTTGAAGAGAACGTTGAGCATCCGAAGCTCAAAGAGCTGCAGAAATTAGTCTTGCAACATACGTATCAGCAAGATGATTGCAAAATGATTATTTTCACGCAATATCGTGATCAAGGTGTGAAGATTCTCGAAGCTTTAGAGACGATTAATGTCTCTGGCAAGATGTTCGTTGGCCAAGCAAAGCGCGGCAATACAGGTATGAGCCAGAAAGAGCAGAAAGAGATCCTCGATGAGTTCAGAAATGGTGAGTTTAGCTGTTTAATTGCAACTTCCGTCGCGGAAGAAGGGCTTGATATTCCAAAAGTGGACGTTGTCATGTTTTATGAGCCCGTTCCGTCAGCGATTCGGACCGTACAAAGAAGAGGACGCACTGGCCGGGGTGAAAAAGGAAAAGTTATCGTGTTGATGACGACAGGCACGGCTGATGTTGGCTACAAATGGGCAGCACATCATAAAGAAAAAAGAATGTACAGGGCCATTACGGAAGTCAAAAAGAAATTCAAGCTCGAACCGAAAGAGCAGAAGACACTCTTGCAGCAATTTCGAGAAGAGAAAAAGCAACAAGTAAAGGTTATTTGTGATTACCGAGAGAAAGCGAGCCCAGTGATGAAAGAATTACTTGACACTGCACAGATTGAACTCCAGCAATTGAGTGTTGGTGATTACCAAGTGTCCGATCGTGTCGTTGTTGAGTACAAGAAAGTGCCAGATTTCGTTGATAGCATCATTGACGGCAGGTTATTGTCGCAGTTAAAATCCTTAAGCCAGTACACAAGACCAATCATTCTCATTGAAGGAACGGAAGACCTGTATTCACAGCGAAAAATTCACCCGAATGCTATTAGAGGCATGCTCTCTACGATTACCGTCAGCTATGGCATGCCGATCCTCTGGTCAAAATCGCCGAAAGAAACTGCCGGATTACTCATTTCTCTCGCGAAGCGAGAACAAGAAGCAGGAAAGGACTGGCAATATCATTCTGCAAAGCCCTTAACGGATGATGAACTTCAGGAATATATCGTTGCTTCGTTCCCTGGTGTTGGGAACCAGCTTGCAAAGCCGCTTCTGGCACGTTTTGGTTCTATCAAAGGCATCGCGAACGCTTCTCTTGCTGAGTTACAAGAAGTGGAACTCATTGGAAAGAAGAAAGCATCACGCATTAAGGAAATCGCTGAACGAGAGTACAAGAAACAAATATAAATAGGACACTATTCTGCAGTGGTATGTCGGTACCAGAACCCCAAGAAGATGTTGTGCTTGATGTTGCACAAGGACGTCCAACAGGCATTGATCGAGCACACATGTCAAGACTAGGTATTGAAACGTTTGAAGTACCAAGAACAGAGCAGTGGATCGGTGGCTTTCGAGCATATGACCTTTCTCGTTTTATTCGTGCACACTACAGTTCTGGAGAGTTCGTTGTTCGGTCCCATAGTGATCGATTCGTTAATGGTCCAGGGTTTGAAGTTAGCATTAACAATAGCCGAGATTATAGAGATAAACGGGTTGTTGCCAGTACCGAACTGCATGATTCAATCGAAGGGCGTGTTGCTAGATTGCAAGATGTACCATATAGTAGCGAACACACAGAATACGATGGAGTAGACTGGGAGTACTTTGGTCCAGCTGGAGTTGAGAGAGAAATGAAGACAGGACAACTCACTGTAAGTTTCGAACCTGGGAACGAGCATGAGCTCATTCGGCAGTTTGGTATCGGATCCTTTGAGCTCGTTCGTATGAATGAAGGAAACCACGATGGCATTCTCTATTCTCATATCAACCCAGTTCTAACCCTTGATAGGACTGCTTTCTCTATAAGAACTGATTCCCATCAGCACAAGTATCACGATGTTGTGCAGGGGGAAGTTACAGGTCCTGGTACCGCAAAAATGAGATACGCTGCAGCTGTTTCGACCGGAAGCAGGCATCATGAATTTGATCACGCTCGGAGACTTGTTCATGAGCGATTCATTAGTCAACCTTAATCTCAAAACGTCTGCCAATAACTGGCGTTAATTTTTGTGGCGTATAAGCCCCGCATCTCATCACATACCGAGAGGGGTGTAACCTGTATGGTTGCTCACGATCGTGTCAAGACGCGGGGTAACCACTCCAGAGTGGAGCTCATTTATCTATCTTGCGGCTATTGTTCATCTTTGTGATACACTTCAAGAAATCGAACAGTGTTTTTTTCATATGCATACGAAATTCTAAATGATTTCATATAAATTTCTCTCGTTCCTTTCCGTTTGTATCGCATTGGTTTCCCAATCGTCGGTACATCGATTATTTTCCCCATAAGTTTGCCAAGTTTTTCTCGGGTTTTTATGTCTCTAATTTTTTTTACACTTCTCTTATATCTTTCAGCGTATTCAACGTTTACCATCGCTTAATATCTTCGAGAAGCGTTTCTTTATCGGTTTTGTAGTATCGTCCTTCGTCAAAATCTTTCCATGCTTCGTCAATACCATGAAGGAATTTGATATTATCTTCGAATTCTTTGCTGAGGTGCTTCGCATTCTTAACTATGAGGGCATCACCTTCTTGTACGATAACAAGTTTATCACCTTCTTGAAATGTATCTTCGAATTCTTTTGGAATAACCATTTGCCGCTTTGAGCTTACTTTGCTGAATCCAATTTCTCGTAGCACCATATTTTCACCTGTAAGGAATTTCTTACTTTCAGTAAGATATATCTTATATATAAACGTTATGCTTCGACCTTCTCAAGGTATGTTACGAGCCCTTCAATCTGACGGACAGGCGTACTAAAGAGCAGTTCCCTGAACTCGTTGTTCACTTTCACACCCCTTTTGGTGAGTTCCGTGTAGAAGTAGCGGTACAATTTCTTCCCGTACGCATCTAAGTCGACAAGTAACGCAAGTTCTTCATGGTGTTGTATTTGCTCAACAATCGCGTATAAGGGTCCTTGCATGACGATGATGGTTGTGAATCCTAACTTTTCGAGTGCTTTTTTATCGTTCGGACCTTCAACGAGTGTTGGAAGAAATCGTGTTCGTTCTATTGCGTCGTCTAGGTTCACTGTATCACGAATGTTTTCGGCAGGTTAGTTAAATTTATGTGTCCATCTTTTGTGACGAGGACTGTGTCTTCAATTCTGATGCCGCCGAGCTCCTTGTAGTAGAGTCCTGGCTCGATGGTAATGACGTCTCCTGCCACGAGTTTGTCTTCGGAATTACTGCCAATTCTCGGCGCTTCGTGAATATCAAGTCCTAACCCGTGTCCTGTCCCGTGGATGAACCCTTCTTTCTCTGTCTTGTAGTTTTGTCTATCAAAGATTTCTTTTGCTGTGTTGTGGATGACTTCCGCTTTTCCTGGTTGTACGACAGCGAGCGCTTCTTGCTGTGCTTTCTTCACAACTGCATACATGTCTTTGAGTTCTTTGGAGGGTGTCCCTTTGATGACTGTTCTCGTCACATCAAAGAAGTAGCCGGTTGCTTTGCTTCTCGGGAACAAGTCGAGGATGATCGGTTTTCCTGCGTAGATTGGTCCTGAACCTCGATTGTGTGGTTGTGCAGTGTGTTCGCCGCATGCAACAATCGTTTCGCCTGACGAGCAATCGTTTTCTAAGAATATTTTTTCGATTTCGTTTTGTAAGAATTCAGATGTTACTGGTGTGTTCTTCCAGATTAATGTGTCATTCCATTCTATTTTTGCTTCTTTGAGGATTTCTAATGCATGTTTGAGCGCTTTTTTCGTGACAGTGCCTGTCGCTTTGATCGCTTTGAGCTCTTCTGGTGTTTTGATTCTTCGTTCTGGGAAGAATGGGTCGACGATTCTTGGTCTGATGTTGTGTTCTCGCAGCCGTTCGAGGTTGAGTGCCCAGAATTCTTTCGGAACGTCAACTGCTGTGATGTTTTTCTCAAGGAGGTAGGCTGCGGCAATGTCCGCGAGCGTTCGCTTTCTCCCGACGGGCTTTCTTCTTAGTGTGAGGTCGTCCCAGCACTCGACCTGGACCCCTTGTTTTACTTGCTGTTTCGCTCTGCTGAACTCGAGTCTGTTGACTAAGAGGATTTGTTTGCCGTCGAAATCGAAGAAAATCGCAGGGTCGGGAATGTTGAGTCCTGTCGCGTAGCGGAAGTTACTGTCTGCTGAGCTCGCGATTAACAATTTCCCCATACACTACGAAAGAATGGTGGTAGTATAAAAGATTAATCAATAAATGCTTCAACAATTCGAGACGGTGGTATATACGTTTTTGAAACATCAAAATTACCGCTACTGATTTTGCTCGCCACCTCTTCTCTCGCTTCATCATTAGGAAACTGCTTTTTAAGAAGTGCAGCAGCGTCATTCATGCCTCTCTTAAACTCCCTAGTTTGCTCATTTTCCGCATAAAAGTGTCGTATCGCTGCAGGAACATGAGCAAAAAACCAATCACGATCTCTTTTTGATACTATTTTCGATCCTAGCGCGTTGCAAGACGCCCACACATTCCCGTACGTTACACCTTTCATGTCATCCAGTTCTAGTCTGACACCAAGCATGAGCCTTGGCACAGTATGTGTCCGAAAGTATCTCAGTGTTTGTTCGACCTTCTTTCTCTGCCTCCCTCCAAATTTTTGTCGTCTAATATAATGATGGATCTCTGCAACAACTGGCAATCGTTTCCTTTCGGGAATACTTGGCAAGCGCCCATCACCAGATGCAGTCAATAGGAGTGCACAGTACCCCCTGATAGCTTCCGGTTCATTCGGAAGATTATCCAACTGTCTTCGCAAGAGACTAGTGTCAACCATACACCAATAGGAGTCATTCATCTCTTATATATCTCACCCCAATCCATTTAAGAGGCTGAATAACTCCAAGACCATGGACCCGCTCTTCCTCAGCAAAGCACTCAAGTACTATAAGCGAAAGGAAGTGCAGGAAGCGATGCTGAAACACGCAGAAGAGAAAGAGATCAGTCCACGCTACGGTCAAGGTTTTGGCAAGCGACCAGACACACTCGAATACCCAACAGACATCTTAGAATTTGCGAAGAGAAAAGCAACAAGCTTCCACTGCTCGGAAGAACGATGGGAAAACCCACTCCAGATCCAGACAGGTATGTCTGTAAAGGAAGCGAACGAATTACGCGTCGGTTGGGACTTCGTCTTGGATATCGATGCGAAGGACTGGGAGATCTCCCGATTAACAGCATGGCTCTTTGTTGAAGCGCTCAAAGCGCATAACATCCACATGAGCGTCAAGTTCTCCGGCAACAAAGGCTGGCACATCGGCATTCCATTTGAAGCGTTCCCCGAACGTATTGTGGATGCACAAGGCGTGGATAAAAAAACAAAAGACCTCTTCCCAGAACTACCAAGAGCAATCGCAACATACCTCATCCAATATATTGGCGATACAACAAACAATCTTGTCTCTTTAGATGAAGAAACGGTCACCTTTTGCAACAAAATCAAGACAAACATTGTTGAGTTAGCAAAAAAAGTGGACAAAACACCAGCAGAACTCCTAGAACGCTACTGCCCAACGTGCAAAAAAACAGTTGCGCAAGAAGATGAGCAACACGCGTTACTCTGCAGTTCTTGTTCTTTCAGATCACGTAGATATACAACAGAACAGAAAGATGCAGCAGATGATAAGGAATTAGTGTGCCCAAAATGCAAACACATCATGGAATTCCATTTAGTGACGAAAAAAGCATGCGCACATGATCAAAAACAGTACCAACAACGCTTCAAGGTGGATGCGGTTGTGGAAATTGACACAGTATTACTCGCGTCCCGCCATTTGTACAGGATGGCGTACTCATTACACGAGAAATCAGGGCTAGCAAGCGTTGTTGTGGATCCAAATGACGTGCTCACGTTCAAGAAAGCGTCCGCGGATCCTGAAATAATTTCTTTTGAGAAGACATTCTTAGATACAACGAACGTTATCCCAGGCGAAGCAGCCTCGCTTTGTCAACAATGGGCAAAAACAGAGAAGAAAGAGTACACGAGAAAAGAGTTCGAGGTGCCGGATGAGGCAATTCCCGAGGAAAAATTCCCGCCATGCATGAAGAACATTCTCGCAGGCTTGGAAGATGGGAAGAAGCGCGCGATGTTCGCACTCACAAATTTCCTCCGGGTTGCCGGTTGGAATAACGAGATGATTGAGGCCCGTTTATACGAGTGGAACAAGCAAAATCCCGAGCCACTCAGAGAAGTGGTGATCAAAGGACATATGCACAGCCTGAAAACCAAAAAAGATCGCTTTCCGCCGCCAAATTGCATGCAATTCTACCGAGAAATCCGTGTCTGCGCGCCGGACGACCTCTGTCGAACGATTAAGAACCCTGCGCAGTACGTGATGAAGAAACGGAAAATGAAGAAATGAGACTCGAAAGTATTATTCCTGGAGCACTATTAGTCCAAGGTATTCGCCAAGGATGGAGAAATCACCTCCTCAATTCACTGTCGCGAGAGATTTCTGAAGGAACAGAACATCTCAATACAACCGGCACAATTCTTGAGAGAGATCGAGAGAATGTTTTCAAAAGAGCAAAGAATATCGCTCTAGAGGCAGCAACGGGAGGGATGCTTGATGCGCTATTAGTATCATATATCACAATAAGAGCAGGCGGCATTCTTGACGTAATGCATGGAGGAGACCTGGATCCATCAAATGTCATATTCTATTCAGCCATGAGAATTGCTGTCGCAACAATTTACGAACGAGGCACACCTTCAACAGAGCAGATAGAAGAATTGCAACGACAACACAGATATGTTGTACCAATACATCCTCAATAATCACCAACTTTCGCTGCATTTTTGAATGCTATGAAGAAGATGAAATAGGAACATTTAAATATTTACACGTAATAAACGTAATACACAGGAGGAAGAATGGTCAGTATCACACTCTCAGTTCCCAAAGAGATGAAATCTCAAATGGACACACATGAAGAAATGAATTGGTCTGCTGTTGCTCGAGAGGCAATTAAGAAGCGCCTTATTCTTCTCGAACGATTTCGAGAATTTACAAAGAATAGCGAACTGACAGAAGAAGATACCATCGAACTTGGGAGAAAAATCAACAAGGGCATCGCAGAAAAGCACGACCTCTTATGAAACTCGTTGTTGATGCAAACATACTTTTTGCCGCACTGATCAAGGGAAATATTACTATTGAGCTACAGCAATCGACATTTTCGGTCCGTATGTCGTGACGTTCGTTGGCGTTGCCCCTGGAAAACTTGATGAAAACCCAGTGCAATTCGTGATAAAATCCCAGCGATTAGCCGATGGATACAGGAAGTTCTTCGAATTTATCTGGGACCATGCATAACCTATATATTCTAGTGTATATACCCATTATCATGCGTTCAACGTATGATGCAGGTTCGGATGGAGGAAACAAATTCTTCGGTAAACCTCCTGGCGCGAGTGACAAAGGGAGACGTAGGTGGCGTAGAAGACAAAGCTCCAGAGCACATTCCCCACCAAAACAATCACATAGAGAGCAAACTTCTGCGCAGGAACCCGAGGGCGGAACCCAACCTGTAGAACAAGGACTCCTTGCACTCATCTCCGATGGATTACGTGAGGTAAGAGAACTTTATGGAAATCCTTTAGCGAGAGCCGTATACTTCCATTCACTACAAGGACGTTTCTACGAATCACTTCCGGTTCCCAAGCAACCGTAACAAGTGCAAGAACAGGTTGATAAAGTCAAGATACAGCTGCAACGCACCCATAATCGCTTCTTTCGTATCCTCATCCGTGCCCTCATTCCCGATAATGTTCATCTTCTTAATCTTCTGCACGTCATAAGCGGTAAGCGCAGTAAAAATCACAACAGCAATACAAGAAATGATAAATGAAAACATCCCGCTCTGCAAAAACAAATTCACAACCATCGCAATAAGCAAGCCAATTAACCCCATAAAGAGAATACTCCCCCACGACGATAAATCTTTTTTCGTGAAATACCCGTAACATGCCATAACACCGAACATCACACCAGTAATCACAAACACCTGAATGATACTCTCCGTCGTATAGACTAAGAATATCACCGCCAATGTCAGTCCATTCAGCGCAGCGTAGCCGAGAAACATGAGTTTCGCGACAGAAGCTGAAAGTTTCTTAATCTGACTCGCCAAAATGAACACAAGGGCAACTTCGCCAATAATTAACGCAAAGAAACGCCAACTATTCGCGAAAATAGCATTCACCAGCACCGCATTATTCGCCGTATACCATGCTAAGCCGCCAGAAACAAACATACCGAGGAACATCCACCAGTATACTTTCTGAAAGAACCGAGCATTCTCCGCATCAATCGCATGTTGGGATGGCATTATGCAGCTAACGGCATCGCGGCGCCGAGATGTCCATATGTTGAGTGTCTTGCGGCTTCCCTGTCTCTGAAGTACACGGGACCGGCGATGTCCGAGTCATACTCTTTCATCCGACCGGATTCTTCAACATCATCAGGGAAGTCAATATGACTTTCCAAGCCGTCCATTTTCTTCTTGAGCCGTCTTGCCAACGTCTTCGCCATTCGCGGCCGCAAGTCATCCATGTTGGTGGTGAGCTCCAAGAACTTGTCGAACTTGCGCAAGAACGGAATGCCCTTGATAACCGCGCCAGCGTACCCGCGCATAACATCAACGAAGTAATCCTTCACGCCGCCAGGGCTGAACCGGTACGTGCCCGATGTGAAGCCGAGTAATCCGAGCGCAGCACTATAGACAGTTTGCACCGCAAGACTGAGTGGCAGCTTGAAGTACCACGGCATTGGCCGTCGCTCCGGCCGCTCGTCTCCCTTGAAACCAGGGATCAAGTACTTGCCAAGGAAGCTTCTTGCATTTCCAAGTGCATCAGCACCTGCTTTAATATCCTCAAATCCATCCTTCCAGGATGAAATACGATCGAGCCACTTCATCGAGTATCCTCGTACCCCGTCAAGCTCGTCATTAATCATAGAATCTAATGAGACACCGCGGTTCTCTGCGATTTCTCGCATCGTTGCTTTCCGACCGAGTCGGTCGTCATTCATCTGGAATTCAGCGATCTGCCGCTCCAAATCAGGTCGGAAGCTCCCAGGACCGCCAACCGCACCTTGCACAAGGCGCCACGCTCCCCCTTTGGACGGCCCAAAGCCTAGTAATCCCGCAGTATAATCGAGCAATCCCATTATGCCATGTGCTCCCGAGCTTTCGCCATGATCTCACCATACGTGAGGACGCCATGGAGTTTGCCTTCTTTTGTCACAGGGCAAAAGAATGATGATTTCTCAACCATTTGTTCATAAATCCCTTCAACATCATCTCCCATATCGCACACAACGTGGATTGGGGAGGTCATAATCTCGCTTGCCTTTGTCTGTGTAGCATCTTTCCCTTCAGCGACGACTTTGTTGTTAATATCTGTCGTTGAGACAACGCCAACAGGTGCTCCATCTGCATTCACAATAACAGAGCGTCGTTGTTTGTTGTCACGGAGGCACTGTGCAACGTGTTGCACGGTGTCATCTTCCGTACATCCGAGTGGTTTGATCAGATCACAGTTTTCGACTTTCATAGAATTCTACGTGTGACTTAATAATATATAAGTGTTCGTTCCTTTTTTTCCGGGAATAATGAGAAAATTGTTACGTTTATATAGGAGTTACATTATCTCAGTATCGATGCGCCACCTTGAAATTATAGCGACAGGATATTGTTTTGGTGGTGCAACGTCATATCTACAAGGCTGTGAATTTGCAAAAGATATTGCAGCTACAGCACGAAAAGAAGGAATGAATAGAGGAATTCAACAAACAACGTGGCCAGAATTCAGAGAGAATGACGTTGTTACTGCGATCACACTAGGAAAAGATCTTACAAGAGCAGAATACCTTGCAATCCATTGCATCTTTCATGGAAGTAGAATGGATACTGCGGTGCTTGCACAACCGGCAAGATATCGTGAATTCTTTGACCACGCGTACAATGCAGGAACATCATCGAACGATTGGCAAGCACTCTGGCAACGAGTGGCGAAGCCACCAGTGCGTCAATTGAAACAACCTGCATCAAAGGTGCACATTCCCAGACATCTAAAATTACTAGGTGGTAGAAAGATTCAAGCGCCACTCGCTGGACTTCTCAGAGAAGGTATCTCCAACCTAGGAAGCGATCAGTTTCGGGATATCCCAATCAACTAACACGATACCTTTATAAACGCCTTGGAATTTCTGAGACATCCTTACGACGTATGGGTCGGAACCCATACACGGTAAGTCCACGCCTGGCGCCGAGGAGCGTTACAGTACAACGGACTGTGAACTTCTTCGCGTCATGCACTGCATATGGCAAAAGCAACACAACCACGACACGGAAGCATGCAATTCTGGCCGAGAAAGCGAGCTGCGCGACCATACGCACGCCTCAGAAACTTCGCAGGCGACGGTCTCACAGCAGTTGCAGGCTTCAAGATGGGCATGACCCACGTGAAAGTCTTTGATACGGACAAAAACAGTCCGACAAAGAACGAAACGATCGCACTTCCAGTTACGATTCTGGAGTGCCCGCCGCTGAAGATTTTCAGTGTGCGGGCGTACACACACGACGCCTACGGCCATAAAGTGGCCGGGGAGGTCGTTGTTGCCAAGGAAAAACACCTTGGCAGGAAGGTCTCCCCGACCAAAAAACCAAGTTCTTCTCTTAACTTCTCCAATTTCGATCGCATTTCCGTTCTCTTAATGACGCAACCACACTTGACTGGCGTCGGTCAGAAGAAACCACAAATCTTCGAAGTACAATTAGGGGGAACGCCAGAGCAGCAATTAGAAACTGCAAAGGAGCTCATTGGCAAGGAAATTAAAGTCTCTGATATCTTGCAAGAGGGCGAGTACGTTGACATTTACGCTATCACAACAGGCAGGGGCAACCAAGGCCCTGTCAAGCGCTTCGGCATCGGTCTGAAAGCGAGTAAGTCTGAGAAAGGCAGGAGACGTCCGGGTTCCCTTGGTGGGTGGAGTGGGCAGCAGCACTTCATGTATCGTGTTGCAATGGCAGGCCAGACAGGCTACCACCAGCGCGCACAATATAATAACAAAATTCTCAAGATCACAGACAACCCAGAAGAGATCAACGTCAAGGGTGGCTTCAAAGGCTACGGTCTCGGCAGGCAGGGAAACGAGTTTATTCTTCTCCAAGGCAGTGTCCCCGGGCCATCAAAGAGACTTATCACACTTGCAAAACCAAAAAGACTCCACAAGAAGCGTGCAGCACCGACAGTTGATGCAATCAGCTTGGAGAGTAAACAATGAAGGTCATGACAGCAGAGAAAGAAGCGGGAAGTGTTTCCTTGCCACCGCAGTTTTCCGAACCTGTCAGGAACGACCTTATCCAGCGAGCAGTGCTTGCACTCCAAAGCAAGAAGCGACAACCGTACGGTAGCTATGGGAATGCTGGCCTGCGACACAGTACGAGAATTTCCAAAAGAAGATCAGACTACAGAACATCCTATGGCAAGGGTATTAGCCGTGTCCCACGAAAGATTCTCACGAGAAGAGGAACACAAATGTACTGGGTCGGTGCAGAAGCACCAGGCACAGTTGGTGGTCGGCGTGCACACCCTCCAAAACCGTACAAGAACTGGGAGCAAAAGATCAACCAGAAAGAAAACAGGAAAGCGATTCGGTCAGCAATGGCAGCAACTGTAGATAAAGAGCTCGTTGTTGCTCGTGGCCACAAAATCCCAGAAAACTTCCCATTTGCCCTTGACAATTCATTCGAGAAGATCGCAAAGACAAACGAACTCACGAAAGCACTCGAACAACTGGGCTTCGCAGCAGAACTTTTGCGTGGCGCAAACAGAAAGATCCGCGCAGGAAAAGGAACGATGCGAAACAGGAAGTACAAGCAAGCAAAAACATTCCTCTTTGTTGTGAGTTCTAGGGAAGCTGCGCTCATGCAGGCAGCCATGAATGTTCCCGGCGCAGATGTTGTTTCCGTTGAAGCATTAAACGCTGAACTCCTCGCTCCTGGAACACATCCAGGGCGGTTAACACTCTACACACAGGCTGCGCTCGACCGAGTAGAAAAAGAAAAATTATTCACACAAAACTACAAAGGACCGAGCCCAGAGAAAAAGGTTCGCGTGACGAAAGTTGCAGTGAAGAAAGTCGAGAACGCTCCTGCGACAAAGAAACCGAAAGAAACTCCTCAAAAGACGACAAAAGTTGAGGTGGCACAATGAGCGTTGTGAAATACCCATTAGCAACGGAAAAAAGTGTCCGCTTCATTGATGAACAGAATAAAATCGTGTTCGTTGTCAAGCGAGAAGCGTCAAAACCACAGATTAAGGAAGATATTGAGGCTATGTTGAAGACAAAAGTCAAGAGTATCAACACACTCATGGCACCTGATGGGAACAAGCGCGCATATATTGAATTCACCACGCCAGCGATCGACATCGCAACAAACTTAGGACTGATGTAACATGGGAAAACCACTCATTCAACAACGACGAGGAAAAGGCTCAAGTACATTCAGAGCGCACACATTCAAGAGTAAGGGAGATGTCAAAACACCAACCGGGGAGTTAACGGGTGTTGTCGTTGATCTCATCACAAGCCCATTCCATTCCGCGCCATTGAGCAAAGTCAAATACGACAACGGAACGACAGGCTTGTTGTTAGCACCGCACGGCGTCCTCGTAGGACAGACGATCACAGTTGGCAAAGGCGACATCGAACTAGGAAACACATTAACACTCGAAGATATCCCAGAAGGCGCAAGCGTCTTCAACGTTGAAGGCGTCCCAGGTGATGGTGGCAAATTCGCGAGAGGAAGTGGTGCAGTCTGCCGTGTCCTTTCCAAGCAGCCAGGGAAGGTTGTTGTCATGCTTCCAAGTAAGAAAAAGAAAATATTCAATCCGAACTGCAGAGCAACACTTGGTGTTGTTGCGGGTGGGGGCAGGTTAGAAAAACCAATCCTCCGCGCAGGGACAAAGTACCATAAGATGAAGGCAAAGAACAAGTTCTGGCCGAAAGTCTCAGGAGCTGCTATGAACGCAGTCGCACACCCATTCGGTGGGAAGCGCTCCGGACGGAAAGGTAGGCCAACAGTCACACCAAAAAACGCACCTGCTGGACGTAAAGTCGGTATGTTGCGAGCACGCAAGACTGGAAGAGCGAGAGGCACACGAGTGAGGAAGAACTAACATGGCAAAGAAAGAATTCACATTCAAAGGATTGCGCCTCGCGCAACTACAAGAACTCAGTCTCAAAGAGTTCGCAGCGCTCGTACCATCGAGAGAGCGGCGATCACTCCTTCGAGGATTGACGCCAGAAGAGACAAACCTCGTTCGCAAGCTCGAGAAGCGTGATAATGTGAAGACACACACGCGAGAAATGATTATTCTGCCAAACATGGTTGGGAAAACAATCCAAGTACACAACGGCAAAGGGTACGAGAAACTTGTGGTTAACGAAGAAATGCTCGGTAAGCGTCTTGGTCAATTTGTCCTCACGAGGAAAATCGCACGACACGCATCACCAGGTGTCACGAAACAAGGGGTGAAGGTCAAATGAAAACAGCGGTCG
The DNA here is from genome assembly GCA_028818155.1 of Candidatus Woesearchaeota archaeon. Taxonomy (GTDB): domain Archaea; phylum Nanobdellota; class Nanobdellia; order Woesearchaeales; family UBA525; genus UBA525. The sequence goes on along the minus strand of JAPPOH010000012.1, from coordinate 65,771 downwards.
CTCGAGCATTCGACGTCAGCGTGAGTACGAAAGCATCCATTGAGGTATGCAAGTTCTTGCGCGGCAAGATGGTCGATGACGCAATCGACATCCTCGAGCACGTGGTGGTGAAGTCACAAGCAGTTCCCTTTACGAGATTCACAAATGGTGTAGGACATAAAACAGGCATGGCTGCGGGACGCTATCCTGTAAAAGTCGCGCAAGAACTCTTAGCACTCTTGGATAATGTCAAGATTAACGCAGTCAACCAAGGACTGTCTGGCAGTTTGAAAATCACAGGGTTAACGGCAAACAAGGCAAGCACGCCAATGCGTAACCGTTCCAAGTACAGGGGCGAGTTCAAGCGAACGCACCTTGAACTTACGGTGACGGAAGTTGCAGCGAAGAAAGAAGCAAAACCAAAGGAAGCGAAGAAGCCTGTAGAGACAGCAAAAGCGTCCAAAAAGGAAGAAGTTCCAGAAAAGAAACCTGTAGAGAAACAAGCGGAACCAAAGGCAGAAACACCAGCCAAGAAAAAAGAAGTGTCGAAGGTAGAAAACCCAAAAGAGTCCAAAGATACTACTCCAAAGCCAGCAAAGAAGGAAGAGACGCCAAAAACGGAAGAAAAACCTGCTGAAAAGCCAAAGGAAGCAGCAAAAGAAGCAAAAACTGAGGAGAAGAACTAATGGCAATCGAACGAAAATTCATCCAACAAAACCTGAAGGAGTTCCAGATTAAGGAACACATCTTCAACTCACTTGGGAAAGTCGGCGTTGCACACTTGAAGCTACAGCGAACGCCCCTGGGTGAAAAGATCCTCATTAGTTGTTCGCGTCCTGGTTTAGTTGTTGGTCGCGGCGGCGCAAACATTCAGAAGATCACAAAAGAGCTGAAAGACGATTTCGGCTTAGAAAATCCACAGATCGAGATTGAGGAAGTCACAACACCAATGCTTGAGCCCGCTATCTTAGCGGAGATGATCTCCAATAGCTTGGAGCGCTTCGGCGCTGGCCGCTTTAAGGGTATTGGCCACAAAGCACTCGGTGAAGCAATGCGCGCAGGCGCATTAGGCGTTGAAATTTTGATCAGCGGGAAGATCCCGAGTCAGCGAGCAAAAACATGGCGGTTCTACCAAGGCTACATGAAGAAATGTGGCGACGTTGCAGTAGAAGGCGTTGATATCGCGTACAGAATTGCAAAATTAAAGCTTGGTGTTGTCGGCATTAAAGTCAGTGTTGTGCCGCCAACGACAGTACTTCCTGATAGAATTGACATTCACGAGCCGACCGTCGAGGAAGTGACGAACACGGACGAAGCGGAAGGTCTCAAGAAAAAGGTCGAGAAGGCTGAAAAAGAAGAGAAAAAGGAAGAAAAGCCTGCTGAAGACTCCGAGAAAACTGAGGAGAAACCGAAGAAAAAAGCTGCGAAGAAAAAGAAGGCAGTGAAGAAGGAAGAAGCGGAAGAGAAACCAAAGAAGAAGGCTGCGAAGAAGACCACGAAAAAAGAAGAAGCTGAGGAGAAGAAATGAAATTCAAAGACCTGCAGAAAAAACCGGCCGCTGACCTCGAGAAAGAACTCAAGAACAGCGCGCTCGAGCTCATGAAGCTCAGAGCACAAGTCGCAACGGGCGGCGCAGGCAAAGATGCAGGAAAAATCAGAACACTCAAGCGAACTATCGCGAGAATCAAAACACTACAGGGGGTGAGCAGTAAGCAATGACTGACATGTGCGCAACGTGCGGACTGAGTAGCGACCTTTGTGTCTGCGATACAATCGCGAAAGAGTCCCAACGTATCATCGTCAAGCTCGAAAAGAAAAAATTCGGGAAAGCATACACAGTCATTGAGGGTATCAACGAACACGAAGTCGACACAAAATCATTGGCGAAAAAACTCAAGAACAAGTTCGCGTGCGGCGGCACGGCCAAGAAAGGCATCATCGAACTGCAGGGTGATCACAGAAGAAAAGTCAAGGAAGAACTCATGAAACAAGGCTTCCTCGCCGAAACGATCCACGTCAAATGAATATAGGCAAGCACGTCACGATAACAACACACAACGCAACACACGAAGGAACAATCATCAACGAAACAAAAGGTACCTACACACTCAAAACCAAAAATGGCAACAAAACAATCAACCGAACCAACATTGTCGACGAGAGGGAGAACCTTCACCGGCACCGTCGTCAGTGACAAGATGGCAAAGACGGTCACCGTCGAATGGCCACGAAGAAAGTACGTGAAAAAATATCAACGATACGAAAAGAGGAGAACGCGAGTCAAAGCACATGACGAACTCGGCGCAAAAAAAGGCGACCGTGTTGAAATCATGGAAACGCGACCTCTCAGCAAAACAAAACACTTCATCGTAACAAAGGTCCTATGAAAGCAGTCAAAGCAAACGTGACACGAGCGATCCCAGTAGGGGCACAAGTACCTACATGTGATAATAGCGGTGCAAAACTCCTCAAAGTTTTTGCAGTACTCGGTCACAAAACCCGAAAAGGACGTTCACCTGCAGCAGGCGTTGGCGACATCGTCATGGCAGCAGTCAAGAAAGGCCGACCGGAAATGCGAAAACAAGTCGTACATGCAATCATTGTACGTCAGAAAAAAGAATACAGGAGAGCGGATGGCATGCGCGTCGCATTCGAAGATAACGCAGCAGTCGTCCTCAAAGACGAAAAAGGGAACCCGAAAGGAACGATCTTCAAGGGACCTATCGCGAAAGAAGTCAGCACAAGATGGCCGGCAGTCGCAAAAGTAGCAACAATCATCGTGTGATACTATGAAAAAAGCATATTCACCAGCATGGAAGGCAAGCACCCAAACGAGAAAGCAGCGGAAGTTTCGATACAACGCTCCTCTTCACGTCCGTGGCAAATTCCTCGCTGCACACCTCGCGAAAGAACTACGAGAAAAACACAAGAAGCGTTCCCTCAGAGTACGAACTGGGGATACAGTTCGCGTGCTAAGGGGCGAGTTCAAAGGCCGAGAAGGCAAAGTTGACAGAGTAGATCTCAGTAAAGGCAGGCTGTTCATCGCAAAAGTTGAACGCATCAAGCCGGACGGGGCAACAAAAGTACAAATCGGGTTCTCTGCATCAAACGTGATGCTCGTAGAACTTGACAAATCAGACAAAAAGAGGCTCTCATGACACACATCAAATGCATCGCTGCACCAAAAACATGGCCAATTGACAGAAAGGCGGAGAAGTTCGTCACACGACCACGACCACGTGGCCTTCCATTAGAGCAAACACTCCCGCTAGTCGTTGTGCTTCGCGATGTCTTACGCGTCGCAGATACAAAAGCACACGTGAACAAAATCCTGAAGCTGCACAATGTCACCGTAAACGGAAGAAGAGTGCACCATGCAGACTCACCAGTCGGTTTCATGGACGTTCTCGGTCTCGGGAAAGATCTCTATCGCGTCAGCTTGAACAAAAACAATATGCTCACAGTGGAACCGACAAAAAACCAAGCAACACTGCAGAAAATTCGCGGCAAAACAACAATCGCAGGTGGCAAAACGCAGCTCAACTGTGCGAGTGGCATGAACATTATTGTGGAGAAAGATACATACAAAACAGGAGACACAGTCGCAGTCACGAACAACAAAATCACAGCACACTATCCGCTCAAGGAGGGCGCAACAACCCTCATCACTGGCGGAAGTCACATCGGATCACTTGGCACAATCAAGAAAATAGAAGGGGACACGCTCTCAGTTAAGACAGAAGAGAATGTCCAAACGACAAAACGATACGCATACGTTGTGGAGAAAGCAGCACTATGACACAAGAACTCATGAACCCAATGCGGCAGATTCGCGTGGCAAAAGTCACACTGAACATCGGCGCAGGAAAGGACGCACAATTACTCGAGAAAGGTGTCAAGCTCCTCGAACAACTAACGGGCGTACCACCTGTGAAGACGATCACGAAGAAACGTATCCCAAGCTGGGGTCTCCGTCCTGGCCTGCCAATCGGTTGTAAAGTCACACTCAGAGGTAAGGAGGCAATGGATATCATCCCACGACTCCTCTCAGCAAAGGAAAACAACCTTTCCAAGAAAAATTACGATTCCTGCGGCAACGTCAGCTTCGGCATCCCAGAATATATCGATATTGACGGCGCAAAATACGATCCAGAAATCGGCATCATCGGTCTGCAAGTCTGTATTACACTCACACGTCCAGGATACAGAGTCAAATTACGAAAGATTCGCCCAGCAGGCATGAAAAAATCACACATTATCAATCAAGATGACGCAATCCAGTTCATGGACGCATCATTCAAGACGAGGTTAGAAGAATGACAACAACACATCATAGCAAAGTCCTCACACAAATTAAGGATAAACCAGGCAAGTACGCGAAGTACAAAAAACATAACGTGCCAAAAGAACGCCAATCGGGCAAGACAAAACGCCCGTGCGTACGATGCGGCCGTTTCGGAGGACACATTCGGAGCTTTAGTCTCGGCTTATGCAGACAGTGCTTCCGTGAAAACGCAACAGAGCTTGGATTTAAACAATACAGTTGATACTATGGCACTAAACAACCCACTCGCAGCAGTCCTGAGCAGGATCCTCAACGCAGAACAGGTAGGAAAAAGAAATTTTACCACTCCATTGAACAGCAAGATGATTCGTGCTGTCTTACAAATCATGCAAGATGAAGGCTACATCACAACGTACACAGAAGACAAAGATGCACGAGGCAACTCCCTCACCATCAATCTCGCAGGGAAAGTGAACAAAACAGGCGTGATCACGCCACAGTTCAACGTAGACACGAAAGGGTTCGTCCAGTTCGAGAAGCGCTACTTACCAAGCAAAGATTTCGGCGTGCTGATCTTAAGCACGAATAAGGGAATCATGACACACAAGCAAGCAAAGGAGGAAAACGTCGGCGGCAAGCTGCTCGCGTATGTATACTAATGCACCTTGACCTCAAAGAAACAGTGGCAATCCCGGAGGGAGTGAGCGTAACAGTAGATGGTACAGCAGCAACTGTGAAAGGTGAGAAAGGAGAAATCACGAGAAAAATTGGCACGAAACACACACCGCTCAAGGTTGAGGGGCAGACAGTTGTCTTTGCAGCAAAGAATGGAACGAGGAATCACAAGCGTATGATCAAAACAGGCATGGCACACCTCAAGAACATGATGCGAGGCGTTTCTGAAGGGCACACATACAAGCTCAAGATCTGTGCGGGCCACTTCCCAATGAACGTCAGCATGAAAGATGGCGTGCTCGAGGTCAAAAATTTCATCGGAGAGAGCGTGCCGAGACACTTGCAGCTCATGGAGAACGCAGACGTGAACATTGACGGGGAAATTATCACGGTAACATCCGTCGAAAAAGAAGTTGCAGGCAACCAGGCAAGCGCAATCGAAAAACTCACAAAGCGCCCAGGATTCGATATGCGTATCTTCCAAGACGGTATTTACATCACTGAAAAGGACGGGAGGCCTGTATGAAAGAGCTAGAAGTGAAGCGGACGATGCGCAAGAAGCAGCCGAAGTTCATCCGGCATGATACGAAGCACAAGAAACTCGCAAAAATCTGGCGCAAACCAAAGGGACTCCACAACAAAGTTGGCGACAACAGGAGAGGATACCTCACAAAAATGTCCACAGGATGGCAAACACCTCGCGCTGTCAGAGGTATGACGCTCGCAGGACTCCTCCCGACAAGAGTTGTCCGTGTTGAAGAGCTAACTGACTTGGACGCTAAGAAACACTGCGTTGTCGTTGGTAAAGTTGGCGGCAAGAGAAGAATCGCAATCATTGAAGCAGCAAGTAAAGCAGGCCTCACCATTATGAATGGCTCACTTGACACAGTGAAAGAGCTGCAAGAGAAATTCGAGCAACAAACAAAGGAAAAGAAGGAGCGATCAGCTGAGAAAGAGAAGAAAGCGAAGGCGGCTGCCGCAAAAGAGAAAGAAAGCCTCGAAGACAAGGCAAAGGAAGAAGCGAAGACAGCAGAGAAAAAGGAAGAGAAACCAACACCAAAGAAGGAGACTCCGAAAGCAGGACCTGCCGAGAAGAAAGCAACTCCAAAAGCAGAAGAAAAGGAGAAAGCCCCAAAGGAATCCAAAGACACTGCTCAAAAGCCAGAGGAGAAGAAGGCTGCAGAAAAACAAACTCCTAAAGAAAAACAATGACATACGACCTTTCACTCCAAAAACGCCTGGCTGGCGCAGTCCTCAAAGCATCCCCACACAGGATCGTCTTTGACCCAGCACGATTAAACGATATCAAACAGGCGATCACAAAAGAAGATATCAAAGGCCTCATCAGCGACGGCATGATCAAGGCAAAACCCGTCAAAGGTATTAGCCGTGGACGTGCGAGAAAGATCGCGAAGCAAAAGAGTAAAGGCCTCCAAAAAGGTATCGGGAGCAGGAAAGGAAAGGCGACGGCGCGAAACCCAAGCAAAGATGCATGGATGCGTAAAGTCAGAGTGCAGCGAAAATTCCTCAAAGAGCTCAAAGAGAAAAAAATCCTCAACACTGCAAACTATCGAACGCTCTACACGAAGAGCAAAGGTGGTTTCTTCAGAAGTGTTCGACACATCAAGCTTTTCATGAACGAAAAAGGGATGGTACAAAATGAGTAAGCGCGTCATCCAATACAGGAGAAAAAGAAAAGGCAGGACAGACTACAAGACACGTCTCTCACTCTTAAAGAGCGGCCTCGTCAGGCTAGTCATCAGAAAGAGCAACAAGAGCGTTGTCGCTCAATTAGTTGAGTACGATGCGGACGGCGATAAAGTTGTCGCAACTGCGAGAGCATCAGACCTCAAGAAACTCGGATGGAAAGCAGCAGCAGGCAACCTCCCAGCAGCATACCTTACAGGAATACTCCTCGCGAACAAAGTCAAGAAGAAAATTAATGGCGATATCATCGTGGATATCGGCTTACAAACACACCACAAAGGCAGCAGAGTCTATGCTGTCGCGAAAGGCGCAAAAGAAGCAGGCCTCAAGGTACGCATCGGAGAAGAAAGTCTCCCACCAGATGAACGTGCACAAGGCCAGCATATCAACGAAACAATGCCAAAACAGGTGGCAGATATGAAAATCAAACTCATGAAGTGATCCTATGCCAGAACAAGTCGAATTCAACCCGGACGAATGGAAGCCACTCACGGCAATTGGCCGCGCAGTGAAGACAAAAGAAATCAAAGATATTGACACGATCCTCGAAGCAGGACAATGCATCCTTGAGCCGGAGATCAGCGATATGCTCCTCAACTTAGAAGTGGAGTTCCTCTTAGTAGGACAGGCAAAAGGAAAGTTCGGCGGTGGACAGCGGCGAGTCTTCAAGAATACGCAGAAGAAAACACGAGAAGGAAACAAGCCAAAGTTCACAGCAGTCGCTGTCGTTGGTGACAGAGACGGACACGTCGGTATTGGTTTCGGCAGCGCAAAAGAGACTGTTCCTGCACGTGAGAAAGCGCTCAGGCAAGCGAAACTCAACGTGTTCAAGATTCGCAGAGGGGTTGGTTCATGGGAAGACAAAGCGGACAGCCCACACAGCATCCCATTCGCGGTGCAGGGCAAGTGCGGCAGTGTGATCATTAACTTACTCCCGGCACCAAAAGGAAAAGGCCTCTGTGTTGAAAAGGAATGCGCAAAGATCCTTGCACTCGCAGGCATCAAAGACGTCTGGAGCAAGTCATTCGGACAGACAAAAACGAAGATGAACATTGTGAAAGCGTGCGAGAAAGCACTTCGCAAGTTATCAACAATGAAAGTCCTCGATAAGTATAACGATCAACTCCTCATTGCAGATGGCGCAATGAAGAAAGACACGAGAAAAGAAGACATGGAGGAAGTGCTCGCAGCACAAGAGTAAATGGACGTTGAGAAAGCAATCGAGACCGTGAAGAAGGTTGAGAAAGAAGAAAAAGTTGCGAAAGCAACGAAGCACCTCGCTGTGTTGCTCATTCGTGGCACTGTCCGTGTACGACACGACATTAAGAAAGCACTCTATATCTTGAAACTCAGGCAAAAGCAAGCACTTGCAGTCCTCGATGACAACGCAACCAACCACGGGTTGCTGCACAAGGTCAAAGACTATGTCGCGTACGGCTACATCTCACACGAGACGCTCAAAGCACTCCAAAAGCGACCATCAATCATGAAAAACGGGAAGCCAATCAACGTCTTCCGCTTACCGCCACCGAAAGGCGGCTTCGGCCGAAAGGGTATCAAAGTCAGCTTCGCAAATGGCGGTTGCCTTGGGAAGCGAACAGATATGGATGATTTCCTCAAGAGGATGCTATGGTAACACGACTCAGAAAGAAAAACTCGCGGCAGCGTGGCTCGAACACCCATGGGTGGGGGAGCATGAAGAAACACCGTGGTGCAGGCCACCGTGGTGGTAGAGGAAATGCAGGCTCTGGGAAGAAAGGCGACGGTAGGAAGCCAAGCGTCTGGAAGAAGTACAAAGGCGGGAAGGATCCGTCCAAGCGAGGCTTCCATAGCAGGTTTGAGAGAAGTAAAACAATCAACATTGGCCACCTCAGCAGTATTGCTGCTACGTTAGTGAAAACTGGAAAGGCTGCTGAGAAAGCAGGCAAGATTATCGTGAACTTACGTGAGCTTGGCATTGAGAAATTACTCGGTGGCGGTCGCGTAGGATCTTCCTTGAGTGTTTCCGTTGCGCTGGCAACGCCGAAAGCGAAAGAGAAAATCGAGAAGGCAGGTGGTTCATTAGACGCAGATGTCGTCGACAAAGCGGCAGTGATTGCTGAGCGAGCAGCGAAAGTTGCAGCTGAGAAGAAGCCGAAGAAGGAAGAGCCTGAGAAGAAGTCTGAGGAGAAATCCAAAGAAAAGAAGCCGAAATCCGAAGAAAAACCACCTAAGGAAGAGAAGAAGGAAAAGCCTGAGGAAAAACCCGAGTCAGATAAGTAGTTCTACAAAAACTTCACCACAGTAATCGCAATCAGCAGCAAACAACATCACGTAGAAGAAATCGATTTGTACGCCTCCATTACCTCTCGGAATGTTTCCGTGTACTTCTCATCCTGTAATTCTCCATAAAGTTGCTCGAGTGAAACCCACGCAATCACTTCCACTTCTCCATGATCCGGCGCTAACTCACCATCATACTCAACAGCGTATATCGTTATGAGTTCTTCATCCCCATCACCGTGCTTGTGAATCTTGAACAACTTCTCATACTCCAGTTCCGGAAAGGGTATACCATGAAACATCTCTTCTTGCAACTCTTTCTTCGCTGCTTCAAGATACGTGTCCCCTGTCGGGATGTGCCCTGATGTGTGTGCCCATTTCCCAGGAGCGTTGACCATGCTCATGGAGCGCTTTTGTATCGCCATCTCTTTCCGTGAAGAATCCTTGAAAATGAGCACGCCAGCAGTTCTGTGCAATAATTTTTTCTTATGCACGGTCCTGATATCGCCACTTCCTACAACAGTATCATGTTCATCAACAATATCGATAATTTCCACACTGAAAGAAAAGAAGACAATGTTTTAAGCGTTTTCCCAGGAAGATTTATATATAAGTTTATACTATAGTATAAGTATATGCAGAAAATCCTTCATTATCCGCGATTGGATACGATTTTGAACGTCGAGAGACTCCTCAAGAATGCAGCAGAACCACTATCAAAGAACGAGATAGATAGAAGATTAGAGAAAAAGATTATGCGTCCAACCTTAAACGTTATTCTTAACTATCTTGAAGAAAGCGGCAAAATTGCTTTGTTGAAAGAAGGTATTCTATGGATTTATGAAAAAGATGTGAGTAAAAAACTACGAGCAAAGCTTGACAATGCAGCTCTAAAAGAAAATATTAAATAGTTTTGGTAAATATTTCTATCATATGGTAGGAAAAACAACCGATTTAAAACTCCGTATACTTGATCTGTACAGAAAAAACTACCTCGCTCGCTTTCATATCCGCGAAATGGCACTGTATATGAAGAAAAGCCATGTCACACTTCTTCCCCACCTCGACGCATTGGAGAAAGACAACATCCTTACAGTAAAAATCTCCGGTAAAAACAAAGAATACACACTCAATTTCGATAACATCCTGACAAAACACACAGTACTTCTTACTGAGATAGCAGCAGCAATACAGTACGTAGAACGTGTATTTCTTATCAAAAAACTTCTAACCGAACTCTTCGAACTCAACCTCAAAGGTACAGTTGTTCTCTTCGGTTCCTATTCGAAAGGCACATTCACGGATGAAAGTGATATTGATCTCCTCTACATAGGCAAACTCACAAAAAAGCAAGAAGCAGCAATCAAAAACATCGGAAGCATCTACGGGAAAAAGATTGATCTGAAAGTAACACAAAAATTCAAACAAGGCATACGAAAAAAAGATCCACTTTTCAAGGAAATCATTAAAAATCACATCCTGTTGCAACGACCAGATACATTCATCGATACGCTCTGGAGATATTATGATGAAATCAGATAGCCTCGCATGGTGTTGCAAACAAAAGAAAGGAATCAAGCTTGAAGACCCAAACGAAATGCTCTGCGAAGTCTACAAAAAGAAAGCACAAAGTGCATTGAATATGTTGACAGCAGCACTTGAAAAGGAAGAGATCGACTGGATTACATCTACAGCGTACTATGCACGATATTTCGCAGTGTACGCGATCTTGCAAAAATGTGGCATTAAATCAGAAATCCACGACTGCACGATTACCCTTGTGAACGTTCTTGCCGAAGAACAAATTCTTGAGAAAGAACTCCATACAGAACTAGAGAGAGCAAAAGGAATGCGTATCGAAACACAATACTATGCCCCAACAGACCTTGATGTACAACAGCTGAAAGACGATGCGGCAGGTGCTCGTGAGTTCGTCCTCAGAGTAGAGCAATCTATTGAAAAAATAACTGATAAACACGTACATGCAATTCGCACCAAACTTTCGGAGCATATATGATCTCGTTCATCACCTCTAACACGAAGAAATTCGAGGAAGCGAAGGCAATTCTTCCTTCTCTAGAGCAGAAACAGCTTGATTTGCCAGAAATACAAGATACAAACCCAGAAAAAGTAGTAGGGGCAAAGCTCAAAGCAGCTCTCAAACACTGCGATGAAGTTGTCGTGGAGGATACGTCCCTTCACATGGATTGTCTGGGTGGATTACCAGGCCCATTCATCAAACATTTTCTTGAGACAATAGGCCCCGATGGATTATTTGAGCTTGCAGAGAAACTCGGAAATAACAAAGCACAGGGGAAAGCGATCTTTGGCTATGGAAAAGGCAATGAATTACACTTTTTCGAAGGAATTGTTGAGGGAACAATCGTCAAGCGACGAGTCGCAGATGGTTTCGGCTGGGATCTTGTTTTTCAGCCTGATGGCGAGAGTAAAACTTTCGCAGAAATGACTGTTGAAGAGAAGAACAAGATCAGCCACAGGAAAAAAGCGGCTGAGAAGTTACGGGAATTCCTCAACTAGAACTGCTTCTCCATCCCGTACACAATGTATCTTCTCAACGCGCCACGCGCCCCCACCATCTGAGAGATCTGTCACATCCCCAAAAATAGAAGGATAATCTGCAATGGATACGAGGGCCTGCTGTAACGTTTCCCCAGGAGCCATGCGCTCATACCCTGCCAACATAACGCGTGCGGCATCATACCCGAGCATTACCATACTCAACGCGAGCGGATCTTCTCCATTTTTTTCTCTGTATGCTCTCTCGAGTGTTTGTTCTTCTTCAGAGTCACGCAAGGGCACATCAGTCTTGCAAACTCCTTCCGCTAGATCTCCTGCGGCAGCGATAACATCAGCAGTGAATGCATCTCCTCCAAGAAAAAGTGCTTCTACTCCTTGTTCCTTCGCTTTCTTGAGTAAGAGATCCGCATCATTCAGCGTAAAGCTAAAATGAACGACGTCAGGATTTACTTCCTTTAGTAATGTACTCAACCCTTGTAGGTCATCGTCTGGTGGTAGTGTTACTCGTCTTGCAACACCTCCGAGCTTTTCAAAGCGATCCGCAAAGACATTTCCAATAATGATAGACCACTCGATCTGATCCATAACAACAACCGCTGTGCGTGTTCCTTGTGCATATGCGTACGATGCAGCATGTTTTCCAGTTTGCTCCGTGGAAAAACCATTCGAGAAAATATAATCATAATCATTGACAGCGTCGATACGATCAAGCATCACGAGTGTCGGGATGTGCGCTTGCTCAACAACATCGATAATCGGCCATGTCGTCTCAATAAATGGTGTGATAAGCGAATCACACCTGTCTGTGTGGATGAGCTTGTGAGCGGCGTTCACTGTTCTTCTTCGCTCGTATCCGTCATCTTCTGTGATAGCACGAACGAGTTTTCCATTCACGCCACCTTTTTCGTTTACTTCTTGTATTGCGAGCTCAACACCTCGCTGCATTTCCATACCAAAAATAGCCCATTCCCCTGAATGCGGTAAGATTGTGCAAATGTTAATCTTCTCATCATGTACAACATTTCCTGTGATTGTACATGCATTGAGCATGAGTAGTGCTATCGCTATGTGTCTGAGCTTCATACTTTCCCCCAAAGTATAATTGGGAATCCAAAATCATTATATATTATTTATTCGTATGATATCATACGATGAAAGAAATACTTGAATCACTTGAGTTTACACCATACGAAGCAGAAATCTACCTCTGCTTGCTCGAACATGGAAAACTGAGCGCGTACGAAATCGCAGAGAAAACCGGACTCTATAGACAGGCAGCATACGACGCACTCAACAGATTACTTGAGAAAGGGAATGTAACAAACCTGAAGGAAGGACGTCGTAAAATCTTCAAAGCAGTCGACCCAACATTTCTCCTCGAGCAACAGAAAGAAAAAGAAAGAAACTTGCAAGCAATCCTTCCACAGCTCTTCTCACTCAAAAAGACAGGCGAAGATGCTGTTGAAGTAGAAGTCTTCAAAGGAAGAAACGTTCTCAGACTGTGTTTTACTGATGCTATCAAAGTACTTAAGAAATTTCCGGGAGAGCTCTGCTGCACTGCGGTTGATGAGAGTTTTTTTATTGACTATGATGCTGCCGCAATGGAGTATTACAAACGAGAAATGCTTCGCCATGGTTTTACTGAGAGAGTTATTATCAAGCGCGGAACAAAGGGATATTTCCCACGAAAGATGTCAACATACAGAACAATTCCACCAAGATTCTTTAACTCACACCCAATCCAAATTTACGGTAACACAGTCCAGTTACATATCGAAGGAAATCCACAGCACATGATTCTCATCAGAAGCCAGTCAGTCGCCGACTCATTCAGAAAACAATTCGAGCTCATGTGGAAAGTCGCGAAGCCGTTGAAGAAGTAGCGAGGCTCATGCGTAGGTCTGGCTCGAGTTTGAATGTAATCGTTTCATATTTTTCGAGTTGTAGAACATCGCTAATTTCCTTCGGGATACGCACAATGAAATTACTTCGAACTTTGTTCAATCTCAGTTCGAATGTCGTGTTCTGTAGTTTCTCAAGTATAAGAATTTCCTGCACTTTTGTTGCATCGTGATATTCTTCACCACAGTGTGTGCACTTCCACCCATCTATGGTATGTCCATGAAACTTCAAGTTTGTTTTATACCCTGCAACTCTTCCGCAGACACATTCCATTCCATTCGTTTTTTTGTGAACACTCCTACGTGCGTTACGACGAACACTTCTTCTTGAATGAGGTGATTGAACGATCTTACCACGACGACGTTGAACGTTTTTCTTCCTTTGTCGAACCATTTTTCTTCCTTGTGTTTGCCTCTTTTTCTTGGCGATGGGTACCCTGTTTCAAGGATTTGCTTGCAGTCAATCGGCTCTAGTCCGATGTGATGCATTTCTTGCTCAGCGGCCTTCGAAAGGTGCAGACGAGCCCCTCTATACAGTATTCTTGGAATATGTAGTGAACGTATGTTGGAGGAGTATGTTTTGTTACTTAAATCTTTCTCTTCCATCTACAAGAAGAATGAACGTGCTTTTAATTCACTGTCGTCGTGAAAACCGGAAGGTTTCCGATGTACTCCGGAACATTTCCGCAAAATCACACAGTTTTCCGGAATAGTTACGTTGGCACAATTCGTATACCTTTCTTATCTTTCGTTATCAAACCAGAAGTTCCATTCGCAAGAGAAAGATCAGTAACAAAATCTTTTGGAATACGCACCGCAAGACTGTTTCCCCACTGAGAGAATGTAATTTTCTTTGCATCTCGTAACGTACGATACTTCTTTGCGAGCGCTTTCATCTGCTGCATATCAAGAATTTCCTCCCCACAAGCACATTTATACGCATCAAATCCAATGCCATCTTCTTCAATACTATCTCGAAACGCTTTCATTGTGCCGTTACATGATGGACAGTTCATTTTCGTTCAACCGTTTTGATAACAATCGCATGCCCTACATCTTCACCGATGCATATGATCCTTTTTCCAATGAATTTCACATTTCGCCTTCCAAATTTTCTGACGTTTCCCGTTTGTACTGTGGTATACACTTGATCAGGAAATGCGATGTGTCTTTTGCGGGCCTGTTTGACTGCATGCGTCGTTACATACACGGGTTTTTCGTTGTAGTACATGTATATCTATGTAGATACTTATATATCTTTTCTTTTCTAAGAGGAATGCAACATCTTTTAATTCACTGTCGTCGAGAAATCCGGAAAGTTTTCGAACAGAACCGAATAGCTTCCGGGAAACACAGAGTACTTCGGAACTCTTTCGAACTCACGTCAAAGAAAGCACCGTCGCGTTCCGCTGCTCCCACACATCATCCAAATCTAACACCGCATATCCTGGACGAACAACAATCGCATCATCAAACGACCCATTAATCTTCGCAGGATCCAACATCACAAAACGCTCATTATGCCAGATCCGAACGAACACACCATACGCAGATTCAACTAACGACGTTTGTACGCCAGCAGTATAGAATGCACTCGCGAGCAACACAGCAAGATCTGTTTGCGTTCCACTCCCTACAGCGAGTGTTTCAACAGGAAATTGCACCTTCTCTCTATGTGGAAGCACCCGAAGCGAAGAAAACGACTTCCACACAGCCTCCGGTCGCTCATCAACAAGTGTTATATCATCTGGTGTCACAAAGAACACAAGACTTCCATAGTTATCCATCACATTCCGGTTCGTTAACACAAAGTTGTAGAGCCACGACGGCGATCGCTCAACATCTTGCGCATCAGTATACGTAATCACAACACTAATGTTGAGTTCCTCATCCGATGTCGCATTGTGATGCAGTGGCACGTGCTCCAGATACCATGACACAGGTATCTCTACACCTGGCTGCAGGTCACCAACAGCTATCGTTTTCTCCAGGACACCTGCAGTGAACGACACACGAACATTTCGAGCAACAGACACGCTATTCCTGAGCATTAACAACACGAATGGGTGTGCTTGCTCATACTCATTAAATAAGAGCGGGTTTGCAGCGAGCGTTGTCGCGCTTATCTCTTCACCAATGATGTATGGTGTGAATGTGATCTTTGGTGGGAGGAAGAAGCACACGTTGTTTCGACAATCATACCCTTGCTGGCAGCCACAATCATCACAGCATGTTGTGTATCCTTCTTTCACATCACAATAGCCATCCCCACATGTGACATTCACACAGCCCTGTGCATCGCCCCGCGAAGGCACGCACGACATATCCGAACGACATAAGCAATCAGTACTCGTATCACACCGCTCCATCGCTTGACAAACACCATCTTTGCAATCGCCAGGCGTGCAATCTGCACAGAATGCACATTCACCCCGCCCGCAGATACCATCGCCACAGATAGGGAAGAGTTGCTGCACTGTATTTGTCTGCACAAGCACGATCCCAAACAGTATGACAACAGCACATGCAACGTTGAGTTTCCCCGCTGCCCGACTTATCCAGTTGAAAGCGCTTGCAGCCGCAGCTGAAATGCAGAGGAAGACAAAAATCCAGAGGGTAACAAGTATCGCGCTCTTCACTTCTCTAATAGAGATCCAGAGCAGCGCCAAAAGGCTCAGAACAATAAGAATGAGGAAGCGTTTTTTCTTCTGCATGTGTATACCCTGTTACTGCTACTTAAATAGCTTCGGCGTATGATTTCTCTCAGTCACCACGCTCCCTCGAGCACATGGCACAACCTATTTAAATACAACTCAGTCCCGCTTGAGAGTGGCAGATCTCTTAGACGCAGTTATCACACACCTCCCAGAGGTGGACGGCCCAAAGCGAAAGCTCTCCTTCAAGGAGAAGCTCAAATGGACGCTGATTATCCTTGTGATTTTCTTTATCCTCGGCCTCGTTCCACTCTTCGGCCTTGGTGAGAACGCGCTCCAACAATTCGAGTTCCTCTCCACAGTCCTGGGCGCGAGCTTCGGTTCCCTGATCTCACTCGGTATTGGTCCGATTGTGACAGCGAGCATCGTCTTGCAGCTCTTGAACGGCTCAGGCATCGTGCACTTTGACACATCAAGCCCAGAAGGAAAACGACGCTACCAAGGGATTCAAAAATTGCTCGCAATCACGTTCGTCATCGTGGAATCATTCGTGTACGTGAACCTTGGAGGCTTGACACCGTTACCAGGTGTTTCATCGTTCGTCTTAGTATCACAGCTCTTCCTCGGCGGCATCCTCATCATGCTGATGGATGAGACCACAGCGAAGTGGGGCTTCGGCTCAGGTATTAGCTTGTTTATCGCAGCTGGTGTGAGTCAGAGCATCTTCATTCGATTATTCAGCCCATTCAAACAAGTTGTTGAAGGAGTGGAAGCAAGCCAGTTCTCAGCAGGAAAGATCTTCGAACTCGTGCAGGCACTCCAAGTAGGAGATACCGCAGTGGCAGCAATCGCATTCTTCACAATTCTCATGACGTTAGTTGTGTTCGCTGCTTGCGTCTTCACACAGGCAATGAAAGTGGAGATTCCACTCAGCTTTGGTCGTATCAGAGGCCATGGTATTCGATGGCCTCTCAGTTTCTTCTATACGAGCAACATTCCTGTCATTCTCACAGCTGCGTTGTTAGCGAACTTACAGTTAGTGTCGCGATTAGCGAAGGCACAGTGGGCTGACGGCTTTGTCGCTTGGGTAACACCAACAAATATCCTCGAATTAGCAATCAATGGATCTTTAAGCTGGATCAACATCGCACAAGCATTCACGTACATCCTCGTCTTCGTTATTTTCAGCGTGATCTTCGCTGTGTTCTGGGTACAGACTGCAGGTCTTGATTCACGCTCACAGGCGAAACAGATTATGCAGTCAGGTTTGCAAATTCCCGGCTTCAGGAAGGATCCTCGCGTCCTGGAGAGAATTTTGAACAGGTACATCTGGCCGCTCGCAGTCATGGGTGGTGTTGCTGTTGGCCTCTTAGCAAGCGTTGCTGACCTCACTGGTGCTTTAGGATCAGGTACAGGTATCTTGCTAACTGTGATGATCGTGTATCGAATGTACACAGATATTGCGCGAGAGCACATGATGGACTTCGCGCCAGCGATGAAGAGGTTCATGGGATGATCGAGTTCATCGATCCTTTTCTGAACCCCGTCCTTGGTTGGTTGCTAGACGTTCCACCAATTCTTGCGTTATTGTTTCTTTCTCTTGTCCTTGGGTTATTCAGTACGCTACTGCAGAAGTACATGACGAACCAGCGGAAGATGAAGAACTTGAAGGACGAAACGAAAAAGATGCAGAAACAGATGAAAGAGTATCAGAAGAAGAAGCAGGAAGAAAAAATGATGAAGGTCCAGGCGAAAATGATGCCGCTGCAGATGGACCTCATGAAGGAAAGTTTCAAGCCGCTCATCGTCACAATGATTCCGTTCTTAGTGATTTTCTTCTGGCTGAGCAACCACTTCGCATTCTATCCGATTCTTCCTGAAGAGTCGTTCGAAGTGAACGCCGAGTTCGCGAAGGGCGTCTCTGGAAGCGCAATGTTGTCTTCTGAGACGCTGACGATTGCTACTCCTGAGCAAGAGGTTGCTGAGAGGTTCGCAAAATGGGACGTAACTGGTCCCCTAGGAACGCATAGTCTTGTCTTGTCATTTGCAGGCGCAGAGTTCACCCGCGATGTACTGATCACAACAGAACGGAAGTATAGTCGTCCCGAAGAGAAAATCAAGGGCACTGTAAAGTCATTTAACGTCGCGAACAAGAAACTCCTGCCGATGGGTGAGAGCTTTAATCTGTTCGGCTGGTACCCTGGGTGGATTTTCTATTACATTATCTTTAGCATCCCTGTTTCTCTTGGACTAAAGAAGTTGTTGAAGGTGGTGTGATGAAAGCACTCATGATGGACGCTGCAATGGCCGCAGGTCGTATTCAACTGCAGTATTTCAAGAAAGGGGTGGACGTTACGCTCAAGGCGAAGGACGATCCCGTTACAGTTGCCGATAAGAAATGCGAGCAGAAGATCATTTCTATGCTCAAGAAGACCAGCTATAATGTTATTGGTGAAGAATCAGGCACAACAGAGAACAATTCTGAGTACACATGGATCATAGATCCGATTGATGGCACAGCGAACTTTTCCCGAGGCATTCCGTTCTTCTGTGTCTCTATCGGATTAGCAAAGAACAACGAATTAGTTGCTGGCGTGATCTATAGCCCAGTGTTCAACGAGTTGTTCTTCGCACAGAAAGGGAAGGGCGCAACGTTGAATGGCAAGAAGATCAAAGTGAAGAATCAGAAAAATAATGTGATTAGCTTCGGGAAGGGAAACGATAAGAAGGCACAAGCGAGGTATGTGAAAGCTGCAAAAAAAGTCGCGAATGGCTTTCCGAGCACACGATCTGTCGGTGCAGTGGCCTTAGAGCTCGCGTATACCGCTGCGGGGAAGTATGATGCGTGCCTTTCTTACGGAGATCAAATCTGGGATTACGCTGCAGGGATTCTTATCGCGAAAGAAGCAGGCTGCAAAGTCACGCAACCGTCCGGAAAGAAGTGGAAACTCGGCGAAGCAGACATCCTCGTGGCGAGAGCGAGTGTGCATAAGAAACTGCTGGAACTATTGTGATTATGCGGCTCGATCAAAACCAGGTAAACTTCGCAAGAGGAACGGCTTTGGATCCGCAGTCTGAATAGGAGAAGAAACACCCTCTCCGAAAATGCGGTGGATGCCGTTTCGGATCTGTGTGCTGTAGCTAATAATAAGGGCATCCAAATGGTTGCTCGTCAATGTAAGCGCAACTGATGGAAGCTCATCAAGCTGCTCCTGTGAGAGGTGTCGAAGTCGCTCGACGCCATCAAGGGCAGTAGGATCTTCAGGCATGCCGTACACTATAACACCTTGAACAGCCTCTCGATCATCAGATCGTTGATAATGTATGAGTCCAACGCAGTCAGTTCCCCACGAAATATTTCGCCACATGTGATTAACATTGAGAGATGTGATCTCCCTCGGTGTTAGAGGATTACCTTGGAAAAAATATTCGTGAAGATATAAAGGCTCTGCATCTCCTACTTGTGCAGACACATCTGACGAATGTCGATATGATCCTCTTCGTGATGTAAACACTTCAGAACCAGTTGTGAATGGCAGTTGCATTCTTTCTGGCGCTTCTCGAGGAATTTCAAACGGTAGTAATCCCATAACTCCTTAGGAGTAAAGAATACTTTAAAAAAAACTTCTATTCACCTCGAGAGCCAACCCCAACCTTTATAAATGAACTCGAGATTCTGCAACAAATGGTCAGCGGCAGATTCAAGTCACGAACATACGCGAGAAAGCGGAAAGTGACGCCAGGCGGAAAGAACGTCCTCAGACATAGCTTGCGCAAGCCAAAGAAAATCCGATGCCAGGTCACGGGAGAAGTCCTCCCAGGCGTCGCGAGAGGCAGGCCAGCGCAGCTCAAGAAGATGACGAAATCCCAAAAAGTCCCAAGCAGACCATTCGCAGGTGTTTTAAGCAGTAAAGCAATGCGAGCAGAGCTCATCAAACGAGCACGAACTCAGTCATAGCGGCGACGCATGACGTTTTGGAGGGTCAAACATGAAAATCGGAACAATTTGTATGAAGATCGCTGGCAGAGACGCTGGCAAGCAATGCATTATTATCGAAGAGCCGAAAGATGGCAAAGTCCTTATTGAAGGTGCCGTCAGAAGAAGGTTCTGTAACCTCAAGCACTTGGAGCCAATGGGCTCTTCAAAGGTGAAAAAAGGCGCAACACACGCTGCTGTGATGAAAGAACTCGGCCTTCCCGAGAGAAAGAGTAAGCCACGGAAGACTGCTGCTCGTCCGAGAAAGGTTCGGAAGGCGAAAGTGAAGACGGATGTACCAAAGGAATCTCCGAAGAAGACACCGAAGCCAGCTGAAAAAGAAGAAAAGCCAGCGAAGAAAGTTGAAGCAAAAGAAGAGAAACAAGTAAAGAAAGCGCCGAAAAAGGACTAATCGCCAGGCTCGTTATCATCAATATCGTGCTCTGCATAGTCTTTCTTGCATGCTTCACAGCAGAACTCATTTCCGTGCCCGTCAAAGACCTTCTCATTGTAGATTTTCTTTGCACAATTATAGCACCACGGAAAGGCTTTTCCGTCGACTTTCGCATTCTCCATGTGAACAGCAGAAGAGAAATGTTACTTAAACATTCCGACATTACCTTTCAAAGTCAAGTGCTTTCTCTCTTCTGTTAAGGATATACACTGCTCTTTGTACAGCTTTCTGAGCGGTTGGTCCGGCAACACATGAGGGTGATTCAAAACTAGTATCCACATGTCTAGAAGGATGGCAATACGCTGCGTGTCGTGCTAATTCTTTATAGCCATGACGAACGACATTCGGCGATACACTGACTCTCGAGAGAGCTGCGATAGGGCTTTCACGCGAGTTGAAAAAAGGATCTTCTACATAGAATGGAAGCATTGGCAATTCAAAGTGTATATGAAGCTGCTCAGATACGTATCCATCACCAACAAGCGCTTGATAATCCTTGAGATCCTGTGCGCGAAGGCTTTGTACAGACGCAACCGCTCGTTCGACAATTCTCTCTTTTGAGTTTCTCCAAGCAGAAGCTCGCACTGCGACAGTCATATCTTGTCCTCTGAGCAAGACGTGCTTTGTTCTCTGGAAATACTTAGAATTAGTAATCACTTGACCTACTTCAGGATCAAAGTTCTCAGGTCTACCGCCACGTGAAACTAGTTTAAGAGAGGAAGGCATCTTCCCGAGAAACATGGAACACTTTTAATTCTTTACATTCTCGAGTAGAAACAGAAACATATTTGAACGAAGGAAGAACCAATCGTGTATGCGCTTCGCGAAGCTCTTCACACAGTCAGTAAAAGACGCAGCAAAGAATCTTTCACTCCTCGGTGTGTTACTCATAGCATTCATCACCACAGCACTCGCAGGCCTTCTCTTCTTTCTCTTGGACAACTACTTTCTTACTGTCTTGCATCCAGGTATTGCAACTGCGCAAGACCCGATCGCGTTCATCAACTCGCAGCTGGACATGCCAACGATCGCAATGCTTCTCACACTCCTATTAGTGCAATCTATCGTCCTCTTGCTCATCGACAGCTTCTTCCGCGCTGGCTTTTACGGCATGATCAAAAACCTCTACCATGACGGCCATACAACAATCAGGGAGTTCACACCAAACGCGAAGCGGTTCTTCCTTCCACTCTTCGGCTTCCAGTTCGTGAGATATGCACTCCTCTTTATTATTGGCATACCCTTCCTCTTCACACTCTTGCAATTCATGAGCTCATCGTACCCTGATATGGTGCAGCTTGGCGTGGTTTTCGGTATAACATCTCTACTCGCACTCATTGTCCTCTTTTTCCTTCTTTTTGGTGAGGTAATTATCGTTGCAGAGAACGAGAGTTCCGCGGGCGCAGTGCTCAGATCAGTCCGCACTGTGAAGAAATACTTTGTTCGCTCACTCATTACGGGGCTCACCGTCTTTCTCTTGCTGGGTGTTGTGTACGTCGTGAGTGGTTTTATCGAAACACCATTGGGCGCTGCGTGCCAGGCAGCGCAGGGCGGAACTATGTGCATCGCTGCTGACGCGGTGAATATCCTTTTTAGAATCGTCACTATTTGTGCTGGTATCATCACAAGCATCTTTATATTTCGCGTGTATAAAGGATTACATGGGAAAAGTAAGTGACATCCTCATGATTAGTGAGCAAGTTCTTGCAAGAGATTGGCTCAGAGAAGAAGAGGATGAAGTATGGAAAGATCTATAATTTCCGCTCAAGTTTCGCAAACGCGTGTTGTACTTTCGTTCCTGCCCGTTCTGCCAGGAGGTTATGCATCTCTTCTACTGTCAATTGGGCAATCTCTGCCGCTCTTCCAACACTCACTTTTCCTTGCTTGTATAATGCGCACGCAATCGCAGTCCGGACATCTTGCCGTTCTTCCAACAATTGGCGTACCGCATCCCGGAGAAACTCTGATGTGCTGTCATAGTACCCTGTCTCTGGGATTGCACTGAGTGCGAGACGCAACGTCTCCGGCACAGTAAAACTCATCGTCTCGGACGACATTACCCCAGTAATACTGGGGTATTATTTGATGGTTTCGCTCAATTTTTAGACACTTTGAGCAATGCACTCATATCAATTTCAGCGCCAGCAACGGGAACAATAAGCTCTGCCTGTGCAAGTAATGCGGGATTGAGCTCCCCTAGCGTACCAATCTCCAGATCGTTCACTTTCAGTAATGCCGAACGACCTTTCAAAAATCTCGAATCATCTACGGGGGAAAATTCTCCTTGCAGTCCGAGACCAAGCAATAATCCATCAACAACCTGTCTGATTCTTGTGTAATCAACATCCCCCGCTACAGAAATACCGAGATGAGTTGTCTCTAACACAGACTCTTGCATTTCAAACACATTGCCGATCTCAAACAACTGCTGCGGGTACTCATGCACCTTGTTGATTTTCAACGTTTGTAACAAACAAGCTAACAAACTCTGGCGGAGTGCGTCATACTCCTCAGACACGCTACTCAATAACGGAACAAGATTCTCAGAAAACTGGTGGTGTTTTCCTAACAAATGATAGTTTTTTGCCTCTAACAATCCATACCCTGCGAGAATGTCACGAACCTTATCTGCAAATAGCGTTTGCGGACTTTCAGAAGCAACAGTGGCCAAATCTGGCAGCTCAGGAACAATATTGTCATACCCGTACGCGATCGCAACGTCCTCTACAACATCAATCTGGTGCAAGAAGTCAACACGGTATGCAGGAACAACAGCGTGGAACGTGTCTTTAATACGACCATCTCGGAAGCCGAGGCCCATTTTCGCGAGTAAATCTGGTAATTGTTCTTTTGTGACGTTAATTCCCAGCCGGCGATTCACGTAATAGCCATAAAACGTCTGCTCTTTTGTGCTCATATCTGGTGTTCTCTCCGTTTTCTTCCCATATTGCACGTCAACTGTGCAGATTTTTCCGCCAAGATCTGCGAAGGCAGCACACATCATCTGCATAATTTCATGACAAATGCGAAAATCGTGTCCGGATGCTTCTATGAAGACATCTGTCGTTTTCACTGTTACTTTTCCTGTTTTGTGACTGTTGATCACGGGCGTTAAACTAAGAACTTCATCCTTACTATCAACGAACACAGGAAATAACGGGAGATCTTTTAGCAAGTGTGCAAATTCTCGGCCCTTCGGATGTTTTTCTAAGATTTCAGGCCCCGTCATGACTTTTTTACTCTCAAGCGGGCGAAACTTCACCTTCTTCGGTGGAAGCGCCTTGAACGTGATGTTGCCATGAATTGCTTCCATGGGATAGACGCCAATCGCAGCCCGTTTTCTATTCCTGCAGAATGTCACGTGAAGCTTCTCTTGTATATCGATTAACTCTTTGAGTTTTTCTTCATCGAGCTTCAAGTTCGTGATAACCGCGCATGCAGTATACGGTCGAATAGTCTTTAACGAAGGATCAACTCGCACTTTGAGTTTGCTTTTCTTTGTTGTGTACGTTTTTAGGCCAGGTTCAATGAGAAACGCTTTCACAGCACGCGTCAATCCAGGTTGTGAAAGCAAATCGGGCCTGTTTGGCGTGATATCAACGACAATTTCTTTTTCATCACTACTTTCAACATCTACACCCATCATTGCTAATTGATGTAAGAACTCATCGCTATCTGGCACGGATAAATCTGTAAACAAACGTTCTTTGTTCAGTGTTAATGAAACCACGTCTACCCCCATGAGTGCGACCTGTCTGTGGTATATAAAGGTTACTCTCGACGATACCGCTGGTGGTTCATTTTTGAACCACATGGATCAATTACGAGCCATTACACTATACAAAACTCGGTTCATACTTGCTTTCTCTTTACGTAAAAGTTTTGCTTGAGAGAGAAGATGAAGATGTTTGTAAATAGTAATCCAGCTTACAAAAATTCCTTGTTGCTTCAGTTCATCAACAATATCATGGTTGTAACCTTTCTTGATAGATTTGATAGCGTTGTATACTTCCAATACTGAAAGTCTTGTAGAATAGTGTTTAGGAAATAGACGAAGTAATTCTTTGATTCCCATCTTCTTTCCTCGAATGAGGAACTTCAACATATCATGTTTTCTTGTTCCAGGTTCAAAATACATGAGCCATTTCTTTAATTGTTCTTTATCTCTGCCTGTTCTTGACTCAAGCAAATAGAATTTCTTCTTTTTATTGTAACTTGTTATGATTTTCAATCCATCTTTTCTGACAATTCTCGCAACATCTTCCATTAATTGCTTGCTTTTTGTCGTGAATGCTGCCATGCCTGTTGCTTTAACACCACCATCAAACTGGAGAACACCCAATGCAAAAGCCCGTTCATTCTCCTTTCCTTGAATTATTCTTGGTTTGTGTGCAATGTGAGATTTCTTTCCAGGACGAATACTAAAAAACTTCTCAAAGTATCGTGCTACGACTTTATTGTTAAACCAACAAAGCCAAGCGTGGTCCTCTTTATAATAGTAGTAATTACTTTGTATTCCAAAAATATCATGTATCCATTCTGCAAACCTCCTTATTGAAGTCTCATCTCCATCAACAATCTTAAGACGATAGCTACCATTATTGTACTGCATATACCCGTCTGCAGCAAATCCCCCAACAATCTTTGCGAGCGTTGGTGACAGTTGAGTAATAGGGTTAACTTTTTTGCGAGTTGTATCGCTCTTTGTATACAAATATTCGAATGTGAATCGTTTTATTCTAAAAATATTGGTAAGCTCAAGCAGAAGTGGCAGAGGCAGATCAACCACTTCTTCACTTTTCTTTAGTCGTATAAGATGTTTTTGTACTGTGCTGAATCCGCAATTTAGCCTCTTTGATATTGACGATGCTATGCTATCTTGTGTTCTCTTTCTAAGGAATTCGAAATACTTTCTCTGAAGAACATGTGCTTGAAGTCGAGCCCAAATCCATCCTTTCGGCGAATCAGTTTCAGAATGCAACCCAAGAAGATCGAAATACTTCATAGAAGACAGAACATAGCTTTCTTTATAAGTTTCACGTGCACATGACCAGTGGAATTTCAGCGTTTTCTCGTCGAGAAACTCGTGTCCACTGGCATCTTCATAAACCGTTTCATCTCACGCAGCTGCTTGATGTCATTCTTGTATAAATCACGTAAATCGGTGAATCCGAAATACTCGACAATGATGCGTTCCATGCCAAGTCCCCAGGCTAATACAGGGACCTCCTCCCCAATCAAGGGTTTTGTGACTTCAGGCCGGAAAATCCCTGAGCCGCCTAGCTCAACCCATTGTTTTTTTCTCGGATTCCATACATCCACCTCACAGCCACAGCTCACATAAGGGAAATAGCTCGGTCTCGTTCGAATATCAGGGAATCCCATCTTTCCGAAGAACGTCCGCAAATAGCCGAGCAATTGCGCAAATGTCACATCTTTATCCACAACGATACCCTCAACCTGATTAAACTCGAACAGATGCTTCCAATCAAGTTTCTCATTTCGAAACACTGGACCCACTGCAAAGTACTTTCCAGGCATTTTCGCTTCACCATTCCTAATCTTCCACAACGTCTGTGCCGAAAGAACAGTGTTATGCGTTCGCAGCAATTGTTTCTCAGAGATCTTCTTGCTAAACTCGTACCGCCAACCCTTACTTCCTGTCGTGCCGCCATGTTCGTGTGCTGCGCTCACTTTCTCGTATGCTAAACGATCAATTGGTTCAGCTGTTTCAAGATAGAACGTATCTTGCATTTCTCGTGCAGGATGATCTTGCGGTACGAATAATGAGTCAAGATCCCAGAACCCTGTTTGCACGCAGTCCCCTGTCATCTCAGAGAAGCCCATTTCCACCCAGATCTTTCGGATGTAGTTGATCGCTTCTTGCACGAAATGGATTTTTCCAGCAGGAATGCGCGGGACGTTAATCGTGACGTCGTACGCTCTGTACTTCTTTTTCTTCCACGCGCCCGTTTTCAAGTCTTCTGCTGTTAACGAGTCATCGAATGTGAGTTTCTTGATATCTGTTTTTTTGAGTTCTTTTCCTAGCGCAGTGAGCTTCACAGTTCTATCTCTCTTTTCTTTGACAATCAAATATTGTTTTCTGGATCGTAATTTTTTTACTAACACTTGCTCATCTTTCGATAGGGATTGTTCAAGTATTCCTTTGCTGATCTTTTTGAGAAGCTTGCCTTCTGGAAGTTCTTTGATGTTCTTTCCTGTAGCAGTTAAGGAAATAGTCTTGCCGAGTGAGATCCATTTATTTTTCTTGCAAATCCCCATGCTGACGCCGAGTTCATCTTTGCTTAACGTTTTTCCAATGGCTTTCGTTGTTTTCGCACCCTTTTTTATCGCATCTAAAAATCTAAGTTCAGGAAGTCCATTTTTGAGTGCGTTCTTCCCATTCACATCGAGCGAAAGCTCATGCGTCACTAATGGCTCTAAGGAAAGTGCCTTTTTGTTCGCGAGCCACTGACAGGCTCTCATTGCTTCAACTTCTTGCATGCCTGCCTTCTGTGCAAGGGCAGAGAGTGTGCCATTCGCCAAGTGTGGCAGCAGTTTGACTTCTAACGGATGTAATTGTGCCAGAATACCCTCAGCAACCCCCATGGAAGGTGTGTTCTGAGACGCTTTTTAAGTGTTTGCCTCGTCGAGAAGGTTCTGTGTTCCTAACATGTACTTACACTAAAGTAGAAATGTTCATGAATGTGTGGCGGTTCGCACAATGAATGCAACAACTTCTAGGATACCGACCAGGGATCTTCGGTCTCGCTGTCCCTGGAGCATAGCATTATGCAAATCTGTATTGTTCTGCATAACTTCGGTAACAAAACTGACAAATAGCTACAAGTTTTCCCCGTTGTGCATTCTGCAATGCTTCTAAATATTTCCCTCGCTTTGTGATGATGAGGGGTGAGAGTTCTTTATACATGAGCAACCAATTTAAGAGTAGTCGTCCCACACGCCCATTTCCATCCACAAACGGATGTATGAGTTCAAACTGTGCATGTGATTGGAATGCAACTTCAAAGTCATCAATCTTCTTGAATGCTTTTTTAATCCATAAGAACAATTCTTTCATTCGTTCCGGAACATAGAGATATGAAGTGGTGTATACATCACCGACGTAGTTCTGTACTTTTTTGTACTTCCCAAGTGTTGCACGCTCAATACGATTGTTTACACACGTATGCAACGCAAGAAGGTCATGTTCTTTTGGGAACTTCTTACAGTGTTTCTCAAGATATTTCCAGGCAGCAAGTAAATTCTCTGCCATGTAGAGCTCCTTCTTCGAATGACCTGCAGGCGTCACGTCTTGAAAGAGATACTCGTAAGTCTCTTTTTTTGTCATTGTGGAACCTTCAATAGCATTGCTGCTTGTGATAAACGCACTGAGAAACCGTTCTCTTTCCTTTTCTCGTGTTGTTTTGTCTAAGCGTTGCAGGTGCATTTCCTGCTGTTTCGACGCGTTCTTCATTGCAGCATGATCTTGATACGAAAGATGATCTTGCATCTTCGTAAGAATCCAATCCTCTTTTGCATGCGAGCGTTGCATGCAAACGAGTTCTTCTTTTGGGACAGGTCGCTTCTTGCCGATGTACTTGAGCGTTCGCTGCTTCACTTTCCCTGCTTCTCTGAATGTCTCGACTAAGTACAGGTAGTCGTTTCCTTTCACTTTTCGCGTCACAATACTTACCATACAACTAGTTAGTCAATACAAATTTATAAATTTATCGTCTATATATTATGGAAAGAAGAAGTTTTCTCTAAAAGTTAGCCAATACAGATGGAACTCTCCACACAATTTCCTTCTTTCACCTCCAGATGTGGACAAACTGTAGTAACCTATTTAAAGTAGTTATTTTTCCTTACTTCCTAGAAAGGGGTGAGTAAAGACCCTTTCAGAGGGGGTAGAGTATATATGATAGCACGAGACGACTTTTTGTCGAAATTACGCCGATACTTTGGATTGAACCTCTATGAGGTCAAAATCTGGACCGCACTGCTCAGCAGAGGCGTGTCTACAGCAGGAGAACTCTCCGACATCGCGAATGTCCCACGATCACGATCGTATGACGTTCTCGAGAGCCTTGAAAAGAAAGGCTTCATCGTGATGAAGATTGGGAAGCCAATCAAGTACATCGCTGTGGACCCAGCAGAAGTTGTGGAGCGCGTGAAGAAGAACATGCGCCAAGATGCAGAAGCTGCAGTCACACGTCTGGATGACCTCAAGAAGACGGATGTTGTTTCCGAGCTCAAGAACCTGCACAAGCAGGGCGTTGAGATTGTGGAGCCAGCAGATCTTTCAGGATCGCTCAGAGGCAGGCACAACCTGTACAACCACCTTGAGCTCACGATCCGAGGCGCAGAAGAGTCTGTAACATTGGTTACAACAAGCTCCGGCCTTCTGAGAAAGATCGAGGGCTTGAAGCAGGTCTTCAAGGAAGTGAACAAGCGCGGCGTCAAGATTCGCGTTGCTGCACCGATGACGAAAGAGGTCCAGGCAGCTGCGAAAGAGCTTGATGGCATCGCTGAAGTTCGTGACACGAAGATTAACGCACGATTCCTTGTCGTTGACGGGAAGGAAGTGGTCTTCATGGTTATGGATGATCAGGATGTACACCCAACGTATGACGTGGGCATCTGGATCAACACGCCATTCTTCGCAAGCGCACTTGACCAATTGTTCGAGTTGGCTTGGAAAGACATGAAGAAAGTCAAAGCCAAATAATTTTTTTCTTTTCCTTCTTTTTCTAGGCATATGAGACAAGCACGTTGTGAGATTCAGTATAGGGGCGTCCGGCACAGATTCTCTGGTTATGTAGACTCGGTTGCACATAGTGCTGCTTGTTTAATCACACTCACTGCTACTCAAGAATCACATTTTCCTCTGAGTGTCTCAGGCACCGCTGACGCTATTCAGGGTCTCAGAGATCGTGGCATTGGTCTCAAGTATAATCGGTTTGATCCTGACTTCTACATATGCACGGGCCTGAATGTAGGGCTACCTCGTATCCAGGCGTAATAGATCAGCTTGGAGTTGGAGCAATCAGATGTGGTTCAGTAGATCTCGCGATCATGAAATCCAGTTTCTCGAAATCTTCTCTCGTGATCGCAATGTCATCGTCCTGAGGCTGTGTTAAATGGGTGGGACACACATGAGTTCCATATCCGAATCGTTCTAAATCTCCACATGCGTATTTTCCATCCCACGGTTCTACATAGACTGGATGGAAACGTGGCAGACCACACTGTTTGTAATTCATTCGAGAGTCGATTGTTGGCAACTCCCTCTGAGGAGCGTAGTCGTGATTTCCAATAATCATACCAAGTGTTATGATCTGGTGGAAGAGTGGATCCACTAGTGCAAGGAGTCGGGGCGTTCCACCGTGTTCACGAGCTAAAGATCCCTCCACGTCTTGTACAAAGGCATCCACGTCTTGTTCCTTTCGAGCTTGATGAAAGTAGTTTTCGTGCTCACCCATCAATACTTCAAATGCGCCATCAAACGCCACAGGATCATTATCTAAGTCCTCATTTGGCTGCACACGCAGCCACGATCCTCTTCTTTCGACAGACCCGTAGATTCCTTGTATAACAGTTCCTTCTTGTAACTCAAAATTTTCTGGGAGCATGCCTGTTTCGCTGATATCAACAATCATGGTGAGCGTAGCGTGCGGGCACTTATGTCTTTTTTGGTTTCTTCCGCAAATAATCTTCCTTTAATTCAAGCACAATCGGTTCTTCGAGTAAAGTTGCCATGGGCATGCGTTTCTTGTATGGTGGGAGGAGCAGCATTGTTGTTCTTTTCATCTTGGAGGGCCAGCGCGCGTATGCATAGTATGTTCCGTCTTTGTGTTTGTGCAAGCTTGAACCGAGGCTGCCTCGTTTCTTGTAGATGTCTTTTGTTGCTTGCGACCATGCTTGCTCGAAGGCTTGTTCTTTTCCCTTTTCGACCTTCCAATGGTAGACGGTTGCGATGACCATTATTCTATCTCAACGAGGAATTGTTTCTCGCCATTGACAGAAATTGTGACATTTTCTGTGCCTTTAAGACGACACTGTTCAATAATTTCCTGTGGTATCTCGAAGAAAATACCTTGTTCATCTCGCTCAAACTTTCTACGATATGTATTCATTTTTTTGTGTATTGTGTCCTTCTATTTAAACTTACTACTTTTTTGCATTAGACGTTCGTAATCACATAAAACAATTCATTCGGTACAGAAAACGTTTCCCACGATAATTCTTTCCGATGCAATAATCGTTCAAACCATGTACGACCAGCAGATGAAATGTTTTTCTTCCCACCAAGGCTCTTCGTTGCAAACGAGACAACGATCCATTTCGAATGAATATGTTCGAATAACTTGTAGGAAACATGCCGCTCCGCTTCTTCAAGCGTATCGAGCAATTTCAGCACGAATGTCACTTCTGCGTCAACAGCATCGAGTACGTCAGCTTGTTTCACGAGGTCAGCAGCAATAGTCTTCCCAGGAATGTTAAGCTGTAACATCGCATCTGACAAAAAATCCATGTCGGCAGCACTAATGTCAACACCAACAATTGAAGGCGTCCAGCCATGCTTCTTCATATAGGAATAGGATAACGGATTCAATCCACAGCCGAGATCAAGAAGCGTTCTTGGAGCAGGGATTCTATCAACTAACTCTTTGTAGATCATATCAAAGTACGGAATTCTTTCCCGTGTGCTAATATGCGTCTCCAGCACCGCAGTCAAGTTCTCAGCAGACACATCCACTCCTGTCCGATCTCCCTGAAACACGCCGTAAATCACACGCAATTCCTTCCGGACCGCTTTCAGAATGAATTCCCATTCTTTGCTCTTCGAAAACTGCTTGAAACTCTTTGTTGCATCGTATTTCTTCCGCAACTTTGCGTTCCCAGCAAACAGCTTCTCGATTTTCTCGCGAACGAACGTATCATCAAGATTAGCAAGTTCTTTTTTCGCCTTCACCGCAGTAATCAGATCGTTCAGCTCAGATTGTTCCAATAGTAACACACCCCGCCAAGTCCAAGAATCCAAACCACAAGCAACAATATCTTTCCAGCAAACGGAAACCCAATGTTTGGGAACTGCCAGATCGTCACCCCTACCAAAACAACACCAAGGTACGCGCCCATTTTCATCAGCCGCATCACGTACATACTCATAGCAAACGCAGCGAGCATCCATGCGACAAAGCCAGCTGCAAACCACGCGATCGCTTTCGCATCTTGCTCCACAGGTGGCTGGATCCTTCCTTCATTCACCTGTACGAGATCATCAGACAAAATCGTCGGTAGCATCATCACCGCAAGATACGCACTGGTCAAAAAGAACAACACGCCGAGCAATCGGACAACACTCTTCGGCCGCTTGTCCGGTTTGAACCCTTCAGGAACGTCAACTACCATCTGTGCACCGCGACAACACCGCCAAGGCCATCGATTTGCTGCATTGCATCAGTTGACAACAACTGGACAACCGCTTTCATAGATGACGCTTGCTTCATCAGCGCGTCCAGCTCAGCGAATGTTCCTTCCTCTCGTCTTTTAGTTATTTCATTTTCAGTTACCGTCAACGATTTCACATTCCCTTCACCCACAGCTGCCGTAACATCAGCAAACCCGTACGATAATTTTTCTTTACCGAGCGCGTCCATGATCTCCGCAACGATCGCCTCCTCCCGTGCTGCCCGCTCGCCGGCAAGCGCCTGCTGCAACTCAGGCCGCTTGAGTAATTCAGGAATCGCGCTCACTTCAGCAGCGCTCACAGCGGCAAAAATCACCTTTTTTTGCAACTCAGAAGGTAACTCTTTCTTCAAGTACTCATTCCAGAAACTTGGACTCGCGGCAACAGCGCGTTGCACTTTGTACCTGGTACAATACTCCTCTAGTTGCGCAACAATCTCTTTGTAAAAGGATTTTGTCTTCCCTTCATCCATCCCTTTCTTTGGGACACTCCCTTTCATCTCAAGCAGCACATCATGCCCGCTCGGCTTCAACATGACAAACACGGCAGCTTCCCGGTCAAATAACACGAGTAATGTCTTCAACTTCGCACTCTTCACCGCCTCATCCAACTTCTCCCTATGATAATCAAGCCATTCTTTCTGGATCTCGAGCTGAAACCCTTCCGTCACGTCAAGACTGTGGTAGCTGCCGCGCGGTACTTCTTCAGAGCCAGCAACAACTTTACCCGAGACACGCAATGAAGACGAAAATTCCGTCTTTTCCACTTCTAAAGAGACCCAGACTTTCTTCTTGACCGTCTTCCCAGACGATTCAAGCTTGTATTTGTACTCAGACTGTCCAGTACATCTATCTCCTGGCTCAATGATCGTGGAAAGGTACCACAAATCATCCGCACTCTCCGGCATCACTTTGACAACGCCGTGCTTGAGATCCTTCTTCAAAAGTTTCATCTCTCGAGGATAACAAAGGAAATATTTATATATGCTGGTTCGGCAGATTTTAGTCATGACTAGTGAGAGTTCTCGTCGGGGACAGCATGGGGCCTCAGGCGCAGCGATTCTCATCGCGATCATCGCGGGCCTCATGGTTCTGTATTTACTGTTCCTCCCACCAGCGGACAGAGAAGAAATCCTCTTCGGTGACGGTCAAGGGGGCCCACAGTACGGCGCGCCAGGAGGGTACGGGGGCGGTGCTCCAATCTATCACGGCGCAGGCTCAGGCGGTGTCTTCCGTCAGTACGGACCAACGATCCTCTTGACAGCAACGCCAGGCACACTCAGACTCCTCACAGCGGCGGTCATCGAGCACAGCCTCCCGAGCGCAACAATCTTTACGAGACTCAACACACACGTCGTCAAGAGCATGGACTCAGCTATCGTGAAGAACGGTGTCTTTGCACAGCGAGGGCTCGATATAGAGTTCACAGCCACGAGGCGTGCAGCGACAAACTACCTCTTGAGCTTCAACGTCGACAAGGCAGGGAGCTCTCCACTCAGAGTACTTGTGAACGGCCACGTCCTCTATGAAAGACCGGTCAGAGAACGAAGTCCACCGCCAATCGCACTTCCAGTCGATTACTTACAGGATGGCACGAACACCGTCACGTTAGAAACAGACAGCATCGGCCTCGCATTCTGGAAACCAAACACGTACCACTTACATAACGTGCTTATCAGCGCAGACCTGATCGATGTTTCAGGGAGCGTGAGTGAACAGACATTCAGCATGCCAGAAAGTGAGCTCTCTGCCCTGGAGCGGGCAGAACTCCAATTCGTGCCTGAATGCGATCCACGAGACGTGGGCAGGTTGACTGTGCAACTCAATAAGCGCTATGTTAGAAACCCTGTGAACGTAAGCCAAGTTCTCCTGGATGAGAACAATAGAACAGTCCAAGTGCCAAATATCCTCTACTCAGGACATGTCGACTGTGGTGTCCTCTTCAAAACAGATGTCGCGGCAGAATACTTACATCTCGGCGAGAATAGATTACTCTTCGCGAGCGATGGCGGCCAGTACGTTGTCTCAAGAGTAAAAGTCATCAGCCACCTCCGAGAAAACGATTACCCAGTATACTACTTCAATATTCCCCCAGACATGTACGACGTCATCGATCACGGACAACAAGCGTTACGCCTGACGATGGCATTTCCTGATTATAGAGGTATAAAGAGTGGTGAGGTCGTGCTCAACGGGTTTGTCCAAAGTTTCCATACACCAGACGTGGGTTATCAAGCGTTGCTCGATCCGGCAATTATTACGCCAGGACCGAACACAATACAGATCGTGCCCCACGTAGACAAACTCGACGTTCGTGAAATGCGAATTGAGCTGCTCTGAGCATGGGATTTACGGATGAACAGTTACGCGAGGATCTTTCAGTAAAGAATCTTCAATTAGAAGCACAGAAGTCTGAGAGCCAAGATCAACTCGCTACATATATCTGTGATAGAATCGCATCTCGATATTCTACAGAAGACTTCCAAGGTGTTCTCGATTGGGCAAACAGAGCAGCACACGACCTTTGGCCGTTCCAGGATACTAACAAGTTTAATGATTTCATAGTGATGTACAATACCTACATAGAACGTGAGCTTGCTAAACATAATCTCACAACAGAGCTCCCAGAGTTTGAGAAAGCACCCAAACCAGGAATTTTCGAACGACTCTTTTCCAAGCAACCAAAAAGAACGCACAATTTTCTTGAAATGAACTTGCTGAATGATGGTAAAAAACGCCGTAAAGTTGAACGTCGCCATCAAGAGGCAATGAGGAAGATCAAAGAAGATGACATAAGGAATGCGGGACCATTCGAGCCAAGAATGGAAATGAATCTTACCACAATGCAAGAGCAACCAGGACGGTTCAAGCGATTTTTTTTCAAACAGCCATCTTCGCAAGAAACACAAGAAGAACCACAAGACTATATTTCGTACGAGCAGAAAGCTATCGTGGCTTTGCTGCAGCAACTCAAACAAGAGTCTGCAAACGAGTTTGAGCTCCAGGAAAAACTCGAAGAGAACATTGGACGAGTCGGTCCACAGGTAGCAACCCAAATTTTCGAGTCACAAAACTTACTTGCAGAAGCAAAGCAGCTTGAAGAGCAATTACAAGGCCATCCGAAGATGGATGCGTACCTGCAGCAGTATGCAGAAGCAGCATATAAAGAGGAAGAGGAAGCAGCAAAAACATTACATGAAGAGGAAGCGAGAGTAGCACAAGAAAAAGAAGAGATTGGTGCACACAACTTAGTCGATCACTACGCTGATGTCGGCAGACAAGAAGTGGAAAAGAGCAGATTACGACAAATCACAAGAGGAGCAAAAAAATTAACCCGGCAAGAACTTCGCGCAAAAGCAAACAAGTACGAGGAAGAAGAAAAATTTCTTGCACACATGCAAAAAGTTGCGCCGACAGTTGACGAAGAGGCAGCAAAAGAACTCTACACGCAGAGAAAGTCGATAAAAAAATTCGCAAAAGCACACGCCGCAATGCTGGAGGGAATGGAGCAGAATCCAGTATCGAAGAAGCACTTAGTAAACATTCAAAGAACACAGGCTGCCAGCGGCTACGTTGAAGAAGAAGCAATGCCGCAAAAGGAACCAGGAAGGCTTCGCAGAGTAGCGAGTGGAGTCGCAGGACATGCAGGCAGACTCGGCGGCGCAGCAGCCAGGCGCATGGCGGGCAAGCTGCGAATGCCGCGAACACACATGTGGCGTCGTGTC
The DNA here is from genome assembly GCA_028818155.1 of Candidatus Woesearchaeota archaeon. Lineage (GTDB taxonomy): Archaea > Nanobdellota > Nanobdellia > Woesearchaeales > UBA525 > UBA525. The sequence goes on along the minus strand of JAPPOH010000012.1, from coordinate 30,140 downwards.
GCGTATTCTGTAGGAGCAGCAACACTTGCTGCACTTCTTGGCGTTGGACTGAACTCCTATAGGTTGGTGGTTGGCTAACATGCTGGAAACACTGCTTTCATTGCGATTGCCGAGACGAGGACAGGCGCAAACAGATGAACCGGATCCAAGACAGACTGCATTTTGGTTTATCTTCTTTATTTTCCTAAGCATCGGCTTGTACTCGCTGCACTTGTTCGACATCCTCCCAAACTGGATTGCCTGGATGTTCACATCAAATTTCAAATGGCTGCTTTTCGTAGCATTCGCGATTCTCACAGGATGGTTGATTAGTATACCATTCCTCGTCCTCTTCTCAACTACAACGATAACGTTTCTCGCGTGGCAAGGTATCGTTTCAGCATGGATAGGACTTGCTGTCTCACTTCTCGGCATCCTCCTCCTCTTAGCATTCTCACGAGCGTTTCATCAGCAGCGCCTTGATTTGATGTGGATGTTATACGCACTCTTCGTGCATGTCTATGTCGTTGCTCGTGACTTTAACCTCTATGTTATCTTTATTGCGGGCGGCCTTCTTGTACTGCCGCTCATCCTCTATATGTTCCCAGGACTACGAGCGAACCAAGCGCGCAATCAACCAGTGCAAGCACTTATCGCATTCGTGGCAAGCCTCCTTGCATATGCACTCCCCTATTTCTCAGAAGCATACCTTGTTCCGCTCCTTGCACGGGCGTTCAAGTTTACCTCAAACTGGCAGATCGCTGAAGGCATAACGTTTTTCATTACTATCTGTCCTATTTTTTTCCTCTACATAATGTGGCAAGGAATTGCGCATAGTCATGGAGAAAACGGTCTTGCAGGCGTCAGATTCTTCTACATTTTCTTAATCATCGCAGCAATCATCTTCCCGCTCCTTTTCAATTGGGCGCTTGAGCTCCCTGCGGTAATCGATCGCATCGCGCCAGGCAGTCTTTCAGGACAGGTTGATTCTGAGGGACACGTCACCATTTTCGGCGGAAAGATCAAAGAACTCATCGAAACGAAAATCATCAGGCGTGCAAAGCAATTGGAAGAACAAGCAAAAAACCCCGGAGAATACTACACGGGACGAGTGGAAGATAACAAACGGAAACCGGTCGGCGTGAAACTCACAGACGTTCGCGCTATTGATAACGACATTGATACAGAAACATCCGCGAGAATCTATGGGAATGTGTACGCGCAGGCATTCCTCGGGCCAAAGCTGAGCGTGCTTCCATCATGCATCATCGATAAGAAGGGCATGCCGGGCGCAGCAGTAGACCCCGTGCAGCTTGACGTGATTTTCGGCACGAGTGGCACGTTCGAGTGTGTCTTCCCTCCATTCGAGAAAAGGGGCACGTATCTTGTTGATGTTGGTATCACATTCCCATTCCAGACGCAGGCAGACGTCCCATTCACGCTCGTGAGCAAACAAAAGGCGGAAGACCTCGCGAGCCAAGGACTCCTCGTGCATGAAATTCTCGACATTGAACAATACCCAGCATCAATATACACAGCGGGCCCTGTGATAATGGGTATGGGTGGCAAGGCAAGCACCCCCCAGCCAATCACCATAGATGCAGATGGCGAAGATATTCTTGAACCAGGCACACGCGTTGGCGTGACACTCGATAAAGACTGGGAAGGTGGTGAGATTAACCAGATCTACAAGATCGAGTTCAAAGTGCCACGGCCATTCGCGCTCGATGAAGAATCATGCGATCGAGAGGTTTCCACAGCATACCAGAGCATTGACAATCAGGAGTATACTATCTACGAGTTCGAGAACGTCGGCTTGAGCACTGTGCTCTCGTACACGAGTCTCACGTGCAAGCTCATCGTGCCCGAGGAATACAAAGAAGAAGCTCGCGCGCTCGTTCTTGGCGAGAAAGCAACTCGCTCCTTCCTCTCGGTGGCACACTACGAATACACAATCAGCGAAAAAGTAACGGTGCGTGTACGATGAAACGACTCCTACTTCTCATGATATTCTTAACCGCGTGCACAGGTGGCGCGAACGAGTTTAGCTCACGAGGATCAGATGGCTTACAAGTGGAGCTCATCAGGAACGCACCACCCGATTACACATATGAAGATCAACAGCTCCCTGTCGAGTTCATTATTCGGAACCAAGGAACGGCAGATGTGCCATATCAGAATATGCGTCTCACGTTCTTGTACGACCCGCTGTACATAGCCGGGAAGCAGCAACCGTTCCCTCTCAAAGATCCAGTACAAGACCTCTTATTCGGACGCTCACCAGAATATCCGGGCGGGGACAGTAACTTGTTCAGTGTCCCAGAGGATCGTTCGTTCCGAACGAAACAGTTCCTCGGCACGAGAGAACTGCCAAAAACCACGTTTACTGCAAACCTCTGCTACACGTACACAACGATCGCGACAGCGAGCGTGTGTATTGACACGAACCTCTATGAGAATGTGCGGCAGCAATCATGCTCTGCTGAAGATGTCCGGTTACGAAGCCAAGGTGCGCCAATCGCAGTCACTAAGGTTGATATTGACGCACTCCCGGGGGTTGCGGGAGGCGTTGTGCCCCGATTCAGAATTCATTTGCAAGATATCGGCAACGGCTACATCGTCGCCCCAGCGTCAGTTGATATCGATGACGCGTGCATCCGCCACGAAATTCCTGAGAATCTGGCAAGCTCTGTTTTGTTCAAGGCAACGCTCATGGGCACGGAACTCAAATGCAGACCAGGGCCGATCGTGCGCTTGCATGAAGGGAAGGCAGACATTGTGTGTGATGTGGATGATCTTGATAGCAGGATCTACGATGCAACGCAAAACTTCCAAAGTACAATCACGATGGAAGCAGCATACCACTATACCACGAGTCATTCCCGTGAGATTACTATTGAACGAGATCAAACGCGAACGGAGACCCTCCTGCAGCCAATACGCGGCTATGTGTACGAGAACGGAAAGCCTGTTCTTGATGAAAATGAGCAGCCTGTCGTTGCCTGCGATTATTACGCTGCAGATCCTACGAAGGCACCGGCGAAGTACGAAGGCATGTCAGAAGAGCACCGGTGCGCGTGCAGCAGGGACAGGTGTAACGATTATAAGCGAAAAGGTGGGAGTTGCTTCCCCGACCTCTGTCTTGGAAGTGCGTTCTGTTGCGCGCCGCCTGTGGAAAAAGAGGAAGAAGGTCCAGTGCTTGGAAGCCAGGCGGGAGAAAGTGGCGTGTATGAGTTCACATACTACTTCTTACCTGTTCGAGAAGAGTATACTAAATGGTCATCGACCGGCAATACAATCGGTTCTTCTGAAGCGTGTAGGATGAGCGAAGGCAAGCGAGGGTTCTACGAGGATGTTCGTTGCCAGGGATCAGGAAGGGATGGCGATCGCTACTACAGCTACCTGACAATCAAACCAGAAGGACCCAGCGCTGACGGCTCAGACACGGTACCGAGACCGGAGACGAAATCAGGGACGGTGCCGAAGGCAAAGCGAACGATCGCAGCGGATATGAACCCAGGCCACAAGTGTACACTCCCAGAGGGGACGAAGGTGTATCTTGACTTTGGTGATGCTGTTTTTGGCAGTAGGGGTTGGAGCGGCGAGTATATCGTTGAAGATGTGGGGCAAGATGTGAAAGGATGTGAAATCGACTTGTTCGTAGGAGAAGGGAAACAAGCACGTGATGATGCGCGAAAGGAAATCGGCAACGGCCTCGGCCAGAAACAAGGGAGCAAAAACGGCCTCGTCCGTGTTACCATAGTGAAAGATACGTTCCAGATGAACGCTGGCGTCTTCTTCATGCCAGATTGCGATGATGAAACGTATGGTGGCAGGTGGTCGAACGGAAGAGCACACACGCCTGCAAGTGTCGCCGAGTCGAACCTCAATAAGCTCTTCTACGAAGATGTGCTCATGAACGGCTTCGGGATATGTGATGGGGAGTACTATCAGGCAGACATCGCGGGAGATGGGAGTACATATATCCAACCAACAAAGGATGCATCAGAACCGAGCACAGCAATCATCCAAGACAGTCACACGCTCAGTCCACGGCAGATTAAGCGGAAGAGTCTTGTCGCGATCAACGGACAGAGTAGCTGCGGCCTCACGATGGGTGACAAAGTAGCGCTCGACTTCGGCAATGATGACTACGATGGCAACTATGTGATCGCAGCACAAAACCCCTTGCTCGAGGAGTGCGAACTGGGTATTTATGCAGGCAGAGGTAGGGCTCGCCACGAAAAAACAGTTGATGAGCTCACAGGCGGCACAGGATATGCACCTGTCACTGTATCAGCCGCCAAGTAAAACTTTAAAAACCACAACCAATAGAGTTTCGACGTGAGAACACTTTTCCTCCTAACGCTTGCATTTGTGCTTGTAGCGTGCAGTCCTGTCGGGAATAGTAATGAGAACTACCAGAACCCTGAGAACAGAGAATACTTTAACGGACGAGAGGGTGTCGTTGCACAGTTCCAGAACATTCCGAGGCAGCTCTACTACTATGGTCCAGAGGATAATAGTTACAATGAGTTCTCGTTCGGCGTCGAACTCAGGAATAGAGGCGCGAGTTTCACGAGGGGTGGCGTGTACGTCAGCGGGTTTGATCCAAATTTGCTTGTCTTTCAAGAGATCCCTATAGCTGGAAGCTCCAGAGGCGACTGCGGTATCTCTGTTGGGACGCTCGGCTTTGGCACCTTTGGCGGGATCTTCAGTTGCAACGGCGTGAATATAGCGTCTGATTTCAAAGATCTCTACCGGATTGAGCTCGATAGCGATTGGTATGATAACAGTAGATTTAATTTTGATCTCTTAGCGGAGAGGAATCCGACAGGAGATCATTTCATCGTGAACTTTGGATCTGTCGACTTAGAGTATTATCAACTCGGCCGCTTGTTCATCGCACTCTTCTCTCCACTGAACTTCAGAATCAATGGCGGACAGGAGTTTCTTTTAGCTGGCGACAACTGGCACTACCCTGGAGGTGAGTTCAATTATCTTGTCTACAATGGCAGAGTCGTAGATTGGCCGCCAGGGCTTGATGATACGACACAGGACTTTCTGTTAACGACCTGCTACCTCTACACGACATACGCGGACCCGATCGTGTGCATTGATCCTGAACCGTACAGCGAGCACAGGAAGGTCTGCCAGCCTCGCTCGAGAAGCTATTCAGGAGGGAATGGCGCCCCTGTCGCTATCACGAGCATTGAGCAGGAGAACACGCCGCGAAAGATCATCTTCCACATCAACGTGAAGAATGTTGGCCAGGGACAGGTCTGGGATGCGGGAAGACTCGAAAAATGTAGTCCGTACTATCCTGGCAGGGCGCTCGCAGGGGACTTGAACGTTGTTTATCTTGGTGACGTCCGTGTCGGGACGACAGGACTCTCCTTCAGAGGGAACGATAACGTGAAAGGCGGCATTGAATGCTCGCCAGAAGTGATCAGATTAGACCCTCGAACAGGGACGGGAAGCACCACATGTTCATACCCAATTGAGTTCACACAGATCAAAAGCGCGTACCAAGCACCGCTCACTGTTGAGCTCTGGTATGGGTATTCTGAGACGCAACAGCAAAAAATTCACATCAAACGTGTCTACTGATCGAGATTTGTGCCGTGTTTAGAGATTGCTCCATAATAAACAATTTTGTTCCAATATAGCTTAAGTATGAATCAAGATTTGAGGTAAGTGCCTTCTCGTAACCTCGTATACCCTTGCGCTGTCAAAGATTGTCTGATTTGTCCCACTTTATCGGACGTTGGATCTATTAAGAGTGCACCTAAAGATTTATTTGAACAGAATAACCTCTTCGAAACTATTTCTAACGAAGGCAAGTCTGGTGAAAACCTTGAGTCAGTAAGGTATCTTAAAAAATTAAGGCAGAACACCACATCATAGCTGTCTCTCGGAATGTCTTGCACTCCTAACAAACTGAATCTAAGCTTAGTAGCAATACGAGCGTTGGCGTGAACCATTGTGCTTCCATTCGACCCAGATTCTCTAAGAAATTTTGCTTTATCGCTGCTCGCAAGATTCGACCAATGATATTCATGATCTGAGTGAGGATCCCCAGTAATTTGGCCAGAGGTAGAGTTAATAAAGTATCTGCCATCAGTAGCAGCAGCGATTGCTCTTTCGTCTACATCAAACCCTTCAATACTGTAGTCGCATCTTTCTTTTTCAAGCTCTATTGCTATCGCCAGAGCTTCTGCACCAGTGGAGCATGGCACAGTGGCTATTTGTAGAGGTACCTCAGTTGCAACTATTGGAAGCACTTCATCTCTCAATGATTGGATTACAGAAGGGTGCCTATTGAATCCAGTTATTCTCCATACTTCTTCAGCCATATACTGGAAAGTAAAGGCGAATATAAAAGCCTTTCTATTTGTAACTACTTAAAAGTAGTTTATATTTTCTTTCTCCGGAAAAACTTTTTTCTTTTTAAACGATCTGTTCCGCACTGACGAGATGATAGTCAATTTTATGAGTGAACGAGACGAGTTTCTCAAAGTTTCTCATCAGAGGAGCAATATTGAAATCGATTTTGCTGTTGCTTGTGCTGGAATACAGAATACTGTGCAAAAATTGAGATTAAAACGGTGCAAAGTCTACTGATCGAAAAGCTTTAAATAGGGGAAGTTTCAGTTCTCCTCTATGATGAATAGGTACCTCGTCGCAGTAGTTCTTATGACCTTCGTTCTTGTGGGTTGTCAGCCTACGGAATCAGAGGTCGCATATGGTGATATCGCAGATCCATTTATCGGCGGGAACATTGGGTTGAATATGTATCTGCAGGATGGCGCACCGCCGCCACAGATCTATGATGGTGGTAAGTTTCCGTTCGTCTTCAACACAGTGATTGAGAATGTCGGCGAGGCAGATATTGGTCCGACAACAGAGAACCCATACGTTTCAGCGAGGATTGAGGGGATTAACCCAGCAACCTTCGGTGTGACGCAGGCCAACTTGCATCAATCACTCCAAGAACCAATCAGAGGTGCGAGAAAGAACTTCGATGGCACGATTATCGGCGGCATGATCGCAAACTTCGTCTTTGAGAACCTGAACTATCAAGGAAAATTACAAGGGAACGATCTCATCACGCTCCGCGGCCAGGTCTGCTACGATTACAATAACGTGGCAACATCTCAGCTCTGCTTCAAGAATGATATCATCGAGAATGTCGAGGACATTAGCCTTTGTACATTGACTGGTGAGAAGATCGTCCATAACTCTGGTGGTCCAATCCACGTGACAAGCATTATTCAGAACCCGCTTGGTAGCAATAAAGTCCAGGCGAACTTCATCATCGAACACGTCGGTCCTGGCGAGTTCTACGGTCGACAACCGGATGAGGATTGTGATCCGAACATTCGGAACACAAACAAGCACAAAGTGGAGGTCGACGTCTGGGTTGAGGACCCGAACGCGTATGTCCAGTGCTTCCGACTTGATAACTCGAACCACGGCACAATCACACTCTATAATGGTATCCCGCAGACAGTCACCTGTACGATCACTGGTGGCGCGCCTGAGGCACGCGTCTACACAGACATTCTCACGGTGAAGACGAGCTACCGCTATGGACAGTTTATTGAGCAGCCAATTGTGATCCAGGCGTTACCGCAAGACTTTGACGGTTAGGCAGCATTACAACACGTTCTTCTATCGCATCATCGAGGTAGCCGTGCGCAACATCGTTTGATGCATCTCTCGCTGCCTTTCTGTACGGGCTCGTTCCTATGTCGTAGAGATCTTTGATGACGGGGAAGATTGACGTGAAAGCTTCTCGTGCAACGAGTCCCCAGAACCGTCCCTTCTGCCCAGGCACTTTTCTCAGCTCGTGCAGAAAATACCCTTTCGCAACCCATTCGATAGGCTCGAGCGGTCCGTGCGCGACGTATCTGTCGAGTGTGTCAACTGCACGGCCAACAGTATCCACTTTTCTCGTATTCTCGAGCGCTTGCTCATGGAACCCGGTGAGGTCGTCGATCGTGAGCCCTGCTGCTGCAACTCGAGCACCGTTGTCTCGTAGCGTCTTCTCTGCTTCAGCGCGTGGATCATACTCGTCCAGCCAAGGTACTAATCGTTCTTTCGCTGCCATAGGGTAGTGATTGATTTCATCATATAAGAAAGTAATTAATAAAAGTTCAGTTTTTGGAGCAAAAAAGAGTGAAATTACAAGTTATTTTCTGATAAACGGCACATATTTTAAAACGTTCCTGCCAGCGCCTTTCATTGCTGAAACTATGCCGTCAGGGAAGAGCTTCGGCGTTGGATGCTTTCGGTCACGAGTCATGTAGATGCCTTTTTTCGCCACATACGGTGTGGCGACCAACGCAGTTAGTGTGAGAAGTGCCGCAGCTACCTGATTCTGCCCAATGTTTGCTGCTGTTTGCAGGACGCTCTGTCCAGCTTGTTCAGGATCAATATCTCCTGCGGCTTGTTTCATATACTGAATTGGGTGCTTACTCCTGAAAGCGTCATACGTATTCCCGATCCCGTGCCCAATACCATGTGCGCTATCGCGAAGAAACGTCCCAAATGCTTCCCATGTCCCTCGCTCAATCGTGAAACTTGGAATCTCTTTCACTTTCCGCAAGAGATCTTCACTGTAGTGAAGGGCGTTTGACCCTGTGTTTACAGCAGCAGTTCCTACATTCATACCTTGCGCGATCACATCACTCAACTCTGTGAAATCTCTGATCTCTGCTTCTTGTCCAAAGATGCGCTGAACACCATTGACGATACGAGTGGGAAGATCTGCAAAGTATGTTCCACTTGCAGTGAGGAAGCGTTCTCCTTCTTGGGCTATTGTATCAATATCTCCGCTAACAGTTGTGGTAAGGTTTTGATAGCTTGCTGCCGCATCAAGTGCTGCGTACGCGAATCTACTCATTGGGCTCTCTTGTGCGAGTGCGTATGCTGCCCCACCACCTGCCGCAACTCTTGCAGCTTTTCCAACGGTTGCATCTGTTATGTCTTCACCAATTGTTGTTCCTTGCTGTCCTGCGATACGACGAATACCAGGGATCTTTCCAGTTATTCGCCGCTTGAGGTACCAGTTACCCAAGCCAAATAATCCTAGGAATCCCCCGATAACAAGTCCGAGTGTTCCAGGCGATTGTTCAATACTTGCTGCCGCTGCTTGTACAATACCTTGGAGTCCTGCAACATGCCCTTCCGCCCACGGTTCAAGGATTGCTTGCTGCCTTTGTAATTCTTCATAGAATTGCATGCCAGATCCCTGCTGTGTTTCAGTGCCGACAATTTGTTGATAGTCCCTTGCAAGCTCGCCTGCAACGTCTATAACGTCTCGCCCGCCGTTAACTAACTCTTCAAGTCCTTGTGTGATCTCTAAATTCTGCAGGTGCGTAACGCCGCCTTGTACCTGTTCGCCAGCACGTTCGAGCTGCACTGCGGATGCAACCACATTCTCGAGGTCTGGTTGTGCATATTCCGCGGCTACCTTTAGCTTTTGTCCGCCGTCAGCAACACTTTGTGCACCACGGAAGAAGTCTACCATGCCGCTCCACCATTCCCATGGCTGTATTGCTTTCAAGCCACTGCTTGTATAGTGACTGAGCCGCTCTATTTGCGAGTCTGTATCGATTGGCCCTGCTGCGAGTGTTCCGGCTGTTGAAGCAACTTTCGCATAGTTTCCGAACGCGCCGGGAAGGAAGCGTGCACTCCAGTTTCGAAATCTTCGGACACCATGTTTTTGACCGAGCCGCTGCATGAACGTCAGGTCTTCTTGCTGTTCAGGAGTGTATGGTTCGACAGTGCCAGGTGCAATCTCCTGAGCATTTGGATCTTCGTACATTTCGAGTGGACGATTATCTTCTGCTGTCGCTTGCACACTCATCCAAGGCGCGTGCCTCGGCACGTTGTTTCTAGGGGCATCCATCTCAACACGCGGTGGTTTTTTCTTTGCCATCGTCGATACTCCGTTTCTTGAACACGTCAAAGATATTTAAATCTTCCTACGAGTTGTTACTTTTAAGTGGTTATTACTTTTATCTTAGAAGTATGACTGATACCGTCATATAAGAAAGTAATTACAAAAATTTCTTCTTTTACAGCAAAACTTATATAGAAGTTGCAGTATACTACGGTGATGCGTGGTCGAATAGAACAACTTGACGCACTTCCAAAGGTCGATGCACGAGATAAAAAAATCCTCGAGCTCCTCTCAAAAGACGGCAGAATGCCGTTCTCAGCAATCGCGAAACAAGTACGACTAGCACGCGACACAGTCGATTATAGAGTGAAACGACTCCAGAAGCACAACATCCTGAACGGATTCATTCCACACGTGAACCTCCACTCCTTTGGCTACATGACATATCACGTGTTCATGATCATCAATACACTCAATGAAGAACGGAAACAAGCACTCTTAGATGCGCTCATACAACATCCAAATACAAGGAGCGTCATGGAGTACCACGATACCTGGGACCTCGAGTGGGCAGTCATCGCAAAAGATATTAGAGAATTCGACATTATCGTCTCTGAGTTAACAAAAGACTTTTCTGACATTGTCAGGCGGAAAGACGAGCTCACGATCATCAAAGGATACAAATCCGTGCAACTTCCAGGCACCCCGTACGAACACTACGCACGAGATGACCAGCCGCAGGTGAAAAACCCCGAGAAAACAAAAATTGACACAACAGATATGGACCTTCTCAATATTCTCACACGGAATGCCCGCCTCTCTACATACGAAATCGGACAAGAACTACAGGTATCCGCGGACAAAGTCGCGTACAGGATGAAACGCCTGAAAGAACATGGCGTTATCTATGGTTTCACCTCAGCCGTTAATTTATCAGCACTAGGCTACCATTGGTACACATTCAGCATTAACCTCAGGACAATGGACACGAAGAAAGAACGATTATTCACAGCATTCATCCGCGATAACGAACATGTATTACGTGCGGTGAAAATCATGGGACACTGGGATATTCTCATTTACATTCTCGCAGATTCGTCTGGTTCGTTCCACACGACATTCAAACAAATTCAAGAGAAACTCTCAGCAGAGACGAATGAATACCACATTTGGATGGCATACAAAGAACACATTTTTAATCCATTGCCGCCCGTGATCGCGAAGAGTGTCTAGAACATCCCAGCAGCTTTGAGGAGTGCGACAGTAAGAATAGTAAGCCACATTGCAATTGCCAGTGTTATTACCTCTTTACGAACCGTTTTCAGGATGTATTTATATGACATTTTCGTAATTCCTTTCGGACCTCTCTCTTTACTTGTCGTTGAATCTCTCGAGATATATAAATTTTGAGTTTTTCTTTTATCACACTAATATTCTTTGCTATGAAGTAATAGAGAATGAGCAACAGGAGTGCTTTGATACTTCCATCAGATATTGGGATGCTGAACAAAGAAAACACAGGCTTCAGGAGAATCACTCCAGAAACGAGTGTAATTGCTCCAATAAGTGAGTCCCAGTTCTTCATTTTCATAGGAAAGACAATGTTCTTTAAGTGAATGCTATGAAAAACCCGGAAGATTTCCGGATCACCACGAAACCTATTTAAACGCAAGAAAGTTCACCATAGTTAAGATGTTGCTCTTACAGCCGCAAGAGGTGGAGGTGTACTATATTCTTCCAGCGATCAGAAAAGAACTGAGTGTTGAGATGAAAAAACACGGAAAAACGCAGAAAGAGATCGCAGACATCCTCGGCGTGACAGAGGCTGCAGTCAGCCAGTACATGAACAAAAAGCGTGGCAATATCGCTATCCCACGAGAGCTGAAGAACGAAGTACGGAAGGCAGCGAAAAAAATCATCGACAGACAGAGCATGATCATGGAGATCCAACACGTGATCGAATTTGCAAAGAAAACAAAACTCATTTGCAAACTCCATGAGAAACTTGCGCCCGTGCCAAAAGGCTGTGATGTGTGTTTCAAATGAAAGACCCAACAGACTCGGTGAGTGAGGACGTGCCAGATGAACCATTGCCAAAGAAAAACCTGCCTGATTTAGGCGAGGAAGTTGAGAAAGAAAAAAGTGGGAAGGATGGCATGGACGACGCGATGGACATGCTTGACTATTACGATACGGGGGAATAAATGGGCCTACCAATTATGAACGAGTTCGCTTCTGTCGAAGATAGAAGTATGTACGATGAGGCGAATGAGCACGATCCAGCGTTTGAGGCGCCTCCTGGTCTCAATGAAGAGGTTGTCCGGACGATTAGTAAATCGAAGAATGAGCCTGCTTGGATGTTAGAGAAGCGATTGCAAGGCCTGAAGTTATGGCAAGAAACAGGATTCCCGAAATGGGGGCCTGATTTATCTGCATTAATCAAAGATATTGACAAGATTAAGTTCTTCGTACAGCCGAAAGCGAAGGAAACAACGAACTGGGAAGACCTCCCGGAAGATATTCGGAAGACATACGAGAAAATTGGCATCCCTGAAGCAGAGAAAAAGAGCTTATCAGGCGTGGGTGCACAGTACGACTCGGAAATACTGTACCACAACCTGAAGAAGGAATGGGAAGATCAAGGAGTTGTCTTCACGAACATGGACGTTGCTGTGAAGAAGTATCCGGAAATTGTGAAGAAATATTTCATGACATCATGTATCCCGATTAACGATCACAAATTCATCATGTTGCATGCATCTGTTTGGAGTGGTGGGACATTTATTATGATTCCAAAAAATGTTAAGGTTCGCATACCATTGCAAGCATACTTTCGTATGAATGCAGAGTTTGGAGGGCAATTTGAACACACACTTATTATCGCTGATGAAGGATCTGAAGTACACTACATCGAGGGTTGCTTTACTGAAGGGAATATGGTCACGACAAATCCGGATTACAAGAAAATTAAAGATATCAGAGAGGAAGAGAAAGTACTCACAAGTGAAGGAGACTTCAAGAAGACAGAACAGATGCAACAATCACTGTATTCAGGAGATCTCTACACGATCGAATTCTACGGAGATTCCACACAGAAAATCGAAGTAACAGAAGAACACCCATTCCTCTACGTCGATAGAAAGAGAAAAAGTGACAGAAACAAAGAATGGAACCCGCGCTGGAACATGCCAAAGTTCTTCAAGAAGGGAGATTACCTCACTGCTCCAATCAACGCACGAACGGATACTTTAGAAACGATAAAATTTTACATAAAACGATCCAACGCACACACAGGAAAAGGAACAAGAGGATTCTCCTACTGGGAGTGGAACGTCCCTGCAATCCCTGAATTCTTTCGCCTCGTTGGGTATTATCTGGCAGAGGGAAGTATTAGCTCAGGTCATTATCTCAACTTTTCTTTCAATATGAATGAGCGAGAGTATATTGAAGACGTCAAACAGTGCGTTCAGAAAGTGTTTGGCGTTACAAAATCACTCGAAACACATCATAAAAAGAACAATGGAACGAACGTTGTCTTTTGTGATACAGATCTCGCTCGGTTATTCTCCCACTTCGGAAAGGGATGTGACAAGAAACATATCTATTCAACACTCATGTATGCTCCAAAAGACCTTCAAAGAGAACTCATTAAAGGATGGTTCAGAGGAGATGGCAACTACTACAACAAGCAACACAAATCCGGAAGAAAAGAACTTTTCAGAATTAACACAGTCTCTGAGAAACTTGCACGACAAGGCAAGGATATTTTGTTGCGGCTGGGCATCGTATCATTCTTGAATGCCCGAGACAGAGCGAAAGAAGGAAGAAGAAAAATGTACACGCTCGGTATTTCAGGAGATCAAATGATCCCATTCGGAGAAATCGCAGGTATTTCTGTTTCATCAACGATGAACGGCAAGAAACGAGCAGGAAAATTCGGTCTTACTGAGAAGTTTGCGTTCTACCCAATTAAGAAAATCACCAAGAGAGCGGTTGAAAACCATCCAGTTTACAATTTTGGCGTTGATGATGATCATACGTATACAGTTGGCGGCGTAGCAGTGCACAATTGTTCCGCTCCTTCTTATAATTCGTCTGCGTTACACGCAGGCTGTGTTGAGCTCCATGTATTGAAGAACGCACGTATCAGATACTCCTCCGTTGAAAACTGGAGTCGAAACACATACAATCTAAACACAAAACGAGCGATCGTCCACGAAGGTGGGGTTGTCGAATGGATTAACGGCAACATCGGCAGCGGATGTACAATGCTCTACCCATGCTCAGTATTAGCTGGTAGAGGAGCACGTTCCGACAGTTTAGGAATAGCATTTGCTGGCGACGGACAGAATCAAGATACAGGAAGTAAAGTGATCCACGCTGCACCAGAAACATCAAGTACAATTACTGCGAAAAGTATTAGCAAAGATAGCGGGATTAGCACGTATCGTGGCCTCGTGAAGGTTATGCCTGCCGCTGTGAACAGCAAAGTGAGTGTCGAGTGTGATGCGCTCTTGATCGGAGAAGATTCTACTTCAAATACGTACCCGCAGATGGAGATTGGGAATAATAAAGTGGACATCGCGCACGAAGCGACTGTCGGAAAGATTGGTACGGATGAGATTTTTTACCTGATGTCACGCGGTCTTTCTGAAGAAGAAGCGCGCCAAATGGTCGTTGCTGGCTTCATCGAACCCATTGTGAAAGCGTTACCCCTTGAATACAGTGTTGAACTCAATAAATTGATTGAATTAGAGATGGAAGGGAGCGTCGGTTAGTATGGATGTAGTACAGGAAGTAGAAACCACCTTCCCCGACGTATGGGAAAAGCCATCTGGCAAGGAAGTTGTAGTGCATGTACAGGAAAATTCCGATGTCGTATTAGTTTCACCCTCTGATGGAGAGCGTGTGACGATTCTCGTCGACAAAAACGTTGAAGTTGTCTTCTTTGAAGAAGGTTCTGGCACGTACACTGTGGATATTTTGTGTAAAGACAACGCAAACGTTCGCTATTATTCCAAAACGACAACGGGGAGTGCGAAACGATTCTGTTATCTGGAGCGAGATGCATCCATTTTCTGGATTGATGCGACGTATGGCACTGCAAAAGTTGCTGTGACTTCGTATTTAGCGGACAAAGGCGCGGATGCTGAGTTTCATAGCGTCTTTTTAGGTTCAGGTTCACATACTTTTTCAGTCACGAGCAAAATGATTCATGCTGGCAGCCACAGTACAAGCAACATGGTATCCCGAGCTGTTATGCTTGGCAAAAGTAAAGGCAATTACGAAGGACTCATTAGGATATTACCAGAAGCAAAAGGATGCGATGCATACCAAAAAGAAGATACGTTACTTTTGAGTCCAGAAGCGCACATGGATGCGACGCCGAACTTGGAGATTAGCAACGAGGATGTTCGGTGCAGTCATGGTGTTTCTCTTGGTCAAGTTGACGATGAAAAATTGTTCTACTTTCTGTCGAGAGGCATTCCAAAGAAAGAAGCGGTGCAGTTAATTGTTCAGGGATTCTTTGATGAGATCTTGGATGGGATGCAAGAACATGGTACGGGTATAAGAAAGGATATTTTGCAGGTGATCGCGTGACCTTTCCTATTTTAGAGCGGAAGATTCGTGGGAAACGTCTCGTGTATTTGGATAGTGCTGCGTCTGCACAGAAACCTGCTGTGGTTTTAGAAGGCGAAAAGGCGTTTTATGAGCAACATTACGCGAACGTACACCGTGGAGTGCATACACTTGCTGAAGAAGCGACGGAAAAGTATGAAGAAGCTCGAGAAAAGGTTGGGAAATTATTGAATGCATCGTCAGAAGAAGTCATTTTCACATCGGGAACGACCTCTGCGATTAATGTAGTGGCAAACGGTTTGGAACTTGATGGTGATATTGTTGTCAGTATGCTGGAACATCACAGTAACTTCGTGCCGTGGCAGCAACTCGCGAAAGAACATGGGAAGAAATTCAAAGTTATTCCGTTAACACCTGATTTTCATCTGGATACGGAAAAAGCTCGTGAGTTGATCGATGTAAACACAGCTGTTGTTGCTATTAACCATGTCAGTAACGTGCTTGGAACGATAAATCCGATCAAAGAACTTGCAGATATTGCACACGAACACAATGCGATACTTGTCGTTGATGGCGCGCAAGCGGTAGCGCATGAAAAAGTAGATGTGAAAGCCTTAGATGTCGATTTTTACGCAATAAGTGGCCATAAAATGTACGGTCCTTCAGGAATTGGTGCACTGTACGGGAGAAAAGAACTTCTTACAAAGTTACAACCATCAATTTTTGGTGGCGAAATGGTCCGTGAAGTGAAAATAGAGGATACTACATGGAATGATGCGCCGTGGAAGTTCGAGGCGGGCACGCCGAACATTGCCGGCGCAGTTGCAATGGGCTTTGCAGCTGATTTCTTGCGGGAGAATTATGAACAAATCACTAAAACAGACGCTGAGCTGGTTCCATACATGTTAGAAAGAATTGCAGAAGTGGAAGATGTTACTCTCATCGGTGTTGCAGATGAGAAAAGAGGCACATGCTTCGCATTTACCTTTGCAGATGTCCATCCGCATGATGTTTCTTCTGTATTAGACGAACATGGTATTGCGGTGCGTGCCGGGCATCACTGCACGCAGCCATTGCACTGCGCGCTTGGGTTAGACGCGACCACGCGAGCCAGTTTCGGCATCTACAACACGAAAGAAGATGTTGATGCGTTTATTGCCGCACTCAAGAAGGTCAAAGAGGTCTTCACATGACTGAGTATAAGTATGTTGATGGCGAGAAGATCGATCCGAACGAGATTGAATCACAAGAACTCACAGAAGAGCAGCGTATTTACAAGGAAAATATCCTTGATCACTATAGAAACCCGAGAAACAAGAAGAAAATTGAAGGTGCGTGCTATGCACATGACAAAAACCCCTTCTGTGGCGATGAAATTGACGCGTATGTTGTTGTTGATGGAGAAAAAGTTGTCGATGTTGGCTTTCAAGGGAACGGCTGCGCTATTTCACAGGCAAGTATGAGTATGATCACAAGAAAATGCAAAGGAAAAACACGAGATGAGATTAACGCACTCGGACAAGACTTCGTTTTGGAATTGTTAGGGATTCCAATCGGCGTTGTTCGCCGTAAATGCGCAATGCTTGGTCTTCGTGTCATCCAACAAGCACTGGAGGAAAAATGAAACTCGAAATTCAAGATCTACATGCAAGTATTGAAGGGAAAGAAATCCTGAAGGGTGTTACGTTAACGATTAACCCTGGAGAAATTCACGCACTCATGGGCCCGAATGGCTCTGGGAAGTCAACATTAGCAAATGTGTTGATGGGCCACCCCAAATATGAAGTTACGAAAGGGAAAATACTGTTGAACGGTGAGAATATCTCCGAGATGGAGCCGGATGAGCGTGCAAAGAAGGGATTGTTTCTTTCCTTCCAGTATCCTGTGGAGATTCCCGGTGTGACCGTCGAGAACTTTCTACGTACGGCTGTGAATAACGTGCAAGGAAAAGATCTTGATGTCGTTGAATTTCATGAATTGTTAAAGAAAACGCTCGCTGACTTCGGTATTAAGAACGAATTCGCTGGTCGGTATCTGAATGAAGGGTTTTCTGGCGGCGAGAAGAAGCGCATGGAGATCCTCCAGATGTTATTGTTGAATCCAACGTTCGCTATTCTCGATGAGACAGATTCTGGTCTGGATGTTGATGCGCTGAAGATTGTCTCTGATGGCATTAACAAGATCAAAGATGAGAAGCACGGTGTGTTATTGATCACACACTATAACAGGATCTTGGAATATGTTATTCCGGATAAGGTGCACGTGCTTATCGATGGGAAAATCACTGAAACCGGTGGGAAAGAGCTCGCGCATACGATTGAAGCCGAGGGGTACGAGCGATAAGTTTTTGTATATCGTTCGCTTTCCTCGATCATGCGGTCTCAGTTCTTATTGGGGATGAAGAATTACAGAGTAAATCAGCGTATCTCTCATATTGATACACATTGGACCTCACTTGTAGATATTGTAATGAAAGAGAACGATGTTTCTAATTTTGAGGCAGCATCTATGATTAGAGAAGAAAAGACGAAGTTCCTTAATCAAGCATCCAGTTATGGTCTTGAACTGACCTTTACATGCAGATCAAAAGCGCAGCATTTCATGTATCATGCGGGATTTGCATTTGAGCACTGCAGAACATATGTTCTTGCAAAACTCGGGAAAAATACGTTAGAGCTTTTCTGATGTTTTTCACTCAACACTCTGCAACAACAATTCCTTCAGCAACCGTGCTAACACAGCATCATCTCTTTTCGTATAGCCTTTCGTACAGCTCAAGTATTCTGTTGTAAATCCTAGTGGAATGTCATGGAACCCAACATGATGTCTTCTGAAAAAGTAATACAAGAGTAATCTCGCCGTCCTACTATTGCCGTCTATAAATGGATGGATGAACTGGAATTGGTTGTGGACGTACGCTGCTTGCTCGATGATCGCAATGACACTTTTTTCCTTGAACGAATTCATTTCTTTCGTGAGATCTCCTAGTAATCGGTGCACATTCTTGTGGTTCGCGGTGATGAAGGCTGGATTATTTTTAATCACAACTTTTTCTTTTCTGATCTTGCCGGCAAACTTCGTGTGTCGCATTGCTCTTTTGTGTATTCGTAGAATATCGTTCGTGGTGATTGTGTTCGGGAGTAACATATCCACTTCGTTGATTGCTGCAGCATACCCGAGCACTTCTTGGCTGTCGTTGAATTTTTTTTCATTTGGCGCAACGTTTTTTTTCAACAAACGAGCAGTTTCTCTGATCGTAAGTAAGTTTCCTTCGAGCATCAAACTCCTGTGGATGAATCCGATGCGATCTAACGGCGTCATGACTCTGAGTTTCTTCTTTCGAATTTCGAGAAGATCACTCAACTGTTCATCTTCGAGATGTTTGCCGCCTTTTTGTTTCTTTATCTTGTGAAATATGAGTAACCTGTCAAGAAATGAGTGGTTGAGTATCCTACCAATGAATGGTTTTCTCCTGTAGCTGATGAGGAAGGTGTCCTTTTCTAATCGTCTTGTTCCTGCGGTGAATTTGTGTGGGTTGAGGTGGACTGCTTTGACGTTGAATGTCTTCTTCCCGTAGGTTTTCTTGAGGTATGTGAGAATTTTTTTTGAGAAGTAGAACGTGTACTCGAGGTTGTTTGCGACGCAGTAGTGGAGGAGTGAGAAGAGTTCTTCTGCACGTTTTGAGTGTTCAACTTCGATGAGGCCTTTTCGTTTTCTCAGGAGTTTCTCTTTCTTGAGCTGATTGATGTGGTAGTAGACGCTTTGCGGTGTTCTGGTGAGTTGTTTGAGCTCTGCGATAGCGATCTTTCCTTTTGCTGCCACGGCGTAGAAGACGTCGTATTTGTCCATTACCATAGAATGGCGTGCACGTATAAAAAACCTTCTATTTCGCAGCTTTTTTTACAAATAGTAAAATTTCTTGCATTTTAGAGTGGTTTTGCGAAATCAGGCTGCGCTAATGACCTTGGCACCAAATACCGGGCGTCAACGTGCCTTGCGAACCACTCAAAAGACTGCGGTAGCACATTCTTAGCGTAGAGTGCAGGACATCCAAGTTTGAGAAAATCTCTTGCTCCAGCGCTCTTTCTGAGAACTCGGTTCGCTTCTCTCATTGCCCTTGTTCGCCCTGAACGTGTCATTTCTAGTGTCAAATCTTCTCTACTGGGAAAACTGAATGCACTGGCTTTCCATCTGCCACCGTACGGAACAGAATCCTTTTGCTCCTTTGCCCTTTGTTGGTTTTCCTCTAACCATATCAGTGCTTGATTCCCCGATATTTGCTCGTTCTTGCAACTCGATATGTGCAGCCCTCGCAGATTATAGATAGCGCTGCTATAATCGCCGTATTGGAGCGCTTGCCCTCTGAATTGGTTTGCAAAAACTCTGCTTGTCACTTCCACCAATCTTGCTGCAATTTGGAATGTATCAAGTCCGAACATAAACCCTGCTCCTCGGTCTACAGGGGGGGTTCTTGCATAATGATCGTCATGGTATGATCCGCTCCGTACAACTCGTTCTCTCATTGGACTTTCCTGATCGTACTTCGTGGCAAAGCCACGGAGGAAGTCCCTGCAAGCGATGGAAAAATCATCCCAGTAGGCAGGATGCTCCAGATCAATACTCACGAGCTCTACAACAGGACCAACTTGAAAGCGCTCAGTTTCCCAGATTCTTGACCACACATGTCTCGTGTGCACTGCCATCGAAGCATAGTACTCCACTTTCACTTTCTGAGGATCTATTGTTCCATCAGTCCTGATATCAAGTGGGGCATTTGGACCTTCTTCAAGAACTTTTATTCTCTCAACAAGGGCTCTCTCGGCGTGTGGACATGTTGCAGCGGCAAGATTCGCGAGTGTTCTCATTCCAATCAGAACACACACGTCTTTTTTAACACTTACTGAGTAGTTATAGCGTTCAGAATCGGCCGCACAACACTCTCAAACGCAACATCAGAGAAAATAATATCCCCGCGATCGTTCGCGGCAACGATCTTCTCGGAGAGAGGAATACTTCCTAAATATGGAATCCCGAATTCCTTCGACAATTCCAGCGCTTTATCCTTTCCAAATACAGAGCCAGACATGTTCTCGACAATACCAAGCATGGGAATCGCGAATGTCTTGCCAAGGCGAATACTTTTTCTCGTGTCCATCAACGCATCCTTCTGCGGCGTCGTAATGTACAGGATTCCATCGACATTGCCGAATTCCAAGAGACTCATAGGAACATCCGAAGTGCCAGGAGGGAGATCAACAAGCAAATAATCAACCGCACCCCATGCTGTATTCGCTAAAAAATCAATCGCAACACGATGCTTGGCCGGACCACGAATCAAAATCGGCTCCGCCTCATCTTCTTTCGTTAATCCCATGCTCACAATCTTTACCCCGTTATGGTTTACAGGAACAAATTTCTTCTCCTTGTCGACGAATAAACTGCTCGTAATCCCAAGAAACTTCGGGACATTTGGACAGTCAACATCCGCATCAAGAATCGCAACATCGTGTCCTTTTTCAGCTAACGCATATGCGAGATTGACAGTCAAGAATGTTTTGCCAACACCGCCCTTCCCAGAATGGATCCCGATGACCTTCTTGACAGTGTCTAACGCCATCTCTTGCTTTCGCTTCTGATCCATCTCATACGTTAAGCGTGAGAATTCATCTTCTCCCTTTGGATCAACAGGTTCGAGTTTCATGCTTTTCTGGTAAAGAGTCCAGTTTTAAAGCGTTTCGAGGGGTTTTTAAGGGGTTTTTGATTTCTAGGAAGATGCTACGAGCTGATGATCTGTTTGAGAAAGGATGGAATCTCGACTCAGCAGAAGCAAGACACACCATCATTAAGTCAATTGCAACTACAGGAATGCCTCTCGCAGATATTGGTCGTGTTGTTGGCCTCGGCAGACAAGCAGTGCATGAAACCTTGAGAAAAAAGTATCCAGATATACATGCCACATGGAATGAAAATCATGGTGGATGGATGACAAGGAGAAAAGCAAGAAAATTAGAAAAAAAGAGAATGGAAAGATACGGTGTACCTTCATCTCTCACAGCGCCAACATACGCTGAACGACTTGCGCTTGATTATTTTGGCAGAGTTCGCTCCACAAAATACAAATTCGGAAAGCTTGTTCAAGTCTTTGATATGTATCGAGCAGGACTTACCATTGAAAACCCTCCTTCTTTGCGAGATTTCCAAAACGCCACGAGAATTCCTCCTGCGACATTACGAAGAATACTGCAGGTGAGCGATCTAGAACCATTTCGGGATCCAGGAGAACGAGCATCACGGCTGCCGTATGAAACGTGGGAGCGCCGCGCACTTGTGAATGCTGCAACAGCGCCAATTCCAGATGATGATGTTGGCTCCATACTTGGAATACCGCAAGCACACGAATTCTATGATAGATTCAGGTTCAAACGCAAAACAACACCTGCTCCTGTAGCGACATACGGTATGGCAAGCAATGTGTATCACATGGTTGACTCGAAAATAGATGCCACGCAATGCGCAGAGGACCTTGGTCTAAGCATAGATGTTGTGGAAGAATTGCTTGCTCGAAGAGAAAAACTTGCGAGCCCTATTCAGCATACAATAGAACTTGCCGTCGCACACAAAGTACGGAGCCCATACCTACGACCATCGCACGTGTTTGAGCTACAAGCAGCTTAGACTAGTTTCGGACAACTCTTCTGTAAAATACATTCATCACACTTCGCCTTTCGTGCTGTGCAGATCGTTTGTCCGTGTTTTTTGAGCAAGTGCGGGATGGACTTCCACGTATTTTTGGGAAAGATCGCCATCAAATCTTTTTCTATCTTCTCCGGGTTTTTATTTTGTGTCCAGCCTAACCGTTGTCCTAATCGGATCACATGTGTATCCACAATCACACCATTCACTTTCCCGAACGCATTTTGTTGGATCGCGTTCGCGGTTTTCTTCCCGACACCTGATAATTTGACTAAGTCAACAATTTCCTCAGGCACTTCTGAATTGAAATCATCTACTAACGTTTGGCATGCTTTTTTGATGTACTTTGCCTTCGCCTGGAAGTAGGTAATGCCTTTGATATCTTCAGCAAGTTCTTCGACAGTAACCTGCAGTACATCTTCTGGCTTCTTGTACTTCTTGTAGAGATTTGGTGTAACTCTATTCACGACCACATCCATGCACTGCGCACTGAGAATAGTTGCCATGACCAGTTGGAAGGGCGTTTCATAGGTAAGATAGTATGTCGCGTCTGGGCACTCTTTTCTGAGAGTTTCGAGTTGTTTGACTGCTTTGTTGTGCATGGTGGAGAGAAAGTATACGTGGTTTAAATTGGTTTAGTTACAATCCAGGAAACTCGTGGAAGAGAACTTCTTTTACTTCACCCATCAGATCAAGAATCTCAGGCCCTTTGAATCTATATCCATGAATCGTGTGCTTAGCCCTGAGATCAGCAACTGCTTCTCGTCTATCTTGCCCTCTCAAGACGATATCTGCCATGAATTCTGCAGTCTGCGCAAATTCTTGTTCGCCAAATCCATATCCTACCATTTCAGCAGTTCCCATACGAATACCAGATGCATCCTTGAAGTCAAGATCCGTTCCAGGTAGTGCATTTCTGTTCGCATAGATACCATTTGCCTGTAAGAGCCTCTGGACTTCAAAGGCGCGTCCTTTTCCAACATTGATAGCAACATGGTTTGTCTCTGTGTAACTTCTATCAGGATCTCCTTCGACGTGGAAACCAACATATTTAAGCGATTGGGCAAATGATTTTGCCATTGAGAGTTGTCCTGCTCTGTACTCATCACCGAACGCAGCATCTTCGTACAAGTGAAGCGCAAGACCGAGGAGCGTACCAAGGTGGTGGTTACTCAAATTTGAGGGGAATCCTGCTTTCTGGATGTGTTGCCACAACTTGTATCCTGTTGTGTCATCCGACAAATTCCCGAGAAGTCCACCTCGCTGTGTTCCTCTTTGTGATTTGTGCGTCGAGATATTCATGAGCATGAATCCTTCATCGAGAGGACTTTGGAAATCTGCTCCGACAAGTCCTGCATGATGCGCAAGATCTGCAAGTGTGATTGTTTTGTACGGCCCATTCGCAGCTGCGGCTTCAGCAAACGCACCCCATGGTTCGCGTTCGATTCCAAGACTTCTTCCCATGACAATGAGTTGCGGCTTGCGATCAGAGATGATGTCTTGTGCAAGCTCAACATTTGGACGGTGTGGCATATCTTGCTCCATCGGAATCGGGATAAGATCTGGTGCTCCTCCAGCGTATCCAATAAAATCTTTCAAACCTCCACCAGGAAGTGTGGTAAGGTGTCCCCCGTCGCCGAGAACGTACGCAAAGACTGGTCTAATACGCTGCGGTTCGCCTTTTCGATGCCTATTAAGGAAGCTCTGGATACCTCTGAAGGCAATCATGTCGCTCATTTGGCCTGATATTGGCCGAACTTCAACATTTTGTGCATTGAACCGTCTTCGCAAGAATGATTCCACAACAGGTGTTACTTCTTGAACTACAAATTCAGTGCCAGGATAGTACGCGTGTGGCCCTGTTCCTTTTCCAATTGCAAGGAGTTCGGGAGCGTATTCTCCATATCTCCCACTTGGATCGAGTATTGACCCAAGACGCGTTTCTATCGTCGGAATATTCTCAGAGGGAACTAGGTTGATGCCTCTGAACTGCCGATCTCGAGTGTTGTCGAGTGCCCTCTTATACATATCAACAAAATCGCTTTTGAGTTGTTCCAATCTTCGATCTCTTTCAGGTGAGATGCTAATGTTTTGAGGCACTTCAGGAGATTCAGGATGATCAACAGGGACTGCGTGCTTGTTTCCTTCACGCAAATTGCTTCGTACGATAAGTCCATTGTAGAAAACTTTTGCTTGCCTTGTTCGAGCAACTTCTACTTCCGTGCCAAACTCGTCAGGCACGTATGATGCATCAACGAATGCAATACCAAGAGATCTATCGAAGGTTTCTCCTGTTGGCTCCCCTAGCTTATCTTCAAACACTGCTGTTGGCACAGTTTCACTGCTTGACACCCATCCGATTCTTTTACCATTAATATATAGTCCAGCACCACTGCTCACGCGAGCGTTGCTTTCCATACCGTCTCTTGTTTGGTTAAGGAATGCCAATTGCCATTGCAAATAGGGAACGAGTCTTTCATCAATTGGAACTGTACTCCCGTGATTTTCAAGTGCAGCAACAACTTCAAGGTACTGTTTCGTAAGTGCTTCCCTTCCAACCATGTCCACAGCTATTTTATCAGGGTCGAGGGGATCTGAGATCATACGCCCCAAACTCAACGCATGCACGGGTGTTGGTTTTCCATTGTATGCAAGTTTTTTACCATGCCCACCGAATTCATTCCCGCCAAGAGGGAGTCCTTTCTCTTCCCGCAACCAATTTCGAGCACCCAGTCCAGCAGGAATAACTCCATATGTATCACGATAACTCAACATTTCTTCCCAGATCGGCAACGCATCATCCGCAGGGGCAAAGAATTCTAATCCCATCTTTTCTCCAGCATATCCTGTTCGGTAGACATCAACAAGTGTCCCATTAATCGTCACTTGCGAACCCCTTCCTCTTCCTTGGTACGGTAAATGGCCTTCTTTTACCATTGCTTGAAGAATATCTTCAGAGTTCGGACCCTGGAGTGCCATCATTGCAACTCTTTGACTTACATTTTCGATTGTCAAATTAGGAAATGCATCCAGATACTGTCCGATCCAGCCTCCAACTTTTTCCGCATTGCCCGCGTTCACAACTAGCCGGAATTTCTTATCTCCCAGTCTATAGATGTACCCATCATCGATGATCATGCCATCTCTATCTGGGATCATTGTGTATATTGCAGTTCCAGGTTGTGAAAGTTTGTTTGTGTTGTTCACCCCAACTTTCTGCAATAACGGGGCTGCGTCTTTTCCAATGAGATCAAATATCACCATGTGAGAAACGTCGAACAAACCAGCTCCATGGCGGGTTCCTCTGTGCTCGTTAGCAATGCTCTGCAATTTTTCATCTCTTGTTAACTCTTCGTCAATGCCTCGAACCTTGTTTCTGTCAAAATATACGGGCATCTCAAACCCGCCAAAACCTCTCGTCAATCCTGCGTGCTGCTCATGATACGGCCAAAACACTGTTCGTTCTAAATCTGCCACGTTACCCCTCAATAATAGGGAAGTTCTCGATCGGTATTTAAATTTATATGCAAGTTAGGAGCATATATTCTTTTAAAGTCTTCAAAATTTCTAAAAAACCATGGTCGACGTCCAGGCACTGGTAACAAAAGGCATTGATCTCTCGATGAAGTATCTGCCAAAGATCCTCATCGCGCTCATTATCTTCTGTGCTGGCTGGCTCTGCATCAACTGGCTCAGCGCATTCGTCAGCAATAGAATGAAGAAGCTGAAGGTTGATCGTTCACTCAGGCCATTCATGACGTCCATGTTGACGTGGGCGCTCAGAGTTTTACTTATCATTACTGTTTTGAGCTCACTCGGCATTGCGATGACGAGCTTTATCGCAATTCTTGGTGCAGCCGGCCTCGCCGTTGGCCTCGCTTTACAAGGCAGCTTGGCGAATTTCGCGGGTGGTGTACTAATCATCATGCTCAAGCCGTTCCGCGTTGGTGATTTCATTGAAGCGCAGGGCGTGAAGGGCGATGTGACTGCCATTCATGTCTTCAACACAATCGTCACAACGAAAGATAACAAAGTTGTTATTATTCCAAACGGTGAGCTCAGCAACCATGTCATTACGAATTTCACTGCGAATAAAACAAGGAGAGTGGACATGGTCTTTGGCATCGGCTATGAGGATGACTTTGAGAAAGCACGTAAGATCATTTTCGAGATCGCGAAGAAGGACAAGCGTGTCTTAAAGAGCCCTGCCCCGATGTCGAAAGTAGGGGAATTAGCCGATAGCTCTGTGAACTTAACGACGAGATTCTGGTGTAAGACTGAGGATTACTGGAATGTGTACTTTGACACACATGAAGCGGTGAAGAAGGCGTTCGATAAGGAAAAAATCTCTATCCCATTCCCGCAGCGGGATGTGCACTTACACGAAGGCTAACCATACCGCAGCACACCAAGCACGACTGCAAGATTCAAGACAAAGAAGCATGCGTACGTCATGATAATTGGCCGTTCTTTATGCACCCAGCCGTACGTGAACCAAACTGACGCGCCGGCAGTGTACGCAGACCATGAAACGAGAGAAACGCCAGCTGCTGTCTGCTGCACCCAGATCACGTACACTTGCGGTATTGTGAAGATAATAGAAGAAAGGCCAGCAACGTACACGAGCTTGTCAATCACGCGTGTAAACGGACTCTCTGCACTCTCACGTATCCGCTTATGGAAATGGTGAAACCCCTTGGTCTCTTGGGTCACTCTTGCTCAACCAGCGGCATTTCAAAGTCGAATTCAAGATCCAACTGTGTCATGTCCATGATTTCTTGTCTACGAGAGAAGCCTTCGTTCAGTTCGTGCCAGTGGCTGATTCGCGGCTCACCAAGCTTCCAGCAGAGGAAGACGTCTCGGTCTTCGAAGTTCGCTAAAAAGTCAACTAAACCGATATCAAGGTCTTTCACGTAGCAGCCGAGCTCTTCGAGCGCTTCTAATTTTCTCGTGAGTTTTGCGCCGAGAGAGTTGATGCGTGGTTTCTCTTGCTCGAGCAGCACCGTGTCGTAGTCATAACCAGCTGCAATGAGTTCAATCTCTTGCTTGAGTCGGCGTGCCGATTCTAATAATGGTCTGACTTTGGGAAGAATTGCTTCTGCTGCCTCTATCGTGTAATATATGTTCACTGTCGTCACCTTTGCATCACTATAGTCTCTGTAGACTAGTAGCCATTTTAGTATACTACATATATAAATGTTTCGTATGGGGTTATACTACTTGTACCCAAATATCTTATCGTACTGCTTGTGATCGACAATTTCAAAGACAACACAAATGATTGTTGTCTCATCGCCAACGACATAGTAGAGAAGCCGCCAATAATGTGCAAGTTCTATGCGAAAAAGATTAGGAAGATGTCGTAGTGAAGGGGGGATCTTTCGTTTCTGCACGCCTTGACCAATAAATGGGTTATTTTGTAAGTTGTTTAATGCAGTAGAGGTGCTTCTATAGAGTTGTTTTTCCGATCTCTTTTGTGAACACTCTATTCTTTCGAGTACGATCTCTGCAGCATCTATAACTTTGACAACTTTCTTTTTGTCTTTCAGGTCCATGTACGCCCTTTTTTGAGGAGCGCATCTAAGTCCCTTGAGAAAATCCAGAGAATGCCATCGGGGGTGAATTCAATCTTGCCACTTTCCTGCAAATAGCGAAGGATCACTTTGAGTGTGTTGTGGTTGACTTGTTTTGGCAAGCGCCGCTTGAGTTCTGCGACGGTGATGGCTTGTTGTGCGTTCTGGATGCTTGTTTCTACCATGATGACGGTGTTGAGGTTTGGGCTGTGCGCTGTGACTAATTGTGACATACTTGTAACGAATAGTTACATATTTATAAACTTTTCTTTGGTATCGCCTCCATACTGCAAAGAAGATACTGTAATTTAAATAGTTTGTTATTCGACCAGTGACAACATCTAAATATTCTAACGTATGCACGTTCTTTGTGGCATCCACAGAAACATTCAAAGAGCAACTCGCAGCTGAACAAGATATCACAGATTGGTCAGTAAAACTACAACGAGCATCACGAAAAGAACGAGTTACGGCATTGAAGCAACAAGGACTGCTGTGAATTTTTTCGTCAATATTTCTAACAATTAGTCACAATATTACTTCCGGATTGGAGATCACGAAACACTTGTGTGTTCCTTCGACACAACATCCGCAAGCGGAAATACATATGCAGGGCCAGAGAGCACATACCCTGATGGGAATGCACACTCTCTTGGAAACGCTGCTGCCTCTTCTTGTAGACGAGAAGAAAGGAGGAAGAGGCAGTATCCATCGCTAAGCTCAACATAATCACTCATCTTCTCAATCATCTCTTCAAGAGGAAGTTCACGTGCAACAGGCCCCAGCTTGCTTTCCACTATGTTGGTGCCCTTCTCGCTTCGTACCGCACGGCCTTTGCCCACCCATGTATCTGCAAAGAAGAGTAATGTAGATGGCAGTTCTTCTCCGTTGAGACTATAATGTACATTTAATGCTACCTGTGCACGAGCCTGTCCTTGGAGCATAACTCCAGTTTCCCTCGGCAGACGACTGAAAGGTGGCATGTTGCGAGGATTGGGGTGGCATTCAAATATGTACCGGAACCCTAAAAAGGACCTGTGTGCTCCTCTCACAATGGAAAAAGCACTCGTCGCCGTGGCTTTCGTCGGGATTATCATCTCTTTGTATGCTATCCCTTTACACTACGGCGCGGATAGCATCTGCAACATCGGCGAGACATTCAACTGCGACAAGGTGAACCAGAGCGTCTACTCTGTTTTTCTCGGCGTACCAGTGGCTGTGTGGGGATTACTTTCCTATTTCGCTGTCTTCTTTGTCGGCGTCAAGCGAAAGATGGTACAACGGCTCCTTAGCTTTACGAGAAAAGATATCTACCAGTATCTCCTCAGTTTCGTCGTCGTGATGCTGCTCTTCCAGCTCTATCTCACAGCAATGGAGATATTCGTGATCCACGCATACTGCATCGTCTGCCTCACGAGCCAGGCTTGTACCCTGCTCCTGCTGGGTATAGCGTGGCGGCTATACTCTCGGGCGTAGTGCCGTTTAGCAGTGCTATGCGATGACAATAACGCCTCTCCAAATCACAACCTCTGTCTTGTTCTGGTCCATGTTTTGTAGTTCTTGCAGGGTCGCGAGGTTTCCGAGACTCAAAAACGCTTCTTGCTCTCTTTCCAAGAAGAGCACCTCCGATGCCAGCAACAACCAAGATATAGCGTCTCATATCACCCATTGCAGGCATCCACCTATATATTTCTTATCTTCTCTAACATATAGGATCCCTCGAGGATATCTTTAAAAGCAGGTACATACCTGTGAAGACTGGTGGCTGGATGGGGCAACGTGGTACAAACGAATTTCTGCGTGTGAAGGTGGATACACCTGCATTCAAGGTTGAAATCTCTTCACAAGAACCAGGCTCTGCACTCCCTGAATTACGGAAGATTCTCGAACTCATGAGCATGGATGAGGAGATCGTCTATGAGGAGTTCGTGGCAGAAGAGCTCAAGACAACGTTTTCTGATGGATTCATCAACAACCAGAAGGCAATGACGGCAGTCAAACAAATACTGAAACAAGAAGATGATTATCGCATCGCAACGACAATGATCCCAAGCACCGCGACACTTGACTTGGAACAGGATACGCAGTCTATCAAAGTACAGAAGCGAGATGTGCAGAAAGCGATCACACAACTGACAACGAATATCGATGAGAAAGCGGTCAAGCAAGGGATTATTCACATTGGTGGCGCGTTGGATAGAGATTCTCGCGTTCTTGTCGTTGATCACATTCACAAGCACATGCCGACCGCGCACTTACGAGCGTTCCAAACGCCGTTGAAGAATAAAGATGTGCTCGTTGAATGTATTTTCTTTGGCGAGTTTCCTGAGTAATATGACAAAACCTCGCATCAGGTTAGTAGAAAGTAACGGTTGAGCACAACCCTGATGTTGTGCAAGATCAAG
>JAPPOH010000003.1 GCA_028818155.1 Candidatus Woesearchaeota archaeon | reverse complement strand
AGTCTTTATAGTTAATAATACTATTTAGAAGTAGTAACAAATTAGGTGAAAACATGAAACAAAAACAACGAACAAATCGATACGAAACACCACACTATTTAGTAATAAACTGAGGTGAGAAAAATGACGGACAGAAAAAAAGCACTTGTAGGATTGCATAACGAGGAGTTTAGGAAGGTACTTGTAGAGGAACTTGAATACAAGTACCAAGTTACTGCAGTTTCAGGACTCGAAGCAATGAAAAAACGTGCATCTGAAAATCCATTCGATGCTTATCTGATGGATGTCAACTTAGGAAACGCAGGCGATAATCCAGAACCACTAGTAGAGATTTACCAACTCCCTGGTGTTGGTGATCGTGTAGCAAGAGGGGATGCAACACTTGTTGCGACGTCTGGATACGGAGGCTACCTCAAATCAGCCCGTGAACTTGGACTCGAAGGAGTGACGCTTATGGATAAATCAGATCTCGGAATGGAATTCGAAAGGCTTTTTCCAGGATAAACATGACTGATTCTTTTTTTCTTTTTCTCCAATGCAAGCACCCAAACCTTAGTTTAAAAAGGAATCCTCCAGAATAACTTATACTACGAGTCAGAGCTACACGCTCGCGAGAGGATGCTGCTCAGTGATCGAGGGTATATTAATCGGCGCAACAAGCTCTTTTTCTCCAATATACAAATGCAATTTCACAATCATGAGATTGCCAGATTGATGCACATCGACTTTACAGTGCTCAAGAGAAGAAAGCATACGCTTTGATACAGCACCTTGTACAAGTTTTTTCAGTATTTTCGCTGCGTGAAGGATTTCAATACCGACGAGCTCCTTCTTTGCATTGTAGTCGAGAATAAAATCGCCAAGTTGCACACTTCCTTTCGATTTTGCTCGATAAAGAAAGAGGGAGTCATTCTCCATATCATAGTCAAACTTAAAGTTTCGCAGCATGTTTTTCAACCACTCGTTGCCATTTTCTTCTGATTGATAGCCTGAGGGAATTTTAAATACTTTTCATGGGTACATGTCCAGTGGCTTTTCCTCGAAAGGAAACAAAACCTTTATAAACGACTTGGAAATCTCCAAGAATACGTCCGAGTGGCAAGCGTTGAGGACGAAAGCATATTCTCAACGTGACTCGATACTGAAAATGGCAAAACGATACATTATCCGCGTCGCAAACACCGATCTCAACGGTGAGAAGAACATCGTCTTCGCACTCAGAAAAGTTACAGGTGTGGGCACCATGTTCGCAAACGCACTCTGCTATGCAGCAGGCATCGACCCAAACGCTAAAGCAGGTGACATTTCTGAAGCTGAAGAGAAGCAGCTCAACGAACTCATCAAACAACCAAAGATCGGCGGCATCCCAGAATGGATGCTCAATAGACAGAAAGACCCTGAGACAGGGGAAACATCCCACCTTTCAGCAGCAGACGTCAAATTCTTCAGAGAAAATGACATTAAGCAGATGCGAAAGATCAAGTCGTACAAAGGACAGCGGCACGCAGTCGGCCTCCCTGTGAGAGGACAGCGAACAAAATCAAACTTCCGAAAACACAGAAAGAAACAAGTCAGTAAGAAAGTGAGAGTCTAATGGGAGATATCAAGAAACTCAGGAGAAAGTACACGACGCCAGTGCACCCCTGGAACGCGACACGCATCGGTCTTGAGAAAGATATCAAGCGAAAGTATGGAACCGCGAATAAAAAAGAGATCTGGAAGATGGAATCCACCTTGAAGAATTTCAAGGACCAAGCAAAGACACTCTTAACACGTACAGACAAGCAAGCGAACAAGGAACGAGAACAAATGCACGAGCGCATGGCTCGCCTTGGCTTAACGAAAAAAGACTCCACCGTTGACGATATTCTCGGTTTACAATTAAAAGACATCATGGATAGGAGATTACAGACAATTGTCATGAAGAAGTGCATGGCACGATCTGTAAAACATGCGAGACAGCTCATCACACACGAACATGTTTTGGTGAGTGGCAAAAAAGTCACATCACCATCTTATTTGGTGCTTGCTGAAGAAGAAACCACAGTTTCATTCGCACCAGATAGCGCGTTCATGAACGAAGGACATCCGGAAGCGTACGACGAAGAGATCATGAAGCGCCGCCTAGCAAAGGGCAAGAAGCACAAGAAAGAAGGCGAAGAAGATATTATCGCATTTGACGCTTCAAGCCTTGACGATCCTGAAGAAGCAGGGAAGAAAGATCACGACCTCTCCGCGAAAGATCTTGGCGAGAAGAAGGAAGAAAAATCCGCAAAGACAAAACCTGCCGCAAAAGACGCAAAGAAGTCTGAAAAGGACGAGAAAGCGAAGGAAGAGAAAGCTCCTGCGAAAGAATCCAAGGATACTCCTGCGAAAGAGGCTCCGAAGGAATCCAAGGAAGAAAAAGCTCCAGCAAAGAAAGAAGAGGCTCCAAAAGAAACACCAAAGGAACCTTCTGAGACTCCGAAAGAAGAAAAGGCAAAGGATGACAAGCCTGCGGAGGAGAAGAAATGAGAGAAGTAAGAGAAACTCTCACAGTCAACTTTTCGCCAGGAGAATCAGGAGTAGATGTAACGCTTACAACTACCAGACATGACGTGGACAATTATTGGGGGCCTAAGGAACAAGCAGCGAGAAAGAAGCTGAGAGGATGGATGGAACACACAGTAGGACATCGGGATGGGAACAAGTCCGTTCAAGAGTACACAACAGGAAATCCGTCAGATATATCTAAAGTAAGAGACTATTGCGCCGATAACGGAATACAAATCACCGGAGGAACTCATCGCATCGTAATCGATCACATGCCTGAAAGCCTTATTCCTGAAGAAGTAGGCAAGATGCCCGGTCCAGATACATTGACCGTAGCACTCATGATCAATCGAGAACAACGGGACAAACCGGACGCTGTAGAAAGGGACGCAAAGTTCTTTCTCGAAGAAGCACTTGACATGAATCAATTCAGACCTATCGCTGTTGCAGGGGTCCAAGGCCAAATATACGGAACAACAGCTCCTACAGATGTACTTCTCGTTCAATCGTATTGTGCGAGAAACAGCATTCCATTCACGGATAACCGACCAGGGGCACTCCAATGACCAAAGACGCAAAAGAAGCAGCTGGCACCGCAAAACTAGCGACCGCTGCAAAAGCACCAGCACCACAAGCACAGAAGAAAGCAACGATGCGCTGGGGCGTCTGCCATATCTTTAGCTCATATAATAACACAATCCTCCACGTGACAGACGTCACGGGCAGCGAGACAATCGGCCTCGTCTCCGGCGGACAAATGGTCAAGTCACACAGGTTAGAATCAAGCCCGACAACAGCAATGAACGCTGCCGGAAAGCTCGCGGAAATCTGCTTTGACAAAGGCATCAAAGGCGTGCATGTCAAAGTACGAGCACCTGGCGGCCACAACGGACCAAATAACCCAGGTCCGGGCGCACAAGCAGCGATCCGAGCAATGTCCAGAAGAGGCTTGCGTATCGGCTTAATCGAAGATTGCACACCAGTCCCACACGGCGGCTGTAGAAAGAAAGGCGGAAAGCGAGGAAGAAGAGTATGAAACTCACAAAGACTGCAGGAAAAGGCAACAAGCTCGACTTTGAACTTCAGGGTCAAGACTGGTACGCGAACACGATCAGACGTTTAATCCTCAACGAAGTGCCAACAATGGCTGTTGAACTCGTCGAAATCGCGGCAAACGACAGCATCTTATACGACGAGATGGTTGCGCACAGACTCGGTCTCATTCCACTCACAACAGATCTCAAAGGATACAACCTGCCAACAGCAGAAGAGATGGAAAGCGGCGAGTTCCTCGCACAATCCAGCTGCCAATTATCCTTAGAAGCAAAGGGCCCATGCATCGTGTACGCGAAGGATTTGAAATCCAAGGACCCGAAAGTGAAGCCAGTCTATCCTGACATGCCAATCGCGAAACTCCTCGAAGGCCAGGAACTCAAAGTCATCGTCACAGCTGTCCTCGGACAAGGAAAAGACCATACAAAATGGTCACCAGGACATGCACATTTCAAGAAAGTAGAGGATGGCAAGTACGCTTTCAGCCTCGAATCTTGGGGACAACTCAAACCAAACGACATAATGGAGAGTGCGATAGAACAATACAATAAGCAACTGAAAGAGTTCGAATCACTACTATAAAGCGGGAGTGCCGGAGTGGTCAAACGGGCTAGGATGAGGTCCTAGTGGCTTTATGTCTACGCAGGTTCGAACCCTGTCTCCCGCATGCAACATGAACCAACACCAAGAACTGGTCACAGAGCTCAAGAAGAGCGCCATCGAACAAAAGGTAGGACTCTTCAAGCGCTTAGCAGAGGATATCAACAAACCTTCCCGTCAGCGGAGAACGGTGAACCTCTTCAGCATCGAGCAGCATGCAGCAGATGGCGAGACAGTTGTTGTCCCAGGGAAAGTCCTCGGTGAAGGTGACTTAACAAAAAAAGTCACGGTCGTTGCGCTCAGCTTCTCAGAGAGCGCAAAAGAGAAGATCAACAAGTCCGGAAAATCACTCACACTCACAGAATTCATGAAACAACCAACAAAGAAGGTGCGTCTCCTTGGCTGAGTACGTCATCGATGCAACAGATTTGCTTGTCGGACGACTCGCAACACAAGCTGCACGAGCAGCACTTCACGGGAAGAACGTGAAAGTCATCAACTGTGAAAAAGCTGTGTTCTCAGGCAAGAAAACGATGATTATCGAGAACTGGAAACGAAAATACGGTATGGGCGTCCCGAAAAAAGGGCCATTCATCCACCGATTCCCAGATAAGTTCGTTCGTCGTGTTATTCGCGGGATGCTTCCGTACAAGCAACCGAGGGGAAGAGATGCATTTGAGCGCATCATGTGCTACATTGGCAACCCAGATGATGCGAAAGGAGAGACAATAGAGGGTGCGAATGCAGAAAAGCTCCCGAATACGAGATACGTGCGCGTTGGCGTGATCTGCAAAGAGCTTGGAGGCAAATGGCATGAGTAAAAAACCAGTACACGCTGCAGGAAAAAGAAAACGAGCAATCGCACGAGCAACAATTGTTCCTGGAAAAGGGAATGTGATGATCAACAACGTCTCATTCGACCAATACGGCAACACATTAACAAGAATTCGCATTTCAGAACCGCTCATTCTCGCGGGAGACGTGGCAAAAACAGTCGATATCAACGTTCGTGTCTTTGGCGGCGGCTCCACAAGTCAAGCTGACGCTATCCGCTTAGCAATCGCGCGAGGACTCGCAATGCAACATGAAAAATTAAAGAGTACATTCCTCAGTTATGATCGGCAGCTCTTAGTTGCTGACGTTCGACGAAAAGAAGCTGGCAAACCAAACCATCATGGTAAGGCTCGTGCAGCCAAGCAAAAATCATACCGGTGATACAATGATGATTCCAATGCGATGTTTCAGCTGCTCAAAACCAGTCGCCCACCTCTGGAAAGAATACTGCGAACGCACAGAGAAAGGAGAGGAAGCGAAGAAAGTCATGGATGACCTCGGCCTTGAGCGCTACTGCTGCAGAGCACTACTGCTTGGCCATGTTGATTTAATTGATACTGCTGCGAAGTTCAAGCGGTTCTAGGAAGATTTTTATATTCTCTTTCTTTTTTCAGTACTATGCAAGGTACTCCTGAACATGCCGCCCTTCGTAGACCGCAGGAAGGTGCAATTGGTAGAGTGGGAAAGCCTCCTGGGTTATTCGAGCGTTCTGAAGCTATGGTGAGAGGTATGATAGGTTTTGCATACGGCCCGGTTTTCGCTCCATTAGTATTTGCAAGTGAATTTTTGGGACACCAGGGAACAATACCAGAACGTACAGAGATAGGAAAATCCAGAGTTGCACAGTACTTTGAAATTTCCCGTTCTCTCGTAATAGATGTGGCAGTCAACGCAACACACTATAGTGACAGAAGAGAAGTGCCCCGAGAAGAAGGGGGCCTGCGTGCACATGGCTATTCGTAAGAAACCTATTTACTCTCCACTCAAAAATTATGCTCGAGAGATTCTCGGCGGATCTAACAACACTTCAAGCTCTCTGATACTTCGCACGTTGTCAAGCATGGACCACTGTTCGAGAAATGGCAGCTCTCTATATGATTCGTTGAAGCGTCGCAGTGCCTCTTCTGCTTCCCGATACTTCGCACCTTTGTAACCATTTCTTGTACCGAAACGTTGCGCAACCAGATTTGCCATGACATCTCTCATGGGTTTCTCTCTATTCTTCATCGTTCCTTGTATTGCATCAACTGCATGTCCGGACTCATGAGCATATATTCTTCTGAACTGCTTCATCGAGTATACTTTGCGCGCCTGTAGCCATATGCCTCTCTCTGTGCTAAAATCTGCGCTCGGCGTGTTCTCAGGCTTATGCCTTCTGAACGCTTTGCGTGAAACGAAAGAGAGCCATCGCTGTTCAATATCGAGTATCGTGCTCGGCTGGAATCGCGAGCGAAACAGTCGAGTAAGTTCCGTGGTGACATCATGGATGTGCTCATACAATTCCATAGGACTGTAGCTGAGGTTCAAGTTGTTCCAGTGATCCTCAACTGTGTCTTGGTTGACCTGCACGCGTCCGTTCGTGAATTCTATCAGAGGATACGAGTTTCTTTTTCCCTTTGGGTGTGTGTACAGTAAGATTCCTCGGTCTTCTCTCATGACTGCAGGATCACCCACTGATTTATATAGAGTACTTACAAATAGTGAATTATTCCGAGAAACGCTTATAACCTATTTCTCGTTCCTGAGACGATGTTTGCGGGGGTCGTGACATCAGGACTTGGTGAAGGTGCGCAGTACGTCGAGAAATACAACAAGTACTTTCAGGAAGTGCTCGGTGTTCAGTTCTTTCCAGGGACGGTGAACCTCAAAGTCAGAGAAAGGCCTGCAATGCAGAACGGCACCATCGTCACGCCTGAAGAAGATGGCCTCTTTCCTGTGACATGCTATCCGGCAACATGCGACGAAAAGCAGGTTTTCGTCGTTTCCCCAAGGAAAACGGAGCACGGCGATGACATTGTTGAGCTCCTTGCAACTGAGAATTTACGAGAAAGCTTGCATCTACAAGATGGAGACGAACTACAATGCGAGTTGGACTAGCTGACACAACATTTGCACGAGCTGACATGGCCGCATGGGCGCTGGAAGAGCTATCTGGCGTAGAAGTTGAGCGCTACACCGTACCTGGCATGAAAGATCTTGCTGTCGCGAGTAAAAAACTCATTGAAGAACACAAGTGTGACATTGTGATTGCTTTAGGATGGGTCGGCAAGGAAAAAATCGATGAAACGTGCGCGCATGAAGCAAATGTAGCGCTACAACAGGCAGAATTGATGACGAGTACCCATATTCTGAAAGTCTTTTTCCATGAATCGGAAGGTGGCGATATGGTAAAGGTTGCTGAAGACCGTGTGCGGAAGCATGCGAGGAACGCTCTCGCATTGCTGAAAGGAAAAACAGAGTTGTCAAAGAATGCTGGACAAGGAAAGCGACAAGGGTATGATGATGCTAGCACACTACAGAAGCATTAAATATGAAGTCATAGTTCTAACACCATGGACGAAGTAAGGAGGATAAAACTGCCTGAGAGAGGCTCGCTAGAAGCACAAGCGGCGATAGCATCGGTTTCTTCTCCGCTCGTTCTCGGCCACGATGGAAAGCTCGCGTACCAAAGAGATGTACAAGCAGGTGGTTGTCCACAGTTATCTGATCCTTACAAAATGCCTACTATTCGACATGGTTGCCCTGACTAAAACACCCAAAGATTTTTAGGTGCTGTTCTTTTCCATCGAGTATGAAACTCGGCATCGTCATCTCAGAAACGTATCCGGAAATCACAGAGAAGATGCTCTCGCTAGCAGAGCAGACTGCGAGAGACGCATCTGTGGAGTTCGAAGTCCTCAAAGTGCCAGGTGCGTTCGATATTCCATTCGGCGTCCAGCAGATTATCGGCAGGGTAGACGGCGTCGTGACGTTAGGCGCTGTCATTAAAGGCGAAACGGATCATGATGAAGTTATCATGGAGGCGATCGCACCAAAGCTGATAGAACTTTCCCTCGCGAGAAACAAACCTGTCGTCCTTGGGATCAACGGCCCTGATATGACGAGAGAGCAAGCGATCGCGAGAATTCCTCGTGCGAAAAAGGTGACGGAAGCATGTCTGACGATGCTTTCATGAAGCGAGCGCTCGAGTTAGCGCGAGACAATCTTGGAAATACAGGTGGAAAACCATCTGTTGGCGCAGTCCTTACCCAAAAGAATGAAATCGTTGCGGAAGGCGTCACGCAAGAGAACGGCGAACACGCAGAAGTGAACGTTTTGGGAAAAGCATCAGGCGATACGCTCTACGTGACGTTAGAGCCGTGCTGTCACAAAGGGGATACAGGGCCGTGTACGGGTGCGATCATCAACGCAGGAACAAAACGGGTCGTGATTGCAACACAGGATCAAAATCCAAAAGTGAATGGAAAGGGAATACAACAACTCAAAGAGCAAGGAATAGAAGTCACCTATGGCGTTCTTGAGAGCGAAGCGAAACGGCTTTACGTTCCCTTCTTCCATTGGATTACAACAGGAAAACCATTTGTAACAGTGAAAGCTGCCCTCACCCTCGATGGAAGTATGACGTGGGGCGACGAAAAAAGAAAATGGATTACGGGAGAGGAGGCAAAGAAGCACAGTCATACACTGCGAAAGGAACACGATGCGATTCTTGTGGGCTCAGAAACCGTCTTGAAAGACGACCCAGAACTGACGACAAGATACGTGAAAGGGAAGAATCCACTCAAGATTGTGCTTGACAGGAGAGGAAGAGTGCCTAAGGAAGCGAAAGTATACAATGAAGGTGATACGCTCATCTGGACTGATACGATTTCCTCACTTGTAGAGTGGCTTAGTGAGAAGAATATCACGTCAGTATTAGTTGAAGGTGGTCCGACGGTGATCGCATCGTTCATGAACGAAGGATTCGCGAATAAACTCATGCTGTACGTTGGAAGTAAGAAAGAGAATGGGCGGGGATTCTTCGAATTGCTTAAGAAAAAACCTACTATTCTCGATATGCGCGTCCAACAATTCGGGAAGGATGTCTTATTAGAAGGAGTTCTCGGATAGTTTCCGAATTTTCCGGAAAATTTTCGGATTTCTTTAAAAGGCCACTGGACATGTAGCCGAAAGGTTTATATTGCAGTATGTATTCCTACGAGCATGAAATCGATCGTCACGACGGGAATATTTAAATATATGTTTATGTTTAAACGGGATATGCCATTCAAAACAATCACGATCAAAAAGAGTGCGTATGATTTATTAAAAAAGCACAAAAAGAAGAACGAGAGCTTCACGGAATTATTCGAGCGTACGTTTGAAGAACCTACAGTAGATATAATGCAGTTTGCAGGCGCATGGAGCGATATGAGTGATGAGGAATTCAAAGAAGTAAAGAAGCGAATGAAGTATATAAGAGAAAACTTTGGAGTTGGTGGATAAAATGTTGTGTTTCGATAGCGACTTACTTATAGGATTCTTAAAGAACGAAGTTGCTGCAACTAAATTCCTCGAAAAAAACCCTGGAATTATCTCAATAATAGCTGCTCACGAAGTTTTCTTCGGTGCTAAAACAAAAAAGGAACAATCAATCGCAGAAGCTTTTCTTAGGGAGTTCAATGTGCAACCATATAACTGGAGAGAAATGGCTGCGACAGTAAAAATCCAACAAAGATTACTCAGAAGAGGAAAGCCTATAGGAAAAGGAGACGAGCTTATCGCGGGGACATGTATTGCCAATAATTTCACACTCGTCACACGAAACAAAAAACACTTCTCGAGAATCAAAGGGCTGAAAGTCAAGAAGTGGTAGCACTTATAAACGCCTGCTAGATTCTCCTCGGAATGATCGTAGGAATTGTTGGAAAACCTAGTGGGGGAAAAAGTACGTTCTTCAAAGCTGCGACGCTCGCAGATGTCGAGATAGCAAACTACCCGTTCACGACAATCAAACCAAACAACGCTGTCGGCTTTGTGAAAGTGAAAGATCCTGCAAGAGAATTCGATAAAACCTCAAACCCCAGAGTCGGTTACGTCCAAGAAGAATTCAGATTCCTTCCTATCAACTTAATCGATGTCGCTGGTTTAGTCCCTGGCGCACACGAAGGAGAAGGCATGGGCGCACAATTCCTCAACGATCTCAACCAAGCAGATGTGCTTGTTCATTTAGTAGACGTCTCCGGCAGCGTGAACGAGAAGGGAGAAGCATGCGAGCCAGGCTCTTATGATCCGGCAAACGATATTTTCTTCCTAGAAGAAGAGCTCGACTACTGGTACAAAGCAATCCTCGCAAAATCCTGGGAGAAATTCGCCAGAGTCACACAACAAGAAAAACAAGAG
The DNA here is from genome assembly GCA_028818155.1 of Candidatus Woesearchaeota archaeon. Taxonomy (GTDB): domain Archaea; phylum Nanobdellota; class Nanobdellia; order Woesearchaeales; family UBA525; genus UBA525. Next base: position 78,987 of record JAPPOH010000003.1, on the reverse strand, counting down.
ATCCACAAAGCGATCGCAAAACAGATGTCAGGCGTTTCCGTAACGGAAGAACTCGCGCAAGAAAAGATCAAACAACTCAACCTCCCCGAAAAAGTCGGTGAGTGGAATGAAGATCAACTCCTCCAATTAGCACGAGAGCTCAGAATCGCAACAAAACCCATGCTCATCGCAGCAAATAAGATTGATGTGCCAGGTGCACGAGACAATTTCGTAAAACTCAAAGAACAATTTCCGCAGTACACGATCATTCCCTGCAGCGCTGAATCAGAATTAGCATTAAAAGAGGCTGCAAAACACGAACTCATTAACTATATCCCTGGAAGCACGGAAATGAGAATCACAAATCCAGAAAAGCTGAACGAAAAACAGACGGCAGCCCTCGAGTTCATTAACACGACAGTTCTCAAAGAAGGTGGGACGGGCATTCAAGAGGTATTGAACACTGCAGTCTTTGATCTTCTCAAATTCAAACCAATCTACCCAGGCGGCGTGAGCAAATTGGAAGATTCAGAAGGACGAGTGCTGCCAGACTGCTTCATCATGCCGCCAGACACAACAGCACTCGACTTTGCATTTAAACTCCACACAGATTTCGGCAAAAATTTCATTAAAGCGATCAACGTCAAGACAAAAATGCCCGTCGGCAAAGACCATGTCTTGGAGCCGGGCGACATCATCGAAATCGCTGCAAACAAATGATCCTCAACCAAGCGAAGGCTGTTCTTAACTTGCACCCAAGTGTGAAGCAGTTCTTTCTCAGCATTTCATTCTTATCAATGATCTTCGAGCTCGTCAAGCTCGTGCCACCCGTTGTATTCAAGATTATCCTCGATCATGCGGTAGATCCGGCAATGGCAACATCATTCGCCATTGTTTTTCCTTTAATCGCAGCATATGGCGGCTCATTATTCCTCACAACACTCATCGAGGTTATTTTCACAAAGATCGCAGAAAAAAGAATGCGGAACGTGGAACGTTCTATCACACTCGGCACAGTAGAAAAACTCCTCGCACTGGATGTGGACTATCACCAGGAGCACATGATGGGCACGAGTATGAGCAGAGTTCTCCGTGGCTCGTGGAAGATTGTGGATCTCTTCTATCATGTCATGCTCACGCTGTTCCCAGCTATTTTTCAGACAACCTTCACACTTATTGTGCTCTTCATTCTGAGCTGGCAGCTCGGCCTTGTGTTCCTGATCTTTGTGCCAATCTTCCTCTTCTTCTTAGTCAGGGGCGCAGTCTTGACGCAGGAAACGAGGAAAATATATCACAAAAACTACGAAAAGTTCTCAGGCCTCGCAACACAGGCAGTTGCGAACGTCCGCACAGTGAAAGATTTCGATAATGAGGCATTTGAGGGGAAGCGAACAAAAACAATTTATGATAAGTATCTCACCGCGCTCTTAGAGCGGATCCGCATCGGATTAAAGAACAGAACATTCGAGGATGGCGTCATTAGCGTTGCTCGTGTCTTAACATTAATCCTTGCAGTACAGCTCATGTTGAACGGCACGATCACCGCAGGAAGCCTTGTGCTCGTCGTTACATTATCAGAAAAAGCATTCTTGAACCTTGCACGTGTCTACAGAGTCTATTACCAGATGCAAGACATCGAGCAAGACGTGCACAGGTTCAATAACATCCATGACGCGCCAATCAACGTGCAAGATAAACCTTCTTCGAAGAAGAAGATCACGAAAGGAACGATTGAATTCGCGCACGTGAGCTTCAGATATGAAGAAAATGAGCTGGACGCACTCAGAAATGTTTCCTTCACGATCGAGTCAAGGCAGACAGTCGCGATTGTTGGCCGCTCTGGCTCTGGCAAGAGCACAATGACGAAACTTCTACTCAGACACTTCGACCCGAATGATGGAACGATACTCGTTGATGGGACGTCACTTTCAGACTATTCGTTCAAGAATCTCAGAGGAAGCATTGCTGTTGTTTCACAGGACGTGGAACTCTTTAACGATACCATCGCCGCAAACATCGCATATGGCATCACCGCATCAAAGAAAGAGATACTGCGAGTCGCGAAACTTGCACACGCACACGAGTTCATCTCGAAGTTCGCGAGCGGGTATGACACGTTGGTAGGTGAACGTGGCGTGAAACTTTCAGGTGGACAGAAGCAACGATTAGCGATTGCACGCGCGCTTTTGAGAAAACCAAAAATCTTGATCTTCGATGAGGCAACCTCGTCACTGGATGCAGAATCCGAGAAATACATTCACGATTCGATCGAGAAACTGCAGGGGAAAGTTACATTGCTTATTATTGCGCATCGGTTCGCGACGATTGCACGTGCAGATAGGATTATTCTTCTCGAAGAAGGTGAAGTTAAAGAGATTGGCACGCACGATCAGCTCTTGAAGAAGAAAGGTATCTTTGCGAAGCTTCGGAAGTTGCAAGAGCTAGGTGATGTTGATTAGTTGTTATTATAATAACAAAATAGCAATATTTAGTTATTTTATGAACGTTAGTGTTATATAAAGAAAGAGTACTTCCAAAGAAATGAGATTCGATTCAGAACCACTACGAAGACAGGCTGCAAATCTTAATCAAAGTACGATAACTATTACTGGGATTCCAAAAGCAGGCACACTGCCAGGACGATTCACAATGGGCCTTGCTGGCAGGATCGCTATCCCATCAGAGAGCCTAGATCTGGGCAACAGAGGAGTCGCACACGCATGTATTATCGAGACAAGTGAACTTTCTCCAACACAAAGAGGTATGTATGAATTCCTCGGCATACTTGACCCGAATGCTCGCTACGCAACAACTATAGAAACAATGCACGGAGACCAAGGCAGCCACACAGTCTAACTACTTCTTCCGCGCAACGCCACGCCTTTCGAGAATCTCAAGTAACTCTTCTCTATCATCAGAATCCTTAAAGTCCATCTTCGCTCGCAAAGGAAGACGCTCGAACCACTTCATCTGGATCTCAGCTAAACGCTTCATATCAGCGTGCACTTCATCTTCCTCGATAGCAACTTCATCGAAACTCTCCTCCTCGGGCTCATGATGCTGCCGCTTAAAGAAATTTAATACTTGATGATACAAGCTCACACGCCGCTCCTGCTCAACCTCAAGCTCTTGCTCGTACTCGTGCGCAGCCTCTAACTCTTCCTCGCCGTGCTGGATCTCTTCCTCAATCTCCTCGAGTTTCTCAGCCTCTTCCTCAGAAAGATCTTCCATTTCTTCTTGCTTTGCCTTGGTAAAGACCTTCTCCCACCATGACTTCGCGCCAGAAGGGACATAGGAGGTCTTTCTGCTCCGCAAGTACCGATCGAGATCCCTGTTTATGTCAGACATACGTATGACACTCCGTCGAGGGAGTTATTTAAATGTTTGGGAACCCTTTTATACTTCTCCACGAGAGGAATCACCATGAACTACAAGCGGTTCCTCATGCTCTACGTCCTCGTCATTGTTCTCGACTTGACCTGGATGACCTTCCTTGGCGGCAACTTCTATAGGGGTGTGCTCGGACACATCATGCGGACAGAAGCAGCGACATTCACTGTTGTTCTTGCAGCGATACTCTTATGGGGACTCATGGCGCTCGGCGTTGAATACTTTGTGCTGCCGCAGAAGAAACCACTCTTTGCTGGAGCACTTTTTGGGTTGATGGTGTACGGGGTTTACGAGTTAACGAACTACGCAGTGTTGAAAGACTGGCCGTTGTCAGTTGTTGCAGTGGATATACTCTGGGGTGTCGTTCTTTTCTCGATTCTTGCGTACGTGGGAAGTAAGATCTAGCCACTGGTCAAAAAACCCACTGGACATGCACGCGTAGCCTATTTAAGTGAGTGGTTTGTCGTCTGGAGTATGTATGTATTGAGCAAGCTTGACATCGAAAAAGGAATAATTCTTCCAGAGAAGATAACACCAGATATCGCTGAGATTGTGGGTATACATTTTGGGGATGGGTGTATGCAGAAAGACTACAGGCAGACGTACAAGGTGAGTTATGCACTCGGAACAAGAATGCTGCGAGAAAGAAAATACATAGAATATGTGAAAATAATCTTCAAGAAAACATTTGGGTTTGATATACGTACGTATGTTTGTAAGAATAAAAACGCAGTTATACTGTATTTCTTCTCAAAAAACCTTTGCTACTACTTCAATAAGAAACTCAAAATACCATTTAGTCCAAAGAATGACCTAATTATACCTCAATATATTCTTGAAAATGAAGAATTTCTTTGTAGGTTCTTGAAAGGACTTTTTGATACTGATGGATGTTTCACTAAACAGCGTTGCCTTGGCAAATATGTGTATGATCTAGCAAAAATATCAATAAAAAGCAGAGTGTTTGCTGAACAGATTAAAGAATCCTTATCATTATTGGGGATGAGATCTTATATTTGCTCCAAAAAGAAAGGAGGATATGACGTAACTATGCGAAGAAAAGAATCATTCAAATTATTCGTTGAGAAAGTATCTCCAGAGAAGAAAAAGTGGGACTACTGAGATTTGAACTCAGAACTGTCGGGTTCGCCTTGGAATCTTCATCGCCTTGCGGCTCAGCGCTCCAGTATTTGGAGCCGACCGTACTAACCTGCTTATACTATAGTCCCACTATGCTCAAAGAGTCTTGAGATGGTTTATAAAGATATCTCGGAGAACTAGTTTGTGACTGAGTATCTCGTCCTTCTTGATCCAGACGGCTCGCCGGATACAGCACTCGGTGCACTACGATCACTGCGTACACGATTACCATTACGAAATCTAATGGTAACATGTGCTCAATTGTCAAAAAATACAGACCAAATACAGTTCAGAGAAGAGCCAGCATTTAACACGTCGAGGTTTCGAGTAGGATTTCCATTTTATCGAATAAATGAGGATATCGCGGAAACGCTTGCAAACAAAGGATTCGCCTGTTATCCGCTTGAAACTCATGATGGGACCCTCTACATTAACTTTGCAGAACCTTTAAAAACCCCGAAATGAAAAAAACACCAGTGATTGATGTACCACAGGGCGAAGAATTCGTCCTCAGCGACGGCCAGCGGCTACAAAATATAGAAGACCTCTACCTATCCTTGGCAAATATGCCAGATGAGCACTTCGATCATCATGTGAATGAAGAGAAAAATGATTTCGCCACGTGGATCGAGCACTCAGTGGATGACAAGTTCTTAGCCTCAAACGTGCGGCAGATCGACTCGAAAGAACAATTGCTGAAAACACTATTCATGACGATGTACTGCTAGTTACATTCTCTCCAATATGCGATTAGTAAGTAAATCAGCGAAGGTCCTTGGTTCAGCAAGTGCAGCAAGTCGTGCTTCTCCATTTCTTTGAACGCGTGCTACTTCTTTTTTTACATCATTAATTATACGCTGACGCTTTTCGCCATATTCCTGCGCTGCAAGTCTGTGCTGCGCTAACACTTCCTCGTACAAATCAAGTGAAACACTATCGACTCCAACAATATGAGAAGGATCTTGACGGTATAGCCCATCCATGCTTGCTACATTATCATTTCCTTGAACTTGCCGGGGTAAAACAGCTGTGCCTTCTGTAAATGGCTCCCTTGTGTATGGAGCACACTCTCGCCCTTCAGTCACTGCGTGAAGAGCGTATTCTTTTTTTGGAAGAATGAGGTTCGCTCTGGTAAGAAACGCGGTGTGTGGACCATATTCTAATGTCAACGGTGGGTCAAGTGTGTAGAACAGGAATGTCACACCGTCGGTATTCTACAACCGTTTATAAATTTTCACTATCTTTAGATGACGACTGTGGATAGTTTTATAAGAAAGGAGAAATTCGCAAGAACATGCTTCGCCGATGGTTACTCGCAGCAGCTGCCACACTTGCACTTACTGCAGGTGTCACGAAGGCACAAACACTCGATGAAATTCTCGATACGTACGCGCCGAATATGAAACCACACGTTGAAAGTGCGATGGAAGCTGCTGGTGACAATGCAGATGAACTTGAGCGCGCAATGAAAGAAGCGCACAGGCGCTACAAAAACGATCCAGAATGGATCGCGCACATGGCATACACTGTCCAAGCGACAGAACTACGAAGGCATGAAGTACGAGACAACTCAGACAATTATCTCATGCCGCCAGAGCGCACAGAGATTGATGCACAGCACATCACCGCGGATTTTCTCTTGAGAAACCTGGAGCTAGCACGGAAAGCAGTACGGAAATTCGCGATAGCGGAAGACTTCCATGAGTTCAGCAGAGCAACAGACAACTTCCGTTCATTCAGAGAGCAAGTCCTCCCATACAAAGTTGGTGTTGCACCCCTCCACATCACCGTCGGCGAACGAGAATTGGATGTGCCATTCAGAGAATTACTCTTCAACAGGAAACTCTTCAACGAGTTCCAAGATGCAGCAAACCTTCGCATGGAGTACAAAGAGCTGCGACAGCGACTCAAAGGATTGAATCGCGCGTACAAGCGAGCTCGACGCCAACAAAATGTAGCAGGCTTAATCGCCGCGCGAGAAGGATACTTCCACTTATTTGACAAAGCGGTCTTGATTACGAAAGGAGGCGAGCCAAAATTCACGTACAACCTCACAGGGCCGAAAGAACGAGACTCGGCACTTGTCACAATGATCGGCGATGATCGATGTACGCTCGCAGATAACAGAGCGCGTGAAATTTTCCCAAGCATCGGTTTCGGATTCACAAGTAATCGTATCGTGCATCCAGCTGCGGGCGATGATCACGAGCGTATTGTGTCAGTCCAACAGGTGTTGGGAATAGAAGGGGAACCGTACACAATGATTCGAACAGCATGCTTCGGCCCTGATAGACCAGAGAACGAGAAAGTAGTTGGCCTCTATGTCCTTGAGGGTGCGTGGGGCGCGCGTGATGGGTATGGTTTAGAATTGCAAGGAGAACAATTATTCCACAGACCACACACATTCACGCAAGCAAAGAAAGCACGCATCGCAACAGCGCGTTTCGTTGACGCACCAACTGCAGACCTTTCCATTCCGTATGATGGTGGTGGAATCATGTATTTCTCAACAGCGAACGAGTTCGGGTACGTCTTCAGTGGCACGCCAGAAGATCCACAGTTGCATCATCTCGCAGCAAATCTCGCAACTAGAATCAAAGATGGCGTTGCAACGTTTCCAGAGATTGCACAGCTCGGCGCGATTGTCTTTCCGCACGTGAGCGAGAACGTCGATGGTTCTTGGTCAAATGATTTCATTGAACCCTTCATCTGGGATACAACGGGAAAAGAGTACCTCGCAACGCCAAGAGGACAAAGTGCAGAGGTTACGATAGGAAAGATCGAATTCCTCGGTGATAAGCTCTACAACCCAGATGCTGCAAACAGAACGCTCGGTTTAGACCAGGCAACGCTGTATGATGTGGTACACTTCGATCACAGAAGAGATAACCCCTGGGTGAACACAGGCATACGCGTTCGGCCAGCCGCTGACGGCTCGGTGACACTTCCGATGGAAGAAGGTGTCATCTATCAACTGCAAACAGGAGGAAGACCAAGCACGCGCCCACTCGTTCTCAAGGACGGTGCTGTGCGCGGCTATTGACGGAACATTTAAGAACACTTTCTCGACTCTCGACATATGGGGTTCCAAGAGGAAATTCACAAGCGGGAAGCAGCATGGCAAAAGAAGTGGCAAGAGGCAAAGCTCTACGAATCCACGCCAGATGACAGAAAAAAGTTCTTCTGTACATTTCCATATCCGTATGTCAACGGCCTGCCGCATGTTGGCCACTTGTTCTCCATCATGCGGACAGAAGCGTTCGCACGGTACAAGCGAGCACAAGGATACAATGTCCTCTTCCCACAAGGCTGGCACGCGACAGGCTCTCCTATAGCAACAGCAGCTCTACGCGTAAAGGAAAAAGAAGAGAAACAGATCAAGATTCTCAAAGATCTTAGTGTTCCTGATGACGAAATCCCAAACTTTGCAAAACCAGAGCACTGGATCGAGTACTTTGTACCCAGATACAAGAAAGATCTCGCTTCTGTTGGCATGTGTATTGACTGGCGGAGAGAATTTCACACCACTTCTCTGAATCCTCAGTATGACGCGTTCATTCGATGGCAGTTTCTTACGCTAAAGGAGAAGGGGTATGTCAAACAAGGAGAACATCCTGTTGTGTGGTGCCCAAAAGAAAACATGCCTGTTGGCGACCATGACAGACTCTCGGGAGAAGGAGAAACATCCAAAGAGTTCATCTGGGGAAAATTCCGGCTCAAAGATTCCGATTTAATTCTCATGGCAGGAACAACAAGACCTGACGCGTTCTTAGGACAGGTCAGCTTGTGGGTAGATCCAACAGCAACGTACAAGATAGTCCAAGTAAAAGATGAAAAATGGGTTGTTGGCGAACCAGCAATTCAAAAAATCAAAGATCAGTATACTGAAAACGTCGAGGAGATCGGCGAGATTCATGCGAATGAGTTGATCGGGAAGTGGGTGCAAGGACCTGTCGTTGATTATGAGTTGTATATCATTCCTGCCAAATTCATCGACGCAAACGTCGGCTCTGGCATCGTCTATTCTGCGTTGGAAGATCCTATCGATCTCTTAGAAATGCAAACGATGCAGCAAGACCCTGATGGTATCAAAGAATTAGGACTTGATGTTGACCTTGTCATGAAAATGAAGCCGAAGAATATCATCGATGTGCCTAGCATGGGTCCAAATCTCGGTGAGGAGATCATGAAAGAATTTGACATTACGTCGTATGAGCAAAGAAAGAAAGTTGAAGACGCGAAAGGCGAGTTGAACAGGCGTGTGTTCCGAAAAGGTGTCATGAACAAAACCTGTGGAAAATACTCAGGTATGCCCGTTCCTGAAGCGCAGGAAGCGATCATTGAGGACGTGCTTGCAGCGGGAGACGGCGCGATGTTCTGGGAGATGACAGGTAAAGTTGTCTGCCGTTGCCAGACAGAATCGATCATTAAAGTCGTTGCAGACCAGTGGTTTATGGCGTACGATGACAAAGAGTGGACGAAGCTCGCGCATGAATGCTTAGCGAATATGAAATTGTATCCTGAGAAGGTACGTCCGCAGTTCGAGTATGTACTTGATTGGCTAAAAGAGTGGGCCTGCACCCGTGAGTATGGCCTCGGCACTCGCTTACCATGGGACGACAGCTGGTTGATTGAATCATTATCAGATTCTACCATCTACATGGCGTATTATACGATTGCGCATAAGATCAAAGATATGCCTGTGGATGAATTAACGCAGGAGTTCTTTGATTACGTGTTCCTAGGAAAAGGAAACGCTCCGAGTGAGAGAGCAGAAGAGTTCAGAAAAGAATTTTTGTACTGGTACCCGATGGACTTCAGGAATTCTGGGAAGGACCTGATTCAGAACCACTTGTCTTTCAGTATCTTTAATCACTGCGGCATTTTTCCGAAGGAACACTGGCCACAAAGCTTTGGCGCGAACGGTTGGGTGACTGTTAATGGACAAAAAATGAGCAAATCGCTCGGCAATATCATTCCTGTTCGACAATTAGTGACTGAGTATGGTGCTGACGCCACTAGGATGACAATTTTGAATGGCGGCGAAGGGCTTGATGATCCGAACTGGGATTCCAACTTCGCACGAGGGATGGGTGGAAAGTTACAGCTGTTAATTGAGCACGCGAAAACATTCAAAGATGCCGCTGGTGGAGAAACCCCAGTGGACGCATGGTTGGTTTCAAAGACAAACGAACTCGTGCAGAAAACTACAGATGCGATGGAACTTACAAACTTTCGAACAGCACTCCAAGTAGCATTCTTTGAGTTCAATCAGGTTGTGAAGTGGTACCTTTCGAGGACGGAACCGAACGGCACATTACTTCGTGATGTACTCGCGAAACAATTAGTTATGGTCACAGCATTCATTCCGCACACCGCGGAGGAAGCGTGGAACGAGCTCGGAATGGATGGCTTTGTGTCTTCAGCAGACTGGCCAGAGGCTGGTGCGGTTGATGAAAAATTAGATGTTGCTGAGAATATGATTAGACACATCGCAGATACACTGAAGAAGAAAAATGCGAAGAAGGCATCGTTAGTGTTGGCTGAGGATTGGAAACGTGATGTGTATGCAAAATTCGACATACATGTGGAGAAAACGAGAAATCCTGGTGAGCTATTGCAATTGCTAGCGCCTGACTTTCCAGATAAGAGTGAAGAGCTTCAACGATTAGTCAAATTCTTAGTAAAAGGAAGAACACCTGGCCATATTCCGACAGCGGAAGAGGAGAAAGAGTGGATTTCGAGTGCGAAAGACTACTTTGAGAAGCTCGGTGTTACGGTGGAGATTGCAGAAGGAACGAATGGTTTACCTGGTAGGCCTGGCATTGCCGTTTAATCGTTTGTGCGATGCAATCTCGATAGGTATCATTGTTCCTGCAAGTGCAGCAGGATTGGGATTTCTCCTCAACATCATCCTAAGTTCTACGCCGAGGAGCGATAACCCTTCTCCCACAGTGAGATGTTCTCTCCCCTGCAATACATCAAGTCGCTCTCTGAAAAAATCGTATTTTCCAGGTTTGAATGAACCCATATAGATGTGGGTCCAGTTGAAAGGTTTTGTTGCTGCATCGTACATAGTGTCTCGAGCTCCTTGTATTCTCACCAGGTATTCAGCCATCATACAAAAAGCTTTTCGTAACTACTTTTAAATGGATACAAACGAAACCTTTATAAATAACCTCTTATCACTACTCAGTCATGACAATCAAAACGTTTGGGGGAATCCTCGTTTTCGCACTTTTTGCACTGTTCACACTGAGCATGGCAAGTGCCCAAGCATGCAACGTCTACACCAGCCACGGCTGGCAACCTGATTACGACTGCGACGGCGTCTTCGACAGAATCGACACATGCCCGGCAATCGCAAACAAGGAACAAACAGACAAGGACAACAATGGCATCGGCGATGCCTGCGACCTGGCAATCCAGGAAGTCCGTGTTTACCCTGACAACAGGTTAGAACAAGGAGAATTCGCGCATCTCATCGTTCGTGTCATTAACAACAATCACGAGCAGCTCAAAGATGTGAAGGTAGCAGTCTCCAACAACGCACTCGACGTACAAGATGTGCATGCTTTGCCAGTGATCCCCGCAGGCGAAACAGCAAAAATTGACTTCTGGATCAACGTACCAGAATGTGCAAACCCAGGCACGTACGTTTTCAAAGTAAGTTCCTCACACAAATACGGCGCTGAAAACGCAGAGTACAGTGTCCAGCTCAACCCAAGCGGCCTCTGTGGCACAGGTACAGGTCCGCTCGACACAAGCGTCATCAACGTCTTCGGGAAGGTTGACACGGACAGAGAGCAAAGCACAGTCATCCCAATCAGAATCATCAACAGAGGGGAAAAAGAGGTCACGTATAACGCACGTCTTGCAAACGCAGACGGCTTCACGTGGCGAGTTGACCCAGCTGCAAGCATGGCTCTTTCCCCTAACCATGAAGGCACGCTGTACCTTTACTTGCAAACAGATGCAAGCACACCTGCAGGCTCAAGCGAATTAGATCTGAGCATCACAGCAGGCACACAAACAACATCCATTCCAGTTGATGTCTATGTTCGTGGCACAAAAGACGCGAGCACCACATTCTGGAAGGTTGCAAAACTATTCCTTATCTTACTCTTGATGCTTTTTATCGGCATCATCGGTATTATCGTCGTGGGATACCTCGATAGGAAAATTCATGAACGGAAGGTGAACCAATGAAGCTCGGAAAACTACTCACAGTTATGTTCCTGTGCTTTGCACTCATGTTCAGCGCGAGCGCTGAGCTTGTTGTGAACAAGTACACGAACGATTTCGTACTTAGTACGCCAACGAATGAACAGATCAAAATGTGCTCATGCGAAGCACGAACAGACACACTCATCGTTGAGAACACGGGGAATTTCCATGCAAGCTTCGACCTGACCCTACATACGAGCTACCCACGACAGATCAAACTTGCAGAAAGCTCCTTTGAGCTTCCACCAGGACACTTCCGAGAAGTCTTAGTCTATATTGAAGATAGTTGCAATCTCGAAGGCACATTCGAGTACATGGCTGAAGCAGTCAATAGCTTTGGTCGTGTTGAGAGAATCTCACGGAGCATTAACGTTGCACCATGTGAAACGATGCAGCTCGCAGTTGCACCAGAAGAAGTAAACGTTGGCCTCTGCCAACCAGCAGTCTTCGACGTTACTGTGACAAACGTTGGTACCTTTGAAGATACATTCGCTCTTGACTTTGGCGAGTACAATGATGTTGCGATCACACAACTTAACGAACTGCAACTCAGACCAGGCCAGTCAGAAACACAGAGCGTCCAGTTCACACTCGATTGTACGCAGCACGGTGAATTCGTTATTCCATTCACTGTCATGAGCAGCAAAGTAGGCCTCGGCCCATCTGTCGAGCGAACAGTGACCGTTGCAAACGAATACAGCTTCGGTATCGATATCAGCACAAGCATGTCTGCATGCGCTGAAACAACAACACAAGTCCCAATCACAGTAGAGAACGCCGCACACGTCCCAGATGACGTGACACTAACAATGAATGCACCAGCATTCGTGAGCTTTGAAGGCGAACACTCCACAACTGTAGAACTCGCACCACAGAGCGAGCGAGAGGTCCTCTTAACAGTCGATCCAAGCCGCCCAGGAGAGTATACAGTAGAAGTTACAGCAAAGGATGCACACGGCGACCTCAGTAAGACACGTGAGATGCAACTCAATGTCCAGCACTGCTACGAACCAGCAGCAGAATGGCGTGTTGACGAATTCACATCTGTCGAAGAGAGTGTCACGTGTTGTGGCAAGAAGCAATACTTCGTCAACCTACAGAATAATGGGGAGCGGGAGCAGAAGCTCCAAGTTGAGCTCAACGCACCAAGCTTCTTCCTCTTAGAAGAGCGAACAGTAACGCTAGCTCCACAACAGAACCTCAACTTGCCTGTCACAGCAAACTTGCCATGCTCTGACGAAACGTATCAGGCGGAAGTCCTTGTCTACCCAGTTGGACAGGAACACATCGTCGCATCTGACATCATCACAATCGAGAGTCAGACGCAGCGAACCTGCCATATGGTACAAGTCGACGAAGATGAAGTAAACGTTCGTGAGGACGCAAACCTCATCCCTGTCGTTGTCAGACACACAGGTATTGAAGGGGGTAACTACACAATCACAAGTGAGAGTACACTCTTCTCTGTTGTTGAAGAGGAGATTGAACTCCAACCAGGCGATGAAAAGTCCATCCACTTACAGCCAACTGCTGACCTTGAAGAACAGGAGAAAGGCCGATACTTGGTCTTCCCAACCTTCACACTGCAGGGCCTTGGCGTCATCTACGATGAAGCTGTGGGTGTTGACTTGAATAACATCTCATGGTTCGAGCGATTCATGCAATGGCTCTTCAGTTTGTCCTTAGCAGGTATCTGCGGCTGCGGTAAGATCGTCCTCTTACTCTTGCTCGTTGTACTGATCATGTTGCTCATCCTTGTATGCGCATGGCTTGGCCTCTTCAAGCTACGCCCAATGGCACGTGCAACGATCAACCTTGCGAAGACAGTCATCCTCGTGTTGATTGTACTCCTGTTACTCGCTCTGCCATTCTTGCAGCTGCCAGCAGCAGAAGCACAGTACGAGAGAAGTGCTCAGAGTCAGGCAACAGTCCTTGAATGGTATCAGAACATGCCACTCGAGCTGAACCTTGATGAGTACTTCGATGATCCAGACTACGATGACCTTGCGTACAGCGCAACACAGCCTCGTGATGTTCGTGTCACTATCGATGATAATCGAATGACACTCACGCCAGACCATAATTTCGTCGGCGAGAACGAGCTTGTTGTCACTGCAAATGATTTGAAGAGTGGCACTGCTACGAGCCCAGCGTTCATCCTCCGCGTAATCCCGAAGAAGGATCTTTCCTGCGGAGAGTGGATCTGTGTTTGGTGTAAGCACTTGCTCATCATCGAGCTCGTTCTTATCTTACTCATTCTCTTTTTACTCTTGCTTACAGCACGAGAGAAAAGGATGACACGAGAGGAGAACGTTATTGTCGTCGTACCAAAGAAGCGCGCTACGCGAAAGAAGCCTGCGAAGAAAGCAGTAACACGGGCAAAAGTCCGCTTCTACGCAAGCAAGAACGGCAAACGAGCACACAAGCGTGGGTGTATGGCACTCAAGAAAGTCAAGCGATCTGATCGTGTGACGTTCAAGAGTCGCAACGCAGTGAAGAAAGCACGAAGGTCACTCTGTCCGATGTGCACGAAGCGCAGCTAACTTTTTTTCCTTTATCTTTATAAATAAAGAAGAGCTCTTGGTGAAAATATGAGAGAATTGAAACGCGAAATACCAGAAGCAAGAACTGCTTCAGGGAGGAGAGCACTTCCTCCAGAAAACGCAACACCGCCAAGAGTAGTAGTTCTTCATGGGGATTATGAACGAGCTCCTTCTAGCGTGCCAACAGCAGGTGCAGTTGCTCGGGGAAGATTCCCTGAAACTGTTCTCGTTGCTGACTTTCCGTATGGCCACAACGAGCCTGCAAAGTACTGATATTTCGCTACTGCAGTTCCATCCACATGAGACTTGCGAATGCAACGCTCTGCAGTCCTGCAAGGATAATCATGTGCCAGCCGATCTTGCTCACGCACAGTTCCATATTCGTGAGGAAGAAATACCCATTAATCAAGTTCTGAATCAAGAAAATACCTGCGAACACAAGAATGAACATCGTGTACGATGCACGCACACGGATGTATGATTTGATGTTCAGCGTGATAATACCAATAAGTAATCCAATATTGATCAGCGTGAATGCTGTGATGATCTTGTGTTCCAGTAACATAGTCATAGTCCTCCCATCTTCTTTAAGTATCTTTTCCCTTATGTCTCGTGCACGTCTGACACTTCTGTAATTCTTCATACTCTGCATTGTCAAATTCTGGCGTGATCATGTATTTTGCGCCGTACTTCTTGCCATCTGAATAAATGATCCTGTTTTTCTCTAAGACACGGAGACTGTGCCGGATCGTTGAGTAATCAAGTTCAAACTCCACGGAGAGTTCTCGAGGATTTTTTGGCTTTCTCATAAGAGAATCAATGATGCACATGCGTGTCTCTCCACCACGAGAACCAACAAACACATACCATAAGACACTACGTTTTCCCATCAGGCACCCGGTATTCTGCAAATGCGACGTTTTTGTGCTCAATCGTCTCTTTAAGTGTTTTTTCCACACTTGACAAGCGAGATTTTCCCGATTTCACCTCTAAAAAGACAACGTTCGTGATTGCTTTCTCATCCAGCCCTTCAAAGACGATAAAATCAACAGGTTTTCCCACAAACTTCACTTCTGACGGTTTAAAAGGGAAATCAGGCAGGAATGGCGCGAGCTGCTCAGATACCTGGCCGCCGACGACAGCGCGGCTTCTCTTTGCCGTATCTGCTCGTATTGCTCGTTCTCGCTCCTTGAAGCTGAGTGTTGCTATGAGTTTGCCGAGGAAGAAGAAAATTGCGGCTACGAAGATAAGGAGTGCAATGGTGAGGAAGTCCATGAAGTATGTACAAGGACGTTGTTCAAAAACGTTACGTTTAAGATGATGATAGCACTTTTCGAACGTATGCGTTGGATACTGTTGCTCGTAACATTGCTGCTCATCAGCTGCGGCGGCCGTGTGGACACTGATGTGCGCACGGGGGTTGATAGCAGTGCGCAGCAGCTCGTTCGTGATGAGAGATACGTGCCTGCAAAATCCGCAGAACCAGACGTGCTCGGAAATGAACCACTTCGGCAGGGAACATTCAAAGATAAAGAACATGAGACTGCAGGACTCGCGACTGTGTACAAAGAAAGTGGTATCCTTCATCTTGCACTAGAAGATTTCCACGTTGATAGAGGACCTGATCTGTTTGTTTATCTATCGACAGACGAATACGCAACGAACGCTGTGAATCTTGGCAAGCTTCGCTCATTCACAGGCGATCAAACGTATATCATGCCAAGTTTCGTGAACATAGAAGAGTACAAACACGTGCTGATCTGGTGTAAGGAGTTTGGTGTGTTGTTTGGTGCTGCCGAACTAGAGTAACGTTTTTAACCTCCAGGGTACTCTTGAGAGGATGAACATCCTAGTCGCTGGCGGGACTGGCTTTCTTGGAAGTGAAGTCGTCAAACTTCTTGAGAAAGAAGGGCACAAAGTTATCATACATAACAGGAAACACAAAGCGGTCCCCACGAGAGCGGATGTGATCATTAATTGTGTTGGCATTCTTAAAGAGAATGTGTATACATTCCAGGAAACGCACGTTGATTTCACTGAATGGCTCCTGAAGCTAGGAAAGAAATTACGGATTCAACAATTCGTGCACATCAGTGCGTTGGGTGCGAAGCTGGACGGGACACCATACCAGACGTCAAAGAGAAAAGCGGAGCTCATGATAGAGTCTTCAGGCGTACCGTACGCAATCATCCGTCCATCAATGATCTTCGGCAAGAAGGACAAATCAATTAACATGTTTCGGAAGATTTGCCAGACGGGATTCTACCCACTCCTTGCGAACGGAACAGTGCAGCCGGTTGCAGTTGAAACTGTTGCAAACGTTGCTGTTGCAGCTGCTAACAGAAGAATCCGTAACAGAACTGTCGAGGTTGGCGGCCCAGAAATCTTCACGTATGCATCCTTAGCGAAGAGAATTCATCCGGGTGTGCATGTCGTTCACGTTCCATGCCTGCTTCGCTGGCTCATGACACTCTTCGCAGTAATCATTCCACCCTTACCAACAGAAGATATGATAGATATGATGCGCGAAGAGAATACAACGACAGATAGCATTGTAAAGAAATTGAAGATTAGGAATCCGAAATTGCACTAGGGAAAATTCTCTTCCTTGCAAAGTTTTATCATCACAACAAATCCTTCCCTTCCTGTAAGTGATCACAGTAATGACAACGGAGAATTTTCTTTCCTGCGCGGATGAATTTCGGTGTGATATGCTCTTGGAACTCAACTCTCGTAATACAATTGCTATTCTTGCACTTCAGGTATTTCACGTTTTCAATCACTTCAGGCATCCGAAGTTCAACTTTCTTGACAACATCGCCTTTCTGAATCGTGTTCACCCTGCATTTCGGGCTGATCGCGGCAACAACTTTCATTTCATCATCTGTTAGAGTGCGAGATTCAATCATCAGCATCGCTTTCAATCGTCTTCTGTTGCTGAGCCTTCTGACCGTACCACCACGATAGATATCACCGCGCTCCTCCACTTTCAGCAAGTACATGAGCTTCTGTGCTGTGCCTGCTTGGAGATGATCAATAACAGTTCCTTCGTCTCTGATCGGCTTTAGGCTCTGATCTGTTTTCTTCTCTTGCTTCTTGACTTTGAGTTCACGCATAAATGTTTGCTTCGGCGCTGTTTCAGTGTGCGTTTTCCCTTTGAAATCCTTCCCTAGAAGGCCGAGGGAGAGTGCAATCTCCGCTAATCGTGTAGGGACACCATTCCCTGCTTGTGTCTTGTACAGTGCTTTTTCATGATAATCAACATCTGGCTCGATAGATGGGTACTCTTTGTTGATTGGGAGCGGGTGCATGATGCCGAACTTCTTTTTCGTGAGCTCCATGTGCTTGAGTGTGAACCGACATGCATCTTTCGCCTTCTCGAACTCTTCCGGATCAGGCATCCGCTCTTTCTGGATTCTCGTCTGGTAGAAGACGTCCACATTCTTGAGCATCTTTTCGAACGAAGAGTGTACGGTCACCTTCACTTTATGCTCCTTCAAGTAGGTAAGGATGCTCTTTGGCATCGCGAGCAGCTTATGCGAATACAAATGTAAGCGTACGTTCCTGAATTTTGCGAGGGCAATCGCGAGAGAATGCACAGTGCGTCCATATTTCAAGTCGCCTCCCATGCCGATGTCAATACCTGTGAGCTTTCCGAGGTGTTCTTTGATAGTAAAAAGATCGAGAAGCGTTTGCGTTGGATGCTCATGCTGTCCATCACCAGCGTTAAAGACGGGAATGTCAAGGTAGTCTGCCGCGTATTTCGCAGCGCCATCGAGGTGGTGTCGCATGATGACCACATCACAGCCGTACGCGTGGAACATATCGAGTGTGTGTTTGAGTGATTCTCCCTTCTTGACGGATGTGCCTTCTGTGCCTGCGAAGCCGACAGTCTCTAACCCAAGACGTTTTGCCGCGATTTCGAAGCTGTTCTTCGTTCTTGTGCTGTTTTCGTAGAAGAGGAGCGCTGCTAATAGCTCTTTGTTCCTCGCAAGATTGTAGACGTTGGGCTTTTTTTCTTGCAGTGCCTGTTTTATCTCTGCAGCTTTCGTAAGAATGTACTCAATCTCATCTCTTGTGAGCGAGTGAACATCGATAATGCTTTTCCCCGTAAACATGGTGTTGCTCCAGGAGGAAGGCCTCTCAGAGGGGCATCCACGTTGTTTATAAAGGTTGGTGTTTTCGAACAAAAGGTTTTTGAAGAGAGAATGCAGGTACGCGAGGCGTGGACAGCGAACGATTCAGACTAACGCTCGAATGTAGCGCTCTTGACAATCATACTGCATTCAAGGATCTCATTGCAGAGATCTTCCCACAAGGATCGAGAATCCACTTTTGCGAGCATGAGAACGACCTCTGGCTTGCTCTCAATGAAGAAGCTACAGTACCTTCAGCTCGACCGTGGATTTTAAGAGGGAACACAGTTGGTTTGTATCTCGATCCATGGTTGTGTAATCTAAACGATGGGGATCATTTCGTGTTTCAAAGACCGGTTGATGGGATTTCTGCATTCTCTACTGCATACATTGATCCAGGAACACAAGAACTCTGCCCACGCGGAATGTATGTCGCAACAAATAAAAAGCCAGAATCCTTCTGAAACCACATGAGGGGAGTATTATGCATTCTCAAGCAGCACGAACTGGAGTTAGCTGTCGCTGAAGCAAAAGCGCTTATCCATGGCTGGGGGTGGTGGAACCACAAAGAACAAGCAGAGGATGGTACACTCTTCTTCAAAGGAAAGCGAAAAATCCCACAGGAACTCGCACTCACGAGGAAAATCATCCACGTACTTGCTGTCTGTGCCCCTGGGAAGCTCCAGGAACGCCTCAAAACGCTCGAGATCCCCGTGCAAGGAAGCTTTCGCGTCGTCTTAACAAAGAAAGTCGAGCTTGCTGTGCATGAGCGAGAGCTTGCGAGTATCGTCTGGCAGAAGCAGCAGGCAACGGTTGATTTGCTCAACCCTGAAACGATCGTGGAGATAGTGTTAACAAAGAAAAAAGCCTATATCGGCCTCCGTGCACAGGAATACAAAGGCGATTTCGAAATCAGAAGGGCACATTTACTGCCTGCGCCGCACCCGACGGGGATGCACCCTGCACTGGCGAGAGCATTCGTCCACTTAGTCTGTGTGGATAGGATACACGACCCATTCTGTGGCGCTGGCGGCCTAGTGTTAGAAGCAGGATTGGCAGGAAAAAAGATTTCTGGCGCGGACATCGAACCGAAGATGATCGCGCGAGCGAAGAAGAATTGTAGTGCGTACTATTTACGCCCAGAGTTACGGCTTGCTGACGCGACCGTGTGGCTGCCGAAGGCAGCTATCGTGACTGATTTACCGTACGGAAAGGGCACAAAACCGGTGAACATGAAGAGCTTGCTGGAGGCATTCTTGTTACGGGCGAAGACCTCGTGTGATCGCATGGTGCTCGGCTTGCCTTGCGAGATGAAGAACTTTCATGGCTGGAAGGTATGCGCCCATTTCTCGAGCTATATCCACAAGCATATGACGAGGCATTTTTACGTGCTGGAACGCTAGAGCTGCAAACCATTCTTGAGAATGTCTTTGACGAGAGGATCTCCTTTGTTTTTCATAAAAGATTTCTTTTCAAAGTAATGAAGTTCAAGTTTCTCCCCATATTTTCTGTTAATTTTTTCTTGTGTGTTAGCTACGCTCTTTTTATCAATTTTTTCCTCCCAAAGTATTGCGATATCAATATCTGAAGTATCCTTGTAGGTGAGTTTTGCATAACTTCCAAATAAATATACAGTTACATTATGTCGTGCGAGAAAGAAAACTATGTCAACGATTGTAAAGTAAACGGAAAATGGGAGTTGGCGGAGCCTTTTGTACTCGTTGATAAGGTGTTCTTGTATCGCTTGTTCGTGATTCAGCGCATACAACCTCTTTTTCTTCGTAAGCATCGCTGCAGATAGTAGAAGACGCAACGCTCTATCAATTTGCGTGTTGTTCAGGCGTGTGAACTTCTGTAGTTCTTTTCGTTGCCAGCGAGAACCAGGAGAAGCAGCAAAAACGATAAGCAGTTTGTAGCAATCTTGTGTAAAGATGAGTGGTAGCACTAGAGTCCCTCTATTCGTTCGAGAAACGGCTTGACTGTTTCTTCGAGAAATTCATTTGCTTGTTTTTGATATTCCTTTTGCATATATGCAGTTCCTGTGTAATATTGTGCTTTTACACGCTCATTTTTTCCTTGAGCAAGATCGTTCGCGAATGTGATGAATTCTTTATGACCTATTTCGAAGAGCGCTATCAGTTCTTTATCTTTCGCAACAGCTTTGAGTGCCTGGACTGTTGTTGTGTGTACATTAAAATCAACTTGAACGTTGAGTGTTGCAAGAAATAATTTCGCTCGATCATGCATTGCATAGTACCCAGAGATGATGCTCCAACGAGGGAAGCTTTTTTGCGTGTGTTTCGCATGATCGAAGTTTTCCTGCCAAGCGTTTGTAAAGAACTCAATATATCGTTCTTTTTCAAGTGGAGAGATTTTGCTTACTGTTCCTTTTTTCTCGAGATTTTTTATACTCATTTTTGTGTGTTAAATTCATTTTATTTATATATTTTACTCTTTTTTAGGTAAAATTATTACCAATTTTTCTTTAGCCAAACTTTATAAATCACGTTTCTTACGAGTGTTCTATGGTCCGAGTCCTGACGTTTGGGACATTCGATAAGCTGCACCCTGGCCACGAATTTCACTTGCATACCGCAAAGGAGCATGGCGATGAACTCTATGTTGTGATTGCTCGTGATGATACAGTGACTTCTTTGAAAGGAAAAGCACCAACACAAACGCAAGAGGAGCGTCGCGTCGCCGTTGCGGCGTTGGAATACGTTGATCATGCTGTGATCGGGAATGAAGGAGATAAGCTTGATATTGTTGTGGAGATCAAACCAGATATTATTTGCCTTGGGTATGATCAACAGTCGTTTACGGAGCAATTACAAGAGCGGTTAGCTGAACGGGGCTTAACACCGTCGATAGTGAAATTTACAGATTCGTTTCATCCGGAAAGATACAAAAGTTCTAAGATTGATCCGATATAGGGTAGACCATGAAATGCATTCGCCACTCCATATCTGGGTTGAATTTTCGTTTGTACGTGTAAAGTGATCGTTCTTCACTACCGCCGAGATTCACGTATTTGTACTTCGCGAACTTCATTTTCTTTAAAGCGCTGTACAGCAACAACTCAGCTGCACCTTTTATCGTTCTATCAGAAATATTTGCATATTGACCAACACATGTCGATGATATTTTTCCACTCAAAGAAAATCCAACGGGAATGGTGTTCATGTATAGAATAATACCGAAGTATCTCTTGTTGTCAATTTTCTCTTTGAAGTGTTCAATGAAAAATTCATGTGATCGTACGAAATGCTGTTTGCTCTCGTTTCCTTCACTGTGTTTTTGCTTCGCCCAGAGATTCAGCACAGCTCGTGCATCATCAACGTTTTCAGGAGTGAGATCTTGGACATCATATGTGTGTTTTTGTAAAAGAGGCGCGAGATCATGGCGAAAGTCTTTCCATCTTCTTCCTTTCAGGTCAATATTTTTCAGATTGATGATTTGCTGAGGAAATGTGTCATCGTCATGCACAAAGTGCGTGTGCCATGGATCCTTAATGCCCTCTTGAAAGCCAACTTTCTTGAGTTTTTTTACTTGTTCTGCTGTTACTTTCTTGATAATGACGTTTTTCTTCGACAACTTGGCAAGTTTTTCCGCTAAATCAGATAGCTTCTTCTTCAGATGCTTTCCTAACGGTCGCACAAGAACAAATTGCGAGCTATTTTCTTCCTTTATCGTTACTGTGATGAGCGTTTCTCCATCGTAGAACTTATACCATAGTCTTCGAGCTGCTTGCATAAAGTATGCCCAGTTATTCCCATAGCAATACTCTTCCTTCTCTTTATCGATGAAAGAATTATAGAGCTTTTCATCATCGGGTGTTACCTCAGAAATATGCGGCACTTTTTCCAAAAGTGCTCTGATTTCTTCATTCCCGTGTTTCGTAATCGTTGGTAAATTTGCTCGCTCCCAAAGAAAATAGAATTGTTTCGCATACGCCTCAGCCACATCTTTGTTCTTGATAATGATGCTTTGGTTCGGATTTCCCCAAATTATGATGGCGACTTTATCTCCATAGACATATGTCGGTATTGGACTGAAAAATCGTTGTGGAATCCACCGATACTCTGATTGTTCTCCTTCGAAAAAGAGTGTATCTCCCTTCGCTGAAAGCAGTTTTTCTACAAAACCATATTCTTGGAGTTTTTTGAGTTGTTTGTGCATAGCATTCTTGTCAGCTTCTAAGAATTTTCTCTCGTCGATGCCACTGATAAGAACTTCGTGCCCATTTTGCTCCTTGAGTGTATTTATAACATCGTTCAATACAATTCTGACAGTGCTCGTGCCTTTGTGCACTTCTGTTTCAATATCTTCTTTCGGTGCTTTCGCAAGAGTGATGAGCTCTGGCACAAGTGTTTCAAACTGATCCTTTTGTGCGTCAAGATAGTCAAGAATTCGTTTCGGGTTGACTGCTTTGTAGACTTTCTTCCCTTTCTGCTGTGTGTTCTGAACGAATCCTTTTTGTTCCAGCCGCTCAAGTGAGTTGTATACTGCTTGCTTGAAGATACCGGATTCATCTGCAATAGCAATCACTGGACTTTCTCCTATCTGTAGAAGTGTGATGTAAATGTCAACTTCATTGTCAGTAAGTCCGAGCTCTTTGAGCTTATCTTTATCCATATTTGTCGAGGAGAATGTTCCAATTTAAATATTTTAGTAAAAAATAGTACTAAAAAGAAACTCTCTGTACTTTAGCAAAGATCGGCGCATTCTTCTAACCTAGTCACTCAGCAACCGAGAAATCTCGTTCGCAGCCTTCGTGTATTCTTCCTGAGAAAGAGCAGCGTTTGTTTTCACAGCATCAATAGCCATACGGAGGACATCGAGGTCTGCATGGATGCCAAGTTTCTCTACCATATCCAGTAAATTCACAGGCTCGCCATGTTCTTTGTACTTCTCACCAACGATCCCCTCAGCCAAATGCAAACTTGACGCTAATATTTCACCCTGGACAGTCTCCTCAATCTCTTCTGCAGATGTCACTTCTTCCTCTTCAACAGTTGGCGTCACGTATGGTTCGCTTACTTCAGCTTCGGTGATTGGTTCAGAAGCGCCTGGCGTTTCTGTCTCTTCTTCCGCTTCCTCTGGCTCAGTTTCATGAATAACTTCTGCAACAGGTGTCTCGGGAGGGGCAGTGTAGGCTTCTTCTGTTGTCTCAGGTGTTGCTTCCTCATGTTCTTCCACAACTGGTGTCTCTGGTTCTGTAGTGTGGACTTCTGCAACCGCTTCTTCCGATTGACTTGGTTCTTCAACTAGTTCAGGAGTTTCAGTAGGTTCTTCTTCCTCAACAGGTTCAGGAGTTTCTTCAGGATCAACGGTCGGGTGCACGTCTTCTACAACTGCAGCTGCAGTATGTGCCTCAGCTGTTTCGTCTTCTTCAACAACAACTTTCGGCCCTGCAGGAATATGGAGTGCTTCTTCAGGGGACTCCGCAACAACTGGCTCTTCAACGGGTTCAGGCTCTGTCGCTGCTGCAAGTGTACTCATGTCAACGAAATCTTCAGCTGTTGTTTCTTCAGGAGCTGTTTCTTCCGGGATATCAACAACTTCAACAGCAGGCGCTGCCTCCTGCGCGGGCGCAACTGCAGGCACTGCAGTCTCAACTTCCGCAACACGATCCATGTCCAAGCGATTCACCCACAGTAACGTCACGCTGTCTTCCGTTGTTTGGAAGAATGCTTTCACAGGACTATGGACGACGTACTCTGCTTTCTTCGTTAAACGTGCAACATCTGCAATGTGTCGTTTGATCACTTTGTCATGTTCGTTCTTGCCCCCTGTTGCAATTAACGTGAGTCCGTCTGTGCCAATATCAAGCTTGTATTTCTGCTCTTTCAGTTCGCGCAACACAATGTGTAACGAGTCCTTGCCGACAGCATAGTAATCTTTCGTGACACGCTCACGTAAGTCTGGATAGCCGTAGTACGTCTGTAGGTAGATTTTCTCATCGTCTTGCGGCATCGCGGAGTACGTGTGCACACTTGACAAAGGCTTTTCCATCACTTGCGCAAGTACTGCAACATGCAGGAGTTTTTCATTGAATCCTTCTTTCATTCGTCTGCTTAACTGTGATGGATGGTAGGTGAACGCCCATAACTCTCTGAGCGCGGTCATGAACTCCTCAAATCCATGCACATCTTGGATAACAGAATCATTACTTTCAGCATCCTCGACCCAGTTCGTGCTGAGAATGAGGCGTACCGGGAGTTGTTTGCTGGAGAGGCCAACGCCAGGTGTGCTGATACTATCGTACATTTCCTGGAGCTCTTGTTGCAATCCTTCAGGGAGCTCTGCAGTCGTGACAGCCTTTCTGACGCTCGTGTAGACGTTTTGTAAGCCTTCAGCGCCTTCGATATGGCTCAAGAGGAAGTCAATCCGCTTCCTGAGATCATTTTCCTCAACAAGCTTTGCAAATGCAGATGTTAATACGACAAAACTATGTGGAATCGGCACCTTATGCTCTGTTAACAATGCTAAGTCCAGTGCTCGCTGCCCAACGAGGCCAAGCTCATTCTCTTGGACGGTAGAAAGCGTCTTCGTGTACATGGAGAAGAGAATAGGTGGGGCGTTTATAAAAGTTTTTCAGGGAAACGCCTATTTCTTTTCCATATTGTACTTTTTTTCAAAACATTTAAAAACAGATTTTCCACTAGGAACGATATGGCAAAACGGGGGAGGCCAACGTACAGCAAAGTACGCCAAAACGTCGTCGAGATACTCTACTTCATGAAGCAAGGCTACGGCTACGAAATCTACAAAGTGTACAAAGAACTCTTCCCAGCAGTCACGCTCAGAGTCATCTACTACCACTTACGAAAGGGCCAGCAACTCGGCGAATTCGAAGTCGCAGAAGTCAAGAAGACAAAAGGGAACTACAGCTGGGGCGGCGAAGCAGAAAAAATCTACTATAAGCTAGGACCAAAAGCAAAACCGAGAATGGATGACACGGTCAAAGCGTTCTTCGAGAAATAACTACGGGTATGGCACGAGTGTCCACAATCGTTCTGTCTGACCAGCTTTTGGTCCACAAACAACATCCGCGCCATTTCTCATACACAGCAGTACCAGCGCATGACCTGTCGCTGGCGCATCGACACTCGCACGTGCACTGTGCGCAATCCAGTCACCTTGCGTTGGCTGCTCGTCGAACGTGAATGGCACCCAGAGGTCATTTTCTTCATAATAGCCGGTTTTGTAGACAAACGCATCTTGCATGGTAACAACAACATGTAGCTGCGTGTCATACGATGTCGTCACATATGGTACGCCATCATATTCTGGCGGCGCATAATCGTCCACAGTCGCGGTAGGGGTGCCAAGAACATTTTTCTCAAGAGGAATCACGGGGTCGAGCACAAACCAGAACGTAGCGACTGCTACAAACAACATGCCAACAAAAAGCATAATATGCGAACGATCGTGCACGATACCGTTTCTGCCATGATCGATTTATAAGCCCTTCGACGAAACGTATTTAAACAACATGTGTAGCTATAAACTGGGGAACCCGAAAACACCTTTGTCGCACACAGGTATTCTGGGGAACTCCAATGCTCTGGGATTCGTCCCAGAGTCCCTTTTCCATAACTGTTTTAAACAGAGAGGTGGGTTGGTGACATTCATGAGAATACTCTCTCTACATCCAGGCACGACAGAATTGCTCTTCGCACTGGGAGCAGGCGACATGCTCGTTGGCCGCTCTGAAGATTCTCTCTACCCTGCTGCAGCAACAAAGATCCCGAGCGTCTGGGATACAGTGGATGACGTCATGGTGGATGTCTTCGAACCAGAGCTCGTGCTGCTTGGCCCCGGACAAGGAGACTTGATCGGTGACAAATACGAGAAAGTGCTCTTTGATCCACAATCAATTGATATGATTTACGAACAAATCCTTGACCTCGGTGAACGTTTAGGAAAGCAAGTGGAGGCAGACATGATCGTCCATGATATTCGTTCCGCTATCGCGCAAGTGAGCGAGAAAGCTACGAAATTCCATCCAGTTCGTGTGTATTGTGAGGTGCATCACAATGATACAGTCGCTTCTTCGGGGTACGTCTCCGAACTCTTGCAACTTGCAGGCGGCACACCGTTCCAAGGACAAGTAAACGTTGAAGCGGTGCAGGCATTCGATCCACAGATGATTATTTCGTGTGTGCCTGGTGAGGATGAGTACAATGTTGAGTTGCTCGAAGGTCGCGAGGGGTGGCAAGGATTAAATGCAGTGAAGTACGAACGTGTCTTCAACGTGCAAGGTGATATGTTGCACCGCCCAGGACCGCGACTCGTTCAAGGAATCAAGCGACTCGCGAAGATTTTGCACGGAGTCACAATCAATGGACCTTGAGAAGAAAATAACTACTTCGCTAACCACGCGATAGCGTCTTCATCAAGATCATAGTTCTCAAGCACAGCAGGGTTGTGTTTGTACAATAGTTTCAGGAACGGCAGGATTTCTTGTTGTACTCGCTTGCTGCTCGTATGTAATTGTGGCGCTAACTGCTCAGCAAGCCGCTTCCGCTTGAAATTCTTCTGGTTGTAGATCCAGATTTTCAATAAGCGTTTCGTTTCAACGTATTTCGTCATGCCAGGATACTTTTCATCTTTCGCGAGCGCAATCCCTGCTGATAAGAGATTGTAAATATATACATAGAATCTGTAGTACTGCCATCTTCGAATACGGCCAAAGAATTTGTCAGCTTCAGCTAACGCATCGAGGCCGCGCTCTAGATCTTTTGCTTTCGTGTACTCTCTCGGCAAGTTTTCGTCAATCCAGAGGAGAATTTTATCAACATTCTCACTAACATTATCGAATGCAGGTAATGCTACATCCGCGGATGTCGTTTTGAACACGCGCAATAGTGCATGCTGCATCTCTTCCACGTGTTCTCGTTCTCCAAGCAAAGAGACATCAATATCTTGTCCGAGTGATTGCAGATCATTCAACGATGCGCGTATATCTCCTGCATTTCTGCGTACGATTGCAGTGCATGTGTCTTTCGTCACAACAACACCTTCTTGTTTCGCAACATATTCTAAGAATGCAACAACATCATTCACAGCGGGCGCTTCGACTTGGACAACCTCACATACCTTGCGGAGTGGCTTGAGCTTTTTATTCTCTATATCATTCGCAATGAAAATCATCGGATGTCCAGATTCCTTAATGAGCTTTACGAGTGTGACCACACCGCCACGATCTTTGACGCCAGAGACGCCATCGACTTCATCAACGAGAATGATGCGTCCTTTGAAGAAGAGTGATTGCTGCTTTGCGGCAGCGCCAATAAGTAATTCGATGCTTTTCTTGTTTCTCGTGTCAGATGCGTTGATTTCTAAGAGCTCGAGATCCAACTCTGCAGCGGCAACGTACGCAACGGTTGTTTTCCCCACCCCTGGCTGCCCAGCAAGTAACAATGGCTTCTTTCCCTTGAACTGCTGCACATACGAGCGTACTTTCTCATAGACGTTCTTTTGCCCAACAAGTTCTTCCGCCTTCTTCGGCTGATACTTCTTCGTCCATGGTTCCATGGAACAGGAGACTCGCGATGACTATAAAAAGACTATAGGTGCATGTAGATGATGCCGCCAACGGTAAAGGCGAGATACGACATACCGAGGCTTGTCCAGAACTCGAATTTCTTCATGAGAAAGAAGAAGAGGAGAATGAACCCGACAAAGAGAGTCAGCGCATAGAGTGTCTCAACTGTCAGCTTCTGTATCGTCGCATCGGACGTTCCCTTGAAAATAAATATAACGGCAATCGTAAACTGAACTGGAACAGCATACAGCAGCGCTGCAGCTTTCGGGTTCACGTGCTGTGCAAGATAGATCATCCCTGCAGTTACAACGCCACCAATCAAAAAATGCAAGATCCAGTTCATAGTGTAATGAGAATACTACTCTTAAAAAAGCTATCGTGCGATATCGAACATTATCTGAGCAACTGTGCAGCTTCAGCTGCGGTTTTCCCATCATACACAATCGCTTTCAATGCCTTCGCGACGGTAAATGGTTTTTTATGTTGCCACAATACGCGGCCAGTCGCCATGCCAAGCACACCAGAACGCATTGCGACACCCGCTTCATCTAAGAACTCAATAGCAGACCCTTTCCGAGCAGCACTCACGATAACTTGCGTCTTGCCAGCACAACGAACCATCCACTTTAGATTCTCAGAGTCACCGTTGTACTTGACTTTCACCAAGTCAGCACCTAACTCTAAGGCCATACGGACACTATACGCGAGAATATCATTGCTCTGCGAGTTGATATTCGGCCCGCGAGGGTACATCCATGCGATCACAGGAAGATTGTACGCGTGCGCCTCCTCAACAATACGACCAAAGCTTTCTAACATTGCAGGTTCATTTGGACTGCCATCATACATCGTGAAGCCAATAGCGGACGCCCCCGCCTTGACGGCCCGTTCTACAGAGCAAATCTGTGTGCTAATCGGGCTAATATTCGGCAGCTTCGAAGAACCGTTTACTTTCACGATGAGTGGAAGATCTTTGTATGGTCCTTTATGGTACTTCTCAGCAACACCGATGTGGCATGCAATTCCAGAGAATCTCGCTTCGTATGCGAGGTCAAAGATCCATTCCGGATCGACGTTCTTCGCATTAAACTCGTGTGGGCCGTGCTCAAGTCCTTCGTCGTACGAAAGAATAAGACACTTACCCTTTCGCAAGAGCTTCTTCACATGAACTGTCATACTCACCTCAGACGATACTCTCGAGAGACGGGTTTATAAGGATTTCCAAAAGACTTAAATAAGTGACGTCACTTATTTCTTGTATGACGAACATCACACTTTCCATCGAAAACACCATTCATCGACGAATGCGGGAGTATTCAGAAATAAAATGGAGCGAATTCGTACGAAAAACAATCGAAAAGCGACTTGACGAGCTTGATACACTGGGCAAGCATCCGAACAAAGAAAGTATTCTCACAATGCTTGCCTCAGAGGACGTCTTAAAGAAAGACTGGGACAATAAAGCAGACGAACGGTGGAACGATGTATAACAAGAAAGACATAGTTCTCCTCCCTTTTCCGTATTCAGATCTTTCAGCTGCGAAACAGCGACCAGCACTCATTCTTTCAAACAAACTGTTGAACAAAACAGAAGACAGAATTTGTTGTCTCATAACCAGTGCTACACAAAAAGAAGGTATGTTGATAGGAAAGACTGCCATTACAGCAGGAAAACTTCCACTGAAAAGCTGGGTGAAACCACAACGAGTGTTCACAGTACACAAAGATGTTATCAGGAAAAAACTGTGCACAGTTACAGATGCATTTCATGAACAGATCGTAGAAGAACTCAACAAACTTCTTGCTTAAGGCTTCAACTCGGTATCCCAGTCGTCGCCCCATTCCTTGTAGCCAAGTTTGCCGTAGCTTGTCGTTGTCCATTCCCTGTCAGCCTCTGCCTCGAGAATCCCTTTGCAGAGTCTGTTGAGGTCCATCGCGTGCTGATAGATCGTGGATTTGATCTGTTGGATCTCTTGATAGTAGATACGGTTAAAGAATGCTCTCCTGAACTTCCAGACGATGCTGTTCTTGAATTTGTCATCTCGATCGAACTGTAAGTAGAATTTCGCACGGATGAATAAGTCGGTGATCGCAGATTGGGGGACTTTTTTCCCTTTGTACGCCTTATCTTTGTCACGCACGTACAACGTTTGGTAGTCCCAGGAGCAGAAGCCGTGCAAAAACGGGTTTCCTGTCCCGATCAAGAACCGCCACCAGATCCACTGGCTTTTCTCACCGCTCGGTTCCCAACGTTCCCAATAGAGATCTTCAATAATCATGTCCCCTGACTGCGGATGAAAGTAGATTTCGCTCTCCTTGAGGTACTCCCAGATCTGCCTGTAGATCATCTTGAAGAACATGATGGTCTCTTTCTCAATCTCCCACTCAGTCACAAGAATATCTCTCGAGTCACCTGGGCGAAGCATCCCGTTGCCTTTTGCCGCTGTCTCTCGCATCGCGCCCGCGCTTTTCACGGAGTGATACTAGAAAATGCTATTTAAATAGCTTGTGACGGCATTTCCAGAGCACAAGTGCACAGGCACCCAGCATATCTGCGACAAGATCCTTTATGGAGTCATGTATCCCCTGTGGGTCAAACGGGACGCTGATGATATCTGGCATCCAGCTAAATACCCACTCGAAAACTTCCCATCCCACGCCAATCACGAGTGCAGTGCAGAGCACTGCCAGAATGTACATGTTCGTGCGTTGTTTCTTGAAAAATATTGCTGCGAACCACCCAACAAAAAACCCCCCTGCAAGGTGAAAAGCAGTATCGATTCCGATGAAGAACACATACTCCCAATTGAAGAACATCGAGACAAGCACAGCGAGCGAAAACATCACCATCAACGCTTCATCAAGCAGCTTGTACTCATCATCATACCGTGCGAGGTATGGAAGCAGTAGTGTGACTAAAAAAATCACTGTATTAAACGCAGCAACCTCAAAACTGCCAGTAAACAACGCAACAAGAATAAGCATGCCAAAGATGATGCGGAAGATCATTCGAGGAAGTCCTTGTTCTTAATCTTTTCAGGGAGGTATGTGTCAGAGATGAAGGTGATGCCTCTCGCACTGAGAGCTTGGATTTCTACCTTTGCTTTCGCTTTCTTCATCATCTTGAACTGGCGTTGCCATGCCTTGTTGTCTTTGAACCATTCGTAGTCGGCCATTTGTTTGATACGTGCGATGTCCTTGTCATTTAATGCGATGTAATGTCGCTGCAGCTGGTATTTTTCCACGTCATCGCACGTGACGCCAAGGTACTTGACGTTTGAAATAGCAAGCCCTTCTGACATGTGTGCTAAGCTAATAGAACCGTACTTGAGTACGGAGTAGATGTAGATACCCCACGGGTCGTTGTCAGTCAGCACGTATATGGGGAGTTTGTGCTCTGATGATAATCGCTGGAGGAGTCTCCTGATGCCTCTCGTTGATTGCCCTTGCGAGCTCACAATGATACAGTTCTGTTTCTTCCAGAACTTATCTTCGTTTAATCGTTCCCAGACAGCAGCTTTCTCCATGTAGATGATGTATTTCGCGTCCACTTTCTTGAACTCGACATTCTCCACATTCGACGGGATGGACCAGCCGCCAGAGCCCATTTTTGCCCAGTTGATCGTATCCCCAGCGTCAACAACGGTGACGTTGCCCGCCACAGAACCCATTTTGTTTGCGTTCACATGCAGTTTTTCTCTGCTGAAGCCTGTTATGAGTTCTAAATCTTCAATCGCCTTGTCCGATTCTGTTTGTTGATCAACTGTCTCCGTTTTCGTGCCAGGAATGGTTCTCTTGACGCGATAAAACACATCTCTGAGTGTTGATGTTTTGTCAACATCAATTAACTCTTTGATCGCGCCAGCAACGTCAATTGTTTGTAAGAACTTCTTTGCGTGGCTGACGTTAAAGAATTGCCGCTCTGTCATCTTTTGCCCGATGCCGAGCTTCTTTGTTTTCTCGTCGAACTTCACGTTTGAGAGTGAGCGGACTGGCAGCTGCAATGTCGGATTCTCATCTTTCTTGATCTGTGCTACCAGATCCTTGCCGAGTGTTTCAAGTGCTTCCTTCGGGCTCTGTTTCGCCATCTACGTCCTCTTTTTCTTCTTTTCCAATGCTCGCAAACTCTTCATCATACTCGACATTCTCAGCTTTTAGCGCTTCAATATTGCCGACAAGTTGCTCTTTATGTGTCATGTTGTTTAGATCAGTGACCAGTTGCTGCTCATTCTCGCCAGTTAACTTTGCTAATGAGTGCGCAACTTCTGGAATGTACCGCTCGAATAAGTTTGCTCGCTCTAATGCGTGGTGTGCCTTGTACTTTTTCTTAATATACTTGTTTAAGTCACGACCAGCATCTTGCAATCCGAGTTTTACCTCTTTAATAATATCATCATGGTTCGCGATCGCCTCTTTGCTTTCAGACGTGAAGGGGACCCAAACACTTGCAATGTGCACGACGATTGTTAACGCACCATGTGGCATGTTCTGTCCTGACTGCTGAACACCGTAGGGCTTCCAATTTGTTGTAGTCACTGCTTTGGTGATGCCACAGCCACCCTGCTGATACAAGAGCGGAACTCTATTCGCGAATCGCATCAAGCGCGCAGGCTTGTCTTTCTCTTGTTCGCCACCGAAGGCAAGGGCAACCTCTACTTGGAGCGGATTACCATTGACAACAATCGCAGGACGAGATGTTGCGCTATAAAACTCTGCACGCACTTCTTTTTTCACACCTTTCTCTAAGAGTTCCTCACCGATAGGAGAGAGACAGTCGGTGGGCGGAGCCATGATTTTCGTTTCTTGAATGCCAGTAATGAGACTCTCCGCATGCTCGCGCGTCATCTCATGTGGGTTCATACTGGGTGAGAGGCGTGCGTTCTGCAAGATTTCCTTCGCAACATTGGCGGAAACACGAGAGAAGTCTTTTTGCAAGCATGACGTGAGTGTCTTTTCATTTGTATCCCCCATCATTTTGATGAGTTCTCCGACTTCCACACCGTACGGGTGCGGTTGAATCTCTTTCGCTTTTCGCGGTAATTCCTCAGAAACCCGAGCAAACACATACTGCTCCGCTTTGGGATTCACGTAAATGATCGTTGCGTGTGGGTTTGTGACTGCAGTTTCTTTGATGTACTCGTCAACGGACTGCATGCCTTTCTGGTAGCTTGCTTTAATATCCAGCTCGATTCTTGTCCCATGCTCCTTATCCCATGGCTTTTCTTCGTCGACAATCACTTTCGGCTCGTTTTTTGCCGTGTCAAGGGTTAATTCCATGTAATGGGCAGGCCTCCCAGCACTAATACGACTCATAATTTTTGCAGGCCTCCCTGTGGAGAGTTGCGCGTACATCACTGCTGCTGAGATACCAATGCCTTGTTGGCCACGACCTTGCTTTCTCGAGTGAAACTTGCTGCCATAGAGGAGTTTCGCGAAGATTTTTCCGAGGTTTTTCTTTACAATGCCTGGCCCGTTGTCTTCAACGATGACGCGGAACCTGTTTGCAGACATTTCGATGATTTCCACAGAAATTTCTGGCAGGATATCCGCTTCCTCACATGCATCCAACGAGTTGTCCACTGCTTCTTTGATTGTCGTCAATAAACTCTTTCTGAGATTGTCAAAGCCAAGCAGGTGTTTGTTCCGCGCGAAGAACTCTGCAACACCAACTTCTCGATGTTTTTTAGCAAGTTTTACTGCCTTTGGACGGTCTGCCACTGCAACGTAATCCTGCAGGTGTTTTATAAAAGTTTACTTTCTTCGCTTCCAGAGCTCGTTTTTCACGTCGAGCGGTGTGATGTTGTTTTTTGCCATGAGCACGTACATGAAGTACGTGAGGTCCGCAAGCTCCCAGACGAGATTCGCTTTATCTGTGTACGTCACAACTTCTTGCGTTTCTTCGCTGATTTTTTTCATGATTTTTTGTTCATCAGCAGCTAGTTTCGCTGTGAATGAACTTTGCTTAGCGTTCGCTATCCGTTGTGCGATGACATCGTACAACACATCTATGGTAAACTCCTGTTCACCGAAACATGAATAGCCTCCAGTGTGGCACGCACCGTTTTTTTGCTGCACGGTAAAGAGTACTGTGTCTCGGTCACAGTCATATCGAGCTTTCACAAGCTCTTGTCTGTTTCCTGACGTGAGCCCTTTCGTCCATATTTCGTTTCTTGAGCGACTGAAATAGGTGCCGGTTCCTTCTGTAAGCGCCTTTTCGAGCGATTCTCTCGTCGAGTATGCAAGCATGAGCACCTGTTTATCCTGCACAATTGTAGGAACGAGTCCATCGCACTTATCAAAGTCAATGAGCGAACAGAACACAGTGGCTAGATTGAGTTTTCCCGTGTAGAGTGCCATGCCAACTTGTGCGTCGTACCCAAGACCAGTTATTTTCTGGATATCTTCGGTTGTTGTAATGCCGCCCGCGACTGTTAGGGAACTTTTTACATTCAGTTCCTTGATTTTTTCAAAATCAACACCTTGCATGCAGCCTTCTCTATTGACGTTCGTGTACAAAAACCCAGAACAGTACGGAGAAAGAGTATCAATTTGCTCTTGCGGTGTCTTTTTCGTACTTTTTCGCCAGCCTTCTGTCACAACAACACCATCTTTTGTGTCAATCGCAACGATCACACGTTCTTTCGGCAGGCGTTGCAAAAATTCTTGCGTTGCCTTCGTACCAAGAATGATTTTTTTCGCGCCAGCAGCAAGATAATCGTTCGCTCGTTCAACTGTTCGAATGCCGCCGCCAACGCGACAGTCAGCAACACGACATAATTCTTTGATGAGCGTACTATTTTCTCCCTTTCCGAGTGCAGCATCAAGATCAATGACAGCAACTTCGCCATATCTGTTGAATTCTTTCGCTAACGCAAGCGGATCTTTCGCGCTTTCAAGCGCTTTCTCTTTCCCTTGTACGAGCTGCACTGCTTTGCCGTTCATAATATCGATTGATGGAATGATCATTGCCGTACCTCCACGTCATTTTTTCGTAAGTATGCTTTCACATCTGCAATCGTGTATTTCCCGTAGTGAAATATAGAAGCGGCGAGCGCTGCATCCGCCTTTCCTTCTGTCAACACAGCAAGGATATCTTCTGGACTCCCTGCGCCGCCAGAGGCAATCACAGGAATCGTGAGTGCTTCGCTGAACAGCTTTGTTCCCGCAATATCATATCCGGTTTTTGTGCCATCTGCATCGATTGCGTTCAGTAGTAATTCTCCTGCTGCTGTTTTCTTTGCGAAGTCCAACGCGTCCAGACCGGTTGCTTCCCTGCCACCGTTAATATAGAGTTCATATCCTGAATCCATCGTGGGGTTCTTCTTTGCGTCGATAGAGAGGACGATCGCTTGTGCGCCGAATTGTTGCACAGCTTCATCTATCAAAGAAGAATTTATGACTGCAGCACTTCCGATCGAGACTTTTTCAGCTCCTGCTTGCAAGATTGCTCTCGCATCGTCGACAGTTCGAATACCACCACCGACTGCAAAAGGAATGAAAAGTTCTTTCGAAACGGTTTTCACAAGTTCCAGCACGGTATCTCGTGATTCAACAGAGGCCATGATGTCAAGGAAGCTCACTTCATCAGCGCCTTGACGATTGTATTCTTTCGCTAATGAAACAGGATCTCCAGCATCTCGAAGGTTTTCGAACTGCACTCCTTTCACAACACGACCGTTCTTGATATCCATGCATGGGATGATACGCTTCGCTAGCATTCCAACCACCTTTCGAGGATTCTCAACCCGACGCCGCCACTTTTTTCCGGGTGAAATTGCACTGCGAACACGTTGTCTTTCCTGATAGCACTCACAAACTCACCATTGTAGTCTGTGGTTGCAACAGTAATGTCTTCTTTCGGTTCTACATAGTACGAATTCACGAAATAGACATACGATTTATTGTCGAGATGGACATCTTTCGTTGTAAGCGTGTTCCAGCCAATCTGTGGCACTTTTCCTTTCGTAAATTTCCTTACATTTCCTTTGCAAATGCATAGTCCAGCAACGCCCGGACTCTCATCACTCTCTTCAAAGAGCACTTGCAAGCCAACACATATCCCAAGGAATGGCCTACCGGCTGTTATGAACTCAATAAGAGCTTCTTTGAGTGGTGCAATCTGTTCCATAAGGTCCCCAAATATACCAACACCAGGCAAGACGAGCCGCTCCGCATTCTGCACTACAGTTGGATCTCTTGTGACAGTGCATTGCACGCCAAGTGCTTCAAACGCTCGCACAACTGAGCCAACATTCCCTGTCTCAATCACAGTGATCATTCGAGCGTCCCCTTGACTCCTGCTGTCGTTCCTTTCCGCCATGCATTTGCTGTAAAGCATTCTTTGAGCGCTTCACCGAAACCACGGAAGATCGCTTCCCACGTGTGGTGTGGGTTCTCTCCAGAAAGTGTTTTGATGCTCACTGTCGCACCCGCTCCTTGTGCAAAGCCACAAAAGAACTCACGAAGATCATCAGACAACATATCTTCCACACGTTCTCGTTGCGCTCCCAGGCAATCAAGTGACAAGTACGCACCACATCTGCCTTCAAAGCTCACAGCAACGACTGCCATTGCTTCGTCGATGATGCCAACACTGGAGCCGCTGCCATTCACACCAGTCTTCATCTTCTTCTTTAACAGTTTCCTGAACGTTTTCCCCATCACAATGCCGACATCTTCCGTTATCACGTGCGTCAGCCTGAATTGCGTGTTCTTGTACATCACATCAATGTTCATGCACGCTCGCCACGCGATCGTTTCTATCATGTGGTTGAAGAAGTCAAGCCCTGTGTTGAGCTTGAACGCTCTTCGTTTGCCTTGTTCTATCGTTACCTGCACAATCGATTCTCGTGTTTCTCGTTTCGTTTCCATGTTAGTCCTCCAATCGTATATCGACACTCTTTCTGTGTGCATCCAATCCTTCCACATCTGCTATTGTGTCAACGATAGGCTGCAATGATCGTAGTCCTTCCTCGCTGACTTCTGAGTACTGGACGCGCTTCATGAACGTCCACACGCCTACAGGTGAGGTCATTTTTGCCCAGCCTCCCGTTGGCAAGATGTGGTTCACACCAGATGCATAATCTCCTGTTGCGACAGGGTTTGTCGGTCCTAGGAACACAGAGCCAGCATTCACGATCTGATCGAGTGTTTCCCTTGGATTTTGTACGAGTAGCTCCACGTGTTCTGGCGCATACGCATTCACATAGCTCAGAGCATCATCCCACGTCTCTGTGACGATAATCGCAGAGTATCTTCCGAGTGCCTCTCGAACGTACTCTTGTCGCGAGAGTGCACGAAACTGCTTCTCCACTTCTGCCTGCACTTGCTCTGCGAGTGGGTCTGAGTCTGTGACAAGAACGCCTGCAGAATCCGGTCCGTGTTCTGCTCGCGCAAGAATATCTGCCGCGCAATAGCGCGGATCAGCATACTCGTCAGCGAGCATGATTGCTTCACTCGGGCCAGCAGGCATGTCGATCGCGACTTTCTCTTGACAGAGCACTTTCGCGGCAGTTACAAACGGATTTCCAGGCCCAGCAATTAAGTTCACAGGTTGTATGGTTTCTGTTCCATATGCCATCGCTGCAATCGCCTGCGCACCCCCAACGCGATAGATCTCGTCAACACCACACTCCGCTGCAGCTACAAGTACCTCGTCTATCCTGCTGCCAGGTGAGACACTTGCAACGATTCTCGGACAACCGGCAATTTTCGCAGGTAAAGCGAGGATTTGCTGCACGGTGGGAAACGGATTCTTCCCTCCTGGAATGTAGAGGCCAACAGCCTCTATCGGTGTCCACTTCTCACCGACAAGAATACCTGGCGCAGTTTCAGCTTCCCAATCGGTGATGTTCACTCGCTGTGCTTCGTGAAATTTTTTCGCGAGCGCAATTTGCGCTTTGATCTGTTCAAGTACGTTTGGCGCAACATTTTCGTACGTTCTTTCTATGTCTTCTTTCGTGACGCGAAGTTTCTCTGCTGTGAAATCTTCTGTATCCCACATCTTTGTGTATTTGACGAGTGCAGCGTCGCCATTTGTTCGCACATCGTTGATGATTCCAGCAACTTTTTCTTTCACAGCAGCGATATCTGCTTGTGCGCGTTGCATAATTCGCTTATTTTCTTCCTTACTCATTTCGTTTTGTTTGTAGATTCGTATCATTTTTACCCCCAATAATCACAAAATCACTTGTCATGATTTTTTCATAGACTGTTAGACCATTTTCTTTCATTGTCCGTCCACTATACACAATATCAATTACCAAATCTGTAATGCCATGGAGACAGGTTGCTTCAACACTCCCTCCCAAGTACATTTTTCTGAACGAGAACCCTTTTCGTTCGAGAAAATTCAGGTATTTTTTCGCTATTTTCTTGTATTTTTTCGGGATGCCGATCGTGAGTTGCTTTGGGAGGATGTCCAGGCGCTTATCTTCCGGCCCAATAAGACAGAGCGCAGGCTTCCCGTAGAGTGTTTTCGCATCGTTCCATGCAATCCGCTTGATAATTCGCAGGTCTGAGCGTTGTTCAAGGATATATTCTTTGAAGAGGTCCTCTCCTGTTAAGCCGAGCGCTTTCTTGCCTTTTTCGAGTGTTTTTTCCACCCAGAAAGGAACGTCTTCGCCACGCACTTCAAGGATATTTTCAACATCACTCAGATATGTGAGCGCGATGTTTTTGTAGTTCTTGAGTCCAGAATTCTTTGGCGCAACAATGAATACAACCACCTGAAAGGACGGTAGAGGGGAATCGAACCCCTGCCGCGGGCGCCACAGGCCCGAGTTCTGCCACTGAACTACTACCGTCATGAGAATTCAAACTAGGAACGTTCGTATCAGGTTGAGAAATGGCAGTACGCTGACTATTGATGAAAACGACCAGCGCGCTGTGCGCTTTGATCCTCGTCGGTCATGCGTACCATAAAATGTGTAAAGGAGCTTCTCATATATAAAACTTACTGTTGTAGTCACTTATAAGTGGTTACTCTGAGATATGATGCATGTATGCCAGGGCCCGAGGGCGGAGTGTCTGGTGGAATGATGCCCTCAGGAAACTCAAAATCCTCAGGCATTTCACTTGGCGGTTTTTTCGGTTTTTCTTCAGTTATCTCTTCAAGAGATGGACGATCCTTACCGGGAGTGATTGGTATCGTTGGAACAGGTACTTCAGGCATGCTACTGTGAACTGTTCCAAATTAATAAACCTAATGCTTAAAAGAGCACACGCATTCACTTTTGCCATGCACGATGATTTTCATTTAGACTTGCACGCTGATCAGCGACTCAGATTAGCGAAAGAGATGTACCTGAAAGCAATCTTGCAATTAGGAAAGGATGGCCCTGTTAAGCCAGTCGATTTAGTCCATTGTTTAGGAGTTACCAAAGGCAGTGTTTCTGAAATGCTCAAAAAACTTGCAGAGGAAAAATTCATCGAGTACGAGTCCTTTCGCAGCATTAAATTAACGCCAAAAGGCAGGAAAAAAGCAAACTTAATCCTCAGAAAATACCATATTGTCAGACAATTTCTCGAGAAAACGCTCAAGATGAAAGGGCCTGCTGTTCACGATGATGCGTGCAACCTCGAACACGCGTTCTCAGACACAGCAATAGAGAAATTAGAGCGGTTTCTCCATAAGAAATAAGTTACATTTCGTGTCTGTATGTGGCCACTTTGCCAGGTTGGATCGCCGAAAAATCACTTGCTCTGAGATTGCACATTCCGAGCTGATTGCCGATAGTGAAACAAGCAACAAAAAACCCATTTCTTCCACCAACATTGTTCTCTAAGTAAGTTACAGTTCCTTTGTCTGGGTGTGTGAATCCACGAGCTGAGTAATGTCCACTATTGCTCCTTGCTACAACTAGAACAGGATAGTTATTTTCAGGAACTGCAGATATCGCTGCATCTATGCTCGCCCGCCCCTCTCTTTCCATAACAGTATGCATAGCTTCTCTCGACGAAGATTTTACTTTATAAGGCTGACGACGAGAATACGCGCATTCGAACACCCATATGACCAAGAACGTGCATAACCACATAGTACGCTTTTTCTCCATAAGCTTTATATATAAGTTCGGCGAGCCAAACGTTTGGGAGGGTAAACCTTCTTCACATAAGTTAAGGAGAAACCACGACGATGATTGAGTCATTCCTCATCACAAGCAGGGAAACGTTAGAGGCGAGCCTCGTTGTAGGGATCGTTCTCGCGTACCTCGGCAAGACTGAGAATAACAAATACCGAGGTGCAGTCTTCTGGGCGATCGCAGCAGGTGTTCTCTTCAGCATCTTCGCGGCAATCGGCTTCACCGTCATTGCGGGCGGCTTTGAAGGAACGGCAGAAGCACTCTTTGAAGGAATTACGATGCTTGTCGGCGCAGCATTATTAACGACAATGATCATGTGGATGATGCAGCAACGCCACATCACAGCTCAGATCGAGAGCAAAGTTGCTGGCTACGTTGCAAACCCATCGTTCTCATACCTTGGCATTTTCCTCTTAGTATTCGTCGCGATCATCAGAGAAGGCGTGGAGACAGTGATTTTCATGAACGCGATCAACTACGCGTCTGGGATCAATTTTGTCGGCGGATTGTTAGGAATCACTGTTGCAATCGGTGTTGGCTATCTCTTCTTCCACTCCGCACGAAAAATGAACCTAAAGAAAATTTTTACGTTCAGTAGTATTTTGCTCATCCTCTTTGCAGCCGGATTAACAGCACACGGCGTCCATGAACTCGAGGAGGCGGGCGTCCTCACGCCATTTATCTACCCACTCTACGACATCAACCCAATCTTGAACGAGAAAGGGATCGTCGGCAGCTTCCTAAAAGGATTATTCGGCTATAACGGCAATCCGAGCCTCTTAGAAGTGATCTGCTACTGGCTCTACTTGCTGAGCGTTGGCGGCTGGTGGTACACGTCGACGAGAAACGCTACTTCGCGAACGCAGTAATTTCTTTCCAACGAGTGTCAGAAATGTTCTTTGACCCGGGGGTTGTCAGCACTTCTGGTCTTTCACGTAGGATCTCTTGAAATGGACGTACAGTATCCTCAATTGTCCTTGTCGGACGATATCCCGTTGCTTGCTCAAGAAGAGTCGAATCGATACACAGGCTTCTAATATGACCACCTTCTTCACCAGGAATGACAGTAGCATCACCATTCAGATTAGCGATACGATCAACGAATGTTCGCTTCGTTGCATTATGATGTCCAAGATTGTAGGTGCCAGAAAGCGGAGGTTGATCGAGCAGTGCAACGTATGCATCAACAACATCATTTACATCAATCACATTGCGATAATGATCTGGTTGTGCAAGCTCTATGCCACCACAGGTAAAAATCATGTACGCAAAGTGATTTGGCATCAATTCTATACGCATTCGTGGCGAAAGTCCGCCAACAGTTGCTGGACGAACAATGGTGCACGCGATATCATTCTCACTCATGTACGCTTCCCCAGCGAGTTTGTGTACACAGTACGGATCGTTTGTTGCAGGAATAGATGCTGACTCATCAAGGAGCTCATCCCCCTCTCTGAAACCGTAGACACTCGAGGAAGAATTCCAAATCAAAGGAATGTCACGTTGCTTTGCAAGATCTGCAACAGCTCTTGTTCCATCTTGGTTGATACTTTCCGCTTCTTGAGGACGTTCTTTGCATGCCTCGCCAACAATCTCACCAAAATGAACGATTCGCTCAATACTTCCTCGCTGAATGACTTGAGATAGAACAGCTCTATTACGAACATCCTCTTCCACGAACTGAAACGATTTCGGCTCTTCTGGTGTAGGATCCGCAAGTAGCGCATCAGCGACAGATGATCCATCGAGCATCATATTCATTCTGCTGAACGGATTTTGATACTGGAGATTATCAAGCACAGTGACGTCATGCCCTTCCTGCACAAGTCGTACAGTGAGCAAAGAACCAATGTATCCTGCGCCGCCTGTCACTAGAATATTCATTCTTTAGGAGTTTCAAACCGCTTTAAATATTTTAGCTCTTTGCGAACGTCTGCAGTGTCACACCATTCATTCGACGAGAGCGGCGAGCAAAACTTAAAAAGATCATTTCTAATGAGAACAGTGTGGAACACACGCTGGATACAATCACCGATGACGCTCCTTCTGATGAAGGAGGTACAGGTTTGCCGCTTGTTGTAGGAGCAGTGACAGGTGCTGCTGCACGATTTCTTCCAGAACAGGTACACGAGTATACGCAGCTTATAGGAGGATTGAGCGGCATTCTCGGTATCGCGGGAGTATGCACACATCATGAAAGCAGCGACGTACGACAACTCATTGGGTTCTCACTCGGGTACATGACATCACACGGTGACAAAATCGCAATTGGCTGCTATCAGCTCTACCAGTGTTTCTCACACTGACACCAAGTTTTAAATAGAGAAACGACCGTAAGAGCATCACAGTAACAACAGAGGCGCACGAAAACGTCACAGCCGCTACAAGGACCTCAAGGAACATATTCTCTTCCCCCTACAAGGGATCATTTACAAATTGTACCAGACGTGAAAGGTACCCCTATTTCTGAGCAACACGTATCAGACCTTGAACGTACCCTCACTCCTGAGCAACAAGCACAGGCAGAATATGACCAAGGAATAGAAGGTCATTCGCGAACATTCATAATGACAAAGCACGGTACTGCCCAGCTCTACAGACGTGAACAGTACCCGCAGGACTTCGGGAATGGACTTGAATGGTACGAATGCATCATGTTCGCACTTCCTACCAAAACAGGGTACAAAGCACTCCTCCTCCACGAAGCACTCGCTATGGAAGAAGCATATATGCGACAGCCTACCGCTGAGCAAAGGTCTGCAGCGTAGCTTCTTCGTACGAACCACTCATGCGGATATCATCAACAACCACACCTTGATGCAGCGAGAATTCGTTCAGTACCGCATTCCCTTCAAAAAGGTACATATTCTTCCCCGTCGCTTGCACGACAGACTCACCGTCGACCCAGACCTGCACGAACCCCTTCGGAGTAGAAGACCATTTGATATGGAAAACAAGGTCGTGCCATTCCTCACGTGCGAACGGAACGCTCACAATCTCTTGCTGCATGTAGAGAAATTGAATACGCTCTCCTGCAAGTACAGCAGTAATGACTGGTGCCGTCTCCCCACCACGTTCCACATACGCCTCTCTCGGCGCAGGCTCCCATGAACCGAGAATACCGCCATCATACGCGGCCGGAACAAACACGCTATACGCAACGTATACGTTCGTTCCCTCAGGATCTTTATTATTATGTGTGAGTTTGCCGGTAAGCTCTAGCGCACAATTCCCACTTCGCACAAGGTCTTCAACAAGTACAGCCTCATCAGGAAACGTTTCCCAGTTTCTCGCTTCTTTTGCAGGATCACAACTCTCAAAATCCACGCTAAACGACTTTTTACTTGGCACAGCGGATGCCCCAAGCTCTTTCTCCACAGGGGGCTCGTTCACGTATTCTTTCTCACCACAACTCACAAGGAGAACGACCAAGAGGATGAAAAGGAAGCGCATACAACTCCAGATAGTCTTCACTATTTAATTCTTCATCCTTTTCAAGAGGGAAAAGGACTCTCTTTCTCGCTCTTCAAGCGTGAATTGAATATATGCAACCGATTGTTCCAGTTGCGGAATGAAAATGTGCTCTAGCGAATGCGCTCTCCTCTTCGTTTTCTTAATCTCATTCAGGATTTTCTTCAACGCAGTCTCCTTCGCAGCTATCGTCAACACATCATCGACCACCTGTTCGTACGCGGTCCCCACATCTTGCAAAAGGAGTGTATCATACAGCGGATGTTCCTGCTCCCTATCTATTTTCTTGATATCTG
Source organism: Candidatus Woesearchaeota archaeon (assembly GCA_028818155.1). GTDB lineage: Archaea > Nanobdellota > Nanobdellia > Woesearchaeales > UBA525 > UBA525. The sequence goes on along the minus strand of JAPPOH010000003.1, from coordinate 35,169 downwards.
GCACGCGGACACCTGCAATATTCTTCACGGTAAGCTCGACAGGCGAACTCTGCCGAATAGAAAGTGCTGCAGCCTTAATACGAAGATCACTCTCTAGCGCGCGAGCCTGGTGCATTCTCGTTTCCGCAGTATCAAAATGCTCCTGCAACGCAGACCGGTGTTCTTGAATCTCTTTGAGGAGCTTAAAGAACTCAATAAGCAACGAATCTTGCTTTTTCTTCAGGAGATCATGCCCCGTCTTCGCTAGCTTGATCCGCTTCTTCGTCTTCAGGAGCTCGCTCCTCGTTGGTTTGATCCGTTCCATGATAGTATTCCTTGACAAATTCTGGTTTAATTCGCTTCAATGCCTCTTCTGGGAAGGTACTCAAGAGTTCCCATGCAGTATCAAATGAGTTCACCACAGTTCTGTTCGCGTGTTGCTGATTCACAAACGTATCTTCAAACGCCTGTGCAAACTGCAACGCCTGCTTATCTTCCGAAGAGAGCGCATCTTCTCCAATAATTGCCACTAACTGGCGGAGGTCACGTCCCTTTGCATAACTCGCGAACAACTGATCAGCGACACCGCGATGATCGACACGTGTTTTCTTCTCTCCAATGCCATTGTTCATCAACCGAGAAAGAGAAGGAAGTACATCAATCGGCGGATAGACACCTTTCCTATGGAGTTCTTTCGTCAGCACAATCTGTCCTTCAGTGATATAACCCGTGAGATCAGGAATAGGGTGTGTGATGTCATCACCAATCATCGTCAAGATAGGAATTTGTGTGATACTCCCTTTCCTACCTTTAATCATACCGGCACGCTCGTACATAGAGGCAAGATCCGTGTACATGTAGCCAGGATACCCACGACGTCCAGGAATCTCTTCACGTGCAGCGCCAATCTCACGTAACGCCTCACAGTAGTTTGTGATATCAGTCATGATAACGAGCACGTGCATATCCCGCTCGAACGCCAAGTACTCTGCTGCTGTCAAGGCCATTTTCGGCGTCAGGACACGCTCAACAGCAGGGTCTGCAGACGTATTCAGGAAGACAACACTCTTCGCCAAAGCGCCGGTCTCCTCGAATTCCTGCATGAAGGCCTGCGCCTCCTCATTCGTGATACCAATGCCAGCAAAGACAACAGCGAAGGATTCATTCTTGCCAAGTACCGTTGCCTGTCGAGTGATTTGTAAGGCAAGTTTGTTGTGCGGCAGGCCACTCCCAGAGAAAATCGGGAGTTTCTGTCCACGAACAAGCGTATTCGTGAGGTCAATCGTGCTAATGCCTGTCTGGATACAGTTCGCAGGTGGCCCACGAGAGTATGGGTTAATCGCCTGTCCAATGATTGGGACACGCTTCTCTGCCAATAATGGCGGCCCGCCATCAATAGGCTTCCCACGTCCATTGAAAATTCTTCCAATGATATCCTTTGAGACATCAAGCTTTACTACATCACCAAGAAATTTGACATGCGTGCCCTTATCAATCCCCGTTGTGGTCTCAAACACTTGCACGACAACAAGATCGTCTGACGTATCAAGCACCTGGCCGAGCTTTGTCTTCTCACCAGCAGTGATCTGTACTAGCTCCCCATAGCCGATCGGATCCGTTTTCTCGACGAAAATAAGGGGGCCGGCCACTTTGTTAATCGTTGCGTATTCTTTCATAGGATCTCACTCATATTCTTTGCCACCTTCGAACAAGCGCTCTTATACTCCTTCTGCAGCTTCGTATCATAAATTGCAGCGTCAAATTTCTTCTCGAGGATTTGCACAAACGGTATTTTCTTGTCAAGCGCCTTCTTCGCTTGCTTGTTGTACTGACAAATAAGTCGCATGATCTCGTACGATTTCTCAATAGGACAATACGCTTCTCTGTCATCGAACGCAGACTGCTGTAACAGTGCTTCGCGAATAATCTGTGCAATATGTAACGTGAGCTGTTGCCCTTCAGGGAGCGCATCCGCGCCAACAAGCTGTACGATTTCTAAGAGCTCCGCTTCATCTTGCAAAATGGTGCTTATCTCTTCCAACAAGTCACCCCAATCAGCTCCAATGTTTTCTTGATACCATGACGCGAGTGTTTTCGGGTACAAACTGTAGCTCTCAAGCCAGTTAATGGACGGAAAGTGTCGCTGCTGCGCAAGTTTTGCATCGAGCGCCCAGAACGTTTTCGTTACACGAAGAGAAGATTGTGTCACTGGCTCGAAAAAATCCCCACCAGGAGGCGAGACGGCACCAATAATCGTGAGTGAGCTCTCTTTGTCCGCAAGCGATTTCACCGCAGCAGCTCGTTCGTAGAATTCAGCGAGTCGAGAGCCTAAGTACGCAGGATACCCTTCTTCACCAGGCATCTCTTCCAAACGACTTGAAATCTCACGAAGCGCCTCTGCCCATCGCGATGTGGAGTCTGCCATCATCGCAATATCATAACCCATGTCTCTGAAGTACTCCCCGATCGTCACACCAGTATAGATGCTCGCCTCTCTTGCAGCAACAGGCATATTCGAGGTGTTCGCGATTAACACCGTCCGGTTCATGAGCGGTCTTCCATTTCGAGGGTCTTCTAACTCAGGAAAGTCCGTTAAGACTTCCGTCATCTCGTTGCCTCGTTCTCCACAACCGATGTAGACAATGATATCTGCGTCAGACCACTTTGCTAAGGCTTGTTGGTTGACAGTGTTGTGCAAAATCATCGGGTGATTCCCACCAATGAAGTTATGTGTTTCAGGGACAGTGATATCGTACACGGGCGTTCTTTTCTTGCTGATTTCTATCGAGACGATTTCATCACAGAATACATAGTCAAGTGCTTGTGCGAACGTCTGCAACTTTTTACTTCCAAGTTTTTGTGCAACTTTCTGCATCGTTCCTGCTGTGAGGTTCTGGTTCACGTAATACGCTGCAGTTGGAATGCCTTCTTTCTCAAGGGCGAATGGTTTTGTCTCCCCAAGTAGTTGCTTGAACAACGTACTGGTCATTGGCACGATATCTGTTGAATTAAAGTATCGTTCTTGATCGTAGTATGGATGAATTTTGATTGCTTCTCGCTTCGGTATGTTGATACGATGATATGTGCGGCCTTTGATGAATTTCTTTGATGTTCTGTGCAACACACCAAGTCTCAGGAGAAGATATGAAAGGGACTCGATCATTTTTTCGCTTGCGGTTGCTATCTCGAGCGATCTTTTTCCGATGTGTCCATCGCAAGCAATGTACGCAGCAATGAAACTCTTGATAACTGACTCAGGTGATGTGAACAACTGACCTGGTGTGGCGACGTTGCGTGATTTCTTCCGTAATGGCATGTTGAGTTGTTGTAGTATACTCACAAGTATGGTGGAGTTCGTTGCAACAGCAGGAACTGTGTTTGCAATGTATTTCTTTGATGAGAGACCAAAGAGATTTTTGAGTAAATATGCAAATCGTTCTCGAAGTTCTTTCTTCTTGTTAAAGAAATGCACACTCACACCACCTTTTATCATTCCATCTCCCATAACATATCCAAGGAATTCAGCAAATTCTTCAGAGAGCACATTGGGAAGTTTGACGTGGTTCGAGGCTTTTTCTGGTTTTACTTTTCTTGCAAAATATTGTTTTCCGAAGAATGATCCGACAAGATCTAACAACGCTTTCGTCGGGTAACTTCTTTTTTGTAGAAAGTTAAGGTATGTGCTGTAGTTAAGGCCAAGCACAGCAGCAAATTCTTTGTGAGTAGTATTCTTTTCGGTTACGTGCTTTTGGATATCGTACATGACTTCTTGTATCGTTTTCTCATCTGATATTCTATGAGGAAAATCAAAAGTATATGAAAGTCGTTGGTACGCTCCTTCAAAAGAAAGTTTTCGCGGTGAGATAATGAAATCTCCTTCATCAAGATGTTGTGCTTCTGTCTCGACGATATTGAGTTCTTCATCGAGTTTGAACAACTTGTGTATCGGCGTGAGAGTAACTTCTTTTCCTGTTCGTGTTTTTACTTTGACAATGGCGTTTGTTTCTCCTTTGTATGTGTGTGTCGCTTGTGCTTGTGTGATTTTTTCTCCGTTAAATGTCCAGATGTCAATCGGTTGTTCAAGTTCAATCATTGTTTCAACACTATTTTTTTCAACAGTGCCTTTTGACTCGTTGAACACACTTTCGATTTTTCGTAGTTTGTTATTCACGAGAATTTTCGTATCGCCTGTTACACATTTGCCCCCGCCGAACGGACCTGGAATGATTGCAGTCCCTCCCTTCGCGACCGGGAACAGCGTGTCAATCAACCGCTGTCCAGTAATGAGGGGCACTTGTGGCGCTCTCTTTTTCGCGATCGGTCGTGGCTGCCGGACGGGCCAACGTTGTTTGAGGTAGATTGGTTGCCCGGCAACCTTGCCGATTGCATCGTTGACTGTGTATGATCCAGCTTTCAGCCCTGTGAGCTTCCCACTCATCGTTGGTGGGACCATAATGTGGTGTTTGAACCCTTTGACCTCTTCAACATGACCGAGCACCTGTCCTGGCTTGACAGTGGATGCCTTTGTTGTGACGGTAAACTTCCATTTCTTCTTCGGATCAAGGCCTGGAATTTGCGCTCCTCGTGTAATGAAATCGCCTGTTTTCGCTACCAATTGTGCGAGTGGTCGCTGAATTCCATCGTATACACTTGCGAGCAATCCGGGGCCGAGTTCAATGCTGAGCGGTTCGCCCGTATTCTTGACAGGCTCTCCAGGTTTCACCCCAGACGTGTCTTCATAGACTTGCACGACAACTTTGTCGTCAACGATCTGAATCACTTCGCCAAGGAGCTTTTCATCGCCGACAAGCACGACGTCGTACATTTTCGCTTTCAATCCCCTGACAACTGCAACAGGCCCTGCAACACGATAGATTTTTGCACTCATAGCATATCGACCCCAAGTGTATTCTTGATCGCTTGTTGTAGTCTGTTTGAACGCTCTGTGTCATCTCGTGCTAGCGAAATAACGACCGGCTGCGTGCTGTTATCCAGTTCTTCATGCTCGTACAGTGTGAGGTTATGTGTGAGCTCCGCATCTAACATGATAATTCCTGCCTTTTTTTGTGCATGAATCGTTTCCATAACGTTCTCTTGCTCCGCAACAACTGTCTTAACTCCCGCAAGTGAGAAGCCAAGAAGAAAATCGGGAGATCCAAGTGCGATGAGTTCCATTTATACCACCAAATGCTCACGGATAAATTCGTCAGTGAGTCCGAGTCGCTTGCCTTTGATGAGCAAGCGCAAATTTTTGTGTTCGATGTCTTTCGCTGCAAGATAATGTAAGAGCACATGCACACCTAATGGTGCAACTCTTGTTCGTACGCGGATCGCGTTCATCAGTTCTTTGTGTAATTTGTACTCGAAGCGAACGAGTGTACCATGCTCGAGCTCTTTTGCCGCAGCATCAATAACCTCTTTATATTTTGTTGTTCGAAGAATTGTGAGTGCATTCGGCAACGTTTCGGCCTGTGCAGCGGCACGCAGGATGCCAATGTTCACGTGTCCACCTCGTTGGAGTACGTTGCGTATTTTTGCACTATCCACGTCTGCACGCTTGTATCTGACAAGCATCAGGATATTTTGTTCGTCTATCAGATATTTCGCGATCGGTCCTTTTGATCGCACAGGAATGTGTAGCGAGCCTGTGAACGCTGTGAGCGAGCCTGGTTTTTTCTTCAAGAGGGGAAAGAACCGTTGTGCCTTCAGTGCGAGCTCTTCCAGTGAGTGTGCATCTGCGAAAAGGTGTGGATCGACCGTCCCATACCGCCCGTACTGTTCGAGCGCTGCTTCGACGTCGATGTTACTTGTGAGTGCTTCCGCGATAATTTTCAAATTCCACGCGTCGTTGTGTGTGAGTATGTCATGCAATACAGCGTTGAAGTTTTTGCTTGCGATGCGTGTTAACTTCTTCATTGTTCGAGCGCCGTTATGCGAGAGGATCGCATCAAATACTTCGAGGTCATGGAGGTCTTTGATTGGTATGGCATCAACATCTTCTCTGTACTCGCTACTTTGGAGGTAGTTGATGATCTCGTTGTCTGACATTTTCAATAATTTTTCGTAGTCGTGATCCAACTTCGTTTGCATGACATGAATGCGGGTTGCAGCGTACGTGTCACTCATGTGAATAACACCTTCGCAATAACTTCTCGTCGTTCTTCTTTGACTTGTGCCAAAAGTGTTTCAAATCGATAGTCGAGGTACACGCCGTTCCCGTTAGTCGCGATGAAGCCGCCGAGGCCGCTCGCTGTCGCTGTCTTGAGTTTCTTTTTCGCGAAGAACGATTTGTCACATTGCGCAACGCAAACGCCAGTTACCTTCATACGTGCTGTGACTTTCTTCCAGAGCTTGTTCAACAATGTCGTCCGCGCAGTCTTCGGTAGTTTCCCAAGTTTTTTCTCCGATTCTGCAAAAACGTCATCGACAAGCGCGTGCTTGCACTGCAGGAGCGCAAGGTTTGCATCCCTCGTCTGTTGTGCGGTTGCTCGATCGATTGATTGCTGTTCTTCCTGGGCAACCTGTTCGTAGAGTTCTGCACGACGCTTTTGCAACTGCTGTTGCGTCTCTTCCTCTATCGAACTCACTTTCGCATTCGTTTTCTCTTGGATCTCATGTGCTTGTCGTTCAGCATCTTTGATGATCTTGTCAACTAAATCGTGCGTGTTCACTGGACAAGTTGCAAGATCAAGATTGCCACGACAAGGCCGAAGATCACAAGCGTTTCAGGAATAACCGTGAGGAGTAGTCCTTTTCCGAATAGTTCTTCTTTTTCTGCCATTGCGCCAATCGCTGCTGCACCGATTTCTTTTTCAGCAAGCGCGGCTCCGATTGCACTCCCGGCGACTGCCACTGCGGCTGCCATGCCCAGTAGTCCTGCGCCGGTGCTAATGTTCTCTAATGCCATACATCACCTCTCCAAATGGCACGTATGCCGTGCCACCTCCTTCATAAAACTTCATAAAAAATTCTGCGTAGTGCAGACGTAATGAGTGTAAGAATGGTCCAAGAAGACCAAGGGCCAGGTTGATCGCATGCCCTGCGACAATAACGAAGAACCCGAGTGCAAGCCATGCACCGCCTTTCGCGAAGAGATCCGCACCCATCTGATTCACAACTAGTGCAAGGTAGACACTCGCTAATCCAACCGCAACTAAACGCGTGTAACTGAGGGTGTGGCTCATGATCGTAGGGAGTTCAAAGACACCTCTGAGCCCTTCTGCGTAGATAATGCCTGCTATCGCGAGCGAGAGGACACCGTACGCTATCAGTTTGTCGAACGTGTAGCCCGGCACGATATCGTGCGCGAAGACGACGAGAGCAATCCCTGCTTGTAAGAGCATCCAACTCCCCTTGCTGATGAGTGCGAAGAAAATACCATCTTTCCTCGCCTCATTGATGATGCCGAAGAGCAACCCGATATTGATGTGGAGGAGTCCAATCCCGATCGCGATGCCAAACATGAGCGGCAGCTCATGTATTCTGTGAATGAGATACGGCAGGTGGTGACCAAAGAGCTCTTCCATGCCGAAGATTTCTCCGTACATGAACCCGAAGGCGATCGTGCTTACTGCTGAGAGCATGATGATCTTCGCAAACGGCTTGATACTCTTGATCTTATGACCGAGGTACGCGAACAGCGCGAAGAGCGTGATTCCATAGCCGATATCGCCGAGCATGAACCCAAACATAATGGGAAAGGCTATTACCAACACATTCGTTGGGTCAATCTCATTGTACTTTGGCAGCGTGTAGAGTTTGATGAGTTCTTCAAAGCTTTTGATTTTGTTGTTGAGTTTTGTGGGTGCCTCAACTGCTTCTTTGCGCTCCATAACCACGAGCGGGGCAAGTTGCTCTTCCAATTGTCCCATTGCTTTAACGGGAACGAAACCCTTGATGAGTGTTGCTCGTTTTGTTGCACCGAAGTGGAGCGGTGCTTGGGCTTTCAGGAGTTCTACGGCGAGAATGGGCTCGCTTTCTGTGAGGAATGCCCAGTGTTTGTTGAACGTTAGCTCTCGCTGCCGTTCATGGTGGCGATCGTGATGTGCAATGGTAAGTTGTTCTTTCAAACGTTGCTGTGCTTCTTCTTTCGTGCCAGTGAGTCCTCTGAGGGGCTCGAGATCAATGATCGTTGCGCCTGCTGCTTTCAAGAGTGCGAGTGTTTCTTCTTCTTTCTCTGCGAGCACCACATAGCATGTCACAGTTCCTGCTTGTTCCGTCGTGAGCGCGTCAACCTCCACGGGCTGCGATGCTTGCACGAGGATCGTCCTGACAGATTTCGCTGTCCAAATTGCCTGGAGAGGGCTTGGGAGAGGGTGTGCTAACAGTTCTTGCTGCTTGTGGAGCGCCTGCATTTTCTGTTCGCACGCCACGAGGTGTTGTTCATGTTCAATGTACTTATCAGCAATCGTTTGGATCCGAGCAATTCTATCTTCGACAGGAACGTCCTGTGTTGGTTCCTTCGATGGCTGTAGCTTACTCAAGAGTGTCCGTGTTTTCGTGAGCGTGTCAGAGAGTTCTTCAGCTGTTGCGAGTGGGGAGCCGATGTCCACTTCTGTGTTCAGTACATGTTCTTTTTCATGGTCTTGCAGATGGATCGCTTTCGCGTCAGCGAGGTATGCTATCACGCGTTCTGTATCTTCTCGTCTTGTGAGGAGCTGTACTTCGTACATACGCTCAGGCAACAGCATAGAGTTCCTCCAGAATTTTCTTTATTGCCTTCGCTTTGTTCTTTTTCGCCTTCTTCTCAAAGGAGGAAAGGCCAAGACGCTTCTCCTTTAGTGTCGGTTTCTTTGCCTCTGGTTTGTGCAAGCCGGTGAGTTTTCGTTCTCGTTCCTTGAGGGCGTGCTGGATGGATGTGGTTTTCGCTTGTTCTGCTTCCTGCACGAGCTGTTCAGCATGCTCTTCCGCTTGGACAACTGCTAATAAGTTCACCAACCCACCTCAACCACTATGGTTTTTTCGAGAAAGGATTTATAAATGTTCTGTCGACAGCCGTCGAGAAATATACATGATCGCTTATAAGCGGAGGTTGTAATGTGGACTGTGGCTTGGTCTTTGCCCCCTGTCTTGGTTAATGAGCATAGTTTCCCTTTCCAGCGACCATACAATATACGCAAACGCTTATAAGTGTCAGCACGATAAATAGCGTATGGGCTTACCAATCGTGGAGGACGCTCCGCAGATGCCCGAAACGCAGCCGCACGACGAAGAGAAGGTCGTGATTGCGAAGAATCTTGCTGCTGTCAAACGCAAGGTCGGAATTCACTCGGGAAAGGGAGGTGTGGGCAAGACATTTCTCTCTGTGAATATCGCAATGGCATTGGCTGCCGCAGGAAAATCTGTTGGGCTCTTGGATGCGGACGTAGATTGTCCAAATGTGGCAAAGTTCTTGAATTTGCGAGATGTTCCCCTCAATGGCACGGCTGACGGGAGGATCTTTCCGCTCGAGTATAAAGGGATGAAACTTGTTTCTACACATTTCATGACGGACAATCCTTCCTTGCCTATGATTGTGCGCGGGCCGATTAAGCACAAGGTTGTAGCGGAGATGCTCGAGAAGGTAGAATGGGGGGAGCTTGATGTGCTTGTGTATGACTTGCCGCCAGGGACATCAGACGTGCCCATGTCGAGCATGATGATCGGTTCCATGGATGGGATTGTTATTGTAACAACACCCCAACAGGAAGCGATTATGGACGCGCGGAAAAGTGCGATTATGGCGAAGGATATGGACGTCCCTGTCCTCGGTGTCGTTGAGAATATGTCTGGCGATGTCTTCGGCACTGGAAGTGGAGAGGAGCTCGCTCGTGAGTTAGATGTTCCATTTTTAGGCACTATACCTTTAACGAAGGAAATCCGCCAGCTGAACGAGAAGGGCAAGGCGGTATTGTGCACGAAAACATATCAAGACACTGCACAGAAGATTCTTAAAGGGGTAACGGGAGAAACCTTAGCAATGAAACAATCATTTTGGAGAAATTTAGTGAACAGGTGATACAATGAGTGATGACGATTTACGACGAGCGGAAGAAGCGATTAAGAAAGTACGTGAAGATCTTGCGGTAGCTGAAGAGGCACTGCATCACGCAGAGATGGACAATGCAGCTGGCGGGGCTGCGCCTGCAGCGGAACCAGTTGCTGAGGCGCCAGCCGAGGCTGCTCCTGAAGCAGCGCCAGTTGAGGAGGCCCCAGTTGAGGAAGCTCCTGAGGCACCAGCTGAACCTGCTGCGGAAGCAGCTGCTGAGGTAGCTCCAGAAGCGCCTGCTGAAGCACCGGCGGAGGCAGCAGGCGGTAGCGTTGATATTCCTGCGGGCACAGCATGGGTCGAGTATGATCGAGATGCGTGTATTGGTGCAGGGGCCTGTGTTGCTGCGAACGCAGATTTCTGGTTCATTGACGATGACGGCAAGGCAACGTTCAAGACTGCAACGTTTGACGAAGGCAAGAAGAAGTGGGTTTTGGCTATTCCTGAGGAGGATTTCCAGAAGCACATGGACGCTGCAGGCGTCTGTCCTGTGACGGTGATTTCAGTCTTCGATAAGGACGGGAACAAGCAGATTTAGTTCTTTTTTTGTATTTCTTTCATGGTGACCACTGGACAAGCTTTTCTCGTCAATAAACTGGCCAAAAGCCACTGGACATGTGCGCGTAACGAATATAAATACATACTAACTATTTATAGCATGATCGACATAAACAACAACACTTATATATCATTTATTATATCAACTGATATAACATGCGACAAGCTCTCAGATACCCGAGACTTGACACGGTGCTTATGGTAGAACGCAGTATACAAGAGCATGATGGTGAATTCAAGAAGCGAGCACTCTGGGAGCAGTTACCAAAGAAGATGATGTACCAAACATTCTGTGTGGCAATTGACTATCTTTTACACTCAAAGAAAATCTCGATTGACGCAGAAGGAAAGATAGGATGGATTTTCTATCCTAGTAAGAGTAAGCACATCAAAAATAAGGAACTCTTCTGGCGATCATGAAACTTGCTTCACATATTCGATTCTATGATCGAAAGACACAAACAGCATTTGAAGCACTGCCAACAGGTACTGCGGAGAAGAAAAAACTCTTTACGTGGATCGTTCGAGCATTCAATGATATCGAGAACAATGCGTTCTGCGGTATACAAGTGCAGAAGCGCCTGATTCCGAAAGAGTATAAGAAATACAATATTCGCAATTTGTGGAAGTACGATCTACCGAACGGATGGAGGCTCCTCTACACTATCGAGAACCAGGAAGTTATTGTTGTATCTATTGTTCTCGAATGGCTCAACCACAAAACGTACGAGAAACGCTTCAAATATTGATTGATGTTGTGCAAACGTTGAGTGAAAGAGGATGATACTTGGGAAAAAGTACGGGAATTCTGGATAGTTTTGGAGCTCTGCCAACCCACTGGACATATTGCTTCTGGTCGCTAAATTGGAGAAATGCCACTGGTCACGTACGCGTAAGGTTTATATTGCAGTATGTTTTCCTCGAGAAAATGGAAACCACAACCTATAAAAGTAATGAAATCCTTACTTTTGCTATGCCGGCAAAAATAGGAAAAATAACAGGAAAAGGGCAAATTCTTCTTCCCAAGAAAATGCGAGAAGAACTTGGCCTGAATATCAACGAAGATGTGCTAATTATCAACACGAAAGACACGATTCTCATTCGGAAGATTGAGGATGATTTTAGTGATCTTGTTAAACACAGCGAAGCTGTCGCACGCAAACTCTGGGGAGGGAAAGAAGATGATATCTGGGACACAGTATAAACAAGGGGACGTTCTTATCGCTCCATTTCCGTTCACCAACCTTGCACAGTCCAAGCATCGACCTGTGCTTGTGCTCTCTGAGAGTTGCTCGGGTGACCTCGTGACGTGTGGTATGACGTCGAAGCTGAGACAAAATAAAAACGCAGTTATTGTGAGAAACCTTAAGCATGGAATGCTTCCTGTCAAGAGTAGAATACAAGTTGATAAACTCTTCACACTGGAGAAGCGTATTATCCGGAAACGTCTTGGAAGTCTTAAAAAAGAAACAATGGAAGAAGTAAAAAAGAAATTTCGAGCGCTTGTTTAGTGGTAGAGTTGTGTGTGGGGATTATACGACAGCCCCGCTCGTTCATTCAAGAAATGCAGTTGATCACTTCGCTCCTGTAATTTTGGTCGCTCAGCACGTACTTCTCGTACCATTGCAAGATTCTCTTTTGCTATATACATTGCACCACAAATGAGACTGAGTCCAGCTGCAATACGTGCAATTTTCGGCAGTACATGAGGGACCATTCTCATCCTTTCGCCGCCTTGAACTTTTCATCGACAGCTTCCCAGTTCACGACGTTCCAGAACGCTTCCACATATGAAGCGCGTGCCGGGCCATATTTTTTATAGTACGAGTGTTCCCAAACGTCCAATCCAAGGATCGGCGTCCAATTCTGTCGTAAAGGCGAGTCTTGGTTCGGTAGGTTAATCACTTGCAATTCGCCGATATCATCGACGATGAGCCAAGCCCAGCCGCTGCCGAATTGTGTCATTGCCGCTTTCGTGAAATCTTCCTTGAATTTCTCCATGGAGCCGAATTTCTTCTTGATCGCTTCAACGACGTCTCCTTCAGCAGGCACATCTTTCTTGAGAATTTCCCAGAAGAGACTGTGATTCGCGTGCCCACCACCGTGGTTTCTCACAGCTGTTTTGATTTCTGCTGGCAGGTCTTTGAAATACCGTAACAGTTCTTCAACAGGCTTTGCTTGCAGTTCTGCGTGATTTTTCAATGCGTTGTTGAGGTTGTCCACGTACACCTGGTGGTGCTTGTCGTGGTGCAACTGCATCGTTTCTTTGTCAATGTGCGGTTCTAACGCGTCATAGTCATATGGTAATTTCGGAACTTCGTGTGCCATGGTTATCCACCCGACGGAGGTATTTTTAAAGAATATAAAAACATGTTGGTGTTCTTATTTTTGAGTGGTTATCCTAAAAAGTTTTTTAAAGCCATGGCGATTCTTGCACATATGCATAACGTGCCGAGACACATATTCGTCTACATAGCTCCTGCTGCCAAAGAAGCAGAGGACCTTGAAACTGCATTCACACATATAACTGCTGCAGCACGAGAAATGAATTTTCGTTCAACAGGAATCAGACTTGTGCGATATGATCCAGCTCTTAAAAGACCAAGAAATAGATCTTCTGACCGCCCATCAAATCGTATAGAAAAACTCGAATGGCAGCTGCGTTTCGGACCATATAGTGGCTTTAAGCGAATGTACAGCAAACCACCTAGCACGTTCACTACAGGCAAAACATGGAGTACAGGTCGTGTGGTCGAAATGTGCGAATTCGATCCAGTTCAACCAGTAGGAAATGATTATATAACAAATGCAGGTGTAGTCTCGTCAACGAGAATTGCGCTGCAAGCTCTGCGAGGATTCGGCCTCCAAGGAAAAGAAGCAGAGATTTTTCTCCTTGGCAACGAGAGATTCGCAAGCAATATCATTACAGGATTCGGCAGATTTTTTACTAAAGATTCATCGTATCACAATCGCCCCAAACTGTATGATTCTGGAACACTAGCGCAGTTCAATACTGCAGAAAAGATATCACGAATTTCGCGTCCGTAGGATTGTATCCGTCTTCTCTAGATCTTCCTTCGTCCCACAGTCGTACCAGCCCTTGACTGGGAGTGGTTTGATATTCGCGCCCTTGTCCACCATGTACTGGAACGCGTCTGTGAGGTACATTTCTCCCTTGCCCTCATGGTGTTCTATCGTGTGTTGGACTGCTCCTTTGAAGAGTTCGTGGTTTTTGATGTAGTAGAGGCCGATATTCGCTAAGTTGCTCACGAACTCTTTTGGCTTTTCCACCATGGTTGTCATGTAACCCTGGTCATCTGTTACGATCACACCAAAGCGCTCTGGGTTATCAACTTCTTTCACCCAGATGATCGCGTCATCTTGGCAATTTTCAATTACTGAGAGGTCTGCGTCAAAGATTGTATCGCCAAAGTCAACCAAGACATCTTCTGTCAGCGCATCTTTTGCTGTCCAAACAGCATCTGCCGTGCCGCGCTGCTCTTGCTGTTCGATGCACCGTGCGTTCGGGAACTTCTTCGCGTACTCTTCAATCTGTTCTTTCAAGTGTCCTGTGACAAAGATGACTTCTGACGGGTTTAATGGCAGAATCTTGTCCATGATGTGATCTAAGATAGGTTTTCCTGCCACTTCAAGCAAAGGTTTTGGTGTTGTATCTGTTAACGGTCTGAGTCGTTCGCCCCGACCAGCGACGGGAATGATCACATTCATAAGAATTGAGCACGATGAGTGGCTTATAAAGGTTCTCCACATATCATTATATAGCAGAATTTGTTCACTTTTCGCATGGTGCAAGTGATATTCTTCGATACGTCTGACACGCTCTATCATAATGACGAGTTTGGAAACGCGTTCAAAGTGAATAAGTACAAACGCCTTGCAGAAAAACTTGGTATATCACTTGCAGAAGCAACAGCGAAGTACAAAGCGAAGAAAGAAGAGCTCAAGAAAACAATGTCGCATCCGTCAGGCGTGTTCATCATGGCAGAGTTTGGCGTGGATCGCATGACAAATCTCGAGTGGGTGGCTGAAATTGACCCGAGAAATTTCTTACAGAAAGATGAGCGCCTTCAACAGATGATTGCATCACTTGCAGCGAGCTACAAGCTCGGTGTCATCACAAATATTCTTGAGAAGAACTTCCTCGCAATCCTCGATGCGCTGGGCGTTCCTAAAGAGCAGTTTTCTTACTTGGTTACAGCGGACAAGGTTACAAAGAGTAAGCCGTATCCTGAGCCATTCGAGAAAGCTGTTGCTCTTGCTGGCGTTGCTCCAGAAGAGTGTGTGTACGTTGGCGATAGTCTCAAGAAAGATTTGATCCCAGCGAAGAACATCGGTATGAAAACGGTGTGGGTTTCCGCAGAAGCACATGAACATGAGCACGTAGATGCGTTTTGCGAGACTATTTACGATGTCCTGGAGAAAGTAGATCAAATAAACCTTCAAGCAAGTCCCTAGCATTATCGACCTCGCTTTCTGTGATACGAGGACTTACTTTAACTCCTTCAGGTTTGACACTTTCCATGACAAAACTGAGAGAGCTCCTAGTAGCAGTTGTCTGTCTGGTAAGAAGCTGTCTCATAAGTTGTTGTCCTTCTACCTGTCTGTTTGGCACATTGAGATCGTGCATATAATCATTAAAAGCGGCAGCATGTTCCATGTCAAAGTACATACTTTCGCGATTCTCGCGCCATTTTTATCCTTTACTTTTATAAGGGACTCCGTGCTCCTCGAACTATGTTCATCCTCTACAAGCGCAATGAGAAGCAGAAGCGCTGGCTTATCAAGAATCCGAAAGAAGATTTTCACATGCAGTATGGTGTGATTCCGAAATCGAAATTGAAGAAGGGATCATTTTCCTTGCATGGCCATGATTTTGTTGTGATTCCCGCTTCCGTTGTTGATATGAAACTCAAGCGGAAAGCGCAAATCATCACACAGAAGGATATTGGCTATATCATCGGGTATTGTTGCCTCGGGAAAGAGTCAGTTGTCCTCGAATCCGGCGCGGGTTCCGGCGGTGCGACTGTTGCGCTCGCTCGTGTTTGTAAGAAAGTGTATTCTGTTGAGATTGAGAAAGAGAACATTGCGATTGTGAAAGAGAATTTGCAGAAGCTTAGTATCAAGAATGTAACATTGAAAGAAGGGGATATCTACGAAAAAGCACCAATCAAGACAGCGGATGTGTTCCTCTTAGACGTTCCCGAACCGTGGCGCGCATACAAGACAATGAAATCGGTCAAAGTTGGCGGACATATTGTTGCGTATACTCCTTCTATCACACAAGCTGCAGAATTTGTAAACAATCTCCCAAAAGAATTCCTGCACGAGAAAACAGTCGAGCTCATGGATAGGAATTGGAAGATCAAAGGGAAAGCCGTGCGTCCAGTCAATGCAGCGATTGGCCATACAGCGTTCTTAACGTTTGTTCGGCGGTTGTGTTGAAATACTGATTATGATATTCTAAACATCCCAAGTTGGTAGTGAGTGTGTGCTTCACCAATACGAAGGTTGCTCACACAAAAAGCGTTTGCATCCGGAGTCCTGAATTGACAATATTGCTCTCGAATGTGCTTCGCAATATTGATTGCGCTCTCTTCTATGTTTACATCCTGCAAAAGCACACAAGTATCCCCTACCTGTTCTCTGATTGCTTCTGCTTCTAGCGGTGTTCTTTGATTCTCAGTAATATATACAGTTTGTATTGTTGGTTTTTCTTTCGCTGCTGTGAGGAGAGGGTTACTGAGTAGGGGATGTGCTGTATCTGATTTCAGAGAAATAATATCTCGAGCAGCATAGAGTGAGGTTATGTTTGGTATGTGAATCGCACGTGTAATACGACGTGAAAGCTCTCGATGCTGGCCAGAGTGTATTGCTATCATACAGAAGAGAGCTAAGAGAAGCTTTTATATATAGTGGCCCCCTTAGGGGGCTTATGAAACTTGCACAACTCTCACAAATCGGGCTCACAGACGGTGAAATCAAGGTGTACGAAGCACTCGTGAAGCACGGACCACAGACAAAAACAAGAATTGCTGGCAACGCAAGTGTCTCCTCATCAAAAGTGTATGAGATCGCAGAACGGCTGCAGAAGAAAGGACTTGTTTCAGAACTTCTCAAGAACGGTGTACGAACGTACAGCGCAGCGCCACCACACGCACTCATTGACTTCATTGATCAGAAGGAGCAGCGATTACAACAAGAACGGGCTATCGTTGAAGAAATTCTCCCAGAATTACAGCCAGTCACAGAACCAGTCGTTGAACTCTATGAAGGCTGGGATGGCTTACAACATGCGCTCTGGGAAGCAGTACAGAAAGCACCGGAAAAAAGCAAGATTCACGGTCTTGGCATTCAGTTTCCCCTTCCTTCCTTCATCAAAAAGTTTGTGCAAGAAGCAAAGCGAAAGAACATACTTATCAAATCAATCAAGACAGGCAAGCACGCAATCCCTATTCCAGGAAGGAAGAAGAACGTGAAAGGCTTTGAGCACGTCGGTATGGGTGTCTTCGAAGACAGAGTGATCATCGGCGTCACAGAAAAAGAACCGGTCGGCGTTGTGATACAGCATCCAGAAATTAGCAAGGCGTTCCGTGCGATTCACAATATATTGTATCGTTCACTGTAACTCCTGTAACAATTCTGTGTAGAGTTTCTTATGCAAATTAAGTATTGCGGTGACTTCATTCGTCGTTGGTTGTTCACCTTTGTACGCAATGTCGTTTCGTAACTCTCGACAGAGTTGTAACTGTCGTGCGTCCTCCCGGGTGATATACTTTTGCTCCATCACATATTGGATAGTCGCTTCGTGCGAGTATGATTTCCATCCATCCCTTGCTAATAATGCTTGGAGCAGTGTATGCAGTGCGTTGTACGTCTGTTTGAAGGTGACTGTTCTTGGAACGTTGTGTTTTCTGCAAAGATCAACTGCTTGTTTATCATCTTTTGCGTTGCTGACGAGCCCTTCGGCGAAGTGTTTGCTTGGCGCTCTTTTTCACACCTTTCCTCGTTTGATGTAGTGGTTGAATTCCATATTCCCCTGAGAGCACGATGCCATTCTGCAGTGCTGCTGCAAACACTCGTGTTCCAGGTGGAAGTATGTGAATGTTTATGTCTCTTTCGACGATATTTCCGAAAGATTTCCGGTCAAACTCGGAAGATTTCCGAGAAATAACTGCAATATCAATATCACTCTCTTCTGTATCTTCTCCTTTACTGTACGAACCGAAAAGGATGATTGCATCTGGCATATACGCCCGTTCGAGCGCTCGTACGAGCCCTATTTCATAGAGTTGCCTGAGATTACTGACACGTTTGAGTTGTCTGAATCGCTTGCCAATTTCACCTTTCACATACAGTGCATTTGTTCGTTCTTCAATCCGTACGAGTCCTTCTAGCGAAAGTTTCCGTACGTGTTTCGCAACGGTTGCTATAGAGAGTGACGTTTTTCTTTCAATTTCTCTGAAACTCACCCCTTTTGTTGGGAATGTGAAGATAACATCCATGATTTGTTGTTGTGGGCTAAGCTCCATTTGTTTAAAAAATGAACATTTGTTTAAATAAGTAACGATTGTTTAAAAAATGAACAAAAAAGTTTCTTGACAAACTAGCGCCTTCTCCAGAGTACCCAATCATACAAAATCCAGGCGACCAACACAATAATAATCATACCTGAGACACTTGTCGCGAGATTCTGCTGCAAATACTCATACACGAACCCTTGCAAGAACGCAGTCACACCACCAAACACAAGTAATCCCAAGATAAAGACTGGGAAGAAGAAGAGTTTTTTCTTCAGGGTTGCTTTCCCACGAAACAATCCCTTCAATACGCCAGCGACAGCAATAATCCCAAGTGTTGTAATCGTCACAGAGAGAACGAATAAGAGATCGTCATTCATGCGAAATCTTCTCGATTAATAGAAGGTGCAGCTTCCGCGCCCTCATCAGCTTCGAAGAACTCTCGCTTGTCAAACCCGAACATATTGGCTACCAGTGCTGTCGGAATTCGCTGTACTTTCACGTTATACGAGCGGACAGCAGTGTTGAAGTCTCTACGAGCAACGGAAATTCTATTCTCCGTACCTTCCAGTTGATCTTGCAATGCCAAGAAATTCTCACCGCTCTTCAGATCAGGATATCGTTCTGCGACGGCGAGTAACTTGGATAATGCGCCGCCCAACTCTTGTTGTGCCGTCGCGAACGCTCGTAATCGTGCAGGATCACTGAGATCATCTGTTGAGAGTTTAATCTGACCAACTTTCGCCCTGGCCGCGGTCACTTGCGTGAAGACGGATTCTTCTTGCTCAGCGAACGCAGCAACGGTTTCCACTAAATTCGGAATTAAGTCTAATCTCCGCTGGTAGGTCGTCTCGACGTTTGCCCACTGGGTATCCACGTTCTCACGTGTGATGATCAAGCTGTTGTATGCTGAGACAAACCACATGATCACGATGAAAGTCAAGCCCAGTACGATGAGGACTGGGATGAGCCATGTCTTGTTTGCTGCCCAGAACGATTTTGCCATGGGAGCATGGAGAGTAGAGGGGTTTTTAAGGATTTCTGACAAATGTTCATGATTTGCCATATTCTGATCTAAACTAATTAAAAGAATGAGGAATACTTCATGAGAATGCT
The DNA here is from genome assembly GCA_028818155.1 of Candidatus Woesearchaeota archaeon. Classification (GTDB taxonomy): domain Archaea; phylum Nanobdellota; class Nanobdellia; order Woesearchaeales; family UBA525; genus UBA525. Next base: position 15,951 of record JAPPOH010000003.1, on the reverse strand, counting down.
GCATACACTATCGAACGTGGCAAGGCTCGCCTGAAGCCATGACAAAAAAGGTTTTTAATGCGTGCACATTCGCAGTCGCATGCCAACGATCGAAGAAGCATATGCGATACTCAAACGGAGAGTACCAATATACGCGTTTACCTTAGGACTGTGGGGAGAAGCCTTTGGGGATGATCTTCTACAAGAGACTGCATTACGAGTGCACAGACACATAGAAAAGTTCCAAGGGAGAAGCAGTCTCGAGACGTGGCTGTACAGAATAATGGTGAACACATGCGTTACAATGCAGCAAAATGGGTACAAACTGGACCTCACATCATCTTTGCGTGATAATGTTGCACCTCAAACTGCCAAAGACTATGTGAGTGCATATGAAGCGGCAGCACTGCTGCAAGAGGCATGGACGTATGTCGATCCTCAGTTCAGTCAAGCGGTTAAGCTTCGGGATATGGATGGCTACTCGTACAAAGAGATAGCAACGGAACTCGATATTCCTATCGGCACAGTCAGATCACGTATTAGTCGAGGCAGAAATCAACTTCGAAAAGCAGTACACACAATAAATCTTGAAGGAAAATACAAATTCTAGTTCTTCACCACAAAAAACGCATGATCCTTCTGGAACGGCGCTAATTCTCGGTAATCAACAAGTGTAACATGTTTCTCAAGCTCTTTCCGCACTTCTTTGAAGATCACTTTCGGGTTCTTCACGACATCAACACTCCGTGCTTTGAGTGCGAGTAATCCGAAGCCACCTTTTTTCAAGAACTGCAGGTTCTTCAAGAAAATCTCAACCTGATTTCGCTGCGCGATATCTTGGAAGACCACATCAACCTCTGTGATGCGATCTTTGTACTCGTCCGGTTTATTCGCATCCGCCAGGATTGGTATCATGTTCTTGCGTTCTTCGCACAGAAACACTAAATCTCGCGTCACCACAGGTGCGAACTCCACGCAGAAGAGCCAACCGGAAGAAATCATGCTGCTCACGTGGCTCGGCGTATAGCCATGACTCGCTCCTAAATACAAGATTTTCGAATCTTCGTGTATTCCAAACTGTTTGCAGCCTTTCACCATTGCAGCAATGAGCTTACTTTGTCCAGGGTTAATCTCAAGATACTCAACATCTCCTTCCTTCACGTATGGTTCATCAAAGAACCGTTTACCAGGAGTGATATTCTTCGTCAGAATACGCTTCTTTATTTGGAATGTGTTAGGAAGAATAGTTTTATCCATTGCACACCTTCTCAACCTTCGCTAACAACGTGTCACCACAAAAATCTCCTTCGAAAAAGTCAACACGCGCGCCAATGCTGATCGTATCTGCCAACGTCCGTGCAATCTTCCCATGCAATTTCGGATGTGCGCGCTGCATGAGCTCATGATTGAAAATCACGCCGTGCTTCGGCGGCTTCGCGTTCTTTCTGAGATGGCGGAACATCGCAGACTCTGCACCAAGCAGTTGAATCGTGCCTGCGGGCATGGTTGCTAAACGCCGGAGTGAACCTGCAAGTACTAACAATTCGCCACCGATCATCGCGCCAGCAATGTGCAATAAATTTGGCGTTCGTGCTTGCATTGCCTTCTCAAGGTACGTGAGTACTTGTTCGCGTTGCGCGTATAATTGTTGCACGAGTACTGCTTGCTGTGCGTACACGTCAACAGTTTCCTTCGAGACAGGAGCGCCCATCCCCTCCGCATCGGGTGTTTGATACTCGAGCACTGCTGCGATGAAGTCCTCGTGTTCTTGGTTCGCGTGCTCCAATTCTGGATTATGGTGCTTGTACCAATCTCTCAGTCGTTTAACAAGTGCATTCGCGACTTTATCGAGTTCTGCGATCGTGTTCCGTGCATGGATAATATGGACATCTGGCGTAACACTCTTTTGAATAGCGGCTTTCGTGAGCTCGATATTCTTCTTTCGCAATTGTACAAGATCCATAAACTGCGAGAGCACGAATTTCTTTATAAACCTAGGTTTTTCGCAGAGAATTGCTCAAAGGTTCTGGGCACGGAACAGTGGTTCTGCACATCGCATATTGCGTATAGACATTGAGGTAAAGTCATCACTTTGTCGTCAATGAAAACATTTATATTAGAAACTGGTCGCTTTCGTTTTTGTGTGGTGAGAGGTGGTTTCACTTCACGTAAAGTGGCTTGGCTGGTGAGAATTTCATTCTCAACCCCCAAACGTCCGTATGGACACCATCCAAGCACTTTTTTCCTTTATGAAATGGTACCTGTTATTGGGAGTTCGGTAGTGTTAGTAAATGACTGATATATTTATATACTCCTCCTCTTTTCAAGAGGAGTATGGTAACGAATCAGTGTTGTTCGAAGTGTGGAAGTGCAGCGATAGTCTTGAACGGCCGTACTGCTGCTGGAAAGCAGAAGTACAAGTGTACTGCGTGCGGGTGTTACCGCACGCTTGGCGCGACGCAGTCGTACAGTGACGAGCAAAAAGAGATGATTTTGCGCTCGTATCAGGAGCGCGCAAGTTTGCGCGGCGTGCACCGCGTGCACGGTGTTGCCATCACAACCGTGTTGCGATGGCTTAAAAAAAAGTCGCGCGGCTCAAGTCATTCGTAGATACATTATTGCCTGCGCGACCAGATGATATCGTCGAATACGACGAACTCTGGACGTATGTTGGCAGCAAACAACAACGCGTCTGGTTATGGATCGCATTGTGCAGACGCACAACACAAGTTGTTGCGTACCATCTTGGTGATCGAACACACGACGCGTTCAATACGTTCTATCACAGCGTACCACCCGCATACGCGGGCTGCAGAAGCCATAGCGATGGCTTCACCACCTACAAACAAATTTCAAAGTATTATCACACGTGCAAAAAGAAGAAATCCGGACGCACCGCACGTGTGGAAGGATTCAACAACAAGCTCAGGCAACGCCTGAGCAGACTCACGAGAAAAACCTGCAGTTTCTCAAAAAACCTGACCATGCACGAGATAGTCATCCGACTGTTCCTGCAAGAACACAACGAAGCCATCAAATCAGTCAAATGATAACACTACCGGGAGTTCTGGTGTTGCTGAGTTGTACATCTGAAGAGTCGGTGCGAGAAACAATAGAAGAAGCAAACTATTGTGATGTTACTGAAGATTGTGTGCAAGCAACGAGCGCGTGTCCGTTTGGTTGTTGTACGTTTGTGAATAAAGAGGAAGTGGAAAATGTGAATAAGAAAATAGAAGGGTTCAATGGACAGTGTAAGGTTAAGTGTCATGAATGCCCACCTGTTGCATGTATCAACACCAAATGCGTGCAGGAAGTTTAGAAGTTCATCCGGAACTCTTTTCCGTAATCAGTGAAGCCGAGTTTCTCATATAACGCGTGGACTTTCTCACGAGAATTCCTGCTGCAGCCAATAAGCTTGTAACAATTTCGTTTTTTCGCTTCTGCAATTAATGCATTGACAATCTTCGTGCCCATTCCTTGGCCGCGGAGGCTTTCATCAACAAAGACATCTTCCATGAAGCCGAATGGCTCTTCGTGTAAGTCATTTTTCAGCACGTAGAGGTATGCGCGTGCAACTTCCGTGCCATCGTGTTCTACAAAGAAGCGCACGCCACTCGGGAGCTCTTGCTGTTGGATGTCCATGACACCAAAGTACCAACATAATATTTATAGGTTGTCATCGTACAAGAAGCATATGCTTGCACAAGCCTCCGGCATTCTTGGATTGCTGCTCATCACTGTTGGTGTGCTCTTGAAGAAACGAGCGAGAGAAGATATCTTCTATATCCTCGGTGGCATATTCCTTTTGCTCTATAGTATTTCCATTGGCGACATGATCTTTATTGTATTACAAATAATTTTTATTGTAGCAGCTCTCTTCGATTTTATAAGAATACAAAAAAAGAGGAGTTAAACTTCTTGTACCATCTTCACGCCTGTGACAACACCCCAGATCCACGCGCCCAGCATCATAGGAAGGCCGATGAGGACGAATGCAAGAGGAATACCAACAAGGAACAGCACGATCTGCCATGTACCCTCTTTCTTCTTTCCCCCAATTAGGCTGCCCAGTCCTGGGAGCACGAGGATGTTGAGAATCAGACCAACAAGCGCGAGTGTCTTCTTGTCTGCCATACTCTCTTTTTCGTATTGTCGCTTATAAACGTATCGGGAGGGTTTTTAAAGAGCCATATGGTAGATGGTGTCATGAACAAACATCTTGCGCTTGCGTTGTTCGGTTTGTTTATAATCGCACTTTCCGGCACGATCATCTTCTTCCTCTCAGGAACGAACAGAGTGGCGATTGTTGAGACAACGATTACAGATGTCGATGTTGCTCTGCATGAAATTGTACTCACAGGTGAGCTTGCGATTGAGAATCCAAGCAGGATTAACATTGATGTGACTGCTGTCACGTACGATGTTTCTCTGCGAACGGGGAATGCACTCGCTTCCGGCGAGATGGAGCCCTTCCGGCTGAAGCGGCAGACAGTAACGCGCGTACCATTCACTATTACAGCGGATACGACGCAGATTGATGATGTGCTCCTGGAATTAGTCAAGGAGGATACAGTGTATGTTGATCTTGACGGTGTTGTGACGGTGAAAGCTGCTGGCTTCTTGGAATATGATATTCCCTTTTCGCAGTCATATGATATTAAAGAGAAGTTGTTAGCACTTATTCCTGAAAATGCGCGAGGACTTGTTGATGCTGCGTTGGGGTTCGTTAGCGGGTTTCTTTCTTGAACGCGAGCGAGAATAAATAGTCAGATAGCCGGTTGATGTACGCGTACAGGGTTGGAGATATTTTTTCTTCTCGCAACAGGGGTGTGAGCCTTCGCTCTAATGCTCTGCACGCAACGCGTGCTTCGCTGAGGCGCTGTGCTTGTGGCTTCGTGAATGAGACGAAGACGGGTGGCACGTCCAAGTTCATGGCGTCCATTGCTTCTTCTAACGCTGTGATATCTGCTTCTGTGATTGTTGTCGTTGTTCTTGTGCCGACAATCTCTCCCGCGGTGATCGAGAGTTTTTCTTGGAGTTCCGGGATGCCTTCGTGTTCCCTGCATCGATCTAGTGTTGTGAGGAATGCATCGAGCTTGCCCATCGCGTGTATGATGTCAGCATCTTTTGCTACTTCCTCTGTGAGGAATGTTGTTCCTTTATCTCCGCGTTTCGTGTAGATTCTCATGTCCACCCCATGACTCTGTCTAAGAAGGAGCTCTTCCGTTTTTTCATGGTTTTCTTTCCTGCAAGAAACCTGCCGAGCTTTTCTTCTGCGTGCTTATCGTAGAATTTCGCCTCATCTTTCTTGAACGCTGGGGTGTGAGAGTGTGTTCTGCCGCCAGAGCAGGAGAATTTGTGCTTCTTATGGAGCATTTCGTGGTACATGACGCAATCCAAGAGCATTTCACCAGCATCTTGGAGGACTCGTGAGATGGTGATGGTGTCTGTGCCATACTCATACGTACCCATGAGCCTCTTATTCTTTCGTCCCCACACGAGGTTTGGTTTGTTGAGCATTCCTTTGAAGTATCGTTCGTTCATTCTCTCGAAGCTTTCTTCGAGGATAGGATCAATGTCTGTGACGGGCGCAAAATCAGACATGTTTTTCAAGAAAGAATGGTAGAGTTCGATGTTGTCTGTCGTTTGCTTTGTTTTTTTGAGCTTCGTGAACAGAAACTGGATGACGCCGATTTTAATTTCATCTTCACAGTCCTTGAATCGCTTTGATAACCTGAAAGTTGTGGTCGTCATCGTTTGTTGCACTGTGGCGTTGTACCCTTTCAAGCCGCCATGGTACTTGACTTCCATTTTGCGAAGAGGCGTCTTCCCGTAGAGTTCTTCGTATGCTTGGATGGCGAGCGCTGAGTCCATGGGGATACATAGTGCTCCTCAATTTAAGAAGTATTCGCTGTGTGTACATACGATTAAATAATGCCAAGAGAAGTATCAATTGTGAATGTTCGTAGTTTTTTCCATCCAGACGTCTGGAGTAATGCAGCGTTTCTTGTTCCGCTTAGTATATCAGTTTCAGCAAGTGCGAATCTGTTCACTATTGCTCTCGCACTTCTTTTTCTCTTCTCAACAGCACATCATATAAGCAAGAACAAGACGCTTCGATACGCAGACGAGTTCTTCGCGTACGTACTAATATGTCTGAATCTGTACATAGCAGTTCAAGTGGGCATAACTCCACACATAAGCGCAGCAATACTCCTTGCACTTATAGCACTGTACCTGTACCATTTCGGAGATAAGCAGCATAAGTATTACCATGCACTCTGGCATGGTTCTTCCGCAACAATCACTGTGCTATGCTTGCTCTCTAATGTTTAAGAACGTTCCGAAAGAAAAGTACCGCAGTCCGGACCTGCGGCAAGCTATGCCCCGAAGAGCACAACCGTTTGTAAACCTCCCGAAGAAGGCCCTGTTATCGGCGACAAGAAGAGCCACACTCCTTTTATGATTTGCTATGCATTTATAAACTCCTCCTCGCCTCGGAAAGTATGCCCGTCAAAGGACAGATGGAGAAGATCGATGCTGCTACGAAGCACAAACTGAAGCAATTCATCAAGCAGCTCGAGCAATACAGAGGTAGAGGCACAGAGTTAGTCTCCGTCTACGTACCTGATGGCTATTCATTGGACATGATTATCGGCCAACTCCAAGATGAGCAAGGCACAGCAACCAACATCAAGTCCAAACAGACCAGAACGAACGTGTCTGACGCGCTGGAGCGCATGATTCAGCACTTGCGGACGATTAAACGAACACCGCCAAACGGCTTAGCTGTCTTTGCTGGGAATGTTGCAGAGAAAGAGGGACAATCTGACGTGCAAGTATGGAGTGTTCCCATGCCTCTTCCTTCTGCACAGCGGTTATACAGGTGTGATAAAGAGTTTATTCTCCATCCAATACGAGAGATCGTCGAGCACGAGAACGTGTATGGATTAGTTGTCTTTGACAGAAGAGATGCGATGTTAGGATTGTTACAAGGGAAGAAGATCGTTCCGCTCGTGCAGACACACTCGGAAGTGCCGGGAAAGCATAAGAGTGGAGGGCAGAGCGCAGTTCGTTTCGCTCGTTTACGTGAAGGTGCGACGATTGAGCACTTCAAGAAGATCGCTGACTACATGAAAGATCAGTTTTTGCCGATGGGTGCAGATTTGAAGGGCATTATCATTGGCGGCCCGGGCATTACAGTGAACATGTTCATGCAACACGACTATGTCACGGGAGATGTGAAGAAGAAAATTCTTGGGACGAAGGATCTTTCCTATACTGGCGAGTTTGGCCTGCAGGAATTATTGGAGAAATCTGAGGATTTATTGGCATCTGAAGAAGTCGCGCAAGAGAAGAAGTTAATGCAGAAGTTCTTCTATGAATTATCCAAGGATACGGGCAAAGCCGCGTACGGAAAGGATGATGTGATCCAAGCGATCGAGTACGGTGCTGCTGATACAGTGCTCTTAAGTGAAAAATTACACGATGATGTGATTGAGGACATGGAGCAGCGCGCTGACACGACAGGCTCAAAAACCCAAATTATTTCTGATCAGACACGTGAAGGTGTGCAATTGAAAGAGATGGGCGGCATTGCCGCTATTCTGCGGTATTCGTTGGGTTGATTTTTCTGACAGGGAGACAATAATACGCAGGATGATGATAATGCATATTGCTGGAGCGAACAATGAGTCCATCAAGACCTGCATCAATAAGATGCTCAGTACAATCATCATAAAGAACAGGATTGGTATTTCCAAGAGTTCTTGATGAAAGATAGAACACAACACCTTTGTTTTGCCCACCAATATCAAGTAACTCAACCGTTCCTGGCTCATACCCTCGAATTCTTTCATACTCTTCTATTCCCCCACACGGTATAAGAGGCACCTGAGATAGTGCTTTAGCGTACTGCTTCCTTCTCATAGAACGTTCTTCTCTTCGCTTTCTATTTTCTTCTGCCTCTTCTTGATGTTGCTGCATTCTTCTTTCTTTGTTTATTCTATAATTTTTTACATGGTAAGGGATGTGAAATATCAAAGCTGAGCTACTGAGAAAGCTCACGAAAACAGAAGGATGTCGCGATCCTCTCTTGAGTTTCATTTCAAGATATTCAGCTGCTCTAGTGATTTTTCGCGCAGACATGCTTTTTCAGAAATAGTGTTTCTCTTAAACTACCACTTTCTCAAAAATGAAAGAAAAATCTTTAAAAACAAATATTCACTACTCTTACCATGGATTTCGACATGCTCTTTTTGGCAAACCCAGGAGAGAAATCAACAAAGAATCTCCTCATGCGCTCACTCGCCGCGCTCCAGAAAGCGTCAGCAGTGCAACTGCATCATTTTATCAAGAAAGAGTTCAGCAGGTCACTCTCGTACCAAGCGATTAGGCAATCACTTCTTGAATTAATTGATGATGGAGCGATAGTGAGGAACGGAAAACTTTATTCAATTCGACCGTCATGGATTGCAGAATTAAAGGAGACAGTGCGTGTCCTTGAAAAATCACAAGAAAAAGCGGATATGCGCATCATTGATAAGCACACGACGCAAGTAGACTTGAAAAATCTCGGAGAGCTCGGTCATTTCATTCTCTTAAGCTTAGAGCAAGAATACTTTGACCTCCAGAAAGGCAAAGATATCTACGTTTCTCTGAGTCACCTCTGGATTCCATTCTCTGACAGGTACAAGCGAGAACGAACAAGACAAGTATTTTTGAAAAACACAACGCACTGTGTTGTCCGAGGTAAATCGATGGGTGATAGACTCCTCAAGAGATGGTACAAGCAGTTTGGCACCGTGAAACTGGGAGTGAAGAACGCCCCAAGAGATTACATTGTGCACGCAGATTGCGTCATTCAGATGTTTTTTCCTGACGAGCTCATTAAAGCAATGACGAAAGCGTACAGAATGCGCTTCTCCATCTTACAGGATATTAGTGAGATGACGTACGATTATCCGATTCAGCTTGTCATCACGAGGAATGCCGCAATTGCAGAGCAGATGCGCGAAGAGATTAAGAAACATATTTAGGAGTACTTCTCCCCGACTTCCTTGTACGCATCACGAAAGGGCTTGCCGTTTTTCACGAGTTTGTATGCTTCTTCTGTTGCGTAGAGCTCTTTTGTCATGGCATTTGTGCAATCATTGATCGTGATTTTTTCGAGAACGAGCGTCATGATCTGCAAACAATCGAACGTTGTCTTCATTCCCGTAAATAACGGTTCTTTCACGAGCTGCATATCACGATTATAGCCTGAAAGAAGGTTTCCGATGAGATTTTTCACCTTAAATTCTTCACCGAGAACCACGGAGTACTTCGCGCGGACTAATTCGAGCACATCGGGGTTTTGCTTTTGCGGCATAATGCTACTTCCTGTGCAAAATTCCTTCGGTAAAGTAACATACCCAAACTCTTGCATGCTGAACGTGATTAAATCCGTAGACAATTTATTCAAATCTGCCATGACTTGTGAAAAAACGGAAAGAATCTGCGCTTCAAACTTCCCGCGACTCATCTGTGCATAGATTGGATTCTCTTGTGTCTTCGTAAATCCTAGTTGTTCCGTCGTGAACTCGCGATCTATCTCGAAGACGGGAACGCCGAACCCAGCAGCTGTTCCTAAAGGATTTTGATCGATAAGCGTTAAGGTTGACTCTACAAGCAGTACATTATCTTGCATTGCAGCAATAAAAGAGCCTAACCACGTGTCAACGGTCGTTGGCATCGCTTTTTGCATGTGCGTGTAGCCTGGAAACGGTTTGTTTTCGTGTTGTTTCGCGAGTGTTTCGGTAGTAACCATGAATTTCTGAATCAATTTCTGTAGATTTTGTAAAGTATCTTTCTCATACAGGCGTAACGCAACTAATACTTGATCGTTTCGCGAGCGTGCTGTGTGGATTTTCTTGCCAAGATCGCCGAGTTTCTCCGTTAAATGATTCTCAATCGCTGTATGACAGTCCTCATCTTCTAGTTTTATCTCAAAATCTTTGTTAGTGAGTATTACATCCAGCTCAGCAGTGAGTTTCTCTAGTTCTTCTCCTGTCAGCACGCCAATCTTCGCTAACATCGCAGCGTGCGCTTTACTTGCAGCTATATCAAACGGCAGTAATTCCTTATCGATGATGTAATCGTTCCCCACAGTAAAGGCAAGGATGGTATCATCGACGTTCGTTCCCCAGAGCATTGGCTTACCTCTTACTCATGATTGCGCTGTGCGCTTTGAGACGGATCGCTTGCACTTTAATAAAGCCGTCGCTGTCTTCCTGGTCAAAGCCACCCTCGATGTCCATACTCGAGAGATCTTGGTCGTATAAGGAAGCGTGTGATGTACGTGCATAGGGATATGCAGTTCCTTTGAACAGTTTTACCCAGACATCGCCATCAATGGCCTCCTGGCTTTTGTCGATGGCAGCCATAAGAAAGTCCATTTCTGGGCTGAACCAGAAGCCGTTGTAGATGATCTCTGATAGTTTCGCTGAGAGTGTGTCACGGAGGCGCATCACTTCACGGTCCATTGCAATGCCCTCTATGTCTAAATGAGCGTGATGCAAGATTGTGCCGCCTGGTGTTTCATAGACGCCACGGGATTTGATGCCGACAAATCGGTTTTCTACCATATCCAAGCGGCCAATGCCATGTTCACTGCCTAATTCGTTCAGGTACATGAACAGTTCGAGTGGCTGGTCCTTTATTGTGCCGTCATTGAGGTTTTCTACTTTGACGGGGATGCCGTCTTTGAAGGAGATCTTGATTTTCGTTGGTGTGTCTGGCGCGTCTTCTATGGATTTCGTGTGTGAATAGACAGATTCCTCTGCTTCGTGCGCAGGATCTTCTAAAATGCCAGCTTCGTGGCTGATGTGCAAGAGATTTTCATCTTCACTGTATGGTTTGTCTGCCGTTGCTGTGACGGGGATGCCGTGTTTCTCTGCATAGTTGAGTAAATCGGTTCGTCCTTTGAATTCCTCGAGGAATTCTTTGATTTTCCATGGTGCGAAGACCTTGATCTTCGGATTGAGTGCATAGTAACTCAGTTCAAAGCGCACTTGGTCGTTGCCTTTGCCCGTTGCACCGTGTGAGACGTATGCTGCGCCTTCTTTCTCCGCAATTTCAATCTGTTTCTTTGCGATGATCGGGCGCGCAATGGACGTTCCTAAGAGATAGCGTCCTTCGTAGAGGACATTTGCTTTGAATGCTGGGAAAATGTAGTCTGTGACGAACGCTTCTTTGAGGTCTTCAATGTAGACTTTGCTTGCTCCTATTTTGAGCGCTTTTGCTTTCGCAGCTTCGTAGTCTTCGTCTTGGCCGATGTCTGCGATGTACGCGATGACTTCGTAGCCTTTGTTGACAAGCCATTTGAGGATGACGCTCGTGTCAAGGCCTCCTGAGTATGCTAAGACGACTTTTTCCATGGTTGTTGTGATGTGTAAAGCTCTTTTAAGGTTAGTGACCGAACTGAAACAGTAAAGGACAAATTTGTTCGAAATAGAACAGTAAAGTTTATATTTTGTTTCACATTTCTTCTAGTATGACGACAACACAACAGACACAGGAGTATATCCGAGAGCATCCTGATGTGAAACGCTGCTTGAAGAAAGGACTCATTAACTATTCTGCATTATCACGACACATTGCCGCTGAGTTAGGAATAGAAAAACAAACGTCCATGGAGGCTATTTTGATTGCCTGTCGAAGAATGAAAGAACAATTGAAGGAAGAGGCAGGCTATGAGAAGGCTGTGAAAGAATTACTCGCTGAATCTGAGCTCGAAGTAAGAAATAAAATCGTTGTGTATATCTTTGAGAAGAATATCGACTATGAGAAATTAGAAACGGTACAGAAAGTTGCACGAAACGAGCATAATATCTTTTACTTATTGGAAGGCTCCGATAATTACACGCTAATTACGCACGATAAGTACTCGCAAGAGATCGAGAAGCAGTTTAAGCTGAAAATTATGCGTGCAAATAAGAATGTTGCTTTGATCAATTACAAAACCCCGAAGGATGTTGAAGGGACGTGCGGGTTTGTCGCGTATATTACATCCCTTTTTACCGAACATGGTGTGAATATTATCGAGATTCTTTCTTGTTGGACGGATAACATCTTTGTAATTGAAGCAAAAGATGTTCCGAAGGTGATGGGGTTCTTGCGGTTCTAGTCATTCTGAAAATTCCGTATTCCTTTGTAATAGAAGTATAACGAAGAAAGTTCAAGAATGCCAAGAAGAAGGGCAGGATGCTGGTTAATGAAAATAACTAAGATGCCTACAAGTACACTCATGAGTATGTATAAATACCATCCAAGAATGAGTTTCCGAGCTAGTAGTATGGTGCCAAGCACTTCAGCAAGAACAATGAACACCTCGAATATCGGTGCGATGTCGTAGACGCCAGAAAGAAGAAATCGTGTAATCATAACAACAGCAACTGCAGCAACAAGTACTTCAAAGAAGAGATCGACTTTCGTGCGCGTATCGTACGTTCCAGTATTCCACTTGTACAGTCCATACACCATGGTAAGCACAACCACAGTCGTCACTGCCATGAAAATATAGTTCTCGTTCTGCATAAGAAATGTGACCCATGCGATCCCTCCAAGAATTTTCGCAATCCAGCCAAGGATATGCTTCTTAGAAAGCAAAATATGCCCGATGAGATAGCCAAGACCAGCAACTAACTCAATAGCAGAGATACTAAAAATATCATGAATCATTCAGAAAGAATACTCGGTGATGTATATAAGCATTATGAGATCGAACCTTTTTTTCAAAATCCCCAGAGAGTATCATTCTTTCGTGAAAGCATACAGTGCTGACATGTCAGCATTTACAAGGTGCTTCTGCTTCACATCAATTGCCCGATCCATATCCTCAATCAGCAAATACATACCGCCAAGAACGAATGCAGCAACTAAAACGGAAATAAGGCCGATATAACCTGGAAGGAACACAATTAAGAGGACTGTATACACAATAGTGATGCGTTTCAAGAAAATATCATACACTGGTGGTGTTTCGATCACAGCCCTATTCAAGATAAACTGGAGATCTTGGGAGAGCTGCCGATACTCATGGAACGCAAAATACTGCGCAACACCTCTCTTCTTTTTTGTCGCTTTTCCGAGCTTTTCATGGACTGCAGTCATAAGCGTAGCTTTCTTCTTACTCTCAAGCACAGCGATAAGCGTCATAGCCCATAGCTGTATGAGTTTCTTCGGCAAATACTGTCGCATACTTTGTAGCGAGCCAACAACACGAAGAAGAGCATCTTCCACAAGAATGATTTTCCCATATGCAATTCCAAGCTTCTGACTCAATATGAGGCCGATTGCAAACCCAACAACTCCAAACACAGTCTCGAGATCATCAATCGTGAACCAGTATCCATTTGTTTCCAAGAGAAAAATAAACACTTTTGCAATGAACATGATTACTAAATATGGAAAAACACGTCCGAGAATCGTATTCTTGAATACACGTTCTTCATATGTCTTCTTTCTTCCCCACAGTTTCAAGACTCTGAAGAAACGGATAATGCGCAAACTTCGTAGAATCTCAGATCGAGCTAGGAGTGGATGCCCTGGTAAGAACGCCATGAGATAGTTCGGCAATATTGCAAGTAGATCGATAATGCCTCCGAAGCTGAAGATATATGTGAAGGGCCTCGGGGTAACAAGTATACGAACAAGATATTCGAGTGAGAATACAAAGACAATAGCTAATTCAATAAGTTGAAGGAGTAATTTGTGCGTAGATGCTACGTCAGGATAGTACACTTCAAATGCAAGAATAAAAATAGATACGAAGATAAGGACTAAGAGAAAATACGAAATGAATTTCTCAAAAGGAGTTCGTGGATTCTCTAACAATTGATATGTTCGTTTCCTATAGTTCACTGGACCACCTCAGCTTTCAACCTACGAATGGCATCAACGATGCTTGGTGCAGATGATAACTCTATGCCGTCGACCGCTGTTTTTTGCAACTGTAATTCAACGGTATCAGTTCCATACACAGAAAAAATCGGTTCTGAGCGATGTGTCCCATCCATATAAACCTCTGCGGTAACCCTCGTATCTCCTTTACGGAATTCATACACTCTCTTGGCAAGAACATTTTTTGGCAGATCTTCTCCAACATATCCAGACCAATTCTCTGGAAGTTGCTCAGTAGATGCCAGCCCTCTATCGAGAGCACGAGAGACACTTACATTTCTGTAGAAGACTGTGAGCAGAGCCTCATATGCATCACCACTGATGCTGTACCCTGTTACATTTCCATTTTGTTCATACATAACACGTTGTTCTTTCTCTCCAGATGAACTTGTTACTCGCTGCACACATAAGTGCACAGGCTCATCGCTTAACGGCACAGGAATGTAGAATTCTTCAATATCATGATACGTCGTATCATCCAATTCTTTCGTACTATTCGAAAACCCACTATATCGAGGCTGTTCCACTTCAATCTTTGTACCGAAGTTCGAAATAATAGCAGTTAACCCATCACCAGTAAGCTCACCGCTGAGCGACCGACCAAGAACGGATCGAGTTTGGGCAAATAATGTATCGGACCCTTGAGCATCGATCAGCTCGTACAGCGCCAGTGCTTCTGTATCGCCTGTTGGAGCAATTGCTCCAGCCACAACACATCGAGCAAACATTTCCTGGTATTCACGAACTCCATGTATGGACTCTATCGCCTGTTCAAGTGGTTGTAAATCAACTTGGTTACTTAACCGAGGATCAGCAGCATCTTTGTTGAGTTTATTGAAAACAGCTGTAATCGCAGGAACGACCACAGAACCATATCCTGCGCTCAGAATACCTGCAACGGTAAGAAATGTCTGGACCGGATAGTAGAGTGTTCTTGCAAGGAATGTATCAACTTTCGTTATGAGAACAGAGTTGTTTAGCGCAGTTACATTTTCTCTAAGATATCTGTAGTCTTCGACATCTTGAATGTCATTCTGTCTTCCGAGTGCTGTTGTGACCATTCGTGTATACAGACCAACATGCTTTCCTACTTCAGCACCCTTGCCTGGATGTTCCATAAGGTCTTTTGCTTCGACAAGCACTTCCTGGACTGCATCTGCACATTCTGGTCGTCTCCAGACAATTTGCGAGCATGCATTGACCATATCGCCAATCGCACTTGTTGCGTCTTTCACTTTGTGCTGGTTCATACTCATGGAGTACACTTGTAGAGCTGAGAAAAGCGCAGAGATAGTACCCCATATTGTTGTATATTGACTAAGATCTATACTATCCCTTACTGAATACAGAGCATCAACTCCTGCAAATATAGCTACTGCACCTCCAGTGACTCCAAGTCCCCAACCTAAACCTCGATCGATACCATTATCTACAGCTCGCCCCAAGAAAGAGGTGTTCGCGTCTTCAGTTCTTGAGCGGAGTGAGAAAAGCGCTTCATTCCGTAGAAGTTTTGCTAAGTGGCGATTCTCAGTACTCCCCTTCACAATATCTGTTAGTTCGGTGAAAGCAGCACGCGTTGAGAAAATGCTTGGCAGGAGCGAACCAGTAATTTCTGCTGTTTGACGGACCAGTTCTTCTCGTTCTTCTTGGAGCGGTCTGAGAATTTCTACATCTGCAATGCATTCTGTGTGAGAACTATAGAGTTCTCGTCGCTTTCCATCAAGTGCACTTTCAACTTCGGCTGTGAAGTAGAGGAATGGATCAAGTTCACTCCTCCCTTCATTAAAAAACTGTTCTTGAGTTCGTTGGTATGCCTCTGCGACAACAGGATCTTCTCCGAAACCCTTCCTATCAACAACTTCTCTCACACCAAGTACACATGCTGCCTCAAGGCTGCTGTTTCCTTGACTCATAGACACTGAATGCGACATTGTTCTCACTTTGTAGTGCGGAATATATAATCATTTATAAGTCTTCTCTGCATAGCTCAATTCAACACAACCTTTAAATACTTCCGTACGTTTCTGTACG
>JAPPOH010000010.1 GCA_028818155.1 Candidatus Woesearchaeota archaeon | reverse complement strand
ACTATAAAGACTTAAGTAGTAGTATTATACTACTACCATATGAAAGAGGCGCTTCTCCTCGAGAAATTTAATCTCAGCCCGACAGCGGCAAAGGTCTACATGGCCCTCTTAGAGCTCGGCAGAGCAAGCGCAGACACCATCGCCAAGCGGGTCGGCACATACAAGGCGAACGTGTACGATGCACTCGCACGACTCGCAGAAAAAGGTCTCAGCACGTACATTGTCGAGGAAAATAAAAAACACTATATCCCCACAAATCCGGAAAAACTCCCACAAATTATAGAGAATCTCACCCAGCAAGAGCTCAAGCGAATGGACGAGCTAAAAGCAGAACTTGCTCAACTCATGCCACAACTCATGGCCAAGTACGGGAGCGTACAAGAGAAAGAACTCTTCGAAGTCTATAGAGGAAGGAAAGCATACAAAGCAGTCATCGAAGAAATCCTCAGAGAAAAACCAGACGTGTGGAAGGGCTTTGGCAACTTCCAAATCCAAGCAGCCTTTCCACTTGAATTCCAGCGCTGGTTTCGTGATGTGCCGTTCCGTTTGTTCTCGACAAAAACACAAGAAGTAGAGGAGCGGCTGCAAGAAGCGAAAAAAACATGTGATGCGAAGGTCACATGGCTTCCTGATGAGGTGTACATGCCCATCGTCTGGGTCGTCTTCGGCGAAAATGTTCTGATTATCATCTACGAGCCAGACCTCATCATGATGCGCATAAAATCTGAACAAGTTGTGGAAACGTTTTCGAATCAATTTAATCACCTCTGGAAGAAATACAACGAGCGAGTATGAGCTTGCCGCACCGAACACATGGCATCACTACAATCATCTCATTTGAATAGATTTTTATGAGCGTATGTTGTTCTTCTAGAATGCGAATCGGGTTTATCGGAGACGCACACGGCGACGTAGCTCGTTTTCGAGCAGGCATCGAGTTGCTTCGAGCAAAAAATGTTGCAGAAATCTACAACGCAGGTGATATTGTTCCTGCAAGAAAGGAACCCATTCGTGGCTGGTTTGTCGACGATGTCGACTTGAGCGCACTCTATACCGCGACGAATAGATTGCAAGGCGTTCATGGTAATCACGACCAAGAATTTTTACAATCGGAGACGCGACGTCTTGGCGGACCTGCAATGAGAACGTATATCAAGACATTGGAGGAAGAAATACAAATCGGCGAAGGGATTTTACTCACACACGCACCGCTCTCTGGAGAGAAAACAATAGTCCCGTGGTGGAATTTGGAATTACAATTCGAGTTACTTGAAAACCGTTGCATGCGTGGAAGTGTGTTTGGCCACACACATGTTCGTCAGCTTCTCTATAAAGAAAATGATGTTATCAAGAGTAAGTACCCGCGAATTGGCGAAACGTATGAGCTCAGAGAACCGTTTCTCGTCAGCCTTGGCCCGTGTGGGCGATATCTCTCCCCGCAGTACATTGCTGCGAGCACCGTTACTGTGCTTGATATACAACCAGAACGCGTAGATGTCACATTCCACAAGATCCCTTCTTAAACACTTATAACCATCTTCACCATTATACTGTCATCAAAATCATATAGTGCGTATGTACCTATTACAATCGTGTGGTGATAGGGTTATGTTAACGTACAAGAGAACATTAGTAAAAGATTTTCAACGAGATACAATGCGCCTCGCGCAGACGAAGGCCGCGTTCTTGCGAGCGAAGAAAGAGTTTGACAAGATAACCGCAACCTTCAAGAAAATCGAGGCGCAATATGCGAGCGCGAAAGAGGGAGTAGAGAACGCTGAAGTTGCATTTGATGAAACAATCAGGCTTCTCGTTCACGAGAATATTGATCTGGATATTTGTGCACGATCACCTGGCGAACTTCCTGTTGCAGCTGTTCACCATATTCCGTCAACGCATAAAATCTGACGAATTGGTCTTCAGGATTCAAGCAAACAGCAAGGCCTGCTTCTCGTAGCTCACGGAGCACTCTACTAATACCTGAGCGGTGTGCTTTGATCGTCTTTCCGAGCATAGTTGGTGTTTTTGGCTCGTCCAAGGCAAGAACGACGCGTCGTCGTAAGCGTCCTCGGAGAATAAACGAAACCATATTGATCATACTACTACCGAAATACTTATGGTTAAATAAGAGGGTACTATTTACGTACTTTTTTCTTCTTTCGGCCCTTCTTGAGCTCAGGATGTGCTTTCTCGAGGATCTCTCTGTCAGAATGATGACGAGCGTGTGCGAACAAGAGAATAACGCCGAGCAAGACGAGAATGCCGATAAAAACGAGCACACCGAATAATAATTGCATCTGCGGTGGCCTGTGCATGAGACTCTGTGGCACATCTGCAAGGAGCTGCACGATCTGTGTATCGTCACGCGAGTTCACCGTCAGCGTGAACGTGTGCTTTCCTGGTTCATGCGACCACACACGAACAGCCCCTTCTCGAGATTCGCCTGGCGGAAGCACCATGACACTCCCCGAAAGAATTTCCGCGAAGCCCCAGCCTTCATAGCCCGCAACTGTAAAGATGTATGACTTACTTTCACGCTCGTGATTCTTGATAGTGAATGGATACAATCCCCCTTCCACAGGGTCAATGTCTTGCGTCTCAAGAATTGTAACGACTGTTTTTTCATCACCATGCTCACTCGGACAAATACCTGTGCTCTGCACGGGCACTTGCAGTGAGGCAGCAAACGCCTCTTTCCGACTCGCGCTGTACGGGTATTCAACAAATCCAACAACATCAGTGTATCTCGTTGGTGCGCAATCCGGTACCTTGAGGAGGAGCTCAACTAATCTTCTTTCTCCTGGCTCGAGCGTCTGCATCGGTTCTGATGTCGCGACACCAAGTCGTGGAATTTCTGCCTTCGCGATGAGGTTTCGTACTGGATAATTCCTATTATTCATCACCGCAAGCGTGACGACAGTGCTTCTGCCTTGCAAGAGCGGTGCTGGCTCAACATCTATCTGATCAATGAGTAAGTCACACGCATCGCCAACGCCGTTTCCGTCCCTGTCCTCCTGCTCATTCGGGACTAATGGGCAGTTATCTACGAAATCAGGTTGCTTATCGCAATCACTGTCCTTGAAAACCCCTTCATCATTTCGCATGACACAGCCTGTATGAACATCGCCGAACCCTGCGAAAACAGGGCTCATGAGGAAAAGTGCCACGATACAGAGTGCAAGCGTTCGCATAGCCTTCTTCACGAGAAAGGGGTATTTAAAGGTTAGGACATGAAATGTCGTCAAGAGGTAGTTCCACGACGCCATCATCAGCTTCTGCAAGTAGTCGTTGAGGAATGTGTGGGTTCTTTTGCAACATTCTATCCACGAGCATTCGACGCAAGGGGTGCATCGGCACAAGCGCTTCATACACTTGCTCTCCGCCATTGCGTAGATCAGGTTCGCCGGTTCGAAACTGAATATGGTAGACCGGGCGGCCACAGTAGTTTAGAAGCGCGGCGCCATCCACATATATGGGTACTATGTCGTTCATCTTCCTATGGAAGATTGTCATTCTCTTAATACCTACCTCGAATCCTTTATAAACTCCCTCTGCTGAGAAGTATCGTGACAAACGATATTGTGGTTGGCAGAACGAAGCACGATCGTGAGAAGTTTGGCCTTGACGGTACAATCTTTCTCGGCAAGCACTACGTGACGATGGGCTCTACTGTTGCTCTTTCGAACAAAATCTACATGGACATGATACGGAGTCACGTCGTCTCTATCTTCGGCAAACGTGGCTCGGGAAAATCGTATTCCAGTGCAGTTATTGCAGAGGGCATGGCAGACCTGCCGGACCACATCAAACAAAATCTCAGCATCATCATGTTCGACACAATGGGCGTCTTCTGGACAATGAAATACCCGAACACGAAAGAAAAGCCGCTCTTGGACGGATGGGATATGCACCCCAAAGCACTCGATGTGACCATTTTCACGCCGGTCGGCATGTTTGCAAAAGCGAGAAAAGAAGGGATTCCCACCGATAAGCCGTTCGCGATCAAGCCATCAGAAGTCATGGGAACGGATTGGATCACAACATTCGGCTTACATCCAACAAGCGCAGCAGCTGTGCTCATCGAGAAAATTGTCCATTCCTTACGGGGAACAGACTACGCTATGGAAGACATGATCAAACTCGTCGCTGCAGAGAAAGACGCAGATAAAGTAACGAAAGCGGTGGTGAAGAATCACCTTACCAATGCGAGTAATTGGGGCGTCTTCGACAAAGAAGGGACCCTACTTTCTGAGTTAGCGAAACCTGGACAAGTAACAATACTTGACCTCTCTTCGTACGCAACCCAAGAGAACGGATGGGCGATCAAAGCGCTCGTCACCGGGCTTGTCAGCCAGAAACTCTTCATCGAACGCATGGAAGCGCGGAAAGTTGAGGAGTTCAAACAACTCGATCGTGAAATACACTACCTAACGGAAGATGAGACGCAACAGCAGAAAATGCCGCTCGTGTGGCTCGTTCTGGACGAAGCCCACGAGTTTTTGCCCAATGAAGGGAGTACGTTAGCAACCGATCCTTTAGTAACCATTCTTCGTGAAGGACGACAGCCAGGGATTAGTTTAATTCTTGCATCACAACAACCTGGGAAGATCCACACAGATGTCATGACGCAATCGGACATTATTATCAGTCATCGTATCACAGCGAAATTGGATACGGACGCTTTGGGATTGTTAATGCAGTCGTACATGCGTGCTGGCCTGGATCAATTGTTAGATAGTTTACCAAGAATGAGTGGGGCTGCACTAATCTTGGATGATAATAACGAGAAAATGTTCCCGCTGCAAGTTCGTCCACGGTTCACGTGGCACGGTGGAGAATCTCCCTCTGCGCTGAAGCAGGAGAAGCAGTTGTTTCAGTTTTAGAGTCCGAGCATAAACTGGCCCGCTGGGTCATATGGTGCTTTTGGAACAACACCTGGGACGAATGTCTTTCGGAGATCTGCAATGATAAGCGTTCCCTCCTGGCCATACCTTCTCCGATGAATTTCTGTTCTTTTTCCTTCGATTTCTCCTGCTACTTCCCTTGGATCTGTTGAGAGTACAATCAAATTGCAGAGATCCGTAGGAAGTCCTGAAACTGCATCCGGATCGAATTCAACTCTTTGCAGTGCGTCATCGTAGCCAAAGAGTGCGGTAGTGTTACAAACCGACTGATTTGATGTGCTCATTGTGTTCTTGCAAGAACAG
>JAPPOH010000006.1 GCA_028818155.1 Candidatus Woesearchaeota archaeon | reverse complement strand
GCGCGAAGTGTTGACGGCGGTGGTGGCGTCAGCCGTGGAGTAGTTGGTGGTGGCGCTGCAGCAAGCTCCTCAAGCTCAAGCTCATCATCACTCCCAGGCATTGTGAGTGCGCTCGCAGGACTGACAGGAGTGACAGCACCATTTGGCTGTACAGAAGAATGGCTCTGCACAGCATGGACGAACTGTACTATCGAGGGCCTACAGCAGCGCGATTGCGAGGACCAGAACTTTTGTGGCACACAAAATAGTAAGCCTCATGAGGTGCAGTCATGCGAATATACGCCAACATGCTTTGATGAAATCTTGAATGGTGAAGAAACAGACGTCGATTGCGGTGGCAGCAAGTGTGAAGTCTGCCCTGGGTGCAACAACGGTATCAAGGACCCTGACGAAGAGGGTGTTGACTGTGGTGGCTCATGCAGACCCTGCGATAGCTGCTACGACGGTGAGCAGAACTATGGTGAGTCAGGTGTTGATTGTGGCGGTCCATGCCCTGCATGCACGGAAGCAGGGGTTGCCATCCTTGAGTATCCGAAGATTCTTTGCGAGAAGCCCCTGAATCCGTTGCGGAATGATGCAAAATGGTTCTTGTTGCTTGTACTTATTTTGTTGCTCGCACGTGTTTATTTGTACAAGAAAGAACTCAAGTGGATTAAGGAAGATCAGCTCTTAGATGAGTTTAAGCGCGCCAGATATTATGCTGATAGAAGGAGAGAAATGTGGCTCTTCATCCTTGTGACGATTGTCGTGACGCTGCTTTCCTACTTGTACTACTACGAGTTCTTACTCTGTGCTATTGGCTACAAGTATCTCTGGGCATTCTTACTCGTGCTGGTCCTCGTTCCTATCGTCGTGTACTACTTGCTGCGAGCCATCACATACTCTGATACACGGAAGCTCGCTCGCTTGCAGGCTGAGGAGAAGACGCATGAGACAGTACTGCATGAACTCATGATCTTCGAGAACAACCAGATTATGGAGATCGAGCAAGACATCGCGCATATGATCGAAGGAGTAGGGACGAACGTGGCATTAGTCACTGAGCTGCAGAAATTCCCTGAATTAAAGGCTATTTACCAGGATATTGTCAGGCTGCACGATGAATACCATACGAGCAAGACGCCGACTGGCATTGAGAAAGACCTCTGTGATCAGGTGTATGCGATTGAGACGAATGAGCACTTCGAGCGGTTAGCTGATGAGTATCCTGAGATCACGGTGATATATCAGAAGCTCGCATTACTGTATCATCACTACGAGGCGAAGCAGCAATTGTACGATGAGCTCGCTTCCTTAAAGAAGCAGACGCGAGAGAAGTTCTCTGACGAGGTGAAGCCGCCGGCCGTTGAAGGGGATGATGATCCTGACTTGGACGATCAGTTTAGTGGGGATCCTGAGGAGGACTCTTGAGTAGTAAAATAAAGAATTTATAAATCAACTGCGATTTCCTTTTGATATGCAACAAGACGATACGATAGATAGGACTGTTGTGAATGTGTGTGGTGCAGTTCCTCAATTCAGTATGGCGAACGAGCACCTTCCATCAATTATGTATGGTGTTCGCACGCGTGAATCGCAGAAAATTCTTGCAGTCCTTGGTGGAGGAGACCAGGCGTTCGCACTGCTATCGCTAGGATCTACTGTTGTTGGTATAGATGGTGAGTACGATGCAGTCAACTGGGTTAGAGCTCGCGCAAACTGTGCAAGGGAAGGAAACTATGAGGGGTTTCTTGCAGTACATGCTCCATGTGCTTCTGAGAGATGGCAGAAGAGAGAACAAAGAAGGCGGGAATTTTTTTCTCCAAAGCGCTTTGCTCGAATAAGAGCGAATATCGATAACTTGCAACTTGTGCGAACATTATTCCAGAAACTTCCGCGGGAACTACATATTCAATATGACAGCATCTACTTGTCAAATATTCTTGGGTGGGTGAAGGGTGCTGAGAGAGCTGCATCCATGAGAGTATTGCAAGACTTGGTAAATATGCAACCAAGGGGTGGCAGAGTATACAGCGCAGTACCTGAAGTGCTTGACATAGATGGGTTGAAGTTCTGTGCAACAGTTTCTGAGAGAGTTCGCAATGCGCACAAAGTGTCACCTGCGGTGTCTTGGAAGCCTTCTGTATACCGAAAGCACTAATCTTCCTCTAAAAAATAAGTAAACTAAGTTCACTAAGTTTTACACTTTTATCATAAATATGTATTCTAAGCAATAAGTATTTAAAGGATATAATACACAGAAGTACCTACAAGTGACGACAGTGGCACCTTTCTGACGGAGCGCCACACAGCAACATGAAGCGAGTAAATGTCCGTATCCCGGACGAGACACACACCCGAGCGAAAGTCATTGCAGTACTCACAGGCAAGACCTTGAGCCAATATCTTGAGACAGCAGTACAACAAGCTGTCCAGAAGGACAAACATGTCCTTGAGAAGATCAAGAAGTAGATCCTATGCTGCACGGCACAAACCTCGGACGCAGGCGGCTCTGCGCCGCACTCTTACTAGCAGCACTGCTGCTCATCCACAGCGCCACAGCATTCAGTGTCACAGCACCGGGCAGCGTCCAAGAAGGAGCACCTATCGACGTCAGCCTCACAGGACTCGGCACACTCACGATCACCATGAACGGCAACATCGTGGCGAGCGGCACGGGCACCATCCACCACGCACTCGCAACAAACAGCTCCTCCGCAGGACTGTACGCTTACGAGTTCAGCGCAACCGATGGAAATCAAACAGACCTAATCGAAGTGTCAGATGTTCCCTTAGCAATAACAATACTCTCTCCGACGGTAACAGAGACAGCAACGAACACAGTCCTCTTCTCCCTCAGCAGCAACTGGGCCCCAGAACTCTGCTGGGTCACGATTGATGGGAACAGCAACACCCTGGATGCAACGAGCACAACAACATTCGAGAAGACACTCACCGTCGCAGATGGCGTGCACGCACTCGAATTCAAATGCACACTACTCGGAGAGACAGCAACGGTCAGCAGATCGCTCTTAGTGGACACAACACCGCCAACAGTGACGGGGACATCCCCTTCTGGAGAGATCACCGGGCCATTCATCACACTCACCGTCACAACTGACGAAATCGCACAATGCAAGTATGATACGAACGACGGACCATATGCCGCACTTCGAAACACCTTCGGCAGCACATACGCCTTGCAGAACGCAGTCACTATCGAGTCAAATTCGCAAGGAGCACACACCTACTTCGTCAAGTGTCAAGATGTGCACGCCAACACCATGGACACTGCAGGCGTCATTTCCTTCACAAACAGAGTTGCACCCACGGCAGATATCGAAGTGGAGGGAGATGAACCATACAAAGCAGGAACATACGAACTCACACTGGACACGAACGTCCCGCTCTCAAGCACACCCACACTCAGATACACGTTGCAAGAATCTGGCGCAACACACGAGATAGGGGTCACAGGGAAGAACGATCACTGGAAAGGCTACTTGATCATCCCAGAAGACACACCAGATACGGTGATCAGGTTCACGTTCTCTGGCACGAGCAAGCAAGGGATCACAGGCACAGACATCACTGAAGGAGCACTCTTAGAAGTGGATGCTGTCTCCTCAGATACGATCGAGTCGATCACAATCGAAAACACATCAAATGCGCTCACGCTCGACTGGTTCGTGAATGATCCTGATGAAGACACGACGTACAACATCTACCGCGCAGACCACAGCGGCGTTGAGTACGTTGATTTCTATGCGACAACAGGCGGCACAACATTCACTGACTACGATGCAGCGGGTGCACGATACTACTATTACCGCGTCGCGCCAGTTGACAAAGCAGGTAACATCGGCGCGCTCTCAGCTGAAGTGCTCGGTAGTGTTATTGCTGAACAGCTCGCGGACCCATTCCTCGAAGCACAACTCCAAGAAACGATCACACTTGTCGAAACGACAATCCTCGATGTTGAGGCGGCAATCGACACACTGGAACAGGAGACAAACCAGTTCAGTGTTCAAGTGATCAACGATATGGGCTTCGTCCCACAAGCACGCGGCGCACGCACAGAACTGGCAGCACTCAAGACACAGCTCGAAAGCACGCCACAACTCCCTGACGAGGTGACGAAGGCAATCGCCCATGCAAAAACAGTACTGTATGAAGCACGTGCACAAGTCGCGGCACGCATCAGTCTCAACACACAAACAGAAACGAAACAGCTCACAGACACAGAGAACCTGCAGCGACAACTGCCATATATCACTGCAGAGAACCATGAAGCATACTTGGCAAGCGCAACAACGCTCCAAGAACACATGACAGTAACACTCCTCGCACACTCGTTCAGCTTCTACGACTTAAACAACGTAGAACACGCGAGGACATTCGTTCGAAAGACGATAAAACTTGATGAGCCAACAAACGATGTCACGCTCATAGAAGTCGTGCCAGAGATAGCAGCAGATGTCACATTCAGAAGTGAACCCGCACAAACAGATCCAATACGGTACAGCTTCCCAGTTCTCGAAGAAACGAGCTACGTCTACACATACGATGAAGTCGTGCCACTCGAAGTGATTAAGGAGAGCAGGACGCTTGCGTACCCGGAAATCACAGCACAAGAACTCCCGCTTGTGACGGGAAACGTGGTAAGCGAATTCACACTTCCATCATCAGACACGATGCTCATAGTGATTGCAATCCTTGTGATCCTTGGGTTGGTGATCTACTACGTCTCACTCGCTGCACCACAACAAGAGTTCACAGGCTATCCCATTGAGGTGGCTCCACGACCTGTACCAAGAAAACGAACACGACGTGTCGTACGCACATCACGAACACCGCGAGTAACGGATCCCAAAACGCTCCTCACAACAGCGGAGAAGCAAATTGACAACAAGCACTACGACAAAGCACTCAGCGCATACAAATCATGCCTCGCACAGTGCTCGAACGAAGCACACACAGCACTTGAAGAAGACATAACGAGAGTGTACAAGAAACTCATGCTGTTCAAGAAGCTGACAGACGCAGGGAACGCAATAGAGAAGAAAGACGTCCCACATGTACGAACAGCACTCGCGGACGCGAAAGAGCTCGCGAAAGAGCTCGGTGAACAGCAGACAACACTCATAACGGACGCGCAAGCAACGTTCACAGAATTTGTGCAAGCATTAAATAAGCTCGAAATCGAGCGGATGGCAGACTACTGATGAAATGGACGCTCCTTTTGCTCATGCTCGTACTCGTTTCTGACGTGACGGCAGTCTCCATTGGGGTGAACAGAGCGAGTCTCACATTCACTGATATTCTTCGCGGCGGGTATGCGAACGAGTCGATTATGGTCGTTACTGACTCCACAGAGAATATCTCTGGGAGTATTCTCTTGTATGGTGATGAAGCATCATGGCTGAGTTTCTCTGCAGAAACATTCACATTTTCCGCGTCACAACCATACAGGCTCAACGTGATCGCGCAACCACCCCCTGATGCGAGAATCGAGAACTACAGAGTGAACATGAGTATTTTGACAGGAGAACTTTCACGATCAGAAGGAGGATTACTCGGCACTTCAACGAGAGCAAGCCTCGGTGTCCCTGTGCATATGCAGCTCACCGGAACAGAGATCCTGCAATGTGCAGTTGGCGGTATTAAAGTAAAAGATACTGAGCGTGAGCAGCAGCTTGAGGTTGAAGTGAGTGTCATTAACAAAGGGAATGTACGTGTACGGCCAATCGTTGAAGTTATTGTGTACGATAAATTCCAAACGGATGAGATCGCACGAGATACTCGACAGTTTCGGAATGATATTCTCCCTACGCTGACAAACGAAGAAGCAGTCTTTTACACATTCGAGTTGCCACGAGACCAATATTGGGCGACAATCTCTGTCCCTGAATGCACTGGTGGTGGACTCTACACATTCGATGTCTTGGAAGCTGGCGAAGTAAAAGATGAAGGGGAGTTCATACAAATCGACGCGCCATCATGGTCTGAAGTCGGAGATATTATTCCAATTAACGCCATCTTCAGGAATAGAGGCTACCGGTCTGTCCGCGCAGCGTTCAAAGGAACGATCGTCAACATCGACAGCGAAAAAATTGCGAAAGTGATTGATACAGAACAATACACAGTCGCGCCAGACGCGACAGCAGAGATTGAGACGTTCTTTAATCCGACAGAGCCTGGCAGGTACATGGTAACGGGGAAAGTGTTCTATAATGACAAGCTCACACCTGAGCGAACGTTCGTGCTGAACGTGACTGGTGAGAAACGTGAGACAGGAGGATATGGAAACTATATCTTGTACTTCTTACTGCTCGTCATCATTCTCTTCCTCATCTTGATTATTCGGAGGAAAAAGCAGCGGCAGCATTACGTGAGGCGGTAAGTCACGACAGGTGTTTGCCCAATCCAGATTGTTTTTCCTTTCTTGAGGTGTTTCGGCTCAAAGATGTTCTTGAATGCAAGTAACGTGCCGTTTGTCTTTTTCAGTTGTTGTTCGAATTTCTCACTCCAGTGATGGTCGTTGTATGTGTAGAAGATATCGAACTTTCCCATGTCATGTTCTTCGTAGTTGCCATGTACTAATGTGCAGCGGTTCAGCGCAGGAATTTGTTTCTTGAGTGTCTTGTGTGCTGTTTCTCCGAGCTTGTGCATTGTTTTGTCGCCTTCAATCCCGTGTGCGTTCGTGAAAAGCGAGGCAAGCATAGTGATTCTTCCATCTCCTGAGCCGAGGTCAACAAAGTGCTTTGCTTCGTGGAGTTGTATTTTCTCGAAGAGTTCGAACGTATCCCTGAGGGAGGAACAGCCCCAGATGCCACAGCTAGTATCGAAGACGTGTGTCGTTTTTTCTTTGATGATCCCTTCATCCACAGTGTCAAAGTGTGCTTTGATGTGTTCGAAGTGTATTTTTCTCTTGTGTGCATCGGTGAGTTCAGTTCGTTCTATTTTGTGGTGTTCTTCATGGCCGCACTCGCACGCGTAGATAGTGTGTGTGAAGCTCACGCTGACTGGGCGTTTCTTTTTTTTCATGGGTTGTTCGCAGTGCTTGCACTTCATTGGAAGCGCTCCGGGTAGAGTTCCATGATGGTTCGCTTATCTCCTTTTTCGATGTCAATGTCGAGTTTGGCACAAACAGTGCGCATAGCTTCTGCTGATGTCGTTTCAATTTCGAGAAACGGCGGACAGAAGTCGTGTTCATCGATCTCAAAATGTGCGTCTGTATGTGTGAAATGTGTGCGTTTCTTTGTGTGTGTGGGTGTTGGTGTATAGCCGAGTTGTTCAAGGAGGTTTTTCATTGCTTCATAGTCGACAACTTCCACTTCTGTTTCTTCTCGTGTTTTCATCGGCCCTGGAATGCGCGGGCCTTTTGCTGTGAGAAAGATGTTTCCGTTCATTGTTCGTAGGCGAAGGAGGTTTGCCTCCGCATTTTTGTATGTTGTATGGGCATTCTCAAAGCATACATCCTCGACAGTTGACTCGAATTCTTTTGTTGCACCGATCTCTTCGAGTTTCGTGATGATTTCGTCTTTCTCAATTGCAAAAAACTTGAGTTCGACTTCCATTATACTCCATAGGGTGCAGGTGCCTCTTTGAGACGCAACTGTTTTCGAATCGTATCGTAGTATGCATGGTTTCCAAGATGAAATTCGATATACATCTTGTTCTTTACTTTTACGAGGAGACTGCGATATTCTGTGTTCCCAATACGGAATGGATATCTGAACGTGAGAAGTTGGTTTACGGTCCAGTGTTTGTACGATGTTTTTTTCCCAATGGACATTGGTTGGACGCATTTCTTTGTTACTGCTGCAATCCACTTGTAGATTGCGTGTGCTCGTTTCTCACCTAATCTTGTTACGATATGGTCGAATTGTCTTCCAAGAAACTCGATATCGTGTTGTGCAAGAAGCACTTGTATTTTCCGTTTGAACTGTGTTGCATCAACCATGGAGTCCTCTTGTAATGTGGTGCGCTACATCGTATAAAAACTTTTGTGCATCATACTCGACACTTTTATATGTGGCTGCTTGTGCATAGAAAAATCGCTTCAGATACGATGCTTTCCCTCGTTTCTTCATGATGGGTGGTACTTCGTGGAGCACATACTGGAGAACGTCCTTGTATGTCTTGAATGTTTGCACGGCGTTCTGCAGTTGTACTGTGTCAAGTATCTTTCCAGATCGCAGGAATTCAGTGTAGAGAACGAGCGAACGAATTGTTTTTCGGAAAGTGTTCTTGTTGTTTAAGAGATCAGGCACAGTTTCGTTTACTACATCCCAATACGATGCAAGTGTGACTGTGACAGGAGATGTTGGAAGTACTGTTTTTGCAACACAGTGTTTTGTGATGGAATGATAGAAGAGTGAGGAAAGTTGGTTGAAGTCGAGTAGTGTTATCGTTGCATGTTCACACTGGAATTTCTTTGTTGATCGTGTGATGATGAACATGTCAATATCATTGTATTTTTTTTGGTACAAGAACGAACCGGAGATAAACGCATACTTTGGGAGCTCTCTGAAGAACACTTGTGCTTGCTCTACTCGATCTGACAGCAGCCCGTGGTCGTGTGGATTGTAAATAATCACACTAGTACTTTTTTTAGATAAATATATAAATTATTCTCTTTTATAGACAAAAATATATAAAAAAAGTACTATTCTTGCGCAAAGAACTCCTCGAGCATGTTCTTGTACAAGAGGGAAACACGAACATCCCAGTCTTTTGGGAAACAGGCCATGTAGTTCTGCCACGCATACCGCTCATCAAGGAAAATAATCGCGCCCCGATCTGTTTCTGTTCGAATGCACCGGCCTGCTGACTGTAGCGTTCGGTTAAACGCGGGAAAGGTATATCCGTAGGCCCAACCTTTCCCGAACTTCTCATCGTAATAATCGATTAACGCTTTCGTTTCCAAGTCTGGTTTTCCCAAAGGGAGGCCGACAACGATCACACCCCTGAGTTCATTGCCTGGGAGGTCAATTCCTTCAGCGAAGCTGCCGCCCATCACGCCAAGGAGCACTGCCCCTTGAAGTTGGGACGCGCGAAACTTCGTTAAGAGGTGCTCGCGCTCTTCTTTCGTCAAGGAGGGGTGTTCTGCCAGCACAGTTTTTGACGTTTGTGTGTCAAGATAGTGTTGCACGTCTTGTAAGAGTTTGTAGCTTGGGAAAAAAATTGCTACGTTGCCGGGGATTAATGAGAGGAGTTCAGTGCAGATATCGGCCGTTTGTTGCGTCATTGCATCTGAGCGTTTGGTGAATTTTGTTGTTGTCTTCGGGAGAACGAGATTTAATCTGTTGCGCTTTGCGAACGGACTTTGCAGCGTCATAGACGCACCCTCTAGCCCTAAGAGCGCTTCGTACATGTCGACGGGAGTTAACGTGCCACTCATGACAATGCTGCTATGTGCGTCGTTGAAGACTTGTGTGGTGATGACACTTGGATCAAGGCAACGGTAATTGATCTGGAAGAATTGTTTGCCGAGACCATCCGTTCCTTTCGCAAGAATGCGTGTGTAGCCATCTTCATCGTTCATCCACGCTGCGAGAAACTCTGCAAGAACGCCGCAGCTACTTGTTTTTTGCTCTTCTCGCACTGCGGTGGCGATGGCTTCTAGCTGCATGATGAATGGTTCAACTTCTGCAATCGATGCAACAACGTCAAGGAGCTCTTCTCTTGAGAGGTATGCTTCATCTTCAATAGGGTCTGCAAGTTGTGTGATATTCTTTTCAAGTTCTGTGAGTGGCCGCTGGAGTGTTTCGTTGTATGTTTCCGCTTCTTTGATTGCGCGCTTGAGTGTGGTCGTTGTGATTCGTTCTGTGGCGAGCTCCTTCACACGATCAGGGAGGTTATGTCCTTCATCCACGATGACGATGCAGTCTGCGAGCTCTTTGTTGATTCTTGCGAAGAATCCTTCTCTGATTCGTGGGTTGAAAATGTAACTGTAGTCCATGACGATGACTGCTGCACTTTTTGCGAGAAGCATCGTGATTTCGTACGGGCAGAGCTTGTGTTCTTCGCACGCAACTTTGACTTCTTCTGGCAAGCAGGTTTTCTTCCCTAATTGCACGAGCACGGATTTCGCTGCGGCTGATGTCTGCTCTTTTGTTTTCAGGTTGTTGTAATATTCACAGATCTCGTCTTCCCTGACACTCTTGCAGTAGTCAGTGAACTCTTTGCCTTTCAGATTTTCAACGCCTTTTTGTAGGCACATGTGTTTCTTTCCTATGAGATCGACAACAGGGATGTCGACGTTGTGCTTTTCCTTGATGAGTTTGACCGTTTCCATAGCAAGTTTGTGTTGGGTTAACCTGCTTGTTAAGAATAAGACGAGTTTTTTCTTTTCGATCGCGTGTTCCAATGCTGGCGCTAATGCAGCTGCAGTCTTGCCGAGGCCTGTGGGGGCGTGCGCGACTAACGAGCTGCCTCCTTCCACAGTCTTTTTCACAGCTGCGAGTAGTTTATCTTGTTCCTGCCTGACCGTCTCGTGGGGAAAAAGGTTCATGACGGAGCAATTTCTCAATCGTTTATAAGTCTGTGGTCAAAGAACGAAAACCGTACAGTTTTTGATGGCATTGAAACATCGCATCTGGCACTTTGGCTTTTGTAACTTCATAAACACTTCGATGCGTTCCAAGGGTGCGTTGAAGTCTAAAGGGACGCCCATTTTCTGAGAACACGCACGGAATATCGAGACATTCTTCGATGTATGCTTGAGTTCTGTGGTTTCCATCGGCAACTATTATTTTACCATTAAGTCCTGCAAGAGATACATGAGGAAGAAGAATTCCTACTCTGCGAGCTTCTTCAGGTGTACATACGTGAACAGGCGGAATATCGTCTCCTAATCGAATTCCTATGTGTAGAGACTCAACATACTGTGTTCCAACTGTAGGTTGATCAGTCACTAAGAGGTCGGGATGTATTCTTGTTGTTAAACAGGTGGGATATGTGCTCATGTAAATGGTACTGTACTGGAACTTATAAGCCTTCACGACCACAGCATTTATAAGTGTCTCTTCTGAAAGAGTAGCATGCCGTACGAGGACATCTTTCCACTGATGGCGTCCAGAAGAACCTGTAAGCGGTTCAGCTCTCAGCCAGTTGAGACGGATAAAGTCTTTCAGATTGTCGAAGCAGGGAGCTTAGCGCCAAACTCAGGGAACCTCCAGAACTGGTCGTTCATTCTCGTGACAGATACAGATAAAATTAGAGGCCTGTATGAAAGCTGCTTGCAGCAAGAACCATTCCTCACGGCAATGAACGCGATCATCATCAGCGCAGATGTGCAGCACGCACAGCGCATGTACGGTCCTCGTGGCAAAAGAGTCTATATACAGCAAGACGCAGCGGCGGCGATGACGAACATGGGCCTGGCTGCTGAAGCCCTTGGACTCGGCTCGTGCTGGATTGGCGGCTTTGATGAAGATGCGGTGATTAGCATGTTCGGCATCCCAGAACACAGGTACAGACCACTTGCTGTCTTACTCCTCGGGTATCCACAAGAAGGGTGGGCACCGGACTCAAAGGAACAAAAACCACTCAAAGACTTATTGAGCTTCAATAAATTCGGCCTCAAGGTGTACAGACCACATCTCATCTACTGGGACTGGGCAACAGAGTGGAAGAACAAAGGGAAAAACATTAAAGAGACGAGCGGCAACTGGTTGCAGCGTGCAGCAGGTAAGGATAAATACGAAGATGAGAAAAAGAAAGAGCCTGAACCTGAAGGGCCATCATCGCTCGATAAGGCAAAGGATCATATGAAATCTGTGATTGAGAAGATGAAGCGTTCTTAATATATGAAGAGTTTCGGTTGCACAGTTTTCGAAACTCCAGGAATAGTCGAAACTTCACGAACGTGATGCACAGGCACGTTATCGGCGAAACGCCCTTGGCCCCAGTCTTGCGTTTCTGGTGTAGAGCCAAATGCAGGACCGGGATTACTGAGAAGCTCATACATACGACTTCCATTCATTGAGAGATTTCCATGCTTTGGGAGAACTAGGTCATCTCGTACTGGTTGAACCATATTTCCGCGCAAAAACGCTGGCCGATCTGCAGGCCAACTGTCTAGAACCTGCCCGCCCTCAGCCCATGATTGTGCGAATCCCTCTTTATGCAGGTAATCTGCAACGACGAAGAAATATTGTTGTATTCCTTTCACTGCCCCGCGCTCCCAGGCAAGACCTAAGAATCGAGGAAACGTATCGCCTCGGCGGCCGTCGATCGGACTTTGTACACCAAGAAACAATGTTTGCAATGTAACGGCAGGCATGTCATCTGTGTCGACTCCTTGCTGCATTGCACGAAGAATGCCTTCGGGATGCTCTTCTGTCCGCAAGTCATGGAAGTATGTGTCGAGAGAGAATGCTTTTTCTAAATCGCCTTCGATACCTTCACTTTCTTTCACAAAATCCCAATCGTCGCAGAAGCTTACTGCAGGACTGGTTTCACGATCGCTGTGGTGAAAGACGTATTCGGGTTCTCCGCCATGTAGGTGAGTCCATACGGCCATGTCTGCAGAAGTGCTCGGCTACTTTTATTACTTTCGAATGGAAATTTTAATGAGAGCAACCTTTAAGTACCACACAACGATTACCAAGGGAATGACACCTGCCATAGCACACGGATTCTGTTGGCAGTTTTACTTCTAGGAGGAAGCTCTTGTTTCTAGAGCGATGACCATGACCAAGTTTAAAAACCACGAAAAAACCACGAAACCTATGCAAGTGAATTGTCTCGACTATCAGATTCATATCGGTACAAAGGTAGATATCGACCTGAGTTCTTATGGAACGAAGTTCCTCGTGCTCATGGACACGAACACAGAGCGCCTCTTCGGAGATTATTTTCCTGATTATCCGCGAATTGTGGTAGAAGCAGGAGAAGCAAGTAAATCAATGGAAACCTATGACCACGTCCTCACAGAAGCACTCAAACATGGACTGGACAGGCAATCCTGCATCGTTGCCCTCGGCGGCGGTGTCGTGGGTGATCTTGCAGGCTTCGTCGCAGGCACATACATGCGCGGTATCAAGTTCATACAGGTGCCAACAACTCTTCTTGCACAAGTCGACAGCTCTGTGGGCGGCAAGACTGGGATTAACCTCGGCAACACGAAGAATATTGTTGGCGTCTTCCATCAGCCTGCAGCAGTGTACTGTGACACGTCATTCCTTGCACATTTACCAGAAAAAGAGATCCGTTCTGGCCTCGGTGAGGTCATAAAATACGGCTGCATCAAAGATCCTGAGCTCTTCTCGTACTTAGAGGAGCATATCGAGCAGATTGTAGCGCTCAACCCAGAGCATATGCAACATATTGTGCAACGCTCGTGTGAGATAAAGGCAGCTGTTGTCCAACAAGACGAAAAAGAAAGCGACTACAGGAGAATCTTAAACTTCGGCCACACAATCGGGCATGCGGTAGAAGTACATTCCACGTTAACACACGGCGAAAGCATCGCCCTCGGCATGGTGCTAGAGGCACAACTCTCCCATACGCTCGGAGTGTGCGACGAGGAAACAGTGGATAGAATAACGAAACTCTTACAAGCATACGGGTTCACAACACAATTACCAGACATTCCGAAAGAACAACTTCTCGAAAAGATCAAGACAGACAAAAAAACAATTGCCGGAAAGACACATTACGTTCTCCTAGAAGCAATCGGCAATGTACGCATCCAACCAGTCACGGAAGCACAACTCAACGAGGTCCTATGCAACTTACCATAACTCCCTGCACAGGACTCAGCGGCATGGTTCCCATTCCTGCCTCAAAATCACACTCGCTCCGAGCAGCACTCTTCGCAACAATCGCAGACGGCACATCAACCATCACAGCACCACTGGATTCACCAGACGCGAGAGCATGCCTCAAAGCATGCGAACAGCTCGGCGCGAAGGTAGAAGACAAGACAACAGAGTGGATCATCACCGGCACGGGCGGCAACCTTACAACACCAAACAACATCATTGACGTCGGGAACTCAGGCATCACACTCAGATTCATCACAGGCCTCGCAGCATGCTGTAACGGCGAGGTTGTCATCACTGGCGACCATTCCATCCAGACAAACAGACCAATGGACCACATGATTACAATGATCAATGAGTTAGGTGGCGTCGCTGTCAGCACAACAGGCACGAAGTACGCACCCCTTTCCATAAAAGGCCCGATCAAAGGGGGCAAGACAACATTCAACGGCGAAGACTCACAACCAGTCTCTGGAACGTTGTTAGCAAGCCTACTCTGCGAAAAACCAGTGGAAATATTCGTGGAAAACGCTGGCGAGACACCCTGGATGGACCTCTCGCTCGCATGGTTTGATAGATTCAAGCTCCAATACACGAACGACAACTACAACCACTACACGCTGCCAGGAAAGCAAGCAATCAAGGCCTTCAACCTTCGCGTACCAGGAGATTTCTCCTCAGCAGCGTTCCCCATTGCGGCAGGACTCCTCGTTCCAGATTCAACAGTAACAATCGAAGGGCTTGACATGAACGACCCGCAAGGCGATAAGAAGATCATCCCGATCCTGCAAGAGATGGGCGGCGCTCTCACCATAGGAGAAGAACTCCATGTCACAACAAGCACACTGCAAGGACAAACAATCGACGTGAACGAGCTGATAGATGCAGTGCCTATCCTCGCAGTCATCGGCACAGCAGCGGAAGGGACAACAATCCTGAAGAACGCGGGCATCGCACGGAAAAAAGAATCCGATCGTCTAGCTGTCATGACGAAAGAACTCAAAAAAATGGGGGCACAGATCGAAGAGACAGCAGACACACTCACCATTCACAAGAGCACACTCACAGGAGCAACAGTCGACTCACACAACGACCATCGAGTGGCGCTTTCCCTTGCTGTTGCAGGCATGATCGCAGAAGGCACAACAACAATCACGAACGCAGAGTACATCAGCAAAACATTCGGCACCTTCCCTTCGCTCATGAACGCAGTCGGCGCACACATCGAGGTGCAAGAATGAGAATTCTCGTCTATGGATTTAAGCATGCGGGAAAGACTTCAATCGGAAAGCTATTAGCAAAGAAACTCAACATGCCGTTCATAGACTTAGATGCAGAACTCGAGAAGACATACAACAAAGGTAAGAAAAAGAAACTCACGTTCCGTGAAATCTACAAGAAAGAAGGCGCTACATACTTCAGACGATTAGAACGAAAACTCTACAAGCAGCTCGTGAAAAAGTCCCACTTCATCCTCGCGGGCGTCCCTGTCCATACTGGTGTGGATATCAGCGCGTGCGACCACAGAATCTTCCTCGATGTACCGCCACAGATCTTACTCTCAAGAATTTCCAAGACAGGTATTCCTGCATTCCTGAAAGCACATGATCTCGTTGACTCATTCTCGAAAGAATACAATGCCAGACTCCCAGAATACCTGAGAGTCTTCACGATGCGCATACAAAACACGCAGGGAAAGAAGCGCGTCGTGCAAGAAATACGCAAGAAATTACAACGACCACAACTCTGCGTCCCAATCAGAGCAAAAAATCAAGAAGAACTCATCAAACAACTCAACACACTTACAGATGAAGTAGATTACGTAGAACTCTGGCTGGACAGATTCGAACCGGATTACGAAGAGCTCCTGCGACATAAAAAGCACCCGTTTATTGTCGTCTGCAAACCTAAGAAAGAGAAGGGATTGTTCACAGGAACACAACAAGAGAGAATCAAGAGATTAAACAAGGCATCACATATCGCAACGTACGTGGATGCAGACACAGCAACAGCAAAAAAACTCACGCCAGCAACGAATTGCGGCATCATTAGCTCGTATCACAACTTTACAAAAACACCAAGCTACAGCAAGTTACAAACAATTGTCAAGAATGCACGCGGCATTCCAAAAGTGGCGACATATGCAACAAGCGAGCAAGATAACATCACCCTCATGCGTCTCCTTGATGGCAAACAGAAAATCATTACTGCAATGGGTGCCAAAGGGAAAACATCCCGAATCCTCGCACCACTCTTCGGCGGCATGCTTATGTTTGCACCTCTGAAAAAACAACACGCGACAGCACCAGGACAACTCACCGTGCGAGAAATGAGAAAACTCTACGAGGGCATCGTATGAAATATGGACTCATCGGCAAGAACATTCAGTACAGCCTCTCACCAAAACTGCATGTCGCAGCATACAAGCAAGAACACATGGACGCAACATACGAGCTCCTTGATATAGCGGAGGAGGATCTCCCAAACATCATGGAACAAGTCAAAACGATGAACGGTGTCAACATTACCGTACCATACAAGACGGCAGTGCTCGAATACATAGACGAACTTGATGCACACGCAGAAGAGATCGGTGCAGTCAACACGATACAAGTAGAAGATGGAAAGCTCGTCGGCTACAACACAGATTGGCTCGGCGTTCTCAAACCGCTCCAGGAACGAACGACACTTGAGGGAAAAACAGCCATCGTCTTTGGCGCGGGAGGCGCGGCAAGAGCAGCAGTCTACGCACTGCTTCACGCAGGCGCTGACGTACACATCATCAACAGAACAGAAGAAAAAGCAGCAGCGCTTGCAGAGCACTTCAACTGCACATACGGCACATTCCCGCTCACCGCAGGAGGAGATATCCTCGTGAACACAATACCAATAGACAATAACATCCCACATTTCGACATCGTCTTTGACATGCGCTACGATCCACCACGCACAAAACTCTTGCAACAAGCAGAACAACAAGGAGCAACAATCATCAAAGGAACAGAAATGCTTGCAACACAAGCAGCAGAAGCATTTTATATCTGGACGGGGAAACGAGTCCACTTGGAGGGAGTATTATGAACACAACAGGACAACTCTTCCGCGTGACAACGTGGGGTGAATCACATGGAACGGCACTTGGCGTCGTCATTGATGGGTGCCCAGCAAACCTTGCACTGCAAGAGAAAGATATCCAACATGATCTCAACAGAAGAAAACCGGGACAGAGCACAATCACAACAACGAGAAAGGAAAAGGACACAGTAGAAATCCTTTCTGGCGTGTACAAGGGAAAGACAACAGGCGCGCCAATCAGCTTGATCGTCTACAACAAAGATCAGCGATCAAAAGACTACGCAAAGATCAAGAAGGCGTACAGGCCAAGCCATTCTGACTTCACCTACCACAAAAAATATGGCAACTACGACCCGCGAGGGGGTGGCAGAGCATCCGCACGCATTACACTTGGCAGAGTTGCTGCAGGTGCGATCGCAAAAAAAATCCTCAAAAAAATTGCTATTGTCGCGTACGTGCAACGCGTGATGGATGTGGAAGCACTTGTTGACCAACGAAAAGTCACACAGAAGCAGGTCGAGAAAAACATAGTCCGCTGTCCAGACACAGATGCAGCAATAGAGATGATCGCACTCATCACAGATGCGAAAAAGAACGGTGACTCACTCGGCGGCGTCATAGAATGCGTCGTTCGCAACCTCCCCGCAGGGCTTGGCGAGCCAGAATTCGATAAACTTGACGCGGATTTGGCAAAAATCTGCATGAGTATTCCTGCCACGAAAGGCTTTGAAATTGGAAGTGGCTTCCAAGGTACGTATCTGTACGGGAGCGAGCATAATGATCCTTTCACAATGAAAGGAAAAAAGGTTGTGACAACAACAAACAACTCAGGGGGCGTGCAAGGTGGCATCAGCAACGGCATGCCGCTTGTCCTCAGGCTTGGATTCAAGCCGACATCCACGATCATGCAACAGCAACGCACAGTCTCAAAGAGCAAAAAGAACGTGAAGCTCAAAGCGACAGGGAGACACGACCCATGCGTGATCCCTCGAGCAGTTCCTATCGTGGAAGCATCAGTAGCACTTGTGCTCTGCGACCACTTCTTGAGGTGGCAAGCGCGATGAACATCGGCATTATCGGCGGCACAGGGAAGATGGGCCAATGGTTTGCAACGGTCTTCAAAGGCAAAGGACATGACGTGCTTGTTTCAGGAAGAACAACAACGCTCACAAACGAACAACTTGCCACGAAAGCAGATGTCGTGATCGTCTCCGTTCCCATAGCGGACACAGTGGCAGTTATCGATGAGATCGCACCGCTCCTGAAAGAAGAACAGCTCCTTATGGACTTCACATCAGTCAAGACAGCACCGGTGGAAGCGATGTCAAAGACGAAAGCAGAAGTGATTGGCCTACATCCAATGTTCAATCAACACGCAGAGAGCCTTGCAGGACAACACATAGTCTTCTGCCCCGCACGAGCACCAACATGGGAACCACGAATACGAGAACTCTTCAGCGAGGCAACACTCACGACCGCAACACCGGAAGAGCACGATACAATGATGGCAATCGTGCAAGTCATGAATCACTTTAACCTCATCTCGTTCGGCCACGCACTCGCGGCACTCGATGTCGATATCAAACACAGTCTCAACTTCAGCAGCCCACTCTACAAACTTCATGTCGCAATGACAGGCCGCGTCTTAGCATACGACGCAGACTTATACAGCCAAATCGGCCTCGCAAATAAAGAAACAGATGCTGTGCTCAGGTCATACTTCGATTCACTCGAAGAACTCAAGCGTATTTTAGGAACGAAAAACACAGATGCATTCGCAGCGTATTTCAAGAAAGCAGCAACACATTTTCACGAACAGAAGGAGGACGCGATACAGACAACAAATACTGTACTCGCACAACTAAAATGAACATAGCATTACTCGGCCCACGAGGCACATACAGCGAAGAAGCAGCAAAGAAATACAACAAAGACGCAACACTTACCTATTGCAAGTCAAACGACTGCATTTTCGAAAAAGTACAGAGCGGCGAAGTGGACGAAGGTGTCATTCCCATCGAAAACCAACTCGAAGGTACAGTTGTCGAAAACTTAGACCTCCTCTTTGAGGCAGACCTGCACATCACAAAGGAAATTTTCCTGCCAATCCACCATACATTGATCACACTCCCAGAGACTAAAAAAGTGGAGATGATTCTTTCTCACCCACAGGCACTCGCACAGTGCAGAAAGTACGTGAAGGAACGATACCCTGACGCAAAACTCGTTGAGACACCAAGCACGGCGAGTGCATTACAAGATTTGCAGCCAGGCATGGCAGTCATCGGCAGCAAAATAGGCGCAGATCTCCACGGGCTCGAGGTCAAAGAAGAAAGTATCGAAGATTTCAAGGAGAACGCAACACGATTTCTTGTTATCAGCAAAGAACCAAGCACAGGAAAGAAGACATCGATTAACTTCATCCCTGCAGGCTCGCATGAAGCACGTGCACTCTGGTATTGTCTCGGCTGCTTCGCGATTAACAACATCAACCTAACAAAAATCGAGAGCAGACCAATTAAAGAGAAAGTCTGGGAGTACTTGTTCTTTATCGACATCGACGGGAGTGCTGAAGATGCAAATGTGCAGCGCGCACTGCAAGAGCTCGAGCAGTATACATCATCATTGAAAGTACTGGGGTCATACGATGGCACGGATTGATAACCTGGATGTCTCAATC
This sequence comes from Candidatus Woesearchaeota archaeon, assembly GCA_028818155.1. GTDB lineage: Archaea > Nanobdellota > Nanobdellia > Woesearchaeales > UBA525 > UBA525. Next base: position 92,696 of record JAPPOH010000006.1, on the reverse strand, counting down.
ATCAGAAAGATGTTCGATCTGTCAGCAACAATGAAAGATCCTATCAACTTGAGCATTGGCATCCCGCACTTTGACGTGCCGAAAGAAGTCAAAACTGCAGCAAAAGACGCGATAGACAGTGGACAGAACAAGTACACAATGTCACAAGGCCTTGTACAATTACGGGAGCGCATCGCGAAAAAATTCGGAACGCAAGGTATCACAACAACAGCAGAGAATATCATCGTCACAGCGGGCGTTGCAGGCGCAGTTGACCTGTTCTTCAGAGTGACAGTGGGACCTGGAGATGATGTGCTCGTACCAGACCCATCATACGGATTATACAAAGAATTGATCAAGTTCACGGACGCACGGTGCGTTCCCATCGACACGTATCCAGACTTTCAACTCACCGCAGCACGCATACAACAAGCGATCACACCCAACACAAAAGTACTTGTGATCAACACACCAAACAACCCAACAGGACAAGTATATCCAAAGGAAGAGTTGCAAAAGATTGCCGCCGTCGCACAGAAACACAATATTTTGATCTTATCTGATGAAATTTATGAAGCATACGTGTATGAAGGGGAGCATTGCAGCATTGGTCAGTTCTACGAGAACACAATCACGATGAGCGGCATCTCAAAATGCTGCGGCGCAACCGGCTGGCGACTCGGCTATGCAACCGGACCCTCACAAATTATCCAGAACATGGCAAAACTCCAGCAATACACGTACGTCTGCGCACCAAGCCACGTCCAACACGCGGCAATCACAGCACTTGATGCTGACATCACTGACATCGTCGCACAGTACGACGCGAATAGAAAACTCATTCTCGAAACACTCCCAGTTGACGTCCCACCACAAGGCGCATTATTCGCATGTCTGAAAACACCGGGGAGCGCAACAGCATTCTCCGAAACACTCAGAGAACACAAAGTTCTCACAGTACCAGGACCTGCGTTCTCTGAGCATGACACGCATCTCCGCATCACCTTCTCTGTTGCGCCCGAAACACTCAAAAAGGGACTTGCAATTATCAAAGGATACTATGACAGCCCGTGATACTATCGACAAAATAGATAGACAACTTGTGAAGCTCTTCGCACAACGACTGCAGGCAGCCGAAGTAGCTCTTCGAGAGAAACAAACTGCGGGAACACCAATTCATGACCCAGCACGAGAGCAAGAAGTGCTTGAAAACGTCAAGAAACATGCGAGAGAACTTGGGGTGGACACGCGCGTAACAGAAGAGCTCTTTCAACAAATCATCGCGTACATGCGCGAGCATCAGAACAAACTGAATACATCTTGAGCGTGCCCTTCCGGCGTCACATCTTCGTACACTTTGGTGATGATACCGTCTTTGAGAACAAATGTTTTTCGCATAACTGATGGTTCTCCTTTCCATTCTCCGAGGCAACCATATGCCTTCGTAACATGCATGTCTGTATCTGAGAGAAGCGGTACAGTGAGAGCAAACTTCTCCGTGAAGGCACAGTGGCTCGCGTTGTCATCCGCACTAATGCCGAAGACTGCTACGCCTTTCTCTTGAAATTGTTCGTAGCATGCTGTGAATTCATTCGCTTCAATCGTGCAACCAGGTGTATCATCTTTCGGATAGAAGAAGAGGACAACATCCCCTTGCGGCAGCGCAACGGTCGTGCCATCTGTCGCGACTAACGAAAAATCCGGTGCTCGATCTCCAGGTTTCATCCGAAACTCTTGCCGCAGCCACAGCCTTTCTGAGCGTTCGGATTATCGATCTTGAAGCCGGCTCCCATGAGACTGTCAATGTAATCAACACTCGAGCCTTTTAAGAGCGGCATGCTTTCTGGATCGACAACAACTTTGAGATCGCCAAACATGATTTCCTTGTCATCATCTTTCTGCTCGTCAAAGTCCATATCATACGAGAAGCCTGCACAGCCGCCAGGGATGACGGCAATTCGCAACGGCAAGTCGTCTTTCTTGTCCTTTGCTCTGAGCTCTTTGACTTTCTCCACTGCTCTGTCAGTTACTTCAAGTAGTTCGATCTTTTTATTCACTGCAACATTGAGCTCGTCCATCATTTTCTTGATATCTTTCTCATGCATGCCGTGCAATTGGCAGCCCTGGATGATCGTGTCTGAGCCACTCGCGTGGCAGCCCACACAGTGGAGGCCGTACATCTGCATAATACTCCCGACTTTCGGGAAGACGGTGATCACATCTTGGATGATCTCCTCTCCTGTGAGTTTGTATGAGCCGTCTTTTTGTTTGAATTGTTCTCTTGGATCTGCGAGTTCTGCCATGAGAGGATGGAGAGGGAGATGCTTTTTAAAGCTGTTGTCTAGAGCGCACCATATACAGGTGACATAATATTTATAAACGACACTTGCGGAGATTGACGGTAATGACAGCAGCAAAAGCGGAGCCGAAAGCGGATAGCAAACGAGAGGCAGAGCCTGCAAAGCCGCCACCGTTTCAAGAGTTCCAGGCGACAGTCACGGAGATGGACACACACCACAGGGACTTGTGGGAGTTCTACTTCAAGCTGGATAAACCGATTCATTTCGTTGCGGGCCAGTACGTGAGTATCTTCTTAGAGGGTATTCACCCGCTCCCATTCAGTATTGCGAGCTCGCCCGTCCATCACGATACATTAGGACTGGGTATTGAGATCGTTGGTGAAGGCACGACAGCACTTTCACACCTAAAGCCTGATGACACGGTCACGATGAAAGGTCCCTTCGGTCATTTCGTGATGGGTGAAGAGCCAAAAGTCTGCTTCCTCTCTGGTGGTGTGGGAGTCACGCCATTTATTTGCATGATGCGCTGGATTCGCGATACCTCAGAAGACAGGCAGGCAACGATGCTCTACAGCTGTAAAAAGAAAGATCAATTCTTGTGGTTTGACGAGCTCGAGGACATGAACAGGAATAATGAGAATTTGCACGCTGTCTTCACGTTAACGAAGGAAGAGCCGGATGATTGGCCGTACAGGCATGGCCGTATCACTCCAGAAATGATTAAAGAGGTCTTACCTGATTACAAAGAGCACGTCTACTTCTGCTGTGGTCCAGAGGCGTTCATCAATGGCATGCAAGAAGTCGTGAAGCAGCTTGGCGTGCCTGACGAGAACTTCAGAAGAGAAGCATGGCATTAGGTTTATAAGAAATATACGATTTCTCATCACATGCGTAAAATTGGTAACATTAATGGTGGTGACTTGCAATTCGAGTACTTCGTGACTGCTGTGGGTGTACTTGTTCCGAACGCAGGCCACTTGTATAACCATGTACTCCCAAGGTTTCTTACAGCACTTACTGGATTCCCAAGACATCACGATAGTGAATCAACTGAACTCGCAGCCTTAGTGACGCCTGCAAAGTACAACGATCTCATTGTCCACTTTCACAGTGTGCTTGATGAGGTCTTATCTATCACTGACCCAACACACGATGGATACGCTGGCATGTACGCCCCAAGTACAAGACCAATGTTCAACACAGCAACACTTCGTGAGCTTCGTGCACTGTCAAGCGAACAATTGTTTGATTTTCAAGCAGGAGAGCTCACTGAACACTATGGAAGCCTGCAAGAGTATCAAGGAAAATATGGCACACGCTATTTTGATTTACCACGTGAACCCGAAGAACATGTGTGTGATCCTCCAAGAATACAAGAAATGGGGGTGCTCGATGATGCCGGTTGAACTCATCGGCTTCACTGCAGGCTTTTGCACGACACTTGCGTTCGTGCCACAAGTGCTCAAGACAGTTCGAACGAAGTCAACAAAGGATATCTCGTTGGGCATGTTCTCGCTCACAACGCTTGGTGTGTTCTTGTGGCTTGTTTATGGTGTGTTGATCGGCTCATATCCTGTGATACTGGCAAATATCGTAACGCTTATCCTCGCCGCAACGATCCTTGTGTGTAAAATCAGGTATGGTTAGTTTCGAGAATGTGTCTTGCAACACGCGCGTTGCAGTATATTGACATGATCTACTACAAATTGCTCTAGCCACTCAACTCAATTTGCACGGGTAGAGAGACATTCAGATCCTTGAGGTTTTCTGTTCGTTTTTTGAATCCCATGATTGCGATGCCACGAACAGTCCCATCGGTATCGACACGCTCGAAAACGCCTTCACCAAGGTTTTTGAACGTGCCTTCTCCTTGTGCGCCAACATGGAGCTCGAGGAAATCCCCTTCCTCATCGTAGTAGAGATTGAGTTGTCCTTTCATCGTACCTTGTCTGTGTAAAAACTTGTTATAATGAACCCTTTTCCGTTTAAATACTTTACCGAGATGAAGAGGTATGTGCGATTTTCTTTGTAATATTTGTAATAGAACCTGACACTGTCATCGTGTGAGAAATTTGTGATTTCGTCTGGTTGCTGCAGTGTTTCTTTGATGGCTTCTATTTGGTCCGACATCTCTGGATGTTTTTGTATGTGTGCCCAGCGCTCTCTTGACAGGTGAATTCTTCTCTTAGAAATGTCAATGATAGCGAATATGTGATGCATATATTGCAGTAAGCATATTCTCTTTAAATGTCTTTCTAAAACGACCCGCCACACTTATGGCAGAAGTTCGCGTTCACGTGATTCGGTGCATGGCATTGTCCGCAGCCTTTGTGGTTCGGGTTGTGCGGATGACTTGGGTGTTGCTGTCCTTGCACATGTTTGTGCGTCTCTTGTGTTCTCTTGTGCGCAGTTCCATGATCAGCATGCACCTCTTCTCGCGCAGGGGGCTCTTGCAGTTCTTGTTTCTCATGTTTCTTTCCAAGTCGTTTCACAACTTCTTTGCCAAAGCCGTAGAGTACAAACGCAATGCCGAGCCAGAAGAACAACGAAAGTTTGTTATCTGATTTTGACTCAATGTATTTGACGTAGCCACTCACTGCAACGCCTGCAATCATGAAGAGCCAGCCAGGAAGTGGTGCCATACTTATACAAAGAAAAACTGGTTTTTAAAGACTTGTTCTCTCTCGAGAGTTAGTCCTCGAAATCGATCCTGACGCCATCTTTCTCTCCATCGAGATCTTCGTCAGCAAAATTACTCTTTTCTTGGAAATCCTGGTAGCATTCATCATCGCAGAAGACCCATTTCCTGCCGTAGAGTTCTTTTTCAATCACCACATCGTCGGGTCCAAAGCTTTGTCCGCAGTAGCCGCATTTGTCTGTGTGATCTTTTTCAAGGTGGTTCTTTACCTGCACAGCTTCTTCTACTGCTTGCACAATGTCGTTTTGTTCCATTCCAGGGACAATAAGACTTTTTTCTTTATAAATGTGGTCCTATTTTCGCCTTGTTGAGAAATGGTTGTAAGACTTTCGGCACGTTGATAGAACCGTCTTCGTTCTGATACTGTTCGAGAATTGCAACGAGTGCTCTGCTTGTTGCGACGCACGTGCTGTTGAGTGTGTGTGCAAACGCAGTTGTTCCTTGCTCGTTATACCTGATATTTAGCCGGACAGCTTGATAGGACGTGCAGTTACTTGAAGAAACGACTTCTTTGTATTTTTGCACAGAAGGGATCCATGCCTCAAGATCATACTTTTTCGCAGCGACCGTTCCTAAGTCTCCCGTGCAGATCAATACTTGCCTGAAGTGCAAGCCTAAGCTTTCAAAAAATTCGATTGCGTTCTTCGTGATCTCTTCGTGATACTCCCAGGATTCTTCCGGCTTGCAAATGACGATCTGCTCCACTTTGTGAAATTGATGGACGCGCCAGATGCCCTTCTCCTCCTTCCCGTGCGAGCCTGTTTCTTTCCGGAAGCAGGGACTCATCCCTGCGAGCTTGATGGGGAGCTTTACCACTTCGTTTTGGAACTGTGCTGTGAGTGGGTGTTCTGATGTTGCAATTAGATGCAGATCTTCATCTTCCACTTTGTAAATCACATCTTCAAAGTCGGCAAGGTCCGTCACCCCTTCGTATGCGTTCCTGTTCATCATGTACGGTGGTTGGACGAACGTGTACCCTTTCTTGTTCATGAAATCGATTGCGTATTGTTGGAGTGCGTGCTCTAAGAGTGCCAAGTCTCCTTGGAGGAAGTAAAATCTGCTGCCTGCTATCTTGGCTGCACGTTCGAGGTTGACCATGCCTTCAATCAAGTCGTTGTGATTTTTTGGCTCGAATGCAAATTCTGGTTTCTTACCGAACTGCGCGAGTTCTTGATTGCCTTCTTCATCTTCTCCATAGGGGACGGAGTCGTGCATGATGTTTGGTAATCGCATGAGAATGCGTTTGATCTCAGCGTACTGTGCATCCATATCCTCTTCTAAAGATTTCAGTTGCTGCGGAATCGTTTTTGCGCGCTCTAAGAGCTTTGAGGCATCGCCGCCAGCCTTCTTCGTCTCGTTAATCTCTTTGCTGACCTTGTTTCGTTCAGCTCGTAATGCATCAGATTGTCCTTTGAGTTTCCGCCACGCGTCATCTTTCTCTAAAAGGTCATCTACTCTGCCAAGCAGCTCGGATTTTCGCTTTTTGAGGTTCTCCCTGACTACGTCAGGATGTTCGCGAACGAATTTCATGTCAAGCATGTAGTGTGTGACCATTCGTATGTTTAAGAAGCTATCGACCAGAAAATTTATATATACATCGGATATACACTGTCTATATGACAACTGAACTTGTCACATTCAAAATTGATGATGCACAATTAGCCGCAGTTGATGAAGTAGTACAGAAAGCGGGCTTTCATAGCAGAACTGAGTTTATTCGCACAACACTCAGAGAGAAAGTGGAGGAATTTAAACTCAAACACGCGATGTTGCAGCTGAGTATGATGCGAGGAAAAGCTCCAAGAAAGGTATCTGATAAAGAGTTGCACGCAATACGGGAGAAAGTTTTTGATGACTTCGAGAAACAATTCAAATAAGTTCTTCAGGCTTTCTCACAGTGCAGATATCTTGCAATTGAAGGAAATGTTTTTCTCGAGAAATGAGTATTGCGGTCACATCATCTGCCGCAATTGCGGAAAAATCCGAGCGATAATGACAAAAAACACCACGCCGAAGAGTGATCCAGCCCAACTAATCAGAATGATGCTGTGGTTGTGTACAAATGGTAGTGCAATGAGCACAACGAGCAATCCTGTGCAGATACTTCCAACAAACACGATTTCTTTCATGCGCCTGAACCATGAGAGCATAATCACAAGCGATAACGCGAAATAGATTGCGGCATAGATGTAGGTGACATCCAATAAGTGTGGTAGTGCCCATGCAACGAGAAGACCTAGTATGCCTATTGTGAACGATGCAATGCGCAAATCGAACACGACATTTCTATTCCTGCGAAACCTGCCAACAATATCTTGAATTGTGATGGAGGCAGATGTAAATAACAACGTATCTGCAGACGACATGACAGCAGCATAGAGCACAATGATGCCAAGACCAAGTACCCCTGGAGGGAGCAGTTCTTGGAATCCGAGCACGAGTACAATATCGGGATCTGTTGTGAGAACAGTTGTTTTGATAATCATGCCTACAAATGCGAGCAATATTCCGTACAAAATGTACATGCTCATCGCTGCGATGAGACTTCGTTTCGCTTGCCTCGCTGTTTTCGTTGCATAAACACGCTGCCAGAGCTCAGCAGAGGCAAACGGCGCCATGATGCCTGAGAACAAAAACACAATGAGTAGGCCTACTGGGGCTCCAAATGGATTCCAATCTGCAGCAATATAGGTGAAATTGTCGAACAGAAAGAGTGCGAGTATGCCTGTGAGCGCGATAATGGCAATGTACTGCATGATATCTGTCTTCACAACCGCTTTGAAGCCACCAATCATGATATATGTGATAATAACGGTGCTCATGATAAGGAGAGACAACCCATACGTCATGCCAGTTAACGTTGCGATGACTTTCGCACCACCAATAAGCTGTATTGTGAAGTTGAGTAGGTATGCAAGTAGGACAACGACTGCGGTTGTATATCCTGCGAGCTGCCCGTATTGATCAAAAAAATAGTCTGAGAGTGTATAGTAGCGCTTCTCATCTGCCAATCGCTTCAGCCTCTTTGCAAAGAAGTAGAATAACGTGTATCCGATAACAAATCCAACAAACAACCACCATGCAGCAACACCGTATACGTACACTAACCCGAAATAGGAAAGTAAGAGTCCTGCGCCAATCTTGCTGGAGCAGATCGTTGCAGTACTTTGCATCGCATTCAGGTTTCTATCTGCGAGCAGATATCCTTCACGTGTTTCTTTTCTTCCTGCTCGCCAGCCAAGATAGAGTACAACGAGTATATAGATGACAATCAATGAATAATCAATCGGGTTGAGTGTGATTGCCATGCTGCCGGAACATAGCAATGTGCTATATACTCATGTTGTGAGAAAAAATAACAACACTTTTAAGTGCTTTCTAATTCTCGTCGAGAATGCAGCTCCTTGAGAAACTCAGAAAAGCGGATCTTACTGGCAATGAAGCGAAGGTGTATAGTGTGCTCCTCAGATATACTGGCCTTTCTGGTGGAGATATTGCGAGAAAAGCGCGTGTTGACAGAGCACTCACGTATTCACTCTTGAATACACTCGTTGACAAAGGCCTTGCGTCATTTGCAATCAAAGGAACTACAAAACGATTCTACGCAGCAGACCCGTCAAATCTACTGAACTCTGTTAAAGAGAAAGAGCATCATATCACACAATTAATTCCTGAACTGCTTGCAATACAACCACAACAATCCCATGAACAAACTGTTGTTGTTTTCGAGGGTATTGAAGGAATGAAATCATACGCGAAGCTGTTCGTTGGAAGCAAAAAAATCTACTCGTTTGGTGGAACAGGCAAGGGTGGTTTGTACTCAATTATCAAGACGCATGCACCACACCTTATTCGCATTCTTCGGAAACAAAAATCGAAAGTAAAGATCCTTCTTGCATCGCCTGTTGATCAGCAACTCGTGCAAGAATGGAATGAACCAGTACGCGTACTGCCTGCCAGCTCACCAGTCACAACAGTGATCGCTGACGATTTCGTTGGCATTCATGCAGGAGGAGACAAGCCGTTCGCTATCCTAATGAAAAACACAGAGATCGTGCAAGGATATCTCAGCTACTTTACCTTCCTCTGGAAACAAGCAACGCCACTCAAGAAAACAACCCGTTCATCCAGTACCCGAAGTCCTCGAGCAAAAAGACGAGCTTCCGTCCAAACGAAACGTCGACGAGTTCGATCACGGCTTCGTGTGTCGCGCTCCCAGTCGTCCCGAGCTCATCGACATACGTAACGTCTACAGTGAGCATGTTCTCCCCTGGTCGCAATGATGCGCCATGGAGTGTGAATTCTAACGTCGCAGGTAACGCAGTCACTTCCTCAAGCGCTTCTGCATGTCGTAACGTTACTCGGACATCTATGTCCTCGGGGAGTGCGCCTATTGCATCGAGCGAGACAACAACATCCATGGTTTCATCGACGCGCACAGTATCTGGTTGTGCCGTCTCGATCGTGAATGCTGTTGGCCCAACAACTCGGCTCGTCACAAAGAACGCGATATCTCCACCACCGAATTTCGTTGTGAATGGTTCTGTGTACGTGCCCTGCTTGTCATAGCGTGTTGTAAACGTGAAGGTATTGTCAACAACCTCCACCTCTGCACATTCGGATCCGCAAATGTCAAGTGTGTGTGCTTGGCGTGCACCATGTAAGATGCATGCGTGTTCAATAGGGGTGTCAACGTACGCTACACCTTGGGAGCACGTAATGCTGAACGGTGTCCCGGTCAGCTCAATCTTTTCATATTGCTGCATCACAGACGCAAATGATTGTGCACTAAACACATTGTATGACTCACGAACGTTGATCTTCACTTCCGCTTCTTCACCCAAGCGAGATGTAAGCACGAAAGGGAACTCATACTGGAAGCCTGGCTTGAGATGGCGGTCAATCTGCACGAGGAATGGTACTGTTCGCACTTCTTTCGGTTTTAGTAAAATGTTCTCATACGTATCGCTGAGCATATCTGTATTGGTTGTCTTTGAGAGATCTAACCGTGTGCTCACGTAATAGTCTTTCTTGTTTGTGACTTTGGCGAGGATTAACACTGCTGAGCCAAACCCGACCTTCGTCTGGGGCGCATCCAATGAAATGCGAATGACTTGGTCGGTGTGCGCATTCATCTCTGTTGGCGTAACGATAATATCAAGCGGCTCTGTCTGCAAGGAAAATTCACGACCGCGTGCATTGTAGTCTACAGATGTCTCTTTCGCATCGGCGGCAATCTTTAACGTGACATGGCCTGCATCAAGATAGCCATACTCGCCGTACGTGACGTCAAACGGAATCCATCCGGCGCTCGGTAGCCACACTTCTGCCCACCCGTGACCGCCCCACTGCCGCTCAAACAACTCGGAATTCGTGTAGGAGTACCCTGCGACAAATCGTGCGGGGATGCCGACAGCACGATTCAAGCTGATGAAGAGCGCGGTGAGCTCATCGCATTTCCCCCACTTGCTTGCAAGTACTTGTGATGCTGTCTGGATAGCGGGCTCACCAAGACTGTCAAGGTTGTACTCCACATTGCTGGTGACCCAATCTGCGAGCGCGAAGACTGCTTGGTATGCATCATCTTTGTTAGCGACCAAGTCTTGCGCCAATCGTTGTATAGCGGGTGTCTGATCGGTGATATCGCCTGAACGTAAATATGGAGCGTACTCATCAGGCACGCCTCTTAATGGAAACGGAATTTTTTCTCTGACAGGAACGATTGCGTTCTTTGTGGTCACCACACTCTCAACGGTAAATGTTGCGGTCTTTCCGGGGCGATCCCACATGATTTGCATCATCTCATCCCCTTCGATCACATTCGGTGTGACGCTGAGTTCCTCAATATTCTGCAAGTATGTGTCTCGGGGAAACCATGTGAGGCGTGCGAGCGCTGTGTCTACAACAAACCCAGGACCATTCTCCTGAAACGTGACGGTATTCCCAATGAAGACATTCGCGGTCATGGTGTCCGCTTCTAATGGTGTGAGTGCGAGTGCTGCGGGAAGACAGAGAAGGAATATGACGAGGAGCCGCATAGGTCCTTTTCCAGGAGAGGCGTTTAAATACATTTTCGTAACTTTGCAATTAGTATTATATAGTGAGAACAAATTGCTTCTTCGATGGGTTGGGAAACTGAACTTGCGGAAATCACGAGAATTTTTGAGATTGAAACGATCGAAGCATTTAGGAACAGGTTTCTCGAGCCATATCATCCAACACTCAGTGGGATCCGTGCTGTGCAGAAACACTTTGCATCGACTGGATTCATGCTCGATACATGCTATGGTGCTATCTATACTGATAGAGGCATTAAGTCATTCGGGCAACTTATGCACGCAGAGAAACATGGAGTCGAAGCAGCCGTCAGAAATTTTGTTCTTATGGGGGTTGGAAATGCACTCCAATACACTGGCAGAAGAGTTATGGAATGCTACCCTTCGGTCCTTGACCACTTCGAGAGTGTTCTGCAACCGAGAGGTTCACAAGAGTTTGAGATGTTTAGTGAACAAACAGAACCACAGATACGACAGTTGCTGAATTGGGGGAAAAAGCCAACGCTTCCCGATCGGTTGCGTTTTGCACAGGGGACATATCAACAACCAGTCAACTGGTAGTGGGTCGCCCCGAAAACTCTTTAAAGGAACTCGTTGTCCATGAGAGTATGGACTGGGGTGCGTTGGTACAGAATCAATACATGCACGCAGCAATCGTACTCTTGATAACGATTGCGCTTGCGAAACTCTTCCAGAGCTTGCTCGTGCATTACTTGAAGAAAGCAACTGCAAAAACAGAGACGGACATTGATGACATCATCGTGCAGATCTCTGCACGACCACTGTTCTACTTGATTGTTACATCCGGACTCTATTTCACCGTAAACTCACTCCAATTAGTGGGGGAGTATGGTGCAATTGTGAGAAATATGTTCTTCATCATCGCAGCAGGTGTGCTTGCGTGGCTTGCAGCACGGATTCTCGGGTTCTTAATCACACGATGGTTCGTCATGAGGAGAGGCCTTTCTGGCAGTCCGAAGATCCTGAATATTATTGTGAGCTTTGTTGTGTACATCGTTGCGATCATCATGATCCTCTCGTACTTTGACATCGAGATCAGTCCATTAGTTGCAACATTGGGTGTGGGTGGCTTGGCTGTTGGCCTCGCCTTGCAGGATACATTATCCAACGTGTTTGCGGGCATCCATATTATTTCTGATCAGCCGGTCCGTGTCAAGGATTATGTGGAAGTTCCTGAAAAGAATATTCGTGGCGTCGTCACAGATATTGGCTGGCGGTCCACGAGAATCAGGACGTTCGATAATAATATCGTTATCTTGCCGAATGCTATGCTCGCGAGCAGTGTTGTGACAAACTTCCACATGCCAGAGCACATGATGAAGACAACAGTCCACTGTGGCGTTGCGTATGGCTCTGACCTTGAGTTTGTCGAGGATGTGACGCTGGACGTCGCGACGAAGATGCAGAAGACGATTGACGGTGCACTCCCTGAGTTCGATCCAATTTTTCGTTTTCATACGTTCGGTGATAGTAATGTTGACTTCAAGGTGATTCTTGGTGCGAAGACACGGGGGGATACGTTTCTCTTAGCGCACGAGTTTGTGAAAGCACTGCATGCACGCTTTGAGAAAGAGGACATTGAGATTTCCTGGCCGGTCAGGAAGCAGTTCCAGTATAAGATGGAGCTGCCGAAGAAGCAAGTGAAGAAGAAACTCGTGAAGAAGAAAAAGATTAAGCGCGCGAAGGCGTCTGAGGACGAGTAGGATTGTACGGTTTGATCTGCTGTTCTGTATCGAGATCTGCGTGTAACGCACCGATATGTTTCTTGAGAACAGGGTGTTTCTTTTCTGGGCAGAGTTCATTGAGGGGTTCTAAGACGAATAATCGTTCTGTGATGCCCGGGTGTGGGATTTTTAGTCCTTCTTCGTCCAGTATGAGATCGTCGTACAGAAGAATATCGATATCGATGATTCTCGGGCCGTTCTTTGCTGTTCTTGTTCTTCCTAATTGTGCTTCGATCTTGAGGAGCTCTTGCATGAGCGCTTGTGGGCTGAGTTCTGTTGTTATTTCCACAGCGCAGTTCAAGAACCAGTCCTGCTCTTCGTTGTACACAGGAGAGGTTTCGTAGAGTGCTGAGACTTGTTTTACAGGTAACAAGGTGAGTGCATCACTGATGTGTTGCTCTCTGTCACCCACATTGCTGCCGAGGCCCAGGAAGACGCTATGCATTTCTGGTAATCTCCACTGCGGTGTAGAGTGCTTCTGGCACGCCGCTCGGTTTTTTAACTTTGATCGTGACGCTCTTCGTTGGGAAGTTTTTCAGCAGATCAGTTGCGATGTTTTCTGCGAGTGTTTCGATGAGTTTGTGTGTTCTGGCTGCGATGTCCTTGATGTGAACTGCAACGGTTGCATAATCAATCGTGTCTTCGATCGTATCTGATTGTCCTGCGTGCCAGAGTTCTTTTTCTATCTGCACATCAACGTAGAGTTTTTGCGGGTTATTCCGTTCTTCTTCGGTAACGCCAATTGTTGTTTGTATCTCTAGGCTCTTGATGATGATTTTATCCATATTGCACCGCGTCTGCAATTGCGATTGCTTTTTTATGCTCTTTGACATCGTGCACTCTTATTATACTTGCGCCGTGCATGACTGCGATGACGTTACTTGCGATTGATGCTTCCAGCCTGTCTTCGACTGGGAGTTTTGTGATGTGTTCGATGAAGGATTTTCTGCTGCTCCCGAAGAGAATTGGGCCGAGGTCTGTGAATTCACTGAGTTTTCTGTGGAGTTCGAGATTGTGTTCTAACGTTTTGCCAAAGCCGATGCCCGGATCGAAAATTAACTGTAATTCTGGTGCTTTTTCCTTCTGCTGCTGGAAAAAGGTTTTGATATCCTGGATGAGATCTTTGTATGTTGGGTTCTCTTGCATCGTTTTTGGCTTCCCTTGCATGTGCATGACGACGACGGGGCAGCCGTGTTTTTTCGCTACTTCGAGCATGTCATTGTTCGTTAGGCCCGTGACGTCGTTGAGGATGGTTGCGCCTGCGTGTAAGCATGCGTCTGCTACTCCTGGTTTTGTGGTGTCAATGCTGATTTCTACTCCGAGTTTGGTGAGTTGTTCGATGACGGGGAGGACTCTCTGTAACTCTTCTCTCTCGGAGACGGGTTCACTTCCTGGTCTCGTTGATTCCCCACCAATGTCGAGGATGTCGGCGCCGTCTTTTACGAGTTGTTTCGCGTGCCTGACTGCGTTTTCTACTGTGTTGTACGTGCCGCCATCGGAGAATGAGTCTGGCGTGACGTTCACGATGCCCATGATGAGCGTTCTCTTGGGGAAGTCCATGGTGGGAGAGAATAAGAAAGGGTTTTTAGGGTTTTTTATTCAATGCGGGAGAAACCTTATAAACACCTGCGGATCAGCGAGCACCGAGGGGGAATGTCGAGACTCGCAGTTGATCTACCGAAGATGGCGGTTGCCACGAACATCGCGATTCCAGCAACTGCAGTCTTGTTTGGAGCCCTCGGCTATTTCATCCATTTCGCCTTCCATTTCCTCACAGTAAGCTTCATTTTCCTTACGTTAGTCAATTTCTTCTATCGACACGTGCAAACGAGACACACGCTCCTCAGAAATTTCGGTATTATCGCACAAATGAGATACCTCATCGAGAGCATCGGCCCTGAACTCAGGCAATACTTGTACGCGTCAGACACAGAAGAGAAGCCATTCAGCAGAAACGAGCGTGCAGAAGTCTACAGGAAGGCAAAGAACGCGGACAGCTCACAATCCTTCGGCTCCCTCCTCAACTTTGATAACCATGAAATTAAACTGCGGCATTCACTCTACCCGGTGGATAAAGAATTTCAGCAGCCATACAAGGTCACGTTCGGGGAAGAACGAAAGATCAAAAACACATACACGATCACGAAGCCATTCATCATTAGCGCGATGAGCTACGGTGCACTTGGACAAAACGCAGTGAGAGCGTTAGCACGAGGCGCGAAAGCAGCAGGCATCCCCATGAACACAGGTGAAGGAGGCTACCCAAAGTACCACATGATGGAAGACTGCGACCTCATTTTCCAGATGGGGACGGCAAAGTTCGGTGTCAGAAATAACGATGGTACATTGAACGACAAAAAACTCAAGGCGCTCGCAAAGAAACCACAAATCAAGATGATCGAGATCAAATTCTCCCAAGGCGCAAAGCCCGGGAAAGGAGGCCTCCTCCCAAAAGAGAAGATCACTGCAGAAATCGCGGAACTCAGAGGCGTGCCGATGGGAGAAGATGTTATTTCCCCACCTCACCACAAGGAATGCACAGATGCAAAAAGCACAGTCGCTTTTATCAAGCACGTCCAGGACGTTGCACAACTGCCTGTCGGCATCAAAATGTGCTTCGGGCGAGAAGACGAGTTCAGAGCACTCATCAAAGAAATGAAAAAACAAAAAGTATTCCCTGACTACATCACGATTGACGGCGCAGAAGGCGGCACGGGCGCGGCACCAAAGAGCTTTATGGATGAATCAGGCCTCCCGATCTTCAAATCCCTCCCGATCGTCAACAGGATCCTGAAAGAAGAAAAGGTCAGGAACAAACTCAAACTCATGTGCGCAGGCAAACTCATCAATCCCGGCAAGCAAATGACAGCTTTAGCATTAGGAGCGGACGCAATCTACACGGCGAGAGGCTTCATGCTCGCACTCGGATGCATCCAAGCACTCCAATGTAATAAAAACACCTGCCCAGTCGGCATTACAACGCACGACCCTCATTTCCAGAAAGGACTCGTTATCAAAGACAAAGCGGTTAGAGTCGCAAACTATGTAAAGAACCTCGAACACGACTTTGAAGAGATGCTCGCGTCCATGGGTTGCGCCTCTGTGAAAGACCTTTCACCAGAGAACGTCTACCTTCCCAGGGACGCGGAGTGCACAACATGAACGTTAAGACCATCATTACGTGGATTTTCCAGATCATCCCAGCAGTGATTCTCTTACAAACACTCAGATTCAAGTTCACAGCAGACCCGATGTCTGTCGAAATCTTCACTGCACTCGGCATGGAGCCATGGGGAAGAATCCTCATCGGCATTCTCGAATTGATAGCAGGAATTCTGCTCCTCACCCCCAGGGCAGTCCTCGGCGCTGTTCTCGCATTCGGCGTCATGGTCGGCGCGATCATCGGCCACGTTTCTATTCTCGGTGTCACAGGGCAACACGGACCACTATTCCTCATGGCTGTCGCAACACTCATCTGCAGTGCCATCGTGATTCACTTGCGAAGAACGCAACTCCCGCTCTTCGGGAAGACGATGGAGTAGCTGGTTATGTACACACAGAAACACTATAAATTTCTCAACCACTAGACTACTATGCATGTCTACTGGCGCATATTCATGTGCTTCGCTGCAACATGGCTCTTCGTCGCAAGTTTCGCGTACATTGCGTACATTGACACAGAGACGATGCTTCGGGTTTTCGTGAAAGAAGAGCAAGTGAAAGACATGTTCAAACCTGACGAGTACATGAACCATATGATCTATCTTCCTGAGCTAACCACTGAAGAGAATATTGATCGTGCTATGCGTACACTCAGGAAATGGTACCTGATCGATTTATCAATCCCATTCATCGTCCTATCCATTATGTTTGGTTGGACGGCATGGGCGATACAGAAAGAAAAAAAAGGACCTAGTTTCTAAAAATCGCTTTATACTTGTCCCAGTGGACCCATCCGAGGTAGAGGTTCACGAGGAAGATAAACAAGCCCCCGCCAATGCCGGATAAAGCGTATACTGCATGGAACGCGACAAAGTTAACACTCAATGGAGCTAAGAGTAAATTTGCAAACGCAGTCCATCTATCCAAAAGGTACATGACGCCAACAACAATCTCTAAACCTTTAATCATCCACAACATATACGGTGTACTGAAGAGCGCACCCATCAAGACGCCTGCTTGTCCTGCCATTTCGGGCATCGGCATGAAGTGCAAGAAGCCATTCAAGCCAAAGACAATCAGCATAAGTCCTGCAAGGCTTCTGAGAGTACCCACTAACCACTTGTTTTTGAAATCCATTCTATCACCATAGAGGAGAAAAAGAGAGATCGTTTTAAGCTTTTTCCCACTTGAACAAGCGGTCAAGGCTCCACGCGCCACCGCCCGTGATGAACACAGCGGATAATGTTGCAAAGAGTGTGATGTGTGAGTAGACAGCCTCGCTAAAGTAGAAGAAGCTCGCGCTCAACACAATAAATGCTATAGCAGCAAACACGCGTGTTCTGAAGCCAAGTAAGAGTGCGAGGCCGACAGCGAATTCAATAAGGCCAGCGGAAAGGACCCACATTTCAGCACTGACGGGAATTGCACTCGTCAAGTTGTATTGCTCAACTACCAAGCGTGAGAGGTGCGGATTCAAGAGTTTCTCGTACAGTGCGAGTGAGGTCATTGCAATCCCGATGCCGCAGCGGAGTATGAGTGGCACGTACGCCTTGAGCTTGTGTAACGGAACAGTGAATGGAAGCCCAACCAGATCATCAACGCCAGGCTTACTCTCCCCAAGTATGATAATCGCGAAGCACAAGCCGACAAAATCAAGGTTGCCGAGCAGATACGGGTGCGAGAAGACCCCGAAGCAGTACAAAAAGACAGTGATCCAGGCCACAGGACCTGTCAAGAATCCTGCAAGGAGAAAGAACCCGAGCACAATCTGCAGCGTGCCAAGGTGGCCAATTGCAGCAACGCTCGGAGAAAGAAAGACATCAGCGGAACCCGCACCAATGAGTGCAATACCGAGGCCAAGTCGGGAAATCCAAGGAATATATTCATGATATGTATTTGCTTCTTTCTGAATATAGCCAAGCTCTTTGAGCGCAAAACGACTGTGCTCGATCATGTAATAGATGACGCCCACAAGAATAAGTGTTATCAGGATAAGCGCAGCATTCCCTGGTGTGAGCGCATTGAGCAAATACATGAAATCAGGCCCAGTATTCGCTGCGATCACATCCTTCTCAACAACGTACCCGACGTGCGCGAGCGCACTCGGCACGAGCAATACGAGCAACAGTAACGTGTACTTCATCCTTCTTACACCGGTACTGCAGGCTTATATTTCCTTTGGAATCGTTTTGTCACAAGAAGCTCCATGTTCTTTAAGGCATGACGGACTGCTTGCAAGATATCCCAGCCGTGCACTTTGTCAGTGCTGATAGTCCCGCCAGGATAGGATAATCGCATGTGCACGACATATTTATGGCGTTTCCCAGATGGGCTGTGCTGTGCAATATGGACATCCAAGGAAAACGTATTGTGCACGCGCAATTTCGGCGTGTGTTCGTTCACGAGACGTTTCACACGCTCTTGCATCATGAGATTGAGATCGTTGAGCCCTGTGTAATGAATACTATTGTGTTGTTGCATATGTATCACCTCTCATGCTTCTGCTCTATACCATGGATGCATCTGTGCGTGAATGTGGCGCCACCTATTTCGTTGCCAATCATACTCACTTGCTAAGAAATGTGGTTGTGCACTACCTTGTCGTGCCCACTTTCTTGCATAGTCCTCGTACGTTTCTTGCCAGCCCATGTTTTCCACCTCGCAGCTTGTGCTTTTTTGATATTTTCTCTCCATGCTTGTAGTTGTGCTTCCGTTGGTTTTACCCGTTCAGGCACATTCTTTCTTGGTCGTGCTGTGAAGACATCTCCCTTGTGCCAGACGGGGGTTGTTTGCAGCGTGTCAAGGATTGCACGCACGCTCGGATCATCAGCGACGAGCGTGTTGTTCACAACACGTGTGTCGTGTTTGCTGATGAGCCACTTGTGCGTTGCCCATGAACCACCAGAGCGTTGTCCTGCGACACGCTGCGTGTGCCCCTCACGTCCTATGTCCTGTGTCCGGAACGACGTGAACTGTCTTTTTGGCCGAACGATGATGTGGAAGTACGCGCCCCCACCCTGTGTACCTGGTCGCGCACGCCCACGTTGCGGCTTCTTGATTTTCGTAGCCGCACTTTGCTTTGTTGGTGCCATTTTAGGTTACCTTGACTTTTTTTGTTTTGAGCAGTTTTCGTTTCGGCAGCGTAATGGTAAGGAGCCCTTTCTTGTACTTTGCAGCCGCTTTACTTCCGTCAGCTCCTTGTGGAAGTGTCATGTACCGGTAGAAGCCTGTATACCGTCGCTCCTGCCGGTACATGCCTTTCTTCTTTGCTGTTTTTTCTTTCTCACGTTCTGCTCGCACCTCCATGCTTCTGTCATCCGTGCTGACTTCGATGCTATCAGCATCCATGCCTGGCATCTCGATTGTTGTCACGAATGCATTCTTCTTTTCCTCTATGTCCACGAGCGGTTCGCGTACGTGAGGATGGAAGGTGTCTCGAGGCAAAAGTCCTTGCTGCGAAAAGATTCGATCAAAGAGCGTTTCCGCCATTCGATGTGTGTCTTCCCATGCTTGAAGTCCTGTCATCTCGATCACCTCAGGAACATGTGAGCGAAAGAACTATATAACTGGCAGGTATCCTAGGGGTTACCATGGTGCGCATCTGTCCACGGCTCTATCCGTTACGTATTCTCTCGAGAAAATGGAGTTACTTAGTACTCAGATCGCTCAGACACCCGCTCTCTTTTAACCACATTAAGAAGGAGCTGCATGTTATCACAAACAGAGTCCTGTCAAAAGAATTGCAACTGCTGCAGCAGGAAAAACTTGTGAAAGGAAAGGAAACATACCAATTAACGCGAGCAGGACATGACCTCTTAGAGGCGTTCGAGCCACTCGTTGCGTGGTCTGTGAAACATAAAGGAGTCACGTACTGCCCACCGGAAAAATCCTGCTCAGACTGTCATGGCTACCCTGAACAAGTGAAGCCACGATTGCTCAAACTG
Source organism: Candidatus Woesearchaeota archaeon (assembly GCA_028818155.1). Lineage (GTDB taxonomy): Archaea > Nanobdellota > Nanobdellia > Woesearchaeales > UBA525 > UBA525. The sequence goes on along the minus strand of JAPPOH010000006.1, from coordinate 72,812 downwards.
GGAAAATGATACGAATCCTCGTCCTTGTCTTACTATCAGGCTGCACATTCAGTGCACCCATCGCGGAGAATGTGACGGTTGAAGAAGCAACTACCTTAGTTGCGCGTCCTGATATGGTGGTTCTTGATGTGCGGACAGACGAAGAGTTTACAGCAGGACATATTGCTGGTGCGATACAACTTGATTTTTACGCTGCAGACTTTGCTGCACAACTTGACCAGCTAGATAGGAAGACACCATATCTCATTTACTGTGGCAGCGGCAAGAGAAGCGGAAAGACGCTCGAACAGATGCATGACCTTGGTTTCCAAGAAGTGTACAATATGTATGCGGGCTTTCCTGCGTGGCACTCATGACTTCTTTTTCTTGAAGAGTGGCGAGAATATTCGAAGGATGAATTCGAGCAATATAACAAAGCCAAGGTAGTAGAGAATCGTCTCCCATGCTGCAGGGATGCCTTTGAGCATCGCAACGGATTCCTCTAAGTTAAAGTAGGAGATGTCAACTAGGAAGACGCCCAGGAGTGCGAACGGCAACATCTTTGCGAGATCCTTCGATAAATCCTCACGGTAGTACGCAGTCACCCTGACTGCACTCACAAGGCCCATGGTTGTCATGAGGAGAAGGTTGACATCGCTCCCCTTCGAGAGGAAGCTCAAGAGGACTGTCAAGACCAAGTACCAGAAGAACACCAGCACGGGGAATGCGATGATATACTTGAAGACATAGAGGAAGAAACCAACCACTTTCTTGAAGAAGCCGTGCGCGGGGTTCTTGAAATCATGCTTGAAAATATCCTTTTTCGCGATGAAACGATAGAATTTGAAGATGAAGACAGCGTACACAACCATGCACGCGACAAAGACTGCGAGCGGTTCAAGTGTTGTGAGCGCAGCTTGTGTGGTGAGCATTGTAGGAGAAGGTAAATGGACTTTAAAAGTCTATCCGAAGCGTCAACGATATTCGGCAAGCGGTGTCCAGGGAATTTGAGTTTAAAGAGAATTTTTCTTAAATATTTTTCTTGATAAAAAGAAATCTTTATAAATAAAATACCTTTTAAGGTAGTATGAATAAAAAAATATTAAATATTATTAAAGCAAACAAGGATCTCTTCGTCCCAGCAATCTTCACTGCAAAACAATTCGCAACGTTGCAGAAAAAACGCCTAACAGCAACCGAAAAGAAAGCATATTACACGTCAATCAAGAAAAAACTTGCTGCACTCGCGTGTATAGAAGGACAAAACTACTTCATCACAGGAGCACAACATATCAAGCGATATGAACAAGCACAAGAAATCCTCGAGCAGTACAAACAATACGACAATGTCTTCATTGGTGGCTCATTCCTCTTCGCAAAGAACTACAACGATATCGATATTTTTATCCTCAGAAAACGAGGCTACAAGGAAGAGCGTCGAGGAAACCATCACATCATCTTCCTCACAGAAAAACAACTCAGACAACCACTTTTCCAATCCATCGCCCGCATCTCTGTTTCTACATTCCCACTCCTACGTGTATATGAAAAAAAGAAACCGAAGCTCGCTGATCTCATGAGTATGTATCACGAAGCAATCATCGAGCACATGCAAAAACACCAGACAGATGCACGCAGAACATTCATCTTTCAGCACTTCCTCCACTGCAAAGGAAAACTACTCCACCCAAAGAGACTCGAGCACTGCATAAGACGAAGCACAGCCAATGAGCTCGATTGCTATATGAAAGAGCTCTGTTCCACGTTGTTCTCACAGACATACTTATATGTTGACCTTCAGTCCTACATCAAAACAATTACAGCAACGATACAACATACAAAACCAAATCGACACCTACGACGATACAAGGCAACGTACGAGGAGCTTATCTATGGACGACGTAAAGAAACGAGCACATGAACTTTTCGGAACACAGCTTACATTCAATAAAGAATTCGACACATATGTTAAGAAACTGAAAGAAGGCATGATTGAAGAACTCCTCGCGTGGTGCGAGCGATGCAACGACAACAAAGAACTTGGCTCCGTACCACCAAAGAAGCAGCATAAACACCTGTACGTCTTCTTCAGAAAAATCGGCTCAGCTGTACGTGCAGTGTTGATCAAAGAGCAAAATGGAGCCTTTACACTCTTTATCCTTGCTGGACATAAATACTATGATGACACACGACTCCACCTCGGCTACAAAAAGAGCTCATACTATGGCAGCTAACTTCGATAACGCAACAATGTACGCTTCGCCTGGCCTGTATGCAATGTGCACAACAGAAAAACCAATAATTGCATTCGCAACAATCGTGGATGATACGGAAACGACAGTCATTTGCAAAGAGGAAGAAATCCCTGCAGGCGCTCTCAAAGTGGAAAAGGGCTGGAAACTCTTGACATTAGACATCACGTTCGATCATAACACAACAGGCATCTGCGGCGCTATCGGCACGGCACTCGGAGATGCAGGTGTGAGTGTCATGCCGCTCTCTGCATTCTCCCGAGACCATTTTCTCGTGAAAGAAGAGAAGATGGACGTCGCGAAGGAAGCGCTCAAAACCATCGGGATCACGCTCCAACAACGCTAGAAGCTATATTCTTTACCACCACAGCCTTTAAAAAGGGATCTTACCGGGTATGCACTCCAACAGTGAGGTGGAACAATGAACAAACAAGAATTAGTTGATGCAGTAGCAAAAGAAACAGGACTCACAAAGACAGACAGTGCGCACGCTCTGGAAGCCGTGTTGAAGCACGTGACGAAGGGCTCCAAAAAAGCCCCAGTGCAGTTAGCAGGCTTTGGCACGTTCAAAGTTGTCAAGAGAAAAGCACGCAACGGTGTGAATCCAGCAACGGGCAAGAAGATTAAAATCCCAGCGCGAAAGGCATTCACGTTCAAAGCGAGCAAGAATCCGAAGTACTAATTTCTTTTATATGCCGCAACGAGTGAACATCGTAGAACTCCTTGTGGCAATTTCTTAATTTTTTCTACTTCGTGCTGTTCTCCTGTCAGTATTGCAACTGTTCTGGTTCCAGGTTGAAAGCGATCTATTATTCTATTGGTTTCTCCATCGAACGTAACCAGATCTCCTCCTTCAATGGGTGTTGTTCCCATGAGATACACTTCTGTTAGTGCGTATGGTACCATTTTTCCAGTTCCATTACAGTATTCGTCTCTGTGTCTCCTCATTGATCCTCCTTTGCCAAGTGCATATGCGTAGAGTAAATCGAGGCTGGTATTTCCGTGTTTTTTTTCGCGATCTGCTGCTCGTTCAGGAGTGTTGATGATGTTGAGTATTTTTTGTGTTTCAGCAGAAGGATCTGACAGTGAGAATTGATTTGACCATGTGGTGGAGCTGCCTGTTCTGCATTGCCCATTGGGTGATGTTGCAGGGGTAACGAGACAAATTCGCTCTATTTTTTCCCATGCTGCTGTGCTGAGATCCATTTGGGTTGGGAAGGGTGAAGCACTTATAAATGTTCTTTTTTTCATTACTTATAAGTAGTTTCTTTTTTTTGTGAAGACTTTTAAATGTCTTCCAGTTTCTTCTATTATGAGGGGGATCGCATGGTGCATTCTATTCTTGCTGCTACTTACTCCTGTGAGTGCACTCTACAAAGAAGGCAAGGACACGAGAGGAACATACAAAGTCACGGACCTAAAACATTCTCCAGTCATCTTCCTCCCTGGCGTTGCAGGCTCTGAACTCTGGTGGGGCAAGAAGAACGCGTGGCCAGGATGGGTTGGTCAGCGTGTAACTGGCGGCAATTTCGACAAACTCGCACTCGACAAGAAAGGAAAAGGAGAAAAAATCCATGCAACAAAGTCCATTCAGTACGGCGTGGACACATCGCTTCTCCAAGCAATGGGCATCTATGGCGATTTCTTCATTTACATGGCAAACGAAGGCTATGGCCTCGAGGAGAACCTCACATCAGGAAAACGACTGTATGATTTCGCGTACGACTGGCGGTTCGACAACGAAAAAACGGTGAAAGACCTTGAGAAATTCGTCAAGAACGTCAAGAAAGAAACAAAATCAGACAAAGTGATCCTCTTCGCGCACAGCATGGGTGGCGTTGTCACCAGGTTATACTTGAAAGATCCGAAAAACGCTGAAAACGTCGCGGGCGTCGTCTTCATGGGCACACCGCACCAAGGGAGTCCAAAGCCATTCTACGCGTTCGCGCAAGGCTACAATTTTGGCAATAAAAAACTTTCAAACGAGAAGATGTGGGAGATCATGCCGAACTGGGAAGCCGGCTACCAGCTCATCCAAGCAGAGTTTGAGGCGTTCGATCAAGATGGCAATGATATCTCAATGGACTTCCTCTTCGGAGAGGACTGGATCAGCCACATGGAATACAAAGCAGTACTGAAAAATCCAAAGCACAAAGTCAGATACGGACTGCCAAACAGAGAGTACACGGGCAAGATTGTCAACTTTCAAAAGAACATTCTCGGTGACACACTCACGCCCTACGATCATTTCGAGTACCATATGATTGAAGGCACAGGTCAAGAAACAACATATGGGTTTGCGCTCAATATCGAAGACAAACCAGAAGTAGACAAGCCAGTCGTATTCTTGATCGAGCTCACAAATACAGAGGGAGATGGCACCGTACCTGCTTCTGGCGCGAAAGTCAATGGCTTGGATGGCCACTACACTGTGAATCGAGATCATGGTGGCATTCCATCTGATCCGAAATCACACCCAACACTCACACAATTACGCAAGAAATTCAACAACCCCAACAACAGAACGCACACAGCGTGGCGGATTAAAGGGTATGCTGGGGCAGAACTCACAAAAATGGCGTTCTGGCCAGACTCAGGAAGTGTCTTTGCCGCTTTAAAGAACAAATTCGTTGACACGATTATCAGACCAGATGCCGAGAAGATTGAAGCGAGAGAAGAACTTCGTGGTATTGCAAAAGAGATGACTGAGGAAGCGAGGGTAAACATTTTCGTTGCAGACGGCACAGAGAAAGAAGACACGTTCTACCTTGTGATTAATGATCAGAAGATTCTTGACTCGGGCACAGGAAAAATCCATCCAAACACAGCAAAAGTCTACGTGGACTCCTTTGAAACATTGGATGCAGTGCTCTCAGGCAGAATGACGATGAAAGAAGCGATGTACAAAGAGAAAGTCATCGTGAAAGGCACGAAGATCGTGAATCGCTTTAAGTTGAAAATCTTCACGTGGTGGAACTACTGGGCACAGCGCTCGAACGATACGAGTATTAAGTGATCTTGCGGAAATATTTTTAAAGATCGTTTCTGTTCCCTTTGCAAGGGGGTTACATGACTGAACTTGGAACAATTGTAACAGCAAATGTTGGCGCACTTCCAGATGAGATCAGGATGCAAGACCTAGTCAGCATCGTTGGTGCAAAGAAGTTCTCTGATTTCGACATGCCTGAGATGTCTGCCCGAACGCTCATCGAGCAGAACCCTGCTGTGCTCTTCCTGTACTTGGCACGCTGGTGCCCTGACTGTGTTCCCGAAGTTGCGGACATTGACGCAGTAGCACGAGAATACGACATCCAGGTCGTTGGCAGAGAAGAGTACAAAAACCCAGCACGGGAACAACTCATTCATGAAGTGCCATTCCCGCTGGTTGATGGAAAATCAACGATGGATGACCTGAGAGGGACGGCCCATGCAGGTTTTAGGTACGCTATTGGTGATGATCGGAAAGCAGGTGTCCCTCTTGGCATGCTCGTCATGCAAGGACAACCAAACGCAGCAGTTGTCTGCATGGGAAACTGGGGGAGAGATAGACTTAAAGAGAGAATAGAGATGTATTTGTGATTAGTCAAACGCCTTCTTGCACTGCGCACAACGCTCGACAGTTTCTGTAATCCGTTTCTGAATTGTTTCCTCTCGCTTGGCAGAAGCGATCCACCGCAGGTACATGCGTTGTTGTGGTCGTGTTAAGCTATTGAAGAACGCATTTGCTTTCTTATTCTTGGAAAGTGCCTTTTCCAACGCAGGAATTTTGGGGAAGTCAGGGATGCCGCCATCAGCAAGGGGATTTTTTAATCCGTGTTTGTACATTACCATGCCTGCAGGTGTCATCTTGCCTTCCTTGATGAGCTGTTTTGCATAACCAAGCGTATTCTTACTCCACTTGCCCTTCGGTGTTCTGCGTACAAATCGACGAGCATATCTGTCTTCATCAATTCGCTTGATGGTTGTGTCAATCCAGCCAAAACAAATGGCCTCTTCCATCTGTTCTCTGTGATTAATCGAAGGCTTGCCAGTATGTTTCTTCCAATTGACGAGCTCAACTTCCTTGGCTTTGCTATGGTTGTTCTCCAACCACGAGCGCCATTCTTCCCTTGTGCCTGCGTAGACTTGTTGCATACAAGAATATTTTGCACTGTGTTTAAGAAACTTTCAGTACAATCCGATAGCGTGCCTTCCCATCTTTGAGATGTTGCATCGCTGCGTTCACATCAGCAAGCGCAAACTCCTCAATCTTCGGCTTGATTCCATGACGAACGCAAAACGCGAGCATCTGCTGCACGAGCGCTGGGCTGCCGAGCGGACTGCCAGAGACGGACTTCTGACCTACAATCAGCGAAAAGGCTTGCAGCGGGATAGGATCTGGCACTGCGCCCACTGTGTGGAAGCGCCCATGTGGCTGCAGCGTTTGGACATATGCTTCCCAGGGCAGATTCGCGTTCGTTGTGTTGAGAACAAAATCAAATTGACCCGCACATTTCCCGATCGCATCAGGATCACGAGAATTCACTGTGTGATGTGCACCATACAGCTTTGCTTCCATCATTTTATCCTCTGAGGAAGTGAAGGCAGTCACTTCGCAGCCCCACTTGCTAAGAAACTGCAGAGCAAGGTGTCCAAGACCGCCAATACCAATAACAGCGACCTTATCAGTTGGCTTGACATAATGCGCGATGGGATTGAAGACGGTGATACCGCCACAAAATAAGGGTCCTGCACTCGCGAGGTCCATTTCATCAGGTAACGGTGTTGCCCAGAGTGCACCGCAGCGGACAGTATCTGCAAAGCCTCCGTGCCTGCCAACGATCATCTGCTCTCTGGTTGGGCAGTGGTTGTGTTCGCCGCGCATGCATTGTTCGCACGTGGTGCAGCTGTTTGTGAACCAGCCGACACCGACTTGCTGTCCGAGCGAAAGATGCTTCACGCCAGTGCCGACAGCAGTTACTGTACCGACAACTTCATGTCCGGGCACGAATGGATATTGGGTCATGTGCCAGTCATTCTGTAACATGCTCAGGTCTGAGTGACAGATGCCACAGTACGCAACGTTGATATCAATTTCATCCTCTTTTCTCTCAGGGAGTTCGTACTCGAACGGCTCGAGTTCTTTGTCTTGTGCTCGTGCCGCGTATGCATGTACCATATGGTTCGCCATGGTGGTGTCATTCATAAAGCTTTCACTTGTTCAAGCACCTCTGCAGCGTGTCCTTTCGGCTTCACCTTGTCCCAGATATGAGTAATCTTTCCTGCTTCATCAATCAGGACGGTTGCGCGTTGGATACCCATGTACTTCTTGCCGTACATGTTTTTCTCCACCCAGAAGCCATACTTCTCGATCATCTTCCCATCAGGATCGGAAAGCAAGGGAACGTCAAGCGCGTGTTTTTTGGTAAACTTCTTGTGCTGTTCCACAGTGTCTTTGCTCACGCCGAACACGAGCGTGTTTAGTTTCTTGAAGTGTGGTAAAAGCGCGGTAAATTCGTTCGCCTCGCACGTACAGCCAGGTGTGTCGTCTTTCGGGTAGAAGTAGAGGACGACATTTGTTCCCCTTAGTTTGGAAAGTTGCACCTTCTTACCGTTCGTGTCTGTTAGTGTAAAAGCAGGAGCTCTTGATCCAATAGCAACCATGGCAGCACCTCATACATTTGTTGAGAAGAAAAAGCCGGCAGCTGCGGAGCTGCCGGAGAAGGTTGGTGTGTTTGGGGACACATGTTTGGAATTTTCATACGTGCTCCTGGAGTAGGAATTCATGGAGCCAGTGCTTTCGTTGTTGGTGTGTGTGCAGTCCGTGCCATGCGAGGTACTCGATTCGTTCTTCATCCATTGTTTCACCCTTTGCAATGCGTTAATGCAATGCAAAAAAGCAATACACATATATATAAGTTTCCCCATATCTTGTGTATGGACCCAGTACTACAGCAACTCACAACGCTGCTGCAGCAGCACAAAGACGGCATGAGCATCACCGATATCACACAGCACATTAATCTCAATCGAAACAGCGTCGCACGCTACGTGGACGTGCTCAAGAACCAAGGTGTCGTGCGCGAACGGGTCATCGGCCCGGCAAAACTCTACACGTACACAGAAGCACTCCCCTTCAAGGAACAGATTGACCTCTTCAAGCGTGCAATGGACGCAGCAAGCTGCGGTATCACAATCGCTGACGCGCAAGATCCAGAGATGCCGCTCATCTACGTGAACGATGAGTTTCTTGCAATCACAGGATACTCGAGAGAGGAAGTCCTCGGCAAAAACTGCAGATTCTTACAAGGAACGAACAAAAAGCAAGCAGGCCTGCAAAAAATCCGTGCCGCGATGAAGAACGGGACCTCTTGTACCGTCACGCTGAAGAATTATACGAAAGATGGCGAGCAGTTTCTGAATGAATTACATATCGCGCCCATCAAGAATTCTGCTGGCACGGTGACACACTACGTTGGTGTGCAGACAGTGCGAGTTCTTAACTGAGCTTTTGCTTCAAGAGTTTGTGAAATTTGTTCACATCTCCTTGCAGCTCTCGTAGTGCATCGCTCGTTATGAGCATAACATAGCCATCTTTTGTCTGTCCAATAATACAAGGTGTTTTTCCGTTTGTGAAGGCACGCAGTTTAGGATCTTGCTCATTGATATAGATTAGTTCAACGGGAATTTCTGCAGATACCCACTCCTTTTTCTTCCGCACACCTTTGTGTGTGATGTCGCAGAGGACACAGTCTCTTGTACCTGCTATTTTTCTCACTACATATGCTAGTTCGCCCAAAAGTCCACTGTTCGCGTTGTAGATGCCAAGTACACGGACGAAGTTCATGGGATGTTTTAACAAGTGTATATTTTTAAAGGCATGCAACTTCAAACCACATATGTGGGGCATACTTGATCCATATCTCATAAGTGTAGGACTCTCAATACCTCTTGCAGGATTTTTGTTCATTTACGGCGGATTCAAGTATGTCGTCTCAATCTGCAGAGGAACGCAACGCTCACTTTTGCATCTTTTTATGTTTACAAGCGCTCTTGTGTATATCATTAGCATTCTCCTCGGCGATAAAATCATTTTAGCATATATAACGAGCACGTTCGGTATGCGAGGAGCTCCATATAGGTGGATCATCATATTGTACCCGTACTGTTTTTGGGTACTCTGTTTTTTGTTGTACAAGTATTTTGCAAGAGAACCTCAAGCAAAATAAAAAACGCCAAGGCTGGGATTTGAACCCAGGACTCCCGAAGGAACAGGATTAGCAATCCTGCGCAATACCAGGCTATGCGACCTTGGCAACGAGTTTCTTGGGACTGGAAGGCGTTTTTAAAGGTATCGTGTCGAGAGGGTTAGTAGAAAGTAACGTGTGAGCACAACCCTGATGTTGTGCAAGATCAAGCGCATCATCACTTCTGCGTGCACCGTATGTGCACGCTGGCCACGGACGTGGCCACTGTAGCGTGCTTTCACGCTTCGAAAGACACTTTCGATGATGGGTCGCTGATCATAATATGTTTGTGGGAAGGCGTCCCGCAATTGTTTCCTGTGTTGTCCTCGACGACAGCCTTTTCTTGTTGGTGCGATGCTCCACACGCCCTTGTTGTCGAGCCACTCATGGAGTGGCTCACTGTCATAGCCTTTGTCCATGGTCACGACCCATGGCTTGTGTTGTGCACGGCGGATGAGTCCGTGCACATCTTTTGTATCGTGTGCAGGCCGTGCACGGACTCGTGCGCTGAGCACGAGTCTGCTTTCGATGTCGATCATCGCGCTGAGTTTAACAGGTACTTGTGGTCGTTTCCCGTCAACACGCCGTACGTAGTGTTCGCTCGGCAAGCTCCGAGCGAACCCTGTTCCATCAATCGCCGCGAGCATACTCTCAACCTTCGCGCTCGCACGTAAGACACGTTGCCAGAACCATCTGGGCAGCCGCTTGGCTGCTTTCTGCAACGTCGTAAAATGCAACGATAACCCGTAATACTCGTCGAGAAACTCGGCGGCACGACGATAACTGAGCTTGTAGCGCTCGCGAACCGCGAGGCCGAGCACCAGCTCGGCAGTCGTGTACCATTTCGGCCCACGAACATGCAAATATCTATCGATGCCAGCAGTACGCAAGTGCTGCGATACTTTCTTAAGAAGTCCCTGTTTTTTTGTCGTCACTAAAACCACCTTCACTGGTTTTAGTACCTACACCTTCGGGTGTAGGTTTATTTTACTTTCTACTAACCTGTGTCGAGAAAGGATTCAGCCTTCAGTCGATGTTTCTCATTGCTGAATCCAATCAAATTATACCACTTCTCTACAGCCTTCTTCCCATTCATTTGCACACGAACTTTCCCTCGACCTATATCATATACTCCGTAGTGGAATTCGTACAAGTTGAGAAGTTGTAATAGTTGTTTCTGCATTGGAGAAGGACTGATTTTCATTTCAAGCCTCGGATATCTCGTTCCATTATTATTCGCGATGACAACACTTCCATCGGTATCGAAATAGCCACGAAGAACATATTTTCCGAGTTCTTTGTTCATGCAAGTGAGAGGAACAACTGCACGTTTCCATTTCGGCGCGCGCTTCAAACCTATTTTCAAGAGTATCTCTACAACACCTTTTTGATAAATCACAATATCAACTGCATTTTGACCTGGCCTTTTCTGAATTTTTGGTTTGACTCCGAGCAGTTCATAGAATAGTGCTGCAACATATTTCCTATACGCTACTTCTCTTGAATCTAACGTTACTTTGACACAATAAAATGTTGAATACTTCTTCGAAGGCCGAACTGCTATTGAACCATCTCCGAGGAGAATACCGACAAATTCTGCCCATTTCTCGTCCATGAAATATGAACAATTTCATCACTTAAATACGCTACGCGTGCATGTCCAGTGGGTTTTTTGACCAGTGGTTAAAGAGAAAAAATGTCCCTGAAGATTTTACTCCTCAGGGACGCTAGCGGAGACTGGATTTGAACCAGCGAGCTTTGGGTCTCTCATGGAGACAAGAGTTCTCCTTATGAGCCTTCCGCAACCGGGAGACCTCCGGTTTCAACGGGGACTCCTGACTCCCCCACTCCGCTATCTCCAAGAATTTTCCAAGTGTTTATATAGGTTTGCAACTATAAAAGAGCAGGTGATCATATGGCTCCAAAGAAGAAAGCACGGAAGAAAGCGCGAAAAGCGCCAAAGAAGGCTGCAAAGAAGAAAACAGCAAAGAAATCAAACGCACTCGATAAGAAGCTCGCTGCTGACGCGAAAAAGTACCTTGCACAGGCAAAGAAGAAACTCGCGACTGCTGAGAAGAGCGTCAAGGGCTTCGTGAAGAAGAATCCGAAGAAGGCTGCGGCTATTGCAGGCGGTGTCGCGGCAGGTGTTGCTGCTGGCGTTGCTGCTGCGGTCATTGCAAGCAAAAAAAAGAAATAATTTTTTTTATGTTTTTTTCTTCTCTCACTAACGGAGATAGGTTACGTGTTGAGGGGTCTGAGTATGAAGTGTTGTATGTGCAGGAGTGTGCTGACAAGCAGCAGGATGGCTCACCAATGAAACAGTATGTTGATGTCATGTTGCACGATGGAAGTGCTGCTGTAGAACCGACACATGTGTTGCGGGAGAAGGACGGATTGCTCTTTTGGAAGGTTGGAGATGAGCCGAAGCGTGTTACTGATGTAAAGAACGTCCCCGCCCGGATTTGAACCGGGGACCTTGTGGTTAACAGCCACACGCTCTAACCGCTAAGCTACGGGGACACGATGGTTCTGGACGAGCAAGGTGTTTTTAAAGGCTTCGACTTTGGACAACCTTTAAATGCTGATTTTTTCTCACTTGCTGTATGCGATACCTTATCCTCTTGCTTTTCTTCGTGAGTTGCGTCTCCACAGTTGAGGTGGTGCAACCTTCTGAAACTGCGCTTGCAACCTTTGCGGGTGGCTGTTTCTGGTGCATGGAGCCGCCGTTCGAAAAGAAGGAAGGGGTGATTGAAGTTATTTCGGGGTATTCGGGAGGTCATGTTCCACATCCAGCGTACAAGCAGGTCACATCTGGAAGTACTGGCCACCTTGAAGTTGTGCAGGTCGTGTACGATCCTGCAATTATTTCGTATAAGGAACTCTTGGACGTATTCTGGCGGCAGGTGAACCCGACTGATGACGGTGGGCAGTTTGTTGATCGTGGCTTCCAATATACTACAGCGATTTTCTCTCATGGTGATGAACAGAAGACTCTTGCTGAGCAGTCGAAAGAAGCTATTGCGGCGTATTTTGACGAGCCGATTGTCACGCCGATCAGGGAATTCGAGATCTTTTATCCTGCTGAGGAGTACCACCAGAATTATTACTTGGAAAACCCTGTGCGGTATAAGTTTTACCGCTCGCGCTCTGGCAGAGATGACTTCCTGAAGGAGCAATGGGGTTCATGATTTGCTCAACAAGTATGCAGTAACAATTTTTTGTTCGGCTTTTCTAATCATTTCCTGTACTGTTTTTGGATTTCGCAGCTGGTTTTTTGCTAACTTTACTATGGATGTCTTTCTTGGATACGTATAGAATCCGTGTTTGTGTGCGATTTCAACAAGTTTTTCTTGCTTTTCCGTAAGCGTGCACTTCTCTGCGTCTTGCAGTAAAACTGATAGATAGTCAGATGCGGTTGGAAAGTGTGTTTTTTGAATGGGTGATCCTATTGTGACTTCACCAATGCGCTCGAGTTCAGCGGCAAATTTCTTTAACCCTGTTTTCGTTCGCGCATACACTTTAAGGAATTCCCATCCTTGCGCTCCTTTGTGCGGAATGCCTACCATTCTGTTAAACAAACAGCCAGTTTTCTCAGCAACATTGACGACTGGTCGTTTTCCTCCAAGATCATGTTGTTGTGGAATGAGAAGTTTGATGATATGTTTCCTTTTTTGCTTCCATATCGTTGTCAGGTTGTATGTTGGATATGTTCGTTTAATGTGTGTGCATGCCTTTCGTATCGCTGCAGCGTTTCCACGAATTTCAATGATGAGTTGGTGAGCATTCTCGATGCCAACTTCAGCGATGATGAATGCAGTGAGGTTGTTTCCTTCAGTCAGATCGCAAAAATAGCACGGGTGCTTGAAAAGCAGACGCTGATGGTACATACCACCTATGGGTGGTTTTTGATTTAAGTAGTTTTCTCTGCTTACCACTACTATGGACCCCGCATACAAACGAGCACTCGAAGTAACACCGGAAGTACATAGACCTGAAGAAACAACGATAGATGTAATTGTGAATGCGCTCACAGACCCAATCGGCTGGGGGGTGCAGTGTGAAGAACGAGGAATGCAGTACACATCTCACGATTTCCGTGATGCTCCGCGATGGGAAGAACACCTTGCAGCACTTGATACAGAGTGGGGGGATCCAGAGCACGACTACCATGCAACGCTCCAACTCCTCAAAGTATTTGCTCAAGATCGTCGTGAAAGAACAGCACATATCGATCGATGCCGAAGGTTTTCTGTTGGATATACTCATGCAGACTTCAGTACAGAAGTGGTGTGGAGGAGAGTGCATGGAATGGATGTTTTTCTGACAGGCATACTCCACGATGGAGCATATTATCAGCAGCGACAACAATTTTTTCAAGATGTGACGCGTCATGTGCGAACACTTGTACTCGAAGGGTTCCAGACGATCCCTGCAGGACACTCTCTTGATGTATATTGGGAACATCCTGCCATGCAAGAAGAATTTTACGCCAGACTCATACACGACGCGTACGAGCAAAACCCAGCAATAACATTTGTCGAAGGAGATCCTCGCGATGATACAACGGTGATGTATGATGAGCAACACGCTGCGCACTTGCAACTGCCGCAGGAATTCATAGAACGTTTCTACACGCACCTTGCAACACACTCGCCATCAATCACGGAAAAAATAACAGAACCTCGTATCTTACACAAATTGCTTCAGGCACAAGCGCACGACTATGTTATGCAACAATGCACATCGTTTGATGTCATCCAACAAGGAACATTTTATTCATGGTACCCGCACCACGATGTTGTTCAGGGAAAAATAGCATTCTCCCTTGAGCAACAAGGCCTAGAGTTTGGCAGCTTCGAGTTCCGAGATGCAGTCACAGCACAGCACTTGCATGAAATGATAGAATATGCTGCTACAAGGGGGCTTCCAGTACAAAGCCCTATTCTTGATATACAAGGAATACAACACTTAGATAGGAAGCGATTTTACTTTGACAACCCTGTTGAAGGGACAGTGAAGATTATGCAGCACCCACATCTCATGTTTCTTCCACAGTTTGAAGACAAGGAACGCATGCAGACTCCTGCAGAAAACCACGAGAGCATTCTTCAACACCTGGCAGCAGGTGTGTTCGACATAGATCCTTTACGCACAGAAGCCCCTGATGGGCTCTATTACGTAAGGAATTGTGTTATTGATGGCGTACACGATGGGAAACTCCGTTCTCGATTACTACCTAGTACCTGAAAAAGAACCGGTACGCGCCGAATGCCCATAATGCGGCAGTAAGTACTACAAGCACAGTGATGTTGTCTTGCACAAATCCTGAGACGTATGCGCCGATGATAAGACCGAATAGCAAACTAACGGTCTTGACCATGCTCATATCCCACCATTTCATGTTGTGTATTTTCTTTTCTGCCCATTCGAATACGTTCATGCTATCACCTGAATATCTTTTAGTAGTAGAATATATAAATTAAGAGGAGAATTAGTAGCCTGCTGGTGTAAACTCTTTTGCTGCCTTCAGAACTTGACCAAGGATTCTATCAACATGGGAGTTCGCAGTTCTCTCAATGCGATCAAAATCAGTTTGTGTTAGTGTTGTTGTTAGTTCTTTACCAGATGAAATATCATGCACACTTTCACGTGACCCATCGAATTTGTACGTGGTAGTTCCATCATAGTTGAAGCTAAACGTATCATCGCCAGCAAGCTCTCCAAAGGGGGAAAAATTTCTGAAGCGAACACTGTTATGGATCTCCGGAATCCTAAAATATACATCCCGGAATTGTTCATTCCCGATGAGTGCATCTACTACTGCGTTGCCTCTACTTGGAACACCCGCTCCAAAAATTCTGTCCCCTCCATGTCTTATACACACGTAGCCATCTTCTGTCTTCGCTGCGAACGGTATTTCAGTGTTGGCCAGCATAGGGTATGCTCTTTCGAGCAGTTTTCTGATCTTCGATGCTTTTTCTGCTATTCTACTGCTTCGCTTCGTAGATGTTATCGCCTCTACTGCTGCTTGCGCTGCTTGCGGAGCAACAATTAATGAGGCTAGAACACTTCGTCGAGACATGATTCGTTGCATTATCCGTTTACGGAAGTGAAGAACATTCATAAATGTTTCTACTTGAAAAAGGTACTAATTGGATTTTTCCAGTGCCTACCTCGAAAACATTTTTTTCCAGAGTGGAATTGCAACGATAAGACTCAGTGCGAGCCACCAGTACCATGCAATACCAAGCACAAAGGATTGGAATCCACTCCATACGGTGAACAGGAAGAGTGTGAAGAAAAACACGCTGCTCTTCAGCAGAGAGACATCCCACCATTTCATTTGCTTACATAGGTGTTCGGTTCGTTCAAATAAATTCATGCTATCACCTGAATATTCTCGTTAAAATGAGGACGTACAACATGATGCACGCGATCACGAACCACACAACGTAGGTTTTGACGAAGTCTGCGACGTACGCGCCGATGATCATGCCAAGGAACAACATCGCCCACTTGACCATCTTGACATCCCAGATTGTCATCTTCTTGACCTTTGCGTTTGCCCACGCGATCAGGTGCATCGTTGTCATACTGGTATGGTTTTATGCATTCTTCTTCTTAAATGAATGGTATCTTCGGGGTTACTTGTTCGACACCGGACAGAACGGCACTCGCTCGTCGGAAACAGGTCACTGAACTTTTAAAGAAGCGTGAACGTTGTAGGCACATGCTTCCAGCACAACAAAAAAAGACTATACGCATTGAAGAGACACACAGTTCGCTACGTGAGGCAACAATCTTTCCTCCAGGTATTGAGATCCTTGCAGCCCAACTGTATGATCCACACACATCCTTGTTTAGCGGTGATACGTTTGATGCGCTTGCGATTCGGCGTGAAATCATAGGAGGACTTGGATCCTTGCTCACAAGCCACGGTGTTACTGTTCGTGACCTCCGTGGGGCGTTTGCCGCTTCACTGCAGCCTTCTTCACTATCACCGCAGGCATTCTTGGAGAAAGTTGCGGCCACATATGAAGGTATTCCTATTGATCAGGCTGAGCAACTGTTGTATCAAGAGGCATTTCACTACAATAGTATGCCGCACGCTATTGCAGCAAATCATGCATTGACCCTTGAACACGCATTACCGCTTGGAAATATCATCTATCAGTGTGATAACTCAGGTGTAATCCACGGTTACAATTTCAAGGGCACGATGAAGTATCCAATCCGTCAACCAGAGCCAGATGTTGTCGCACAGGGACTCATGCAAATGGGCTATGGCACCCTCTTTCCGATCGAGGGAGTATTTGAGTACGCAGATGTTGCGTTCATTGACGGTGCAGTCTACATTGGCCAGGATGTCGGGTATGGTATGCGCACATCAGCAGCAGCCATCCACCAAATTGCAGGCATGATTGATGCACCTGTGTATGCACTTGTCTTGACAGGTGAACACGTCCCTGCAGAGCAAGAGCAGTTTGCACATATCCAATCGCGGATGCACCTCGATCTTATCGCGAAAGAACCAATAGAAGGCGTCTTGTATGGCTGCCCAGAGATCTGTTGTGACATCGTTGTTGAAGGACGGAACGAATACGCAGGAACGCAGCAGGAGGGCTTCTACGAACACTTCCGAGGAATGCAACACCGAGAGATTCCGATAGAAGAGCAACAGGCGCTCGCACTCAACATGTCGGGAACGAAACGAGGCACCGTTGTTGTACCTTCTCTTGAGAATGAGACGACTGTGCAGTATTTGCATGACGATGGCCTTACGGTTGTTTCGCCAGAATTTGAGCACCTTCCGAAGCTCCTTGGCGGCGCGCACTGCGCGATCGGTGAGTTAGCGCGGTTTGACTAATCCTTTTTTTTGGAGACATCCCAAATCGAATAGAAATATTCTCTGAATGATTGCGCGACTGCACTATTTCTGATGACTGTTGTAAAATATTGATCGCCGCCAGTCGTTGAGATGATCACGTTCTGCTCGATAATGGTGATTTCAGTAGGTGAGCGCATCGCTTTCGGGATGATGCGGACTTCAACACCAGGAATATTCTTGACGAGATCGATTTCAGGAACTCGTTCAAGCACGAGATGTTGTTGCTCGGAAATATGCAAAAAAGTTTGGTATTTCACTCGAGTAATTCTTCTGGTTTCTTTGCTTTCACAATATCTTGCTGTTGAGTGATACAATAAGAAAATCAAGCAGCATGAGAAATGAAGAACATTGCAGAAATAGAAAGTATCGGTTTACACCTATTTTCACTTCTTCCGATACTTTCTTTTCGATGCAATGTACTCTTGTAACGCATCTCTCGTGCTGTGCCAGATACCATTGATTTTCGTTGCACTCAGCATACCTCTTCGAGCGAGAAAACTCAAATATTCTTGTGAATATACGCCCGTTAACTCGTTGAGCGGTAGAAGTTCCGTTTTTTTCGTTGTTCGTCTCAACGCATTCAGATACGTCAAGAGTGCTGCATCCTCTGCACGTGCAATGAAGAGCTGAAACGGTTCAACATCTCCTCTGTGTGCTTGTTCAAGTGCGGCAAAGTATTTCTTCCGATCTTTTTGTTGAATAATGATAGGGGCGTACCCATGTTTCATGAGGAGAAGATTTGTCAATAATCGCGCTGTTCGCCCATTGCCATCAACGAAGGGGTGAATGCGTACAAGTTCATGATGTGCTTTCGCAGCTAGGACCACAGGATGCATTTTCTCTCGTAACATGCGTACGAGTTGTTTCATCTCAGTGTGCACTTTATATGGTGGTGTCGTTTTCAAACGCGAACCAATGATTCTATTCTGTGAGGTTTTGTACCGTCCTGCCCAGTAGTCAGAGATGCCTTTCAATGTGATGCTATGCAGTTTTAAGATGTCAACTTCTCTGATGCGTTTCTTTTTCAAAATGGATTCAATATATGTAAGTGCTTCTTGTTGATTCTGAACGTCAAGATGTTCTCTGAGTGGCTTCCCACCAATTGTGATACCTTCTTGGAGAACGAGCTTTGTTTCGTTTAATGTGAGTGTATTCCCTTCAATGGATGTTGAGTTGTAGATGTACTCAATTGCAAGTTGTTCTTTCAAGAGGGCCACTTGCGTTGCATCGAATGGCCTAAGCTCGTCTAGCTGCTTCTTTTTTTTTGCTATCCGTGTGAATATGTCTGCGGGCATAGCATAGGGGGAGATGTTATTCCTCTTAAAAGTATCGGTTTGATGCTACTTTTCCTTCTTCCGATACTTTTCTGCTCACGCACGACACACAGATCCACGGATTCGTTGCATACGTACTGTCCACGTGCTTTACATGCGAGGAAACAATCGTGAATCCCGCCTCCTGCAAGTACGTTTCGAGCTCTTCTTGCTGCACAAAACACCAGAACTTTTCAACACCGCCGTACCGATCATCTGGAATCAGCCGCTCTCCATCGCCTTGCTTCATCGAGACGTAGAGCACACCATTTGGTTTGAGAACACGATGCGCTTCTCTGAGTGCAAGCAGGAGTTCCTTTCTTGTGATGTGCACATAACTTGCGTTCGCCCATATTGCGTCGAAGGAAGCATCTGGAAACTTAAGTGTTCGAAGATCCATGGCGTGGAATGTTGCGCTGGGAACTTGCTGCTGTGCATGCTGAATCATCTGTGTGGAGAGATCGATGCCTGTAACAGTGCAGCCCTGTGTATGAAGTGTGCTGCGTCTCGTCCAGAACCGCACCCAACGTCGAGAATGTGTGCATGTTCTGTCAGGAGTGCCAGAAATTGATGTATTTCTGCTGGTTGGAGTCCACTGACCTTGTCGGCGTATTCTGCAACTGTGTTATCGTAGCTCTCGATGGTTTTCTGAACCTTGTCCATGGACGCGGAGTGCGCCTTGTCCTAGATAAATGCTTTGGCCACGCGTAGAAGGGCAGTGTTAAGAATTTGCTACCTTCTTCGAGATCTCCCAGAGAGAATGAAAGTATTCTGTGAATGAAGCTGCTACTTCTTTATTCCGAATGACTGTGGTAAAATATTGATCGCCACCTGTCGTGGAGATGATCACGTTCTGCTCGATAATGGTGATTTCCGTAGGTGAGCGCATTGCTTTGGGGATGATGCGGACTTCCACACCCGGAATGTTTTTGACGAGATCGATTTCAGGAACTCGTTCATTAAAGAGCATGAGGTCTTTTACCTTGTATCGTTTGCAGAAATCGCTGATCCACGCTGGAAAGAATGATAAGAGTGGTTCTGAGACTGGCGGGATGAACATGCCGTAGATGGTGCCGCCTTTCTTGCCATCTTTCTTTGCTTCGATGTATGCTGTCTTGAGTCCTTTCAGTCCGATGTAGACTTTCGCGTCGTTTTGGTGTTGTGCAGCTGCTTGTTTCGCTTGGAGTTCTGGCAGGATTGCTTGTGCGTGCTGCTTTGTTTCCTGAAGTTTCATTTCTTTCTCTTGTATGTAATCGAGGATGCGTTCTGGCGGCGCTGCCTCAAAGTATTTGACCTTTCCTTTCGTGCTATAGTTCACGAGGCCCTTTGCGATTAACCTGTCGAGGACTTCGTACGTCTTTGAACCTGAGATTTTCGAGTGTTTGATGATCTTGCCAACGCTTGTGGCGCCGAGTTCCAGGAGTGCGAGGTAGATTTTTCGTTCTCCTTTCGTCAAACCGATTTCCTCGAGGACAGCTAACATTAACGTACTAAGGGGGGGAGAGTATTTATATGTTGTGGTGGCGCCACCGAAAAGATGACTGAAGAGGAGAAAGAACTAGTCAAACGTATCCTTGATGCTGACGCAAGTATTCCTATACAAAAAGAAACAGCACCACGATCTGCAAGCGAATGGAATATACTTCGTCACCCACACGTAGAGGAGCACTTTCTCATCACGGGAATAAAACGCCCTCGAAGGATGCACTACGTGCAGAGAGTACTGTACAACGAAGCAACAAAACAAGCGCAAAGCATGGAAGATGTATATTATGGATGTGAAAGCAGAGACGATCTACTTGAACGGATCGGACTTGGGGATTTAGAGCAAGTACTTGAAGTATACAGGAAGATTGAAGAGACACCGGTAATTCAAGACGATCGTTCTTATTGTATGCGATTTGCTGTAGACCCTCTTCTGCTACAGGCAATCGAACCATTTCGAAGCATGGAAACTGCTGACTGGGAACTAGACTGCGATAAAATAGATGCCACACACAAATGCAACATGGTATTCGGGATCACACCTCCTGAGGGAATACGCTTAATATCCCTTCGTGCCTTTGATGTAGGCAGATACGCACATAGCATGAACCACAAGTATTATGAACAAATCGAACAACTCTCAGGACCTGAGAAAGCAAAACCTATGATAGAAGGATGGCGTCTCTGTGGACTTGAGAGAGCATATGCTGAAAATGCAGCAAAGACAAAACCTGGTTTTTTCGGTATGGAATTTTACGATGCTTTTGACGCAACAATACGGCAGTTAGGAAAAGATATTGGTGATCAAGTATGCCTCTTCGAATTGCAAGGACATGGCTGGTACGCGCCAAGACCGCTCGACACATTGGTTCCGAATGCACAAGCGATTATCATGACAGAGGGTATTGACCAATTACAAGGGGTCCCTCTACGAGTAATGAGAGATAGATTGTATTTCGCGAGAGCAGGTGGGAGTATACTGACTGGGGAGGCTGTACGGTTGTATTCTGATGGAAGAAAAGGCGCAGTCGTTGCTGAAAGATAGCACTGGTCACGCACGCGTAGCGTATTTAAGTGACCAGTTCTCTTTTGGACATATGTCCAAAATCATCCTCCATGTGGACATGGACTGCTTCTTCGCCGCTGTCGAAGTGCGAGAGCACCCTGAATGGAAGGGCAAGCCAGTCATTATCGGCGCCGACCCTCGTGAAGGGAAAGGCCGTGGAGTTGTCAGTACGTGCTCTATGGAAGCGCGCGCCTTTGGCATTCATTCAGCCATGCCCATCAGCAAAGCATACAAGTTATGTCCTGATGGGATCTATGTACATCATAACTTTGCCTCTTATAGACAGGTGTCCCAGAACGTGATGGAGATTTTACGCTCATACTCTGACGTGTTTCAGCAGACGAGTGTGGATGAAGCCTTTCTCGACATTACAGAGCAGGTGCGGGATTTTGAGGAAGCGAAATTGTTAGCGCAGAAAATCAAAAATGAAATTCTCGAGAAAGAAGGAATTACATGCTCGATTGGCGTGAGTGTGAACAAATTAATCGCGAAGATGGGTTCTGAGCATGAGAAGCCGGATGGGCTGACTATTATCCCGGATAAGATGCAGGAGTTCCTCGCACCGAAAAAGATCCGTGAGTTGTACGGCGTCGGTCCTAAGATGGAGCAAAAATTGCAGAAACTAGGAATTTCTACTATTGGTGACTTGGCGTTGTTTAATCGTGAGTTGTTAACGAGCCGCTTTGGAGTGTATGGTGCATACTTGCACTTGAAGGCGCATGGCGTGGGGAATGATGTCGTGGCTCCTCGAGAAGGGCGGAAGTCCATTAGTAAAGAGCGGACGTTCTTCCATGACACGGATGACTGGTCGTTGATTCATGAAAAGATTGCGGAATTGGCTGAAAGAGTCACAGAAAAGCTACATAAGGAATCCTATTATTACAAGACGGTCTCTGTGAAGGTGCGGTTAGCTGACTTTTCGACGTTTACGCGTGCGACCACTGTTGGGAGGAGGAATGATCTTGCGACTGTGCGACGATGGGCTCGCATCTTATCGAATGAATTCCATGGGAAAAAGATCCGGCTTGTAGGTGTGAGGGTTGCTGGCTTAGAAAGGTTAGAAGGACAAAGAACGTTGTTGGCGTTCTAATAACTACTAAAAAAGAGTGATTTAAAAATATGGGCGGGTTTCTCTACGTATGTATACGGAAGTAAAAACACACTACTGGAAAAGCCGTGCATTTTCATCCGAATATCAGAAAGCATATGGCGAGGTGGCTCGGAACGTACCGAAAAAAGCACGAGGAGTATTTCTTGAAGCAGCATGTGGCTTCGGAGAGATATTGAAGCGAGCGTACAGAAGAGGAAGCTATCAACTTCTTATCGGACAAGACGCGTCTTCTGAAATGCTAGATCAAGCACATGCTAATCTGGCAAAAGCAGGGATACCTGTGCGAATCGAGACAGACCCACAATGTATAGAGAGAGATGCATCGGGTGTTGTTCTTGTAACTGACGACCTGCTTCGCTCACACTTGCCTGCTGGACTCGCAGATATGACGGTGTTTACATTTCCTGATTTCGGAAAGAAGCTCGTACCCCATCCTGTGGATTGGAAGCTCGGAGACGCATTTCAAGCAGTTGCGGGCACACCTCCTGATCTTGATACACGTATTGAGCTCAGATACAAGCATGCTCTCGCGAGACTGACTGCAAAAAACGGAACGATAATTATCGCGGACTATGGAATAGACGGTTCATTCCCCTATAATCATGCAAACATAACGGCCGGTGCCACCCGAATGGCAGAAATGACGCACATGCGGTTGCAGGAGACTGCTTTCACAGAAAACAAAGGAGTTTGGTCCGATACAATCGAAGCGGGACAGCGTTCTTTTGGTACTGCGAAGAAAGGATACATAACATTCTTGATGCGGAAAGTGTAAATACTTTTAAATGTCCTTGTTTTTGAGACACTATGGCCGAAATCAAAACGAAAGCAACGAAGAAAAACGTCAAGAAATTCATAGAAGCTGTTGAACACAAAACACGAAGAGAAGACGGATTAGTATTATTAAAACTCTTCGAGAAAATCACAAAAGAAAAAGCTGTGCTCTGGGGTGAGTCCATCGTTGGCTTCGGGAAGTACCATTACAAGTCAGAGCGAAGCAGCCAAGAAGGCGATTGGCCACTCACGGGCTTCTCGCCGAGAAAGCAAAACCTCTCCCTGTACATCATGCCGGGCTTCAAAGATAAGCAAGCACTCTTGAAAAAATTAGGAAAACACAAAACGAGCGTTTCCTGCCTGTACATTAACAAACTTGCTGATGTTGATCTGAAGATCCTTGAAAAACTCATCAAACACGGCTACGAGCAGATGAAGAAAGGCGGTCATCCTGGGTGTGGGTGCTAGTTCTAAAAACTTTTAAATTACAGGAATAAGAACACCACATGTTCAAAGCACAGTTTCACATCTACCACAAAACATGTTGGGGCTCTGCTATAAGCATACAATTTCCAGAACACGAGTTCTCATCAGTTGATTGCCGTTGGGTCAAACAACGTGTTGCACACATTCTTCTTGCACGAGGAGCAGCAGACACATTCAACGATATTGTCCACTATCTCAAAAAACGAACTGACGTGACAAAAGTAGAGATGCTCAGTAAGGACGAACACACGATCTATATTCGTGTCGTGACAAAGAAAGATCGTCACACGAGTCAATTCTCAGATATTTTTTTCGCGCACGAGTGTTTCCCAGTCGTTCCCACGAGATTCGAAGGGAAGTATGAGATTTGGACGCTTGGCACTGCTGTTAAGAAGAACATCACTGCGGTCTACACTGACTTGAAGCAGCATCATCCACTAAAAATGACGTTACTTACAGAAGAAACGATTGCAACGCCACTAACAAAAAAGCAACGTGATGTGCTCAACTATGCGAAACACTTTGGCTACTATGAATGGCCGCGAAAAATGTCGGTCACAAAGATGGCGAAAGCAGTACACATGCCGAAGACAGTGTTCCTCTCGCATTTGCGCAAAGCAGAGAAGAAAGTCATACACGACTTCGTTTCTAAGTAGACTATAGTCTATAATAAATTGATATAGGGGTATTGGAGTTCTTCTGCCATGGCATTCGAACCATTCAAACACAAAACGATCGCTGTCCTCAACAAAAAAATCGAGACAGGACGAGCAATGAACGCACTCGCACACATGGCACTCGGCCTGAGCCGGTCAGTACCACAAGAACAACTCAGACTCCAAGACTACACTGACGCAGATGAAGGAAGACATCCCCAAATATCAGATATTCCCTTCATTATTCTCCGCGCAACATCCGAACAATTGCGAAAACTTCGCAACGAAGCAATCGAAAGAAACATCACACACACAGATTTCACAGACACAATGATAGGAGAAACATACATTGACCAACATGAGAACACAAAAAGCACAAAAGAACAAGACTTAACGTACTTTGGCGTCTGCATGTTTGGTGACTGGGATGAAATTTCTGCACTCACAAAAAAATTCTCACTGTGGAGGTAAACGATGCACGAACTACAAGAAACATACAGACGAATCTTCGAACGACATGAACACCCGACCGAGCAAGACATCGTTGAAGCAGCGATGTTCCCAGAAAAGTATTCACGCTTCTTCAAAGAGTATTTCACACAGTTCCCTGAAGAAGCACATGCCATCGTTGCTACACACAATGAACGTTACGCAGGCATGCGAACACTCTGTGGAATGATGCGACGATGGGGGAATCCAGCATATGGTGCACGCTACAAAGCCGCAAGAGAACGAGTACGAAGATCCATAAACTGAAATTATCTTGCAACAAGATTGTAGAGAAACGCGCCAAGTAATCCTGTAAGAAAACCGAAGCCTGCGAAGAGAATCGGCATGCCAATAAGCGCTTGGAACGCGAGCAGTGTTCCATAACTCAGTCCGGGTGTTTCTGCTGACGTTATCCAACCGAGCGTGACGAGCGTGTCAATGAGTAAGCCGCCAAATGAGTACAAAATCCCTGCGAGCAACCCTAAGAGTGCCCACACTGCTGTGTGGAGTTTTGCGTAGTGGAGGATGTTGAGTTTCTTCATGCTTTTGTTTTCTTGTGCAACTTCATTAATTTTTCCATAAGCGTGTAAAAACGAAACATTTATAAACTACATTGTAATACGATGTAGTATGGATGTCGTGAGCGTCAAACTTGGAGCTACAACACTACAACAAGTGGACAACTGTTTGGAAAAACACCACTTTGAAACACGAACAGATTTTCTGCGAGAAGCGGTTCGTGATAAGCTTCGCGCGTTAGAAGAGGAGAATGCGTTGAGAACGCTCGAGAAGTATTTCGGTGCTGGGAAAGGTAAGAGAATAACGATGAAGCGACACGAAGAGATTCGAGAAGAAGTCGCGCAGAAGTATGCAAAAAAGTTTGGAATCTCAGTAGAGTAATTCTTCTGGTTTTTTTGCTTGTGTAATATCTTGCAACACTTCAAAATGACGATCTCTTGTTATAACAATTGCCTCGTTATCTCGTGCAATGATGGCGTGCAGTGCATCTCCAAATGGCACTTTGCGATCTTTGCTGAGCTGGCTTGCTTCTTTGAACTGTTTTTTGTGCACAGAGGCTTTTCTGAAAAGAGATGTATTGTCAATAACACTAAATATTTCTTGAATTTTTTCTTTGTCGTAGTCCTTCTGCAATTCATCTACAACAATTGAAGAAAAAAGTATTGTGTGTTGTTCTTGTAGTGCTTTTCTAAAAAACATCAATGCCCATTCTCCCAATGGTCGAAATCGATCTGACCTTCCTTCATAATAATCTCTCCAAATGAGTGTATCAATGTAAAATCTCTGCTTCATACTGTTATTATTACAGTAACATATATAAATGCTGCGCTTTTGCAGTGAGATATGCGACCAAAAAACAAACGAAGAAGTGGCTGGATAACAGCGGTCTCAACAATTAAAAGAAAATGGAAAGAAATTATTAACGAAGCACTTGAACCAGAGAAATTCTACGATGAATGGGAGAATTACCGAGATGGCTTGCGCTGGAATAGAGATAAAACACAACTGAGGAGCAAACACAGCTATATGGCAAAACATCTTGACGTTGAAAGATATAACAAGAAGATAAAGCAGCACGAAAAACGGCGTAAAGCGAGGAAATAACCACTGGTCACGCACGGATAAGACTTTTAAACTCCTTCTGCACTATCCTGATATGCCTCGTCTTGAGCAAATCAAAGAGCGGTACAAAGACGCAACGATCAACATTGCGCTTGACACATTACAGAAGGAAAAGCAAGCACTCGTTTTTTGTAATACAAGACGCGGTGCAGAATCACAAGCGGAAAAAATCGCGGTGAAAATTAAAGAGAAACGCCACGAGCTCGAAGAACTCGCCGCGAAAGCGTTGAAAGCGGTTGCTTCACCGACAAAACAGTGTAAGCGACTTGCAAAATGTTTAGCAAAAGGCATAGCGTTCCATCATGCGGGTCTGCACAGTAAACAACGAGAGTTGGTTGAGTTAAACTTTAGATCTGGTACAATTAAAATCATTTGCTCGA
Source organism: Candidatus Woesearchaeota archaeon (assembly GCA_028818155.1). Taxonomy (GTDB): domain Archaea; phylum Nanobdellota; class Nanobdellia; order Woesearchaeales; family UBA525; genus UBA525. The sequence continues at coordinate 46,066 of JAPPOH010000006.1, read as the reverse complement.
CGCCAACTTTGGCTATCGGGATGGACTTACCAGCATACAGAGCAATTGTTCGAGACCTCAAGAGATTCTCATCAGGAACCTCGTGGGGGATGGTGGATATCCCTGTACTAGAATATCACCAACAAATCGGCAGAGCAGGAAGACCTGGAAAGGATGATGTTGGTGAAGGTATCTGCATCGCAAGCAACGAATCCAACAAAGAAAAAATCACAGAAAAGTACATCCACGGTGACCCAGAAGAGATCTACAGTAAACTCGCCGTTGAACCGGTTCTCCGAACCTATGTTTTAAGCTTAATCGCCTCAGAGTACGTCCATGACACGGAATCACTCTACAAGTTTTTTGACGATACATTCTACGCGTGGCAGTATGGTGATACGGAAAAACTCCACGCCATCCTGGATAAAATGGTGAAATTACTCTCCGATTGGCAGTTCATCGAAGCAGCCGTTGTCAAGGATGACTTCGTCGTTGCGGGAGAGCTAGTTGCTGGCGCATTGTCAGCAACAAAACTTGGCAACAGAGTCGCAGAGCTCTATTTGGATCCGCTCACAGCACACCACATGCTCGATTCACTTCGTTTAGGAGAAAAAAGAAACTTATCGCTCAAACCATTCCCACTCTTACATCTCTTAGCAACAACACTCGAGATGCGACCACTCCTCTCAGTCAGACAAGCAGAATTCGAAGAAGTCGATAGCAAACTCATGCAAGAAGAAGAGCGCGTATTCGTCAAATCACCCTCGCAATACAGTCACGAGTACGATGAATACTTGCAATCTGTCAAGACAGCGACTGTTTTAGAGGCATGGATCCACGAAGTGGGAGAGGATATTCTCTTTGAGAAGCACAAGATAACGCCTGGCGACCTGTACGTGAAAAAAGAACGCGCCGAATGGCTGCTGTATTCCTTGATTGAATTGTCAAAATTGCTCGGTTGGCAAAAGAAAATAACAGAACTAGAAAAATTACGTGTTCGCGTCATGCACGGCGTGAAGGAAGAAGTCCTTCCCCTCTTACGACTCAAAGGTGTTGGCCGCGTACGAGCGAGAAAACTGTTCGCGAACAAGATTCGAACGATTGGCGATATCAAGAAAACAGAATTTTCTTCGTTACGCTCGCTGTTAGGAGAGAAAATCGCTGTTTCTGTCAAAGAGCAAGTCGGCCAGAAGGTGCAGAAGGAAGACTTGCAAGTGAAGTTACGAAAGAGAAAAGGGCAAGTGAACCTGAAAGATTTTTAAAACGGCTAACAACTCCTTTTTACTATGTCTGAGTGGGATATATTAGGTATATTGGGGATCACTAGAAGAATATTTCCTTATCATAGGTGTGAAATATCGCGATTAGAGTGCCAGGGACAAAGAGAACTTGATGCTGATGGTGATGGGGGAACGATCGATGACTTTACGAGTTTCGGGAATGTAGAAGGTGTTGAAATATTGGCGAAACTACCTGCACTTACTGATAAAAGCGATAGCTGCGTTCGATATGTTGATACTGTCCTTGGAATTCCGGGGCTGAAAGAAGCAATTACAGATCCAGGAAACTGGTTTGAGCAACTAGAAAGGTTAGGATTCAGAGCATCTGATGTACCAAGAGAAAGAGGGCTAGTTCTTTATGGGTCTCACTGCGAACTAAAAGGGTTAGCCCATGTAGGAATCTGGAGTGGCGGCGCTGTTGTATCAAAATGGGCGGCAGGTCATATCTACAAGCACGCACTCAACGCAGTTCCAAGTGATTACGGAAACACAATTCTGTTCATGCACAGAGATTAAACTTTTGTCAACCGCTCACACCCATCCTTCTTGATGAGAAACGTATACTCGTGCTGCGCAACTAACCCAGAAGCTTTCTCAGGCAATGGCGGATATTCTTCTAAGAGGCCCATCCGTTTTAACTCAGCAAGACCAAGGAGTCCTTTCCCGCCAAGCGCACCAGTGATCCATCGCGTCGTGAAGGGCAGGCCCTGAAAGGTCTGCAGTAACTCGAGCGTTGCGCGTCCATGGGGGGAGCGAACAGGTTTCACACCCCGCAATGACATGACGGTAGGATTCGTGCTGTTGAAGATCATCCCCTCACCATTCGTTGCGAACGGCTCGATCGCGATCACCATGTTTTCTTCGAGTGGTGTCATGTCATTGTTCGGATAATTCGGAATAGATGGCTTGCAGTGCACGTTGTACTGCCCGACACCATGCCCGGTGAGATTCCTGATCGGTACGAACCCGTGTTTTGCGAGTGTATCTTGTACTGTCTGCCCGATCTCATGAGGGGTGATGCCTGCCTTGAGCATCTTTTCAACAGTTTCCACAGCGTCACGAGCCGCGTCACAAAGATCTTGGTGCTTGCCATCTAATGAGAGTGTTTGTGCGTTATCCCCGATGAAGCCGTTCACGTGCACGCCAACGTCTAACTTCACGACATCAGTCTCTTTGTAAATGATATCGTCTTTCTCTGTCGGGCAATAATGTGCGGCAACATCATTCACGCATGATTGTGCAGGGAACGCAGGCGCTGCTCCTTTGTCAAGGATGAACTGCTCGATCTTATCGAGTACTTCTCGCATGGACTCCCCAGGTTTAATCAACGATAACCCGTACTGGAGTGCTTCCGCTGCGATCTTTCCTGCTTTGCGGTAGTCAGCTTCGTTCTCAGGTGTGAGAAAGTTGGACATGCTGTGAGCGATGCTCTTCTGTATAAAAAGGTTTCAATCGAGAATGCGGAGCGTATTCGCACCAACTACTGTGACATCATCTTTTTGCTTTGTGTATCGTCTAAACATGTGCTTTGCAGCATCATTGTTTCCCTCTCCAAAAACCCAGGTAGGTATTCCTTGCATTCTTGCAACAGCTATTGACTCGTCTTGCAATCTGGATCCCAGTTTGTGCCCTTCATAATCAGGATGTACACGTACAGAAAAAACATGCATTTCTCGTTCAGCTCCGGAACCATGTAATTGATATGCGATTTCACCTATGAATTTTGGACTGAGCGCTCCTGCTCGCTCGATAAGCAACGCGTTATACCCTTCTGGAAGAAGTTTTTTTGTAAGTGCAAGATGTGCGAGAGGAATATTCACGATCGGAAGACGAAATGCGTACTTTGCGGCTCCCAACTTTCTTTCAAATTTCGATCCTTTATCTGGAAAACCAAGTCGCCAAGCAAGATAGTTGTTCGCTCTGACTCGAGTTAGCCCTTGAGTCTCAGAATAAAGATGCACATTACACCGTTCTTGGAGTGATGCGTCACTGGACCTTGTTCCTTCTACTTGTGGTAGTGTCATCTTAATACACAATCGCTAAGACGCAGCGTTCGAGTTGATCAAAACGAACCTTGCCTGGGTCTGCTGTACGAAGGTTATCTCCTTTGAACTTATAATATTTCCCTTGTGCATCCACACCTTCTTCGATGATTCTATGGATGATGAATCCGTCAGCATAGTCGCTTCGGTAACTACAGATATCACCGACAGACACGTCTGCTTCATCTCGTGGCACGAACTGAATTGCGTTCGCGTCCTTGCCGAAGGTGGGAAGCATACTTCCCGTATCTGCGAACTTCGCCCACTGTGCATCTTGCACGTCGAAGACGACGCGGTCGCGCCAGACTTTAATGCCTGATTCTGGAATATGATCGCTTGGGGTCGGTACGTCCTTGTCGACGGGTGCAAAGACGTCAAAGAGTAGTTCATCTGGCGTCTCGACCCAGCCGTCGTCAGAGGCGCTTGTGGCGTACATGCCAGCAAGCAAGCCAAAGACGAACAGTGCGATTCCCCCAAACACTGGAATGACTTTCATGTTCTTACTGAAGAGTACTCCTATATAAATGTTTTGATTTATTACTACTATAAAGTAACACTAATTGTATCGTCTATTCATTATTTTTTACAATAGAGAAAATAAAAAGGTTTTTTATGCTGCTGTGCACTCCGCATGTCATGAGCACAGTTCACGACGTGTATGAGGAGGCACTTGAGACACCTTCTTCCCACATTGATGGTTACATGCGATTTCTTGCATGGGAGGCGGGCGTCTATCGTCGAGAAGCGGCTGTGTTTCCACCTTTTGCAGACCAATCACTTATGCTACATTTCGGCGCGATGACGGATTTTCACTGCTTCGCGGCTGCGCTTGATACAAAAAGCGGCAGATCGCCCGACGGAAACCTTTTGCTGGCACAACTTTGTGAACGACAAACACGTCAGTTTCGATAGCTTCCACCACTGGACATTATGGAGAAAAGTTTATATTGCAGTAGGTATTTCTGTCAGCGTGTCAACTGTAAGGATTAGGAAAAAACGAAGGAGCAAATTGAGAGTTTTATGAAAGAAGGCGAGAAACACAGCGACACAATAAAACGACTCTTGGACTATGTGCGGCAGAAAGACTAATATAATACAAATGTCTACAAACGTAATACAATGATAGTTTCGAACGCATCAACGCTTATCTTGCTCGCGAAAGTGACAGTTCTCCGCACATTTCTTGAGAATAAAAGAGTAAGTATACCCAGAATCGTCGAGGAAGAGATACTTGTGAAGAAAGAACTCTTCGATGCGAAACTTATTCAAAAAGCGATAGGGGATGGGTTGATCAAGGTAAAACGTACAGACACAAGCACTGTGGGTGAGATATTGCTCGATTTTCGAATGGATGTTGGAGAAGCTGCAACATACGTCTTGTGGAAGAAAGAAGGCGGGGTGATACTTGCAGATGATCGCGAGCTTATCAAACTCTGTAAGATTGAGGGGATAGAATTTCTTAACGCACTCGCTGTTGTTGTAAGACTTTTCGAACAAAAGAAGCTCACAAAGGAAGCTGCAATCGAAAAGCTAAAAAAACTCAAGTTCTATGGAAGATATGCGCAACATGTTTACGAATACTACGCTAGTCAGGTGATATGATGGAAATGGTCTCAGTACGGGTAAAAGAAGTAGAGGGGCTTGACTCATTTCGTGACTTGCTCAAAGAGAACAGATCGGGTGTGATTCGAGAGCTTCTTGATGAAGGAAAGAAGATGAAAGCATTGCAATTGTTCCGAGAGAAAAAAGTGAGCATCGGCCTCGGCGCGAAACTCGCAGGAGTAACGCTCAGTGAGTTTTTCGACTTACTTGCTGAGTACAATATATCTCACCACCTTACGCTTGAGGATGCAAAGGCGTCAATGGAGACCGCGCGAAAAGTGCTATAGTAGCGCCTTCACAAACGCCTCTTCCTGCTCCGTCGGAATCACTGCACCAGCGGCCATGGAGTGTCCGCCGCCCTCGCCGCCGACGGAAGCAGCAGCTTTCCGTAGCCAGGAAGCAAGGTCCTTCCTCGTGGAAAGCGTTCTGGAGGAAACTTTCGTCGTGTTCGTTCCATCTTGATTCCGAGCTAAACACACGACAACAGTGTCTGAGGGGACTTCCCGTCCTCGCGTGAGCACAGAGCAGAGCGTCCCTGCAATACTTGGCAGGAGGAACTCTTTCGCGTTGATAATCAACAAATCCTTCCCCTCAGTGAGGTCCATCTCTTTGTACGTCTGGTGCGCTTCCTTCACGGCAGTCTTGTACTGCCGCTGCACTTTTTGGCACTGTTCAATCGTCGCGAAACCACGCAAGAGTTGCACGGCAAGCTCTGGCTGCCCCATGCGTCCGCATGCGTTTAAGAGGGTAGCCGCTTCTCGTGTATCTTTGAGCGGCCCTTCGCCGTGTGGCATATGATAATGTGTGATCTTTGGCTCGGGATGCGTGCTTTTCTCGATGAGCGCTGCTTCCAGCTGCTGCTGCTCCTCCTCGGTAAGGTCGCTGAACGACCCCTCTGTACTGATGCCTAACTCCTGCAGAAATTTCTTCGCACCTGCCGTGTTCTTCGTGACGCCCTCGATCGCTAAATCATACGAGAAGGCTAAGAGGGGTACGAGTGGCTTCGTGGAGATACCATATAGTCGAGCTCCTTCACGTGGCGTGACATTGCCTTTCTTGACGGCAGCGTCGAGTACTTCTTTGTTGTACGTCCTGAACGGCTCCTGATTGTCTGCCTGTGCTCCTATGAGTGCGGTGGTTGCTGCAGGTTTCCCGTGCACTGCGGCGATTTTCCACGCTAAGGAAGCGGCACACGCGTCTTTCGTGCCATCCAGTGCTGCAGTCCACGGGTTCACGAGGAGCTGTTTCGTGCTTCCTTCAGGCTTGTGGTGGTCAACTATGACTGCATCGGGGAAGTGTCGTGTAATTGCTTCTAAATGTGAGGAGCCCATATCGACGAAGAGGACTAACCCTGATGTTTTCCTCGCTAAATGCGCAAGGCCCACGGTGCTGACTTGTTGGAGAAAGATCGTCGAGAATTGTTTGTGGAGCTGGTCGAGATGCTCCTCGAGAAGTGCCGTTGCGCATATGCCGTCTGCATCTGCGTGGCTGATGATAGTGATCTCATTTGCTGCCTGTATTGTATCTGCAGCTTGCTGAAACAGTTCGTCCATGGTATGAGGACTACTCGTCAGTTTATATTAGTTTACTAGATTGATGCGTACGCTGTCGTAGCTTGGACGCTCTTTCTTTTCTTCTACGAGGTGTGGTTCATCCTCGCTGAATTCTTCTTGTGGTTCTTCTTCTGACATGTTCTCGACCCCCCTGTTCAAAAGTATATATTAGGAACTATATAATGGTTTGCTCTATTCTGTATATATAGCATGAATAGAGGGAGATGGGGGTTGTATCAGGTCCCTTTATCCTCGTCTGTTAAATCCGAGAGCTACGTACGACAATTTCTCAGGTGCCGCAAATTGTACGGGTGTCGTTCCCGTTATGAACACATCTCCTCGTGCGAGAGGTGTCGTTCTTGTCCTTTCAGTCATATTGCCAGTTCCTTCATAGACGATACCAATAAGTTGCCCTGCAGGCCCTTCTTGGCACTCCTGATGGAGTTCTCTGTTGTAGATGGTGACGTGTGTTCCTTCATGTGGGGTGACGCGTGGACCTATCAAGGAGTACGCGGCATGCTGCACAGTTTCATACCCTGTGTACCATGCGCCGCGAGGTATTATTGTGTGCTGATTCTTCTCCAGTACGCGTGCTATTGCATTTCGGACTTCAGGATGGGTTGTGTGATTGTCCTCTGGTGGTCTGAAATCAAGGGTCACAACACGGAGCGGACTATCAGTTACACTCTCGAGATAATAGATCCCGCTTTTGTTGGTGATGCAGTCCCCTGCTTCTACCGTATTCTTGAAGTCACCATCGTCGAGGTATGGAGGAACTTGCCCTTCTCCTGCAAGGATGATGTTCAATCCATGCTCGCTCTGTGGCAGGCGACCTTGTCCACGCACCTCTTGGTATTTGATTTGCATTTCGTGCACAAATCCTTTACGAAGTGTTGTCGCGTCAAGCGGACCGAATACATCTGTTCTTGCACCATGAAAAACATGTCTTCCTCGTGAGTGAAGATTTCCTAGCGCTTGCATGACGTCGTGTTCTGGACTGTTGTCAGTTCTCTCTTTGATTTCTTTTCTCATTGTTTCACCCCTGTACTGATTGCTTTCATTCTTTGTTCATCGGTATACGATTTTCAATAACTACTTTTCAGTAGTTATAGTATATCAATGCTGTGTTCCCCTTGGTGGGACACAAAAGAAAATTACTTAAAGAGTGATGGCGACTCTATACTCGTGAATACAGAGATTTTCGAGCAACTAGGACTTACACAAGGAGAAATCAAAACGTACCTTGCGCTCTTGCAAACTGGACCTAGTAGTACTGGACCTATTGCGAAAGTATCTGGTGTGAGTAGGAGTAAACTCTACATTATTTTGGATAAGCTCGAGAAACGAGGCATGGTTTCCCATGTAGAAGAAAAGGGCGTTCTGAAGTTTCAAGCGGCGCAACCAGGGAAGATCACTGACTACATCGAGCGAAAGAAAGATGAGCTCACACAATTAGAAAAAAATTTCCAGCAATTTCTTCCTGAATTAGAGGCATACTACGATGAGAAAAGCAATGAGCGACACGTCGCAATCTATCAGGGTTTGAAGGGCATTCAAACAGCACATGAACACGTGTATGAAAAGCTCACAAGAGGCGAATGCTACCATTATTTTGGCATTCCGCCTGCGCAACCTGATGCACACCATGCATACTGGAATCGAGACCACCTTAAACGAATAGAAGCAGGGGTTTCATGCAAACTCCTTTTTAACATTGGGACGCCTGCTGCAACACTTGAAAACAGAAACGGGTACAAAGGGTGTGATGCACGGTACATGCCGGTGGATACACAAACACCATCATATTTCATGATCTACAAAGATACAGTAATGATCGCAATCCCAAGCATTCATCCGATTGCAGTGGAAATCGTCAGCCAAGAGATTGCTGATGCATTCATGGCATACTTTGACGAGTTCTGGAAGAAAAGTAGAAGATTTACAAAAAAGAAATCGAAGAAAGCGGGGCGAGCTTTCCATTCTTGACGACCATATACTTCGGCTCTTTCGTGACGCCACCTTTGCCGTCGAAGACTAACGTTCCAGATGCGCCAGTGTAGATGCGTACGGTGTTCAAGTGTGCTGCGACTTGCACAGTATCTTCGGAGTTTGTTGCTCGCATCGCTCTCGCGAGGAGGTGGATCGCGTCATACGCGGTGTCACTTCCAAGATCTGCTTCCTTGCCATATGTTGCTCTGAACTTCTCCTTGAATTCGTCGCTTGGCGTGAACGATGTAATTACAACGGTGTTTTCAAAGGCGCCATCCGCTCCCTTTATGCGCTCATCGTCCATGAGCACTGAGTAGAACGGCGCGTCCTCGCCGAGCTCATGGAGTCGTTTCGCAGTGATGTGCTGGAACGCGATGTTCGTGAAGACGACAGCATCAGGATCACTCATAGTGATTTTCGTTGCTTCAGCAAGGTAGTCCATTTCATTTTTATCGGCGAGCTCAAACGCGGCAACGGTGCCGCCAGCACGCTCGTAGCCTCGCTTGACAGCGTACGCTTGCTCTTGCTCCCATGCTTGGAGTGAGCTGACAATCGCGATCTTTCTGTACCCTTTGTCATACAAATACTGGCCGAGCTCCTCACTGATGAGGAAGTCGTGCAACCAGAGGTTGAAGTTTGTGTCACACAGCTCGTTGAACTCTGCAACGCCGAGTGTCGGCGAGATCATGAGTGTTTGTTCTTCGCACGCGATGGGTGCAATGGCAAGGCCTGGTGGTGTCCACGTTGGACCAAGGATGATGTTTTTGTCTTCATACAGGAGTTTTCTGAGTGCTGCGACGGCGTTCTTTCCGTCGCTATTTCGATTGTCTTCGTACGAAATACGAAGTTGTTTTCCGTTTACACCGCCTGCTGCATTGATTTCTTGCACTGCGAGCTCTGCGCCCTGCTGTGAGCCTTCACCCCAGTGTGCACCACTCCCTGAAAGTGTGAGGATAGCGCCGATCTCGATAGTGTTGTCTACTGGTGTGCAGCTTACTAAAAAGAGGAGCACGAGGAGGTATCTCATGAGATCACCCGAATTGGCAAGTAATCATACCTGTTGACTTTTCGCTTGGACTTCATTCTGCACCTCCTTTGCTTGGAGTAGGCATAGGAACTGCTTGTGTGTCTTCAGGGAGATCCCCATCCTGTCGAAAGTCATATGGCTCGAACTCCTTTCGCTGATGCTCTAACAGAGCGAGCTGCACTGGGTGCTCTCGCATGACGAGTTGTATGTATTCTTCCCGCCCGATCTGTCGTTTTCCAAACCTTTCCTCAAGATGAAGATACTTGCTTCGAAGACGGTTAACCTCAAGAAGTGTTTCTCGAGAATGATCACCTCCGTAAATATCTGATTGATAATTTTCGAGCGCTTGCGCAGCCGGATCTCCATTCTGGCTCATTGCGGTAACAGTTTCAAGGCCAAGAAGTGAAGAATTTTGACAATCTGATGCAGCAACGTATCGTAGCTGCTCATCTGTGAGCGCGCGTGTTTCTGCGATATTATTCTTGATTCGTCTTCTGAAATTTCTTTTCATTTTGGCACCTCCTTGAGCGCAGGATGTGTTCCTTCTGCGATCTGCACATACGTTTCAAGGTTGAGGTTGCCGAACGCAAGTTTGTCAATGAGTTCTTTTACTGCGAAATCGCAAGTTCTTCCAACAGGATCATCGGGTCTTGCGCTAGGTGCAACTCTTTCGAGTAACTTGGTAGCTGCAGGATCTTCGTTTCTCTTGAAACACCTGAAGGCAACGCTCCTGTGTACTGTATCAAAGGTAGGATAGTTGAGCAGTCTATCTGCGGTCCTTTGTGCTCGTTCGTAAGCTTGTTCGTAATCTGTCATTGTATTCACCCCTTTGTTATCACTTATCAGTGAATTTTAACTAGTATAAATATTAGCACACCAGTGCTGGTAGGTAAATAGAAACGTTTATAAGGGATCGACGACAAAAAACAGATATGGAGCTCACAATCCTCAAGAACGCTGGCCTCACGGAAGGAGAGACAAAAGTCTATCTCGCACTCTTAGAACTCGGATCCTCCACCACAGGACCCATCATCGAGAAGTCAGGAATCGCGCGATCGATCGTCTACCAAATACTAGAGAAGCTCATGCAGAAAGGGATTGTCTCCTACATCACAAAAGAAAAGACGAAGTACTACCAGGCAGCAGAGCCGCATAAAATTCTCGAGTACATCGATGAACGGAAGGAACGCCTCGAGAAGAACAGAAAGGAAGTTGAAACCCTCCTCCCGCAGCTCATGCTCCTCCAAGAATCCGCACCCGAATCAGAAGTCAAAATCTTCCAAGGCTTCAAAGGACTTATCACAGTACACGAACACACGTACCAAAAGCTCTCGAAAGGCGAGGGCTACTTCTTCTTCGGTATTACGCCAGCACAACCAACACACTTCCACGCGTACTGGCAGAGAGATCACATACGAAGAGCGGAAGCAGGTATCACGTGCAAGTTACTCTTCCACCCAGATACGGAAGAAACTATCTTAGAAAATAGAAATTCCTACGACGGCTGCGATGCACGGTACATGCCACTCATGATCACAACGCCATCCTGGTTTATGGGATATAAGGACGTTGCTGTCATAAGTTTTATCTCTTCCAATCCGATTACGATTGAGATTGTCAACAAAGAGATCGCGGATTCATTTCACGCGTATTTCGATGAGTTTTGGAAGCAGAGTGAGAAATTCAGGAAACGAACTCGATAAGTTCACTATTCTCAACAATCATCACACGCGGTGCTTTCGTCACAGAATTTTCTAGTATTCCAGGGGAGACACAGTTCACACGGATGCCATCTTTCGCATATTCCTGCGCAAATCCTTTTGTTAGCAGCAGTACACTGTGCTTGCCAATTTGATAGGAAAGAATGTCTGCTTGGAGCTCCGCACAGGCATCACCAAGGTTTATGATGCTGCTTGTTTTTTGCTGTTGCATGTATGGGATGGCAGCATGACACATGTTGAATGTGTATCCAACGGTTCCAGCAAGCCCTTCTAGAAACGCTTGTTCTGTAACTTCTTCGAGATTTTGTGGAAAAGCGCGAAGGATTAATCGTGCATATGCTTCTGGTAGTCGATTTTTTCCCCGAACTCAAGAGCTGCATAGATCATGTTGCTTGTCTTGCCCACACTAGGTGCCTCAAAATAGTGCAATTGTCCACGAGGAACAACAACACAATCGCCTCGCATCGCTTGTGTCCTGCCATTCGGTTGTATTAAATCGCCAACACCGTCTGCAATGACGCCATAAATAGATGAATGATGATAGTGAAGTTCTTCACCTTCAGGTATATCTCCTGTAATTCGAACTGCGTTCACACCGACGCGCAATTCATCTCTGGGAATTCCTGCAATCATCGCTAAATTATCGAATGTCATGGTTGGGCTTCGTATCGTGTATTGTTCTCCATTATCGTATACGTGGTGGTGTTGTCTTGAGCCCCCTCGTATGATGCGACATTCTTCACTGGAAAATGCTTCCTTAACTCGATCATTCGTAAAGTGATTCTTGACTTGGAACTCTAAACTCACAACACCTAGCTTACCTTCGAGCAGGTTCCCTACTTGAAACGATGGTTGAGAAAGAGAACTTCCAGGTCGACGAATAATACAATCTCCAGAACTTACTTGAACATGTTGTTCTTTCTTGAAGCGATTAGCAACAACGCCGACACCTCCTAAAATGATGCTAAGACTATCACTCTTAATGGGGGAAGTCCAGTATCTCCCGGTTACTTCTCTGTAGGTGACGCACACGTCATGGTAGTGTCCTTTGGTAACTTCTTTCTCGATACTTGCAACATGAAACCCGGGGCTTTTCGGTCCTGCATATACGAGTGAGTTTCCAGGTTCATCTTGAAATGCGGCATTTCTTGCTATTTCAATGCCGAGTTCTTCATGCGATTCGAGGTGTTCGAAGTGTTCGTTCATCATTGTATCACTTATATCACTATTCAGTAGTACTTGATAATAAATATTTATGATCATAAAAATGATCATAGTCTTTAAATAGAGGAGAAAGAACAACCTTTTATGGACACATCTATCCTCGAAGATATCGGACTGACAGGAGCAGAAATCAAAGTCTTCATCGCACTCATGGAACTTGGCTCAAGCACAGCGGGCCCTGTCGTTGAACGCTCGGGATTGCAGAACGCAGTCGTACACAAAGCATTTCACTCACTCGGCGCGAAAGGGCTCATCACATACGCAATGGAAGGCCGCATCAGATGGTACCAAGCGGTTGAACCAAAACTCCTCCTCGGATTCTTGGACGAAAAGAAAACAAGATTGGCAAAACTTCTTCCAGAACTCGAAGCAAAGCGAGAAATCGCAAAACATAAACCACAAGCAACGACATACCAAGGCGCTAGAGGTGTGAAAGAACTCATTAACCTCATGATTGAGACAGATGCAACTCAGTACTACGCATATGGGGGCTCGCAATTCGCACATGACTTGCTCGGCGACTACTTCTGGGAGAACTTTCACACAAGAAGATCTAAGAATGGTATCAACGGGAGCATTCTCTTTCACTCATCACTCAAAACCTGGGGAAAAGAACTGAACAAATACAAAAAAACGACAGTGAAAATAACAGATACTGATTTTGAAGAGCTCACTGAAACAATTATTTGTGGCGACCGAGTCGCAATCATCGTCTATCTAGAGAAACCATACGGATTTTTACTCGATGAGGAACGAGCAGCACGTTCGTACAGAAACTTTTTTCAACTCATCTGGAAAGAGGCAATAAAATGAAACTCGTGCTCGTACTTCTCCTACTCTTAACAAGCTGTACCGTCATGGAAGAACTCAAAGCGAACTTTCAGGAAGAAGAGCAAGAAAAACCAGCACAAATCATACAAGAAGAACCCAAGAAACTCGTCAACGAGTGCAACTACGACGAGGAAACACTGTCCTTTACGATTACGAACACAGGCACGATGCCGTGGAATATCGACAACGCTGTTGGCCTCGAAGATACAGGGAAGGTTGCAGGACTCAACATCTTCATTAATGACTTCGCAGTCAATGACGAATCTCCAATCATCAATGGCAAACGAATGTTCGGACCTGAAGCGTTACTTTCAGATAATTGTGATGGAGAACGAACACTCCAACCAGGAGACACAGTCAGTTGCTCGCTCCAGCCAGTCCCTGTGCAGTCCAGAAAAGGCAAGCCAACGACAAACACGTTCACGTTACACGCGCAAGGGCACACAGTTGAAGAAACGTTTGCGTGCGCTTAGTATGTGGTATCTGGTGTTGCTAAGGGTACTGCAATGCGAGCAGGAATTGCTTCTTGCTGTATGTAGAATGTCACGGTGAGTGCAATACGTTGCGGTTCCATGACTGCACGAAAATCAGCATCTGTGAGGTGCAGCAACACATCAGCAGCAACAAGTCCCTGAAAAAAATTTGTTGCGTTGAGGACTTCAATGCCACGCACTCGTTTCTTTGTTGACATATCGAGGACAACGCCACCAATATCAAGATTCCCTTTGAATTTCTCGTCTGCAGCGAACCCTTTGTGAACGAGCAAAATATCATTCTCACTGTCATACGATACTATTTTTTTCGACGTATCATGTTTTGCCATGGTCTATACCTCCGGATGAATGTGAGCACATATAAAGTTTTCTTCATGAATATGACGGGAATTTTGAGCGTCTGTGTATTGCTTTCTTTAAATAGCAAAGCGTACACAGAATCGCCGTATGTTCCTTGCTGTTCAAGCACATAAACAAGTTTTGTGGGGTTGCGTAAATGTTCAAGTATGTCTTGTCTCTTCCCTTCGCGTAATTGCAATCGAACACTGAAATGTGGTTCATTGAAGCGGATCTGTTCTCGTGTATATTTGTGTAGTTTTTTCTTGACCGCTTCAACAGAGAGCATGCGTGCATCAACTACGCTCTCTTAATAAGCGCTACGCATACATGTCCAGTGGTTTTTCCAATGTTTGCCGACGATAAATAACGTGACCAGTCGCTTACTCAACGTACAACTTGATACGTTCCGGATCGTAACTCCAGTCAGCTGGTAATCTACCTGAACGCTTGTAGTGCTTCACTAACCGGTTCACTTTGCTTTCCGTTAAGCGTAAACCTCTTTTGGCAGTCATATCTTGCTTGTTCGCTTCAAGATGCTTCTTCACAAAGACAACTTTCTTAATCAATGCCAAGACATCATCAGGAATTTCAGGTTGCATTTTCTTCCCAGCGAGAATTTGACTGATTGTTTTGCCCGTGACAAGTTTCACGCTCGGAATCCCGTACTCGTCCCGCATCGCAAGGCCAATCTGCGCTGCAGTCTTGCCCTCTTTCGCATACTTCACGATCAACAGTTCTGTTTCTTTCGCGTTCTGCCCGAGCCATGCTGGTTTCTTTGGTTCTTTCGGCTTTGTTGAGCCGGATTTTCCTTTCTTTCTGCTATGCATTCGTGCCATAGGTATTCTCCGCAGAAAACATCCAATCCTTGTAAGCTTGTACCGACAAGGTTCTCTGCAGAGAATGTGATTCTGAGACCCTTTTTAAAGGTTATGGAACATATTGCAGTAAGTTTTATATAGAGGTAGCTACTTCTTTGCAGTATGGAGGAAGAAACTATGGCTTCGTACAAAAAAATACAATTTAACATCTTCGAAGAAACACTCAACGACACATCGACAGTCTTCATAGCACACTGTGCTGCGTATAAACTCTTCTCTGCAGGGAGAACAAAAGAAGAAGCAAGAAAGAGTATGCGGAAGAAAATAGATCAGAAACTCAAAAACCGAACATCTCTACTAGAACTTGCAGGTATTCTCTCAAATGAAGAGGCTGAAGAACTCAAAAGAAATATTCGAGAAATGAGGGGAAAATGATTCCTGAACTGCTCCTACGTCTCGAGAGAATATACAAAAACGTAAAGCGATTCAGCTACGTCGCATATCATGTTGTTGAAGTAGGATTTATCGGTAGCTATATGCTTCTGCAACTTGCACTTCTTCTTGCAACGTCATATGTACAGTCGACAGACGCAGTTATAGCGATCTTCATTCTCTTGTTATTGACATTATTTGCTTTCAACAAAGTGTTCATGGAGATGCGTTACCAAGCACTTGACGAAGAATTGCGGCAGCTTGATAGAGTTGTCATGCAGATACATGGTAAAGCACAACAACTACATAAACTATACGCGGAGGAAAAATGAACGAATTTAAATACCAAAAAGAATATACACCACATATGACGCAAAAGCGAGCAGACGAGTGCATGAGGCGCATCCATAGATATAAAAAAGAATTTGATCGACGACTGCAGAATATCCTCTCGCACATCTAGCCACTGGTCACGTACACCAGATAGACTTTTAAAGGAGTTTTGAACTGAAAGAGTGTGGGACAGCAAGATTATCTTGAAATTTTAAGCGCATTAGAAACACTCCCGTTCAATATGGGAAAGAAATCCCTCTTCGCAGTCTTACAAGGAGAGACCGACAACGAAACAGTACAAAAAAACAAACTCCACGCAGAGCAAGCCTTCGGCTGCTTGTCAGGCTATGCAACAGACGAACTGGAAGACCTTTTTAACACGGTCAAAGTGAACGGGTTCATCGGGTTAACGATCATCCCAGGTACAAGGTTCAGAGTCTATGCACTCACACCAAAAGGCAAAGCAGAACTGAACAACCCCACACTCAAGAAAATTAACGCTCAGTTCACCGCGACAGACATCACGACCGAAGATGAGAAACTCTTCGAAGCATTTGACTTTTTTCTGCAACCATACAACCAAGACCAGAAAAAAGCAATCGTCTCAAAAGCACGAAACATCCTCTGCGTCGCAGGCGCGGGTTCAGGAAAGACAACAGTACTCACCAAGAGAATCGAATTCCTCACAAAATTCTGCGGTGTACCGAGAGAGAAAATCTTAGCAATCACCTTCACGAGAAAAGCACGACAGGAGATGCAACGACGCTTACAGAACAGCGTTCAAGTGGAAACATTCAACAGCTTCTGTGAACAATTACTGAACAAACACGGCCACCACTACTATGGAAAAGCGGTCAGGGTCATGCAGTACAAAGATAAAATCAGACTCTTACACCATGCGATCAAAAAATGTGGGATGGACTTGCCAACAGTATTACAACAGTACTTCAAAAACAAAAAACAGGACAAAGAACAACTCGCACGCCTCTTCATGCACGACGTGTATAGCATTCTCGATTACTATGCAAACCAAAACAAACACTTAGAAGACTTTTCCTCTGGCGACTTGAACGCAAAGCTCATCTATACCATTTGCCGTTCCATAACTCAAGAAATGCAAGAAGTAGGACTCCGAGATTACTGTGATCAACTCAGAGATGGCCTCGCACTGATACGAAAGCACCCACAACTCATGCCACAGTACGAGCATATACTCGTTGATGAATACCAAGACGTGAATACTGTGCAACAGCAACTCCTCGAAACACTGCAGCCGAGAAACACATTCGCTGTTGGGGATCCGCGACAAAGTATCTTTGGCTGGCGCGGCAGCAAAGTCGAATACATTCTCCAATTCCCAGCAG
Source organism: Candidatus Woesearchaeota archaeon (assembly GCA_028818155.1). GTDB lineage: Archaea > Nanobdellota > Nanobdellia > Woesearchaeales > UBA525 > UBA525. The sequence continues at coordinate 29,038 of JAPPOH010000006.1, read as the reverse complement.
ATGAAACAATCATCCTCCAAAAAAACTACCGGAGCAAGAAAGAGATCGTGCAATTATCCAATATGAGCATCAAACCAATGAAGTTACCAGACATCGAACACGTCCAGCCGGAAGCAGCAACAGTCAGAATGCACAGCTTCAAATCAGACGCAGACGAAATGAAGTTCGTTACTGAACAAATAGAGAAAACAACGCTACCACGAGAAGAAATCTTCGTGCTCACACGGACAAACAAACAATTACACGAACTCGCAGACCTCTGCAAAGCAAGAAACATCCCATTCGTGCAGCGATCTGACGAGCAAAAACTTATGGAAGCGCAAGTAGGACAAATCACCCTGAGCACCGTCCACGCAATCAAAGGCCTTGAGGCAGACATGGTCTTCCTCATAGGATGCACGTCCCAATACTTTCCCTGCAAAGCCTCAGACCACCCAGTCTTAGAGTTAGTCAAAAGAGACGTGCTTGACAGAGAGGAAGAAGAACTCAGACTATTTTACGTGGCGCTCTCCAGAGCAAAGTCCACCTTACATATTTCACACGCAGGAAAAGCAACAAAGTTCTTAACAAACGACATGCGGAAGTTTCTCGGAGTAAGCTTTAACCAAACCATCGCATCCTTCAAAGCACAAGGCGCGAACGGCGGCACGTTCCAAAAACTGCGAGAGTGGCGTACATCCGTCAGTAGAAAAGCAGGCATCCCGCCATACATGATCTTCCCAGACAAGACATTATTAGAATTGGCTGAACAGCAACCCAACTCTGAAGACGAATTACACGCTATTTCCGGTATTGGTCCTGCGAAGGCGGAGAAGTACGGTCGGGAGCTGCTTGGATTGCTTCAATAGCGAACTGATTGTTTTTGCCGAACGTGTATGCTTCCACGGACAACTCTTCACCATCTCTCGTAATGGTGAATACGCCAGCTTGTTCTTTGCGAATAGCATATCCTGCAGCCTTTGCTGCATCTGCAAAATCGCCAGATGAAAAACGGTGTTCAACAAGAAAAACAAACCTTCCATTTTTGGCTGTGGGCTTTTTTTCTAGCGCTGCAGCAATATCATTCGTGAACCTATCGAGCGTGAGTTGCTGGCGATGTTGCGCTGGTTTCTCCACACACATACTGTTGCATAATAATTTAAAGTCTTTTTCTTTTTCTGTACCATGCGTCTTGAACAGATGAGAAACATTGGGAACGTCACCGCCGGCTGGTTTGCACTCGTCGGTATAAACGATAAGGAAGATGTGGAGCGAATGGGTGTGGTGGCAGCATACAAGAAGGTAAAGGCGAAATTCCCTGAAAAAGTCTCGTTCAACTGTTTGTTCGCGTTAGCCGCAGGCCTCCAGGACAGAGATTGGCGATCGCTCTCAGAGCAGGAGAAGACAAAACTCAGAAGACAGGCAGAAGGCGTGGAAAAGATTTAAGAGTGCAAGGGGTTTTCTCATAGTATGATTCAGATATCTCAGGACGCAGTGAGACGGGAGATTGGTATGCTTGGTGAAGGAATAGCCGAAGACGCAATGCTCCGTCTCTTGCATGTAACTGCGGTACGTGCCCGCAGCGATATACTAACTGGGACTGTGCAAGACGATTACGGGTTTCGGGGCATTACTGAACTTATGAGTTCTTACAGAGACCCCAGCAGAGCTGTTAAAACACTCACTGGTTGGATTACGGCTACGAGTTCATTCCATGCGAGAAACGTCCCATCAGGGTATGTAGACAGCAATCCTTCACGTCTCCCATCTGAACAACTTCGTTGGGTTGCATAATCGTTAACAATCCTTAAAAACTTCTTCTGATTCGCTTTTCACAGACGGCTGTGGTGTAGCGGTAACATCCGAGCTTCCCAAGCTCGTGTCTCGGGTTCGATCCCCGGCAGCCGTACCTTTTTATATTGAACGAGATTCCTAGCACTATGCCATTCGAGAACAAACTTGTCGTTGTCCTCAACGAGAAAGTCGAAAAAGGAAAGGCAATGATGGCACTCTCCCACGCAATGCTCGGCTTTGGTGCAAGCAGTGATGCAGCAGAAGTTAAGCTCAATAAATACATTGATGCTGATAACGGTGTGCACGAAAACATTTCGGAGATGCCAATCGTCGTTCTCAAAGCAAACTCAAACAAGATTCGTACTCTACGCAAGCTCGCACAAGAGCATAACGTAAAATTCGTTGACTTCACAGAAAGTATGAGCATCGGTACCTACCAAGAAGAATACGACCTCACAAAAACACTCAAAGACGAGGAACTCAACTACTGGGCGATCGTCCTCTACGGTCCATGGGACACAGTTGCCGAGTGGACGAAGAAATTTTCGTTGTATCGCTAAACTTTCGCAGCCGTACTAACGCAAATGCAGCTCGAGTTTTTCCACACTGACTACATTCCATCGAACTCTGTTCCCTGCCTGCATCCCGACCGCTTTCACGAGTGCTCTCGGCACGGTAACGGTGTACTGTCCTTTGTTCGTTCTCTGCAGTTTTGTGACGTTTCCCATACAATATGAAAATTCATATGAATTTATGAATGTTTCCCAAAGAATAGCTCTCTCTGACAGGTAAAGTACATCTCGATAACCACATCGCCATTTTTGACTGGCAACCTCTTACAAGAGATACCAAACACTTATAAACACGACTGGTGAACCTCTAGAAAACAATGTGTGGCGTTATAGGGATCGTTACGAGGGGGAACGCCGCTGCTCAGTTGTACTACGGTATGACTGCGCTGCAGCATAGGGGGCAGGATGCAGCAGGCATGCTGACACTGAACGGCGGCCCCAAGATGAAAAAGGGACTCGGCCACGTTGACAAGATCTTCTCACAGCATGATATTCAAGAATTAGACGGGAATATCGGCATTGGCCACACGAGATATCCGACAGCGAGTTCGAACAACAAGCACGAAGACGCGCACCCATTCCTCGTAAGCTCAACAAAACGTGTTGGGATGATTCATAACGGCAACTTGACAAACTACTACGCACTCAGAGAACTGCTCAAGAAACGAGGCGTCTTCTTAGAAACGGAAAACGATGTCGAGATGATGAGCAAGATCTTCGCGCACGAATATGAGAAGAAGCAAGATGTGTTCTTTGCAGTTGAGCGCCTCATGGCCCGAGTGAAAGGTGCATACTCTGTCCTCACAGCGATCGAAGATGTCGGCCTCGTCGCGTTCAGAGACCCGAACGGCATCAGACCACTCATGCTCGGCAAGAACGAGAACGGATACTGCCTTGCGTCAGAGAGCATCGTGTTCCAGCAACTCGGCTACGAGCGTGTCCGCGACCTCGAAGCAGGAGAAGTAATCCTTATCACAAAAGATTTAGAAGTCACAAATAGGATCATTAAACAAAAGACTGCGTACCCGTGCATGTTTGAGTGGGTGTATTTCGCACGACCTGACAGCATAATTGATGACCGTGCTGTGTACAACGCACGGCTCCAACTTGGCGTACAGTTAGCGAAAATCTTCGAGAAAGAAGTGGATGTTGTCATCCCTGTGCCGGACACTGCGAGAACAACAGCACTGAAGTTTGCGGAAACAATCGGTGTGAAGTATCGTGAAGGACTCATTAAAAACAGATATTCTGGCAGAACATTCATCATGCCTGACCAAAAAACGAGAGAACAAGCAGTCTCAGTAAAACTGAACCCAATCATCACAGTTATCAAAGACAAACGCGTCGCTGTTGTGGATGATAGTATTGTGCGTGGCACGACAAGCAAGCGCATTGTGATGCTCCTCAGGAACGCAGGTGCAAAGGAAGTGCATTTCATTTCTGCGTGTCCACCAATCAAGAATCCGTGCTTCTATGGCATTGACTTTCCGACAGATAAGGAATTGATTGCTGGTGCACGTTCCGTTGATGAAATCAGGGAGTACATGGGTGCTGATTCTCTCACCTATCAGAGCATCGAAGGCGTGAAAACAGCATGCAAGAAGACAAGCATGTGTATGGCATGTCTTGATGGCAAGTATCCATTGAAGATACCAATGGAACAGCAAGAAGTGATGGCTGCTGCTCGTGCGGAAGCGAGAAAGTGCTAATGCTTAAAGTGTCGTGTTCCTGAGAACACCATTGCGATGCCAAGCTCATCTGCCGTCGCGATCACTTCTTTGTCCTTGATCGAGCCGCCTGGCTGGACAATATACTTGATACGTGCGTCCGCTGCCGCCCGGACAGTATCGTCAAATGGGAAGAACGCGTCTGATGCGAACACAGCATCTTGTATGTCACCACCATCCCGCTCAATATTCTCTCGTGCTTTCGCCACGGCAAGTGCCTTGAACGAGTTCACTCTGTTCGGCTGGCCAGCACCCATGCCAAGGACTTTGTAGCAGCCAGGCTCGTATTCCACGCCGAGAATGCAGGCGTTACTCTTCGTATGTTTACATGCGGTCATCGTGAATGCAGCGAGCGCTTTCTTCTCATCTGGAAACGGCTCTTTCGTCACGCACTCCCATTGTTCGAAGAGCACGTTATCAGGTGTCTGTTCGAGCATGCCGCCTCCTAATTGCCTGATTTGCGCGCGATGTTCGCCAAAGTCGCCTTGTAACAAGCGAATATTTTTACTTTTTGCTTGGATGTACTCGATTGCTTCGTTTGTGAAGGATGGTGCAATGAGGATTTCAACAAACTTCCCTTTGAAAAACTCAACAGTTGCACGATCAACTTCCTGAGAGAATGCGATGACGCTGCCGAATGCACTAATAATGTCACCGGACCATGCTGCTTCGAGTGCGCTTCTCAGTGTTGTTCCTGTCGCGATCCCGCAGGGGTTCAGGTGTTTCACAACGCAAACAGCCGGCCCTTCAAGATCACGGACAACTGCAATCGCTGCATCACCGTCCAGGTAGTTGTTGTAGGATAATTGTTTGCCATGGAGTTGTTCCATGTTGCCAATCCCTGTCGTGTGGTCAGGGTAGAACGTCGCTTTCTGGTGTGGGTTTTCTCCATACCGTAGTTCTTGCCCGCCACTGCATCGGAAGTGGAGTGCGCGCTCACCAACGAGTTCTTTGCTCAACCAGATATCGATGGTTGCGTCATAGTTTGCTGTGTGGCGAAAGGCTTTCACTGCAAGTTTCTTCCGCATGTCAGCATCAGCTGTCAGCGCGTGTTCGTAGTCTGCTGGGTCACAAACGACAGTTACCCTGTGAAAGTTCTTTGCGGCGGCTCGCAGTAATGTGACGCCGCCGATATCGATCTGTTCGACCGCTTCTTCTACAGATGGGTTGTTTCGTACTGTTTCACCGAATGGGTAGAGGTTTGCCACGACAAGATCGATAGGCTCGTGCTCTAACTCACCAAGCTGATCATCCCGTGCGAGGATGCCGCCGTGAATTTTCGGATGGAGTGTTTTGACTCTGCCACCGAGAATTTCTTTCTGTCCTGTAAAGTCTTCGACTTTTGTAACAGAAATGCCGTTTTCCTCTAACAGTTTTGCCGTGCCGCCTGTGGAGAGAATCGTATAGTCTGAAAGCTTCTTTGCAAACTCGACAATCCCTGTCTTGTCTGATACGCTGATGAGTGCTACTCCCATTCTGTTGTCCCCGGTGGTTTGCTTGTGAGATCGTATAATACTGAAGTGATGTTCAGAGCTGCCAGCTCTTTAACAATATTGCGGAGTACGCCCCAAGGGAGTTCCTCGCCAAGTATTGCTGCTCTGCCCGTCATGAAGTCGTTCGTGATGAATGGCCTGAGAACGAGCGAGTTATTCGGGAGTAAGATAACGGGCACTTGTGCGAATGGGTATTCCTTGAGGTGCTCGCGCACAATTGCGTCCGCCTCTCGCAGGAGGTCAAGCCTGTCTTTTGACAATCGTGACGTTTGCACTGGTCCTGGCTCGCCAAAGCTGTAGCAGACTCTGTTTACGGTGTGGACTTTTCTTGGGATTTCGGACGCTGCCGCTTTGATCTGCTCCCAGGTGTCGTGTCCGTTGACAATGCTGACATAGCTGTATGTCCGTCCATCTCCTTGGACGCCAACGCTCTTGATAGGGAGGACATCTGCTTCTAAGTCATACGCTTTCGCGATTTCTTGTACGGGTGCTGGGTCAATCTCATCGGCGGTATCCGCGCACAAGCATCTGATTGCGAGACCTGGCCCAGGAAATGGTTGTCGTTGGACAATATAGTCTGGAAGCCCGAGCTCTTTCCCAATGGTGCGTACTTCATCTTTGTGCCAATCTTTGTTCGTCTCGATCACGAGGCCTTCTGCTCTCTTCCTTCGCACAAGATCTGAATCATTATGGTGTGTTTTGATTGTTTCTGCAGTGGAACTCACCAATGAAGAAGCGCTCTCGATGAGATCTGGTCTGAGTGTGCCCTGTGCGAGGTAGACGGTGCCTGGGATGCTCTTGAGTTCACGATCTGACAACGTGATAAAACAGTCGCCGATGATCTTTCGCTTCACTTCAGGGTCAACAGCGTCTTTGAGCGCGCAGCTTTCCTTTCCGTCAATGGTCGTGGTTGCTTCTTGGAATTCTTGCGCGGCTTCCACAAGTTTTACGTTGATGTCGAGTGCTGTGAGCGCTTCCATGACTGTTCTGGACTCATCTTTGCGCATGAACCCGTGGTCAATATGAATACCATAGATCTGTTCTTTCGGCAGTGCTTTTCGTAAAAGAGCTGCTGTCACGGCAGAGTCCACACCGCCGGAGATGAGGACTGCGACATTGTTCGTTCCTACTGTCTCTCGGATTTTCTTGACAGATTTTTCCACGGAAAGCTCGAGGTTGTGGCTTTTCTCGACGTTCGCAATGCCAAACAGGAAGTTATGGTAGACTTGCTTTCCGTTGAGGGTGAGATCCACTTCAGGGTGGAATTGGACGCCGTACATCTTCTTCTCATCATTCGCCATCGCAGCAATAATATCGTGTGAGTGTGCGATTGCGGTGAAGCCTTCTGGCAATTCCAGTACACTATCGCCGTGGCTCATGAGAACTTGTTCTCGTTCCTCCAGTCCTGTGAAGAGTGGACTTGCTTTGATCGCGATTATTGTCTCGCCGTATTCTTTCGTTTCCTTCTGTCCGATCTTGCCCTGAAAGTGGTGTGCCATGAGCTGCATGCCATAACAGACGCCAAGAACAGGGATGCCTAGTTCAAATACTGCTTCGTCAACGCGTGGCGAGCCATCGTCATTCACGCTGTCCGGGCCGCCAGAAAGAATGATCGCTTCGTACTCTTTGAGCGTTTCAGCAGGGGTATCGACAGGAAGTAAGAAGCTTTCCACACCAAGTTCGCGTATGCGGCGGTCTATGACTTTTGCGTACTGCGCGCCACAGTCGAGAATCGCTACCCCCATACTTTATTTCACGGACTGCGGGTTGTTTAAATAGCTTTCGACGGGTGAGAACCAACAAATTTAAGAACACCTGCCAGCTACCCCCTTCTATGGGTATAGGCGATTATTCTATTGCAACATTAGGAAGCCACTCTGCACTCCAGATTCTGCACGGGGCGAAGCAAGAAGGGTTCAAAACGATCGTCGTCTGTGCAAAGGGGAGGGAAGAGCCATACACGATGTTCCCCGTCGCTGACGAAATCATCACCGTTGATAGTTTCAAGGAATTCCCTGAAGAAGAACTTATCAAGAAAAACGCGATCATCATCCCACATGGGAGCTTCATCGCATATATGGGGATTGAAGCAACAAAAAGCATGAACGCAAAGTACTATGGCAACAAAGCGATCCTCGAGTGGGAATCTGATAGGAATATGGAGCGCGAGTGGCTCAAAGAGAAAGCGGGCATCAACATGCCACTCATGTTTGAGAAACCCGAGGACATTGACCGCTCTGTCATCGTCAAGTTCCATGGCGCACAGGGCGGCAGAGGCTACTTCCTCGCGCGAAATACAGAAGATTTCAACGAAAAAATCAAAGCACACCCTGGAAAAGAATACGCGATCCAAGAGTACATCATCGGTGTGCCCATTTACATCCACTACTTCTACAGCCCAATCACAAAAGAACTCGAAATCCTCAGCTTCGATAAGAGATACGAAAGCAACGTGGACAGCATTGGAAGAATCAGCGCGAGAGACCAGATCGCACTCGACTCAGTGGACCCAAGCTACGTTGTCGTGGGCAACGTCCCTATTGTCATCAGAGAATCACTCCTGCCGAAAGCGATCGAAATGGGGAAGGCGGTCGTTGAAGCGAGCAAAACAATCGTTGGCGAACAAGGACTCTTCGGTCCATTCTGTTTAGAAGGCGTCTTGACACCGGACCAAGAGTTTTTCATCTTCGAGATCTCTGCAAGAATCGTTGCAGGTACAAACCCATTCGTGGACGGCTCTCCATATTCCTACTTGAAGTACGATGAACCGATGAGCACTGGCAGAAGGATTGCACGAGATATTAAGCAGGCAATCGAACAAGACAGGATTAACGAGGTCATTCAATGAACGTCAAAGAGATTCTCGATGGCTATAACAAGGAAAACATCACGATCGGCGTTCTTGGAGGCCATTCAGCTTTAGACATTTGTCGAGGAGCAAAAAAACTCGGGTTTAGAACTGTCGCTGTCTGTCAGAAAGGACGAGAGAAAACATACGCCAAATATTACAAAACACGAGACGGCAAAGGCATCGTTGACGAAGTGATTCTCGTCGACAAATTCGCGGATATTGTGAAGGAAGATGTCCAGCAACAACTAAGAAAATTAAACACAATCTTCATCCACAACAGATACTTCTGGGTCTACTGCGACTGGATGGACATTGAGCAAAAGCTGCAAGTGCCCATTTACGGCACGAGAGAAATGTTAAAGCTGGAAGAGCGTGACGTGCCAAACAACCAATACCATATCATGGAGCAAGCGGGCATCCGCTTCCCGAAAATCTTCGAAAAACCAGAAGATATCGACAGATTAGTGATCGTCAAAGTGAACGAAGCCTCGCGAGGCTACGAACGAGCATTCTTCTTTGCGCAAACACCAGCAGATTTCAAAAAGAAAACAAGCGAGATGCTTTCTTCAGGGGAAATCACACAAGAAGCACTGGATGTTGCGGTCATCGAAGAGTACATCGTGGGCGCGCAAATCAACTTCAACTACTTCTACAGCCCATTAACGGATGAGCTTGAGCTGATGGGTACGGACATGAGAAGACAAACGAACCTGGACGGTCTCATCAGACTGCCCGCAGACGAACAACTTGAGGTGTTGAAGCACATCAAACCGAAAATCATCGAAACAGGACATGTTGCCTGCACGACAAAAGAGAGCATTCTTGAGAAAGCGTTCGAGTTAGGAGAACAATTCGTCAAGACAAGTAAGAAGGAATGCTCGCCGGGCATTATCGGCCCATTTGCACTCCAGGGAGCAGTCGCTTCTGAAAACGGGAAGGAGGAAATCGTTATCTTCGATGTTTCTATGAGAATTCCTGGCTCGCCCTTGACCATGTTCACGCCCCACTCAGGGTATTTACATGGCGAATCGATTAGTTACGGTGATCGTGTCGCGATGGAGATTAAACAGGCGATGGAAGCAGACAAGTTAGACAAGATCTGCACATAGTTACTTTCCAAAGAGAACATTCTTATACGATGAGAGATTTCTGCATGCATGAGGGGCATCGGTACAAAACGTGAGGTACTACGCATGTTTCCTGCATGCTTACCGCGACTTGATGCAGTACATGTCAGGAACAATGGCTCGAGTGGTACATGGATTTTTTTCCAGCACGACACGCCTGATTCTCGAAGGAATTGGGATGCGCATGCAGCATGGTCAGCTCAGGGGCAATACACGCCTGGATTGTTTCTTGCATCGCCTTGCTACGGTGTCGATCATATTTACGATCATTGTTGGCCAGATGTTGCTAAAGGAACAATTTCCCCGGAAGCTAAAATTCTTCTTGCGGCGACATTTAGATCTATTGATGAATACATGCTACAATTGTCCTCTCTTGAAAGAAATGATAACGAGTCATTGCAGGGAACTCGAAGGGAATTTGTACGAAACGCAGCCGAGCAGTTAGCAGCACAAGGATATCGCATCTTACTTGGAGAACGACTTTCAAATCCAACAGATCCTGACATGCGCTTATACGGACAAGTCCCTCTCGCCTGGATCCCCGAACTACGAGAATGTGCAACAGATGGTATATTCGAACATGCAGGATTCGCACATAGGCTGTAACTACTTCTTTTTCTTCTTCAAACTACTGTACATCTTGTCAAAGACAACACCCATCGGCTCTGCAGTATAGATTCTCTTAATCGAGACAGCGAGCAGCTTCCCAATAGAAATCACCTTCATGTTCTTCGCCTTCTTCTGTACAGGAATAGTATTCGTGACAACAACTTCTTTGATCGCTTTAATGCCAAGCTTTCTCACTGCATTCTTCGAGAACACGGGGTGCGAGCACGCGACATACACTTCCCTTGCGCCAAGCTCTTTGATCTTCTTCGCAGCGCCGGTGATCGTGCCGCCAGAATCGATGATATCATCAAGAAGAATCGCATTCTTATTCTTCACATCTCCCACAACATTCGTCACCACAGCCTCGCCGTGCCGTGGCCGTCTCTTATCAACAAGCGCGATACGCGCGTTCAACAACTCAGCCAAGCGCCGTGCACGGACAGAACCGCCAACGTCAGGGCTCACAACTACACAGTTCTTGAGTTTCTTCTTCAAGAAGTAGTCTGCCATCAAGGGAAGGACTGCAAGGTTATCTGTTGGAATGTCAAAGAACCCTTGGATCTGCCGGACGTGCAAGTCAAAGGTAATCACTCTGTCAACGCCAGCAGCCTGGAGCATGTTCGCAACAAGCTTCGCGGAAATCGGCTCTCGAGAGCGCGCTTTTCTATCTTGCCTGCCATATCCGTAGTAGGGAATGACTGCGTTAATCTCTTTCGCGGATGCTCGTTTTAACGCATCTACCAGAATCAAGAGCTCCATGAGATTATCATTCGCTGGCGCGCTCGTGGATTGAAAGACAAAGCACGTGTGGCCACGGACACTTTCTTCAATACGACAATACATCTCACCGTCATTAAACTGTTTAATCGTGACAGGAGTAAGGGGCATACCAAGCTCTTTCGCAACTTCCTTGGCAAGCGGCTCGTTTGCCGTGCCTGAGAGGAGCTTGACTTTGTGCTTCATTGCCATGGGGTAACCTTGTGTACTTTATATAGTAATCGTCTGATTCCGTTCTGGGCCAACGGAAATGTATTTGATTGGCACGCCCGTCACCTCTTTGATCTTTGCAAGATACTTCTTGCAATTCTTTGGAAGTGCATCGTATGTTGTGCAGCCTGTGATATCTTCATCCCACCCAGGCAGGTCTTCGTAGACGGGCGTTGCGCGGGCGAGATCAACAGGCATGCCTTCTTTGTAGGACGTGCAGACGTTCAACGTCTCTAATCCGGAAAGGACATCCAATTTCGTAATGACGAGGTGTGTGAACCCATTCAGCGCGGCAGCGTACTTGACTAACGCAAGATCCAACCATCCGCATCGTCGAGGACGACCGGTGACTGTCCCAAACTCATGGCCGACATCTTGCATGTGCTTTCCATTCGCATCTTCTAACTCTGTGGGGAATGGTCCCTCTCCCACACGTGTCGTGTACGCTTTGACAATTGCAAGCCGCGTTTCGATTTGGCCGCCGTATCCAGTGCCTGCAAAGACACCGCCAACTGTCGTGTTGGAACTCGTCACGTATGGGTACGTCCCGTGATCAATATCTAAGAATGTGCCTTGTGCTCCTTCAAAGAGGATGTGTTCTTTTTGTCGCAAAAACAGTGTTGTATTCTTGATGGAGCCTTTCAGCTGCTGTCCAGCCTCCCAATACGCACTAACAATTGCATCACTGTTGAACAGTTCAAGCTCATCATAATATGTGGGGAATGTTTCTTGCATGTGCGCTAGTACGTGTTCTCGCGGCAGCGTTGCAAGCACGTGTTCCTTTGTTGCAACACACTGCGCAGTTACTTTCTTCTTGAGCGCTTCTTTATCCAGGAGTTCGTGCATGTGCACGCCACGGCGAGCGATCTTATCCCCATATGCGGGGCCAATCCCTTTGAGTGTCGTGCCAATCTTTGTGCCCTGTTCGTGTGCCCAATCCATTACTTTATGATGTGGCAGAATCACGTGCGCGCGATCACTAACAATCAGATGTGCCTTTCGTGGTAAATTCGCAATTTCCTCAAGCAACGCAAGCGGATCAATCACCATGCCATTACCAAGAACACATTCTTTCCCGTGCACAACGCCTGAGGGCAAGAGTTGTAACTTGTACACGTCCTCGCCAACTTTCACCGTGTGGCCAGCATTATTGCCTCCTTGGTAGCGCGCAACAACATCATAGTCCGGACACAAAAGGTCAACAATCTTGCCTTTCCCTTCATCCCCCCACTGGCTGCCAATCACAACGGTGTTAGGCATGCTTCCTCCACTTCTTGCAGAGTAGTTCTGTTTTCTTTGTGCAGATCCCTGTGTATGCTTCAGGATTGTTAACAATCGCCTGCTGTTCGTTTGTGAACTTGTCCGTATACTTTTTGACAGACGCATCTGCTGCGATGAGTTCACGGAGTGGGGTTCCTGTCTTCTGCACTTCGAGTGTTTGCACGCGGATGTACTCGTGCGCGTCCGGATGACCATGGAATGCTAAGAGCAGGTAAAACGCCTCTGCGATCACAAGTTCCTTACTATCATCGAGGTTCTGCTGGATGTTTTCTTTGTCGACGATTACTCTGCTCATGATTGTGTTCATTCTCGTGACACTCTCCAAGAAGAGCGCGAAGATCTCTGGGATGAAGCGCGCGCTTGCAGAATTAGAGAGGTCTCGTTGGTGCTCGCAAATCTGATCCATGTAGTGTGTCATGAGCCGCGGCATTGTTTCTTTCCACAGGCTTTTGATATTCTCGTAGTTCCATGGGTTTCGTTTGTGTGGCATGGTGCTGCTGCCAACTTGGTTCTTCCCAAACTGTTCTGCCACTTCCCCTATCTCGGATCGTTGGAGGTGGCGCATGTCATCTGCTAAATTCGCGAGAATACCGTAGCAGGAGACCACATGATGGAGGAGTGTGAGCGTATACTCGGGTTCCACCACTTGCGTGCTGTGGGGCGATGGTTGAATACCTAACTCCTGCAACACATCCTTCTCAAACTGCAGCGGATCCTTGATGAACAGTGCTTGTCCGTTGTGACTGCCGACAGCGCCTGCGATCTTGCCTCTGAGGTCGTCTCCTGCAGCCTGGATTTTTTCCATTGTGTTGCCAATCCTGTCTACATACTCTGCGATCGCGTATCCGAATGTGATGGGTACTGCGTGTTGCCCGTGTGTTCTGCCGATCTGCACTGTTGCTTTCTCACGCTCAGCGAGGGTGATGAGTGTCTGTAGCAAGTCTTTGATCGCGGGTGCGAGCACATTGTTCGTGAAGTCCTTGTAGCGAGCAGCATTCGCGCTATCCACGATATCAAACGACGTCGTCGTGAAATGGATGAACGGCTTTGCTTCATCAGACACATTGTTCCTGATACAGTTCACCAGCGCCCTTGTCGAGTGTTTGATGCGGGCATCTTCTTCGTACACGTCTGCTGCTGTTACCTTTGCACAGCCGGCCTGCACTTCGGCAGCGATCTTTTTACTGCAGAGGCCATGTTTGGCAAACCCTGCGACGAGCGCCGCCTCGACGTTGAGTTGGTAGCGCATGAACGCATCCTCAGAGAGGTACTCGCGCGCATGCTTGTTGATGTACCTGTAGTCGAGTGGACTGATGTTCTCGTACATTTAGACCCCCATATTCCTCTTGATCCTCTCAACAGGGTTCCCTGGCTCTGCCTTAAAGGTTTCCCCTGTGACGAGCTCGTACGCGGTCATGTATCGCTTCGCTGCTTCCACGAGTACTTCCTCTGAGAGTGTTGGGATGTCGCCATCACCAACAAACCCTTGCTCAGAGAGCCAGAGGCGAATGTACTCTTTGTCGAGCTTTGCTGGCTCGTCTCCTTTTTCAAAGCGTTCTTGGTAGGAGTCAGCGTACCAGTACCGTGAGGAGTCTGGCGTGTGCACTTCGTCAATCACGACAAGCTCACCATTGAGCATGCCGAACTCGTACTTCGTGTCAACGAGAATGAGCCCTTGCTTCGCAGCAATCTCTTGACCGCGCTTGAAGAGTTTCATCGAGACTTCTTCGACTTGGTCGATCTGTTCTTGGGTTAAGTGACCTCTTCGTACAATCTCAGCTTTGCTGACGGATTCGTCGTGGTCTCCTTTCTCTGCTTTTGTGCTTGGTGTGAAGATGGGGGCGTCGAATGCTTGGTTCTTCTGCATGCCATCTGGCAACTTGTTGCCACAGAACTCTCGTGCGCCGTTCTTGTACGCGTGCCAGACTGAAGTAGTTGTGCTGCCAGTGTTGTATGCGCGAACAACTGCCTCTACTGGGAGCGCGTCACACTTGTGGCACTCGAGAACATTCGGATCTGGACTACTCTTGATGTGGTTTTTGATGATATCCTCTGTTTGTTTGAACCAGAAGAGTGCCATTTGCGTTAAGACTTGACCTTTGAATGGTACGCAGCCAAGTACGCGATCAAACGCGGAGACGCGATCGGTTGTGACGATCGTCATCGTCCCATCTTTCGTATAGCAGTCCCTGACTTTTCCCTCGTATTTCTCTCCGAGTGGTAGGTCTGTCGTTTCGAGCATGTTGTTGAGTTGTTCTGTAATCACATTGTCTTCGATCATAGTTGTACCCCCTCGCCTTGTACGACGGTTCCTAGTGGGAACGCGTCTGGGCAGTGTTGTGTTATTTCTTCCGGCTTGTCTGTGATGAGCACAAAGCCGATGCCCATGTTGAATGTGCGATACATTTCATCAGCAGGAACATTTCCCATTTCTTGTAGTTTCGTGAAGATGGGTGGCACGTTCCATTTTTCCGTAAGTTTCACACCGAGTCCTTTCGGGAGGACACGCGGGACATTTTCAACGATGCCCCCGCCGGTGATGTGTGCCATACCATGCACGAGATCCTTCTCTATAAGTGGGAGGACATCCTGCACGTAACTCTTGTGCACTGCTAAGAGTGCGTCTCCAATAGTCGTTCCTTCAAATTCGTCATCAACCATCATGCCGCCGTCTTCGAGGAAGACTTTGATGGCGAGTGAATAGCCGTTCGTGTGTAACCCATTACTCGGGAGGCCGAGAACGGTATCGCCTTCTTTAATCGCCTCTCCAGTGATGAGCTTGCCTTCTTCTGCCGCACCTACAATTGCGGATGCGACGTCAAACTCGCCCCGGCAGTACACGCCGGGCATTTCTGCGGTCTCGCCGCCAATGAGTGCGCAGCCGTTTGCTTTGCATGCTGCGGCAAGGCCTTTCACGACGTCTGCGATCATGTCTGGCTTGAGCGTGCTTGCTGCGACGTAGTCGAGGAAGAAAAGCGGTTTCGCTCCTTGTACAAGGATGTCATTCGCGCAGTGGTTCACGAGATCTTGGCCGACCGTATCGAATTTCTTCATCATCGCTGCGATTTTTGTTTTCGTGCCAACGCCGTCGGAGCTCGCAACTAATACAGGGTTCTCGTAGCCTGTGAACTTGTAGAGGCCGCCAAACGAGCCAACATCTGCAAGCACGTGCTCGTTGAACGTGTCTTGTACGTATGCTTTCATCTTGTCAACGGATGCATTTCCTGCATCAATGTCTACGCCAGCGTCTTTGTATGTGGTTGTCGCACCTTTATTTTCGCCATAGATCTTGTGGCGCTGCTGCAACCTGTGCCGCTTGATCTGCTCATCATACTTATTCGTGAATTGGAGCGCGCCAAGTGCCGCGTTCTCTCCTCGGTTCACGCCAACCCACACACCTGTATTCATGAGCGGCATGAGTTTTTGTGCATCTGCTGCTGTCGTTCCCGCATGTACTGGGATGTGGATTGCGTTTGGCACGGGCGTTCCATCAAGAGGAAGGAGCACAATGTTGAGTGCGTCATCCTTGACGTCTCCTTTCGTGTAGGGTGCGCCAAATGCATCAAGAATCTTTGTGCACTTTTTGAGTACTTTCTCGTCCTGGACTTGTTCAACAATGTTGATTGCTGTTTTCCCACCATTCTCGTTCACGAATGATGCTGCGTTCTCTGCGCAATCGATTCCGACGCTCATGACAGAAATACCTGGTGGCATTTGTGACACGGCAAGGAGTGCGTCAAGCCCGTCAAATGTGCTCTTGACAGGGACACCGATCACTGCTTTCGTTGCGAGTGCTGCGCAGACACCTCCTAAATGGGCGGCCATGCCTGCTCCTGCGATGATGACGTCAAAGTCATCCATCTCGATGAGGCGTTCGAGGAGTGCGGGTGTTCTGTGTGCTGAGCAGACGCGCATCTTTGCTTCTGCGAGGTTGGCGGTGATTCGATCGTAGACTGGCTTATCGGATGATGAGCCGAAGACAATAAGTGCTTTCATAGTATGCTGTACTCTTGGTAGTGTGGATTGTGCAAGAGTTCCTCCGTTATGTTTTTTGCTTGCTCGACAGTACACGGGAGGGCCCAAATGACCCCTTTCTCAAGTGTGTGAATGCCGAAATTGAATCTCGTGTTGAGCATTGTTTGCAAGTTGGTTGCTGGATCTTTATCTTTCACGAGGATGTACGTCCAGCCGTCTTGCTTCTCGAGTTCTTTGCTCGCTGTGTGTTTGTTCACATTGACAAGGACATCGCAGGTTGACACGTTCTCAAACAGATCGCTGTCCGCTTCGAACGAGTAGTACTCACTGCGCTTGACATTCTCTAAAGATATCCCCATGCGTGCGAGTGTTTTTCTCGCGGTGATCGCGGTTGTGTCCGGAACAACAAGATTCACGATGAGTGCTGTTTTCATTGTCGTCCCTCGATGTATGTTTTCATGTTTGTGAAGAAGGAACGGCAGGGTCCTGCGTCATTGCCGGTCTCTCCTGGCACTTGGCGCATCCAACTCGAACGCTCAGGGTGTGGCATCATTGCCAAGACATTCCCTTGCTCGTTTGCGATTCCTGCAATTGCCTGCATGGAGCCATTCGGTGTGATGGGGAATGCTTCATTGACGTTTCCTTGGTCATCACAATACTGAAGCGTTATCTTCCCATCGAGCACTGCTGGTGTGTTTGTCGTGAACCTTCCTTCACCGTGTGCGACGGGAATTCTGAACGTATCACCTGTTCTTGTGAACGCGGTGTCTCTGACCGCTTTCAAGCGGACCCACGTGCAGTAGTACCCAGAAATCCACGGGTTGGTGTTCGGCGCGAGCGCCATCTCCACTTTATCATTTCCTGGCACGAGCCCGGATTCTACGAGAATCTGTGCGCCATTGCAAATCCCAAGGACAGGCTTGCCGGCTGTCGCTTGCTCTTTGATTGTTGCCATGACTGCTTCTTTGGCCGCGATGACGCCTGCTCTGATTCTGTCTTCGTAACTCCACCCGCCTGGTAGGATGTACCCGTCATAGTCTGCGATGTTCTCTGCGTTCCACCGAACGATTTCTGCTGGGAGCCCTGCGGCTTCTGCTGCGCGCTTGCTGTTCTCGTGATCGTTACTCCCTGGGAAGAGGATGACTGCTACTTTCATTGGAGTGCCTCCTCGAATCCGTTGAGCCATGCGTCCGCGAGTTGTTCGTTGCTGACGTGTATGGTATCGTTGATCGTGAGCTTCGCTTCTTGTACTGTTTCTCCTAGCTCGTGCAGTGGCACGCTGTTCTGTTCACATGTCTGCTTGACTGTGTCTAGGTGTTCTTTCGCTATTTCGAGGACGAACCCACCTGTCTCGCCGAAGAGGGTTGCAACTTGAGAAGCCTCGCTTGTTACAGTGAGCTTCGCACCAATACTTCCACTGCCGTCCGCTCCGATGAGCATTTCTGCGACACAGGCAGCAAGTCCGCCATCTGAGATGTCGTGGCAGCTCAGGATGTTGCCTGCTTGGATGAGATCAATCACGGTGTGGATCTCTTTCGTTGCTTGTGCAAAATCAACGATGGGCACGTTCGCGCCAACTTCGTTGTTCATTTGATAGTAGATGCTGCCGCCCAGTTCGTCTTTTCGTGGGCCGATCATGCAGAGGACGGACCCTGCTTGCTTGATTTGAATGGTTGTTGCTTTCGTGTAATCTGGCAGAATGCCAACGCAGCTCATGTGCGGGCTTGGGTCCACTGCCTTGCCGCTTTTGCTTTCATTGTAGAAGCTGACGTTTCCTGAAACCACAGGGACGCATTCGCCGTGCTCTTTGTGCGGGATTTTTGTGCATGCGTCTCGTATTCCTCGAATCGCTTCTGCGAACTGCCAGAGGACGTCCGGCTTTTCCGGATTGCCGAAGTTCAGCGAATTCGTGAAACCTGCGGGCACTGCGCCGACTGCTGCAACATTTCTCATGCATTCCGTGACCGCGTTCACAGCCCCGTGGTATGGGCTGATGCGACAATGGACAGGATTGCAATCTGAGCTCACTGCAAGAGCAGCATCACTCTCTGGGATTGGTTTGATGACGCCCGCATCCCCTTCTCCTGGTCGGATGACTGCATTGCCCTGTACTTCAGTATCGTAGTGCTTGTATGCTTTCCGCTTACTCGCAACGTTCGGGTGCCTGAGGATTTGTAAGAGTGCTTCGTTATAGTCTGGCTCTGGGAGTTCCGGTTCTGTGAACGTGCTCTGTTTCTCTTCTGTTGGCCTGTCGATGGTGATGCCTTCTGTGACTTCCATGATGGGCGCGTGGCAGACATCTTCTCCATTATAACTCATGATGAAGTCTTGTTCTTTGAGGACTTCGCCGATAACGGTCGCTTGTGCTCCTTCTGCCACTTGTGGGAGTTCGAAATCTTCATTATAGATCTTGAGTACTGTTGGTGTGAATTCCTTTGGTACTGTCCACACGAGGCGTTCTTGTGTTTCTGAGCATGCTGTCACGAATGGTGGGATGTTCATGGATGTGGGGATCTTATCAATGTGCACGCGCATGCCGACATTGCTGCCCGCACCTAGTTCTGAGGTTGCGCACATTACGCCGCCTGCGCCGCAGTCTTTGTAGCCGACCTCAATTTTTTGTTTCCTGACTTCGTTGAAGACGTCATACGATGCTTGCACGAGGACGTTTTTCAAGAACGGATCAGGAACTTGGACTGCGCTCTTGTTCCCTGCGTCTTCGTCCATGATGACTGAGGCGAATGCCGCGCCGCCAAAGCCTGAGTTGTCCGTTGCTTTCCCCACGAGAATGATGTCATACCCTGCGCAGCCTTTTGGCGCGTAGGAGTGGATGATGTCGTTCTCTTTCACAAGGCCGAGGCAGACGACATTCACGAGGCAGTTTTCATTGTAGGAGTCGTTGAAGCAGACGTCTCCACCGAGATTAGGGATGCCGATTGCGTTGCCGTAGCCTGCAATCCCATCGATGACGGTGTTTGCGATGTACTTTGTTTTCTGTTCGTCTGGGTTGCCGAATCTGAGTGGGTCGCAGAGGCCAATCACTTTCGCGCCCATGCACATGACGTCGCGGACGATGCCGCCGATACCTGTAGCTGCTCCTTCGTATGGAACAATGTAGCTTGGGTGGTTGTGGCTTTCTTGTCTGAATGCGATGCCGTACTTTTCTCCGTTGACTTCTGTGAATTCGACGATGCCTGCGTCTTCCGACGGACCGAGGATCACGTTCGGCGCTTTCGTCGGTAGATTTTTTAAAAATTGTTTGCTACTTTTGTAGCTACAGTGCTCGCTCCACTCGATGTTGAAGATGTGGAGTTCTGTGAGTGTCGGATCCCGTCCTAATTTTTCTTGGATCATTCGTACTTCTTGGATGGTGAGACCGATGGCGTTCTCTTGCAAGTATTTCTTGAGTTCTTCATCCGTCATGCTGCTCGTTGGTTCTGTCTTCATGCGACGGTCACCTTGTCTCCGTTGATGGTGATTTTTCCTTGTGCATATTGTTCGACCGCTGTTCTAATTGTGTCGATCTCTGCTTGTTGTACTTTCTCCTTCAGTGAGTCGACTGTTTCGTCATCTGCGACAGGCACGATTGTCTGTGCAATGATGGGTCCTGTGTCTGCTCCCTCATCGATGAAGTGGAGCGTGCAGCCTGTGACTTTACAGCCTCTCTTCAGTACTTCTTCGTGCACGTTCGTGTCCATGCCGCCAGCGAATGCTGGCAAGAGTGATGGGTGGATGTTCATGGTTTTGAGTCCCCATGTGTCGATGTACGCTTTTGAGAGGATTTTCATGAAGCCGATGAGGACGACGAGGTCGATGTTCTTTTCTGTGAGGAGTTGCATGACATCTTGGGCGAATGCAACGCGATCTTTCTCATCCACAATAATAGTTTCGATGTTGTGTGCTCGTCCCTTTTCAGCTGCGCCACACTCTTTGTTGCAGATGACAAGTTGGAGGTATTCTCCGCCGAGGAGTGCGTCCATGTCTGTGCCATTCGTTGAGGCCATGACTGCAACGTTCATTTGGCTGCCTCCAGTGTGTTCTGCATGAGCATTGCGATGGTCATTGGGCCCACGCCGCCAGGGACGGGGGTGATTGCTGACGCTTTTTCTTTGACAGCAGCGAAGGTAACATCTCCTTCGAGGTGGTAGCCTTTCTCACTCTCATCATCCACGCGATTCACGCCAACATCGATAACGACTGCACCTTCTTTGACCATGTCTGCGGTGATGAGTCCTGCCTTACCCACTGCTGCGATGAGGACTTCTGCTTGCTGTGTTATTTCAGCAAGATTTTTTGTTCGTGAATGACAAACGGTGACGGTTGCGTGTTGTTGTAAGAGTAAGAGTGCAAGTGGCTTACCCACAATGTTGCTTCTGCCGACAACAACTGCGTGTTTTCCTGTCAGGTCAATATCTTGTAATAGGTGCATCACCCCTTTTGGTGTGCAGGGAATGAAGCCTTGTTGTCCGACAAGGAGTTTCCCGACGTTCACGGGGTGAAAGCCGTCCACGTCCTTTGCTGGGTCGATTGCCGCGATGATTTTTTGCTCGTCAATGTGGTCTGGGAGGGGCATTTGTACAAGGATGCCGTGCACGCTCGTGTCGTTGTTCAGTTTCTCAACAGTTGCAAGCAGTTCTTCTTCCGGCACACTTGCCGGGAGGGTGATTTTTTCTGATTTGAACCCTGCTTCTCTGCACCGGACTTCTTTCATGTTGACGTAGACTTTGCTCGCGGGGTTTTCACCGACTAATACAACGGTGAGTCCGGGTTTTACGTCCATTGTCGCAACTTCTTTTTTGATCGTTTCACGGATCTCCTTCGCGATTGCGTTCCCGTCGATGATCATAAAATGATGCCCTCCTCGGTGATGACGATGTCCATAGGCACGTCATGGTCTTCTGTTGGTAAGAGTGGCACGATTTGGTTTTGGTATGCGAGGCCGATCTTGTACGCAGTCGTTGTTGCAAGAAATTTGTCGTAGTATCCTTTGCCGTAGCCGATGCGGTTTTTTTGTTTATCGAATGCAACGCCTGGCACGAGGACAACGTCAAAATATTCATCCCGTTCTTTCACTCGCGGCTCTTTTGTGCCGTGGGGTCCTGCAACGAGGTCTTCCGGGTCGGTGATGAGGGATGCTTTGATTTCATCATCCTCGATGTATGGGAGGAGGTGTTTCACGGCAACATCTGCAAGGAGTGGTGTGACGTCCACTTCGTTCTGCATCGGCAGGTAGAAGAGGACCTTTTTTGCGTCAACGTACCCGTCGCACATTCTGAGGTGTTCTGTGATTTCTGTGTTGCGCCATGCGATGTCTGCAGGGTCCATGCTTTTTCGTTTGGTCAGCATCTCTTCTCTGATCGTTGCTTTCATCGCAGCTCCTGCATGTGCTGTATTCGTTGTTGGATGAGTGCTGCTGTCCCGATGTCTTTTCGCGAGAAGACATTACCTTTGATGCACTCTACGCCTGACTGTGCTACGTGTTCTGCGTCGGCAAGCGTGCTGGCCATGCCCACGACGCCAATGGCGCGTGAACCGGTCATGTAGAGTTCTTTGTTTTCTTCGTTAACGGCGGCATAGTAGATGTTCACACCTTCTGGATCACCAACGATTTCGAGTGGTTCGCCCTTGACAGGAGTGTCTGGATAGCCTTTTGGCACGACGTACTTGCACACGGTTGCCTCGTTCCTGAAGTCGATGGGGAGGCCTGCGAGTTTCTCTTGGACGATTGCTTGGCAGATCGCGACGAAGTCTGTCTGTAAGATGGGGAGGACATTCATTGCCTCCGGGTCGCCGAACCTGGCGTTGTATTCGATGAGTTTCACGCCGTCTTTCGTTGCCATGAAGCCGCCGTACATGATGCCGTGATAGCTTCCGTGTTCTTTTGTGATCGCATCGCAGACCGCTTGGTTAATTTTCTTCGCTTGGCTGATGTCATCGTCTGTGAGAAACGGAAGTTTATGATCTGCAGCAGAGTAGGAGCCCATCCCACCGGTGTTCGGTCCTGTATCTCCTTCGTATGCGCGCTTGTGGTCTTGCACGCAGGGCATGTTCCTGACTGTTGTCCCGTCGACGAATGCCATGAGTGAGAATTCTTCACCAACAAGTTTTTCTTCGATAACGACTTTGCCGTCTGTGGCGAGTGATTCCTTGGCGAATGTAACTGCTTCCTCGACTGAGTCAAGGTGTTCGCCGCCAACTTTCACGCCTTTCCCGCCATGCAGGCCGTCTGCTTTCACGACAAAATCACCGAGCTCTTCGAGGAATGTGTTGATGCCTGCTTCTTCTGTGAAAACCTTGAACTTTGGGTTGCCAGGGATATTGTGTTTTGCTAAGAGTTCTCTCGCAAATGCTTTGCTCGTCTCGAGTTGTGCGAGCTGTTTTCTTGGACCGACACACGGGACGCCCATGTCCTCTAATATATCTGCGACGCCGTATCCGAGTGGTGCTTCGGGGCCGATAAACGCGAACTCAGGTTTGGCGAGCTCTGCGAAGTGTTTGATGCGGTCGAGATCGTCATACTTGCCAATGACGGTGCTGTGTGCAAACGCAACAATGCCTGGATTGTTCGTGCTCATGTACGCAAAAATGCGTGGTCGTTGTGGGCTTCTGTTCAGCGCTTCGGCTATGACGTGTTCGCGTGCCCCGTTCCCAATCAGTAGGACGTTCATACCCCTCAGTTCTGCAAACTCCCATCCCGTTAAATAGTTTTTGCTTCTGTCACGACGAAGTCTTTATAAAGATGGTTATGGTTCTTTATTTTATTGGGAGAATTTCTGTGTGGTTGACTATTTATCTTATTATTATATTGCAGTAAGTTATATATAGTAGTGCTATTTTATTGCAGTATGATTGGCCACGACGACCAAAAGAGCGAAACCATTAAATATGATAATCATACTAGTATGATTTATGGAGCTCGCAACGATGGGAGAACGTGGACAGATTGTTATTCCGCAAGCAATACGCGAACAGCTCGAACTCAAGAAAGGGACACGGTTCGTGCTCTTTCAAGAAAACGGCGTGATTATGATGAAAGGACTACAACTCCCAGACAAGAAAGAATTTGCAGCAATGCTTCGACGAGGCCACGAGCGTGCAAAACGACTCGGCCTCAACGAACAAGATATGTGGGACGCAATAGCACGCGCCAGAAAGTAGTGCTCGATACGAATATTTTTGTGAGTGGCATTCATTGGACGGGCGCATCGCGTGTTGTTCTTGATGCATGGAAACGAGGAACATTCGAACTTGTTGTGTCAGCACCTATACTTGCTGAAATAGTACGAACATTACAAGATTTTAAACTCAAACTGGACGATGACGAATTTTTGTGGTGGTACACAACAGTGGTTGAGACCGCGATATTCGTTTCTTCAGTACAAAAAATTTCAATCGTTGAAGATCCTGACGATGACAAATTTATTGAGGCAGCAGTTGCTGCGAACGCCAGCTACATTCTGTCACAAGATAAGCACTTGCTGAAGATTGGCGTCTACAAAAATGTGCATATTGTCACACCAGAACATTTTGTTGCCCTTCTGACAAAGAATACTTAAACAAACCACGATTTTTCACATGATGCAATCCTGGATCAACCCACGATATCTTGACGCGTCCGTCATTGTGTGTGAACAAGAACCGTTTCCACATGTGTCGTTGCAAGAATTCTTGCTGCCAGAGAGAGCTGAAGAGCTGCGCACTGCCTTGCTACAACAAGAGTTCAAGAAGAAGCAGGCTGATTTGTTCTCGTTTGCGCAGACGCCTGATTTGCTGACGGTGGAAAACCCTCTGATTCGCTCGTTCTTAGACATGATTGACAGCAAAGAGTTTCACACGTGGATGGAGCACGTGACTGGTGTGCAAACAACAAGTATTGATGCGTTTGGCGCCTTATATGGGGATTGCGATTATCTCTTGTGCCATGATGACGTGGTTGAAGGCAGAAATATCGCGTACATTCTGAATCTTGGCAAGGATTTCACTGAGGAGAGTGGTGGCGCGCTCGCGTTACTGGATTGCGATGTGCAAGGAAGGCCAAAGAATGTTGTGAAGAGACTTGTGCCTGCATTTAACTCGTTTAACTTTTTTGTTGTCTCGGAAAAAAGTCATCATATGGTGGAAGAAATCCTTGAAGAGAAAGAGCGTTATTCAATTGGCGGGTGGTTGCGTGATTAACGAACAGTACGAAGGGATGATTGCGAATATCAAAGAAGCGTTCGCGCAAGATCCTGACTTGCCTGTCGTTGCATTGAACTCTTTTCTTGAAGAAAACGCATTCCAAGCGCTCGTTGAGCTGTGCGATGGTGTCTGGAAGAAAGAATGTATTCCTGATCAGTATAGCTATGCTGTGAAAGAACTACCGCCTTTTGATGCGGTGCGTGCATTCGTGCAGGAGGTGACGGGACAAGAGCCTCTTAGCATGCCATCCCGGCGTTTCGCACATCGTGATTTTACGTTGTTGCATGACGAGGTTATGCCGGAACCTGGTGTGCTTGCGCTTTTCTTCTTAGAAGACTGGAACGAGGATTGGGGTGGTTCTTTGGTGTTCATGAAGGAAGGCGAGATGCTTGGTCGGGTCACGCCGATGAAAAATACTCTTTTGATTGTCGAGAGAAAAGAAAACGTGCAAGAATTCGTGCAGTATATTAATCACAAAGCGAAGGGATATGTGACGATGCTGGCTATCTAGGGAAATATTCTTAAACGCTCCCGCTAAAAAATGAGTATGGCACGCAAGAAAGCGAAAAAGGCCAAGAAATCTACTCGGAAGGCTGCAAGGAATGCAACTCGGAAGAGAAAACCCAAGAAAAAGGCAGTAAAGCCGTCGAAGAAAGTAAAGCGAAAGAAAGACTCGTGCTGTGGTGTTGGCGTGATTCTCATTTGCACGCTCCTCGGTCTTGGCGTCGGCTTCTTACTCGGAAATGTCGTTCCTGGGCTACTTGCAGGACTCGGCGTTGGCCTTATTGTGAAGGCGATGCAATAACGCCCGCTACTAAGAGTGGGAAGGCGATGCTTGCTTCACAGTGTATTTTGACGTGCTCGCCTTGTGGTTTGATTTTTGCCCATGTGATCGCTTCTTGTGGATTCCCTCCTGAATCTGAGGCGTCGTATTCTGTTGCTGTCGTGATGTACACAGCATAATCGAGTCCGTCCCGGAAGATGTTTGCGTTCAGCACATAGTGTTTCGCGACCCCTCCTCCTAACAGAAGAGCACCTGTTTTCTCGCTTGCTAAGACCATTTTGACGATTTTCGAGTGATCACCAACGACATCGATGACGAACTCATCCTTCTTCATCTTCTGGAAGTGCATGAGATCTCCTAAGGAGCCGTCTGTGATTGCGGGACAGAAGACGGGAATATCGTTTTTCGCTGCCCAGTACAGAATGGACTCTTCGTTGTCGATTGCTTCCCCTAATTTTTTTGTGATGTCTGACGGGCAGTGTGTTGTCCCTTGTGCTTGTTCGTTGTGAATACCTTCCCAGAACGTGTTCATGAACTTTTCAAAGTAGAGATACCTATCAAATGGTGCGAAGATGTTGCCGATACGACCGACACCTTTCTCGAAGAGAACGCGGCCTGGAATATCGAAATTTCCGAGGACGAATGGTTTGAGGCATTTGATGATATCTTCTTCCACGCCGCCTGCGCTCGTGACGATTGCGTGGATTTTTTTGTGTTTTACTAAGTATTTGATGAGTTCGCGATTGCCTGAGCTGATCATGTTGCTCGTGCAACTGAGAAAGATTGTTGCATTGTCTGCAAACATTGCTTTCGTTATGTCTATTCCTTTTGACAAGTTTGTCGCTTGGATGCCCATGCTGCTGAATGAAGAAATGAACTTCGCGAAGTCAAACTCTTGCTCGAAATCGTAGCCCTTGACTTCGGGGAAGCCTTCGAGTGTGTCGTATTTGCTGATCGTTGCGTCATCTTCTGTATTATATGGATAGGGTTTCATTGTGAACCTCGTTCGAGTAGAATATTACCTACCTTGTGTGCTGACGGTGTCGTTCGTCGGGTAGGTCATGCAAGAAAGGAACGGAGAATCGTTTAAAAACATATGGTCTAAAAGTTAATGCTTCGTGAGAATGTGACTCCTGCTATGGTGCTGTCAGGAATTGCTGGCACTTTCCCACTTCCTTCGAAGTGCTGCCCGTACACTCCTACCTTTGTTTTTCCGAATGTCCAGTCTGTGGTCAGCCTAAGACTCGCGCCCGCGAATTCACTCTGAGAAACTATGTAGCCATCAATTTTTACGCCACGAAGTGCGCCAGTGAGAGAAAAATTTCCTCGCTCATATATCGGAGATGTAAAGAGGAGCTCATAGACATTTCCAGCACCGAGATCATCACCATCGCGGTAGTCGTGGGAAGCGATAGCCTCAATGCAGATACCATTCGGGAGCGTCCAGTTGAGTGAACCAGTGACTTCTTGCAAGCTGAAGTCTGGTGGATGTACTTCATAGTGGACGATTCCACCTTTTGCTGTGAGTGTACCAAACTTTCCTTTTGCAACTGGTCTGCTGTACATGAAGATGCCATCATCTTCGATTTGTTTGCCATCTTTGTTATCGCCCCAGTACTCGAGCGTCACAGTGCCTTTTCCTGCTTTGATCTGTAAGTTCGCGAACCCTTGGACGTTGAACCCCTCTGCGACGACGAATCCTCTGCGAGCAGCGTAGTCAGTGGTACCTGTCAGGCCGAGCGTGAGATTGTACTTGTGTGGTGGATCATCTCCAGCAGCCGCCGCTTTGACAGTTTGCTGCGGCGGCTCTTCTGCATGTTGCTCTTGTGCAAGCCCTGGGAAGACGCTGACAAGGTTCATCCATGCGGTCATTGCTGCAGTGAGGAGTGCTTTTCTCATGTTATCATCTTGGAGTGAGTTCTTCGTTATTTAGTTAATCACCAGCACCGCAGGGAAGTGATATCTATTCGGTGTCTGTGATTTTTTCTTTATTTTCATTTTAAAGTGGTTACTAATTGTCAACTATTTGAATGTATGTGGTGTTGTACAATACCATAGAACTTATATAGGGGAATAACCATCGACGATGCATGGAGCTCACAGAACTGCATGAACTTGGGTTGAGCGCAGGACAAGTGGCAGTTTATGGTGCTGTGCTTGAACTTGGCACTACAGCTCTCAACAAAATCCAGGAGAAAACAGGTATTGAGCGCAGGAATATCTATGATATCCTCAATAAATTGATCGAGCGAGGACTGGTGAGTTACACTGTTGAATCAGGGAAAAAAACATTCCAGTGCACACACCCGAATAAATTGAAAGAGCAAGTAGAAGAAAAACAGCAAGCGCTCACACAATTGCATGAAAAGATACCACATGTCACGGAGCTCTTTAACGCTGCGAAGCAAGAAATCAGGGCTGAGGTTTACAGGGGAAATGATGCGGTGCAAGCACTCTTGGATGAAGCATTGGACTATGATGCATCATACTGGCTCGGAGGCAATAGTGGTGTTGAAAAAGCGACAGGCGAACCAATGAAGCGCTGGTGGAAACACTGGACGAAGCGACGCGTCAAAAAGAAACACGTTATGTACGATCTTGTTGATCATGGCACGTGGCTCGAGGACTTCCCACCAAACAACACACAGGTACATAAGAAAGGATACTACAAATACTGTCAGTTACCAAAGGACTTACGATCGCCTATGGTGATGATCATTTTTGGTAACAAAGTCGTGCAAGTATTGTGGAGTAAACAATCATTCGCATTCGTATTGGAATCTCCTATCTTGAAGGAGAGCTTCATGAAATACTTCAACTACTTTTGGAAGGAGCCGTGGTGAGGACATAGCCGCCATTTTCGAAAAACTGCCTTGCATGCCCAACTTTAGCGCGCATCTCTTGGCCTGCTTTATGGAACGCACCATCATCTCCAACATAAATGAACTCAGGTCCGCTCTCCCCTCGAAACGGACGTAAGACACTCTGCAGTGACTTTCCAGCAACGGGCAGCCATGATGCAGGATCTTCAGGTAAATCTCCTGTGATCGTACGCGTATGGAATTCTCTGTCCGCAAGCCCGTAGAGCTCATACCAGAAACGTACATCATATGAAGGAGCACACGCTACCTGGACAGCTTGCCAGCCATATTGCGATGCTTCCGTTTCAAATGCATTGAAGAAGTCGCCAAACCGCGTTGGTGTGCCTCGAACATCAACAATATCATCCATACTGCGCTGCTGCCCAAACGAACTTGCCTCATGAATTATTGCTGCAAGATCGTGCTTTCCTTCAGTATATTGCTGAAAGTGACCAAAACCATGTGCAACAAAAAATAAATACCGAAGCGCATTCCCTTGCTGTACAGTATCGCCAAGCACAATAGCATATGGTTCTTGCAGCAACTCATACTCGATATTTCCTCTACTATTTGGAAAACCATCATGTGTGGCATTCTGCTTGACAGCAACGCCGCTTGATTCAACGTGCGCAATCAGTAGATTTGTTGGTGTCACAAGATCACACTTTAGTGGTATGAGTTGTGAGGTGCCATTAACTTCTGCTGATTGCTCTCTTGCTGTCATTTGAGAATGAGGAAAGCGCTCATAATATATATGTACTGGGGAGGTTAGTAGAAAGTAACGGTTGAGCACAACCCTGATGTTGTGCAAGATGAGTCG
>JAPPOH010000009.1 GCA_028818155.1 Candidatus Woesearchaeota archaeon | reverse complement strand
ATTGGTGTAGTACCTACACCTTCGGGTGTAGGTTTATCTTACTTTCTACTAACCTAATCATTACGTAACACTTATAAATCGCTAGCAAGTAAGTGGATTCTATGACACACTACGTATGCAACGGTGGCTGCAACGGCAAATCTGAGACGCCAGGCAGTTGTCAAGCGGAAGACTGCGCCGATCATGCAAAACAGCTCGTGCACTGCGACTGTGTTGACGACATGCACGGCAGAGAAGAGTAAGACTTAAGAATCGCTTGCTCTTCCCCCTTGTATGCGATGGTATGCGTACATTATTCTCGTTCTCTTGCTCCTACCGAGCGCGAGCGCATCGCTGAAAGGAGATCTTCTCGAGCTTGAAGATGAACTAGAGACGTTCACAACTGATGCAGACATCATCATGGTCCAAGGGTCAAAGATTCCTGTGAGTCTTGATGTTGTTATGCCACTCTTACGTGCAGTGCATCCTGACTATAAAGGATTGCCCGCGTACAAGGAACAAGAGCTCACACAAGAACTTCGGGAAGGAAAACTCATTCTCCTTGTTGGTGGGCCAGAACAGAGCGAGCTCGCGAAGCACGTCTACGAAACAGGCACTGGGAACGCATATGATGTCGAAGCTGCAAAGATTCTGCTATACGAAGCGGATGGGCAAAAGTTCTTGATTCTCTCTGACAACAGAGGGTTTGGCGGGAACCTTGAGCGACAGACAAGTTATTCACCACTCGCGAAAATCATGCCGGAAGCGTATGTCCCTGCAGCAGCAGCAGGCACGGGTGTGATTCTTTTATTGCTTGCGAAAGCGTTCAAAGGCCTCTTGTTCAAGGCGACGAGATACTGGGTTTCCTCAAAGCTCATGGCACACGTGACGAAGAAAGCGACTCGCAGACGGTATGTCGGGACGAAGATTTTTGGGATCCGTGTGAAGTTTCGTGAGATTGCCGCAGTCATCTTTGCAGGCATGCTCTTTGGCTTCGGTATCGCGACAAGCTATTACAAACCCGGCATGAGTATCGTCTTGTTTTACGGCACGGTGATGATTGTCAACATTGCTATCTACTTATCCAGGAATGGTGCTCGTGTTATCTTAGATAAGCATCACGGGGCGCACACAGAGTTTAAGCTGTGGCCGTACGGTATTTTCGTGACAGCAATCACCGCGTACTTCGGGAATAACTGCGCACTCGCTGGCTACGTTGATACAAAAGAGAAGAATCCCAAGACGCCACCTGGTGAGCTCGCGTACAAGGTGATGAGCATCTCCTATAATGTCTTCTTTGGTTTGTGGATCTGGAATTTCTTCATGCCACGACCAATCTTGCAGATGGCGATGTTAATTTCCCTTTCCCTCTGCTTTATCCAGATGTTTCCGATTGCGCCCTTTGACGGGATTAAAATTTACCAGTGGAGTAAGAAGAAGTGGTGGTGGAACTTTATTCCGATGTTGGCATTGTACATCGCTGTACATGTGATGTCGGCTCTTTAGTGCGCCGCTTCTACTTTGCTGTATCTGAGCACATTCTCTACCATAATAGGGAGTTTTGCGATCGCTTTGTCATTTTTTATTTTTCCGTCCTCGAAATCGCCAGACCACGTGTGGATAGTTGGCTGCACACAGATACTCCAGACCTCGAAGCTGAGTGATTTCATGAGTTCTGCTGATGCTAAGTAACTTCTGACGCCACCAGAGTTGCAGATGATGCCCACGGGCTTGTAGTACATGGCGCCTGCCATGAGGTCAATGAAGTTTTTCACGACGCCCGAGACTGAGTATTGGTAGACTGGCATGCCGATGATGTATCCTTTGGCCTTTTCTAGTTTCTTGTAGAGTGCTTGGGTGTTCTCATCATACGTTTCTATTTTTGGACTGTTGCAGAATGGGAGTTCGTGTTCCCTGAGATCAATGAGTTCGTGCTCGATGTTCTGTTCTTTGAGGTGCTTGACTGTCTCTTGGACGACGATCGCTGTTCGAGAATTTTCGTTGAGACTGCCTTGGATGACGATGATCATAGAATATGTAAGCATGTGTAGCAATATAAGGTTTCTCCTTATTCGATAAGGCCTTCAAGTGTGGCCTGGTTTTCTCTGAATTGTGCTATGTCGTTCTCGGTGAACCCTTGTTTTCCTTCACAGTATGATACAAGATCTCTGAAAAATTTTGCTCGCAAGTGAATATATGCTGATTTGATATCACTAGGCACAAGCTGTAATTCTTCTGTGAGTGCTCGCACACATCTATCCTGCTCTTCAATCCCAATCTCTGCAAATTCTATGTACTCATGTGCTACGGCGTACTTCCTGAACTCTACTGGGACGCTATCAGATATTCCGAAGACATACCCATCGTTTAAATTACCTGTTGAACGAAACACAAAATTTGGAAGTGCTGGCTCCATTTCTTGCGGCAACACAAAGTACGTAAATGTTCGTTCACCAAGCGTCACTTCTACTTCGTCAAACTTTTGTGATCGAAAATAGTCTCTCGTACCATCAATGTCTGCTTTCGTGAATTTCTTCATACAGGAAGAGCTACTCGAGAATTAATAAATGTTCACTCAACACTCTGCAATGCCAGCAAGTCTTCAGTGCTGAGTTTCTCGCCTTTCTTCATCTTCTCTTCCGCTTCCTTCGCGCGCTCTTGGAGTGTTTTCTTATCTTCCGCTTCTTTCTTCTTCTGTGCGGCGATCTTCTTTTCTTTTTCTGCCTTCCGCACCTTCTTATCTTCTTGCTGCAAGCCTTTCACGTCGCCAGCAAGTTTCACGTACTCTTCCTTGTGTTTGAGGAATTCCTTGTAGACTTGCTCTTCTTCTTTCTTGAACGCTTCAATCTCTTCACTTAACGTGAGCATTTTCTCATGGAAGTCTTGTGATTCTTTTGCCATCTGCGTGACTTTTGCGTGCAGTTCGTTTGCTGCTTTCTTGAGTTCATCGATCTCTTTGCTCTTTTCTCTGAGTTCTGCACTCATACCTGATTGTGTGTCTAATTGCGAGATCTGTTTTTGCAGTTCTTTGATCTGCTTCATGACTTTCTGCTCAGCCTCAAAGCTCATCGGCACTGTTTCTATCTTTTCTTCGAGTGCCTTTACGTTCTTTTTGAGCATGTGCGGCTTTAATGGCCTGCCACGCGCATCTGTAGGTGGTTTTGTATCCACCTTCTTTGGACGTGCTTCTTTTATTTCGCCGATTTTCTTCGTGATTTGAGAATTTAACTTATCACGATCTTTCTTTAATGAACGGACACTCTTTGTGAGATCATTCCGCGTCTTCCTGTACTGACTGATTTGACGAATGCGTTCTTGGATCTTTGTCCCAATCTCTTGTTTCTTTTGAAACGCATGTTCTTTTTTGTCGTTCAGCTCAGCGAGCCGTGCTTTCGTGTCTGCGATCGTTGTTCACCTTATTTGAAATGAAAAAAAAGGAATGCTTATCCGAAGAGTGCACCAAGGCCTGCAGCAGCAGCGCCTTCATCTGCTTTCTTCTCCTCTTCTGTCTTCTCCTTCTTTGCAGGAGCATCACCTTCAGCGGGTGCGTCTGCAGGAGCAGCAGCCGGAGCAGCAGCAACTGGTGCTGCGTTTGCGATAGCTTCATCGATGTTCACGCCTTCGAGTGCAGCCATGAGTGCTTTGACGCGGCCGTCATCGACCGTGACACCTGCAGCCTCGAGGACTTTCTTCACATTTGCTTCATTGACTTCCTTGCCTGCTTTGTGCAAAACAAGGGCAGAGTATACGTATTCCATTTTCAATTGCCTCCATGAGTTTGATCTTCTGTGTTATCAGATGATGGTGATTCTTTCTTTTGCGCAGGAGTTTCTTCTGCTTTCGGTTCTTGTGCTGGTGCTTCTTGTGGTTCTTCAGCAGGTGTTGCAGCCGGAGCCTCTTCTTGCTTCTCTTCTTTTGGAGTTTCTGTCGGCGCTGCATCTTCTTTTGGTGCTGTTTCTGGTTCTGCTGGTTTCTCTTCCGCAGGTGCTTCTTCTTTCTTTTCTGGAGCTGCTTCCTTTGGAGCCACTTCTTCCTTCTTCTCTTCTGGCTTTTCCTCTACAGGAGTTTCCGTTGGCGCTGCCTCTTCTTTCTTCTCTTCAGTAGGTGCTTCCTTCGTTTCCTCTGCTGGAGCATCCTTTGCTTCTTCGACTGGCGTTTCTGTTGGTGCTGCAGCTTCTTCTTTCGGAGTCTCTGCTTTTTCCTCAGCAGGTTTTTCTTCAGCAGGCGCTTCCTCTTTCTTCTCCTCGACAGGTTTCTCAGCAGGTTCCATCGCCTCTTTCGGTAGCGTGCCTGCAAGTCCAGCTGCCTCATTGTGTGCTTTTGCTAAGACTTCGTCCACGTTATCACTTGTAATAATCCCAAGCTCACGGACCAGTGCGAGTGCGTCGCCACCTGCCTTTGCAAGGAGTTGTGGCATCGTGTCGCTTGTTGGGTAACCGACTTCTAAGGATAAGGTACGCGCGTTCGCTGCGCACGCTTGTAAGTCTGCCATGAACTGGTCTTCATCAATATCAAGTGTCTTTGCATCGTAGATGTCTCCGTCTTCCCAGACAGCAGTTAGCGAGAGGCCGATGCGCATGGGCTCGACGCCCATCTTGGAGAGGAAGCCTGCTTGTTTCTCATCAACGACATCCCCTTCCTTTGCGATGACAGCATCTTCTTTGATTGCAATCTTGCCATCTTCGACTGCTGATTTAATGCCCATCTGGCCGAGTTCGCCAATGATTGGGCCGGGCGTGAAGTCTGTTGGTCCTGCAGGGACGATCAAGTCCTTCGGTGCTTCTTCGCCTGCTTTAATGGGCGCGGGGCTCTGGTTTTTCTTGATCGTTTTGAAGAGTGCGAATGGGTTATCCTTTGTTAACAATAAGGCAGGCATGCCCTTCATGTGTGGTTCTAATGCCGAAATATCCTTCTTGCACTGTTTGAACGCGAGCTTGAATAGGCGCTTCTTCGTCATGTAGATGGTGACTTTCTCCCTGAGTTGCTTGCGCATTTGTGCGAGGTTCTTTGCAGGGAGGTTTTCCATGTTGAGAATGCCAACAATAGGGCTCTCGTCGACCATCTTGGCCACTGCTTGCACCGCTTGCTGCTTTCTCTCGTTCATTTCAGTTTCACCGGCTTTGACATTGTGAGTTTGAGATAGACTGCCTTGACGTTGTTCTCCTCCTTCGGGAGGTGGTGGATTACTTGATCGTAGACAGATTTGACGTTCTCGATGACTTGTGCGTCAGACAAGTCTTGCGTTGCAACACGGATCTGGATGGAAGGTGCTTTTTTCGCGGAGACTTTGATGATCTTTTGTAATCGTTCAATTAATGGTTTTAATGGTGCTTTTGGTGGGACGATGCAGCCTGCTTTCGGGTTGGGCATCTTACCACGCGGTCCTAACAATCGACCGAACGCGCCTGCGATCTTCGGCATGATGTTTGCCTGGCCGACGAAGAAATCGTATTCTTTTGCTAATTTCCTCATTTGTGGCTTCTTGAGTTTCTGGAAATCATCTTGCACGACTGCGTGATCGGCATCTTTCTTCGCGTCATCGATCATCTCAGCACCTACTAATGCACAGATTTTCACCTTTTTGCTCGCGTGCGGGACGGTGGCGAAGAATTCCACTTGCTCGTCAGGGTTCTTGAGGTTTAAGTCTTTCAAACCGAAGAGAAGATCGTAGGATTGTGCAAACTTCTTTTTGTCTTTCTGCATGTCTGCAACTGCAGTTTTGAGTGCGGTTTCGTCTATCATATGGATGACTCCTCCCGAAGGAGTGGTACTGCTGGAGATTCTGAAGGTGTTTATAAAGGTTACTGAAGATGGGCTTTACACATAAGTTATGCTCCACTGATTGCCAATCTACCATCGTAGAATTTCTCGTATTCGTTGAATAGGCTTCTCTTTTAGAGGGATTTCTGCGCTGTATTTTCCCCTTGCAACAGATCGCGCGAAATGCCTTCTTTTTCAAGAAATGCACATACTTCTTTTGCAGAAAGGAGTGGTAGCTTCATACCGTAATTTCTTGCACACCCACAAATCGATCAGCAACCTGTGTTTCTTCCACTTCTAAACACAACTCGATCGCCTCCTTGATGTTCGCCATGAGTTCATCAAGTGTATCTCCTTGACTGAGGCATCCAGTGAGCTCTGGGACTTTTCCAACATAGCCTCCATCTTCATCCTGTTCAATCAGCACATGATATGTTGTCATGCACGAATAAAAGCACTGCATACTTATAAATCTACTTCTTGCATGCCCTCGCCGGGATTCGAACCCGAGTCACCGCCTCGAGAGGGCGGTATGATTGACCGGACTACACTACAAGGGCCAGAATGATGAGAGAACTGAGATCGTTTTTAAGCCTTGCCCACTGGTCACGTACGGATAAGGTATTTAAAGAGTGCTCGCGGCAATGCACCACACGGAGGAACACACTATGTCACTCGGAACACAATTAGTCGAACTATGTAAACAAGGCAAAAACAGAGAAGCAGTTGAAACACTCTACGCAGACGATATCGTCAGCATCGAAGCACATGATGATGGTAAGATGCCCACGAAGTACGAAGGCAAAGAAGCAGTCATGGGCAAACACGACTGGTGGGAGAACACCTTTGAGGTGCTCGAAGCTTCATGCGACGGCCCATTCTACAATGAAGCAAAGGATGAGTTCATGGTCTACTTCAAGATGAAAACCAAGAACAAAGAGACAGGCGAAACCTGCGATGACGCAGAAGTCGGCCACTACTTCGAAAAAGAGGGGAAAGTTGTCAAAGAAATGTTCTACTACGGCGATGGAAACTAACTTTTTTTCTTTACAATTCTATTATTCACAGCGATAAGAATGTTTTTGAAAGTGATATACCATTCTGGGCTTAAATTGTGCGTATGCCATCCGTGTTCTCCTCTGTATTCGTACGTGTCAGTATCACGAACTTCTAACTCGTATTCGCGAAGCACTTCTTGTGGAGGTTCGTATGCGAACTGTACAGGTTCAGTTGCAGTAAATGGTCGAACGATTCGAACACTGTTATCACCTCCGGCTGAGCCAAGCCTGTTCATCGAGACTTTTTCGATAAAAAGCTTGTCAAGAAATGGAACATCCCGCACAAGGCACCCCCTGTGCTTTTCTTCGAGACAACCATACGTAAGCAATCCATCATCGTCACGAGCTAGCTTATCAAGCGCTGTTTCTGCTCCCCTCGCTCCACGAACACCAACCAGATCCGCCTCTGTATGTGCAAGGGCTTCTCCGAGTACTGAGTACACAAGGCCAGGGTCAAAGCCATCTCGTGCCAGTGTAGGATGACATGGCGGGAAGGTGTCCGTGAAGACGAGTCTTCTGTCTCCAGCCTCTTTCACTCGCACCGGAAACATGTCTTGCGTAAGTACTGGATACCCCATATGTTTTTGTTCTCTATTGTGTTTATATGCATTACGGCGATGGAAACTAATTAATACTTCTTTTTCCTTCTTTCTTCTATGAATCCTGAGCAACTCGTGCAAGAGATGATACAAGACTCGTATCCTGGTTTACGAGACAAAAAAGTGCACGTGTACAAAGGAGGCTTCGGTACATTGAGAGGCATGGCCGTACGCATTTTCAACTGGTACTTTATTCTCATTCATCCTGAGGAGCTCCGATCACCGAAAGAAAACCTTATCGGATTCTTTGCGCACGAACTTTGCCATCTTGAAATGAACCTCAAGATCCCATGGTCCAAGAAATTTTTCTATACGATTCGCTACTGGACAAATATGAAGGTCTTCGCAAAAGGCGAGAAAGCAACAGACAGGTGCGCCATAGAGAAAGGATATGGCAAAGCGTTATACGCGCAAGCGTTGACACGACCAGAGCGCATCGGCAAGAACGCGAAGTATTACTTAACAGCTGCAGAAGTGAAAGCGTACGCGAAGAGAATAAAAAAATGGAACTAACTGGTAGCAAAAAGCTTCCGTATTTTTTTAGCGATCTTCTCCTTTGTAGCTTTTCGTATCGTGCCAAGTTTCCGCTGCACAAGATCTTGGTGAAGTGTGAAGAGCATGTCAACATAGATGTTACTGTCAAAGCGAATATCTCCGTTGCAATCTGATCGAGGCAATGATACTTCATACGCTGTGTTCTTTCGCTTCTTCGTTGTAATTTGGCAGAGAATCGTATTACTTCCTCCAGGTGTTGCTACAACAACTGCTGGCCGCAGTTTTGTCTCGCTTAGATCAGAGAACGGAAACGTAACAAGTACAATATCTCCTTTCATTGCAAGTACGCGAACGCCTCATCATCTTCTGGTGAGTTCCAACATTCTGCAAGTGCTGCTTGTGAGAGCAGTGCTGCTTCAGATACGTGCTTTGGGAGTGGTTTAATAATCATTTTTTCCCCATCATTGATGACCATCGCTTGCGCTCCTTCCTGCAGTGCACTAAACGCTTTCGGGATCGTGATTTGTCTTTTTGACGAGATAGTAACGGTGCGGATTTCCATAAAGGAGGTAAAGAAAGTAAGGTATTTAAAGTTTTTGGTGCATTTTGCCGACTAGGAACTATGCGCATTTCTTGAGAAAATGTGATGGGTCTGACGGGATTCGAACCCGCGGCCTAGTGGTTAAGAGCCACTCGCTCTGACCAGACTGAGCTACAGACCCAGTGTCCGGGAACGAAAGTCGTTTAAAAACCTTACTCCACCAATGCTTCAAGTTCCGTGAGCATCTCCTCGATCAAGGCAAAGCCACTCTTCCAGAACTCCTTTGTCGAAATATCAACACCAATTTCATTACACAAATCAATCGGTGATTTCGTCTCGCCAGCAGCAAGGAACGCTTCATATTTGGGAACGAAAGCCTCTCCTTCTTCTCTGTACTTTTGGTACAGTGCTAACGTTAACAAATTCCCAAAACTGTATGAGTAACAGTAGAATGGCCAGTTAAAGAAGTGCGGGATGCCTAGCCATTCATCTTTGAACTGCGCAGGAATCTCCATCTCACCAAATTGTTCCTTGAGATTTTGCATATATGCAGCAGACACATCATCCGTTGTCTTGCCAGCAACAAATAGTTCATGCGCCTCTTGCTCAAACAGCACAAAAAAGGATTGCCGACCAATCGTCGCGTACATGTCATCCAGTTTCTGCGCGAGCAACATTTGTTTCAGTGATGGATCATCGCGCATGAGCTTTTCCGTGAGGAGCATTTCCGCAAAGACGGAAGCAGTCTCTGCAATCGGCAGTGCATGATCACAGCTCAACACAGGGAGCTGCCTACACAGTTGATGGTGGACGCCATGGCCTGTTTCGTGTGCAATAGTAGAGACATCCCTGAGTTTTCCAGTGAAGTTGTACATGAGGAATGGCGGTAACTCCCGAGTAACTCCCCAGCAGAACGCGCCACCGCGCTTATTCTTTCTTGGAAGTTCGTCAACAAAGCCGCCTTCGTAGATTTCTACCGCGGCTTCATGGAGTTTTGGCGAGAATCCTTTGAAGGCATCCAGCGTGAGCTGTAATGCGTCGTCGTACGTGTATTCTTGTTCCACATCCGCAAGCGGCGCATAGACATCGTATCGCGTGAGTTTCCTCCCAAGAATCTTCTCTTTGAGTGCAAAGTATCGCTGCCAGAGTGGTGCGGCCTCTCTGCACGCAGCAAGATGCTGTTCCACGACCGCATCAGGAAGATCATTCGCTTTGTTCCTGATGTTTATAGCAGAGCTGTACCCTCTAAGTTTTCGTTCGTTCTCCCAGTTCAGCACGATGTTCTTGTAGATTTCTGCGAAGACATCTCGCTCTGGCTTCCGTGTCTTGTAGAACGTATCGTACGCGTTCTTTCGGACAGTAGGATCAGGATCGGAGAACTTCGCTCTGATTTGTTCATCGACGAGCTCTTCGCCAGCAAACTCGTACACAAGTCGCGAGTCAACGATGCCGTAAATGGAGTTGAGCGCTGCCGTGCCTGTCGTATTCTTTAAGCTGATAACATTCTCCACTTCCTCAGATAATGTGTGCTCTCTCAAAGCACGCATGTGCTCGAACACGTACTGGTTTTCTTGGAGCACTGGGAGAAGCTGTGTTACATCATCCAGGTCTTTCCACCAGTGGGTGAAGAAGCGCATTTTGTTGTGCGTCTCGCTGACAACTTGTTGCACTGTACTGAGGAGTGCGCGCGCGTCATCGTCTTTCGTATTCGCATCCACGTTCAGTTTTGCGTATGCAGAGATTCTACTCAACAAATCCATGAGCTCACTATACTCCTGCACAAGTTGCTTGAAATCATCTGAAGAAATATCTGTGAGTTTGGCCCGCCATGTTTCGAATGCTGTCGTCTTTTCCTTCAGTTCGTGCAACGATGCCTGAGGATCAGCGGAAAGTTTGTCCGTTTGCCACATTGCGTCATCAGAACGCAGGCTGCTTATAAGCATATCGGAAGCTGAAAACTCTTTTAAGGCAGGAGCCATTCGCGATGGGCATGCGTCCCACACACCTCGCATACATGTTCTCTGCACTTACACTGATCGGATCAGCAACAAGAGATCATATAATACCCCATATTCCGCCACCACCAGACACTGTTGAAGGGATTCCCGCACCACCGTGCGATGCCGCACTCGTCATCGGCGATACGTTTCTCCAGCCAACAGTATACGAAAATGGCCCTGGCATCACATATATACAAGTGCACGGAGATGAAACAACAGGCGTCCCAGCTGCGAAGCGACTCATTAATCAATATGGTGGAAGATTAATTCAGTTCCCTGGCAATGATCGCTGGCTTGATTTCTTCCACAATGAGCAAGAGTACAGAGTAGATCCAAACAACATCTTCAGCGACAGAGGAAGAGATGCAACCTTACGTGCATGGAGTTTTCGTTACCGTGCATCCCCACCTGGAGAGCAGCAAGTAGTTCGTGCTGCAGTCGCGAGATTTGCCACAACATTCCTCGAACAATGCGCATTTTCAGAAGCAAGCGCCATCATCGCATTGCATAATAACCCAAATGAAGGGCAGACAACATTTCACAGATACCAGCGGACTGCACGTGCAGCATACCGTAGAGGAGATGTCGATAATTTCACGCTCGTGACAACAGCTGGGCTGTTCGAGTATCTGAGACGAAAGGAAGTGAGTGTTATTCATGAGGACACAGAGCATGCACGTCACGGATCCCTCTCGTGGTGGGCAGCAACACATGGTATCCCCTATGTGAACACAGAGTTCCAGACAGGTCATCTGAAGGAACATGCACGTGCACTCGAGAGCGCAACGGAATTCTTCAAAGAGTAACGCCCAGGGCCGGATTTGAACCAGCAATTCCGTGAGGAACCGGTTTTCAAGACCGGCGCAATACCAGATTATGCGACCTGGGCAACGTGTTGCACAGTCGCAGCGCAAAACGTACGAGTTTTGTCAGATGCGACCTGGGCATGAAAGAAACCAACACTCTTTTTAAGCGTTTAGACCGCTTCGCGAATTCTCGCCTGCTCCACTCCTGGCTCGATGATCTTCATACGTGTCATCTGCAAGTAATTCTTCAGTTCTTCTTGCAAGTCAATATAATCCTTCAT
Source organism: Candidatus Woesearchaeota archaeon (assembly GCA_028818155.1). GTDB lineage: Archaea > Nanobdellota > Nanobdellia > Woesearchaeales > UBA525 > UBA525. The sequence goes on along the minus strand of JAPPOH010000009.1, from coordinate 19,731 downwards.
AATCTCATCTTCCATCTCACGAATGATATCATATCGAATATATTTGTCGATGAGCGCACGAAGAAAGAAATAGAACCCTGTTTTTTCAAAACGAAAACGCCAATCAGAGAACATAGTGACCGTGAACAACATTCGAATCTCTCCAAAGTCATACGTCTCCTTCTTGCCGTTCACCACCACCTCTTTCTTGTTCAGCCGATACATAAAGATCTCGAGGTGAAACGCCTTTCGCAAGTAATCACTCATCTTCCTGTACGGGAACATCTCAGCGAAGAAGTACTTGCCGTCAGAATGTTGCTTCTCTTCAGAGCGGAGCTCCACCTGCACGAAGTGTCGCTCTTTAAAGAATCGCATGAGCGTCCCATGAAATTCCTCTAAGCGAAACGGCCCCTCGTATCTGAGTTCTTTCTTATCAACAAGGACCTTAATCTCAGTCATTCAGCTTCCCTCACCCGCATACGCTCGCCGCCAGGATCTGTGGTCTTGAATCGCTTCGCTGACAAGTACTCGTTGAGTTTCCCTTGCAAGTCCATAAAATCCTTCACCGCCTCGTCCTCGATCTCACGAATCACGTCAAACCTGATGAATTTATCCAAGAATGTACGCAAAAGAAAGTAAAAGCCAGTCCCCTCGAACCGCTGGCGCCAATCCGTGACCATCTTGAGTGTTGATAGTACAAGAATCTCTGCATGATCAAACTGTTCCTTTCTGCCATCAATCTCCACAACCTTTTGTGTGAGGCCATGCATGTAAATCTCAATATGAAACTGCTTCTTCGCATAGTCGCTCATCTTTCGGTAAGGCATGAGCTCAAGAAAGAAGACCTTACCGCTCGGCTTCACGACTTCGTTCGTCTTGAACTCCACTTGAATGAATTGTCGTTCCTGAAAGAAGCGTTTGAGTACAGCGTGCAGTTCGTCAATGCGAAAGATACCAGTGTACTTGATCGGTTTCTTGTTAATGAGAATCTTGGACTCTACCATGGCTCACCAATGCTCGCATAGCCCCCAAACTGTGCCTCGACAAGTCGCTTAATCTCTTCAATGAAATCATGCACAAAAAACATGCCAACGTCCTCTGCCAAATCATACCGCTCTCGCCATGTGAGCTTCCAGTACATGCGCTGGAGCATACTCCCCTGTGCAAACATCTGCTTCTCGCCCCCTGCGAGCGTCGGCATCTCGTAATTGCTAATGTAATTGTAATCAACCCACACACGTAAGTTTCCCTCAACGAGGCGCTTTGTTTTCCCGTCCACTTTCTCATATCTGTGAACCGGGTCAACGACTTTCAGTGTGACGTTGTACTGCCACGCGCTGAACGCGTCGTAATAGTGTCTGATCTCCCATTGCACCTCAAATTGCAATTCCTTATGCTTGTACTTTTTCTCCTTGAAGTACACCTCGCTGCCGAGTACACGAGTGAAATAAGTTCGTGCTTGCTGATAGAGGTTCTCCCAATCGAACGTGCCACGGTACCTGTACTTATAGAACCCCATGTCTTTGACTTCTTCAGACATACCAGTATCCTCCGAGAACAGGGTATATAAAGGTTATCGTGGCTACCGTAGCCGTAAACAATCAAGGTTCCGTGGACAAATCGTTTCAATTCGAAACTGCTGATGCAGTGAACGAGCAAAGTCCAAGCACCGACTAATTTCACCGTGATTCACAAGCACCTTGCGAGGTCGTGGCGAACAATTCTTGACGAAGTTCATGAGCTCGCGCCTGTCAGAGTGTCCGGAGATCTCAATCTTGAAAATTTCTAGCTTGATAGGAAACGCTTCCACCTTTCTCCCCGTGGTAATACTAAATTCGCTCACGCCCGCTTGGATCTGCCTGCCAAGCGTGCCCTCCGCTTGATAGCAGCTAAAGACGAGTGCATTTCTCTTGTCAGCGCATAATTCTTGCAAATAGAACACAGAAGGGCCGCCTGTGAGCATACCTGATGTTGCGATGATAATGCATGGCTCCCCTTCTTCAACGATTTGCTTGCGCTCTTTTGCGCTTCCGACACGCTTGATATTCTCTGCGAGGAACGGGTTGTCCTCTTTGTGGAAGATGCGTTGTCGTAACGAGGAGTTCAAGAACTCAGGGTACGCTGTGTGAATCGCCATAATATCCCAGAGCATGCCATCAAGGTAAATCGGCACGTCCTTCGGGATCTTCTTCTGTTTGATCAACTTCTCAATCAAGACCACCACTTCTTGTGCACGGCCAGAGCCGAGTGTTGGCATCAGCACTTTTCCGCCACGCTTCATTGTGTTAATAATGAATCGCGCAAACTCGTCATCAGCGGAATTACTCACGACATTATCCTTTCCACCGTATGTACTCTCAATGAGCATCGTCTCCACGCGCGGAAATTTCGTATGGGATGGTGCGAGCATGTGCGTCTTTGCGTACTTGATATCGGCAGTGTACAGAATGTTATGCAGCCCGTTCCCGACATGAATGTGGACCATTGCGCTCCCGAGAATGTGGCCGGCGTTATAGAACGTGATACGCACGTCCGGCGTGATGTCCGTGACAGATTCTAAGTCTAACGTGACGGTGTGCTTGACCACTTCACGCACTTCATCGACGCTGTAAATCGCGTCCTCTTCCTTATCCCGCGCGATTTTAATGAGGTCCAGTTGCAACAATGACATGATATCGCGCGTTGGTTCCGTGCAGTACACAGGTCCTCGATACCCGTACTTGAACAAATAAGGTAAGAATCCTGTGTGATCAAGGTGTGCGTGACTAATGACGATCGCATCCAACTCCTCTAGTCTGAACTCTGGCGCCTCTAGATACGGGTACGCGTGATCATCGCTCGCAGGATCAACGCCGCAATCAAATAACACGCGAGATTCTGGCGTCTGCAAGAAAATCGCAGACCTTCCAACCTGGCGACCGCCGCCAAGATACGTAATACGTACCCACTCTTCCTTCCGTTCCTTCTGCCACCCGTTATAGATGCGCTCGCCCGCCTTATGCAAGAATTTCCTCCTGTACTCTGAGTTTTCATACAACACAGAACGAATATTCTCGATTAATTGTGACTTGATAGGGGGCTTTCGCTTCAGGACAGGCATCCACAGCGTTTCTTCCTTCACCTTATTGATCAACGCCCCCCTATTTGCGATCGCAATCCCTGGGTTTTCAACTTCAATGTACACCACACTCCGCTCGGGATCGAACACGATCTGATCCACGCCGCTTTCTGCTGTCAGAATCGTATGGATGAGTTTCTCTGTCGTTTCTTGATCAACACACATTGACGGATCTGGACGCAGTTCAATACGTTTCTTCACCGTGTTGACCGCTTTCCGAACCGTTTCTTTATCATCCAAAAAGTAGCCTTTGTTCTTCGTGTACAGCACGATATTTGCTGCTTCGAACGCCACGTCAGAGATCTTCTCCTCTGGCACTATCTTCATGATTTCTTTAATAATATCTGCAGGCATTTTCATCACAGAATAAAGTTATACTGTCGTCAATATTTCCTTTGAGACCGCCTGTTCCGTGCCCTTTGCATCTGTGACGAAGACGTCAACACCATTCCCGCTCGCGCTATCGCGAGCAAGTGCTGCGTTAATCGCCTCAAGTGCTAACTGGACACCTTCTTCTTTCGACAGGCCGTTCTTGTATTTATTCTCGAGGACACCAAGAGCGAACACGCTCCCTGAGCCACTCGCCAGGTAATCATCAACATCCATCGTGCTTCCATCAGGATACACATCGAATAGTTGCGGTTTCGTATCATACCCACCAACAAGGAAATGCACGACAGAATAGCTTCGTCGCACGATGTTATAGACCCATGAGCTCAAGAGGTTTGCCGCTTCTTTCACAGTTGCGTGCCTCCCGCCACGGATCAGCTTGAGCTTGAGCTCAGCATGTAAGTACTTGTACAGTAATTGCAGATCAGCCACGCCACCAGCGGTTGTGACAACAATATGGTCCGTCACTGGGCGGACCTTCTCTGTTTTCTTGTTCGCAATCAAGTGTCCTGCAGTCGCGCGCTTGTCAGCTGCCATGACGACACAATCTTTGCAGATGATGCCAACTGTCGTCGTGCCTGTCTTCACTAATTCTTGCTTGTCCTTTGTACCAAATTCAGGTGTAAAGATTGAATCCACAATAACCCCTCCGTTCCCGCAGGAACAGAACACTACGATGGAGCACACTACCCCTTATAAACCTTACGCTCGAACAGTCGCGAAAATCTCACCAGACACATTGTGTGGTGGTGCGCCCGCAAGATTGCGCTGGAACTCGAGTGTGAGTAAGACCTTTCCTCGCGTCCCCTCAACGAGTAAGTACTCATCCCCTGCCGAATCAGGCAGGTCAAGTCTGAAGGGCATCGAAATGTTTCCCTTCGCAATATACACGCCCTCATCAGGCCACGAGCCAGATTCGAACGCTGGTTTTGAACCGTCGGGGAGCCACGCATCCGTGATGTTGATCGCATCGCCAAAGTTATTCCTGAATCGGATGCTCACTTGTCCATCTGCAGAGGCAGTTGCATCTTGTAGCAGAAAATCAGCGCACGAAAGCTGAATGCCAAAGTCACACCGTTCTGGCAAGTACTTACTCGGGCTCAAGAAGCCAAAGTAGCTCAGTCCTGCGATCACAATAAGAATTGCAAGGAACCCCCAACCGTATGTGACAAGGTATTCCAGTGCAGCCTGTCCCCTCATGCAGGGACCTCGATAATCATTTCGCCAGATGCAGTGTGCTCGAAGGCAAGCGCGTCATCCGCTTTTTTATACACGATGTCAAAGTACACTTTCACTTTTTCACCCAGACCAGCCATCACTTGCAAATCAGTGAGCTGACACTCGAAAATCTGTGGCTCGTTTGGCGACCATTTGTCATTGGAGATCGGGCCTGTGCTCAGCTCTCCAGCTTCTGCCTGGTCTTTGTAGGAGCACACCATGCTCTGGATGTAGATAGACTTCCCGACGCCTTGCTTCAATTGCAATGACATCGTGCCATCATTCGCCATCGCATAATCTGCACAACTCAACTCCGCGCCAACCGTGCAACTGTTTGGAACAAGAGAGCTTGGCTTGAGAACGCCGAAATAGCTGATGGTGCCGATCATCACCAGGATAATAAGGAGCGCCCACCCGTACGTCGTGACGAACTCAAGTGCTGCCTGTCCTCTCATCACTGCACCGTTGTGCTAATCTCTCCTGGCGCTTTCTGCGTGTACGTTCCAGCAGTCTTTCTGTAGTCGAATGTGATTTTCACTTTCACTGGCTGATCAACACCAGGGTTCCCAGCAACGCCAGTGCACGTGAACTCTTCAGACTCTCCAGCACCAATCGTCGAAGATCCTGTTGGTGTGCAGTCTTCAGGGCCATTATTCTTAATCTCTGCTTGCACATCACTCACAGCATCGATTGTGATCGCCTCACCCATGTCATTCTGCATCGTGAACTGCACAGTTACTTCTGTTCCTGATGTTTCCGTGATGAGGAAGTCCGTACACGTGATACCTGTCTTGAACAAGCACTTATCCGGAACATACTTGCCCGGGTTCAACACCCCAAAGTATGCGAGTGCCGCTATTGCTGCTAAGACTGCCAAAATAGCCCAGCCGTATGTCATAATAAACTCAAGTGCTGCTTGTCCGCGTTTCATTTCTTTTTCCTCCGTACAAGGTCATGTACGTGTACTACTTGCGTGAATATCAAGAAGAGCATGATAATACTCAGGAATGAGAGGCCAAAGATAAGTACCAGCATCCCCTCCTGTCCTGCGAGTGAACTCAACTTCACACCGAAGAACACACCTGTCAAGAACACAAGCAATACAAAGCAGAGCATGATGAACTTATGGTGTGCGATATCAAGTTGTTTCATAGTGGTTTTCCTGTGAAGATCGTATATAAATGTTATCCTATCTGAATATTCCCGAAGAGCATACCAAAGACACCGGTTGCGATGAAATACACCGTGAGGCTACTGATTAACAACATAGGGATGTACTTCAGTCCTGCACGAACCTCGCCTTTCTCGATTATTGCAATGATGATACTGCTGAAGACAGAGATGATCGTGATCGCCCCAAGACTAAACAACCGGAAGTCCCCTTTTGTGATAGTTGCGGGGTTCAGCGAGAGGCCTGCGGAGTTCGAGCCAACGTTTCCAGAGATGTTCCCAATGAAACTTGTTGTGATGCTAAAGAGTTCTAGCGACAGCGCAAACAGGACAGGACAGATCATCGCGACAAGAGCGCCAATAAACATCATGTACGTGACTGTAGATGCTGCCATCTCCTTTTTGAGACTCTCCGTTTTCTTCATATCCCCAACGATTTTATCGATCGTGTCAACAATCTTCCCACCAGATTCGAGCTCTCCAATGAGGAGCTGCACGTTCCTTCTCAGTGTCGGGCTTTCATATTTGACGCTAAACTCAACAAGCGCCTCGGCGACCTCGTTCCCCGTCATGACTCTTTTACTTACGAGGCCAATCTCATTCGCTAAAATACCGAACTCCGGCTTGATCGCGCTCCAGAGCGCGCTTTCGAAACTCATCCCCCCTTTCAGGTTCGTGCTCACAAGCGTCAAGTAGTCAGGAAGTAGCAGCTCAAGTTCCTTCGTCCTGTTGTAGATTTTGATATTCCAATGAAAATACAATCCCACGAAGCACGTGAAGATGAGCAAAAACATCGTGATAGCGAATACAATGAATGTCAGTACACCAAACACGGCAAAACTGTACGTGGTCTTGAGTTCTGTGTAAAAGAACCCCATGTAGAGAAAGTACGCAACGACAGACACAATGAAGAAGAGGCTGCCGAACAATGTGTAGGGCACGTCTGGCTTCCCTGCCTTCAGCAAGTACAGTCGTAAATCCGGGCGGACACGTTTTGGGATGATGGCCCTTCCTACCAAATAGAGCACGTTTTCTGCCATTAGATATTCACCGTTGGGCGTGAAGCTTTGAAAATTGTAATGAAGATGAACTCAATCACCACGAGCGCGAAGAGGACAACGATAAAGAGTGCGACATCAACCTGAATACTCACTAACGAGACCACTGTGATGAACATCGTGATTCCCAGCGAAGGAATGATCACTGCAAACAACATGTAAAACATCGTAAGCCCTGAGAGTTTCTTTCCGTAGCGCTGAATTTCTGTGAGCTGATCATGCGCAATCTCATCAAGTATTGCTTCCAGAAAATTCGTCACATCAATGCCGATTTTTAGTGCGTTGCTGATCTGAAACAAGATGCGCTGCATTTTCTCAGATGGCGAGTACCTGCTTGCTTTGTCCAGTGCTTCCTCAATTGGCGTGCCGAGCTCGATTTCTCTGACAATCTCTTTGAAGTAGCCGCTCGCAACACCATAACTGTTGCTCGCGTCAATGATAGCGTTCATCAGTGGGCGGCCAGAGTTCAGTTTAATCAAGAGAAACCTGCCGGCGAATAACACGTCTTTGTCGATCTCTTTTGCGCGCTTCCGTATCTCAACGTCTGCACTCCGCATGAACAACATGAACATCAAGAAATACGTGATACCTGCGATAGGGATTGTAAGAAGCAATGACTTTCCCATGCCCAAGAGAAAGAAGACGCTCGTTACGGTGATCACCATGGAGAACATGACTGCAAGCTTCACGTTTCGCTCAACATACTTTTCTGGCGCAATGTCTATATGTGCGATGATGAGCTTTCGTTTCAGTTCTGGATGCTTACTTGCGATGCCTTGGAAAAATGTCACCAGTTACCTCTTCACTTTACTCATGTAGTAGCGTGCCATCTGCATGCCGATGTCATCAACATCTTCGATTTTCTTCTCAACAAGCCAATCTAATATCTTGACTTTCTCTTGTATGTCTTTCTCGATATCTGCACGGTCCATGCCTGTGTAGAGCGAGATGTGTTCATACACCACTTTTGATTCTGCGATGCGCTCAATCTTGTCATTCCGCGGGTTGTATCTAAGGAGCACGTGCGCATCTCCCGTCTCTGTGACTTCTGCGATCTGGAACGTCCTTCTCTTCCCGTTTCTCCTGTTTCTATTTTGGACAACGATAAGTGAGATAGAGCTTATCATTGGCTTCGGAATGTCGATTGGCGGGTTTGTGAGTCGTCGTACTGTTTCCTCTGCGTCGTTTGCGTGGATTGTTGCATATACTGAGTGGCCCGTGTGCATTGCTTCCAGGAGCACTTCTGCTTCTTGCTTTCGCCTGATTTCTCCCACAAGAATACGGTCTGGTCGCATACGCAAACTGTTGACGAGCAGGTCGAGCATGGAAACGCCGCCTTTTCCTTCTGGGTTTGGGAGTCGTGTTTCCATCGGCACCCAGTGCAAATTGCCTGGCAGAATGAGTTCTCGTGTGTCTTCAATGCTCACGATGCGTTGATTTGGCGGGAAGAAGTTGCACACGACGTTCAACATCGATGTCTTTCCGGAACCAGTACCTCCTGCGATGAGAATGGAGAGTTCGTTTTGCATTGCAAGCCAAATCAGTGCTGCGGCCTCTGTGTTTGTTGTGCCAAGGTCGATAAACTTGGTGATCGTCCACGGATCCTCTGCGAACTTTCTGATCGTGATTGTGTTGCCCCTGTTGCTAATCGGCATGAGTGTCGCATTCACACGATCGCCACTCACGAGGTGTGCGTCCATGAGCGGGTTCAAGTTTGTGATTTCCTTCCCAATGTCTCGGCCGATGATCGTTGCGAAATGCCGAATTCGCGCTTCCGTGGGGATGACGATGTTTGTTTTGAGCCATCCAAGTCGTCTGTGATAGACCCATACTGGTTCAGCGTGGCTGTTAATGATGATTTCTTCTAACCGGGAATCAGACAGAAGAATGTCGATCTTTCCAAGTCCTAAGTTTTCTTCGAGGAGGTAGTTCACCAACATGTTGATTGTCTTCTCATCTGTCTTCGGAAAGTACTTGTTGATCAGGAGGCGAATCTCTTTTCGGAACTCTTGTTTGATAAGTGCGAGGTTGTCCGCTGTCTCGAAGGATTGGATGTCTTCGATGTTCATTTTGCTCACGAATTCTTGTCTGATTTTCTCAAGGATGATTCGTGTTGTAGGTGAGATGTTCGCGATCGAGACGTTGTAGATGGGCACTGCTTCCTCTTCGATTGTGATGATACGGATATCTATGACGATGTTGTTTGTCTCCAGCGAGTACGAATCGAGGAGTTGCTGCTCTTTGCCCGTGTCTGTTCGTAACAGTTCGGTTGCGCTTGTTTTGAACGCTTCTTTGGTTGTCATGGAATCGGCCTGTGTTCTTTGATTGCGTTGATAATAGCGTACATCCGCACGAGCTTTGTTGCCACACGTTGTGCGCGTGTTGGGTTCGTAATTTGTTGCGCGATCATTCGCATTTTTTTGTACGTCTTCATTGCTCGCTCGATATCGTGGTGCTGCAGTGCCTCATCGATTTGGTTCTTGTAGAGTTCGAGCTGGAGCAACAATTGGTTGTCGAGTGGTGCCGCAGGGTGCATGTGGGCTTTAATGTCGTTGAATGTGTTTGTCACGCGACGAACGAGTGATGTGGGGACGTTTTTGAAATCGAGGAGTGCATGCCTGACGCGTCTGTACGCCTTCGCAGCAGTTTGTACATCATCTCTACGCAGCAGTGTATGGACATGATCCAGCATATCATGCACCTGCTCTCGTTGCTGTGCTGCTCGTTCTTTCTGCAATCCTGCACTGATTTGTTCGTGCAATGCTGTGACACGATCTGCGATGTGTTGTGGTATGTTTGCCGATTGTTGCAGTTCTGCGCGCATTTCTTTGTATGTTGTTGCTGCGCTCGCGTACTCGCCTTGTCCGGCGAGATGTTCGATTGCACCGAGGATATGTTTGACTTGTTCGAACGGATCTATCTTGACAGGTGGCGCTTGCACGTGTTTCTTTACGGGCTTCTTTGCTAGCTTTTTCACAGGCTTCTTGATTTTGCTGGGTGCATGTTGTGCATGTGGAGGCGTCGCAGCAGCGATTGGATCTGGTTCATGCTGCTCCGCAGCGAGCACACCCTCAGGTTTCCCCGTGAGTTTGTCAATTTCTGTATCCATCTTCTCGAAGGTGTTGATCGAGTCGATGTGATCTTTGAATTTCTCATATAAATCTGTTAAGAGAATTTTGAGTTGTTGCTTATCTGGTGTTCCATTCGGGCTTTCATCGAATTTTTGTTTCAGATCGTGGAGCACGTGTTTTGCTGTGACGAGGTCGTTGTGGTCGAGCGCTGCGAAAAGTTCTTTTTCGTAATCTCGTGTGATGTAGGTTGACGAGATATCCAGTGGGTGTTCGTGCTCTTCATGCTTTGCCGCATAGGTATCAAGGAATCTGGGGATGTCCTGTTCGATGAATTCCTCAATCTCCATTTAACACCTCGCGAGCAAGTCCTTTTCATATGCGTCCCAGAGTTGTTCCGGGTCGAGCTGTCGTTGCTGTGCTTGCTCTGTGAAATAAGTTTTCTTCCTCTGTAACGCATCAATAACATGTGACTTCCACAGTTCGGAAATTTTCCCAGCAGGAATTTGTTTTCGGGCCGCTCGGTCAGTGAATTTTTTCTTCACTTCTTTGATCGTGACTTTTGGTGGCTCGATATGCTTTGCCTTTTTCGTTTCCCTGTTCAGATAAATGTACGGTTTTGTAAATTTATACTCGATGCCAAGAATTTTCTCTTCAACGAGAAAATCAACCCATGCTTGCACCGTTTCTGGCTGAATGTGCAATGCTGTTGCCGCGTCCTGCATGGCAACACGATCCTTATCCTTCAGATACTCCAACAGGTCGTCCACACCTGTGGTTATCATCTCCTCACCCATCGACGTAACCTCGACGAGGAACGTATATAAAGGTTCGTCATTATCCGTGAGTGGTTAGTTGCAGTCGAACGATGCGTTGACCGTCAGGTTGAATTGGTTCAGAATCCTGTCCCTGTCAAGTCGAACCCTGTGATCTGGGAATGGCAAGAGATCTGCGCCGCTCGCGCCACCACAGTTAAAGATTGTTCTGTTGTGGAAATGGAAATCGATGTACGACCAGTTTTTTGCATCCATGTGCGTTTGGATGCCGTTCGGGATGCGTGACCAATTCACCACACTCTCAACGCCACAGCAGCTGCTCCCATCGAGCAAGCCGACGTACCTGTACAGGACGCTCGGACTCTGCACATTGATTGCATACGAACCATTGTCGTAGAACTCCTTGAACGGTTCAAAGTAGAATTCAAAGTGCTTCCACCGTGTTTTCGCGAACGTTCGTTGTGCCGTGTAGTTCTGGTCCGCAATCATATGCTCGTATATTGGGTCCTCAATTCCAGTCACGTCTACCGCTGCCATGAGGATTCTGTCCTTTACCACCCACGAAACGAGCGGATCAGATAAGTTGTACGAGATGTTCATCCAGAAGCGCACCTCGAACGGCTCCGCTTCATCAACCCAGATCTCATGAATAGAGTACTGTGTGCTAATACCGAGTTCAGAGAATGCAAGGTCTGCCAAGAGCTCTATTGAGTCGTTCAACCTGTACACGCCGGGAAGACACTCGTGGCTTGTGAAGCCCATAGGAAGTGTGTTGTAGCGCAAACACTGTTCGACAGTGTGGTTCATGTCAACAATATACTCCCCCTCCAATCCGATTTTCTTGCTGATGTTTTTCAGTGCGAAATATCCTGCTGTTCCGAGTACGTTTGTCGCGTGTTCTTCGAACGTATCAACGAATACGTTCACAATACTCACACGTGTAGCCGCAGCATCCGCTTCTGCTTTCGTCATCGTGAATGTGCCTGTTGCGAGGCGTTCCGAGCTCAAAATGAACGCAGCCACAACGATTGCCATGAGTGTGAACACCGCCCCTCTTACTGCCACGTTTGCACCTCGACAATAACTGGCGTGAACAGTTCATGTGTTTCTTCATTCTGTAAGAGTACGATACGTTTTGATGAGAAAAAGATGTGTGCATCGTTGCTCGATGGGGATGAATTGTAGTAGCGTACGTCGTTCACGAAGATTGCAAGTTGTATGTTCTCCGGGACGCCAGCTGTGGAGAGGTTCGCCAGTGTGATCGCGTTATCGCCCTGATCTGTGAGGTTGAAGTACACAAGCTGCTTGAGCAGCGAGCGCGTAGAATCGTTAATCACCCCATTCTGTGTCCAGGAACGCAGCACAGCAGCATCGTAATCTCGCACAGCAGTCGAGTCAAGGAACGCAAGAAAATCCTCTGCGGTATAGTACGCCTGTGTTGTGACGGGCGCTGTGAAGAAATCTGCGAAAATCACGACAACGATGCCGAGGATGATAAGGCCTGCGATGAACGCATCAATGACGAAAAAATACGACCCACGCTTCATAACCCACCATTCTCAGTACGAGTCTTCTGTATTTAAACGTAACCTTAAAAATAGCTGCCGCTTTTGAATCGTGCATGGTCAACTACCAGGAGCAAATTGCGGAGCTGGAAGCAGAGATTAAGAAGACGCAGTACAACAAGGCAACGCAACATCACATTGGGCTTGTGAAAGCGAAGATTGCGAAGCTCCGCGAGAAGGATGCAGCCCGTTCATCGAAGAGTGGGCCAAAGACAGGGTACCAAGTGCGAAAGACAGGGGATGGCACTGTCATCCTCCTTGGTTTTCCGAGCACGGGAAAATCCACGTTGCTGAACGCACTCTGCGGCACAGAATCTGAGGTGGGGGCGTATGCCTTTACCACCCTGACCGTTGTCCCTGGAACACTCCAATATAAGCACGCCCGCATCCAGATCCTAGACGTGCCCGGTATCGTTGCCGGCGCAGGTTCCGGAAAAGGCAGAGGGAAAGAAGTATTAGCTTGTATGCGCAACGCTGACCTATGCTTGTTTGTCGCCGACTGCCTCCGACCAGAGGAACGCTGGGTGATTGAGCACGAAGCGAACAATGTCGGCATTCGACTCAACCAAGTTCGTCCAGACGTCCAGATTACGCGACGGATACGCGGCGGTGTAAAAGTCCTGAAGACCTGCAAGCTGAACAAGATCACTGAAGAAACGATTGTTGCTGTATGCAGAGAGTTCCGCCTGAACAATGCAGATGTGTTGATTCGCGAAGACATCACTGTTGACCAGCTCATCGATTGTATTGAGAACAACAAAAAGTACATGCCCGCCATCACCGTGTTCAACAAAATGGATCTTGTGGATGCGAAGGAGCAGAGGAAGCTCAAGAAGGAGTATGGTGTGGACCTCTTTGTGAGTGCGAAGGAGGGGAAGAATATTAAACAGCTTCGCGAACTCATTTTTGATCACCTGGATTTGATGCAAATCTTCTTGAAAGAGCCCGGAAAGGAGGCAGATATGGACGTGCCACTCATTATGTTCAGGGAGAGTTCTGTTGAAACACTCTGTAACAAGTTGCACAAGGATTTTGTCCAGAAGTTCAAGTTTGCTCGTGTCTGGGGAGCGAGCGCACGGTTTGACGGCCAAAAGTTGATGCTCGGGCACGTCTTAGCTGATGGCGATGTGGTGGAGGTGCACTTGTCATGAACGACGTGTTGATCGGGAAACATGGGCTGACGCCAGGCGTGGTTGCGCAAGTTGTTGCTGACCTTAAGCGGCTGGAAACCATCACAGTGAAATTCTTACCTGCAGCACTGCCTGCAGGAGCGAAGAGCGCTGATCGGAAGAAATTGGCACAGGAGCTTGCGGAGAAAACGAATGCAACAGTTGTCAAGCGGGTGGGTGGCGTTGTGACGCTCAGACGGAGCAAACGTTTATAAACCGTCACGACGGTAAATAGATGGATGGAGGCTGAGGCGAAAGTTGTCAAACACGGGTTTGAAGAAGAAGTAGCGGAAGAGTTTAACGCAGCAAACTTCGGCGGGTACGTGAAAACAGGCTTTCCACAACCGCTCCGGCGCATGCGCATGGTCTATGAGAGCCAGCGCGCATCGATTGAAAACGTTTATTTCTGGTTTCTCGAGCGACTGAAGATCGATGAAGGCTTCGGGAGCATGCTCAAGACTGTGGATACACTTGCTGCGGCAGAGCATAGTAGTTTCTGGGGGCAGATCGAGCAGCGGAAAGGCTTGCAACAGGATCGAGCGTCTCAATACCTTGCCACGATTGGCAAGATGATCAAAGAGCTCTTCCAGCTCGTGCGAGAGATTCGTATTCTCAAAGAGCGTATGAGCATGTACGAGGGTGCGATGCGTGGGAAGGTCGCGGATGATATCGCCTTGAAAGGGTACTGGGTGGACATGGTTGAAGGTGGCACGAAAGGACAAGCAAACATCTATACGATCGCGCAGCAACTCGGGTTCGGTTCCCTGCCTGACCTCTTTTTCGGCCTTTACATTGGTGATGATGATGACGTGGATCAAATTGTCGAGTCGAAAGCGAAGGAATTCAACAAAAAACTGCATGAAGTGCTGAAGCGAAAGCTCGCGACGTACATGGCATGGAAGAAACACACGTTCGAGGAAGTGAAGCACCGGCACAAGTTCACGCTCAGATACTTACGGCAGCACTGGAGCATCATCCGCATGTACATCTCGTGGGTGAAACCATACTTGCGGAATGTGCAGAAGTTGCAAGCGCCGGACAAGTATGACACGAACCCAGAGCTCATCAGTAGTTTTGAAGGCGCGCTGATCGAGATCGAGTTTATCGCGCGCAAAGATGCAGTGGATCGCAAGACAGGGATCGCGCCGACAATACTCGCGACGTTCAACTACCGTGTCAAGCCGAACATGGACTTCCACGCTGATGGGTATCAGCACAAAGGCCCTGCGCACGTCGGTCGCGTTGAAGTGAGCCTCCGCTCGTATGGATGGACGGATGAGGATGTCAAAGTATATACGAATGCACGTGAGGAAGAGACGCTCGAGCTGATCGGCATGGTTGACAGGTCTGTGAAAGACGCGCTTGATGCGCTTGGTGACGAGCTCATGCAGTACTTGAAAGAAGCAGGGGAAGAGGTTGACTGGAAACCAGAAGAAAAAAAGAAGCCGAAAGAGCCTGGCGTGAATATTTACGAGCCCTTTGCTGCATTGTTCAGCGGGTTCAAAGACATCCTCACGTTGCCATTCGGCAACATCTTTGAGACGACAGGTCTCAAGAAAGAAGACAAGCGCGGCAGGGGAAAAGGATGGAAGAAACAGGCAAAGGTCGCGGCAAAGCACAGTTACACAACGTATCTCTTCTTCAAGAAGCAGAATAGAATGCCAACGTGGTCAGGTTAAATGGTCGAGTTCCGAACAGCATACAGTCCGCCATTCGAACAGTCGTTCGATAGAGAGGAGCAGATCGCGCTGGGCGAACAAGATGTGATTGAGAAGCCAATCATGCCGATCAGCGAGATTGGTACAACAGCGATTGACGTTGGGCAGACAGGAAACGTCTTACAGAACCTTGACCAGAACATTCGCATGGGAACGAAGAAAATTCAACTGATTATTTCAGGCGGCGGACAGGGGAATCCGAGCGTCCTGACGTCAAGTCTCGGCAAAGATGTACGTCGTGAAATTAAAGAAAAAATGGCATCTACAGGGGTGGAGCTGACTGGTGTTGAGTTGTCGCCCCAACGCGTGTCAAGCATGTCTGGTATGAATCGCCAGAACGGCACGATTAATGATCAGCAGCGCTTCCAGGATTTACGTGAAGTGAAGTACGCGGTGAAATTTGCTGCGGAGGTTGCTGGCGGTGGCGGCGTGGACATCTGGAGTCAGGAGTTCGAGCGTAATATCTTTGACGCGCCCTGGAACAAGAAGGATGCTGTGACTGGCAAGCAAATGTTCTTTGATAACGGGCAGGAGGAGCTGGATAATATCAGCAAGGCGCAGCTCACCAAGTACTTGATTGACACGCGTACGGGACAGATGCAGCGGGATTCCATGTTGCACACGAATGTGCCTTTGCACCTCGTGCAGTACGAGCGTGGCACAGACGTACCGCACCTCCTCGGGAAACCAGACAAAAACGGGCACATTCTTACTGAGAAAGACTACATCGATATTGAAGGGAATAGAATCAATAGGTTTGATCCAGAAGACATTCTGAAGCTCGTACCGAAAATTGATGATAAAACGAAAAACTTCGTTGCTGAGCGGTACGACTGGGACAGGATTGAGCGAGAAACAAAAGAGTATAACAAGTTGCACAGGCCGGAAGGCCAGCCTGAGCTCTTGCCAGAAGAGTGGGCATATCGATTAAAAATTCTCACGAACATCGCATCCACTGGCGGGTACGCACGGTACTACCACCAGGGCGTGGACCAGGATATCAAGAAAATCAGGGAGCAGACGTTGCACAAGCGGCAGATGCAGGAGAAAGAGAAACACATGACAGAGCGGCAGAAGCGCAGGTGGATCAAAGATCAGTGGGAAAACCATGATCGGCTTACCGGTACGAAACTGTCAGATGGCGACTTGCAGGAATTCTTGAAAGGAAACCCGAGCGATTACATTGAGAACGTCCAGATTGCCCGGACACGTATTCCTCTTGAGGGGTTCCAGGAATTGGTCACAACATACACGCAGCAGAAGAAAGAGCTTATTGACACATTCTACCATGTAAAGGCCCCATGGAATTATGCACGTGAAAAGACCTTCGACAGCTACTCAGAAGCAGGGATTTATGCGATGGAGGTCACCGAAGAAGAGGGGACGAAGAAGCCAGTGTATGTCGGCCCTGAAATCGGGTTTGCAGGGCAGAGTTATGGTGGGCACCCTGATGAGTTCATTGAGATCGTGAAGGAGTCTCGGAACAAGATGCAGCAGAAGCTTATCGCGAAAGGGTATGCACCAGAGGATGCGAAAGAGCGTTCGAAGAAACACATCAAGGGCATGCTGGACACGAGCCACTTGACGATGTGGTATAAGCATTTTGCAAAGCATGAAAATGAGAGTGAAGAGAGCAGACTCACGCGCTTCAACAAATGGGCGACCGATCAAGTACGAACCATGGTTGATGAAAAAGTTGTGGGTGCGATACAAGTTGTGGACAGCATTACAGGCGAGCACAGCCACCTGCCACCAGGGCAAGGTATCTTCAAAGTAGCAAACCTTGTGAAAGAGATGAAAAAGAAAGGCTGGGACGGCCCTGTCGTCTCGGAAGGGCACGAGGAAGAGCAGTTTACCAAAGGGCGTATCCTGACGGAAGCATGGCGTTCCTTCGGTAGCCCTATTGGAAATGTTTCGCCAGGGCAGAAGCCAGGCACCGCGACGTTTGGCGGGATCCAGTACGGCTACTTCGGTTTCCGGAGCCCGCAAACGTATATTGTCGGGTCGTATAGCCCGAGCAATGAATGGTCGCTCTGGTCAGAGACCCCAATGGAGTAATTATTTCTGCAGTTTTTCATAGAGGGTACATGCGAGCGAGTCGTCTGCAGCGAATGCGAACTGAAACACATCGATGGCTTTACCGAGTACGCCCGTCCGTTCTTCAACACAATTCTGTTGATACAGCCAATGACTCTGCTTCATGAACTGATATTGTGTGTACGTGAGCATTGCTGACGCGAAAAGGTACGCTGCGAGAAATATTTCAAGCTTACGCACCCTTCCAGGAGTCCCTGGAACAATAGGTTGCTTCATTCTTTCCTGAAGTGTATTCCTGTAGTCTGAGAAACATGCTTCCCTGCGTGCTGTCTGTGTTCGCTCCATGCGTGCGGAGTACGCAGGACAAATATAAATTGTCGCGTAACCTTTAAATACCATCGTCGCTCGAGGAGAGTAGGTGAGTTGTTGGCAAAGAAAAAGTTTTCTCCGAAGCAGCGTGCGAAGAAGCACGTGAAGAAGCCAGATGACGATAAGATCGCCCTGAAATTTGCGAAACATATCGACAAGGAGCTGGGGGAGTTTGCGAAGGCAGTTATTCTATTTGGCAGTTGCGCCACGCACGAAACGTCCAAACTGAGCGATATTGACGTCCTGATCATTATTGATGACGTGCAGGCTGTCGTGACGGATGAAGTGACGTTCACGTACAGAAAGATTGTCGCTCAGTGTCAGAAGAAAGTGGATCCTCGCTTGCATATCAACACACTCAAATTAACAACATTCTGGGAGTATGTGAAACATGGCGACCCTGTGGTGATTAACATGCTCCGCGATGGCTTCGTGCTATTAGATCGCGGCTTCTTTGGGGCTGCACAACTGCTGTTGCAAGATGGGCGGGTGAAGCCAAGTAAAGAGGCCGTGTGGACATACTATAGTCGAACTGCGAAGACGTTGCGACGGGCGCGAAAGCATATCCTGTCTGCGTGTGTGGACTTGTACTGGGCGGCAATGGACGCCTCTCACGCAGCGCTCATGGCAGTGGGGGAGATGCCTGAATCTCCCGAGCACGTGCCTGCTCTATTGGAGAAAGTCCTGGTGAAGGAGCGGCAGCTCTTGCGGCCACACCATCCGAAAGTGATGCTGGAACTCTATCATCTGCAGAAGGCGATCACGCATCGTGAGTTGAAAGAGATGACCGGCGAACAGTATGATGGGTACTGGCACGAGACACTCGTGCTTGTTGAAGCGTTGCGGAATGTTGTGGAGCAGCATCCGCCGACACCATAAGGTCAAATTTTCTACATACATCTTTTAAATACGTGGAACAATTACACAGCTCCATGGTACAGATGCAGGGCGATGATGAGCTCAAGAAGATGTATGCGCCGGAGCGTATCAAGAAGCTCAAAGAGCTTGAGGAGAAGAAGCGGAAGGAGCTTGAGAAGACGAAAAAGCAGGTCGAGGAAGACATTGCTGAGGCTGAGCAGCTCATCCAGGATTCGAAGAAAGAGATCGCAGATGAAGAAGCGTCGTGGCGAACTGCGGTTCGTCGAAAGAAAGACGAAGAGGAAGAGGATGAGCAAGACGATGCGCTGGATGAGATTGTTGAGAAGGAGAAGAAAGGAACGGAAGAGGAGATTCAGGGCGCGTATTCCAGTGACACAGCGAACGCGTACGATGCAAAAGAAGGTGCATATGGCCCAGGCGGGGGCGAGGACAGGTATGATGAACGTTCTGGCGAAGGGAAGAACGACATGTATAATGATTCGAACAACCAGCCAACGAGTATGGATGATGTGTACAACGATTCTGGCGGTGGCGGTGGCTACAGCCGAGATCGGAGTGGTCCTGGCGGTGGCGGGTATCGGCAGAAACTCGCAGGTGGGACGTCAGATGACATCCGCGGCGAGTATCGTGGATTATAGAGAAAAAGAGTTCTAGTAGCCGTAGCGTGTGTAGAATGGATGTCCGTAGTAACTTGGTCTACTCAAGTAGCCTGGATAGCGTGACCAGCCATTGTAGCCAACATAACTCGGATAGTTCCACCGGACACGGTAGTACTGTGGACCACTGATACCGTAGACATGCGTGTTGTAGTGGTAGCCTGCCGTGTAAAAGTGGTTGTAGCCGTAGCCCCCGTAGTAGTGTGGCTTGTAGTGGTGCGCGTAGCCGTGATGGCCATGATGATAACCATGATGATGGCCATGCTTATAGTGCTTGCCGTGGTGACCATCATGATCCTTCTTCGCTTCCACTGCTGGAGCGCTGATCGCAAAGGCTGCTACAAGGACAAATGCCAAGAGTGTTTTCCATGCGTTCATCGTATATAACCCCCAAATGTTACTTCTATTGAGTGGTACTAATATATAAATGTTGTGGTTTTGTTTATAAAGAGGTGCTACTTTCCAGTAACTAAAAAAGAAAAGCATTTAAACACATCTCTTGTACCAGGTTAGTAGAAAGTAAGATAAACCCACACTGACGTGTGGGTGCTGAAATCAGTA
>JAPPOH010000015.1 GCA_028818155.1 Candidatus Woesearchaeota archaeon | reverse complement strand
CTTGATCTTGCACAACATCAGGGTTGTGCTCAACCGTTACTTTCTACTAACCTGAGGCAACATTAATAAAGTTGGAATTTGTATCTAGAGGGTGTTATTGGAAGACCCTTATTTGGGAAGAATACTTGCAAGGGCTCAGGTGTATTTCGACACTGCTGAGAATCCAGTTATTTCTACTGACTCTCTGAGGGAAGGCGATCTGCCAGATGAGGGCAGTCTATGTGGTATTCCGCCCACGACAAGAGTTCCACTTTCTCGATATGAGCTTCCAGAATTGCCTTGTGAAGTTAATCTTTAACAATTCTAGCTCTCGACGACATTTATAAAGGCCGAAATATTTATAGATGGCAATAGAGAAAATAATGTTTGGAGGCGATTATTATGGCAGAAGAATTGGAATTTTATGATGTGAAGAGCAAAAGTAAATTCAAATCATCAAAATACCGCATTGAAGAACGGAAAGGCAGATTTTTCGCTGTGACGAAATCTGAAAGCGGCCCACACGAGTGCTGGCGCGTTGTGAATAAAAAATTCGCGGAAGATAATAGCAAATAATTTTTTCTTTTTCTATTTTCTTTTAGAAAAGGCGTATGATTGATTGTCTAGTTGATTTCGGACTGGCGTTTGGACGATCGGGAAGCTCTTCCGCCAGGGCATCAAGTGCATGCTGACCGAGAAGACTTTCTCGGTGAATGGTGATGGTATTGCCGTTGACGTTCACAGAGAAACGCGTCAGCGGCGAGAGCACGCGAAAGGGAGTTGCTCATCAGGAATGCCTGCCATGCCCGAGGTGTGGTCTGCTAGTTGTAGCGCAATAAGTTTTGCATCTTCTACAGTAGGTATTCCATTATACGCGACGTTGAGATATGCTCTGGACGAGCCACGTTCTGCGTATGTCATCTCTGCCATACTCATAGGAATGTGCTCTCTCATTTAAATTTTAAGAAAAATGGGCCCGATCGGATTTGAACCGACGACCACTGCATATCTGATTTCCTTTCGGAAACTATCAGTGCAGCACTCCACCAGACTAAGCTACGGGCCCGTATGCGCCGACCGAGAGTCGAACTCGGGACACAGCCTTGGCAAGGCCGTATTATAACCACTTAACTATCGGCGCAAGACTGCAAGAGGCTCGAGGGTATTTTATATAGGTTTCTACGGTTTGCCGAGGAGTGCATCTTTCGCACCAAGATAGAGTTTCGTGAGTGGTGCTTGGTACCCATCTCGATAATCTTCTGCTATCTGATCGTATACTACGAGAGATACGGCTAATGCTCCAGCTACGAATAGACTTGCGGTGCGACGTTCTCTGTTTGATCTGAAGATGGGTGTTCGTTTCACCGGTTGCTGCATGACAGAGCGAACGTGTGCAGGTTTAAGATACTTTCTACGCCAATAACTCCCTCACAAGTTTCAAATCAACGCCTTTCTCCACTAAGTGGAGCGGATAACTCTGTCGTAGGAGCGCTGCGGTGACCGGCTGCTGAATTCCTGCTTGCCGCGCTGCTGCACGCACTAAGAGTTCGATCGCGTTGGGTGTGAACGAACACAACTTCCCTTTTTCTGGTAACAACTGGAGGGTGTTCCACGGCAGGTGGTATGTTTTTCCTTGGAACGTCAGTCTGTGGTTTTTCTTTTGAATATCTTCAGCTCTGAGCTGTTGTAGGACGTCGAGCGGAATGCCCGTACTGTAGAGAAACGAGAACAGCAGTTTGTGTTTGGTGTTGCGGAATAACTGGGTGACTTCGTGGCGGGTTAACATAGTACACTAAAGACATTCATTCCTTAAATAGCTCACGCGTGCGTGACCAGTGGTGAATATGTTTATAACTGCAGAGTGGTCTCTGCTTTGTATGATCAAACAAGATCAGTACAGATGTTTGTCCTTAGAAGAAGCACAAGCCTTTCTTGACGAGAAGAAAAAAGAAGGAACGCTTGACGGGGTGTGTGATCTCGCTCAGTTGGAGAGACTCGAACTAGCAGCGCCGCGCTTGGAAGAATTGAGAATGAACATGACTGGTGAAGATAGGCAGAGGTACTTAGATGAAGCAACTCAAGAACGCTGGAGGATGGATACATGTGTCCCTCGTTTCAAAGTCTTTGATGATAATTTCCCAGATATCAACGATGGCACTATATTAGATGCGGGCTGTTCCGATGGAGACGGAACGTTGTGGCTTGCGAAAAAGTATTCTTCGTGCCATGTGGTTGGAATGGACATGGCTGAAGAAGCAGGATCTTCGATCACTCGATCAACCAGGAGGAACGCAACGTTTCAGCTAGGAAATTTCTATGAA
Organism: Candidatus Woesearchaeota archaeon; assembly: GCA_028818155.1. GTDB lineage: Archaea > Nanobdellota > Nanobdellia > Woesearchaeales > UBA525 > UBA525. Next base: position 6,801 of record JAPPOH010000015.1, on the reverse strand, counting down.
GTAGGGAATAATCCAGGAATGTACGATGCGATCTTTGCAATGAACAGTTTGCTTTGTGCATCGCACCGTACGAAACTTGAAGGGCATATAGCCATTGCCGAAAGCATGAACACAGCGTTACGGGAAGAGGGGTTTTTGTGTTTATCAATAGGAAGCCGTCTCGATGATGGGTTTGGTGCGAGTGCTGTTCTACAAAAAGAAGGGGAAACATTCCGCACTGTTCACGCTTCTGAGAGGATGACTGATCTTTATTTCGGTCATCTTCCACAAGTGTATGGGATTACGCTTCCACAAACTCCAGCGCCAACGAGTTAATACAATACCGCTTTCCCGTTGGGGCCGGCCCATCTTCAAAGACATGGCCTAGGTGTTCGCCGCATGGAGAAAGGACTTCCATTCTTTTGTACCCTAACTTGTAATCGGGCTTTAGCACAACTGCATCTTCGTTGATTGGCTCCCAGAACGACGGCCAGCCAGTCCCTGAGTCATATTTCGTCTCAGAGGAAAACACAGGGAGCTTGCACCCGGCAGTGACATACGTTCCTTTCTTTCCTGCACCTAATTTTTCATTTGTACCAGGACGTTCCGTGCCTGCCTCCCAGAGAATGTGATACACATCTGGATCGAGTTCCGCTTCCCATTCCTCGAGTGTCTTATCAGAGTGGTTTTCTGGCGGTGCGCATGCAGCGAGAAGCAAAAGAAGCACAACCCATCTCATTTTTTGAACTCCAATGCTAATGAGTTAATACAATACCGTTTGCCTGTCGGTTGCGGCCCATCATTGAAGACATGCCCTAAGTGGCCATCACACTTCGCACACAGTACTTCTGTGCGTTTCATGAAGAATTTTCTATCCTCCTTCTCAGCAACCTTCCCTTCTTTATCAAAGAAACTTGGCCAACCGGTCCCGGAGTCAAATTTCTTCTCAGAGGAAAATAGTTTCGCGCCGCACCCAGCGCAACAATATGTGCCGTTCTCTTTGTGATCATGATACTTGCCACTAAACGCGGGCTCTGTACCTTTCTCGCGGAGAATGTGGTGTTGTTCCTTCGTTAATGTTTTCATCGAAAATGCAATGTCCTTTTCCTTTAAGTGTGTTGTCCAAAAAGATAAAAGGGGTTTTATGTTTCCCTCAAAAATGCCCTCTTCGAAACTCCTCGTTGCTCGTGACTACAACCAATTGAGTGAGATTGCTGCAGAACGTGTCCTTGCTGCAGTGGAGCGCAAGCCTGCAAGCAATCTTCTGGTTCCAACAGGCACATCGCCAATAGGTATGTATGAAATACTCAGTCAATACGGAGAGGCGTTCGGTACAGCGACATTCTTTAACTTAGATGATTTTTGTGAGCGAGTAGATGGTGCCTGGCAACTCGTTCCAGAAACAAATCCTGTAAGTTATCGGAGATTCATGCAAGAACATTTCTTCAGCTCATTAGATGATCCAGAATTTTACTTTCCAGGAACCGAAAACAAAGAACACCCAGGAACATACGATCGTCAAATAGAGGAGGCAGGAGGGATAGATCTTGCAATTCTTGGCGTAGGCCCAGATGGACACTATGCGTTTGTCTTTCCTGAAATGCCATTCGATTCAGTGACGCAGTTCACAGCAATGAATGATATAACGAGAGATGTGAATGCTGAGCTGTCAGGGCACCCAACTCCTGAGTATGCAATTACTGTAGGGCACCAAACGATTTCTGACGCGAGAAGCATTCTTATGCTTATTCCAGGTGAGCGAAAAGCAGACATTGCTGCGCGTGTTCTTACAGAATCTATTTCTCCGGCACTGCCTGCTACAAACCTCAGAAACTATCCTGAAAAAGTGACGTATATACTCGACGCTGCCGCAGCGAGTAAACTTCCAAAAGCAATGATTGCTAGTGGTCAAGTGTAGATCACTCAACATTCTATCGGAAATCCGATAAATAGCAAAGGTTTAAATACAAGTTATCGGAAAACCGATACCGGTGATTACATGACAAACATATGGCTCATTACAGGAAGTTCAACAGGATTCGGTTATGAAATTGCAAAGAAAGCACTGAGTGAAGGGCACTTTGTCGTTGCAACAGCACGAAAAAAAGAAGCGCTCCAAGCGCTCGTTGACGAGTTCGGTGAGAAGGTCTTACCGCTCGCACTCGATGTGACAAATACGGCGTCGATTACAGCAGCAAAAGACGCAGCGCTCGCATGGAAAGGACACATCGATGTCCTTGTGAACAACGCAGGCATCGGACAAGTTGGCGCAGTCGAAGAAACATCAGACGACATCTATAAGAAACTCTTTGCCGTGAATGTCTTCGGCCTCGTGGATGTGACAAAAGCGTTCCTCCCACACATGCGCGAAAAGAAAAACGGGCACATTCTCAACTTCAGCTCTGTCGCAGGACTCCTCGTGATGCCGGGCTTCGGCCCGTACTGCGCGACAAAGCACGCAGTGGAAGCACTCTCAGAAACACTCGCAGCAGAGGTTGCACCTCTCGGTATCAAGGTCACAATTGTTGAGCCGGGCGCGTTCAGAACGAATTTCGTTGGCGGCGGCAACTTAATGCAATCTGAAATCTCAGATGACTATAAAGCAACGGTTGCCCCAACACGAGACATGCTTGAAAACATGAAAGAGCACGCTGCAGGCGACCCTGCAAAGCTTGCCGCAGCAGTTGTAGATATCGCACAGCAGGAACAACCACCACTCCGCTTACCGATGGGTGTTGATGCGATGGATTGGCTCGGCCCCAGAATGGATGCGATGAAGGAAATGCTCTTTGCGAACGAAGAGCTGAGTAGGAGCACGAATTTCTAATTTTTTTCTTTTATTTTTTTGTTGCGCGTTCCCACACGTCGTAAAAATATTTTCGAAAATGTTCGCTCACGTGCTTTGCATGCACCAACACAGTGATAACGGGCTCTTCCCATGAGACCATGAGGAATTTGTCTTGGCAGACTTCGCCATGCGAAAAGATAGGAAAGTCAACGTACCGCAGTGGATATGTTTTCCCGAATTTTTTTGCGTATGCAGATCCTTTGTACGAGCGATCTGCAATCCCTTTCGACTTGACATTCTTCACAACGTCAAACCACTGCTCCATGTAGAACTTGTCTGACATCTCTGCATAGGAATCATCATGCACGTAAATCCAGAGGTTCTCTTCGCCATCTGCATCGCGGAAGAGTTCTTCGTACGCTGCACGTAATCCGCGTGTCCCAATAAACAGTTGTGCTTCTTGTTTCGGGTGCGTGTGTTGGATCGCTTCGATGTGGGGGATCGCTTGCTGTAAGAGTGTGTGCTGTTCATCGAGTTTTTTTTGTTTCTTTGCGAGAAAATTCGTTAAGTTCCCGGGGCTGACTGCTTGGAACTGTTTGACGTTACTTTTCTGTATCACAGTGACGATCCCTTTCGCTTGTAAGCGTTTCAGTATTTCGTAGATGTTGGAATGTGAGATGGTTGTTCGTTTGAGGATGGGGCCAACAGATGAGGGGCCGAGTTCTAAGAGTGCCGCATAGACTGTTGCCTCGCCTTTCGTCATGCCAAGCTGTTCTAAGGTTTCGAGGATATTCATTTCCATACCCTGTACAAGGAGGCTAGAATTTAAATATATGTATTTACTGCTGAGTGGGTATGTTTGAGGGATATACGCCGGAACGGCTTACAAAATTGAAGAGAACACTTGAAGAACGTGCAGAAGATCCGCTACTGCAACAGGTTCTTGGAAGAGAACAAACAATAAAGGGTATCGTGAAACAACACTATGGGATCAAACGGTTGTCAAGGACACGATTCACGCACTCGTATTTGGCTGCAGTCAATGGAACACCAGGAAAACGGTTCTGTAGCGCACGTCTTATGGAACCTGCAGGAACTGATCACCATGCAATCCTTTCGCTCGTCGATGAATTTCGTGACGTGGACGGTACGTATCGCGATGATGATGCGCTCGCTGTTGATCATGTGAGAGAATGCTTGTCAGCAGCGCACGAAAGAAGGGAAGGATGTTTTTGGTCTGGAATGGGATCCACTGTAGCGATGCCTGCTACTCTTTTGGCGGAAGGTTGTATCAACGAACTGTTGTATCCATGGATGAGTAAGGCATATGACGCTGCTCACGCACTTGGTGGAGGTACTCTCGCAACGAAGGCGCTCATTGCCGCTGCATTGGTTGCTCCCGCGGTCATCGCGAAGGTAGCAGCATCTACAGTATTCAACCGATTGTACGAAGGATCTAGGCAGCAAGAACTTGGTTCATTCCTTGATTTGTACAAGTGTGCAAAGCGAGCTGACAGGTTCATGTTAGAGTATCGAATAACACAGGTGTTGCTGCCGAAATCTTAACCTGATAAACTTCAGAAGAATACTTAATATGTTTCAAGCGTTTCAGTATCTTTTTGGTTGGCCACCTATGGGGACGCTGACAAACTTAGGGGTTGGAAGTGTTACTGTGTCTTTCCCTTCTCTTTGCGGAGTGTATGTGCCTTGCCAGAACGCACCTGCTTGTTCTGCACTTGTTCTCCATCGAGGTGGTAGGTATCGGAAACTTGAATTCAAACTAATCTTTCCTACTCGACTATCTGTGTTTATTGTGTGGTTGCTGAGCTTCGCAAGAAGTGCAGGTAAATGTGTATCGAGATCTGATGAAAGCCTATCGAGGAGTGCGCGCTGTTGTGGTGTTAGCGACATGTGTTCCGTAGCAACTTTAACATAGTTTGAGGATGGTCCGTATCGCGTGATGTTGGGCGTCGTGTCTCGAGCACTACTAGGATCTATTTCTGGTGGAATGTTGCGCCGATAATTTTGTTGCAAGTGAGATCGTATGCCGTAGAAGAACTGGTGACTGGTGTATGTGATGCTTTCTCCGTTGCACATAAATTCCTGACAGATGCCGTGCACCTGGGTTTTTAGTCTTCCTTCTCGCTCGACTGCATGCATTCGTGCGATGCCATTGAGTTCTTCTTGTGGATCTCCTACTGCCTTAATGTGAAATGACTCAGTGAACACTTTTTTTATTCTATGGCGCATCATGCAGGGGTTCTTTGTATAGTATAAATAGACTTCTTACTTGACAGTGAGTGCTAGAGCAACATGTTCATAGCAAAACACTTAAATAGTCGCCCCTCTACAATGAGTAGTACAGCGATTTTTCGTTGTGCTGGTAAAAGAGCACAACCTTTATAAAGAACTTGAGTTTCACTGCATTCTCCAAGTCGGGAGCGGCTCATACAATAGCCGTTTCCGCTGACCGCAAGGTCGGAAATAACCACCTTCTCCTGTTGCATTACAGGCACGAACACCCCGAAAGGGCGTGCTGCGCGACATAGACTGAGGCAATCGTGACAGAGGTGGAAGTCTGTCATTTGTGAAGAAAAGACCCAAGTCAATTGACTTTGTGATAATTAGTTTCAGATAGCGACCTTAATAATCAGGATATGAATTACCATTGTATGGAATTTATTCCATGCTCAGGAATTCGAAGAAATTCCCGTTGATCCTGCGGGAGATGGCTGCTATGAGTATTCGATTAAGCCATGCAAGTCTACTCGCAAGAGTGGCAGACCGCTCAGTAACACGTCGGTAACCTGCCCTCTGGTCAAGGATAACCTCGGGAAACTGAGGGTAAACCTTGATAGGTGGTACAGCCTGGAATGGCGTACCATTCAAACTCGTGCCAGAGGATGGGCCGGCGGCTGATTAGGCTGTTGGTGGGGTAATGGCCCACCAAACCTGAGATCAGTACGGGCCTTGAGAGAGGTAGCCCGGAGAGGGACACTGAGATACTGGTCCCAGCCCTACGGGGTGCAGCAGGCGCGAAACCTTTACAATGCACGCAAGTGTGATAAGGGGATACTCAGTGCTTACGCTTATGGCGTAGGCTTTTGGTGACTGTAGAACGTTCACCGAATAAGTGGTGGGTAAGACCGGTGCCAGCCGCCGCGGTAACACCGGCGCCACGAGTGGTCGTCGCGATTATTGGGCCTAAAGCGTTCGTAGCAGGTTTGGTAAATCTTTTGTGAAATTGTCTCGCTCAACGAGACAGCGGGCAGAAGACACTGCTAGACTCGAGACCGGGAGGGGTTAGAGGTATTCCATGGGGACCGGTAAAATGGGATAATCCATGGAAGACCACCGATGGCGAAGGCATCTAACCAGAACGGATCTGACTGTGAGGAACGAAAGCCAGGGGAGCGAACCGGATTAGATACCCGAGTAGTCCTGGCCGTAAACGCTGCGAGCTAGGCGTTGCACTACCCTTGTGGTTGTGCAGTGTCGAAGCGAAGGCGATAAGCTCGCCGCCTGGGAAGTACGGTCGCAAGGCTGAAACTTAAAGGAATTGGCGGGGGAGCACTACAAGGGGTGCGGCGTGCGGTTTAATCTAATTCAACACAGAGAATCTCACCAGAAGCGACGGCAGGATGAAAGTCAGTCTAAAGGGCTTACTTGACGAGCCGAGAGGTAGTGCATGGCCGTCGTCAGCTCGTGCCGCAAGGTGTCCTGTTAAGTCAGGCAACGAGCGAGACCTGCACTCACAATTGCCAGCGAGCTCTGCGATCGGGCACATTGTGAGAACTGCCCTTGAAAAGGGGAGGAAGGTGCAGGCTACGGTAGGTCTGTATGCTCCGAATCTTCTGGGCTACACGCGCGCAACAATGGTAAGGACAATGGGATGCAACTCCGAAAGGAGAAGCCAATCCGTGAAACCTTATCTTAGTTCAGATCGAGGATTGTAACTCATCCTCGTGACGCTGGAATCCCTAGTAATCAGGTGTTATCAGCGCCTGGTGAACATGTCCCTGCTCCTTGCACAC
>JAPPOH010000007.1 GCA_028818155.1 Candidatus Woesearchaeota archaeon | reverse complement strand
GCGCTTGATCTTGCACAACATCAGGGTTGTGCTCACACGTTACTTTCTACTAACCTCTCTCGAGCATAACGTTTAAATACTCAAGCTAAACCTTGAACGATAGATCTCGACGGAGGGACTACCAAATGGCAAAGATGGTTGATAGAGTCATGGAGTCCATGAAAGATCAAGCGAACATCCGGAACATCGCTATCTGTGCGCATATATTGGCGTAAGCGCAAGTTTTGCCAAATGCAGAGACCACGGAAAGTGTGTGAAGGGTGATGCGAGACTTTCATTGACTGACGGAAACGTCACAACAGCGCAAGCACTATTCGAACAAGTAGAACAGGAAGGCACTCTCGCAAAAGATACAAAGTCGGAAGTTGTCTATGCACCGAGTACACCTGTACATGTATTTTCATTGAATAGGAAAACGAAGACACTTGAATACAAAAGTATCACTCATGCGTGGAAGTTAGAGGGTGGAGAACTAGTACGAACCACACTCAAAAATGGCTTTGCTATTGCAACAACACCGGAGCACAAGTACCTCATTCGCAAAAATGACGAAATTCTTGAGAAAAAGGCACAAGACCTTGTAATTGGTGATGAAATCGTCTGCACACCAAAACTCAAGAATGAAGATGGAAGCATTCGAGTTCTTGACGATGTTGAAGGAACATTCGTAGTTGAACAAGATGTCGGAAATCAAGTACTCAAACTTGAAACGAAAGGTGTTCTTTCCTATGTACCTATCACAAAGATTGAACGAGATCACGCAGACGTTGTGTACGATTTCACTGTTGAAGATAACCATAATTTCGTTGCAGAGGGAATGGTGATTCACAATACGACGTTCAGCGACAATTTGCTTGCCGGCGCGGGCATGATGAGCGAAGATTTAGCAGGCAGCGCGAGAGTCTTAGATTTCCACGAAGACGAAGCAGAACGAGGTATTACTATCGATTCCGCTGCAGTGAGCATGGTGCACACGGTAGAGGGGAAAGATCATTTAATCAACTTGATCGACACGCCAGGACACGTTGACTTTGGTGGAGACGTGACGAGAGCGATGCGTGCTGTGGACGGCTGTATCGTCTTAGTCTGTGCAGTGGAGGGCATGATGCCGCAGACAGAAACAGTCCTGCGTCAAGCACTCAGAGAGCGGGTGAAGCCAATCCTCTTCATTAACAAAGTGGACCGGTTAATCAAAGAATTACAACTCACACCGGAACAAATGCAGGAACGATTCATCAAGATCATCACAAACGTGAACGAAAAGATTCGCGGTATTGCTGAGGAAGCGTACCACGACAAGTTCACAGTGGATGTACAAGACGGCTCCGTGTGCATGGGCAGCGCGTTCCACAACTGGGCGCTCTCGATTCCTGCAATGCAGAAGCGGGGCCTCAGCTTCAAAGACATTATTGAAGCGTACCAAGGTGACGACTCGTGGAAGGAGCTCAAGAAGAAAGCGCCAATCCACGAAGTGATCTTGGACGAAGTGATTAAGCATCACCCGGCACCTGCGGTGGCATCAGAGTACAGAGTACCAAAGATCTGGCATGGGGAAGTAGACAGTCCACTCGGACAGGGACTTGTGAAGTGTGATCCAAACGGGCCACTCGCCTTTGTCGTAACGAAAGTCGTTGTGGACCCCCAAGCTGGTGAGATCTCAGCTGGCCGCTTATTCTCTGGCACAATGAAGAAAGGCGAGACAGGCTATCTCAACAGAGCAAAGCAGGACCAACGAATCCAGCAAGTGTATATTTACAATGGTGCGAAGAAAGAGATCGTGGATAACGTGCCTGCAGGCAACATCATCGGTGTTGGGGGCCTGAAAGGCGCGTACCCCGGCGAGACGGTCACGATCGGCGAGGACACCCCATTCGAGGCGATCAGCCATATCTTTGACCCGGTGATTACGAAAGCGATTGAGGCAAAGAAACCGAGCGACTTGCCAAAGTTAATTGAAGTACTCATCCAAGTCGGGAAGGAAGACCCCACGATCAAAGTGGAGATCAACCAAGAGACGGGCGAACACCTCATCAGCGGTATGGGTGAACTGCACTTAGAGATTATCGAGAATAGAATCTTGACAGAGAAGGGTGTGGAGATCAGTACGTCACCACCAGTCGTTGTCTATCGTGAAACGGTCACCAGAAAGTCTGGCGAGCACGAGGGAAAGACGCCCAACAAACACAACAGGTTGTATTTCACTGCGGAACCAATGCCTGAACAATTGCTGCAAGCGATTAAAGGAGGCAGTATCAAACTTGGACGTGTGAAGAAGAAGGACAGTGAACTCTGGTCTGCACTCCAAGAAGCAGGCATGGATACCAAGGAGTCGCGGAATGTCCGGAATATTTTCAACGAGAGCATCTTACTTGATTGCACTCGTGGTGAAGTCCACATGCAGGAAATTATCGAGCTCGTGAATGATATGTTCGAGGATGTCATGAACAAGGGACCGATCGCGAATGATCCGTGCTTCGGTGTCATGATCAAACTCGTTGATGTCAAGTTGCACGAAGACGCGATTCACAGAGGACCTGCGCAGATGTACCCTGCGGTACGAGAAGGTATCCGCGGCGCGATGAAGGACGCAGTCCCTATGATCTTCGAGCCAGTGCAAACGTTACGGTTTGAGGCACCTGCTGAACACACAGGCGAGATCAGCAAGCTCATAACGAACAAGCGTGGCCAACTCTTGGATATGCAACAAGAAGGCGATGTCGTCGTTGCAATGGGGAAACTCCCTGTCGGCGAGATGTTCGGCCTCTCCTCGGAACTCCGTTCCTCAACAGGTGGCCGTGGCTCTTCAAGCTTGATCGATCAGAACTTTGAAAAGCTCCCGCATGAACTCCAGGATAAGATCGTGCAGCAGATTCGCGAGCGGAAGGGTATGAAAACAGACTAATGGCAACAATCCTTGTGACAGGTGGCGCAGGTTTTATCGGCAGCCACCTCTGTGCAGCACTGCTTGCGCAAGGCAACAAGGTGCTCTGTGTCGACAACTTGTTTACAGGTAGTAAGAAGAACATCCAAGGATTAGATGGTGACTTCGAGTTCATCCAACACGATATCATCGATCCCCTCTTTATAGAGGAGAAGGTGGACCAAATCTATAACTTAGCATGTCCCGCGAGCCCAACCCATTATCAGCACAACCCGATCAGAACGGTAAAGGCGAACACAATAGGAATGATGCACATGTTGGGCCTCGCAAGAAAACATGGCGCCCGCATCTTGCAGGCATCAACGTCTGAAGTGTACGGCGACCCTCGAGAGCACCCGCAGCAGGAAACGTACTGGGGGAACGTGAATCCCATAGGGATACGCAGCTGCTACGACGAGGGCAAGCGTGTGGCAGAAACACTTTGCTTTGATTATCACAGAGAACACAACATAGAGATTCGCGTCGCGAGAATTTTTAACACGTATGGCCCGAACATGGCTGCGGATGACGGCCGTGTTGTGAGTAATTTCATTGTGCAAGCACTTGCAGGAAAGCCAATCACGATTTATGGCACGGGAAAACAAACACGTTCGTTCTGCTACGTGAGTGATATGGTCGCAGGATTGCTTGCGTTGATGAACAGTGATGAAAGAGGACCGGTCAACCTTGGTAATCCTGGCGAGTTCACTGTCTTGGAACTTGCAGAGAACATCATAGCACTGACAAACACGAAATCAGAGATTGTCTTTCAGGAGTTGCCCGCTGATGATCCACAGCAACGACAACCAGATATTACACTCGCGAACAACAAACTTGGATGGCAACCGACAGTACAACTGGAAGAGGGACTCAAACAAACGATCGCGTACTTTACCAAAAGCCAGTAGCGTACTGTCCATACGGGATGTTGTTGTTTTCTCCCCACACGTCAACGTTCACGTGTTCATTGGTGAGCTGTATACGCACGTACTGGTGTGGACTCAGATACCAGACGAGTGTTCTCCGTAACTCAATATGCTCATCAGGAATACCGCTCTTCACTAAGAGAACGCGTAGCAAGTAATTCATTGCAGTGCAGTGGATGAAGTTATGCTGTTTCCAGAGCGTTGCGACATCGGTCTCGTATAATTGCCACAGCCGTGTGTATGTCTGAAACTTCTGCCCTTTGTATTTCTTTGTGAGCACATCGTATGCGGCACGAACGCGACGTGCTTTCGGCAGCTGCTTGATTTGTGCCACAATTTCTTGCATTTCTTTCGGTAGCGTCTCTGGTATTGCGCGCTTGACAAAGAAATGTGGAATGCAAAAATCGGCAACCTGGGCGATCATTTGAAATGATCTTTCAGCTTACTAAATAAACTTTTGTGTGGCTCATCATCTGAGAGTTCTGCGTATTCCTTGAGCGCCTTCTCTTGTTTTTTCGAGAGTTTCTCTGGCGTTTCCACAACGAGTTGCACGTACTGGTCCCCCCTGCCGCGGTAGTTGAGTACTTCCGCACCCTTTCCCTTCAGCCGGAAGATCGTGTGTGATTGTGTTCCTTTTGGGATTTTGACAACTGCTTCCCCATCTAATGTGGGGACGGTGATCTCGCCACCAAAGACTGCAGTTGCAAAGTTGATTGGCGCCTCGAGATGAATATCATCGCCTTGTCTTTTGAAGATCGGATGCTGTTCGACAGAGATAAAGAGATACAAGTCTCCTGCTTGGCTGCCACGTGGCCCTGCGTCTCCTTCGCCTTGGACACGAACCCTCGTTCCCGTATCAACACCTGCAGGGATCGTGACATCCAGCTCTTTTGTATCGAACTGTACGCCCTCACCATCACAACTCTTACACATGTCCTTGATCTCTTGCCCGGCGCCACTACATTGCTGGCAGGTTGTTTGTGTTTGGAAGACGCCGAACGGTGTGCGTTTTGCTTGCATCACAACGCCCCTGCCGCTACATGTGGTGCAGGACTGGACGTCTTTCCCGCCTTTGCCATCGCACTCTTCGCAGGGGATGTGCTTCCTGAGCTTGATGTTCTTTTCTGTGCCGAACGCTGCCTCTTCGAGTGTGAGGGACATGTCATATCTGAGATCTTCTCCCCTGATCGTTCGCCTTCTGCCGCGGCCGGTGAACATCTCGAAAATATCGTCGAAATCGCCAAAACCGCCGGAGAAGCCTGAGAAGTCGAAGCCACTGAACCCAGGACCTGCGCCGCCGCCTGCACGAGCGCTCTGCTGAAAGCCAGCATGGCCCATCTGATCATATTGCTGACGCTTCTGTTCATCGCCAAGAACTGCTGCTGCTTCGTTGATCTCTTTGAACTTCTCTGCAGCGTCTGGGTTGTCTTTATTCAGGTCAGGATGGTACTTTTTCGCGAGCTTCTTGTATGCTTTCTTGATCTCATCACGTGATGCTTGCTTGCTCACGCCGAGGAGTTCGTAGTAGTCTGTCATCTTCTTCGTGGAACTGCGAGGCCTTTAAAAAGGGACTACTTCTTGCCCTTTTTCTTCGCTTTCTTCTTCTCTTCGAACTCTGCGTCGACGACCTTTTCGTCTTTCTTGTCGTCTTTTGGCGCTTCAGCTTGCTGTGCTGCTGCTTGCTCTGCTTGCGCTTTCGCGTAGAGCTCTTTGCTCGCTTCTTGCAGCGTCGTGTTTGCTTTCTCCAGTTGCTTCTTGATCGCATCCACGTCTTTCGTCTCTGCTTCGAGGAGCTTCTTGAGTGCGTCAATGTCGTCTTTCGCTGCTTTGAGTTGTTTCTCATCGACTTTCCCTTCGAGTTCCTTGAGCATGTTCTCGGAAGAGTACACGAGGCTGTCCGCTTGGTTGATCGTCTCGATCTCTGCCTTTCGTGCTTCATCTTCCTTCGCGTGCTTCTCTGCATCTTCCTGCATCTTTTTGATGTCTTCTTCACTGAGGTTCGTCGATGCAGTGATCTTAATCGACTGCTCTTTGTTGGTGCCTAAATCCTTCGCTGCGACGTTTACGATACCGTTCGCGTCGATGTCGAACGTGACTTCCACTTGTGGCACGCCTCTCGGCGCGGGTGGAATGCCTACGAGATCGAATTGCCCGAGGAGCTTGTTGTCTGCGGCCATTGCTCGTTCACCTTGGAAGACTCTCACAGTCACAGCGTTCTGGTTATCCGCTGCAGTTGAAAAGACTTGGCTCTTCTTCGTCGGTATGGTCGTGTTCTTTTCTATTAATTGTGTGAACACGCCACCGAGCGTCTCAATACCTAACGATAATGGTGTCACATCCAGGAGGAGGACGTCCTTGACTTCTCCTCCTAATACGCCTGCTTGGATGGCTGCGCCCATTGCGACTGCCTCGTCCGGATTGACGGATTTATCGCCGTCTTTCCCGGTGAGGTCTTTCACGAGCTGCTGCACTGCAGGGATTCTCGTACTACCGCCAACGAAAATCACTTTGTCGATTTTGTCTTTGTCCATTTTCGCGTCTTTCATCGCTTGGAGTGTTGGCGTTTTGAGTTTCTCGATGATGTCGCTGATGAGTTGCTCGAACTTTGCCCTGGTTAATTCTGTGTTCAGGTGCTTTGGTCCTGCTTGGTCTGCGGTCACGAACGGAATGTTGATCGTGGATTTTTGCTTGGTTGAAAGCTCAATTTTTGCCTTCTCTGCCGCTTCAACTAATCGTTGATGTGCTTGCTTGTCTTCTCGCAGGTCAATCGTGTTCTCTTTCTTGAACTCGTCTGCGAGCCAGTCGACGATCACGCTGTCCACATCATCGCCCCCGAGGTGATTGTCGCCGGAGGTTGCTTTCACTTCGAAGACGCCATCGCCTAATTCTAAAACGGAGACGTCGAATGTGCCGCCACCAAAGTCGAACACTAATATTGTGTGTGCATCGCTCTTATCGAGACCATATGCAAGGCTTGCTGCTGTAGGTTCATTGATAATTCTGAGGACATTGAGCCCTGCGATCTTCCCTGCGTCTTTCGTTGCTTGTCGCTGTGAATCAGAAAAGTATGCGGGCACGGTGACGACAGCATCTTTGACGTCATGTCCGAGGTATGCTTCTGCATCTTGCTTGAGTTTTTGGAGGACTGCTGCACTGATTTCTTGTGGTGTGTAGTCTTGTCCTTCGATGGTAACTTTGAAGTCTTCTCCCATGTGTCGCTTGATGGAGCGTACGGTGTGTTCTGGGTTTGTGACTGCTTGGTTCTTTGCTACCTGTCCGACGAGTCGTTCGCCGTCTTCTGTTATGGAAACGACGGAGGGTGTGGTTCTGTGCCCTTCTGCGTTGGGGATGATGGTTGGCTTGCCACCTTCCATCACTGCGACTGCTGAGAATGTTGTACCTAAATCAATGCCAATTGCTTTGCTGTGTGTTTTTGCCATTTTATTTGCCTCCCACGCTGACGCGTGCTGGTCTGAGAATTGTGTTGTGTCGTTGGAATCCAAGTTGGAATGTTTGGATGATTGTGTTTTTTGGTTCTGTGTCCACTGTCTGGATTGCTTCGTGTAGCTGTGGATCGAATGGGATGTCTGTCTTGATTTGTTCGATGTTATGTTCTTTGAGGAGTGTGAGGAGTTGTTCTTGGACGAGGTGCACGCCTTGTGAGAAGTCGTTGTCTTCTGTGTTGTGTGTGAATGCCAAGCTTAGGGTGTCGATGATCGGGAAGAGTTTTTGGAGGACTGTTTCTGCTGCTCGTGCCTGGTATTCTTCTCTATCTCTGTCTACACGTTTTCTGTAGTTCTCGAACTCTGCTTGGACTCTGAGTAGGTCTTCTTTGAAGTTTGGCTTTTTTGCCTTTTTTGGTTTTTTCTTCTTCTCGTCGGGCATTGAACACCTCGTTGACTTAAGATCAACAAGGAGATTGCTTTTATTTAAATAGTTTTTGGTTGATCTTAGATCAACAAAGAATCTCTTGCGAGTGGTGACGGAGAGAAGTGTTATAAAATTGAGGAGGATTCCACGACTATGTTAGGAAAATTTCGCGCGTGGTTTGATGAATGGCGTCTCGGAAGAATAACTGCTGCGAGCATCGCAGCACTCGCATCTCCAGAAGGTGCAGCGCAGGAAATCGAGGAACCTATTACGTGCAAATCTGCACGACCATGGAGATTGGGTACGTGCGATATCGGTGATCGCATCGTCCAGGTACCGCTTGAATGTGAGGAAATGCGGTATTTCCCAACACGCACGCACGAACAGAATGGGAATCGTGTCACGATCCTCGAGCATGTTGAATGCGTAAGGGACGACCGGTATGTTGATGGCCAAGGTTGGGTTGATATCATCGAGAGGCAAGGGGTCCCACCACTGTTCGAACCACGCAAGGTACAAACAGCATACCCGCCAGGAACACTAAAGCGGACAACAGAACCAGTGACGCTTGACGATTATCTGCGCCTCCTCACAAAACCATCACCAATGTCGAAGCTCTGCGATCCATTCTTGATGACAGTCGAGCAACTCGTCCTACCTCCAGACCCACTCAAGTACATACGTACAGATGATAAAACATTCATCATGTACGATGACACACATAACTGGGTGATTAACTTTGACTGGGAGAACGTACCGGGAAGAGTCTATGCGCTCGGATGGATTCCAAACGACGTTGTCGCAGCAGTACACCGCACGTACGAAGGCTCGCTGGATAATGAGCGGAAGACACAGCAACACCTCGAGAGACAAGTCCACGCATATCCATATACAGAGAAAGAACTCCGAAGAGATGATGTTGAACAACTTGCAAACGCGCAAGGAATGCTTGTTGACTTCTCACGCACATGCGACCAGCGTCCAGTGATTTGCGAACAGGAAGTGGTGCATCAAGGGAGCATGTACCCTGTGAAAAGGCCTGCGAGTGAAGTGGATGTGTTCATTAATGGCTTTGGGGCTAGGAACACATATGAGCTGCTCTACCTCGGTCCTATCGGTAATGGTAAGCGAACGAACATGGGCGTATTTGGTATCTACACAAATGACGTGTACTCCTTTGAAAACAATGAACTCCAAACACATGAAGTGCTCGTTGCAAAAATGGCGTTACGACTCCCATTCAATTGCTACGCACTTGTCGCACAAGACGTGGGTGATCCGAACACACCACTTACAATCATCGACCCAACATTCACACCCTTTCCGAACAAAGCAGCAAGACTCATCTCCCACACGTTTGTCATCGAACCAGCGTCACCTCCCGCAGGATTCAGATATGTGAAGCACAATCCCTAACTTTAAATAATTCACACAATTCATTTCTCTTATGGGCACCGTCCGTATTACGATCACACGCGTTTCGTACGAGGAAGACAACCAGGATGTCAACAGAGAACTGCAGGTTATCGGCCTCGCTCTCGGACTCTTCAGCCAGCGCGACAGGGACAGGAGCAAGTTCAGAATCTTCATCGAACTTCTGCGAGACACAAGGAGGCAGGGCCCCGGGCTCTCAACGGATGATCTTGCGCAGACGTTGCACCTCTCCAGAGCAACTGTTATCCACCATCTCAGAACACTCATCGACGCAGGCTTTGCAAAAGAGACAGCAGGCAGGTACACGCTTGCAGTTTCTTCATTAGAAGAACTCTTACATAACATCCAAGAAGATCTCACGAAAACGTTGCAAGATTTGAAGACTGTTGCACAGCACATTGACCACGAGCTCGGGATCGGCCAATGAAACCGGTTTCGTTCAAAAGCGGCAAGCACACACTCCGTGGCTTTGTGCATGAACCAAAACAATACGACACAGCGATTGTCTTTTTACATGGGTTCCCAGGACATTGCGAAGGGAAAACTGCAAAGAGTATTTTACCACATTTGAAAGAGTTTCTTCTTCTGAAATTTGATTTCGCGGGAACTGATTTGTCAGATGGAAAATTCGAGGACAAGCTCATTAGCAAAGAAGTGAAAGATGTTAAAGCAGCAATTAACTTTGTTGCAAAGACATACAAACCAAAACAGATTGTTCTTTTTGGTCATTCAACTGGTGCAATCAACGCGGCATTGTACGCGTACAAAGACAAAAGAATCAAAAAAATCATCCTTGCAGGAGGTACGGGCGATCTCAAGCGTGGCGTGCAATATGAGTTCACACCAGTACAGGTGAAATCGCTTTGGGAAAAGGGATACTTCACGTACAGGCGACCTGGTGACTGGATGCATAACAAACGAGTAAAGAAACGATACTACGATGAATTCTTCAAACTAGATGTGCTCAAGTCTTTACGAAAGTTCAAAGGAAAAACATTAGTCATTCATGCAGAGAACGACGAATATGTGCCAAAGATCAACGCAGATGAGTTAGCACAAGCATGCAGAACGAAAGTTATCACGATCAAGAACGCCGATCATCAGTTCAGGCGAACAGGAAAGGCAACAGCGAAGAGAATAGTAACGTTTATCCTATGTGAAAACCCAGGACTTTAGTCCTGGGATGGCCCCAGGAGCAGTCGTGTTGTAGAAAGTTTAATGCGGGGCTTTCGCCCCGATTGTACCGCGCGTAGCTCGCGCGGTGCAAACCATCAGCCAGATGTAGCGTGAGCTCTTGCGTGGAGGAAGAGTATGTCGGAGTTGATGCATTTAAGTCGTTCGGTTGGGCAGAGCAATTACCACCTCATTTGGAAGCCAAAGTGGTGTCATCCGATCCTCACAGGATCGGTGCGCAGGTGCTGCGTCGCAGCACTGCGACGTGCCGCAGCGCGGCACGGGATACGGCTGCTTGAGATGGAAGTGATGCCGGACCATATTCATGTTTTTGTCGAGCTGAAGCCAAGCATGAGTGTGAGCAACGCCTTTCAGTTGCTGAAAGGCTATAGCAGCAGAATGCTCTTTGAGCATTTTCCGAACCTCCGCAGGAGGTTCCGGACAGGGCACCTGTGGAGCCCAGGCAAGTTCTTTCGTAGCGTCGGCGCTGTCACAGCCGACGCGATTCAGCGATACATCGCTGAATCAAATCGAGGGAGCCGTCAACAACAACAGCTCACGAGATACCCAGGGCTTTAGCCCTGGGAGGTTCATTTCTTAGTGTTTCAACTCTGGTGTTTACCTGTTTTCAGGTATACTTGTACCATATAGTAGGTAGAGTTCATGCACTCCTTGGATATACATCAGTCGGCATAAACACTTGTTCTGTCTTCACCGCAATACCTTGTTCACCGAGCATCTGTCTGCTCGTCATTTGTGCACGACCAACCAAAATTAATTCATCCTTCAACGTCATGACAGCAACAGGATCATCGACTTGGAGTTCATCTGACACTTTTACGATGCCCGGCACTTTCAGCTGCATGCCATTACACAACGTGTTGACTGCCGTATCAAACACCCACACTTTGTGCAAGTGTTGGACGCCCCGTTCTAATGGTAAGAGGATTTTTTGCAAGTGCGTTTCGTCTCCCTGCTCATAGTAATAGAACGCATCAGTGAGATCTTGGAGTGTCACACTTTCCTCTTCATGAAAACTCGCCGCCTTTGACCTTCGGAGTTCGACCATGTGCGCGCCACAGCCGAGAGCGTCGCCCATATCTGAAACGAGCTTTCTGATATATGTTCCTGCTTGGCAGCCAACTCTGAATAGAACTTCCCGGCCGTGACGTTCAATTATTTCAAGATAGTAAATTTTTCTATACCTCCATTGCCGTTTCACAGCAGAAATGATAGGTGGTAATTGTCTTATCTTACCGGTGAATTGTTTGAATACTTTTGCAAGTTGCTTCTCACTAACATCTTGGTGGAGATGCATTAAACAGATGTATTCCTTTCCTGCATTCAACAATGATTGCACGATCCGCGTGCCTTTGCCCAGTGCACAAGGCAGCACGCCCGTCACACCAGGATCTAAGGTTCCTGAGTGGCCCGATTTCGTAATCCCCAGAATCTTCTGTACATATGCGGAGACTTGATGGCTTGTCGGCCCCGCTGGCTTGTCAATGACAACGATGCCACGCTCCAGGAGTTCCGGGATTGTCCGTTTGCTTGGATCGCTCCCAAACTGTTTATCTGTTGTCGCATCGCTCCGCGTCAGTGTGTTCGTTGTTCGTTTCTCAAAGGGGAGTTGTCCCATGCAAGCGTGAATATGAGATGCTTTAAAAGACTGTTGACGTGAAATGCACGGAAAACTTTTAAATTACATGTCGCTCCTAAAGAGTAATGTCTTTCGATACAGCTGTTTCAGAGATACATGAGCACAGGATTGTCCCTGCAGGCATGCATGAATCCCCATTCGCTCTTCGCAGTTCACAAACCTTCCAGGAGGGGGGTGCAAAAGCGCGAGAGCAGTTACTTGCTGCTGAAATAGAACTAAGCCTTCAGAGTTTCAGAGCACATGCGTGTATAGAACCAGGAAAAGTTTCGCCGAACTCGTTCACACAGCTGCTTCCACCAGGAACTCCGAGAAGAAAAAAGGAATACCTTCGAGAAGTCGCAGGAAGAATAGAGCAAGGTAGACCGCTCCCCCATGAAGATTTTGAGAGCTTACCAGGACACGTAGTACGTGCGGAACGGCTGCTGGGGCTGCGTAGCAAGGTACACAGACAGTTTAAAGAAAGTGGTGGGGGACGTGCACGCCATTTCGGTCTTGACACACTCATGAGAACAGCATACTCTGCATCAGTCGGAGGTGCAGTGGCGCTGGGGAAGGCAACGGGCAAGCGAACATACACGCTTGGACCGTCGCTGCAAAATCTCTTCTACGACACGGTTGCAAAAGGATGTATTGATCCGCTCGTAGAAAAAACTGCAGGTGGCATCACTCGCGTGTATGCAATGTTCGCAGGGACGGGAGGCCGAGAAACGCAGATGATGGATGCGCTTGAAACGAGATATGGGAAGTTCCAGCGATGGTATGTTGAGGCAGCGCAGTTGAGCCTCCAACTCCACAGCATTTTTTCTGGCCCTCGTGATCCGGAAAACAAATGCGTGTATGTCCATCAATACCTCAACAAACCTCGGCTACAGAAAATGATTCATGATGCACCAGAGGGATCGCTCTTCATACTGAGTGGCGCTGCGCCAACAATGAGTCACGGAGATTTCGAAGGCCTGCTACGAACGTTCGTACAGTCACTGGGACCAAGACAAATAGGATATGTTGACGCACCAACAACGACATCGCGAACGACCGATAGATTTTATGGCGTAGGAAACGAGGTTGTTGATCATCTCGCAGGAGAAATACTACTTCTGGAACCAGGTTCTGTCGACCAGTTCGCTCGGACGGAGCGGGTGCTAGGCAGGTATGCAGATTCCTCTGTAGTGGAAATGGGTATTCAATTCCCAGAAGCATACAGGTTATTCGATCACTATGGTTCTAATCCTGTGGCTGTCCGCCCAGATACGAAAGCAGGATTCTTGAAATCGAGGAGATATGGTCGAGGGACAACTGTTCCAACACTTGTGGAGCGTACAGGCGCACCTCTCATTAATGAGAATGCAGAGGCGGTTGCGTTCTTGCCTCAGGCACGTTGAGTTTTGTAGACTCGATACGTAAGAAAATACTCATAGTCACTGATAAGCTTGGGAAACTGGTGCTTCAGTTGCTCTACAAGAGCATAGAGTTTTCGCTGGTTTGGCACGAGAAACTCGCATTCAAGATTTGCTCGTCCGTGCGCTTGTGTGATGTAGATTGTTTCGGGCAGGAGTGCCAGGTGCTGGATGAACTGCTCGATGTGCTGTGGTGAAAATTCGTTGAACGTCCAGAAAATATGGTACGTTTCGTATCCGAGCTTGTTCGTATCGAGTTCCACAGTGTACCTGCGAATAACATTGGCCTCTTCGAGGTGTTTCTTATGTGCCATAACGCGTTTCGTTGAAACATTGAGCTGTTGTGCGAGTGAGAGAATTGATTGTGTTGCATTTTTTTCCAGCGAAGCGAGCAGCTCGCGGTCAAATGCTTGCGTTTCTTGTTGCTTGCCGCTGTAGGTGCGTGTGATGGGCTCTATGAATGTGGGCAGAATAACATTTGGTGCACAGTGGTAGACTTTGTAGCCGAAACTCACTTCCTGTGATTTTATCTTCTTCCCTATTTTCGCCTGTATCTCGCCCAGTATTCGTGCCATATCGGTGAAAGAATCTGTGGAGATAGTGCATGCAATATCTGCGATGCCTTGTGTTGTTGCAAGCCAGTCTATTGCCTGCACTCGTTGCAACTCACCTATAATTGCTTGTTGTTGTTCGGTGGACACATTGCTGAGTTTGAACTGTGCTCGCCCGTACATCGTGCCAAACATGTCGTAGTTAATGAGTGTCTTGTAGCCTGTGATGATGCCATGTTCCTCGAGTTTCTTGATGCGGTAGAGGACTGTGCTCTTCGACACGCTAGCATTCTTGGCAATGCGATTCATCGGTTGTCGTGCATTCTGCACGAGCGCAGCGAGAATTTTCTTGTCCACTTTATCGAGCTGCATATGGCGAGAATACGCACTGTATTTATTAATTTTCTTCTTTTTCTTCTAGAAAAGTACTTTTTGCGTGAAAATCTGCTGAGTACTTAAATAAAAAGACCCCTCCTTCCGTCTTTTATGGGGGAACTACGTCGAGCGACAGAAAAAGAACTAGTTACACGCAACGACGATCAGGCGTCATGCTGTGTCGTCGGGACGGTGACACGAGAAGAAGATGATGTGACGCTGCACATGGAAAGCGACACAGCACTGCTTGCAAAAAGCATCGTACCGCAGAGCGGAACGCTCCTCGAGCACTTAGAGGGGTTTCTCGAGCAAAATGGTTGGTACATCGCGCATCTCTCGACGCATCATGGTGAGGATGTCATGCACTTCACAGGAGACCTGTACGGTTGTGGTGCAGGTGGCTGCATCACGTCGCAACCTCGCACTGGTGAGCCTGCTACGGTCATTGTAAAGTCCATCGGACTCGGGACACAAGTGATCATTAGCACGGCAAAGCGTCACCATATCGTTGATGAAGCCCGTGATTTCGCGCAACCGCTCGCACTACTGCGGCGAGTCCTTGAGCGAGAAGAGCATACGTTCGGCAATATTCGTCTCGTGCACAAGGCAGAGGACGAATTCGTGTTCTCAGGCAATCTTGCCTCATGATTTCTCGTAGAGGCCGATGAGTTCCGTTTTCTCAAGCACGTGCCCGTCCATTGCAGCCTCGACCGCTGCTTTCGTAGCACTTTTGCGCAGTGTCAGCTCCGTGTCCAGTGCGTAGAGCTTGAAGAAATACCTGTGCTTCCCTGTCGGTGGGCAGGGGCCACCATACTTATTCTTCCCCCAGGAGTTCTTGCCGGTAATGCCGAGAGACTCGCCCTCAGGGATAGATGTGGTGTCTGGTGGAATATTAAAGAGAACCCAATGATCCCACACGACCTCTGGGTGTTCGGGATCTGGCGCGTCAGGGTCATCGACGAGAAGCACCAGTGATTTTGCGCTGAGTGGTACGTTCGCGATTGCGAGTGGTGGACTCACGTCAGCACCTTGGCAGGTGTACTTCGTATCGATGTCCTCGTTGTGGTTAAACATACTTGTGAGTGTGAGTGGCATATGTGGTTCCTCTAGGTTTTGAGAGAAGGAAAAGAAGGAAAAAGAGAAGACTTAGTCGCACGAGAAGCGCACTTCGCCGTCAGCTTCCGTCCCTGGGCCGTTGATCATAAGATCATTCACGCCACCAAGGTCTGTTGGTTCTCGGAGCACGACTGGCACGAGTGTACATGTCACTTCATCACCAGGAGCGAGTTCCTTGACGCCACCACAGTTGTCTGGGAAGTTGTCATTTGGACCGAAGAGCTTTTCGCCTTCACTAAAGTACGTACGCTTGTTCACGGAGTACTGGTTCAAGAGTACTTCGATTGGCGCGAGGTGCTTTGGCTGAATCAACGGTGTGTGACCGCCGAGCTGCCATGTGAGTCCCTCAGGATCTAGGTTTCGGAAGGTGAATGTCAGCTTCCTGTTCTCCTTGTCGCAGGTGACATCTTCTGCAGTGATAACTGCGTCACCAATCTTCTCACCGAAGAACTCTCTGGTCTGCACGTCTTCATCCGTGACTTCTTCTGTTGCAGCCTCAGCTTGTGGAGGGGCATCTGGATCTACTTCCTCGACCTCTTCTTCAACTGGGGCTGGTGCTGGCTCCGGCGCTGGGGCTGGAGCGGGTGCAGGTGCAGGCGCTGCTTCTGGCTCTTTGTTACAGCCAGCCGCGAACACGACCAACACCGCTAGTACGATTGCAATCAAGTACTTCATGTGGATAAACCCCCTTAGGTTATTCTGATTTACAAGAGGAGTGGGCGGCTTTGTATTTATAAGCTTTCTGATAATTACTTTAAAAGGAAAAAGAAAAAATTAAGCAGGCACTGTGAAATAGGGTGGCCTGTTACGATCTTCAACGATGACGTTCACGACCTGTGACTCCTCAAGACTTCCGTCCGAGACGGTCACTTTCACCGTGTACTCGCCAGCATCATCATATGTCGTCTGGTAGCTTACTGTGTCCATCCAACCGCTGATCTGCACGTAGAGATCTTCAGATTCTCTATCGAATGCCTCGACAGGGATCTCGACGAGCTCACCTTCGCTGACAACGATGTCTGCGATCGGCTTGACTGTTGGTTTGGTGTTGAGGAAGCCAAGGTTCACGCGAACCGTCTTCTTCACACTGTCTGTGCCGTCTGACGCGACGACATCAACATCGTAGACGCCTGCATCCCCGACTTCTGTCTTCCAGACGCCGTTCTTGCCGAATGGATCACTGAAGGTCACGCGGACTTTATCTCCGTCAGGATCGGTGATCTCTCCAAGTGGGAGTGTTACAACATCATTCTCTGTTGCTGCAACGAGCTCTGGAAAGTTGTTGAACTCAGGTGGTCTGTTCGCATTCTGGACGACGATCGTGATGATATCCTTCTCTGTGGTGAGTGGTTCGTCATCTGCGAAGTCGCTTGCGTGGATTGTTACTTCGTGTGCGCCTTCGTCATCGTAGCCTGTCTGTCGTGCGTGGCTGTTCATCCAACCGGTGAACGCGACACGCAAGTCTGCTGTATCTTCATCGGTGATTGTACAGTAATCGTAGAGGTCAACGCGCTCGCCTTCTGTGATGACGATGTGCTGTTGACAGTCAATGACTGGCTTTCTGTTCTTGTGGTGTACGAGCACTTCAACAGTTTCTGTTGCGAACCCGCCTCGGCTGTCGTCGGCAGTTACTGTTGTATAGTATGTGCCTTCATCGCCAAGTTGTGTTTGCCATTGGCCTTTGTCATCGAATGGAGTTGCGAATGTGTATGTGACATCATCATCGTCTGGGTCTTCTGCTTGCGGGTACAGCACAATGAGGTCTCCCTCTGTGCCTTCGACAGTGAAGCGAGCTTCTTCGTCGAGCGGTTCTTCTTGGCTTCCGAGAGTAATGTCGCCAAGAACGCGGTCCCCAAACGGAACGCATGATGCTAGTGTCAGTAAACAGATGATTGTGAGTATGTGTCGCATAGTGTACTCCTCCATTCACTACATGGGTTCACTGGATCATTTATAAAGATTTCCATTTGTAGCCATTCATAAGTGAAAACAAATGTCTATAAACGACGTGCACTGCCACAGCGCATGCGATATCTCGTACTCCTCGGCCTGCTCCTCATCGCAGCATGTGCTGTCGAAGACCCATGTACGGGGGCGAGTAACCACGATACATGTATTGTGACAACTGCTGCCCAGGAACAGAACGCAAAGCTCTGTACATTAATAGGGGATGAGAAACTGCAAGCGTGGTGCTATACGGATACAGCGAAAGCGATGGAAAGTACAACGCCATGCCAAGGCATTTTGGATGAACGAACGATGGCGCACTGCGTTGCTGACGTTACTGTCTTGCAGCGTGATACGAGGACATGCAAGGCAATCGACTATGATCAAGCACGAGACGGCTGTCTCTTCGCAATTGCACAGAACACCTCGGATGCAGCACTCTGCGATGAGATGGTGAATACAGTGTACGGTGACGAGTGTGTTTATGATATCGCGCTCGTTACGCGTGACCCGGATGCGTGTGCGTTCGTTGATGATGACGTGAACCAAGCACGATGCTACTTCTTTATCGCATCAGACTTGGAAGATATCAGTGTGTGCAAGCGCATCACGAATGAAGAATGGTATGGGCTCTGTTTCGTGAACCTTGCGTATCAACTGCACGTACTGAATGTGTGCGAAGAGATCTATGACACAGAATACTATGGTATGTGCCTTGATGCACTCAAGAAGCGGACCTTGCGAGATGATCCTGACTATTTCGAGACTTCTCCTCGAGATAAGTAGTTTTTTAAACATTCGAGAATTCTAGACGAGTACAGCCCCGTAGTGTAGTGGCCAATCATACCAGCCTTTGGAGTCGTGCCAACGAATCCAGCGACGGCACGTCGAAGAGAGCTGGTGACCGCGGTTCGAATCCGCGCGGGGCTATTCTACTACACGAAGATGTCCAACTGTTGACATAAGATTCATGGGCTAAAAGTATACTGAAAGCAAGCGACACGAGCCCAATGCTCGCAAGGTAGATGGTCAATAATACTGTTTCTTTTCCTCGAACTTTTCCTTTGTGTGAAATGATCTTTTGCCACTGTGTCGCTTCTACATAGAACCCATTTCCCAGTGTATATCTTGCCTTGCGCTGTCTGTGATTGAGGGGGGGTTCATCAAGTCCTGTGAAGAGTGCATCGCGCGCAGTGTGTACGCCCCAGTGCTCTGCAGGTCTGAGAGCGCAGGTGGGCGCGCCATAATCTTCTGTTATGGTGAACGGGCCATCGTGCCATTGCATTCGCTTATAGATGAGTCCCTCTCCCAACGGATCGGAGTTATCCCCTTCTTGCTCATAGCGTAAGTCTCCCCTTTCAAAATATTGCACGTGCGGGTGACGCGCTGATGCACGAGCAAACCCGCTGAAGCGTTCAGGGTATAAAATGTCGTCTTTCGCTTTGATCGAATTGCCTGATTGTTCGTGTATGCGTGCAAAATCAACAAACAATTCTGCATCGTCTACGGCAAGTTTACCCCACCCGCGCACATGCGCAAGCTTCTTCTTGAATATCTCTGCAGGCTGCATGCCGCTAGGAGTACGGTGAGTATTATAACTGTTACTCAGCAATCGACTTCACAAGGTCTGTCTGCGTCACGATACCAAGAAGCTGTCCATCTTTGCAGACGGGCAGGCGCTTAATGTTTTTTTTAACAAGCAGTGATGCTGCTTCCTGTGTGTCATGTCAGGGGTTCCTGTGATGACGGCCACGGACATAATGTCTGCTGCTCGAACGATATTGGATTGCTTGCCCGTGCAGACAATCTTCTGTATGAGATCATGCTCTGCGATGATGCCGAGTAGCGTGTTGTCTTGGACAACAGGAACTGCACTCACCGAACGATTCAAGATCGTACATGCTGCTTTCAGTGCAGAGTCTGTTGGTGCGATTGTGACGACAGGTGTTGTCATGATGTCTTGGACTGTTGGGGCCATGGCAGTCATGTTGCGTTCGGGTATTTGAATCTCGCCATGGCTGTGTATGTATGGTGCTTATTCGTTCAACAGACCCAGAAATGTGAGGTCCATACAGTGAATGTCATTTCCAAGTGGTGAACTACAGAACGTTTATAAGAAAACAGTGATTCCACAAACCATGCGGCAACGGAAGATAGGAAGAAAACGTGCACGCCTCAGGAGAGCAAAAGCAGAGCATGAAATGCAAGAAGAGTCGGCCCTCGATGCCAAATTAGGGTATGCTGCCTTCACAGATATCTTCGACGTCACAGGTGAAGAGGCAGCACAATTTGACGCGGTACTAGCTAGAGAACCTGCTCCTGGTCTCTCACGAACACTTTCTGACATGCTCTTCAAAGTCGATCGTCACTACGCACACACGCTTGACCAGGTCGAACAGGCAGTGACAGCATACGAAGATTGGCTCAACACAGTTTTCGATTCACCTCTTACTGAGCGTGTACTCGAGCGATCAATTTCTGAAGGTGAACAAGAAACAGCACTAAAAGCAGCGGGCGCAAAAGAAGAACACCAAGAGGGGTTCTCGTACCTGCAAGGATCATCGACACTTCAATGCATGACAAGCGACTTCTGCAGCTCTATGGAAACGATTGACGAACGGGCACTGTACACACATCTCTTACTTGCTGCAGAACACTTCCGAACAGCACACGCAGCACTCAAACCCAATACGCTGAAGCGCTATGTGCAAGACTTTCGCGAGGCATTCACACAGGGCATTATGAAGAGTGAACTCTTCACAGCAAAACTTATTCTCGAGCACAATGCTCGCGCGGTTTCATCCGTAGTGCTCAGAAATCCAAGTGAGACAATTGAAACACTCACAGAAATGAATGAAAAACTCCCTGCATACCAAGAGATTACTACGAAGAATGAGCTCCGTCTCATTGAACGTATCTACGATGCAGATGCAGGTAATGCTGCGGTGGAAGATTTTGCTGCAAGAGTGGGGTGCGTACGTTCTGAGCTAAAGGAATTGGCCCATCTACTTCGGGGTGTTCCCCAATCAGATCGCGGGGAGGTATTCGAGTATATCACAGAGCATCCCTCAAGACTCACACTCTATTCGGCGCTCAGACGAGTATTCACAGCATGTGAGTGCGCATCGCTTTTTCTTGAGGAGCGAACCACACAGTTTGGTGCGCTTATCGAAGTTGTTGAGCGAGTAGCAATCGAGCCAAAACAGCGAAAGGCCGCGCACGTGCTCGCACTCCATGGCGAGACATTACTTGCAAGCCCAGACGCAGACGCACTCCTCAGGATTGCACAGACATACGCGAGTGCAGACATAATTCTACAGGATTACCTTGCAGCATATGAGGTGGGAGAACACAACAAGTCCGCGTTAACGTGCACCATTGGACAAGCAGCACCACAGCAAGCACAGCTCAAGCAACTGCGTGCCAAGCTTCATGCAGCAGCAGAAGAAGACCTTGCATGGGTGCAGAATACGGATATCACAACACACATCCAAAAGCTCCTTCGACACGACGAACGAAAAACCGCTATACCGCGAGCTGCACCAAAAAACCGATCAAGCACCTATGATGATACACTCTTGCACTTGGAAGCTGCAGGTATCTGCGCCTCGACACGAGATGCTTTTGTCGCAGCATACGAGTGTGCTGCGCCGACTGTGCGATCGAAACTCCTTCGCATTGCACGAAGAGATCCCGACGCGACAGCACAACTCGCAGATGATGCACAACAACTTGGTAATCATCAGGCATACCAATCAGTACTTACTGATCCAGTTCTCTTTCGCAGATATCGCGCGTCACTTGCAGCGGGCGATACAAGACTCCGAGATGGACTCGAAGATCGTTCCTCATATCGAGATCTCCTACGACTCCTCACCCCCGTTGCACCCACAGTATCTCATGAAGCACCTGAAGAAACAAAGGATGCAGTTGTCCTCTCCTGCGATCGCGTGATCGTGTATGGTGGTTCTTTCAAGAAACCTGAGCGGCTGCTGCTAGAGCGGAGCGCGAGCACGCCTGTCAAGTACTACGGATTCTTCAACAGGAGAAAAAACATCAGCGCTGCGGTACGAGAAGGAGATGCAGTTGTTTGCATCACCACTGCGTGCAATCACCCAACGTACTATGCACTCAAGCACATCTGCAAACAACGAGGAGTGCAACTCCACAGCTTTAACGACTCAAGACCCCGAGCACTCGCAGCATTCCTTAAACGAGCTGTCGTACCAAACTAGTCTCGTAACAACCGCACAACAGGCAACGCCAGCAAATTCGTGACCGCGCCAATCACAATCACGGGTGCAATACCTAAGACACTAAAGAGCCACCCCCCAAGGGACTGACTCAACACGCCACTCGCGAGATTAATAATACTCATCAACAACGCGAAAGATGTCGCCTCAAACGCCTTCGGACTCACACGAGCAGCAATCTTCATTGTTGGAATAAATGCCAAGTACGACACAACCCCTAAGAGAAAGTAGACAGTATATGCGCTTAGTTCGCTCTTAATGAAAAAAATCGCAAAGGAAAACACAGCGCTCGCGAGCACCATCCAACACAACAGTGTTCGCACCGCAACCCTGTCTAAGAATTTTGAATAGACAACCGCGCCAACCACAGAACCAAAGCTTGCGACGCTCACAAGAATACCGATCGTTGTGTTGCTAAACCCGAGCGTGTCGCGCATGTAAAACAAGAACGGAATACTAATGGATGGCGTCACAAAGAACAAGAAACCAAAGAGTGCAACAAGCCAATACTGTGTGTTCTTGAACAAGGAGCGAATCGTCCACGTCATGTGCTGCCACAACCCTGCCTTTCGTGCAAACTTCTTCTCTTTCATTGTCCACACAACGAACACAACAAGCAATGGGAGGAACGCCACAACCCGGAAGATGTTCTGGTAGCCAATCACACCAATGAGCCAGCCGCCAAGGAAGCCGGAGAGCGTTGCACCGAACGCGCGCATCCCCCAACTCAAACTTTGAATGAACCCGCGGTTCTTCCTTGTTGAGTGTTCGACAGCAAACCCGTCCGTGACGACATCAACAACAGCAAAGCCAACATTCGCAAGTAACTGTCCGAGCACAAGCACCCAAAACGATTGTACTTCTGCAATGAACAACCAGCCAAGAGAGGAAAGCAGTGCAGCAATGATAATATACGGTCGTCGCCGCTGCCCGAACAGCGGAAAGTAATCGGAGACCATCCCATACAACGGCTTAATCACCCATGGTGTGCTTGCAAGCGCCAGAATATACGCGACTTGTGCAGTGGAAAGCAACAAGATATCCTTCAAGAAAAAGGGGAGCGCAACGCCAAGAAGCCCGAGACAGCCCTGGATGAAATACACGATACTATACAATACGTATTGTCGCTGCATCGTTGCACGAACGTGCTCGTGTTTTAATCAGTTCCTATTTCTCAACAGTTGTGCAGCTTGCGTAACGCTGAGAGCAGCGAGCACGCCGACACCGTTCATGATCATATCTCGTGGCTCAACACGACCAGAACCTGTACAGAACTGTATTGCTTCAACAGCGCCACCAGCGAGCAACCCGCCCAGCGCACCATAGAGTCGATTTCTCGTTGCAAGCGTCATCGCGCCGGTTGCTGCCATTACGCCAAAAATGTGCGAAAAATCATTCTGCACCCAATTATGCGCGCCGTGGAGTACCCATCGTCTGTATGCAAATGGCGCTGTCCCAAGCGCGCCGATGAGTGTCGTATATGCAGCGGCAGGAAGTCGCCGTTGCGAATGTGCAGCATACCTGAGTGGGTGCGTCTCTTCGTACATGACTGTAGGAAATAACGCTTCTGATATAAGCCTTACCGCGCGCAGCTTCCATGCGTTGCATTGTAGTTCTGATGATACGCTTCCGCTTCGTAAAACGTGCCAGCAGGCGCAATCTCTGTGACGATAGGTGTGGAAAGTACCTCCTGCGCTTCCTCTTTCACCGTTGCCGCAATCCCTTGCTGCGCAGTATCATGGTAGAAGATCGCGGACCTGTACTGTGTCCCATGATCTGGCCCTTGCCCATCTTTCTGGGTTGGATCATGTAATTCGAAGAATGTCTCCACTAATTGTTTGTACGAGACTTTCTGCTCGTTAAATTCAATCTCAACAGCTTCTGCATGTCCAGTCTCGCCGCTGCAGACTTGCTCGTAGCTCGGATTCTTTGCCGTTCCCCCGGTGTAGCCAACGCGAATGCTATCGATATTTAATTTTCTGAATGCTGCTTCCACACCCCAGAAACACCCGGCAGCAAAGGTCGCTTTCATCGTCGTGTTAATCTACGAATCTTCGAGTACATGTTCGCGAACGCCGCGAGGACTAAGAAGACAGTACCTAAGAGCAAGAACACAGTTGCTTTTGACAAGTTCAATCCTTCAAGCAGGTAAAAGAACAATGCCAAGAGAAAGGAGAACACAGCAAACTTGACAAGAATCAAGACGGTGACAAGGCCGCACATGCGCTCGAAGAAGCCAACGACGCGATCCTCAACTTTCGTGAGAATATCATCCACACCATCCTCAATCCGAGAAACGAAGGATGGAAGCACCACATTCGTGACGGTGTCTAAAATCGTTTGTACTGTTCCCTTCGCCATACACTACGCAACAGTGTTCCTGTTTATGAATCTTTCGAGAAAGCATTAAATAGTATTTGACACCACCGGAGAGTCGATACTGATGTTGACGCGAGATTCAAGGTATGCGGGTGCTGTGCGAGTTGTCGCCATTGATCGTGCTCGGCAGACGATAGAAGTTCTTGCTAACACTGGTGTGCTGGCAGAGGGGGAACTACCTCCAGCGGTCACTTCACTTGGTATGGGTGTGCCTGCAGTTCGCGAGAGCAGTGCGTATGCACTTGGTGGAACGCAAGCACAAATTTCCGAGGGAATTGAGCATCTCTTCAAACAGCAATATGACGCGGTCTTTGACCGGGCGCTTGAGCGATTCAGACGTGCACCACAATCAGAGGCAGCGTTTGACGCGCGATTCCAGTTAGATGTTGGACACGCGTACATTGCAGCACTACAGGATCCGACTGCGCTAGGACTCGACGTGTTTCCTGACACTGCAGATGAAGCAGTGTGGAAAACTACCATTGAGGAAAGACTTGCGGCCAAGGAATCAGTGCTGCAGAGGGAAGTTGTTGGATACCTTGAAGAAGCGATACCACAACTTGCAGCACAGCCACTAGATGAGAGTTCTGCGATGCACAGACACACGCTGCATCTTGCTAACAGCTTCAAACTCCCTGATGCACTAGCTGCGATTGCAAACGATATCCGTGGGAGACGTCAGGTAAGCGGACAGCAGAATCGACTCTATGATCTTCTACGAAAAAGAAGCTATGTCTCAGTACTCAAACAGAATACGCAAGGTGATTTTGGATCAGCGCTTGGATGCCTGGCAATGGGTGGCGCAGGACTGGGGTTCCTAGCAAGTACGTACGAGCCAGTAAGCAGGTGGCTACATGAGACTACTGGCTTACCTGAAACCCCACTGTACGCTCCGACGACGCTTATAGGGGTGGTGGCAGGTGCGGCACTAGCTGCCATTGCAACCTACAGCCTCGCAACACTAGGAAATATTCTTGATGTGCGAAGCCAACGTACAACCGCACAAAACATGCGTACGGCACTATGCAATGCACTTGAAAAAGAGCATCACTATAGTGACGTGCACATAGTACGTACTATTACCAAAGGAGTTCAAGCGTACTTTGACAATCATCCAGATGAGTACGTGCCTGCACAGGCCATTGAAGAGCATGTCTTCCCGGACAAACAGGAGTTGCCTGATCGGGATCGTCGGGATGTGCTCAAGCGTGCAGTCGCAGCTGTCGCGCAGGAAAAGCACATAGAACTATCAGGAGACTTAGGGGCATACAGGTTCAATAAAGACGTGCCAATGCCTCGCGCTGCGTAGCACCGAAACCTTCAAGTACTCCTGCCCCTACAGCTGTATAATGCTCAGGCCAGGACAACTGCCAATTCTCATTGTGAATGTGCTTGCGCTGCTTGGCTTCACCGCGTTCTTTCTCTTCCAAAAGAACTATGAGTTCATGCTCTACATCGTGGTGATCATTCTCTTAGGAGGACTCATACTGTATTCCACAAAGTGGGTGCAGTACCCAAATGGCGTGCTCTGGCTCCTCACTGCGTGGGCGATCGGCCACATGGCTGGCGGCAGCCTCCCTGTCGGGGATGGCGTCCTCTACACGTGGATCCTTGTTGATCTTGTTGGCGAACCATACAATATTTTGAAGTACGATCAAGTGATTCACATGTATGGCTTCTTTGTTGCTGCGTTGGTCATGTATGTTGTGCTCAAGCCGCACTTGAAGCCGAAAGGCTGGGCTGCCATTGGCCTTGTTGTCATTATGGCGAGCCTTGGTCTTGGGGCGATGAATGAGATTGTAGAATTCATTGCCACGATTATCTCGCCGGACAATGGTGTGGGTGGCTACCACAATACTGCGTTGGATCTCGTTGCGGATTTACTTGGCGCTGTGCTTGGGTGGATTTACATCAAATGTTCGGGTATGTAAGGATACACGTCGTTCCGCTCTGAATTGTGCTGCTTGTTCTTCACTCATAGGTTTTGTACGAACGGTGACACTCGGGAACCTTTGCTGCATTGTTTCGAGGAATGTCTCAACAGATGATTGTGGAACTACGTTGTATGGTGTGACTCGGTCCCCGAAGTAAATTGCATAGTGATCCATTCGCGCTTGAATTGTCACATATTTTTATTACTTTCGTGTGAGGATTTTATGTGTGTTGATCCCTTCGTGTGTCGTGGCTTGTAGGGGCAGTTCATGCAGCCAGAGCCGCAGCAGTAGCCTCTCTCGAGCAAGAATTCTTTGGTGAGTGGGGCTGTCATAGAACAACAGTTCATCGTGCTTTCATAAGTGTTACGAATTTGCATGTATTTCTCGGCGGGCAAGTTCGAATCCTGGAGGGTGTGGGTGTCGCACTCATAGTTCTGAGCTAAAGATATATCAAGCACAACAGACGTCTAGAGAAGAAACGTTCGACCTTGATAGTATAGCTAAAGTCACTCTCAAGAAGTGTGTTATCGATGACCTGGACTATTTTTCCGAGCTAGTCGTATGTTCCCATTGTTACATGAGCTTTCATAGCTGCTAGTTGCCTGCGACTAAACCCACTAAAGCACTCAGCTATTTCAGCAGGACTGCAATTAGCTTTTAAAAAATCGATGGCATCGGTTCTGGAGATTCGATCCCGGGGCACCCATGAAGAACCAAGATCATGTCTCTCAGGGACATCGTGATGGTTGAGTCCTCTATCTTCAGCGTACTCGGCACATAACCTTGACCAGTTGCGAGTATAACTGAGGCTGCCATTTCTTACGCGGGCAAAAGGTACGTTATTTCTCAAATCCTCAACGACGCTGTCTAGTAGCTGATATATCTTATATGGCTGTCTCACGGCAAACATATCCATCAACATGAAGAAATTCTTATTACTTGTATACTGGTAGCGCTCCATATCTGCTATCACATAAGGCCTTTTTTCTTCTTCAGCTCTCATCAGACTGAACATTGTCCCAATATGTCTGGGTATACCTTTTGTTCGTTCCAAATAGTCACCATATTCTTCAACCATGGCTGTGGAAAAATTCTCTCCAGAGTTTTCGGGTTTATCGATAAGATCTTGCCATCTTGCTACGCCAAGAGCCTTCAAGAAAATTCTGTGTCTGTCCTTAAAAGTAGGATCTCCTGATTGCTGTACATACGATTGTCTCAAACGCTCTCGAACAATTCCAGCAACAGGATGTTGCATAAGAAACTGGGGCATGTATCTTTCGGGTGTTTCTGTATGGTATGCGAGCGCTAGAGAGCCTATGGTCAAGTATGCTAGAGTCGTATGTGTGATGCCTTCTCGTAGCCAACCTAGATCGCGTAGTTCGCCAGAAGCAATATCTTCTACTAATCTTTCATTTCCTATGCCCATATCTCTATATTCTTGCTCGAGTTCTTTAGCAAGATTTATGTACCCAGAAAACCCTGCGCTACGATCTGTTGGATCATCAACTTCTTCTCGATACGCAGGTGAAAACAAAATTCTTCGTGCCATTAGTTCAGTCTGGAATGGACGCGATTCCCTTTTCCCAGAATAATTCGTACAAAAAATACCGTTTTTTCCAAGCAAGTGTCTTCCTGCTATTAATGCTGGCACTTCCAGACGTTCTCTTGTTTGCTGACCTGTGTAATCTAAGCTGATAACATGAAACGTATCTGAATTACCTCTGAAATAGTCCAAATCGTTTTGATCTACAATTTCAATGCCTAACTTTGTAGCTCGTAATCTCTCTGCGCGAGTACTATCTTCTTCAAGACCCACCACATTTTCAGGTAGAATTCCAAGGGGCAGATACACTTCCTTCACTTCTAGTGCTTCCTGTCCTTCAACTTCAGCACCTGGAAAACACAACACACGTACATTCTCGGGTTTCATATGATTCAGGAGATTCTTTTTTATGAACGCTCGCAACCTGAGCCTCGACAATTGCTTTACTGGATCATCATATGTGTTCATTTTGTAACCATGATTTAGTGGTTATTTAAAAGAATTTCTTATAGAAATCGATTTAAGAGACCAAATTAATGCTGTAGGCTAGGAAGGCGCATAGCATGCACTTGCAGCAGTTCATCGTGCTTTCATAAGTGTTACGAATTCTTGCAGTTTCTGTAGTGATGGGTCCTTTTGGTATACTTTGCAAATGTGACTGCCAACGATGAACCCATCGATGTCAAGGCCGCGTATATCCTCTGGTTTGCTGATGCCGAAGCCAAGGAGAACGGGGATAGTTGAGCACGCACGGATTTTCTTAAGCACTGTAGTCACCTCATGTCCTTTGCTTGTGCCTGTCACGCCAGTTGTGGAAACGAGGTAGATGAATCCTGTTGCTTTCGCTGTTATTGCTTTGATTCTGGTATCGGTTGTGGTTGGTGTGATGAGATAGATGTAATGAATGCTCTTTTGGTTGCATGCATCGGCAAGCTCCGCAGCCTCTTCCATGGGGAGGTCAGGAACAATCAGTCCTTGGATGCGATGCTCTGCGAGTCTTGCAACGAATCGTTCAATACCTGCACGAAAGATAATGTTGTAATAGGTTGTGAGTACGATGGGTTTTGTGTACTTTGTCTTCCTGAGTTTTTGCACGAGTGCGAACACATCGTCAGGCGTGGTTTGTAAGGCTCGTTGGCATGCGTGTTGGAAGACAGGACCATCCGCGATGGGATCTGAAAAAGGAATGCCGAGTTCAAGGATGTCAACATCTAACGCACGTATGACTGTTTCGGTGAACGTAATGTCTGGATCGCCTGCGTACACGTGTGCCATGAACGTGTTCTTTTTTGTTATCATAGCAAGCCCTCCACATGGAACATGTCCTTGTCGCCGCGCCCAGAGAGGTTAATCACGAGAACGTCGTCTTCCTTGACATCCATTTTCGTTGCGTACGCGATCGCGTGTGCAGATTCAAGCGCGGGGATGATGCCTTCGCATTCTGCAAGAAGTGTGAACGCAGCGAGCGCTTCGTCATCTGTTACGGAGACATATGTCGCGCGTTGTTTCTTGTGTAAGTGTGCGTGCTCTGGCCCGACGCCTGGGTAATCGAGGCCTGCAGAGATGCTGTGCGCTTCTTGTATTTGTCCATGCTTGTCTTGCAAGACGAAAGAGTGCATTCCGTCAAAGATACCTTCAGCTCCTTTGGAGAGTGTCGCGCCGTGCTTCTCGCCAGTCCCGCCTGCTTCAACGCCAATTAAGCGCACGTCATCATCGAGGAATTCGTGGAAGATACCGATGGCGTTTGAGCCGCCGCCAACGCACGCGATGACATAGTCAGGGAGCTTCCCTTCTTGCTCCAGAATTTGCTGTTTTGTTTCTTGTCCGATGACTTTTTGAAAGTCACGAACGATAGTTGGGTAAGGATGTGGCCCTGCAACAGAGCCGAGGAGGTAGTACGTATCCTCAACGTTTGTTGTCCAGTCTCTGAGCGCGTCGCTGATCGCGTCTTTCAATGTTCCTTTTCCTTGGACTGCAACAGGATGTACTTTCGCGCCGCAGAGTTCCATGCGAAGCACATTAATTTTTTGTCGTTCGATGTCTTCAATACCCATGTACACATCAACGGGGATATTGAAAAGGGCGCCTGCCATTGCCGTTGCTACACCATGTTGTCCTGCGCCGGTTTCTGCGATGATGCGTGTTTTGCCCATTCGTTTTGCGAGTAATGCTTGGCCGAGGACGTTGTTCGTCTTGTGTGCGCCGCCATGGAGCATGTCTTCACGTTTCAGGTATACTTTGCATCCGACTTTCTTAGAAAAGTTTGTTGCGTGGTACAGGTTTGTTGGTCGTCCTGCGTACTCCTTAAGTGCCTGTGCAAGCTCTTCCTGAAATGTTGGATCTTGTTGCGCCTCTTCATATGCTGCAGTAAGTTCTTGGACTGATGGCATGAGTGTTTCGGGAACGAATGTCCCGCCGAATGTTCCGAATCTACTGTCCATGCACTGCCTCGATGAGTTGTTGTACTTTGCCATTGTCTTTCACACCTGGCGCTCTCTCAATACTCGAACATGCATCAACACAGTATGTGTTTCGTGGTATGTTTTCTGGTGTGATGCCGCCGGCGATGAATGTTTTTTTGTTTGTTGTGATGAGGTCGTGTTGAAATGTTTCTCCTGAGCCGCCGTACACAGCTGCTTTTGTATCGAATAAGCATGCGAAGACGTTGTAGGTGCTCACATCGGGTGCTGTTGTGTCAACATGGAATGCTTTGATGACAGGAAATGGCAGGTTGCACGCTTCTGGAGGTTCGTTGCCGTGGAGTTGTATCATGTCGACGCCTGCTACTGCTGCAATGTTCGCTGCGTTTGGTTCGTTGACAAACACGCCGACAGTTGTGACTGTGTTAGGGAGTGTTGCAATGATTTTTTTTGCTGCTGCTGGCGTTATGTATCGGGGGCTCTTCTTGTAGAAGTTGAAGCCGAGAAAATCAGTGTTGGTTGTTGCATCCTCTTTTCTTGTAATACCGCAAACTTTTACTTTTGGAATGTGTAGGGACTGCAATTTTTTTGCGGTGTTGTCTGCTTGTAGCAAGCTTGTGCCGATGAGGACTGCGTGTGTGTTGAGTTCACGTACTTGTTTTTGTGTGGTGATGCCTGATTCGCTTACAATGATCTTCTCTTTTGGGATGAGTTTCTGTAGCGTTGTTGTCGTTGTTGTGTCAACGGTGAACGTGTGCAGATCTCTATTGTTGATGCCAATGATGTGTGCGTTTGTTTGGAGGACGCTCTGCAACTCTTCTTCTGTATGTACTTCAACGACGCAGTCCATGTTGTAGGTTGCGGCAACTGCGATGAATCGGTCAATCTCCTCCTTTGCGAGGAGTGCTGCGATCAACAAGATGGCGTCTGCGCCGTAGTATCGTGATTCGTGTATCTGTCGTTCATCGATGATGAAGTCTTTTCTGAGGATGGGAAGTTGTGTGGCTGCTCGCACTTTCCGCATATCTGTTACATCACCGCCGAAGAATTTTTTGTCTGTCACAACGGAGAGTGCGTTCGCGTACTGGTCGTAGATGGTTGCGATTTTCTTAACGTCACCTTCGAACAGCTTCCCTGTTGATGGTGATGCGCGTTTTATTTCTGCGATGATATTGTGTTTTCCTTTCAAGTAGGGTGTGAGTTGCCGTGCTGTGGGTTGGAGCTTTGGAAACATACCAATACGTGCAATCTCTTTGCGTTTTTGTTTGACAATATCATCCAAGATCATTGGTCACCTTCACGAATTTGTCAAATAGTTGCTGTGCAGCGCCTGTATCGATTGCTGTAGCTGCTTGTGCGACGCCTTCTTTGAGTGTAGCTGCCTTTTCTGCAACGTATAACCCTGCTGCTGCGTTTGCGAGCACGATGTTTCTGCATGGACCCTTGGCGCCGGCGAGGACATTGTTGAAGATCGTTGCGTTGTCCCCTCTGAGATCGTCGAGCGTACACGGTGGGAGCCCGAAGTCTTCTGGTGTACAGCTGAACGTGGTGATCCTTCCGTTGTTGAGTTCGTGACCTGTTGTTGTTCCACACAATGTTATCTCATCCAGGCCATCTCCATGGACAACGAGTGCGCGTTGCATGCCTCGTTCCTGCAATGTTTGCGCAAAGAGTGCTGTGAGGCGAGGATCAAATACCCCGATGACTTGTGCAACTGGATGTGCGGGGTTCAGGAGTGGGCCCATCATGTTGAAGACGGTTTTGACGCCAAGTTTTTCCCTGATTGCAGCGACGCGTTTGAACGCTGGATGATGTGTGGGTGCGAATAAGAAGCCGATCCCACATTGTTTAATGCACGCTGCTATTTTTTCTGGTGGCA
Source organism: Candidatus Woesearchaeota archaeon (assembly GCA_028818155.1). Classification (GTDB taxonomy): domain Archaea; phylum Nanobdellota; class Nanobdellia; order Woesearchaeales; family UBA525; genus UBA525. The sequence goes on along the minus strand of JAPPOH010000007.1, from coordinate 4,145 downwards.
GCATGCGGACGCCCAGCTGTTCAAGGATGTCTGCGCTGCCGCACTGGGAGGAGACTGCGCGGTTGCCGTGTTTTGCGACAGGAACGCCGCATGCAGCAACAACGAGTGCTGCGAGTGTTGAGATATTGAATGTATTGTTTCCATCACCACCCGTGCCACAGAGGTCAATGCAGTTTTCTGTTGTTGCGTGCACTGCTTTCGCGTCAAGTGTGTCCACGAACGCTGCGAGTTCTGTTGCGGTTATGCCCTTCTCATTGAGTGCAAGAAGCGTCTCTCCAATTTGTTCATCGGTATATGTGGTGAAGATGGCTTCCATGAGTGCTGTTGCTTCGTGGCTCGTGAGGTCGTTCATTGTAGTGCACCGAGGAGATTCGTGATGAGCTGACTTCCGTGTGTTGTCAAAATGGATTCTGGGTGGAACTGCACGCCGTACGTACTCTCTGCTTGAAGTGCCATGGGGATGTTGTTTGTGTGTGCAGTTATTGTTGTGTTAGCTGGAATTGTTGTGCCGCAGAGTGAGTGGTATCGTCCTGCGAAGAACGGGTTTGGCATATCTGCGAAGAGTGTGCTTTCCGTGTAGGTGATTGCGGAGCGTTTGCCATGGACGGGCTGAGGTGCATTTCCTACTGTGCCACCGAGCGCTTCGATGATACACTGGTGGCCAAGGCAGACGCCGAAGAGGGGGATTTTCCCATGGTATTTCTTGATGAGGTCGATGCAGATGCCTGCATCTTTCGGCGCTGACGGTCCTGGTGAGAGCACGATCAGATCTGGCTGATATGAGTCGCAGACGCCTGCAAGTTCTTGCATGGTGATTGTGTTCCGGTAGATGACCACGTCGCAGTGTTGTCGTTTGAATTCATCCACTAAATTATAGGTGAACGAATCAAAGTTGTCGATGAAGAGGACCCTCATGTGTTCACCCCGAGTGCTGTGAGGCATGCTTGTGCTTTCCTACGTGTTTCATCCGCTTCTTTCGCTGGGTCTGAATCGTAGACGATGCCTGCGCCTGCACGGACTGTTGCCGTGCCGTTCTCCATTGTGATGGCGCGGATGACGATGCAGGAGTCGAACTCGCCGTTTGGTGTGAGGTAGCAGATTGCGCCGCCGTAGTGGCCGCGCTTTTCTCCCTCGTACTTCCTGATGAGTTCCATCGCTTTGATTTTTGGCGCGCCGGTGAGCGTTCCCATGTTCATTGTTGCGACGTATGCGTGCAGTGCGTCATACCCCTCTTTGAGTTCTCCTCGGACTGTGGACACGAGGTGTTGCACGTGTGAAAATTTCTCCACTTCGAGCAGGTAGGGTGTTGTTCTTGTGCCGGGTGTCGCGACTTTTGCGATGTCGTTTCGCGCGAGGTCCACGAGCATGCAGTGCTCCGCGAGTTCTTTCTCATCGAGTAAGAGGTTGAGTTCTTCGCGCGAGTCTGCTTCTTTCGTTGCTCCCCGGGGCACGGTGCCTGCGATCGGTTTTATCTCGACGATATTGTTGCTTACTTTGAGGCAGGTCTCTGGGCTGGAGCCGAGGAGGACGCGGTCCTCGTTTGCAAAGTAGAACATGTAGGGTCCGGGGTTGATGGTTTTGAGTCGTGCGTACACGTCCAGTGGTGTTTCTGCTGTTTGCACGGTGAATGTTCGTGAGAGAACACATTGGAAGATGTCGCCGTTGGTGATGTGTTTTTTGAGGACGTCTACTTTTTTGCCGAATTCCTTGTCGGGTATGTTCACACTTGCTGTTGTGCTTTGTGGTGTGGGGATGGTGTAGGGTCTTGTCGTTTTGAGGATGCGTTCGTATTTTGTGATGGTTTCCTTGCAGGTTGTGTAGTCGCTTGTTCGTGTGCCGAGTGTGTTGCAGATGAGGTATGTTTTTTCGTTGATGTGGTCCATGACGAAGAGTTTGTCGGCGTAGTAGAACTCGAGGTCTGGAATGGTTGTTGCTGCTTGTTCAGGGAGTGTCTCGAACTGTTCTATTGTGTCGTAGCTGATTGCGCCCATGAGGCCTGCGTGAGGCACGGGGAGAGTTTCTGTTGGGGTGAGTGCGAACGCGATTGTTCTGAGAATATGGAAGATGTTTTTGTTGCGGAGTCTCGCTTCCTCATCTTGTAGTCGCGTTTCTTGGTGTATGGTGCCGGTGATTGTTGTAGTTGTTGCTGTTATGGTGGTGAACGTGAGTTTTTCTTTGAGGTAGGGGAGGAATGTCTTGCCGGTGTCGGTGAGTGCGGTGATGGTGAACGTGCCGTCTTTGATGATGATTCTGAGACATGGATCAACGCATCCGATGCTCTTATCGCCGTATTTTTCGATGACGTCTGCTGATTCTAAGAGACACGCGTACGGTCCCTCTTTGAGGTTGTTGAGGTAGCTCACCGGGTCTGCTGTCTGGTACAGGACTTTGTAGATGGGTTTGATCTGCATGCTTTTGTGACCTGAAAATCCTATTTAAGTATTGTGACAGAAATAGAAAGAATTATAAAGAAATACAATATTTTAGTAAAATATGTCACAAATGGAACAGGAGTTCAGACTGTACTTGTCACAGCGACCAGAGCTTGCAAAGTGTCATGACTTGTTGAATATTCGTGCGTTGGCTCGGGAGCTAATCGCAGCGGGAATTGCGAAGAAGAACCACGTTGAGGCAGTCGTTGCGATGCTGCGCAGATTCCCCTTCGAGAAAACAGTGCAACGAAACAAGGTGTTTCGCGAGAAACGAATGCAAGTGAAAGACAAGATGGTGATCTTGCACTTCGCGAAGAGCAAAGCATTACTGCAGGAGTTGCAGAAAATGATCGCAGAGACGGATTATGAGAAAGGAGACACGCTCAAGATCGTCGTTGGCTCCTCCGCAGTCACGGTTGTGACGGATCAGCACAAGAAGTTCGACAGGTTTCCTGTCCTGAGTAAGGTGGAGGATGTGTCAGAGATTAGCCTGATGTTCACGGACAGTGCGTTGGATACGAAAGGAATTCTTGCGATGGTGACGCAGGAGTTGGCGTTGAATGATATCGTTGTCGCTGAGTTTATGACTGCGAGCAGCGAGCTGATATTCTATGTGAAGGACGAGTATGTGCTACGAGCTTGTGAAATTATCAAACGGTTGCAGCGAAGTGTTTAATAGTGGCCAATCAGATTATTTATAAATCCCTGATGATTTGCGGCTGCTATGCGTTTTAAATTTTCTAAAGGGAGGCAACGATCACTCATTCGGAAGTATAAGGGGGAGCGAACGTGGAAGGAGGTTGCTCGAAAGCTTCGAGTTACTGAAGGTGCGCTTCGAACATGGTATTATGAGAAGGTATTACTACCAGAGAAAGTATGTGAGCAACTAGACCGAACAGGAATGTACAAGAAGTATGTCATTAAAGAATTCGAGGACAATTGGGGAAGAAGTAAAGGTGGAGCAAAATCTTCTGGCACAACGAAAACCATCAAGAGGCCGAGAAAATCTGCTAAACTAGCGGAGCTTGTTGGCATTATCCTTGGAGATGGTAACGTACATGCGTATATCGATGGGAAGAAGAGAAGATCGTATATGTTACGTATTGCTGGAGACTTCACGAATGATAAAGAATACTTAGAGAAGTATGTTGCACCACTATGTGAGAAGCTGTTTGGAATTCAAGCAAAGTTCATGTATCAAGAATGGAAGGGTGAAATGTTTGTGATCTTACACAGTAAGGAGCTTGTTTTGTTTTTGAAGTCAATTGGACTGAAAGTGGGAGATAAAATGGAATCACAAGTTGGGATTCCTGGATGGATTATGAAAAACGAAAAATATCTTCGAGTGTGTTTAAGGGGATTAATAGATACTGATGGATGTATTCACAGGATGTCTCGAAGAGATGCTAACCTATTACGTATAAACTTCACAAACCATAACCAACAATTGCTTTCTGACTCACGAAAAGGATTTTTGCAGTTAGGATTCCATCCATGTAACATCATTAGAAAAAGAACTTTCTATATTTCACGTCAAGAGGAGATAGGAAGGTATATAAAACAAATAGGGTTCTCAAATCAAAAGCATATCCTTCGTTGGAAGTGCTTTACAGCCCTGTAGTGTAGTGGCCAATCATATAAACGGGACAGCTACGCTCTCCCGGTAGAGCGCTCTGGCCGTTATGACCCAGGTTCGAATCCTGGCGGGGCTAT
>JAPPOH010000011.1 GCA_028818155.1 Candidatus Woesearchaeota archaeon | reverse complement strand
CTACGTACGGCGTGTTGACGGGAAACGACCACAAGTACCTGTTAAACTCAGCGCAATGATCGACATAGAAAAAAGAAGGTGCTTACAACACACCCTTCAGGATGTCAATAAGCTTCTCAACCGCAGACATCACTTCGTCCTTGCTCTTCGTTCCAGTACAGACGATCTTTCCGTTTGAGAACAGCAAGAATGTTGCGTTCAGCTGCTGCAGTTTATAGACTAAACCAGGGAATTGTTCCGGTTCGTATTCTGTGTTGTCGAGCTTCATCGCCAGCTTGTTCAAGTTGAGATCCATACCAATGGAACCGGATGCAACAACGTTTTGCACGGTAATCTTTGGTTTGAAGTCTTTCAGATCAATATTGATGCGCTTCAGAGACTCGATAATTTTATCCATGCTCTGATCAACTTTCTCGAGTGTTCGTGCACCCGTACAAACGACCTTCCCTGAGCTGAAAATCAGTGCAGAGGTCTTTGGTTCCTTGATCCTAATCACAAGGCCAGGGAACTGTTCTGGATTGTATTCTGTGTTTGGCAAGACTGCAGCCATCTTTTCTAATGGAACGTCATGCTCTAAACTCGTTGAAACGACAATATTTACTATTTGAATTGCATTTTCGTCAACCATAGGTCAACCCCCAATTAATAAATGGAATCCGAGCTTTCTTTATAAAGGTATTTATAAATATTTTAAAGAAAGTACCAAAATATACATGGATTGGTCACTCTCCTTTTATTTAAACGAGAAAAATATTATTTCTATAAGGAAAAAATATGTTTAAAAGAAGGAAGGAAAGCCCAACATGATGCGCAGAATCATAACAGCAAAAATCTCACAAGGTGCCGTAATGGCGCGCGTTCTCGGTGTTGGAACAAGCGATGAGCTGCGATTCGGGCACTACCTTGAAAAGAAAAGAACAGGAACACCAAGGGCTCTTGCTGAGTACTTAGCCATCTCGCTCGGCCAGGATCCCGAGACATTCAATCCTCGAAGCGTTACGGCAACAGAAGCTTTGGGCAGCCACGTACTTTCTGTCGGCGGGGAGCGATTCTTTGTAGAACCACATACACCACAACATAATATTGCCCCTTCCTGGGCAGCTTGCTCAGCGTACGAGGGGCTCACTCATCGCTAATTTTCTCATGCAGTCTTCACGGATAACGTGTGAGCTCGTTCTAAATCTGCTTGCTGAGTGGATGGAAACATGCGTTCGCTACGTCGAGTGCGTCATGCACTTCCGCCATCGTTGGCGTGTATCCATTGTAATTCACATTGTGTCGCAATTTCCTCAGTTTCTCAATCGCTCCTAGAGGTCGAGATGTTTCCACGTCCAGAACGAGGAGTGCACGAATTTGCTCGATATGATCATCAGCAACCACTCCTCTTCCCATAAGCAGCGCGTTCTCGAGCATCCGGAAGCATTCATAGATGTTTCTCGCAATAGTTGCAGCTGCATCTTCAGATACTTCAAGTGAGAGAGTATATCGCATATCGCGATTCGCTGCTTCAAGCATACTTCGTGCATTCTTTTTGTCAGGTTGTTTCTCTCTCATGGTCGCACCTCAAGAAATCCGTCGAGAACAATACCGTTTGCGATACTTGCAAAAAGATTGAGATCAATGTTATTACGAGAAAATATGTGAACATTTATGTCGATGTTTTTTCTATATCCAATTTTTTCAAGCACACCTATTTTCACTATTTCAACTGAGTTATTATCCGCAACTTCCACAGCAATATCAATATCACTCTTTTCAGTATCATCTCCTTTTCTGTAACTTCCGAAGAGAATGATTGCTTGTGCATGCGGAACAGCATCTCTTACAAAATCAACAATATTACTTGCATAAATGGCATGGAGATTATGGGGGATCTTCTTTTTCGTATTGTACGGGTGATGTTGATTGCATGTAATTCGCCATGTTCTTCCAAGAATCTCCTTTCGTAGAAAGTCTTCAGCAACGAGCTGTGTAACAATTTTATTGGCTGTTGTCTTCGAGACATCGATTTCTTCCACAAGGTCACTTAAACTCATTGCAATCGTCGGGTAGGAAAAGAACCAGGTGAGTGTCTTCTCATACGCTTCATTCAATGATACTTCTTCTCCTTGCAGGGTCTTCATACAGTGTGGTAACGTTCGAAACTATATAAACTTTTTGAAAACCATATGATTTTTTTGAGAACCACTACTCGTTCTCAATCTTCTCATGCAGTCTTCTGACCCATTCAACATACTCAGGTTTTTCCATACCAACCCCACAGTTTCAATCGTTGTCGTTGCTGAAACTCCTCGAGCATTTCTTGCGCAGTCATTCTCCCAAATAGGCCCGCGCCTCTTGCTCCCAACCAAGATGCTCTAAGTCAAAGTTGAAGAACGTTAAGAACTCCTTGATGAGCGCTGGTTGTTGCTTCACAACGTCAAACATCTCTCCCATGTAGCAGTATGAACAGATCCCCATGCCCTGATCGCACTTAATGCAATGCGTATCGCCCGTCGTGTGCGGCACCCACTCTACTTGGGTAGCGATCTTCGTTTGTCCTCGCTCAGAGAGCCACTGGCCGACACCTTCGTGCAAGCAGCACGGACAAACCGGGTTGGTGATAACCTCTTCACATACTACACAGTTCATTTTTTGTTCCTCCGCAGAACGAACGAGAAAGCCTTGCCCTCCGCCCGTTCCGCTTTCGCGTATTTAGGCAGAGCGCATGCAAATAATGCATAGCGCGCTGAATAGGTGCGTCTTCACATTCCACCTATCCAGTCTCTGCATGCTAGGGTTTTGTCTAGGAAATATATAAAGCTAGTGCCTGATTTCTGCTGTCAACATGGAAGTTTTCATCGAAAAAGAACAGAAACGGCTCGAACTAGAGTTTACAGGCACGGCAAAAGAGCTCCTCGAGAAAATCGACGTGAACCCAGAGACTGTGTTGATCGTCGCAGACGGCACATTAATTACAGAGGAAGATGAAATAAAAGCAAAAAAAATAGAGTTATTGTCTGTAATTAGTGGTGGTTAATACTGTGCAGGATCACACATCGGTTCTCCCGGTTCGCATTCGTCCTCTTCAGGATCGTACATACAAATGGCAACTCCTCCAGGAACTTCTGGATCTCCAGCATCTGTCCAAACACAAAATCCTGTTCTTCCATTTGTTCCAGGTAAAGGTTGTCCGCCTTCAGTGTCACACTGCAGCTGTTGTCCGTCTTCATCACAGTTCTCAAATGTTCGAGGTGCACCATCTTCGAGACAAATAGCTCTGCCCTCTGCCTTAGCATAGACGCATTCATCCAAAACGGTGTAGTCTTCATTTGCAGCGACTTGATATGAGCCCAAAAGCAGAAGTGCTATACACATTCCAAGTAACAATTTTCCTTTCATAATAATACCTCCAATGATAGTTGGAGTCGTCTCCTCGAGAAAAAAGTTGTAATATCATCTCATATTGCTTTTCTCATTCAGTACAATCGCCACCACAGTGTTCATCGCGATATGCGCGAGACGAATAATTTCACGTAAGTGGCAGAGCTGCCGCATATCATTCTTTTTCCCTTTGTCGAGTATCTCGTAGCATTTTCCGTACAACACAGATTTTTTCATTTTCTTTATCTTGTCAAGATGCTGCTGTGATCGCTCAAGAAAACCCTTCTTCAGGTGGTTCATATACATATCTGTTATCGCAAACATTTCAAGAACTGGTTTGGACGCTTTCCCATGTGTTTGCTCACAAAGATATTGGTACTCGTGGTGCAAAAATGATAAGAGTGTCAAAAATTCCCAATAAAAAATTCTATTTTTTCCAGTCTCGCTGCTGTATATCGCAGATTTGCAGTTTGTAATGAGTATATCCGCTTGCTTTCGCATGTTTCGTATACCCTCTAAGTTTTTTTCTTTTCCATGCAAAAAATTCTCTGTAATATCTCGTGTTTCAGTAATAACGAAAAAGAGTTTTCGTAGCAGCATATCAATTTTTATCGATACGTGTGTCACGATTGCTCGCAGTACGCACGTGTCTTTAGAGAATTCAGCAACAACATTGGGAAGCAGTTCATTCGAAACTCGTTCTATGATCTTATGGTGTTTTTCTTTTACATGTTGCAACGTTAATTTGTGTGTGCCTGTTCGGAACGTCTGAACAATGATATTTTTGAAGTTATGGTGTATGTTTCTCATGTCGAGCGTTAATTCTCTTTCCTCTCTGGTTTTCACAACAAGATTTCTCCCGAATTCTTGCACATCTATTTTATCTCCAGCAGATAAGTTGCTCAGCTCCACCCATTTTTTCGGTAGATAGATGGTGTAGCCACTGTGGCCCTGTTTGATGAGTGTTCGCTTCATAACCATTGTACACAACCCATATGTATATCAATATTGTAATATGAGAAAAAAGCAATATATTTATTACTATCGAGTGGATCCTCAATTTTATGGTGCCAGCTAGCACAGAAGAAGAACTCACACCTATCAAGATGAATTGGAAGCTCGAAACTTCATTCGAAGGGAACTGGGGGTATGGAGGGATTTTTATCCAGAATCTTGGTGATGGAGTCGTGACCCGTTGGGCTGCGAAGCGTTATCTTCCAGATAGTAGGATAGGAGAGAGACGTAAAGCGAATGGGTGGAGTCGAGATTACATGTATGCGGCAGCTACACTCTTCGGTAATGAGGTGCAAGGTACGAGAACTGCTCATGCAAGACTCATGGACGATACTGTTGGTACGCGCTTTATTTGGGAGCCAAGAGGGTTGTACGATGTGCAATACTTCATATCGCAACCAGAATTCAAGCAAGTTTCGATTTTTGAGCGGATGGGTATGACAAGAGCAGCAGCAACACACATAGATTTCGTTCATGGGTTAGACTTGGTCGATAGGGATAATCTTCCAAGAAACATGATCATACAAGAAGGTTCGGAAGGGCAAAGTATAGAGGAAAGGATTCTCTCAATTGATTTCGGCTTGTCATGCAATATTGATCAAGTTAAACATGAGCCTCCAGGGTTTGGGAGTCCGCTGACTATGCCATGGAATGTGGTACATAGGGACTCCAGATTTCATTATACACCACAGGATGATGTTGCACAAGTTACTGCAATGGGTATCAGGTTCGTTACAGGAAAATGGTACCACGAGCCTGTTATGGAAGAACTTGGCATTGATCCGCGAGTGTATGAACAAGAAGCAATTCCTATTGATGATTCAAGCCAGCGACTTCGTGAGCGACTCAAAGATCTTTCTCGTGAAGAGCATGAAACACTTCGTAGAAAATCATTAGATATGATACCAAGAGATATGAAATTTGAGGATTTAGAAGCTGCTTTTTTTGATGGACTTGCGTACTTGCCTGAAGAACGACCGAATCCTCAAGAATTTCTTGGAGCTATGGATAAAGCAATAAAATTTGCGGATACAGGAATTCATCAATACTATGAGGTGAATAGTCTTCGCAGAAGCAACGAAATCATACAGGAAAAATTACAGCAAGAAAAGGAAGCAGGGCGAAATTCTTTGCTTGTTGTGACAGGGCTGGCAGCTATAGCAATCGGAGGAGCATCATTCTTTTTCTCGCTCGATACAACACCTGAAGTTCCCACCACAGCGATCTCCCAGCGAGCAGCAACAGATGTGAGTCATGTTCCAGAGATAGACGATGGCTCTTTGCGAAAGAGTAGCTATATCATCCCCGAAGACAGTGTTCTTTTTCAATTAATCCTTCAGTACGAACGTGCAACGAATCACCTGTACGCTGAAGATGGAGTGTATCCTTCTTTCGATTCGCTCCGAGACTACGAGAGGTTCTACAACCCTAGCGAGCGCAACAGATTCAATCAGCAACAACTCGGCATCTACAAGAGACTTGATGGATTCAAAAATGTTGGTAAGCACAACGTGAGACCAAACCACGATCAAGCAGCATACAAAATCTTGAAAGCTGCCATGACTGAAGCGATCGACAACGAACTCCTCTGCCTGCAACCAGGCCAACAAATAGATGTAGATAGGCTTGCCCTTCGTTCAGTTGTTGGAAGCATGCTAGCAGATAACGCATTTCGTGCAACCCAACATATAGAACACCCCACAATGCAAGATTACTTAGAGGTGAACCGGACAACAGATCCACTCATTCGAGCAGAATATCATGACCTTCTGCAACTCTGGCCAGCACTCCTCGCAGGGCAGAAGCTTCCATCGTTCGAGTACCTTCCAAAAGAATCTGATCTGTGCAGACAAGAAGGAAGATGGATCGACCATTATCGAGAAATAATGTAAAAAATGGATTCTTCGAAGCAATCTTCCCAGCACGATAGTCTCGCGAAACATATATAAACGATCCTCGAGGAGAAACAACTATGGTTCGTGGGTGGCTCTTCCTCGTATTCTTCCTAGCACTCAGCATGCCAACACTCGCAACTGAAAACGAATGCTCTGGCACGCCAGGCGCAGCACCAATCGATGTCTCTGCGTTCTCAGAAGTATGGACAGTACCAGCAACGGGAGGCAAAGGAGATATCTGGACGGACCTTGGCGCGAGCGGCCACTACACGAACGCGGAAATAGAGTTCGACTTCCGCTTCAAAGGAAGCACACCACCATTCCAACCAGTGTTCACGCTTAGAAATACCCAAGCACCGCAAAGCGATCCGCTTAGATGTTTCGTTGGCGTTGTTCTGAAAGCGGATAAAGCAATTCTTGACACGTGCAAACACGTCGGGGGATTCCACCCAACAAGCGCAACATGGATAGAAGATACATGGTATCATATCAAAATCACGTACACGCCAAGTGGCGCAACGTTAACGGTGACAGAACGGGAGACAGGAGCACCATTCGCAAGCGTCAGCGCACCGGTCGACACCTCACTCTACACAGTGGGAGGTGGCTTACACGCGATTCTCGCAGGCGAGTACCTCCCTGATGGAGTACATCGACTATCAGGAGCACAGTATCAGAACCTCAGAGTGCAACTCATACCAGGAGCACCTGTGTGTAATGTCCAGCACGCTGATGGTTCCACTCCGAGCGGAGAAGGAAGCACTATACCACTCGCTACAAAGAATGGCCTCGGCTTCCAACCAGACGAGACAGACGAAGGGGAGCCGGTTGAACTCTCCAGGAGAGATGGGCAGTTCTTCACACAGCCATTCGAGAACTGTCCTGTAAGCAGTACAACCTGCCCGGCAGAATTCCACATTCCTATCTCATCAGACCAAGTGTACGAGAAAATTACCACAACATTCGATTTTACAACAGATGATCTGCTCTTAGAAGGTCGATGGCAATGGCTTGCACGACTCGAGAACGCATGCACAAACCAGTACCTCTGGCACTTCTTCGTGAAACATCCAGATCCTCTCGTAGGAACACAAGGACTGACCGCATTTAACGCCCGAGGACATAATCCGCGCGTTGTAGGAGAGCTCAACTATCAAGCAAACACACAATACAGAGCAGAGATCGTCATGGATTTCAAAGATGAAGAGACATACACAAAAATCTACGATGCAGCAGGAAATCTATTACACATTGTCGGCGACAAAATGAATACTGATCCAACGAATACTGCAGCTGCTGCTGCAACACACGATGGCTTCAATTTGGTCTTCGGCCTATACAGGGAATTCAATAGACGAATTACAGGACAACCACACTTTTGGAAATTTAGCAACCTCATCGTGACCGGCGTTCCTGTCCGCGCAAGCGTTGACGGAGAAGATCCACTCCCAGGGCCTGAGGATGCGGATCTCACAACAGATGAAGGCAGATTGGCATTCCTCGCAGCTCAACTACTTGCGATCGCAGAAGGCGAGTACACACTTGATTGCGGCCCCGCTGAGGAAGTGTTGAATATTCCTCCATCCGGCAGTCATCCTGACAACTTTTGCGTCCTCAAAGATGAACGGCAAGTAATTATAGGCACGTTCGGCACGAACGGAGAATCTGAATTGTTAGATGCGTTCAAGGATGATTTGTTTAACTTAGACGTTACTGACGTTGATAATACCGCATGTGATGATATCAATGTCCTTGACTTTGAATTCCAAGAATGTGATGATGCTGTTGAAAATAGAAGAACGTACGCGGCAAACAACATTGACACGAGCACGAGCTTCGTGATTGTTGGCGAACGTACAATTGATGCATTCGACACAACGATCCTAGAATCCATTGCAGGGTTCTTCAAGAATATCTTCGGCCTTGGCGAGGAAAACACTGTTGGCATGACAGAAATTCCTCTCAGAAGATTCCACCACGGCTACTTCGCTTCTATCGATGACAGGAACCTGGCCGCAACGTGGAACGATGACGCAGTACTCTTCTACAGAGGATTCTCCACAGACTTTAATCTTTCTCGTCCGAAAGACAGCGACTATTTCCTCGGGAATGAGAAGCAAGTAGTTGCCGTTGACCTGCGCCCGAGCAACGAACATGATGTTGCGCTGTGGCGGCGATTAACCGCAGCGCTACGCATCAAAGGGGTCGGAACGCCACTTGCTGGCGATACCTGCGGCAATGGCATTCAAGGGTTTGACGAAGATTGCGACACAGCAGAACCCTTGGGTTCTTGCGAGGAACTCTATGATAGTGCGTTCGGCGTTGGTGATGTTACCTGTAATCCAAACACATGCCTCCTTGACTTCAGCGGCTGCTCTGCACCGCCAGTGCAGGAAGGCTGCTTTGATGAATGGGTGCAGCCTCCAAGCCCAAACCCTTGCGCAGAACCAGGACGGGATCCAGCATGTGACAGGCTCAAAACAGGAGGACCCGGGCCGAGTGATCCAGACGCCCCAACGTGCCGCACAGAAACTGTCTGTGAAACTGCGCCAGACGACTACATCACAGTCCAGCCTCCTGAGACATGCCCCGCAGGCTATGAGGAGATTCCTCTTGATGAGAACATTGATATCCCAGAAGTAGACATCGAAATTCCTGTCAACGTTCTTGTTTGCTTCAAGGCAGGAGGGGAAGAATGCACAGAACGAGAAGTGTGTGATGACCCAGGCGTTGATCCAAGCGACTTGAGCTGCGGCCAGCTGTGGGTGTATCACGGTTGCAATCAGAACCTCATTCAAGATGATTCCTGTGGCTGTGTTGGAGCCTTTACGAACGGAGTTGACCTTGGCCCATCGAATGATTGTCGTGAGCTCACTGATCCTCGTGTTACAGGAGACTGTTGCTTACCTACTGGAACAACATATGCGGACGTCTGTAGCGGCCCAGGTGTGAATCCAGGAGATCCTTCGGAGTGTACGCCCGATTGTTTGATTGGCGACTCTTGCGCGACTGATGATGATTGTGCCGGTGGCGGCCTCACAACGTTCTGTAGCGCACAAAGAACGTGCCAACCGATGACGTTGAGCGAGTTAAGAACCTCTGAGAATTTGAACGATGATGTGGATCCCAGAGGAGAAAGGGGCACTGGCATTGAGTAAGTATCTCCAAATCATAACGCCTATAAGCACAAAGTGCATTCTCAATTTTTATGCAGTGCTCCAAGTGCAAAGAACCGGCAGTCATCTCTGAGCCAGCGCGCTGCAAAAAGCATTTTCTTGCAGACTTTGAACAAAAAGTCAAAGACACGATAGAGCGCTTTCAACTTTTGCAAAAAGGACAGAAGATAGCGGTCGCGGCTTCAGGCGGCAAAGATTCTCTCACCATCATGGTTCTCTTGAAGAAGTGGTACGAAAACGTCACAGCAATCACGATCGATGAAGGGATAGAGGGATACAGAGCAAAGACAATGGAAGATTTACAACGTGTCTGCAAAGAGCAAAACATTCCACTCATCACGAAGTCATACAAAGATTTTACTGGATATACGCTCGATGAAATGCTCAAGAAACAAAAGTTTCACCCATGCACGATCTGCGGTACATTCAGACGTCATTTGATCAGCATCGCAAGCAAGGAGTTTGATGTATTAGTCACAGGACATAACGCAGACGACGAAGCACAAACTATCCTAATGAACTTACTCAAAGGAAACACAGACATTTTTCCGAGAAACGGCCCCAAGACAGGTGTGGGCGCGAAGGGATTCACGCAGCGAGTCAAACCACTCTATTTCTGCACAGAAAAAGAAGTGGCAACGTTTGCATTCTTGAATGGGTTCGTCTCGGAATTCATCGAATGCCCAAACGCACCTGAGGGATTCAGGTATTTAATCAGAACAGTGCTCAATAATCATGGCACCAAGGAAACAAAACAGCACATTCTAGAACAATTTCTTAAGATGAAAGAAACGTTTCCCACAAAAAGCGTTGAGCTTCCACCCTGCAAGAACTGTGGTGAGCCATCAGCACGGGAAACGTGCAAGACATGTGAGTTTCTTATGGTTGTGCAGTCGTAAAGTTTCCGAAATTTCCGGAAATCTTCCGGCTTTTTTGCAGTAAGATTTAAGAAGAGGCCGCTTGTTCTTCTCATATGGCCAAATACTATGTGGATTCATGTATTTACTTGAATCTCTGGAAGAAAGAAAAGAACGGGGGCGATCTTGCAGGGATGGCGAAGAAGTTCTTTGAACAGACAACAGACGACACAATATATTTTTCAGGCTTTGTACTAAGAGAGATTAAGTATAAACTACCATACCAGTTCTACATAGTAAAAATTTCCCTCTTTAAAGAACACCATTTCAAAGAATTGATAGCAAGAAAGAAGGACTATAGAAGGAGTCGAATGTTCGAACGCATATCGAATTTCTCTATCAGTTTCTTTGATTGTATGCATCTTGCAATTCGCACGAACTCCATTCTCATAACGAGAGATAAAAAACTTATTACTTTTGCGAATCGATACTGTCTTGCTCTTCGTCCTGAAGATCTAACAAACCATTAATCTCATCCAAGTCAATAGGTTCTTTGGAAAGTATTTCTCTAATTTTTCGTATTTCTTCTACACTATTCTTCCCATCATTCGGTATGGATCCGACTTGATTTTCCCAAAAGAGTCGGTTTCGTGCAAAATCTCGTATCGCTTCCGAACGGCTCGAATACACACCGTTCTCTATCATACGATCGATCTGTTTCACTTGCTGCTTTGTCATTCGAACTTGTAGCGTTTCCATTACCATAGCATTACTATGGTAATTGATTTTCTATTTAAGCCTTTCGTTCCTTCATAATTTGGACAGTCTCAAGCAAGTCTTCCGTCCACAATTTGCTTTTCTCTTCATCGAAGAGCTTCACAATAGTGTACTTGCCTTTTGTGACATTTCCACCAGCAGTGTATTCAGTAATGATGACCTTCCCGTACACTTTGTGATCGTCATCACAGAGCAGGATTGGGATGTTCAGCGCGTACACTCTGTCAATCGTCTTTTGGAACTCGTAACTTTCTCCTTCAACAGGGTTGTCAGGAAGTCCCTGCGCATCTCTAATTTTTAAGATAAAGTCAAATTCAGTTTCGAATCGCATGCTATCACCTGAAGCTCAGAGTTGCAGTATATTTTCTAAATCTTTCGGCGCGCGCATCTCTAACGGAGAAGAAGCCCCACTCACGACAAGCACATCTGGCGTATACTTTTTGAAAAACATGTTGTTTTGTTGGATTCGTCCAAGGATTGTGCCGTCATCATGTAACAAGTGGTTGAAATTCACAAGGAATGTTTTCTTCGTCCGTATCCCGTGCTTGATGAACACTTGTGTTAAGCCAGAATTCCGGTGATGCACAAAATCTTTCTTCTTCCCCGCTTCAAAATTGATCACATACTGTACTCGTTTATCCTCAAACAACCCAGGTTTGCCACGCGCAACGATATGCTTTGTGAATCGTTTCGCCTTTTGCACTTCTTGCTGGTTCTCGACATACAGTGCGAAGATAACTTCAATGCCTGCGAATTTTTTTAATTCTTTTTCTCGTTCTTGTACGTACGGGTCATCGAGTGTGTAGCAGCAGAGTAATCGTTCAAAGCCAAGCTTTACGGCCATTGCTACTAATTTTGACTCATTTCCCTTTGGAAAGACAAGGTCGGTGTGCACGTTTTATGGAAAGAATACGCAATTTATAAGAGAATCTAAACCAAACATTTATATATCAATTATATATACAAATGATACATGTCTGAACTTGTCCATTTACGATTGGCGAAGAAAACTCGTGAAAATATAAAGAAAGTAGTGCACCTCAATCAGTTTGCAACTGAATCAGAATTTATTCGAGATGCAATTCGCAAAAGTCTTGAAACATATCAAAAAATTGAGTTGCTAAAGTCTCTTCGACATTCCGCGCCACGAGGAGGAGAAGAAAAACCAACATTAGATGTCTTCAGGGAGTTTGGTATTGAAGAGTGATTCGAAGTGTCTTCGATTTCTTGTTCTTCTTAATACTTGCTGCAAAAAAGCCGGAAGATATCCGAAACTCCCGAAAATTTTCCGATCTCTTTAAAATACACCAAGAAACCCTTCACCCATGCAACGCGTTCAAAAGATCATTGCACACGCAGGCTACTGCTCTCGGAGAAAAGCAGAAACACTCATCGAGAAAGGCCAAGTCCGCGTGAATGGAAAGATCGCGAAAATCGGCGACAATGCAGAGCCAACAGATCAAATTATTGTGAATGGAACGATCATCAAACAGGAAAAACCCTGCTACTTACTCATGAACAAGCCAGCAGGATACATTACTACGGCAGACGACCCGTTCGGCAGGAGACACGTCCTTGAACTTGTACATGAAGCACAACGTGTTTTTCCCGTTGGTCGCTTGGATAAAGACGCGACAGGATTACTGTTGTTAACAAACGATGGCAATTTTGCAAATAAGGTAATGCACCCTCGTTACGAAGTCAAGAAAACGTACGAAGTGACATTAGATAAGAAAATCACTGAGAAAGATCTTGGAAATATCAACAAAGGCGTTGTTCTTGACAGGAAAAAGATCGCTGTTGCAGCGAAACGCCTTTCAGGAAAGAAAGTGCGAATCACACTGCATGCAGGCATCAACAAAGTTGTCAAGAGAATTTTCAAAAAATCCGGCTACTGGGTTCGCGGCTTGCAGCGAACACAGATTGGCTCGTTAAAATTAAATGTGAAAGATGGGAAATACCGGAAGTTGAGCGAGCAGGAGATCAAAGCGCTCCAGCAATAAGGCGATCTATCACAGCCCGATCTTGACCCTTCTCCGGTATTTTCATTGCGAGCACAGTCACTCTACCGCGATCTCCATACCCCATGAAGCCATCACGAGTATAATCGCACATCATTTTTAACCCCATACCTCCTCTGCCGTCCTTACCTTTATACCCTGCGAGGCCCATACATGCTTGTACTGCATCTAGATGATCTTGACCTGGTGTGGCATTCTCTACTCTTTCCTTTGCTTTCCGAATCTTTGAGCGAAATTCTTCTACGCGAGCGCACACGTCTTCAGGTCTGAAGCCATTCGCGCTCCATGAGCCACCTGCAACAACCACTCGCAGTGCGTATCCTGAAGAGTGTCTTCTATAGACTCGAGCTTTTCTTGTAGGATCAATTGTACCATCGGCTTCAACAATGTTCTTTACAGCTTCGACTGTTGCTGGTGCAACGATACGATCACCCCACTCACCATAGTCCCTTCGTTCTTGACTTTCAGCCCAACTCTCGTATTTATGATGACCATCACCTGTGACAATTTTATATGAGCTCCCAAGAACACGTACTCTTTCTGCTAGCTGTAATCCATCATTTACAACGACTAAATTGTGCCTTCCACGTAAAACTCTCCGACAGAGATCGTTCACTTTATCCATACACTTTAGTAGGAACATAATCTTTATAATTGTTTCTATTAAGTAGTGAAAATAGCCTTTATATATGCTGCTCGCTGCACACTACCATGAGAGGTGGGCAAGTAACGCTATTCGTAATCGTCGGCCTAGCCCTCTTCTTCGCCGTTGCCATACTCTATCTTTTCGTGAGCGCACGAGAAGAAATAGCAACAACAGACGTGAACGTGGTTAGCAGCACCATCACCACGTGCGTTGACACAATCGTGCACGACGAATTACAGCTCATAGGAAACGCAGGCGGCACGACAGAATTTACAGGACGCGAATTCGGCATCGTCGGCAATGTCGCACAGAGAAAAATCCTCTACGCCATCACAAAGAACGCGCCAGGACCACTCCTCCCAGAAGCACACCCCCCACCACGCTACCCAGAAAACGGCGTAACGATCGCAACAACAATCATCAACCCAGCAACAGGCATGCCCTGGGCGGAATTCCAGGACGGGTATTTTGGTGACGTCAACTTCCCCGCTATCTGTACAACAGACGGGCGCAACAAACCTGGGAGCACATTCTCCTGCAAATACTACGAGAACAACCCTCCAGGAACAAAGGGAACGGCAACCCAAGCGCTCCTCGAGCAAAACATCGCACAACGTCTACAAGGCTGTGTTAATCCAGACGCCCTGAGCACCGAACTTGGCCAAACAATCACAGCAGTGGGCGACGTATCTGTCAGCACGCTCTTCACGTTCACAAACCTCATCGTGAACATCAGCTACCCAGTCACTGTAGAAGACACAATCCACTTGTCAGCAGTCACGAGAACATATAAGGTTCGCTATCTCCCTCTTGCACGCTACGCAATCGAGCTCGCGAGAAAAGAGACGCAAGACATCACATTCAACATCGTCACAGATTACGCATCCATTCCATCATACAAACCAGGATTCATCGTCCAAGTAAGCAGAAACGTCCCGACAGACAGGCCAGCAGATCTCGTCACCATTACTGATGAGCACTCGTCAATTGACGGGACATCATACATGTTCTCGTTCCTCGTAGAACATAGAACACCTATGCTGCAAGAAATTCCTTCTGGCAAGGCCGAGGATGTCACAGCTGATGGCAGATTACATGGTGCCCAAATCGCAATGGATCCGGACGAGAGTGATATCACGATACATAAAATAAGAGACAACGGATTCATTAAGACAATCGAAGCAATAGACGAAGACGGCGAGAAAGACTGGCAAGACGTCTAAGCAGCAGCCAGTCGAGCATATCCAGGATGGAGCGCAGTGTCATGTCCATACCCTTCAGCCCGCTCATGATCGTACTCTTCAAGCGACCCCTGCTCAACAGGTTTGTGGAACTTCACAATATTGTCAAGGGATTCTCCCATTTTTTCGTGTACTTTCTGCGCAAGTGAAGTCGCCATCCGTGGACGAACATCGTCCATATTCGTCATCCATTCAAAGATGGACCCTGCGCCAAAGATCGAGGAGCCAATAGCGCCAACGTACCCTTTGACAGTATCAATAGCATAGTCCTTCAACCCGAACAAGTTGCGACGGTACATGCCAGTGCCGAAGCCAAGTACACCCTTGACAGCAGTATACGCAGTCTGCACAGCAAGGTAAATGGGTAATTGTAGAATATTCGTCACTTGCGCAGCACCTCCAGTAACGAGACTCCCCTTCACTTCAGCAGTCTCAATAATGTCTTCAAGACCATCTTTTACGTTCGTAATGCCATCAAGTGCTCGCTTGACATATGATTTACTGAACTTGAGCTCGTCACGAACAGTCTCTTTGAGCAAGTCTTCGCGATTCGTTGCTCGAGCAGCCTCAAGTAACGTCTTTCCTTGCAGCTCAGGGAGCCGCTGCTCCATAATCTGTCGCTCAAGATCACGAGAGAAACTCTTCTTGCCGCCACGAATCTCCTGATAGAGTCGATACAACCCACTTTTCAAGAGCCCAAAGCCGGCAGCTCTTCGAATACCCATACGCATGATTGAAGCAATATCCTTCTTAAGTATTCCCATCAATATTTCCCGGAATGCCGCACGTGCTCGTCGAGACCCGTCGACAACTTTATAAAGACGCATCCTGGAGGATAGCTTGGTGTGGTTATGAGGTGGCTCCTGCTCATTCTTCTCGTGGTTCCAATAGCGACCGCGCTCGAGCCATACGGGTGCTGTATTCCGCCGCACGGATCATGCTTCGATGGCAGTGCATTCACGAGCGAGACCGATTTCCAGAACGCGTGTACGCAGGCAGATGGTGCTATCAGCGGCGCTGGCCAGCGAGTTTCTTGCTCGAGCTACACACAATGTCAACAAGGCTGCTGCTGTGCAGGCAGCACCATCTTCGACAGCCCAACAATCAACAACAACGAAGAGCTTCTGCAGACATCGCAAAATGAGTGCAGCGTCAAGAACGGATACACCTTCAGAGCGCAGCAAGGGTCATGCGTTGAAACGTGTGGCGGCACAACAGTTGTCCTTCCACCTGATGAACAAACGTATACTGTTTCAGGCGTTGTTGTGAACAGCTCAGACACTACACCCCTGTCAGGTGTCGGAGTATACGTGCCACTTATCGGCGGCGATCTCAGCGATATCACTGACGGATCAGGCAGATTCAGTATTACTAACGTACCACAGATGCGAACACGCGTCTTCGCAATCCATCCCGCGTGTCGCCCAGGGCAATCAACACCAATAATCGTTGATGAAAATAAGGACGGTGTTGAAATAGCACTCACATGCGAGGAACAAGGCTGCCAGCCAGCAGCACCAACATTTACCGTCCAACCAACCGTGCAGCGAGGCACAACAGCAGTGGCGTTTACCGTCGATCTCACCGATACCTGCCAGAACTTCGTGCAATACGAGCCAGTTCGGTGCATAGGTGATTTCTGCAATAATTTACCGCCAACAACCACAAGTGCAATCGTTGACCCAGTAGTGCAGCCAGAGACAGAATATTGTTACATCGTCCGTGCCCGCTTCGGTTCAGGAGCGACAACAGAAACTTCGAAAGTATGCGTCACAACAGGCCACGAACTCTGCATGAACAATCAAGAGCCGGCATGGTGCGGCTCATTCGAAGGCAACGCTGCAGTCCTCCGCTGCGATGAACAGAATCAACTCAACCCAACAGTGTGCGACGCATGGTCTGTGTGCATGGATAGAGGAACACCTGCGTGCGAACGTGTCCCACAATGCGAAACGTGCAACGGTCTCATGGGATTGTTCGCAAAGTACAATCCATCTATTAGTCTCGATGGTGTTGGCACCAGTCCATGCAGCAGCGTCTGCTCAGAAGACAGCAAACTTGCAGGAAAAACACTCATGTGTGATGCGTTCTCGAGCTGTGCAGGCGTCTCGGATTGCGCACAGTACATGACGCAAGGCGCATGCGAGCGTGACACGTGTGAGATCACACAATGCGATTGGCGAACAGTTAACGAAGAACTTGGTAGTGGGGTATGTGTCGGAGCAAAAGCACCATGCGACCAATGCGACGACCTGTTCGGCTATTGCAATCGAGACGTGTGCAGCGCAATCAGCAACGATTGCTACTACGATGGCGACGAAAACGGCCTCAGCGAGGCAAAAGGATGTATCCACAAAGACGACATGGCATGCAGATACTATGATACAGAAGAACATTGCACAAATGGTGTGCAGGCTGTGTATGACATTCGCTACGAAAACGGCGAGCGAAGAGGAACAAACGCGCGAACTATCGCGAGCAGAGATTTGTACGACATTGGTGCGTGCACCTGGGTCACAAGTATGAACAAATGCATCAAAGATGCTGATAACAAACGAGATGCACAGCAAGAAGATGATTGCTATGAAAACAACTATGTTTTCACAGACCCAACATGCTTTGCAGATAGCACGCCACCCGAGACGACATTCTATCTTTCTCCAGCACCGTATCCGAGAATTGATCTGCGTACAATTCCATATGCAGTCAGCGATGACGCAACACCGCTTGATCTCATAAGAACGTATGTGTGTCTGGGCGCCAACTGCAACCCGGACGCACCACTCTCCAGCCTCACACTCGAGGGAGCGGGTTCGCATGTTCTCAGGTACTATTCCATTGATGCAAGTGAGAACGCAGAAGTGATCAAAGAAGCAACGATCACTGTCGTTGACACCCATCAGCCAGCAATCGCAAGTGTCGCAATCAAGGAGGTCGGATGAGATACCTCCTTCTTTTGCTTCTTCTTCCAAGCTTCGTCATGGCTGAGACGATCACAATAGAGAGTGTAAGCGTACAGAACCCAAGAATAGTCGTGACATACACGGAAGATGTGTTCCTACTCAGCGCAGGTCTGATCGGACAAGACCCTGGGAATACAATCGAGTACACGTTGAGGCAACTTCCACAAAAAAACCCAAGTAATCCAGCATACGTCAAAAAATACGAACTCTTTACCGGAACAAATGCTGAGCCACAATACTTACTCGATGGGCGCTATCAACTCACGCTAGAAGCGATCACAGCTGACGGGCAAGGAACGTTCGACATCGTCGACTTCGTTGTGCACGGATTGGAAATTCGACTTCTCAACCCACCGTTCGGCCTCGCAAATAGTAATCCATTCACTGTCTACTTCGGGACATTTATCGACGATACATTAACATCGACAGAATGCAGGTACAGTAGTACAGCAACAGCATGGAATAGCATGACGTCACTCGGCTCAAACACAGATTTTACCATTGATGGACTGAATTATAACGGCTATCTCAACATTCGCTGTAGAGAAGCATCAGGAAGAGAAACATATCAGCAGTTCACAGTGGGTTTTGATGTCACGCCACCCGTCATTACAGCCATTGCAAACCCCGACAACATTACTGATCCACAATCGAAGGAAACATTTATTCTTGTCACAACTGACGAGCCATCCGTTTGCACAATCGATGGACAGTATTTTGAAGGAGAGAGTAGACAAAACGAAAATTCATACAGAACAACACGAGACCACTACATTTCCTACGAGAGTATTACGGATTTACTCGAGCACAACTTCGAGTATGAGATTACCTGTACTGACCGTGCGGGGTGGCAGCGCACAACAACAGTGAACGTCACAGTGAATTTCGGCGTTGAAGGAACAATCATCGTTCTCAACCCACCACAAACGCTCACGACAAACACGTTTGACCTTCGCGTCCAGACGACATTCGACGCCGACTCGTGCACGGTAAATGATGAAGTCATGAACAAAGCAGACAATATCTTCGATGCCCCATTCACAGACGTCCAAGATGGTGAGTCACAGTTCGAAATCGCATGCACCGGCAGGAAAGATGAAACGATCACCTACACAATCGACATCGACTCAGAACCTCCAGAAATGACCCACCTGAGCGCATCACAAGTACTGTGCGACAACACCATCTCTGCAGCGTTCACAGCAACAGACAACATCGAAGTCGTTTCATACACATACAAGGCCATTGATGACAACGGCATCCTTGGCGTTGGCACAACGATCCAAGAAGGGGTTACGCTTACACTTGAGCGCCCAATCGTTGGCGGCGTGAGCTGGGAAGTATATGCGACAGATCCACATCAACAAAACAGCCCACTTGCGTTCGCAGACATTCCTGATTTTCGCAACGGCGGAGAAGAGGAATGTGGCAGACCACCATTTATCACACTCGTTGACCCAGAATACGGATTCGCGATCGCGAACCCATACATTATAGAACTCGCAACAACAAGAACTGCAACGTGCCGATACGCACTGCAATCAGGTGTTGCGTGGTCAGACAGAACCCCATTCGATTCAACTGATCAACGTACGCATACGAAAGCATTCACGTTCGATGATCAGGAGTTACATGTGTGGTGTACTGAGCCAGACGGAACGAACCACACCGAGACGTTCCGTATCGGCTATGATGCTACACCACCTTTTATTTCTGTAGAGGCCGTGCCAAATCCTGTGATTGACCCAGCACAGAAAGTAGTGATCATGACGGTACGGACAACAGACCCTGCGTACTGCACGTACAACAACGAACCGTTCACCGCAGTGAGTGATCAACCAGAAACATATACGAACGAACATGTCGCGACGCTGGACTTCAGAAGTATTACAGATCCACAGCCACAAAACAAGCAATACGATATAGCGTGCCAGAACTTAGCAGGACTCCCAAACGAAGTGCCGTACATCGTACATATCAATTTAGGAACTGGTATGCAAGTTGAACTTCTTGAACCTGGACCGTACACAGCAGACGATCCAGTTACCATGCGCGTCCGGGTGAACTTCGATGCAGCATGCACGTACACACCAACAGGCGGTAGTCCGAAATCGTTTGATGCTGTAGAAGGAAAAATTCACACAGCACTTCTCGGCTCACTCGATGATGGGACGCATCAGTATACACTCGATTGCATATCAGCAACAGAGAGCAAAACATCGATTGTGAGTTTTATCGTTGACAAAAGCATTCCAGGCATTGAAGATCTTTCAGGTCCAGCAGCAATGTGCCGTACATCAATGTACAACTATACTATCACAGGACTTGACAGCCAAATAACAGTTGCATACACACTCGAGGGACCAGTGGCAGTCATGTTCGAAGACACAACGGGCAATCCATTTATCATAATCGACAGAACAGGCCTCATTCCAGGAACGTACACCCTTACACTCACGCCAGAAAACAGGGCAGGCACAACTGGTACACCAGTAGCAAAAACAATTACTGTTCTTCCACCAGCAGCCTGTATAACTGATCCGTGCACGAATGGTGTCAAGGATGGGAATGAAGTTGATATTGATTGTGGTGGCTCGTGTCCTGCCTGTCTTAGCTGCACAGCAGATTCGGATTGCGCACCGAACATTTGCGAGAACAATGTGTGCGTGCGCCCGCCAGTGGACTTGTGTAAGAATAGCGTAAAGGATGATGGTGAGGAGGGTGTTGATTGTGGTGGCTCGTGCCCAGCTTGCATTGAGTGTGCTGCAAATATTGAGTGCCTATCCGGCGTGTGTACTGTTGAAGGATCATGTCTCCCGAACCCAATCAATCACTGTGAGAACAACGTGCAGGATGCCGATGAGATTGGTGTTGATTGTGGTGGCTCATGTGCTGTATGCGCTCCTCCAGAGGAACTGTGCACAAATGGCGTACAGGATACTGAAGAAGATGACGTTGATTGTGGTGGCTCGTGCCCTGCGTGCGTCGAGTGTACAGCAAACATAGAGTGCGCATCTGGTGTATGTACTGTTGCAGGTTCCTGTCTTCCCGATCCGAGTGATCATTGTGTGAATGGTGTCTTAGATGGAAACGAAGAGCATGTTGATTGTGGTGGTTTCTGTCTCGCATGCGTCAGTTGCACGAGCAACGATGACTGTGGCGCCAAGGAATGTGTGAATTCTGTGTGTCTTCCGCCACCGCCACCGCCGTGCGAGAACGGTGTGAAAGATACAGACGAGCTTGGTGTTGATTGTGGTGGCTCGTGCGCTGCGTGCACCACGTGTACGGAAAACACGCAGTGCGTTTCCGGCGTCTGTACCATAGATGGGAGTTGCCTCCCACATGAAGAAGATCTCTGTGCAAACGGCATCGAAGATCCTGGTGAGGAGGGTGTTGATTGTGGTGGCACATGTGACGCTTGCAAAGATTGCACAGCGAGTGACACATGTGAATCTGGCATCTGTACAGCAGACAATACGTGCATACCTGTGCCAGCTGACCCCTGTAAGAACAATAAATTAGATCCTGGTGAGCAAAAAATCGATTGTGGTGGCTCTTGTTCTGCATGCATTGAGTGCACAACAAACACCGATTGCATCATTGGCACGTGTAACATAGCAGGTGCCTGTACGCAAGACCCAGTCGATGTGTGTGAGAATGGAATCCTTGACAGCGGAGAAGAATTCATTGATTGTGGCGGTTCATGCGCTCCATGCTTCTCATGCATCTTGGACATAGAATGCGCAGACGATGAGCACTGCGTTGCGAGTGTTTGTGCACCACTCCCCGCACCAGATCTCTGTGCAAATCACATACAAGATCCTGGTGAGGAGGGTGTTGACTGTGGTGGCTCCTGCCCCGTATGTGCACCATGCATTGATGACCTTGATTGCGGCTTCGACATCTGTGTCGCAGGCCTCTGCGAACCAGAGCCAGTGGCCCCAGTCGAGCCCATCCCTGAGAACCCAACCCCTGCAGGAGGCTGCACATCCAACTTCGAGTGTGCGGTTGACGAAGAATGTTCAGGCGGCAGCTGTGTATTCAGATCAAGTAGCGAACGCCCTCCGGCAAGAGGGAACGCACCTGTAGGCGACAGTACACCACAAAGTAACGAGGGCATCAGCTGGATGGCGCTTGTCCTCGTTGTTCTTGGTGTGGTGATCATGGGAGGCTCTGGCTACTTCTTATACGAGCAACATAACGCGAAGAAATCCACGCCGACCCAGCCTCCCCCACGCATGCCTCCACGCATGACGCCTCCTGGTGCACGACCGCCAGTACAACAGACGGCACCGGTCCAGCCACAGCAACGAAATATCGAGGAGAAAGAGTGGAAATCACGATCACAAGAGCGACATAAACTGTTTGAATCATTCGGTGACAAGAAGTCACCAGCCCCTGAGAGAGTTGAGCCAAAGAAACCCAAGGAAAAAGAGGATGGTGTATTTGACGAGTTGGATAAACTCTAAAGGGCAGACGCAACAAGTGTTTCTTTTCCTTGTCGCAGTTATTGTTATCATCGCGACAATTTTCCTTGGAGGCAAGCTCTTCGGGTTCGTGACAAGCACATCATGTGGTGCTTCAGACACGACGTTTGTACGAGAAATCAAGCACATGCTGAACGATAACGCACTGTACGGGAGCAGAAACGTCGTAACAATTGACGGTCCATGCGAAGCGAGAGAATTGTGTTTTGTTGACGCTGTCGCGATCGGAAACCCATTCCCACAACCCGTCGATCCAACAATTGACGCATCCGTATCGAACGGGGTACGAACAAACATTTTCTTGCAGAAAGAGAGTGGTATGCTTGCTGTCGGGTATGATGAACGCATCGGACTGCAAAACCCTCAAACAGTTCTCTGCATTCCGCTCGAGCGAGGGTTCACGTTCACAACAGAGGGGTATGGCAGAACAATTATCATAGGTGCGCCATGAAAGGACAGCTTGAGAGTTCCTTCCAGTGGATTTTCGTTCTAGTTGCAGGAAGTATTTTCTTGATCCTTTTCGGGTTATTAGCTCGTGGTTGTGTACAAGCAACAGAGACCAAAACAACAGGACTCTCCGTCAGCACTGCAGCAACACGACTCACATCACTTGCGTGGCAACCAACGCTGACAACAGAGGTGTCACTCATCGGCGATCTTTCGTGTCCTGCTGGAACACTCACACTCACACATGACAGTGCCACCGCGAGCATTGACGCTCCTACGTTCTTGCCACCATCACTCAACGGCCGTTCTGAAATAGAGACGCAGCAACTTGCTCTCACAGCCACACCTTCTATTCCACTAGGGAATGTCCTGTACGCGTATGATGCTGACACTGTATATCTCATCCTTGCACAAGGCACGTTCGAGCACGGCACAGTCATCCCAGCAACCGCACAGGACACACTCGCTTCCCATATTTCATCGACGACAAAAACACTTGTGCTCCTGACAGCTGCTGGCCGCGGATACATAGAAAACGCAGCGCTTGATAGTATACCTGCAACCGTCGACGTTCGCGGCGTCGCACGGGAAGGAAACGAAATGATTTTTTTTGAAAGAAGGAATGGCATTATGAAATCTACAGGTGCAATTCCCTACCTGCATGAAGCACTCGCCATCGGCGCGTTCGTCAGCGCAGATATCCGTAACTTTGCATGCGCTCGAGCTGAAGTTATCGAACGTATGCGCGCACTCACAGTAATTTACGAGCAGCGCACACAAATGTTGCTTGACCGCATGCCGACAAACACGTGCACACAGTTTTTGGAAGCAGCACAAACACTCTTGGAGGAGATGAACACAAAGAACAACGCAGCGTACATTGACGCAGTGTTCGCGCCCGAACTTCCCGCACAACAAAGCGCACTCACGTATGCCTCGTGTCCGGTGATCGCATGAAGAGAGCACAATTTCAAACACTGGAGCCCATCCTCGTTATAATTATAATAGTGCTTCTCGCAGGCGTGGGATTGCTTTTTTTCGTGAACGTGAGTAAGACAAGTGTCGCGCATGATATCTCCACGCTCCATGAAAGGCACCTCACAGCAGCACTCGATCGTATGACAACACTTCCTGAACTCTCATGCCCAAAATCAGAAACAGAAAACACATACTGCATCGACTTGTACAAAGCGCGTGTCTTTGCAACACAAGACCACATACCATACTACGCACTCTTTGGCCCGACAAAAATAACATTGCGTTGGCTGGACGGGACAGCAAAAGAACTTGTGTTGTATGACGCTCTCCAATCAGGGCAAGTCCGGGCAGCAACAACGTACTTCACCATCTATGATCCACTGACAGATGAACGTCTCTTCGCAATGCTGACCGTTCAGAGGGACGTTTCATGAAACGAGCACAAATCGAAATGATCGGTCTCGTGTTTATTGTGCTGTTGCTTGTCGTTGGCATCATGCTGTATCTTCGCTTCAGCAGCCCACCAGAACAGAACAACGAGGGAACATTCCAAGGAGCAACATCATTTCTCGTCGCACTCAAGGAAAGCGCAGTCTGTGATGCGTCGTTCGAGCGCGTTGCAGCAGCATGCATCGAAGGACATGCATTTTGCGACTCTGGTGACCCGTGCTTGGAAGCACAACTCTTTATGGACGAAATCACATCCGAGTTCCTCGTGCAACACAAGTTTAACCTGAGCATCGAGAGAACAGACGTGCAAGTTGTCGTGGACTGTGAGAGCGGCGATCAAAGAACGCTCCTAGCAGCAGCACCTCGGACACCAATCGTCCTTTCACGGGGCGTCATTGGTGGAAACATTGTCTTGAGCATTTGTCGATAACCTTATGAACAACACAACGAAGAAACAACGTATGCGCGGCGCCATAGGAAGCAACACAGTCATTATTCTTGTCCTCGCAGGAGTGTGCACGATACTGCTCTTGCTTGCCTCGAAAAAGATCTTCTCGGTGCTCGGATGAAGCGCGGCGGTATGAAAACAGTGATCACACTCGTGGTGTTCACTGCTGGACTACTTATGGCAGCAAGCCTTATCGCTATCGGCAGAGATATAGGGGAAGAGGAGTACGATAAGCGTACTTGCCAGGGATCCATCCTCGCGACTCGTTCCACAGATCCACTCTTCGGCAAATTTTGTGTTGATATGGTTGCAAACCCTGCAACACTCCAATGTCCTCGAGCGTTCATCACCGTGCAACAAGATCAAGTTATCACAAAAGTAAAAGGAAGGGTTGAGGATATACGCTCAAAATACGATGCACGATGTGATGGCTCCTTCCTTCCAGGGGGGAACGGCGACTGTCTCGCTGAAAACGTTCTTGCACAAGAAATGCAACGATGCTGGATCGCATTCCTTGAGGGGAGCCTCCCTGTCTTTCAAAATGTTGAGAGCACATGGGAAACCATCCTCAAGGATGGGAAAGGAAGTGGCACGCGCGCGTGTTTTATCTGCTCGGAAGTCACACTTACTGAGGACATAACAAATTTCAAAGACGAGTACCTCTACAAGAAGGCTGATGGCGCGTACTACGAGCATCTCGCACGAACGAGAGAGACGCTCTGTGACAACGATGTGCGAGACCTTGCGGACACAAAACTGTGCTGGGACGCGATGGCTACGGAGACAACACGCTGGCCTGCCCTTGACCAGAATACAGTTTCAGCTGGCACGCACGCAATCACATTCATCCGCCAGGGCATGATGCAAACGAGCTCATGCACTGATGAAGATATTCCGTCAATGTCCGTACAGATCATACCAGACGCTGCCATTATGGAGTATTGCACGAAGGTTATCACCACATGAAAGGACCGATCGATATCGTTATGCGGCTCGTACTGCTCGGCGTGTGCCTTCTCGTGCTCATTGGCGTGACTGTCGTGCTGTTTGATTTGTGGTACGTCGCTGAAGAGGATCTTGATTGTTCGTCGCAGATTCGTGCACACGCAGCCGTCGTGAAACTCACAGCAGAGCAGAAGCAGCTCAACATCAAATGTCCAACGAAGCGTTTTCCACTTGTAGAGGAACATGAAAAGTGGCTCGCTCGGCACATGAGGCAATGCTGGGACATGTGGGGGAACGGCG
This sequence comes from Candidatus Woesearchaeota archaeon, assembly GCA_028818155.1. Taxonomy (GTDB): domain Archaea; phylum Nanobdellota; class Nanobdellia; order Woesearchaeales; family UBA525; genus UBA525. The sequence continues at coordinate 10,893 of JAPPOH010000011.1, read as the reverse complement.
AGCTGCAATTATTTGGCACGAATGACGGGATGTACTGCCATGTGTGTAGCGTGCATACGATCGAGAACATACCCAAAATGGAGAACTTCCATATCTTCTTACAGAACACAACCATGGAAGGCGCTACCGTGACGTATGAGGAATACCTTTCAGGTACCCTTCGAGGAAGTCATTTCGCAAAAGAGGACATTCCTGCGAACGCAGAGGCAGAGTTTCTTGCCGAAGATCCTGTTGGCGTGATCTTTTATCATGCGAAAGGACAGAGTGGCATGGAAAAATTATGGAACCATTTCATTCCTGACCCTGTTACAGGAACCGCTGTGGGTGCAGGTCTTGGTGGTGCTGCAGGTGGAGTTGCCTTCGCGAAATTCGGAGCTGTGTTCGTTGGCATCGTTGCAGCCCCTGCATGGGTACCGTCAGCAGCCGCAACAGGCATCGCAGCCGGCACGGCTATCGGCACCGGTGTTGTGCTTGGTGGCGGCGCTGGGCTAACCTCTTCTATTCTCCTTCGAGCTGAGCTCGATACAGCGTCTGTGGTCGTTGCGCGCTCGTTGAGTGAAGAGACGGTGAAGAAACTTGGCTGCACGTACGCGCCGGTAAGTAATTAAAGACAAACAGCGTTGTACGAGTATGCGTCGTGCTGAAATCGGTCCGGTTATGTACCTTGTTCTTGGGACATTTCTTTTGCTCGTGATACTCCTCCTTGTCGTGAGTGCGAGAGACACATCATTCGGCATTATTGACTATATTCGAGGCATCATCTCATGAACACGCTCCGAGTTGCTCTCCACATCGGGTTTTGGTTGTTTGTGATCTTGCTTATCGGTCTCTTCGCGAAGGATCATATTCTCGATTTCGGCCGTTCGGTGATCGGGAGTGCACCAGATCTGCTGCCGTAGACGAGAAGAGACCAAAACGTTTAAATACTCTCGTCTGAAAGAAAGAAGAGAGGTGTGTGTACTTATGAGACGTCGTGGCGAAATCTCAATGGAAGTGATTATCATCGCAGCGATTGCGCTGCTTGTCCTAGTAATTCTTAGCGTGTTAGTTCTTCGCTCAGGGAATCTCTTTGCTTCAGGAACAAGTTGTGAGGGCGTCGGTGGCCAGTGTGAATACGACTGTGACGAGCAGGGCGGTGAGGTCCCGAGTCGGAATAGCTGCTCAGACCCTGAACAGAAATGTTGCGTCAAGGTCCTGAATAGCGACGATGGCTAGTGATGGATAAGAAGGGCATTGCTGGCAGTATTAAATTGATTATGGGTGTTGTTGTTGCCCTATTGATTATAGCAGTTGTCGCAAACGTGTTCGTTAAAAAAGTCGCTGTCACAGGTAAGGGGTTCGGCGTCTGTACATCTACAGACACGCCAGACTACAAATGTTTTGACCTTACGAGCTCTGAAGAATCGAACTTCGACGGCTGTCCTCTTGGCTATGAACATGTCATGTCAATCGGCTGTCCAAATAATCAAAATTGCTGTCGCCCCGTCGATGATCCTGCTGTTGGTCCGGGGAGTGATAGCAAGCATAGCCTCGTGAAAGAGTATGAGCCAACGATCTTCATCAACATCTATGATCTGGAGACAAATCCGAAGGATCTGCAGTTCAACTCAGAGAACGTCGATATCACAAAAGAGACGATCGTGAACGGCCTCACACTGAACACGCTTGCAGAGGATGATAGAAAAGTGAAGGTTGTCGTCGAGGTAGAAGGTTGTCAGGAATGCGATCTCTCGAAGAGCTACATTACATGGCACCTCCGTGCACCATCAGGAACAGATGTGCTCAGTGATGTTGCCCTTCGTATGTACGTTTCTGACGTAAATCAAAAGAAAATCAATAAGATCGAGCAGCTGCCGATCCCACGGAACGAATCACAACGAATGGAGTACTTTAATACAGACCACCTCGGCAAACGTGGTAATGCAGATACGATCAAGTACGAGAATAAACCAGAAGAGCACTTCTGGCTTGATAGAAGTTTATTCCTTGTCTTCCCAGCATCATACAACGAAGAAATACTCTCACTCGAGGTCACAGCGCACATAGCGTATAAGACAGAGGTCACTCTTGAAGGGAAGAAGCGAAACAAGAGGGACTACACAGCGACATTCTCAGAAAAACTCCATTTCAACGTCAAACCAGCGATCAGATACGGTGGCCTCTCACAACAGTGGACGAAGAACAAACGACTCACAGTCGTGTGCGATCGTGAGGTGAACTGTGAGGAAATATACTACGAAATCGTGCCGCGTAACGAGGATGGCAGACCTGCATTCCAGTGTGGCCTCTCGCCCATCAATAAAGAAAGTGCCGATACTATGTTGGAGCACCCGACAGCATCAGCACGTTACCTCACTGAGTTGGCGAAGTACTGTATCGTCGACTCCATCGATTCACTGCCCGTCGAATGTGATCTTGATGGGTTTAAAGCATGCAACGACCGCCTCGAAGAATTAGAAGATCCTGTCTATAGTCAAGCGTTCGATGAGCTCATGGCAGCGGTTAGCACCAGCGAGGTGTCACGACGAGTGCATGAGTTCGCAGCCATCTTCCAACAACACGAGAGCAGAACAGCAGGTCTCTCGTGCCAGCCAAGCCTCAGCCCAATCGATGGCTTGAGCACAGAAGAAAAACCGAACCTGTTCAAGCTCGAAGATTACGATAGAGATCACCAATTTGGTTTTGATAAAGACTTGCAACGCGGCTCCTTTGATCTGAACCAGCTCTTCATGTCCGAGCAGTTCTTCTGCCTCTACGGAAAGGACGTCCATGATCACATTTATGTTGCAGATAAAGAACCGCGAGAGATCAAAATAGATCTTACACCGCCAGAGACGTGGATCGACTTTAACCCAGTGACACTCATGCTGACATTCAACTGCATTGACAGCCAATCAAAATGCACTGAAGACTACAGCACAGCACACGTGGACAAGCTATCAAATTTCCTCCCAGCATTATTCAATGGCAATCCACAGAACGCGTACATTTGGTGCCCGCCATACGAACGAGGACACAGGTATAAAACCCAGCCCGCCCCACGAGTACCATATCATGACAACGCAATTCGCGTGATGTGCTTGCGTGTTGAGGACAATGCTGGCAATGTTGCAGTCTCCATGCGCACATTGTACAATACATGGACATTATTAGCGGTTGCATACGCAAAGTATAAGGATCAAGAACCTGGCGTTGACTATGGAGAAGCGTGGGAACAAGACTATGACACGACAAACTCATACTACTACGGATAGACGGGGAAAGTTAGACCCGATACAATTGCTTTTCAGCCTCATCATCATATTAGCCATAGCAGCAATACTATTCACTATCATGTCACAAACAGGAAAAAACGCAAGTAACAACTTGAAAAACCTTCAAAGCTGCGATGGATTCCTCGGTGCACTCGCAGGAGAAGAAGGATATTGTCATGATGACAGGACATGCGGTGGTAAAGAACCACCACCAGGAAAAGAATGGCAACCTGTCGGCAAGTGGGGCTGCGGAGACAAACACTGCTGCATCCTCCGAGACATATCAGGACTACCCCTCACAATAGGCGAGATCGCTGGCGCACTCTGCGAAGCACGAGAACCGGGAACAATCACGTACGTGCGCCATGAAGGAGAGAATATCGGATGCATAACTGCAGATTCCAATAATCCCTCGAAAGCCACTGCGCAAATCCCAGCACACGAACCATTCACACTCAGATACTTCTGTGAGCCAGGGGAGAAACTCGCACAGGTGGAAGTGAACTACTACAAGAACCAACGATTAATCTATGATTATAAGTCGTCAGAACTTCTTTCCACAACGGTTGAATGCACTGGATCCTATGTTGATATACCTGTACCTGCACCACTTTCAGTAGTGGAAGATGGCAAATTCTTGGAAGCAAATATCATCGTGACACTCTCCTCCATAGACACAGGAGAATACAACCAAGAAAAATTCATGCTGGTAGCTCCGAAACAGATACGCTGCAACCTCGTGAAGACAAATAGAGCACGTAATTATGACAGCAACGGACGAGCAACACGAACTATGGCATGTTCAGATGTGGTACTCCCACCAACGTGTGTTGTTAGAGTAGAGACAGATATTGATGGGTTCACAGACGGCAACGAGCCTAAAGTGATGACATCGTGGATCTGCAATCAAGAAACAGAGAACTCCTGCCAGCAGACAGTCGTGCACACAGCAAACAGAATTAATGCAGAAGATCTGCCAGAGTGCAAATGAACCGAAAAGGCGGCTTGAATTCGGTACTTGATCTTATTCCAAACCTGCTCATAGGCGCACTAGTTATTCTCGGCATCGTGGCTATCATCATTCCCGTCATTCTCTATCTGAAAATCGATAAAGACGCTTCGCCGAGATATGACCATGCACTCTTAGCCGAGCGAATTAACACACTCCCACAAATGGAAAAATATGATATCTCCACGCAACGCGTGACCCTTTCACTTCCGAACAACTACAAAATCGCTTCGTACAAGAAAGATGCTGATGCAATATCGCTTGGGGCGTTCAGAATCGAGAGCATCGGAAGAGCGTATCACCTGCAAAAAGACCCCAGAGTGGCGGATTTGCCAGGCGAAGCAGATCGGGCAGCGTACGAGGAAAAGCGCTCTGTTATCTCATTCCCACGACCGGACACGTGCAATGCGCTCTTCAAAAAACCAGCATGCTTGTGCTTGTTCAAGTACGATAACAACGTCCAGTACGATCACGTCCTGATTGATTGCCAACAGCTACGGGTTGACGCGAACATACTCTATGTCGGTGGCCAGACAGTCACGCTCGAACTCGAGCTCATTGACGATCACATCGAGTTCAGCGCGCCGACGCGTAAGCTTTATAACCTCTCTCGTCGAGAAAGTACCTATGGTGGGTTCGTTAACGAAACAATTACATCTGATCCTTAGCCTCGTCTTTCTCGGACTCTTCGCATTCACCATCTTCTCATACATTAACGCAAACGCGCAAGGAGAGCACTTCTACAGCAAAGTCTATGCGATCGATATCGCAACGAGCGCTGAAGTAGTAAATGCAGGCTATGGAGATGTACTCTTACGATATGATAACTTGAAGCCAAACTTGGACCTCGCATTTCTCTTCACAAATGGAAAAGTGAGCATTGTGAAACCACTCTCCTCCTACCTCGTGAATCGTATGGAGAACCCAAGAGCGATCGGATCGATCGATGATCGTGAAGTGAAGCGAACGAGAGAATACAATAGCGAAACCTCATTTGAAGTGGCATCTCCATTTTTTGACACAAAAACAATCCGTATTCCCTCACAACTATGGGAATCTCTAGCAACAGCACACGAATATTATGGCGTCGCGAAGGAATATCCACTCGAACGGGCAGCACTCACGCCACACTACCTCTCTCTGAGAAAAATAGATGAGAGTTTCTCTATCACACAAGCAGATGAAGCGATCGCAACCTGCCCCGTTATCATCCCAACAGAAGGCACAGTCGGCCTGGCAATCACAGGAGAGCTCACAGATGAACAAAATCAAAAAATCAAGCAGGCATTCGTGGAACTTTCTAACCAGCCACTCCTTGAAAACGCAGATATCATGATTCACGTTGACATCAACGTTGATACAAGAAACGAAATCACCGCAGCGCCAACAAATGAACACGGACAACGATACTTCTGCTTCTTCACAAGACAACTCACCACCCTCACACTCCTCGAATTCAACGACCCCTTACCACAACAAGGAGAGGAATTCATTATTGCTATCAAACTCACACTATCAAACAAAGACGTCATCAGAGAAGAACACATCGGCCACGCCCTCGCGCAGGCACTCGGGAGGTACTACGAGTGAAAAAGGCCCAGGCAGAGATGCTCTCATGGATCCCGAGATTAGCAATGATGCTCGTCGCGGTTGTGATTATCGGCATGCTTGTGCGGTACTACGCGGAACGAGAGATAGAATCTGACGATTTAGAGCGAGCAACATATCTCTACAGAATCTATTATGATGATATCTTGAACGTTGTTGATGAAACAGGGAGGGTGTATCCAAGTATTCTTGATCCAACAAAGTTCACAGATGAAGCACTCAACAAAGTGTTCGGCACACATGGCACAATCTCTTCCTGCCTCACCGTCACAAGTGCGTGCCTCACAAAAACGATCTGCCATGACAAAGAGACCTATGATTTGTATACTCCATTTATTCACACGATCGGAAAACAAGGCGCAACAACAGAACAGCATCTTTTCCCAATCACAGTCGATAGTTGCACAGGATTCTTGAACATCACCATTGTGAGGCCGAACTCATGAACAAGAATGGCAGTTGGATACAGATTCCGAACGTCGTGCTCTTTCTTGTGCTCATTCTCTTCACACTCATCCTCCTATTCCTAGAGAAAGATGAACTAGATCCTGTGAAAACAGGCATTGAGTATGACCTTGCACACCAAAAAACGAACGCAGTACTCATGAACGTACTCAAGCAACCAGTACAACTCGAGATAGCGGGAACACAAGTCCAAGGGACGGTTGCCGATGCGATTGTTCTCGGAGAAACGAAACTCGTTGAACGAGCATTCCATGACGGCATATATCCTGGAGAGCCCGGACAGAAAGATCCTGTGTACAAGTATACGCTCACGTACCCGAATGGGACAGCAATCGAATACATATCCGAACACTATGATACCCAACTTAAGTTACTGACAAGAGTCGCAGAACTCAAAACACGCGCAGAAGCATCACTCAGAACAACAGAAGGCAATGTTGCAATCACGTTTGTATACGCAGATCAGTGGATGCGAGAAGAGGTGTTCGACAGATGGTAACGAGAAAAGGCGAGACGTTCATGTTCGGCCTTAACATCATATTCCTCCTCGCTATCTTTGTGCTCTTCTGGAAACTCGGCCTTGCATATCAGCAACACAACAGCGGTGAAGATTTAGGAGTGAGACAAATGGCTGTCCTCCACACATACACAGTAAGTGAGCGAATGTTATTGTACATTGATACTGCTGCACGATACGCAGCGTACGAAGCATTCAACACGCTCATGGAAGACAGCGCGATTAACCCAGTAGACAGCGAATGCGGCACGTACGCGGGATACTACGCATGGACTGCCCTCGATACAAAGTGTTTCCCAGCAACAATACAAGATACGTACACGAAGCAGCTCACAGGCCACTTACGAGATTTAGTGTTGTATCCAGGCATTGACATCCCAACATACTCATTTGCACTCACAGTAGAAGGAGCAGCACTCAACATTGCGGCAACAACAGAGGACACGATCACACTTCCGATTGTGGCAGTGAAGGATGCAAACCAACGGCTCGCGGATCAAGTTGTGCTCGCGAATGACATTCCAACAGTGCAAAAGGGATACTTCACACCAGATGTCGAAGCGCAGGTACTCCCTTCTCCAAATAAAGTGCCACGAACCACACCGGTAGAGGGGATTGTTCTCCTAAATGTTTCAGATGCCTCGACAGCGATCGCACAATATACAGAGGGAACACAACAAAGCCTCCATTATCTCGTGAACAGCGATGGCATCTACCAGTTCGTTCCTGAGGCACAGGAAGCACTATGTAATTGTGAACAACAAGCAACACACATCAGCATCGGCGTCGTTGCTGGCACGCCAAAAGATGCTCTCAAGGAGGTGCTGCCAACAATACTCATGAATAATGGCTTGCAGCCACAAGACGTTGACCCCGGTGATGTGTTTGACGAGCAGTTCATCAACGACGTTGTCGCGTGGAAGAGCGAGGCAGAACTTGCACCGGAAGAAGCGGTAGAGGAAGTACAACTCGATGTCTCCTGGCCAACGGATAGCAGATCAGTCACATCATGCTACGGTGTTCGAGACTACATTAAAGGAAATGACAAGTTCCATGACGGGATTGATATGGGTGGGAAAGGTGATACCATCTACGCGTTTGCTGATGGTATTGTCATAGATCCATGTGACGGCAGAAAATGCGGCGCAGGCTACGGAAAGACCATAATGATCAAGCACGCAGAAGATAGATACACCAGGTACAGCCACATGGAGCAGAAGTACGTGGCTATAGGTGACGTCGTACAACGTGGACAACCAATCGGCACTGTTGGTAACACAGGGTTCACGTCTGGTAAAACAGGCTATCACCTAGATTTCAAAGTGTATATAAGCAATGATTTCGGCGGCGACAAAGCAAAAAACCCATTCTGCTTCTTTGACGACACGACACTCAGTTCACTCTCGTTCACAGGAAAAAACTGTAGGGAATCAGGCTTCAAGAACCATCAACTCACGAAAGCACATCCGGACGTGGCAGCTGACTGTGCAGGCATCACCGCGCATCGTGTCACCCCTCTCTGCGAACTGAACACGTTCGACGTCCAACTCGGCGGAGATAAACTCCGCACAGCAACAGTGAACAATCTGAAAGAAGAGAGTGCGAAGCTTGGCGTTGACCTATTCAAACTCATAGAGGAAGTTGGCGCTGAAGAAGGCGTTGATCACCGACTTATTTTCGCATTTATCGCACAAGAATCCCGAGGACGAGCAAACGCAGTCTCACATTCAGGATGTGCTGGACTTGGACAATTTTGCGGACCGACAGCAGGAGACTATCCTGAATTCTTCCCAACAATAAAGAGATGTAGGTGCGGAGAGAAAGAATGCACAGATGTGACAGCGAATTGCGTTGGCGACTCGAGATTTGACGCGCAGGCGAGCATTCGTGCAATTCCAAAACTCTTGAAGGCAAAGATGAGTCACTTTCCTGGAAAGAAAGACAAGATGCGCTTTGGCATCGCAGCATACAATGGCGGGCAAGCAACAATCAAAGCAGCGATAGAAAGAACAGGCATCAGCGACCCGACATGGGAGGATGTCTCTGCTGCACTTGACGAGCGCATCATTGAGCGATTCTTCTGTAAAGAAACAAACCCTGAGGGATACTTCTGCTACCGAGGGAACCAAACGCAGAAAGTGCACGAAATTCGAAACTATGTCCCTGGCGTGATGAGTCTCTTCGTCGCAGAAGGCGGCAGCTCAGTGAGCGCATTCAGCGACCAAGTTTGTGGCGAAGCACGACTCAGCGTGAAAGAGCTTGGAAGGTATACCTTCAAGCCATCGTTCACAACTACCGTGCCAAATCTCCTCACAGAAGTTGAGCGAGTTATCGCCTGGGCAGAGGAGACACACAACGAATGCGATGGGAGTGCGGGCAAGAACAATATCGACTGCCTTGCTGCACAGAAGGAGACCATAAACACCGTTTCGTGCAGGCTCCATGAAGATGATCGTGGCATTGTAACACAGTTCAAACAAGCAACACGCGATTGCGCAGATAACTTACAAGTAGATTGCTACTGCACATTCAACCCACGACAGGCAACAGATTATGACTTGTCTATGCGCCTATACGGAGATGATCTACACGTGCTCGTGAATGGCGAAGGGGAGCGTGAGCCATACGGAGCACCCGAAGTACGGTTCCAGGCATCCGGAGAACCTATTACTACTGAGACAATCGAGCTATTCGATGAGAAAGGCAAACGATCTCTTCGCGTCTGGACAGGGGATGATGCGGGAGAAGAACACGAAGGCGAGCCGTACAAAACTATCAAAGAAACATACCCAGTAGAAGACTTCCTCTTCGTCAAGGACGCTGACGGCGTGTACTGGACGAGCGCAACGAAAGAAACGCTCAAAGACGCAGACATACAACAGTGTGGCTTCTACAAGACAACACACCACATTTGCATTGCGTCAGAACAAGCGACCTACTTGTTGTCAGCGGGAACCACCGTCACACCAGTGATAAAATTCGCGCTTCACTTGGAAGATACGCATAACCCAGCACCTGTCACTGACCTGCAAGCAGTGAAACCACTGGCAGACAGCCTGATAGACACACTTGCAGTGAACACGATCGGTATTTCTGTGAGTGAATATCTCGCAACGGACGTCGATATTTCCTTTACTGGATCAACAAGCAAGGATGTGAGCTACTATATCATCGAATGTGGGAAGAATACACAAATTGTTCACGCAGATGCGGAGGAGTACGACCTCAAGAAAGTCGCGTGCGAGCCGAAAACACTTGCTGCACTCCGTACAGCAATGGTGACGCCTGTTGATATCAGTGGGAATGTTGGTATCGCTGAAGCTGTTCCTATCGAAGAAGCGACGGACGTGCTCTGACTGTAAAGAGCCATCGAAAGTTGAGTTATCGACAAATTGTCGACAACTGAAAGCACCTGATGTGAAGTTACTGCGTACTGATTTGCGTCTGTAATCTAGAAATTACAGTACTTTCCCGTACACATCAGCTGCAACATATTTTTTCCCAAGCTGTATCGCTGCTTGCAATCGTCCTTCTTTTTCGTAACCACATTTCTTCGCGACTTTCGCACTTGCTTTGTTCTTTGGCACAACGCGAATTTCTGCTCGTTTTACACCAATTTTCTTCGCAAGCTTTTCTAATTCTTTCACAGCAGCAGTCGCAATACCCTTATTCCAGTAGTGTTCATCAACAAAGTAGCCGAGTTCACCAATGTGAGGGGGCCCGTATGTCTTGATTCCACATCCGCCCACGATTTTTTTCTTATAGACGATCGTATAGCAGTATTCGAGCTTCTTTTTCCTATTTCGTTGCAGCTTTCGAATGATTTTTCGTTCTTCAGCAACAGACTTTGGTCCAACTCCCCAATAGAGAAACTTTTTACTCTGCATAATGTGATAAAATGGTTCTGCGTCAGTAATTCTATATGGTCTGAGCGTAATCATGTTGGGTAGCACGCCTACGTATTTAAGACAGTTTCTATGTACTGAGGTTAGTAGAAAGTAACGGTTGAGCACAACCCTGATGTTGTGCAAGATGAGTCG
>JAPPOH010000002.1 GCA_028818155.1 Candidatus Woesearchaeota archaeon | reverse complement strand
GGCTACACGCGCGCAACAATGGTACGGACAATGGGATGCAACTCCGAAAGGAGAAGCGAATCCTCGAAACCCTATCTCAGTTCAGATCGAGGCTTGCAACTCAGCCTCGTGACGTCGGAATCCCTAGTAATCAGCTGTCATCATCTGCTGGTGAATATGTCCCTGCGCCTTGCACACACCGAAACAATGTGCCAGGCAGCTTACAAGACTAGGCGGTGCAAATCCGCCCTAGTAGTCAAAAAGGCAGGCGTCTCTTGGTAACAAGAACGCTGAAGGGCCTGAGACAAAACCCAGCCTCGTATTCCGTGAGGGATGCTTTATGCTGTGTGACTATGACACGTAATCCGGGTCGGTGGTACGTGGAAATAGTCGTGAAAACACAACTTGGATGGGTGAAACAGCCTTGTAAGTGACCCTGGGAGATCCTATTTTCAATAGGAAGTCAGCCTGTTTCATAGTACCTCATTCGAGGGAAGGAGACAGACCGTAGCAAATGCTATGGGCTCGCCGTATACGGGAAAACTGTACGTACGGTGGGAACGTCAACTCGCGGAAGCGAATAAGACAATGCCCGTCAAATCAACCGAGCAGGGTCTGGGTAAAACACGCTTTTTTGAGCATGTTGAATCTAGTCTCAGTGAGGTGGATTAAGTCGTCACAAGGTAACCGTAGGGGAACCTGCGGTTGGATCACCTCCTTTTTCTTTTTCCATTCGTGGACGAGAAAAACAACTTTTTTGGGTCTTTTCTTCATTTTTCTTTTTTGGGTTTGGGCACAGGCCGGGGCCTGTAGCTCAATCTGGTAGAGCGCCCGCCTTGCACGCGGGAGGCTGTGGGTTCGAATCCCGCCGGGTCCACTGGGCCCAACCCATTACACTCATCAATCGATGCGTTCAGACTGTGAGTCTGGACGGAACTGCGTGGCAGTTCAAAGGGTTCTCCATTGCCAAATGGAGGATCCGGGTGAGAACTTTATGTTCAATGAACCGTGGAGGAGGAAAGCACCAGAATGCTATACGATGGATCGCTAGGCTCGCGCAGCGATGAAGGATGTGACAAGCTGCACAAAGCCCGGGGGAGCCGCACGTAGGTGTTGAACTCGGGATTTCCGAATGGGACTTCCCCATCGAATCCGTAAGGATGGCGAACGCAGGGAATTGAAGCGTCTTAGTACCTGCAGGAAAAGAAACCAATTGGGATGCTGCAAGTAAGAGCGACTGAACGTAGCACAGGGCAAACTGAATCTTCCGCTGAAAGGCGGTGGAGATGTGGTGTTGTAGGACATACTTTCGACCGTCCTTGTCTGAGATGAAGTCTCCTGGAACGGAGCGCTACAGAGGGTGATAGCCCCGTAATCAAAAGACGAGATGGTTTGTGTGTCTCCTGAGTAGCACGCCTTGGAAATGGCGTGTGAAGTTGGGGGTCAACTACCTCTAACCCTAAATATGTCGTGAGTCCGATAGCGAAACTAGTACCGTGAGGGAATGCTGAAAAGAACTCTTCACAGAGTGTCAAAAGAGCGTGAAATCGTATAGCTATAGAAAGATGCGCATCTTCGGATGTGCATCGTACGTTTTGAATAACGTGCCAGGGAGTGTACATGCGTGGCGAGGCTAACTCTTGAGAGGGAGCCGCAGGGAAACCAATCGCTCGCAGGTAACGAGGAGCACGGTGTGAAAGTGCCGTGAGTCACGTGTGTACGACCCGAAGCCGGTCGATCTAACCCAGGGTAAGGTGAAGCGCTGGTAAAACAGCGTGGAGGCCTGAAGAAGTATTCCGTGCATGGATTTTTCTAACCTTGGGCTAGGGGTAAAAAGCCAATCGAGACCGGCGATAGCTGGTTCCAGCCGAAGTTGGCCGTAGTCAAGTCTACGTTGAGCTGCGGTGGCGTGTAGAGTTACTGATTGAGGATTTAGGGCGGGCGACTGCTCGGTTCTTTGTCAAACTCCGAAACGCTGCCGAGTGTTGACGCGTGGAAACGCCTGCACGTCGTAAGGGTGTGTAGGGAGAGGGGAACAACCCCAACTGAAGTTAAGGTCCCTAATTATGTGTTGAGTGTGAAAGGGTGAAGGTTGTCATTATCCATAGACAGCGAGGAGATTGGCTTAGAAGCAGCCACTCTTTAAAAAGTGCGTAAAAGCTTACTTGTCAAGGGTAATGGCGCCGAAAATGGACGGGGCTAAACACATAACCGATACTTCAGAGCATCGCAAGATGTCTGGTAGGCTGTGCGTACCGCATGGAGAGAAGTGTGTCCGAGAGGATATGTGGACCGTGCGGTAATGAGAATCCTGGTAAGAGTAGGAACTGAGCGTGGTGAGAATCCACGTCACCGGAAGGGCAAGGGTTCCTCAACAATGTAGATCAGTTGAGGGTTAGTCGAGCCTAAGCGAGCTCCTAAGTGGAGTGTAGCGCGAAAGGGCAATCGGTTAATATTCCGATACTATTTTTGTATATGTGGCGACACAAGGTTGTACGCCGACGTTTTGGGCTAGATAGACACGGCGCTCCTGCCGTGGGAATGTGTGCAGGTCTCGGGAGTATCGTCACGATGAGAACGAGAGCAACACACAGATGCGTCCCATTTGGGATTCTGTTGATGCCTGGAACCCGTGAAAAGGAGTACAATCAGATCAAAAATATTCGTACCCAGAACCAGCACAGGTGCCCCTAGGTGAGAAACCTCAGGTGTGAAGGGAAAAACTACGTAAGGGAATTCGGCAATTTAGTCCTGTACCTTCGGTAGAAAGGATCCCTACGTTCGTGTACATACGTATGCGTCTGTAGGGTGCAATAACTCGGGAGACCCGACTGTTTAACAAAAACTTAGCCAACTGCTAGTCAGCAATGATGTGTATAGTTGGTGACGTCTGCCCAGTGTCAGTACCTAAAACTCCGGTTCAACGGAGCTAAGGGCTGGTAAACGGCGGGGGTAACTATAACTCTCTTAAGGTGAAATCGTTGCCTTAAGACCCAAAACAGTCAGTTCAGAGTACCGAAGTTGTCGAATGAACAAGTTATGTCATCGAAAGATGGGATACAAATTTGGCTATATGCTGGAATATCCGTGTATCTTACACTACCACTGGACATGTGCGCGTAGCGTATTTAAACGCGCTGTGTTGTCAGGGTGACAATGTGATAAGTGCGGACAATCAGCAGGAAAGGCCAAGTGCGAATTGGATAGCAGGATTCGTTGATGGTGAAGGATGCTTTCATGTTGCGATTAATAAGCAGCCGAAAATGACACTAGGATGGCAAGTCCTGCCTGAAGTCAGGATCGCGCAGCATAAACGTGACGAGGAAGTACTTCACAAAATTCGATCTGTGTTACAATGCGGTGCTGTCGTGAAAAGCCATGGAGATATTCTCGAACTTCGAGTTCGAGGAATTGAGCAATTGAATCATTTGGTTCGGTTCTTCAAGAAACACCCATTGCACACAACAAAGAAACGCAATTTCGAGCTCTTTGCTCAGGTGATTGCGCTCATGAATGAGCGAGAACACTTGACAAGGAACGGGTTGCGGAAAATTGCATTGCTCGCAGCAAAGATGAATCGACGAGTCACGCCAAAGTACTTGGAATCCTCAGAGACTGCATGCCAAACACGCTTCGCGTGAAGATACAGTCCGAACTGCATGGCGACATGCAGAGCTGCACAGAAATGATGCAGCCACCAACGACAGTTGGGAGTAACAACTCGAACGAAATGCCTTGCCGTTTGATTGACGGCCTGCATGAATGGCGTAACGAGGTCTCCACTGTCCCTACGTATTACCCTCCGAAAATCCCATTCTGGTGCAAAGGCCAGAGAAGTCCAGTGGGAAGCGAAGACCCCGTGAAACTTTACTGTAGCCTGTTGTTGTGACGTGAATTTTAGTGTATAGTGTAGGAAGGAGACGTTTTAAGCAAGGACGCAAGTTCTTGTGTAGTCGACAAGTGTAACACTTCCCTTTAATGTTTACGCCACTCACCTCGAAAGAGGGACATCATTAGGTGGACAGTTTGTCTGGGGTGGAACGCCGCTGAAAAGATATCAGTGGCGCCCAATGGTTGGCTCAACCGGGTCAGAAATCCGGTGTAGAGTGCAAGGGCAAAAGCCAGCCTGACTGGAATCCCAATGTGACAGATTTCAGAAGCGAAAGCTGGGCCTAGCGATCCTTTAGCTCCTATTGTTGAGGGCTAGATGTGACCGAAAAGTTACTCCGGGGATAACAGAGTTGTCGCGCCTGAGAGCTCATATCGACGGCGCGGCTTGCTACATCGATGTCGGCTCTTCCTATCCTGGCTGTGCAGAAGCGGCCAAGGGTGGGGGTGTTCACCCATTAAAAGGGATCGTGAGCTGGGTTCACAACGCTGCGAGGCAGTTGGTATGATATCTACTGGACTTGTTCGAGCGTCTGAGAGGAAGGATCATTCAGTACGAGAGGAACGATGACCCCACGCCTCTGGTGTACCTGTTGTCCGGAAGGGCAGGCAGGGCAGCTACGCGTGAAGGGATAAGCACTGAAAGCATCTAAGTGCGAAACCCGCCTCGAAAAGAGACGCCAGGACTCCGATAGAAGATCGGTTTGATGGGGCCGGGGTGTAAGTTGGAAGGCAACGACCAATTCAGCCCGCGGCTACCAATCGTCCGTTATTGCTTTCCTCCTCCACGGTTCTTTTTTTTTTGAACATATTTTTCGAAGAACTAGCTACTGCTTTCCTCGGGTAGAATGTGAGAAAAACGAACTATGTCACGTATGGGAGCTCTACTCCTTCTGAACGTTTAAATCCGTAACGTGCTTTTGAAACAGCAGCTTGACTCGTGGCTGGATCACGTTCCATCATAAGGAGACTTAATTCTGCAAGCAACTCACGAGCTGCAGGTACACGTTCATCACTGTATGTAATACGCAATGAATCTTCGTGATTGTGAATAGTTGCATGATGGGCCTCAGCACGTATCCCTGTGACACCACCTAGTGCGGCGTCTATCATTCGTGCGGCATTTGCCCCACTTAGGTTTCCAGCAAGGCACCTGGCAGCTGTGGAGCCTGGTTTTCCTCTTTCAGCTCCTCGTATAGATTTTTTTCGTCTTAACATTGTTACCCCTAGTACCTAAGTGGCAGCTTCTTTTTAAGCTTTTAAACAGTTATGGTTATTTCCGGTAATTTTGAGAGAAAGATTCCAAGAATTGGTCAAAAACTAGACGTGCACAAACGCTCCATTCCTGATCGTTTTCATTACTAACGGCTTGTGCACGTGGAAGCTAAAACGAATGCATGAGTAATTACTAGTTGTCAAATTTCCTCCCTAAAATAAGTATTTACTTATGAGTAGTTAAAAAAGAAAAGGTTTATAAATGGATGGCGTATTCTTCGTGTATGACTGGCATTCAAACAGTTCCTAAGTGGCGTCAACAGCCAAAAGATCTTGGTGCTGTTGTATGTATGGCTGATTCGATGTGGAGCACTACGGGTACAACTCCCGAAGAAGCAGCCAAATTTAACACACTACCTAAGTTATTTGATTTAGGTGGACGAAAATTACTCCTGGGGACTGGTGGCGAAAATAACGCCATTGGCGCTGTTGCCAGCGAACTCGAAGCACATGCTGAACATCCTGTTGAACAACTTGCAGAGGCAACGTTTCAGATAGTGTCAAAAAAGATGCAAATTCCAGAAGAAGAAAGACCTCAATTTTTACTCACAGGACCTGATGCTGAAGGAGTAATTGTTACGTACCAAGTTCATGCAGCACCATATAGCACATTCGATCCCGTAGAGAAGATGCAAGTTACAAGAGTAGCAACCAGATGTGAGTATCCTGCTTTTTTGGGTATTGGTGCAAAACGAGCTAATGAGTATCTTGAAGCGCAACGAACCAGTGGAAGACATAATTTTCTAAAAACGCTCACAGATGCTATCATCACAGGATATGGGGCATTCAACAAAGCTGCAGAAAATCTTCACGTTGATGATAGAATGCAATTAGGCATCGTACAGCCTGAAGGAACAACAATTCTATACCCTGGATGCACCAATGTGGGAGGTAGACAACAGTGGGCATCATACCTTCAAAAGATTACTGGAAGGGACATATTCGATGGTGATGCGGTTGCAGGTAAGGATGGATTTAACGAAACCTACAAGCATAGGGACGCAAGTGAGATTATCGGAGGATTCTACGATACACTTATGGCACAATTAGATGTTGCGTTTAGCGCTATGAACGATCATGCTACAGTTACAGAGATGCAATTCTATGGGGATGCAACACTCCAAGATGTTGCGCATGCGAGACGAATTCGTTCGTCAGCTCGTCAGCAACTGAATGAAGGAGTAACTACTCTTCTAAGCAAAGATATCAAACAGATGGGTGATTATCATGCTAGACACGCAGCAAATCTCGCAGACAGAGCGGCAACATTAGGTAAATAATCACGCGTGCACAAACGCTCCATTCTTGATCGTTTTCATTACTAGCGGCTTGTGCACATCCCCAGTCTCATCAAAGGTGATTGTACCAGAAACACCTGGATAGTTATTCCCGATGACAAACATCTGTTCCCGCGCATCTTCTCCTGAAGAACTTTGCGCCAAGGCTTTCAACGTGATCATCGCTGCATCGTACGCTTCTGCTGCGTACGCAGGCACATCTACACCGTATTTCGCTTTGTACCGTGCTCTGAACGACTCATACGCTGCCCCTTCTGGCTCCTTGAAGTATGGATACAGCAATCCTTCAACACTCTTCCCACCTACTTCGAGCACGAGATCATTCTCGATTGTCTCGATTGGCACGTAGGTTGGTAATTTTGCAAGGCCAAGTTCATCGTACTGCTTCATCACTAAGCCGAACTGTCGTGAATCGGAGAATGAAATCACCAACACATCTGGCTTTTTGTTCATGACTTTCAGCAGTGACGTTCTAAAATCTGCTTCGTCATCCGTCACAGGCTCGTCTGCAACGACATAAGTACTCGGCAGATGCTCCTTCACGCCTTGAATGCCGTCAACAATCGCATCATTTCCATTGGCATACAGAAATCCAACGCGAGAATACCCATTCGCAATGATTTCTTCTGCAACTTTCACACTCTTCGTCGCATCAGACGGAATGGTCCTGAAGATATAATCACCAGCTTCACTGATCGCTGCGGAAGTCGACACACCAGTTACTAAGAGTATCTTCGCTGCTTCTGTCATTGGTGCAACGGATAATGTCATGGATGAGCATGTTGTTCCGACAATGGCGTCAACTTTATCGAAGTTGATCAGTTTATTCGCTGCATTCGTTTTATCAGTACAAGATTTATCGTCCTCATCGATAGCGCGAACAGCAATCCCTGTCTCTCGTTCGAAATCCTCAATGGCCATATGGATGCCATGAGCTGATCCTCCTAACACATCCACGAGATTACCTGAAAGTGTGTGCAAACCACCAATGGTGATCTGTTCTGTTTGTGTGCTGCATGCGACAAGCAGCAAGAGCACGATGAATATGAGTTGCTTCATGGTTGTTTCCCCCTTATTGGTAGTACTAAACGAAATTTCATATATTAAATCTTTGATAAAAATATTTAGTTTTTTAACAAAATATATAAATAATTGTTATAATATGTAATCAATATGTCTGTCAAGCTCGATATGAAGGACAAGCAAATTCTGATGCTCTTAGATACGGATGCAACACTCTCCTACACAGCAATCGCAAAGAAGATCAGACTCTCAAAAGAAGCGGTCGCATACAGAGTGAAACAGCTCGAGAAGAAAGGCATCATCGTTGATTACATCACACTTTCTCATTTCGCAAAAACAGGGCTGATACACTTCAAACTCTACATGCAATATACACAAATTGGCAAGCAAGAGCGAGAAGAAATAATCAGCTACTTGCGCACGTTCACAAACATCGGCTGGCTCGCAAGCACAGAAGGATCATACGACCTGATGTTATCTATTCGCTATGAAACAGTGCACGAGTTTGAAGCATTCAAAGACGAGTTCTTCAAGCGCTACGACAAGTACTTCCGCGACGTGCAATTCGCAATCCTTACAGAAGCGGAGACAAAGCCTCGAATGTATGTACTTCCTGAGAAGGCGAAACATAAACTCTTCATGCACTGTGACGCAGCACAGAAAGAACCAATGGACAAACACGATCGCAGTATCTTGAACGCACTCAGCACAAATGCCCGTGCACCATACTATGAGCTCGCCAAGAAAACAGGACTCACTGAACGAATCATCCGTTACAGAAGGAAAGAAATGGAACGCAGAGGTATCATCGTTGGGTACAAGTTAGCGATCGATTACAGAAAACTCAACTATTTGTTCTTCAAATGCTTTCTTTCTTTTCGAAACATGACTGATGAAGCAGCACAAAAACTCCGTGAATATCTGCGTCAGCACCCCAACGTTATCTACTGGATCAAAACGATTGGACCGTGGGACCTAGAACCTGAAATCGAAGCACCCTCTGTGGAACGATTCTATGAGATCGTGCAAGAATTGAAGGACGAATTCTCAGATATCGTCGTGCGCGTAGATTCGACATTAGTTGCAAAGGAACACAGGATTGCGCATGCTTAATGGTTCAGCAACTCTTCCGTCGTCCATATCTCCACAACATCTTGCTGCAAGAAATGTTTATCATCTGACCAGATGCCATCGTTCTCGACAGCGAGTGCTGCTGCGATGAATGGTGTGTCATCAGGATCAATGTGGTCCATGATTGCTTTTGCGTGTGTACTATGCTCTCGTAGCTCTTCTTCCTTGAGAAAGACAATGCTACTAAGAATCACATTGAAGAGTGTATCGAAATTATTGTACGCATAGCGCGTTTGCAACATATCTTTGTGTTTGTGTAACTCTGCATGCACTTTCTGTGGTGCTAGAAACTCGTAATGTCTTGTAAAGAATAATGAACGTGAAGCACCATCTCGCAACAGTGCAGAAATGATGCAGTTTGTATCTACAATGAGTCGAAGTGCTTTCGCACTTCTTTTTTGATCATGTGACTGATACGATCGATCTCTTCGTCTGTTACGGGTGTTTTGAGTTGCTGTACTTTTTGACTGAATGCCTGTCGCGCGACGTCGCTCCACTTGATTTCTGTGAATTGTTTCATCTCTTCGTGCAGTTCTGCTGGTACTGCGAGTGTCATGTTTGGCATGTATGTGTGTTATGTGTGCGCACATATTTAACCCTTTCGGTTCTTTTTTGTTGGGAAATGAAGGATCTTTTAACTGAGTATTGGCAGAAAGATCGGAATTCTTCCGATTTTCCCGGATAATTTCCGGATTTCTCGTCGACACTCACTTAAAGAACTCAGTATTCTCACTGTTATGAACAAACGCATGTACGCATTCCTCCTGGACTTCATGCCGTTGGTGGAAGAGATCACACAAGAGAACAGAATGCTCGGGGAAACACTTCAGTACGTAGGCCTCCAAGCATTGCTCGGCGAGTGTCGCTTCGGCAAGCTTAGAATACTGCTCAGATTAGCGCGAGATCTCGGCTACACGAGCCCGGAAATCATTCAGTATCTTGAGCGGGAGCTCACTCGAGTGTCACGATCCGTGCCACAGCGGCCGCTTTCCGAATGGTGACACGATCGCCTTGGCTGATAGGCCACGGTTGATCGAGCGTGTCCACAGTCACAGTGCCCTCGCCGCGCTCGACCACAAAGACGATCTCGGACTCCTCATCTGTGATGAGGGGATCGTGCTCCTCCACTGTATTGTTGAAGGCAATCCCGATGCCGTTTTCGAAGGTTTCTCGCGTGATGCTCTTGAAATACGCAGTTGAACCAAAGGGAGTTGAGACAACAACACCGTCCCCGATCTGTTCTTTGGCGATGATTTCACCATTCACCTCAACAGCAAATCGGATCGCGTGGCTCTGATTGGTATTTCTGATGACAACATCGTTCAATGCTGGCGGTAAATCGGTTCCAGCTATTGTTGCCTGTAATTTCATCTGTTCGATCGTCGCAAACTCTTTTTGGAGGCGAGGCACGACCTCCTCAATCGTGAGATTATTACACTTCTTGCACGTCTTGCTGTGCCTGACTAAGAGTTTCGGAACGCCAGGATACTCGTGCTCCGCTAAGAGAAAGGTTCCATCCCCGCCCCAGCAGAGGACGATCTCGGGATCTTTCTGTACAAGTTCAAGCCCTTGCAGGAGTGGTATGATTTGCTCTTTTTCTTTGCCGAAGACGAGGACGCGCATGAAAATTGGAGCGAGAAGTGGTTTTTAAAGGCTTTTGCAAATCGCAGCGCTTCTTAGAGCACTACTTGACAGTGGTATTTATATAGTGTTTTAGAGTTCTTCCTCGATGATCAGAGAAACGCCTCTTAGACGAGAGTACGTACGTAAGACTGCGGAACTGATTGATGCATTTTATCAAGTATTCGAGCAAATGCTTGATGATGGGTTTGCGCAGTTCGCTTATGATCGTGATTTTCGACGGCCGTTCAGTGCTGCGGAGTACATGGGCTTTTCGGGGTCAAGAAAACTCATAAGCGGATTGATCGACAGAGCAAAGAGATCTGTAAGAAATCACTGGATGCAATTCTACATAACAGCAGGAGAGCAAGTTATGACGGAAGAGGAAAAATCGCACTCTCAAGCATGTGTTTCGGCATATAGGTTCGGAGAGTCCCTCCCACAACAATATTGCGAAGGTGCGAAAAGCGAACATGTACGAGACATCATTATACGCCTCCAAGAAATCGGACCACAAGCAAGCAAAATTGATTCAAGCAACAACTACACTGTAAGAATGGCAATTTTGAAAGGAGTTAATACTGCTGCGAACTCTGCCATTGGGTGTGCGGTGATGGCAAAAATGTGGGATAAGGATCCAACATTGATGGCGCTCATCAGTTCAAAAGTTGATAGCTTGCAAGGAGATTTCGAAGATGATGTTTTTAGATACGATGGTGGAAGATATAGATCTCGGGCAGGATGTCCACATGCAGAAAGCGGCATTAGCCAACAATGGCTCGATAACCATGGGTATGGTACAACGCTTGGATGCCCTGCAGGAATCGGGATATTCGGTAGAAACACCGTACGCTCCTATGCTGCACGAGCACAAGTGGCTGTTAGTGAGATCGAAGCACAAGTCAAACAACTCCCTCCAAGCTACATTGCACGTTTGGATGTTGCAGACTGCCTTGTGTTTGGCATAGAACGGGAGGGCATTCCACACAGCGCTCACAAGACGTAACGCTGGAAAGAATCGCCCTCATCAACTGACAATACAGCAATACCTTTATAAATCCCAAATCGTCTCTAGGGCTGGGTATACCTATATGGGAAGAATCAAGACACAGCAGATTAAGAGTAAAGGTGACGAACTCTTCGCCCTTCACGGCAAAGAGTACAGCAAAGACTTTCAAGAGAACAAAGAGCGTGTGGGACAACATGCAGATGTGCAATCGAAGAAACTCCGCAATATTCTCGCAGGCTACATGACTCGCAAAGCGAAACAAGCGGACTAATGGAAGATGACAATAGCATTTTTGTAGGCGAGAAGCCATTCATGAATTACGTGACAGGTGTCGTTATCCAATTTACGACGAAAGACGCGAAAGAAGTGATTGTGCGCGCACGCGGCAAGTTCATTTCTCGGGCCGTTGATGTGGTCGAGGTCGTGAGAAACAGATTTTTGAAAGATCAAGTGGAAGTGAAGGATATTAGTATTTCTTCTGAAGAGTTCCAGAACAAGGAAGGGAAAGACGTACGTGTGAGTACGATCGATATTGTGCTGGGGAAGGTATGAGTGAGCGGGCGAACCAACCGATTCCCGAATGGGCGTTGGCTGCGGTAGGCCCTGGAGGAGTATTCTTTCCAAAGGAATTCTTCTTGGCACAGCATGGACTGGCGCCAAACGACGGCAAGCTTGCTCTCGGAGAGACATATGTGTTTGTCAATCCTCAAGGAAGGGGGAGAACGAATGTCGTTCTCTGTGAAGGTGTGTGGGAATCAACAGCGAAGGGTTCTGGCCTCAAAGCACGAGTCACAGTGTACAAGGGGAGAGGTGGACAATTCACCAGGGGAGTTGCACATTACGGAAGCGATCAGTGTCTCACAAACTATTGTGAATCAGGTACGTCTATCTTTCATCGAGTACGTGAGTAGTTCACTGATTAAGTAAGCACTTAAGTAAGACTTTTAATGGTGGGGAGATTCTCAGTGCCCACGGATTCACGTGTACTACAACTGGTGGCAGCATACAGAGAGGGCCAAGCGACCGAAGCGTGGCTGCAGACAGTTCCGTTAGCAATCAAGCACAAGAGACCATTCGCAGGAGCAGGACGGGTGTTTCAAGAGTTACTAGACGTGGACTGTGTGCAAAACGGTGCAGATGTGCTGCTCTACCAATTGGATTTCGGACGTATTATGCTCTTTCGAGACGTACAGGTGCAGCAACTTCCTACAGATATTCCTGAGGATTGCTATCCTACAGGTTTTCCCACTTCTGCACGTTCATTTCGCGCAACAAGTGTAAAGGCACACAAGTTCAGAAGTGTGCCGAGAACAACAGAGCGAGTAATTCAGACAGCATATGGTTTCAACCCGCCAACACATGCAACTCTTGTCAGGCAGAACGGCACTGTACTGAGAGTGGGCTACAACGCAGAACTACAACAGTCTATCGTCATGCCTACACTCGCATTCAAACGAGGTCCAGTGATTAGGAATTAGCCCTTCAGCTCGTTCACTTTATCTGTCTGTTCCCATAGAAAATCCTGTAATTTACTCGGATGCCCCAAGGGATGCTATTGTTTCTTTAACGTTTTCTTCAACGCGCCGAAGTTCCCTCCTGCGCTCTCTACCTTCCTTTCTACTCTCATACAATCTGATACTCACCTGTCCATCCTCGCTTTCTGGCTCTGTGGAATCATAGTGCTCTGGAAGCTGTGCTTCTGCATCGCGTGTGATTGTAGCAAGCTCTGCCTCAGCATCTTTGAGAGAAATATCTTGGGTTTTTCGACGCTCCAATAACGAATACACAGAAGGTAAGCCATACACATCCAGTTCCGTATGCTCTCCGCTTCTGAGGGTAGTTCTCGCATACGCCAGTTTCTCACGAATGCTTCTCGCCAGATCA
Source organism: Candidatus Woesearchaeota archaeon (assembly GCA_028818155.1). Lineage (GTDB taxonomy): Archaea > Nanobdellota > Nanobdellia > Woesearchaeales > UBA525 > UBA525. The sequence continues at coordinate 147,915 of JAPPOH010000002.1, read as the reverse complement.
CTTCCTATCACTGTTCTTTCATGTTGTGCTGCAAATGTTTGGTAGTTAGGGAGCTCTTTGAAAAGGTGCGTAATATCTTGACCTATGCTCATAAAGTAAGAAGCATCGCGGACTATATAATGCTACTGCTTCAGCTCGTTCACTTTATCCGTTTTTTCCCACGGGAACTCTTCCCTGCCAAAGTGGCCGTAACATGCGGTTTTCCTGTAGATTGGCCGCTTCAGATCTAGCCCAGTGATGATCCCTTTCGGCGTTAAGTCAAAGACACTATTCACTTTCGCCACGATCTCCTCCTCAGGAATTGTATTGGTTCCAAACGTATCCACGTTCACGGATGTCGGCTTCGCCACGCCGATCGCATAGGACAATTGCACTTCACATTTGGTTGCAAGGCCAGCAGCGACGATGTTCTTCGCGACGTAGCGAGCTGCGTAGGCTGCGCTCCTATCCACTTTGCTCGGATCTTTTCCGCTGAAGCAACCGCCGCCCACGCGACCAACGCCGCCGTAGGTGTCAACAACAATTTTTCTGCCTGTTAACCCAGCATCTCCTTCAGGACCGCCAATGACGAACTTGCCTGTTGGGTTGATGTGGTACTTGGTATTTTCAGTTAAGTAGTCGCCACAGACAGGAGCGATCACTTGATCTTTGATTTCTCTCCTGAGTGTGTCAAGGTCTTTACTCTCGAGATGCTGTGTGCTAATCACGACAGCGTTGATCTGTTTCGGCACGTCGTCGTGGTATTCGACGGAGACTTGACTCTTGCTGTCTGGTCCAATACCTGTAATCGTGCCTGCTTTTCGTAATTCTGCAAGCTTCTGCACAAGCTTATGTGCGAGCATGATTGGCAGGGGCATGAACTCAGGGGTTTCTGTACAAGCGTAGCCGTACATCATGCCTTGGTCGCCAGCGCCCTGTTCTTTATCATCTCCTTCTCCTTCGTTCACGCCTTGTGCGATATCTGGAGATTGTTCGCTTAATGAGACGAGGACTGCAGCATCTTCATGATCAATCCCGAACTCTGGATTGGTGTAGCCAATTTCCTTGAGTGTTTTTCGCGCGATTTTCTGTACATCGGCATAGCCCTTCGTCGTGACTTCGCCTGCAACAACGATCATGCCTGTTTTGGTTAGGCACTCCGCTGCAACTCTGCTATCTGGATCTTGTCGGAGGAGATCGTCAAGAATTGCATCTGAGACTTGGTCTGCGACTTTATCCGGGTGCCCTTCGCTCACGCTCTCTGATGTGACATATGTAATTTTCGCCATACTTGTTACCTCATTATCTGAGTAACAGTTTCTACATGATTTAAAATAACTTTGGTGTTTTTTTATGAAAAACATCCTTAAAAAGGGAAATTATCGGCTTTTATATGTGTGGCGCAGCTGCTCTGCCAACACAGGATTCTTTGTGATATGGACGACAATCTTGTGCTCTTCGTAGAAGAGGTCAACGAGCCGTTCAATGAGTCTGAAGTTCACAATGCTGTGCATGCGGTAGATCTTGTCAAGCTCGTTTGTGAGTGCCTTCGGAAAAGAAATTTGTACAACGGTATTGCCAAACACCAAGTAGTCTGCATCGTTGTGCGCTCGTTGCATGCGTACTTTCGCATATCGCTTGTACCATTGCCGCAAGATGCGATCGCCAAAGAATGGGCGACGTACGTGGATGAATGCGCTGTGTTTTTTGAGGAGTGCGCCGAATCTGTCTCGTGTGTGTTTGTTGCTGTATGGGAAGTAGAGGTGGCGTACTCGCATCGTGAGTTGCTCGTTCTTTCCGAGAATGTGTTGTTCCATGCTGTTGATGAGGAAGTAGCCGAGTTCCCAGAAACTGTGGAGGGTGATCTTTTTTGTTGTTTTGTCGATGATGGTAACGTGTTGTCGTTCGATGAATTTTTTGGAGAGTGTTGTGCCGAATTCATGGAGCCTCCTCACCCATGTGGTGTTGATGCTGTATGTTCTTCCTTCCTTTCTGAGCACGTGATCTTCTGTCAGTTCAATGAGTGCTCTCCGAGCACCTTGGTAGGAGATGGATTTTCTGAATCGTTTTCGTAACTGTGAGTGGACTTGTTTGTTTGATAATGGTGTGATGATGAGGAGTTGCACGATCATTTCTTTTGTTGTCATGTGCTTGCCTTCTGGCAAGTAGAGGAGGTTTGACGTCATAATGCTAAGAAGTTCTCGTCAATTTTTAAACTTTTTTGTTTACTTTTTTTGTACGGTAGGTACAAAAATCATAGCACAGAGGTACGGGAGATGGAACGCCCAGAGAGAAGATACAGTAGCATATACATTTCTACATCACGCTATATTGGGAGCATGTTCTTCAGAAATTTTGGGGCGGCGACGGCAGCTACTACTGCGTTTACGTATGGATGCAAAGTGCTTTCTTATTTCAATTTTGTCGCAAGTGACCCTCATTTCGCAGATGCGTATGCGGTTTATAATGAAATTCCTTCTGAAGCGTTCATTGGACCAAGTGCAGTGGCTGCAACGCTCTATTTTATTGGTGATCGCATCGAAACAAAGATACGAGAGGATGAGTGGCACAATCGCTTGCATGCTGATAGAGGCGCTCTAATTGTAAGGGCACAATTTGACGAAAAATTAAAACAATGATGTGCCCGTACATATGGTGTGACGTTCGAGAAGCTATGGGAAGTAAACTCACGCCTGTTCTAAAAGGGCAAGCACCTTCTCCTTCCCAATCGCAACGATAAGTCCTGCGAGTTTCGGCCCTCTGGTTTTCGCGAGCAGAATCAAGTACATCCCTTTGAAGAACTCGCTATTTTTGATCTCGTGCTTTTCACAAATTTTGTAGAACTCTTCGAAGAGTGTTTGTTCATCATGGTCTCCTGCTTCTAGGAATGTTTTCACGTCAGCTGCTGCAGCTTGCTGCTTCTCCGTTAGCTGTTCCTTGATTTCGGAAGAGACGGTTTCTTGCACACTGAACTTCTCGTTTTCAGGAGCAAACTCACGAAGCCACATTCGAGCAGCATCAAGACGTTCGTTGAGGTATGCAACATGCTCCTTTGATAACTCGGCAGGAACATCCCCCTTCTGTAAGAGTGCAATCGCATCATCATTCTTGCTCGCAATCTGCGCAGCAACTGCTGCATGCCTGAGCGTTATTTGTGGCGGAAACTCTTTGAGAATAGGCCCTATTTGCGAGAACTCGTAAATGCGTTTCAATTCCTGTGCGCGCTCTGACTCTTCTTTCCCGAAGTACACGCGTTCTGTCATGTCGTACTGATCGTAAATGAGGAGTAAGTCATCCTTTCGCGAAGGATCAAAGTCAATGACGCTTGAGGGTTTCGAGCGCACCATGAGATAACGAAGAATCTTTGCAGGGACATGCTCCGGTAATTCTGCAAAGCTCGAGCCCATACCCTTCGAGGTGCTCATTTTCTTCCCGCCAACGTTGAAGAACTCATAGCCAGGCCCTTCCTCTGTTGCTGTTGAGGGCCATGGCGGCGGATACCCTAACACTCTATCGCTAATCCGAATCGAAATCGTGCGCGCCCCGCCCTTCGTAAAGTGGTCTTTCCCTGCTGTCTCGACAATGACGCCTTTGCTCGGCCATTTCATGGCCCATTCCACTTTCCAGGGGAACTTGCCATTGCCGTTGTACGGAGAGATCTTCCCGCTGTGGCCGCAACCGTTTGCCCACTTGACAACGCCATCCTTGCACTCGTAATGAACAAACTCACCATCCCATTTCGTGGCGAGTGTCGTGGCAACTTTTTTACAGTTCTCACAGCGAACGTTAAAGGGGATTTTCTCGTAGGGTTTCTCGTAGATTTCTTCGAAGATGTTCTGTACGTCCGTATACTTGTCCAAGATCTTTTTTGTGGCATCATTGAACACGCCTGCTTCGTAGTCATCTCCTGTACTCGCGAGCTCCACGTCCATGCCGTACTCCTTGAATTTGTCCGTGACCTTTGCGAAATAGTAGTGGCCCCAGCTCTTGTATCCTTCCACAGGGCTAGGAATGTCTCTGAAGGACATGCCGAGGTACTGGTCGTATTCTGGTTTGCCTTTGATTGGCTTGTCGAATGGATCGTGATCGTCTGAAGAGAGGACGAAGACTGCCTTCTTGCCTCGTTCGCGGAGGATTTTCGCGAGTATTTCGTGGATGACCCACCCACGGCCGGAGCCAATGTGGATCTCGCCAGAAGGTGTCTTTTCATCATAGACGAAGTAGCCTCCTTGCTCGACGAGCTTCTGTAGTGTAGGATCTGCCTCGACTCGTGCAATGATGTCGTCCACCATCTTGTCTGCCCAGAAGATACTGACCATGAAGCTAAGATTTCGGAGCTGGTTTTATATCTTGTGGCGCAGTGAGTTACTACGAAAAAGTTATAAATTGGATACATGTTCACGGCACATGACTACTAAGAAAAGAACGCCGGAAGCCTCAGAACCATTCACACGCTTGCTTGCCGAGCTCGGTGAACAAGCATTCAGCAGCACGAATGGGTCAGAACTCATCGGAACAGTTATCGAAGACGTTGCAGTTCTTGGTCCCCCAGAAGTACAAGAGCGAGCACTTGACTTACTCACGTGTGTGTATGTTGCTGGCGTAGCAAACTTAGCATTGACTACTGCATCCGGACTCTCGGGAAATATAGAACAAGCTGAAGCAGGAATCAGACGAATGCACGCAACAAGTCTGATGCTAGGCAAACTTGGTGAATCCAGTAAACGACTTTGTCAACGCCGAAGAAATGACGTATATTTTGATTTCGCTAAAGAATATATCGCGGGACGCGCACATGACTGAACCAAGTGACACTCCACAGAACTCTCTTGAAACCACATGTGATGACACACCTTGCAAGGAGCTTGAGACGAGACGTATTGATTACAGACCAAAGATGCGAGAACGAGAAGTGAAACAGCAAACGCTTAAACACATGTCGAGTACTATTTCAGATACGCTCTTCAGGTGGTATTGTACAGCGGCCATACTTGGCGGAGTCTACTTGCTCGGGAATGCTACGTGCCAATATGTAGAGAGCAACTCAAGGCCTGGTGGCGAACAAGTGTACAGTCTACCGATCGACAAGTGATGTTATGGCATAAAAAGTATTCATCGCCTGAGGAAGTAGAACCCGAGTAACGCGAGGAGCAAGAGTAACAGTGCACCCAAACCGAGCATGCCGCCTCCTGTGCCGCCGTCACCGGTCACTTGACCGGTTAAGAGGTTTGTGATCTCTTCTTCAGAGAGCACTGTTGGCGGCTCCACGTCTGGCACGGTGCCGTCGCTGCTCGCGACATCTTCGCTCTCGTCACTCGTCTCTTCTGTTGGTGGTGTTGGTGGTTGCGGCAAGATACTCTCTGCGACGCAGAACCCTGCAACAAGTGTGTAGCCGCTGCTACATCTGCCTTGGGGCGGGCCGCTCCCGCCACCGCCGCTAATTTGCGGATTTATCGTTCCTGCTTGGAGGTCTATAGTGACGAGTGTCTCAGTACTTGCGTTCTCGAGTGGTGTGCCTTCGTATACTAATGCAAATTGCTGTCCGCACTCAACGCACTCACCTAGTGAACGCATGAAGATCACAGTGAGATTGAATGGAAAACTTCCTGGTGTGTACACGTTTGTGTTCCAGGTTGTGGTAAATGTGAGTTGTGGGTTGTCAGATCCTGAGAGGTACTCTGAACTTAAATTGATCGTTCCATTGTGTGCGACGCTGAGGCCGAGACAGAGTGTATTGCCTATGAGGCTTGTGCCGCCGTCAGGGAGGAAGATACAATCAACACCTTGGATGTTCACGACCACGAAGGACACGTGGATCGTGTCGTACATGCTGAGAGAGAGCTCTGCTGGAACTGTGACAATATCACCGACAGTGGCACTTGTTGTGGATGGTGTGCCGAATGTGACTGTGGGCGAAGACAACGGGAGATCTGCATATGCTGGTGCGAGTGCAAGCAGTGCGGCAAGCACGATAACGAGTGTTTTCCCCCCAAACATCACTACTAGGTAGTTACGAACACTATATAAATGCTTCGGTTTTATTGCTTATTAATAAGCACGCGGAGTGCACCAGGCTTCTCGAGCGATGCACCATGCACAACATCCAGGCAATCATAGATGCCCCACTGCTCGCCCACATCTGCAATGAAGGAATCCAGGGGAACTTCGATATCATCAAGCACGAGCTTCGTGAGCGTGAACCCGCCACCTCGCGCAACGAAGGCAAGCTCGTGCATCCCATCCTGCAAGATGAGGTTGAACGCCTTCTCTATGGTCACGAGATGCGCATCAACATACAGTGCGAAGGACCCGGAAGCTTCGATTGTCACAAAGACTTGCTCGTGGATTGTGTCCACAGGAACAGAGTGGCTGAGACACGTGACATCCATCGCGCCAGTCTCCCTATGCTCGTACCAGAGTGAGGAGTCATGCACCTCATATGTTGGGACTGTCTCGTTTGTGACAACGTAGCCGAGCTCTTCCTCGCGAAGCTTGAGCGCAAGGGCATCGTAGCGCGCTTCGCTATTAATACTCTTACTCAACATTTTCATATCATCGAGCGTGACTTCGTATGCTTTCTTGTAATACTCAGTCTTTGCGTTTGCTGCTGCAAGATCATACTCGCGATCAACAACCTCCTCTTTGAGATCGTCAATCTGGCAGCGCTGGATGAGTAACGCGACAAAGAAGAGGAAGACGAAACTGGCGATCAAGGATGCTTTCTTCTTCAAATCTCGCTTCTTCAGGTGCTTCGCTCTCGTTTGCTTGTTCTGCGATGCGTTCTTTTCAAGATCACGCACGACGCCCTTGACAGTTGCAGTGACGTCTTTGTGCGTTTTTGCAGACTGTGAAGGCTTTGCGGGGGCCATGACGTGTACGTACGCGCGTGGGTTTAAAAAAGTGTTCAAGAGTGCCCAACACATCCCCGAAACCTATTTAAAGGATTCTCATACCCACAGCCTTGTACGGGAGAGAAGACGTGAAGCCGTTACTTCCAACATTAAAAGAACGGAAACGGTACATCGTGTACCAGATCATCACCGCCAAGCCAATGACGCTTGACGACACAGCTCTTCTGCAACGACTCAAAGAACTCTTGGGTGTCTTTGGGACAGCAGAAGTGGGACTTCTCTCAATACAGTACAACCCAACAACACAAACAGGAGTAATGAGGGTAAGTAACACAACAACGAATAAGGTGAAAGCCGCGCTCACGATGATCACACACCTCAAGAAAACAAAGGTGGCGATCAGAACGCTCGGCGTTTCAGGCATACTCAAAAAAACAGCACGATTCACAGGTGGAGAAACATGCAACCAATGCAACATCAAATGATGGGATACGACCGTGGGATCACCACGTTCAGCCCTGACGGACGACTCTTACAAGTCGAATACGCAAAGAAAACAGTACAGCTCGGCAACACAGCGATCGGCGTCCTCTGCAAAGATGGCGTTGTCCTCGCAACAGATAAACGCATCGTGGACAAACTCGTGATCCCGGACGCCGTCGAGAAAATCTGGCAGATTGACAATCATATCATGGTCACGGGCTCAGGCATCCTGAGCGATGCGAGAATCCTCGTTGAGCGCGCACAGGAAAAGGCTGCTGGGTACAGCATCACATACGACGCGCCAATCGACGTCCTGAACATCGTGAAAGATATTTGTAACCTCGCACAGTACTGCACGCAGTCTGGTGGCTTACGACCATTCGGTGTCAGCCTCCTCATCGCAGGACATGACGAGACGGGCATCAAGCTGTACCAAACAGACCCGACAGGGATCTTCAACCAGTGGAAAGCAACAGTCATCGGCGAAGGAGAAGAAGAGATCCAGCCGATCCTCCACAAGGAGTACAAGGAAGACATGTCCACAGAACAAGGACTTGCGCTCGCAGTGAAGAGCCTCAAGACCTTCTTGGGCGATACATTTTCCGTTGACCGAGTCGATGCAGCAATCATTACTGATAAGAACGGGAAAGTGATGGAGCGCATCTCGAACGACAAGATCGCAAAGCTTGTCAAATAAATATGGAACGAAAGATCATTGAGAAAGAACGCGTCGCGTGGAACCTCGCAAAGTTGAAGAAAGGCGGCGAGTTATTCGAAGTTGTTGTTGACCCAGACGCAGCAGTTGCGTTCAAGCGAGGCACGGGAGACATCCAAGACTGCCTGAAGGCAGAAAAGATTTTCTTTGACGCACAACGCGGCCTGCATGCAGGCGAAGAACACATGCAGACCGTTTTCGGAACGACAAACGTACAAGAGATCGCAACGAAGATCATCAAAGAAGGAGAGTTACAGTTAAGTGCAGAACACCGCGCGAGAATGCGCGATGCAAAGTATAAACAGATCGTCTCAAAGATCCAAGCATACGCGGTGGATCCAAAGACGGGGATTCCACACCCTGCGACGAGAATTGAACTTGCAATGCAAGAAGCAAAAATCAGAGTTGATGAAAAACAAGATGTGGAATCACAGATTACAACGATCGTAAAGCAGCTCCAGCCGATCATCCCGATCAAACTGGAAACGGTCACGTTGCAAGTACACTTGCCACAACAGTACGGACAAAAATTGTTCGGTAGCCTTGAGCGACATGGCACGGTCAAGAAGACCGAGTGGCTTGAAGATGGCGGATTACTTGCATGGGTGGAACTCCCTGCAGGATTGCAAGCAGAAATGGCTGAAGATCTTGGTAAGAAAACGCATGGAGCTGCAGAGATACAGAAAGTGGATGAACATCCACTGTAGGTGAAACTATGACAGAAAGCACAGTCCTCGTGAAGGACAAAACAGTTGTCGCGCCAGGACAAGCATTGGCGAACGGCATGGAATTTTTTCCAGGCCCAGGCACATATAGAGAAGGTGACACGATCCGAGCAAATCAGATCGGCATGCTCACCGTTGATGGCAAAGTACTCAAGACAACACCATTGGCTGGCAGATACACGCCAAAAGTCGATGATGTTGTGATTGGACGAGTTGAAGACATTCTTATGAGTGGATGGCGGATCGATTTTAACTGCCCATACTCTGCAGTCTTACCATTACAAGATGCAACGACAGATTTTATCAAGAAAGGCGCAGACCTCACAGAATATTTCGAGCTGGATGATTTCGTCGCATGTAAGATTACACAAGTGACGAGCCAAAACCTCATTGATGTTTCTATGAAGGGCCCTGGTCTCAGAAAATTGAAAGGCGGCCAATTCTTGCGCGTGAACTCAGCAAAAGTCCCACGATTGATTGGGAGGAAAGGGAGCATGGTCTCCATGTTGAAAGACGCAACAGGCTGCCAGATCGTTGTCGGACAAAACGGCGTCGTCTGGCTAAACGGCGAGAACGAAGCGCTTGCTGTTACGATGGTACAGCGCATCGAGAACGAAGCGCACATTCCAGGATTAACGGAAAAAATCAAGACAACGCTTGAGAAAGAAACAGGGAAGAAAATCGACATGGCAGCGATCCAGGAAGAAGAACGAAAGCAGTTCGAAGAACGAAAGAGCTTTGAACGAAAGAGCTTCGAGCGCAAGCGCTTTGATCGAAAGCCACGGTTCAACAAGCCACGCCAAAAGGCGTTTAAGAAATAGGTGTACATATGGCATACAAAAAACGATACGACGGTCGCGGTTTCAACGACACACGACCAATTGAAGCAACAGCTGGCGTGATTAAGAACGCTGATGGAAGCGCACACTTCAAAATAGGAAAAACAGAAGCATACGCTGCGGTCTACGGCCCGCGGAGCTTACACCCGCGGTTCATGCAGGATCCAAAGAAAGGCGTCTTACGCTGCTTCTACGGCATGATGCCCTTCTCCGGTGCTGGTGATCGTGTCAGACCGGGACCAAACAGACGGAGCAAAGAACTCTGCTTAGTAATCCAGAAGGCACTTATGCCTGTCTTGGACCTTTCTGCGTACCCGAACGCAGTGGTGGATTTGTTTATTGACTTTCCACAAACAGACGCAGGGACGAGATGCGCAGCGATTTGCGCAGCATCCATTGCGCTTGCTGACGCAGGGTTCCCCATGCGAGACATGGTAACTGCCGTTAGCCTGGGCAAAGTGGAAGACAAGATGGTGATCGACCTCGATTACCAGGAAGAAGCACACGAGGATGGCGATGTCGCAGACATCCCATTAGCGATGGTGCCGAGCACAGGCGAAATAACGCTGTTGCAGGCGGACGGCTTCTTCACAGCAGACGATCTGAAGGGCGGCCTGGCAGATATTCAGCCAGTCGTTGAAGAGATCGCAGAACAGATGCGTGCGGCAGTCCGCGCGCGATACGAGGGATAATGATGTACGCACAAAAAGAACACACACTGGCGCAACTCCAGAAAGGGGTGCGCGCAGACGGCAGGAAACTCGATGAGTTCCGGAAGATAACAATTGATGCAGATAGCGTCGCAACAGCAGAAGGGGGTGCGCGCGTAACATGCGGTGACACGCATGTGATTGCGGGCGTGAAGATGGCCCTCGGCACACCGTACCCAGATACGCCAGACTCTGGCGTGTTGATGGTGAACGTGGAATTACTTCCCATGTCCAATCCGGAGTACGAGCCAGGACCGCCAAGCATTGACAGTATCGAAACGTCACGCGTTATTGACCGCGGGATTCGAGAGAGCCATGCATTTGATAGTAAGTCGCTCTGCGTGACTGCTGGTGAACAGGTCTGGATCGTCAACGTGGACATTTGTCCGGTGAACGCTGATGGGAACTTGATTGATATTGGCGGGTTGGCCGCAGTTGCTGCTATTAAGTCAGCGAAATTCCCTGAAGTTGAGGATGGCAAGGTCAACTACAAAAAGTTGAGCAAGAAGCCCTTGAAGCTGGAGCACGTGCCGATCCCGATTACGGTTGTAAAGATTGGCGATGTGTTAGTTGTTGATCCCACGTACGACGAATGGAGTGTTGCTGATGCGCGCTTGACCGCGACAACGATTGAAGATGGCAGACTCTGCTCCTTACAAAAAGGTGGCGATGTTCCATTGACGATTGACGAAGTGAACACGATTGTTGACTTGGCTGTCAAGAAGGGGAAGGAGCTGCGAAAGCTCCTCTAATTTTTTTTATTTTCTTCCTATCGTGTGCACGAACCAGTGATCAGGATAGAGACTGTCTTCTTTTGTGCTTTGAATAGCGAATCCATTGGCTGTGACAATCCTTCCGAACTCTTCTGTATTTGCTGCTTGCGAGAGCACTGTCTGAATCTTCCCGTTCTCTGCTAAACGATCACCTACTGTTCCAAAGAATTTCTGTAAGAGTTGATAGTGTGGATCGAATGATGAGTGCACGAACGGCGCATTCGGGTCATCTGGCGATACCGTTTCTTCCGTAAAGAGGAATGGGCTGTTCAATAATACGCTATCATATGGCATAGTCTCTGCTGGAAACTGATCAAAGACGTCACTCTCAAACACACGAGCTCTGTCTGCTCCGAACGTGTGCTTAGCGAGGTTGCGTTTCATGTCTGCTACTGCGTATGGGTTCTTATCGCCGAAATCAACACGAGTTGCTCCTGCATAGAGTGCCAAAATGCCTTGCACTCCAGTTCCTGCACACATGTCGCAAATATAAGAGCCTTCGGGAATATCGACAGCTCGTGCGAGAACTTGTGAAGAGGTTCCAAGAGATGGATCGTGTGTATTTGCACTTACCTCGAGTTCTATCTCAACCGCTCCGTGATCGAACATGAATGTGTGTGCCCCACGTTCTTTTCGAAGTCGCAAATACTCTCCTGCTTGCTCATGCATGTCTCGTGGTAATTCTGGTTTTGTGTCTGACATGGTTTTCTTCAGTCTAAAAAAGCCATCACTTTATAAATGTTTAGCCACTTTCAAGTAGTTACGGAAAGAGATGTGTTGATCTGATAGAGAAATGCTAGGAGCTACGGAAAATTCTTTAATTTTTTTATCTACTATTTACTCTTCTCTTGGTTTCGAGAACGTATAACCTTCACTCGCGCCATATGGGAGGAGGAAAGTTCCACCAATATCGCCATCCATTAGGCCACTGCCTGGATCTGTTACAAGCGCATAGTCTTCTCTTGCAGATAAGATTTCCAGATCACGGGGACCTCTGCCACGCTCGGATTGCTGCAATTGGACTCTGACGAGGTGCAAATTTTTTTCTACCGCCGCAGCAAGAACGTCCTGTAATCGTTCACTATGAGTGGTGAGTTTTTCAAGTGTTTCACGGTCAATTTTCTCTCGGTGTACTCTAGACATCGTGTTGTTACTATGAAATGAGTTTTAAATCTTTCTCTTTCCACAGTTCTGGACTTGTGAAAAGGAATAGAAGTTTCTGTATTTCTTTGCACAACCTTTTTAAACACCTCAAAAATCCAAGCTACATGGTTGACGAGACAGGCTACACGAAGTACGAACGCGCACGTATCATTGGCGCGCGAGCACTCCAGATCGCGCAAGGCGCACCAATCCTCGTCGAACTTTCTGAGAAAGAACTTGAAGCTATCAAGTACAACCCTGTCGCTATCGCGAAGCGGGAATTCGAAGCTGGGGTGATCACAATCGATATTAAACGAGAGGTCCCAGCTGACGAGCCGGCTGCAGCATAATGGACAAGAACACCAAGGGCATCACTGTCAAAAAGATAGAGGATATGTCCGAATGGTACGGGCAAGTTGTCACGAAAGCAGCGTTAGCAGACTACTCGCCAATCCGAGGCTGCATGATTATTCGTCCTCGTGGCTATGCACTTTGGACTGCGATCCAGACCTTCTTTGACAAGCACATCAAGGCGAACGGCGTCGAAAATGCCTATTTCCCGATGTTCATCCCAGAATCATTCTTCAAAAAAGAAGCGGAACACGCGGAAGGCTTCTCTCCTGAAGTGGCGTGGGTTGAACAAAAGTCAGATGTTGAGGAACGCTTGGCACTACGACCGACAAGCGAGACGATCATGTACGACTCGTACTCCAGATGGATACGAAGCTGGCGAGACTTGCCGCTAAAAATCAATCAGTGGTGCAACATCATCCGGTGGGAAGTGAAAGACACGAAAATATTCCTGCGTTCAAGAGAGTTCCTCTGGCAAGAAGGACACTGTGTCTACGAATCAGAGAAAGAATGTGATAAGGACACGCGCCATTACTTAGAATTATATCGAAAAGTCGCGGAAGAACTCCTCGCAGTTCCCGTTCTTGTGGGTACGAAAACGAAAAACGACACGTTCCCTGGCGCAGTCAGAAGCTATGCGATCGAGGCGTTCATGCCAGATGGAAAGGCATTGCAGATGGGCACATCCCACATGCTCGGTCAAGGGTTCGCGAAATCTTTCGATATCAAATACTTAGGGAGGGATGGTGGCTGGGAGCGGCCATGGCAGAACAGCTGGGGTATCAGCACGCGAATGATCGGCTCAGTCGTCTTACAGCATGGTGATGATAAAGGGCTTGTCCTCCCACCACGAATGGTGGACAAGAAAATCGCAATCGTACCCATCCAAGTCAAAGACGCGGACGTGAACAAAAAAGTGCTTGCGCAGGCAGAGGAGATTGCAGCAACACTCAAGAAATACAACCCGATCCTGGATGATCGAGATGAGTACTCAATGGGATGGAAGTTTAACGAGCACGAGCTGCATGGCGTCCCATTGCGAATTGAAATCGGCCCGAAAGACCTTGAGAAAGGACATGTTGTCCTTGCACGCAGAGACACTGGCGAGAAAGCATTCGTGCCCTTTGCAGAGGTGCATGATGAGGTACGCTCACTCTTAGATGTCATCCAAGATGACATGTTCAACCGAGCAAAGCAGCACATGACAACAAACACCGTCCATGTCAAGAGCTGGGAAGATTTTATCCAAGCGGATAAGGACAAAAAGTTAATCTTCGCAGCACATTGCAGCGAGAATGATTGCGAGGAAGCGATCAAAGAAGAAACAGAAGGCGTGACTGCCCGATGCGTCCCATTCAAAGACGCGAAAACCACAGACAACTGTGTGAAGTGTGGAAAGGCTGCTGCGTATAACGTGTATTTTGCGCGGGCGTACTAGGCCCACTGGTCACGCTGGCAAAATCTATTTATAGGAGATTGTATTCATACACAACATAAGGGGTAACGTCCCGATAAGCGTTGCCGTACCTTGAGGTGCGGCGTTAAAGCTATGTCGGGTTCCTGACTTTTTCCCACTGGTCACGCACGGACAAGACTTATAAAACACGATTTCTTTCGAGCACTATGCCGCCAAAGACATACACGATCCCTGCAAAACCCAAAACAGACGCGCAATTTCTGGAAGTCATCGCGCTCGTCATCTTCATCATGCGCTTCAACGGAGAGATTGTCCATAAACGATGGCCACTCATCACAAAATCATTTTATAATTTCAACATTGACAAAGTCCGAACAAAAACAGTGGAAGACTTCCTCGGCAAACCAGGCGTTATCAACAACAAAGCAAAGATCAAGGCGATCATCGCAAACGCACAACGATGCCATGACTTAATAAAAAAACACGGCTCCATGAAACAATGGGTGGACACAACAGTACAAACACACAAAAAAGATCCGATTTTTAACCAAAACCTCAGAGAACAGTGCCAAGAATTCGAGCATATAGGATCAATGACGAGCGAATGGCTCGACTACGTCTTTACGAAAGCGAAGAACAAGCCAATGGTCTGCAAACACGGAGAGAAACCGCCTTAGCGATGTGTCACACGACCAATCGTTGAATTATATGCGCCGCGAACACAAAGCCCTGCCATTCGTCGCAAGGGACTCCTGATTGTGTCATCTGATTGCGTAGTATCCCAATTACTTGGGGGCATCGTACTCGCCGCGTGTGCATATTCAACAAAGGAGTAAACAGCTTGCAAAAAAGAAGGATTCTCATCGAATCGAGATTCTGCATCTTGCGCGAGCATATCTTTACGTTCACTCGAGGTCATAGTATCAACACACAAGGAATCTCTTGTACACCTGCGCATGGGCCTTAAACCATCTGTAACTGCCATGTGCAAGAGAGGTGATCCGTAATTCTTATGTCTATCGGTAGATTTAAGAGAAAATGAGCACTCACACTACACCATGATCACCGAAGAAAAACTCGCAAAATACTTTGCAGTCACAGAAGAAGCACTTGCCATGGCGAAAGAACATGTGAATGAAGCGAGAAAAGAATATGCGGACGACGCACTCGACATGGTCTCACGATACGTTGCAGATGCACATCACTTTCACGAGAACAACGATCCAGTGAACGCATTCGCTGCCCTCAACTACGCACACGGCTGGCTCGATTGTGGTGCACGAACGGGTTTATTCACAGTACAGAATTCGAGATTGTTTACCGTCGACGACGGGCCTTCTTCCGAGTAGTCTTCCGAGTCTTCTTCGGCGCTTTCTGCTTCGGGATCTTTGGAATTTTTGTGCGCTTCTTCGGTTTCTTCTTGACGTTTCGTTCAGGCGTATGAATCTTCACCGCATACGATGCTCTCTCTTTCTGCAAGAACTCATGCGGTGCATGGTGGAGCTGCACAACTGGTTTTTCCAGTACACGCCCGGTTAAATCAATGTAGTCATCGATCGTCCCTTCATGTTTCTTGAGAACACGCTCCACAACCGCTTCCGTTTGCGGGTCTGTGAACGTAATTGTTTCTTCTTCAACGCCCACAACCTTCGGCGTCCCAAAATGCGTCTCAATCAAATGCTTATCGTGCTTCCGTTTCACCGAGCGAATGAACTTCGCGCTAAAATGCGCATGACACTTCACGCAACGAAACCCACCAGTATGCTGCTTCAAACGGAACGAGCAGATCGGACATTCCATGTGGAGTTCCTCGTGGAACACCTTCTTAAGCGTTTCGCACGCAACCTTTTTAAATCTCAGGTCGAGCCTGGACTCATGTCATTTAACTTTCAAGAAACCCAGGATACAGTCAAGCAATTCTGGGAAAAAAACAAGATTCGCGAAAAAGTAAAAGCAAAAGGTAAAGGAAAGGAACAGTTCTACTTCCTCGACGGCCCGCCGTACACCTCAGGGAAGGTGCACATCGGCACTGCATGGAATAAATCCTTGAAGGACGAGATCATCAGATACAAACGCATGCGCGGCTTTGACGTCTGGGACCGAGCAGGCTATGACATGCACGGCCTCCCCATCGAGCACAAAGTGCAAGAGAAACACGGCATCAAGCACAAAGACGATATCCCGGGCTTCGGCATCGCAAAATTCATCGAGGAATGCAGAAAGTTCTCCGTTGACAACATGAAATCCATGAACAAAGACTTTGAGGATCTCGGCGTCTGGATGGACTTTGAGAACGCGTATATGCCGATCACCGAGCAAAGTATCGAGTCCATCTGGTGGCTCATCAAAAAAGTGCACGAACAAGGCAGATTATACAAAGGCAAACGACCCATGACATGGTGCCCGACCTGCGCATCAGCACTCGCAAAACACGAACTCGAATACGAAGACATCACGGACACATCCATCTACGTGAAATTTCCTTTAGCGAACGACCCGAAACAATTCTTAGTGATCTGGACCACAACACCATGGACGATCCCATTCAACCAATTCATCATGGTCAACCCAGACGAGGAGTACGTCAAAGCACAAGTGAACGATGAAGTCTGGATCGTTGCAAAAGAACTCGCAGATCACGTCATAAAAGATGTTGCAGAGCAAGACTACACAATCAATGAAACAGTCAAAGGAAACGCACTCAAAGGCACACAGTACACACACATCTACCATGAACTGTTACCACAGTACCAAGCGATGAAAGATGACAACAAAAAAATGTTCACTGTCATCCCATCAGCAGAGTACGTGGACTTGAGTGCAGGATCAGGATTAGTGCACGCAGCATCCGGCACAGGTGTCGGGGCAGACTACGAAGTCGCACACGCAAATGGCATCTCCTCCTGGTCAGAATTGGATGACAACGGCCACTTCGAACAAACAATGGGCCCATTCGCAGGCATGCGCGCAAAATTCCAAGATGAACAACTCGTGGAGAAATACACAGAAGACGGCCACCTCGCAGGAATAGAAAAATACAAACATGACTACCCACACTGCTGGCGGTGCCACAACAAAGCAATCTTCAAGACAACAGAACAATGGTTCTTCAAAGTGGAAGACTTGAAAGAAAAAATGCTCGCAGAAAACAAAAAAATCTCGTGGGTACCACAAGCAGGCTTCAACGCCTTCGACTCCTGGCTCTCGAACTTACGAGATAACTCCATCACAAAACAACGCTTTTGGGGCACGCCCCTCCCTGTCTGGCACTGCGACTCGTGTGAAGAATATGACGTGCTCGCAACAAGAAAAGAGATCGAAGAAAAATCAGGTGTAAAACCGCGAGATTTACACAAACCGTGGATAGATGAGGCAACATACTCCTGTGCGTGTGGCGGTACAAAAACAAGAATCCCCGATGTGATGGACGTGTGGATCGACCCTGGCTGCGCATCCTGGTACGGATTAGAATACCCAACAGAAGAACAACGCTTCAAAGCACTCTTCCCCGCAGACTTCATCTTAGAAGGTATTGACCAATACCGTGGCTGGTTCAACGTGCTGATGGTCTGCTCCATGCTTGCCTTCGGCAAACGATCATTCAACGCATGCTACGTCCACGGGTTCGTGAACGACACACACGGCAGGAAAATGAGTAAATCACAAGGCAACTATATTCTCCCACAGGAAGTCACAGAAAAGTATGGCGCGGATGCAACACGATATTACATGATCGGCGCAGCAAACCCTGCAATCGACATGAAGTATAACTTTGAAGACCTCGAGACAAAGTTCAAACATTTGCTCGTTTTCTGGAACATGCACAAGTATATCTTGGACTTAGGCCCTGGCAAGACAAGTGAACCGGGATTTGAGGAACAATACATCCTTTCACGCATGCACTCAACAATCAAAACAGCGACAGAAGCAATGGATAACTACAAGTTGAACGAACTCCCAGGTATTGTCGAACAGTTCTTGCTCGACCTCAGCAGAACGTACATACAATTAGTGAGAGAGAAAACAGACAAAGAACTTGTGGCAGCAACACTCGCAACAACGTACAAAGCAGGCCTTCTTCTCTTCGCGCCCGTCGCGCCATTCTTCACCGAACATGTCTATCAACAGCTCAAAGAACCACTCGGTTGGGAGGAAGAGTCTATCCATTTATGTGGTTGGCCAACATTCGATCAAAAGAGCATCAACGAACAACTGGAACAGGATGTTGCGCTCGCAAAGGATACGATCGCAGCAATCTTAGAAGCGCGAGACAGAGCACGACTTGGCGTCAGGTGGCCGGTCCAAACAGTCCACATCACGTGCTCCACGGAACAAGAGCAAGCAATCACGCGAATGCAAGACCTGATCAACGTTCAAACAAACGTCAAAGAACTCAGTTTTGAACACGTACAACCAAACTACGATATCAAACCAAACGCAAAAGCACTCGGCAAAGAATTCGGAGAGAAGACAGGGGACGTGATTGGCCTCATCAAAAAACACACAGCAGACATAACAAAGATGCTCAATGAAGAAGGAGAATCTATCAGCATTGATGGAATTACACTCACACAACAACACCTCAACATAACAATTGAAGCACCAGAGCCATACACACTCGGCACAGGAGCGAACATGACCGTCTACCTGGACACAACACGCACAGAAGCACTCGATCAAGAAGGATTCGCGCGCGAAGTCACAAGAAGAATCCAGCAACTCAGAAAGAAAGCAGGACTCGTGAAAGCGGATCGCATTACACTCGAGGTAGTTGCATCCGAAGCAATTAAAACTGCGATTACCACACACAAAGCAGACATTATGGAAAAAACAGGCGTGACGAAACTCACGTTTGTTGAAAAGATCACACACGAGCAGAAAGATGAAACGACCATTAAGGGTGAGCGGCTCTCTATCGGGTTCTAGCCTCACAGAAGCAACTCTTCCCGGACGTTCACAAGTACCCTCT
Source organism: Candidatus Woesearchaeota archaeon (assembly GCA_028818155.1). Lineage (GTDB taxonomy): Archaea > Nanobdellota > Nanobdellia > Woesearchaeales > UBA525 > UBA525. The sequence goes on along the minus strand of JAPPOH010000002.1, from coordinate 128,960 downwards.
ACAGAGTACCCTTCAGCAATGGGTCAAGAACAGGTGATTCGAGGTATTTGCAGCGACACAGCAGTTTCTCTCGGAAGAAGACGTGCTAACCGAGCCCTTCGTACACTGGAAAGCGCGTACAAAGTGCCGCTACCTCGCCTTTAACCTGCGCTTGCAACGCAGTATTATCCATATCTTGCAAGATAGAGGCCATCCACTTCCCGATCTGTTCCATCTCAGGCTCTCGCATACCGCGCGTCGTCATCATTGCCGTACCAATGCGAATGCCAGAGGGCTTGAACGGCGAACCAGGCTCAAAGGGCACGGTGTTACAATTGGTGATGATGCCTGCGTTCTCAAGCGCAACTGCGCCTGGACGGCCGAGGCTCACGCCAATCGGGCAGAGATCAAGAATCACCATATGGTTGTCTGTGCCATCAGTCAAGATCTTGATACCATTGTCCTTCAGGCTCTTCGCGAGCGCTTGCGCGTTCTTCACGATCTGTGCGGAATACGCTTTGAACTCAGGCTTGAGTGCTTCGCCAAACGCAACAGCTTTCGCCGCTGTGACATTGTCGTGTGGCCCGCCTTGGTAGCCGGGGAAAATTGCTTTGTCGATCGCCTTCGCATGTTCCTCTTTGCACATGATGAGTGCACCCCTCGGTCCCCTGAGGGTCTTGTGCGTTGTTGTCATCACCACATCAGTGAACGGGAACGGACTTGGATGTACACCTCCCGCAACGAGCCCGCCAATGTGACTGATGTCCGCAAGGTGAATAGCGCCAACCTCTTCCGCGATCTCCTGGAACGCCTTGAAATCCACCACTCGTGTGTATGCGGTGAACCCGGAGATGATCATTTTTGGCTTGTGTTCTTTCGCTAACGCGCGTACTGCCTCCATGTCGATGAGTCCAGTCTCTTTATCCACTTCATAGTGCACGGGGCTGTAGATCTTGCCGGAGAAGTTCACGTGGCTCCCGTGTGTTAAGTGGCCGCCACCTGTGAGTGTGAAGCCAAGGAACGTGTCCCCAGGTTCGAGAAACGCGCCGAAGATTGCTGCGTTTGCAGGGCTGCCGGAGAGTGCCTGCACGTTCGCGTGCGCAGCACCAAAGAGCTCTTTCGCTCGTTCAATTGCAAGGAGTTCAATGTCATCAGCGTTCGCGTTCCCTTGATAGTACCGTTTTTTCGGATAGCCCTCGCTATACTTGTTCGTGAGGACAGAACCGGTTGCTTCCATGACTGCTTCGCTTGCGTAGTTTTCGCTTGCGATGAGGTTCACGGTTGTTTGCTGGCGGTGGAGTTCTTCTTGGATTATCTTGTGTACTGCTGGGTCTTGTACGTGCAAGCTCATGTTTTCCTCCGGTAGACCACAAGGTCAAATTTATCGTATTCTTTTTTTTCTTCAATCTCCCAATTAGCTTCATCAAATTCGGGAAAGTAACTGTCGCCTTCGTACTCGCCTTTCACATAGGAGATGTACATTTTGTCGACGAGATCAAGTGTCTGTTCGTAAATAGTTGCGCCACCGATGATGAAGATATCTTCATCGTATGTTTGTGCTTTCGCGATCGCCGCGTCCACGCTGGTGCAGACGTCCACATCTGCGTTGAGTGTTGTGCTAATGACGATATTGTGTCGGTTTGGCAGCGGTTTCCCAAGAGATTCATACGTCTTGCGCCCCATCACAACGGTTTTCCCTCTCGTTGTTTCTTTGAAGTGCTTGAGATCTTCGGGAATGTGCCAGGGCAACGTGTTCTGGTGGCCAATGACCCGGTCCGTGGTCATTGCTGCGATAAGTGCGATCATACTGCCACGTCGAATTTGATGACTGGATCTGGATGGTAGTCCACCAGCGTGATATCTTCGAACCGTAGTTCGTCAAATGGTTTCTTTGCAATCATGATCTTTGGGAGGGGCTTTGGCTCTCGCTCGAGTTGCTCTTTCAGACCGCCGATGTGGTTTTCGTAGATGTGTGCGTCAATGAGTGTATGTGCAAATTCTCCAGCTTTAAACCCTGTCTCTTGTGCGAGCATAAGCGTTAAGAGTGAGTAACATGCTAAGTTAAACGGCACGCCCAACGCGATATCTGCTGACCGTTGTGTCAAGTGGCAATTTAATTTTCCTCCGAGTACGTTGAAGCAGAACGTGTAGTGGCATGGTGGTAATAAACTTTCAGCTGCGTTCGCTGGGTGCCATGCAACGACGACCATCCTGCGTAAGTTTGGTGTGTCTGGATTTTTCTTGATCTCTTTGAGCGTGTCAATGATGTACTGGATTTGATCGAAGGTCTTCTCCCCACCTTCTTTCGTGATCCATTTCTTCCCCCAGTTCTCGCCTGGCAGGCCTTTTTTTGGTACGGGGTATCTTCTCCAGAAGCGTCCGTATGCTGTTGCAAGGTGTCCTTCGTCGTCTGCCCACGCGTCCCAGATCTTGGTGTGGTTCCTGAGTTCTTTGATGTGCTCCTCTCCGGAGAGGTACCAGAAGAGCTCGTGGAGCATGGAATTGAAGTACATCTTCTTTGTCGTCAAGAGTGGGAAGCCTTTTGCTAAATCCACCTTGTAGAAATACGAGAAGACACTTCGTGTCGGGACGCCAGTCCTGTTCGTTTTCTTGACGCCGTGTTCCAACACGTGCCGTACCATATCGAGGTACTCTTTCATAGACGCGTTACCACCGAGGTGCATGTGTACAGGTCATTTATATGCTTTGTTGTGGCAACTATGGGTGCAGCAGAGAAGACACGATAAACGACTATTCAAAAGTGGTGATTACTTAAAGTGCACTGCATTCCGCAGGTCATGGATCAAGTGCCAGATGAAGCAGCGGTCAGTAGAAATGTCGAAACAGTCGTACGAGAGCTCACGCAGCGCGTGGACGATGCAATGCTGATCCACGATTTCAACACCCAGAAGGCTCTGCTACATATGTTCCGATCAGGTTGAGCAACCCCAAATTTTATTTCAATGAATATCAATGGTGGATGTTCTATGAAATAGGATGTAGCGAATCAACAGGTTTCGCATCTGTACGATACGTGCCAAACCTGCAAGTACATCTCGATGCGTTACGAGAAGAGAATCGTGCGCAAACAGCTGCGGAATTCTCTACAGCTTGTGAGCGCGATGGTGCTGATTTGTCTCGAGACCTCTACGCAATAGGAGCGGATCTAAGTTTAATCGCAAACGAGCTTTCCCCAGTTCTTGCAAAAGTGGATGCCATATTCGAATCAATAGCACAATCACGAAATGCATAAATACCCTCCTCGAATTACGCCCACATGCACGCCTACCTCGAAGAACTCAAAGGAAAAGGAATAACGCTCGGCCTCGAGACGATGGAGCAGCTCGTCGAACTCCTCGGGCACCCAGAGCGAGCCTATCCGAGCGTGCACATTGCAGGTACAAATGGGAAGGGGAGCACTGCTGCATTCCTCGCAGGCATCTTGCAAGCAGCGGGTTATACTGTCGGCCTGTACACGAGCCCACACCTGATCCGGTTCAATGAACGTATACGGGTGAACGGGAAGGAAATTGCAGATGAGGAACTTGTGCGCCTTGTGGAGAGTACGCGCATGAAGATGCGTACACTCGCACCATCCTACTTTGAATTCACGACGGCGTTGGCATTCCAGCATTTCAAAGAGCAACAGGTCGATATCGCAATTATTGAAACGGGTCTCGGGGGCAGGCTAGACGCGACAAATGTCATCACACCAGTTCTTTCTATCATCACGAACGTTTCTCTCGATCACATGCAACACTTAGGGAATACAAAAGTACAGATCGCGCAAGAAAAAGCAGGTATCATTAAGCACAACGTCCCTGTCCTCACAGGAGAAACGGACCCTGTGCTTGTCACATTGTTCAAAAACATCTGCGCTGAAAACAGCACAGAGCTCATGGAAGCGACGGCACAACTGACAGGAACATCATATCAGAAGTACAACAAAGCACTCGCGATGACAGCATGCGCGCTCTTAACACTCCAAGGGTGGACTATCTCTGAGGATGCGATCACGAAAGGCCTTACAACACAATGGCCAGGCAGATTACACGTGATTGACAACATGTTGTTTGATGGTGCGCACAACGCCGCTGGCATGGACGCGCTCATCGCATCACTTCCCGAAAAGAGAGACCTCCTCGTCCTCGGCATATCGAAAGAGAAAGATGCTGAGGAAATGGCGAAAAAAATCACACCACTCTTCAAAGACGTACTCATCACAGAAGGCACAAGCAAACCAATGCTGAAAGAAACGTTACTTGCAGTTGTCCAACGCTATCACCCAAGAGCACGCGCGGCAACGAGAGAGGAAGCACGAGCTGCAATACAAAAAGCGAATGGCACGGTTGTTGTGACAGGGTCACTCTACCTTGTGGGTGCCATGCTCGAGTTGCTCGGCCATCCAACGAGTGTATGAGTCATTCGCTGTTGCTTCGAAGGTAAGAACGCACGGTGTGTCGTACGGGTGGAGTGCTTCTATCCGTTGTGCGACTGCGGCGATGTTCTCATTATTCGTTTTGAGAAGCAGAATAACTTCACTCGCATCAATGAGTTTCTCAGCTTCTTTGTACATGCTTGTCACAGGATGCATGTTCGCGCACGTGATCAATTGTTCGTCCAACAACGTGCGTGCGATCTGTTTCGCAACAGTCATATCCGGTGTTGGCACGTAGGCGATGCGCATGCTGTGTGGTTTCGCCCGATGTTTATAAACAGCGATGTTCTCGACGACGTCTCCACACACTGATGAAAACTTTCTAGCAAAACTTTTAAATATGAGGCTCGTCTCGCAGGCCATGGGGGTTACAGGTTGGCGAAAATCAGTGTCGATATTCCACTTGCAGAGTTAACGGTACGGAAGTATGAGAAGCCAAGTGGTGACTCTCGGCGCGAACTTGTTCGAAAGTTATGTTTATCGCTTGGACTCTTGCAACCAGGAGATAGCCGCGATGTTGTTGTTGACGTTTTACACGTGTTACTCGAAGCAGAAAAACCATTCACCTCTGTTGAAGTGGAGCGCGCAGTCATCGAAAAGAGAAAGGAGGCAGGATTAGAACTCCTTGGCATTGCACCATCAAACATTAGACGGCAGCTCTTGCGATTGCGCGACATTTTCTTGGCAGAGAAACTCAAAAACACCTACAGGATTCGCGAACACACATCCATCCGAGAGATCTTTGAAGAAAACATCGAGAAGTACTATCTCTCTTCCATCCTTACGCGTGTCAAAGAATACATTGATGAAATCGACACACAATTCTCGTTGAAATGATATATTCTCCACAAGAAGACTCAACATTCCTTGCATCATTTGTTGCACAATATGCGTGTGGCTCTGTCTTGGATGTCGGCACTGGTTCAGGTATCCAAGCTGCGACAGCAGCAAAGAACACGGACGTTACAACAGTCACTGCAGTGGATAGCAACCCGGAAGCGATTGCGCACGTAACGAAAACATATCCTGGTATTCGCTCGCTTGAGAGCGATATGTTCAGTGCAGTACAGAAAGAACAGTTTGACACAATCATTTGCAACCCGCCCTATTTACCAGGAGGAGAGGAGCCGGACTTGTCAGGAGGACCAGAAGGGTATGAGTGGAGCATCAGATTTTTACAAGAAGCAAAGGAACACCTCCGTGATGACGGCACTATTCTATTCTTGTTCTCCAACCACACAAACAAAGAGCGGATTGATCAAGAAGTAAAAAAACACTATCGGTACGAACAGCTCGGAGAACTAGCACTCTTCTTTGAGCGACTCTACGTGTACAGACTATGGCGCTAACGAACAAAACCTACTACGCAAAAGGAAAACGAGGCATCGTGTACACAGCAGACTACAATGGTAAAAACGTGATTGTGAAAGAGCCGAACCCGAACGCAGATGTGAACACAATCGAACACGAAGCAACAATACTGCAACTGGTCAACACGCAGAACATCGGCCCAACATACATCGGCATGGAAAACGGCGCACTCATTGCAGCATTCATCGATGGCATGTACATCAAGGAATGGATTGCGCACGCACCACCAAAAGAGATCGTGGTACTGCTCAAGAAAATTCTGGCACAGTGCAGAGTACTGGACGAACTCGGTATTAGCAAACTGGAGATGACGCGGCCGCACAAACACATCATCGTACGAGCAAACGAGCCAATACAGATCGACTTTGACAGAGCAACAAAGACAACGAAGCCAAAGAACGTCACACAACTCTGCCAATGGCTCACAGGAAGTACGATGCGTCCCGTTCTGGAAGCAAAGGGGATCTTCCTTCCAAGACAACAACTCCTCGATCACGCAAAAACATATAAGGATACGTACACGCAAGAAGCGTACATGCAACTCGCACAACTGATAGAAAAAAAGGAGCTCTCATCATTCAGAAAAAAAGTGTATGACAAACTCATCCAGGTGCCAAAAGGCAAGGTGACGACGTACAAAGCACTTGCTGCTGCATGTAAGATACAATCATCACAAGCAATAGGGCAAGCACTCAAACACAACCCGTGCGCCCCGCGAGTACCGTGCCATCGTGTTGTAAAAACAGACGGCTCTATCGGTGGGTTTAACGGACACACTACAGGGAAAGACATTCAACGGAAAATCCAACTCCTCCATAAAGAAGGTGTCAACATCACGGATGGAAAGGTGGTGGACTTTGCCCAAAAACAACACACGTTTTAAGATCTTCTCATACAATTGTCGCGGCTTCGGTGACGGCGTTCGTGCGCTCCGCGCTGCATGTGCAGCAGCTGTTGACGGCATGGTCTTCGATTGCAGGCTCACAAAAGATGGCAAGTGGGTCGTGCCACTACAGGATACGCAGCTCCTTGCGCACCGCATACATACCCGTGTGTTCACTGCCCTCCAGCAAGAGGTACTCGCACTTGACGCAGTCCTTGCACTCACGAGCGCGCTCGCGCCAAACAAACAGGTCATGCTCACGATGAAAGATGTAGGCGAGGAACGAGCGCTCGCGCGCCTCGCACACGACTGTGTGATCGTCGCGTGGGACACACAGTTTCTGGAACGCTTTCATGCGATCTCGCCAGCAACACGTCTTGGCATCGCGTACGCCCCCATGCGCACGGCACTTCCTGATGTGCACAAGACGTCACAGAAAGGCATGCGCCTCCAGTATGACCCGATGGAACGGTTTGACGCGGGCCTCCACTTTGGAAAGGTGCAGCATGAGTACTTGTTAGATATGCCCAACATCCCCATTCACACCGCGTTCGTGCACGGTCTCTTTTGCTCAAGTAAACTGGTGGAACGCGCCCACGCGAAGGGTGTGCAGCTCATCGCATTTCTTGTCGATACAAAACTCTCTGCAGGCTTACTCCGAAGAAGAGGTGTGGATGGGATTGTTACAGCAACACCACAAGCGTTCCAGCAATAACTGGCTGTGCGATCGTCCTGGAGAAGAGTGCCATACGATCCCCTTCGAGCATGCCAACGAGGTAATTCAGAATGAGACAGAGCAAAAGAACCGGGGTTGCTTCTGTCGCGAGCGCAATGCCTGAGAGTGGGGCGTACACCCAGTCGTAGGAGAGCCAATACCGCACACAGATCAGGATCACAGGGACGATGAACGCAGCATAGATGTGGTTGTGCATGTGGAGTGCGAGTCCAAGCACGACGAGCAGGAGTACATCTGCTGCCAGCACTAAATATTTCTGTGCGGGCTGCACTTCATCAGGCACGTGTTGCTGCAAGATGTGGCCAAGAAAGAACACACAGTAGAGCACGAGGAGAATGACGAACATCTAGCTCCCACATTCGCCTGTTTGGCAGGGTACACCGCACGGGATGTTTTCGTCTGTTAAATTCATCTCGCCATCGCCGGAGCCGATGCCCGCGAACTTGTCTGTGCCGTCGTAGATGTAGACGAGATTACCCTCTTCGTCTTGGAGAAAGATGCAAAACTCGTTCTCGATGCCGAACCCCTGCTTCAACGTATCGTAGTTCCCTTTATCACCATTCGCGATATCGACGAGGACGTCCATGTCAAGCTCGTTATCGGGGGCAACCTGCAGGCTCGGCTCATCCACGATCACTTTCGCGATAATCTCCGATTCAAACTGGAAGACGTCAGCATTCTTACTTGATTGAAAGTCCACGAGCACGGTGTAAATGACACCCACTGCGAGGAGAAAAATAAGCACACCTATAACGAGATCCATCGACCACGCTTGTCCTTTCTCTGTCCTCACCTTACTACCCCGCTTCATTGCGATAGTTTTTTATGAGCAGCCCAGTTTATAAAGATTCTGCACGTGACAGCGTTTTTCCGCGGTTCTCGTCTACACAAGGCGAGAAAAACCGAAAGATATATAAACAACTTGAAGAGACCCTTTTTAAGACTAGCGCTCATGCGACAAGGGGGGAGTATATGTCGTTTATCAAAAAATGCCCAGAATGTGGAAGTAATAACCTTTGGCACAACAGTGAACGTGGTGAGATTGTGTGCCGCGACTGTGGCTTAGTACTCGAGGATAAACTCGTTGACTTTGACCAGGAATGGCGTGAGTTCGATGCGGAAGCAGCAGCTCGAAAACGTCGTACAGGAGCACCCATGTCGTACACGCAGTTTGACCAGGGGCTGGGCACTGACGTTGGGCGGAAGGGTGATTTATACTCATTAGGTGTTCGCGATAAGAACAAGTTCTTCAGGTTGCGAAAGTGGCAGCAAAGGATTTCAACAGCAATCGAGCGCAACCTGAAATTAGCGCTTGCTGAATTGAAGAGAGTTTCCAGTTATCTGAAACTCCCTCGCTCTGTTGAAGAGGAAGCATCTCGTGTCTATACACTTGCTGTTCAGAAAGGGCTTGTTCGTGGCAGGAGCATGGAATCTGTCGTGGCGGGCGCGCTGTACGCTGCATGTCGTCGTCATGATGTGCCTCGGACGTTAGATGAGTTGTCTGAAGCTTCAGGTATTGAGAAGAAGGAAATTGGCAGGACGTACCGGTTCATCACTCGGGAACTTGGGATTAAGATTTTGCCGAGTAACCCTGCGGATTACATTGCACGGTTTGCTTCAGCACTGAACTTAACACCGGAAACACAGAGTAAGTCTGTTGAGATTATTGAAAGCGCGCAGGATATTGAGTTAACATCTGGCCGTGGTCCGACGGGCATTGCGGCTGCTGCGTTGTATGTTGCTGCGCTCATTAATAATGAGAAGCGGACGCAGCGGGAAGTGGCAGATGTTGCTGGTGTAACTGAAGTTACTATCAGGAACCGGTACAAAGAGTTGCTTTCTGAGCTTGACCTTGAGAAAGAGATCAAGAAAATCAAGAAGAAGCTTGAGAAGGCTGCGTAGCTTTATATTTTCTCTACGCTTTCCGGCAGTATGCGATCAATGGATGAGTTACGCTCCTATTGTCTCGAGAAAACGATGTCTCTTGAGGCGTCACTGCTCGCAGCGCATGGAAAGGTAGCGAGCGGCATCTCTGATAAACGAAGAGATGTTGTGGTGAAGAGCATTGGGACTTCTTCCTTCGTTGCTATGTTCGCAGGTGGTGCATTGCTCTCCAGAAGCAATCCTGCATTTGGAGGACTTGCTATGCTTCTTCTGGGGTTGATAGCGGTTCACAAAACTCGATTTGAATCGCATAATCTTGAGCATAATCTTGAACACTACGATGACCCGGAACTTGTATCTAGGGTTCTTCCTCCTGCTGCCTATATGGCGGGTGGTGTAGTTCTAGTGTACGGAATCACAAAACTAGTCAACGGTGTTGTTGAACGAGACTCTGCCAGCATCTATGATGGGGTGCGTGATACGTTCATTGGAGGAGGGGTGCTTGGGCAGTGCACAGAACGGTACTTAAGAGATGGCTATAAGTTCATGCGCCGTCTAGAACTAACGACTCCGGATCCGAAATAAGGGTTACAACGCCGTCCGTACTTTGTCGATGGACTTCGCGACGTCTTCGCCTTTCTTCGTTAACTTAAGAACTTTTAATCTGCCTTCTTTTTGAAAGGAAATCAAATCCGCTTTCTGCATTTCATTCAGAATTTTGACGATGTGGCTGTACGTGCAATCAACGATCTTCGCTAATGAAGACGCGTATTGTTCTGTTTGTGAGTTGAGTAATGTGACAAGCATCATCGCTGGCTTCTCGCGAAAAAACACACCAAAGATTTTTTTGTTTCGTATCCCCATTATAACTCCAAACAATACGTTCGAACCGTTATGATGGAAAAACTATGTTGCTTTATATATTTTTCGAAAGTTGTTTTCAAAAAGAACTCGGTATATGTAGTGGGCGTCTGATGTGCTATATAAGGTTGTTGTTCCTACCTTGCAGAAATAAGTGGCGCGCGGAGGGACAACCCGTATTCTGAGTGTTGTCGCAAAGCTGTCCCAGGCGCAACCTTCCAATGCTCACGTGTTTAAGCGTAAAGGTATACAAATGTGTATACTGGTATAAGTTGTATATAAAGGTTTTGGTGGTGGGTTGTGAAGAAATAGACTGATCTTGTGTAGGTAGCTACGCGCATCATGTCCAAAAACAAGATCAGCTTCATGATCCAAACGTTTAAAAACAGCTCTTCCAGAAAATATCGCATGGCGAAAGACGGGTGGTTAGAGCAGCGTACGAGAATTCCATTCGTGGGCATCATCGCAATCGTCCTCATCGTTGGCACATTTGCAGTCGTTGTACACGAAGATGACGAGTTCTCAGTCTCGGGCGATCGTAACGGGAACGCAGATGCACTTCTCCGTGGCAAAGCGAGCGACTCATTCGTCGGCGTCGCAGGCATTGAACTCAACAAAAAAGAGCGTATGCACGGCGTCTTGAACACGCCAGCGTATAGCTTGCAGTTCGTCGTCGACTACTACGGAAAACTCCTCACACTCCACTCGAACGGCAAGACGGAGGAAGTGGTCCTCACAGCAACGGATGACGGCCTCGCAGCAACATTCGAGCGCAACGGCCAAACAGTCCGCGTGGATGTCTACGGTGCCGAGCGCGTTCTCGTTTACAAGGGTGCAACAACCCCGATCTCTGTGCACCTCGCAGACACGGTGCAGTACGAAGGGTTCTTTCTCTACAGGAGCGGGAAGTACCTCTTCCAATTCTCCCCTGCAAGCGATCGTGTGACGATTACTGGCGACGAGCGCTATGACGTCGGCGTCGCAAACCAGCATGGCCTCTACGTTGGCACATGGAACGAAAACGGGAACAGCCACCCTATTTTGGTCGATCTCGCAGCAATGCGGGCAGAAGCACACGACGTGTGGTAACTACTTCTTCTTCTTCGGCGCACTCATCTTCTTCGTGAGGGCGATCTTATTCCCATCACTATCCAAGAACACGATGGACTTCACACCTTGGTATGTCTTCCACTTGAAGGGCACGGTCGTCTCGCCTTCCTCGCCGGTGAAGGGTGACTTGTACTTGATCTCCACATTAAGATCCAGCTCATCAGCACTGACTTCGTAGCCGGTCTCGTGGTCAACATACACTTTCGATCGAATTTTGACTTTGCCTGTCTTCGGATCCTTCGGCTTCCCGAGCGGATTGCCATCGGGACTCAATGGTCGATAAACCCATGCGCGCGCCCAGCCATCATTCTCGAGTTTCCTGCGCGTAAAGTACAGACATTCATCCATCGACTCAGGTTCGCGTAGTGTCATTTCTTTCGCTTTGGTCGCAGTTTTTTCGTGCCACCAGGACCACGGCCTTTTACCTTTCCAAGAATCACTTTGAGCGGGTGCGCACGAATTTTCTTTTTCGTCTTTTTGTCGACGAAGATGTTCTTCATCAGTCGAGCGTCCGCTTCAGGAAATTTTGCCATACAGCTTGAAGCAGCCACTCCTTTAAAAGCATTTCGGGAGCGAAACGTTTATAACTGTCGACGGTAGTGAGAGGGTGTATGAGTGACGGTAGCAGAGCTAAGAAGCTAAAGAAAGACCTGTCGATGTCAATCGACGGTCCTGAAGATCTCGAAGCACGACTCGGTCCAATTCAGAAAAAAATGGAGGACATTGGGTACCATGACGATGTCATGGATGTTATCAAGGATATGTCGCCAGAGGACCAAGTGGCGTACGTTCGCAATCTGATTCACTTTGCCGATACGGAAGGAGCTGACCTGCTGACTACAGAACTTGGTAATAGCCGGGCAGCGATTGAGCAGAACATAAAGGCATACGAAGTGAAACATGGGCTTTCAGGAAACCTCGCAGATGTGCCGGAAGAAAAACTACGAGAAATTATCGATGGTTATCTCGGTGCACTCGTTCGGTATGAGGTTTCACAAGGCACGAGCCCAGGCAGGGCTCGGGAGCTCGTTGATGGTGAGGAAAGCAAGGTAGATGGAAAAGTGCCTGAGCGGAACAAGGTAAAACGCCAGCAGGAGTTGAAGGAGCGAGTTCAGAAAGTAACAGGCATAGAGTACGGAAAGCTATTCCAAGCGATCATGCAAAGCGGAAATGTGTACCAAGCAATAAAAAACGAAGGCACGTTGTTGTACGAAGCAGCAGGCGAGGTCGCAAAAAAGAGTGGGGCGCTTACCGCACAACGAGAACACCTCGTCGGCATTTCACATGGGTTGACGAGTAAAAATCTAGAATTAACTGAATACATGAACAGGCTCACCAACGATTTGGCAGAAAAATTGGGGAAGACCGATGCGAGGATAGTGGAAAATCTGAATGATCACGAAGCTGCACACGCAATGTATGATCAAATTATTCGCGCGGGTGCCACAGTAGAACAAATTCGTCAGTCAGGAAACGGCGCGTACGTGACGAGGGGACCAAAAGTTCGCAGTATGGCTGCCTACAAAGCAAAAATGAAAGCAGCCAAACCAAAGTAAGCCGCTGAACCCCGTCAAAACTTTTATAAACAGCTTCCCGTCCACTAGCGTGTATGGGTGAACAACCTTCTGAACCGATTGACAAAAAGCTCGCGCCACCACCACAGGTGGATGAAGCACAGCAACGAATGGAACAACAGCGAGCAAAGCTCGACAAATTCAAGGAAAAAGTCCTCGCAAAGTTCCAAGGTTATATCATGGGCCTCGCGGTCACACCGCCAGAGAAGGAAGGAGACAGAAAAGGCAAAACAAACATTCTCGTGCTGATCGATGACGAAGACAGCATGAAGATGACGAAAGATGAGCTACATGATAAACTCACGAAAGCAATCGACGTTGTCGCAAAAGGTGTCGACAAAGAGTTCTTCATCGATATTCTCCTCGTCACAGAGCTCTGGCAATCATGCTACGATGCGAAGTACGATCTCCTACAGCTAATCGCGCTCTCCGCGCCAATCTATGATACGGGTGTCCTCGGCGCGGTGAAGATCACGGAGATTCACAAATCCATGACGCTCAAAAAGTTCGAGAAGTACATCGCATGTTATGTTCTCGCGGGCTCATTAGTCAGAGGGAAAGCAACACTCAAATCAGATATTGATGTCTTCGTGGTCATTGATGACACAGACGTCAAGAAAATGACGCGCGTGGAACTGAAAGATAAACTCCGAGCGATCATTAACGACATGGCTGTCCAAGCGGGACAGATGACAGGTATTCAGAATAAGCTGTCCATCCAAGTCTATATTCTCACAGACTTCTGGGATAACATCAAGGAAGCAAACCCGATTATTTTCACGTTCCTCAGGGATGGGATTCCTTTCTACGACAGAGGGGTCTTCATGCCATGGAAGCAGCTCCTGAAGATGGGCAAGATCCGTCCAAGTTCAGAGGCGATCGACCTCTACAAGGCGACAGGCGATCAGATGATCGAGCGCGCAAAAAATACCTTCAAGGCGATCGCTATCGATGATATGTGGTACGCAACGATCACGCCAAGTCAGGCAGCAATCATGTTGTACGGCCACCCACCTCCAGCTCCGAGAGAGACGCCGAATGTCATGCGCGATCTCTTCGTCAAGAAAGAGAAACTCTTCGATGAGAAGCACATTAAGTTCATGGAACAAGTGATCAAGGTCCACAAGGACTTCGAGTACGGCCAGCGAAAATCGATCAAAGGCGATGAAGTCCAGGACATGGTGGAAAAAGCAGAAGCATTCCTGAAAGCACTGGGCAAACTGTACACGAAGATTGAGGAGCGAAAAGAAGAGGAAAGTGTTGTGCACATTTACGAGAACACTGTTACACTCATCAGAGACGTTCTGAAACTTGAAGGCATCGAAAAAGTTGCTGATGAGGACTCTGTCAAATACTTCGAGAAAGAAGTGGTGAACAAAGGCGTGATTCCTGAACGGTACTTGCGTATCCTGAAAGAAGTCCACAAAGCGAAGAAGGATTATGACAGGGGCAAGCTTACCAAAGCAGAGGTTGCAGAGATCAGGAAAAACTCACGGGAGCTCGTGAAGTTCCTCGTTGAACACGTCCAGCGTGTTCGGGCAAAAGAGTTCGAAAGCCATCGGATCAGAATCAAACACGGCGAGAAACTCGGCGAAGTTGTCCTCTTAGAAAAAGAGGCGTTCATCACAATGGACATTGATGCGCCAGAGAGACAGATCATTCGTGCAACACTGAATAAGAACGGGAGCTTCAAAAGCACAAAAGATGCGACACTTGAAGAGTATGAGAAAGTGCTCGCGAAAGACATGCCTCGTGCAGCACCAATTTCAGCACCGCTACTCGGCAGTTTAGAATCGTTCTTCGGGAAGCGTATGGAAATACTTCTTCGGTAGTGAAGACGGTCAAATTACGTACGCATAGTTTTTTAAACAGATCATATTTCGTGCTTGTATGGTGGGACAGTGAAATCTGGGCTTCGTGTCGGGGATGCAATGACAGTGCGTCCTGTCACAACAACACCTGATATGAGCATCCGTGATGTCGCGGCGATCATGGAACGAAAACATGTTGATTCCGTACTCGTCCGCGAAAGCGACGATCTAATGGGCATCGTCACGGAATGGGACTTTGTGCGGCGAGCAGTCTTAGATGGCTGCAACGTCTTCACGACACCTATTCGTTTGATCATGACAAAAGATTTAGTGACGGTCTCTCCTTCCATGGATGTCTTTGACGCAATCTTGCTCATGAAAGATGCAGACATCAAACACCTGCCGGTTATTGAAGATGGAAAGTTGATCGGGTTGGTGACTGCAAAAGATATTCTTCGGTTACAGCCAAGTTTGTTCGATAGTTTTGTTGATGGGTATGATTTGAAGCCACAGCGCATGTTTCGCGATAAAGCTGCAGTGGTAGACATTGAAGAATTCGAACGGTCACTGTAACGTTTTCAGTTCTCGCACAAGATCACTTGCTAAATACGTATAGCCGCGCTTCTTTGCCAGCACATCGCCAACCATGCCGTTCACATACGTGGCATTACATGCCGCTTCCCAGGCAGTAAGATGTGTGAAGTAGCCTGCTGCTAACCCTGCGAGCACGTCGCCCGTTCCGCCTCTCGTCATGCCAGGGTTCCCTGTTCTGTTGCGCTCTGTTTTCGTCGCTGACTGTATCGTGTCAACAGCACCCTTTGTGATCACGACAGTGTTCGTCGGCAACTGCAGGTCGCGCACACCGAGGTGCTCTTTGAGCGTCGCAAGCTCTCGTTGATGTGGTGTGAGAATAGTGTTATCTGGAAGAAAATCTAATGCAGTGATTCCATCAGCATCAATCACTTTCTTGCAGGGTAGCAGGGCAAGCTTCCGCAGCAACGCCTGGGTGTGCTTGCGAAGGCCTGCGCCATTCCCGAGCAGGATGACATCTGCTTTTTTCGCTAACTTCTGTATTGCACGAAAGTGGCGCAGCTGCAGGTACTTGCCGGGAAGTTTTACTGTCATCAGATCAGGACTCTGACAATTTACCGCCCACGCAACTTTCTCCGGAGCAGCCACTGTCACAAGATCGCAATTGTGCAGGGCAGCAAGCCCGGCAAGCGTCACCGCACCAACATACGCTGGAGAGCCACCAACAACGAGCACACGACCATGCTGCCCTTTGTGACTGCCACGCTTCCGTTCCTTAAGCACAAGGTCGTTCTTCGTTAGCATATGCCGATATCCACCACGACCACATTGTTAAATGTTGCGAGCCCAGGCTTGGTATCATAGAAGGTAATGACACATTCACACGAGAAAAACTTCCCGGCAACCCCCGTATCTGGATCAACACCAGTAGGTATATCCACAGCCACTTTCGCAGCGGCGGCAGCATGCCATTGCGAGCACAACGATGCGAGCGGCTCGCGCAACTCGCCAGTTGTACCGGTTCCTAAGAGTGCATCCACAAGCACATCATAGGAAGAGAGATCGGGATCCGTAACGAGTGTCAACCCATGAAAATTCGCTTTCGCTGCGGGGGTCAACTTGTTCTTGTCACCAACAAACCAGACATCTGCGCCAAGGAGTCGTGCAGCAACGAACCCATCACCGCCGTTGTTGCCGTGATAGCAGACAAAGAGTATCTTCCCTCCCGGCCACCGCTTCACGAGTTCTTCTGCAAGTTTCGTGCCGGCGTTGCGCATTAATTCCAGTGTAGGAATGCCGCACGACGCTTCAAGGGCCTGCATCTCCTTCGTGGTGATCATGCATGCAGAATACAGTACACCTATTAGAACGTTTTCACAACTTCTTGAACGCGGTCAAGAACTCTTTGTTTTTCTTCTGGAGCGTTTTCGCAGCTTTCTTCAGTGCAGCACGAACATCTTTCGATTCAAGAATGAACTTCGGTACACCGACGAGCGGGTGGCTGATGTTATACGCAGAGACACGCACGTCGCTATCTTCCCATAGCACTTGCTTGAGCGCGTTACAGAACGTGTGATCTGTGTCGTGTAGCTCAAAGACGATTCGCCCTTTCTTCTCCTCGAGAACAGTGAGTTCCATGCGACACTGGAACAGGAAGGTGTTTATAAAGCTTCCGTGGGAAAGCATTTATAAAGGATCTCTAACAGAGTTCGTGTATGATGAATGTACAGCTTGAGCTCGTGCGGAAGCTCTTGCATGCGCTTGGTGGGGTGCTGGTCATACTCCTTGTCAAAGCAGGCGTGCTCACACTCGGCATTCTTGGCCTCTTGATCGTTGTGTTCGCAGCCATTATACTCGTCAACTGCAAGTACGAACGAGAACTCCTCACGAAAATCCTGACGATCAACCGCGCTGACAAGAACATACCGGGGATGGATGTCCTCTCCTTCGCTCTAGGATGCTGGATTGTGCTCGCATGCCTTGAGCAGCCACTCGCGTTCGCAGCGATCATGATCCTCAGCTTCGGAGACCCGCTCGCGCACTTGATCGGTGGTGGCCTTGGCGGCAGAGCAACAACAAGTAGGAACAGATACCTCTTAGGCGGTGCAGGCGGCGCACTTGCTGGCACACTCGGCGCACTGATGTACGTTCCGTTCATTCCCGCACTCCTCGCAAGTGTCGCAGCAATGACTGTCGAAGCAGGAGAACTCCGCATCGCGAACCATCATATCGATGATAATCTTACAATCCCGCTCGTTGCGGGAGTTGTACTCTGGGTGATCAACTATGCCTTCCCGTTCTAAGAAACAAACAACAAAGAAAGCACGCACGTCAACGAAGAAAACAACACGCAAACGCAGCACCACGAAGCGAAAGCTCAAGAAACTGCCAAAGGGAACAACACTCCACATTTTCTCTGATTTCGATGAAACGATGATCCCTGTGAGTGCAGGGGGCAAGTTGGTGCAACGATATTTTTTCAGGGACCCCCACAACGAGCCGTTTTATCGACGAGCATGGCATGTGATGAAATTGGTGACGCCGGCACTCAGGAGAAAGTACTTTGAAGAATACTACAAGTGCCTGCGACGCATCCCCAAGGACGTACGACACAACATCTTAGCAAGCATCCCTCTCAACACGCGCTGGCTCGAAGCAGTGAAAGAGGTTCGCATGGAATACGGTGCGAAAACGATAGGCCTCACGATTATCTCACGAAACTGTGTGGATGTCATTCATGACTGGATTATGCAGAACCGCGACCTACTCAGAGAGCACAATATTACGATTGATGGTATCATCGCGAACCGTTCTGTGGATGACCCAAACGTTGCGTTCGTCAAGGAACGGGGAGACTTGAAGCACGTCGACTACATTGGCTTCGGACAATTACTCGAGAAGCAGAAGAAGCTTTTCCTGGATAAGCACTCGATCTATATTGGGGATCATGATGATGAAGTACTCAAAGATGTCGTTCATGAGTTTATCAGAGTCTGAGGAAAACGCTTTTATAGACCTATTGTGAGAGTATCCCTATGCGTGTCGCTGTCGTTGGTGGTGGATTTGGTGGTGTGTATGCAATCAAGCTCTTGCAGCGTTGGTCAGCAGCAACAATCACGCTCTTCGAGCCAAACGAACGATTCGTTTTCACGCCACTCCTGCACGAGGTTGCCGTTGGTGCACTCCACCCGAACGCAGTCACACATGTGTACACAGATATTTTCCGACAACAAATCACACATGTGAAGGAACGCGTGACACATATTGACGTGTACAAGAAACGACTTACTGTAGGGAAGAACAACTACTCGTTTGACTACATTATCATCTCGCCTGGTGCGAAGGCACATCTCCCGAAACAACCGGTGCACAAACTAAAGACGATTCCTGACGCACTCGAAATCAAGCAAACAATCGAGAACAACGTCCGAGATGCGATAGCAAAGAACGACCCCACATTACTCACCTGCGTGCTTGTCGGCGCGGGCCCCACAGGTGTTGAACTTGCAGCGGAACTCGTCGATTTCTACAAGCAGCAAATCACGAACCAGCAGAGCACACTCACTCCGAAGATCACACTCCTTGAAGGCTACCCTACTATTCTGTATGACACCGATACGCGCGTCCAAAACATAGCGCTTGCGAAACTCAAGAAAAAGGGCGTTATCGTCCACACGAGCGCATTCGTTGAGAACATAACAAACGCTGGCGTCCGTGCAAAAGTACACGACACACAAAAAACATTCACAGCAGCATGTATTATCTGGACTGCAGGTGTACAACCGCATGACGTTGCCAGCACAGTCGAGAAAAAAGAAGGACATTTCCGCGTTGACGAAACACTGCAACTTCATGATGTGCCATATGCATTCGCGATCGGTGATGCAGCACTTCTCCCGACACCCGTGCCGAAACTCGCGCAAGTCGCCGTGCAACAAGGCGCGCACGCAGCAAAGAATATTCTTCGTGTACACAAGGGAAAACCTGGGAAACCATTCGTGTTCAACGACAAAGGGTTCCTAGTAAGCCTCGGCCACGGATACGCAGCAGGCGTCGTGAAAGGTCTGTGTATCAAAGGGATGTTCGCGTGGATACTGTGGCGGACCGTCTACTTGTCGAAATTCTCAGGCGTTCGCTCAAAATTGCGCATCGCGAAAGAATACACCAAAAACCTCTTCACATGGTGACACTGGTGATTGGATGCTCGAAAATATTTTTAAAACAACTCGTTACGAGTAGTTCGTGAATATCGATCATCGAGGCTTACAACAGACAACGCTCAGAGAAGTCAGCGATGCAAAAGCATTTCACGTCTGTCGGGGCGACCACATTCGAACAATTCACGACATGGCGAACTGTCTCACGCACCTCTCAGACGAAGAATTCGAGTATCATGTAAATGAAGAGCAGCATGACCTTGCAGTGTGGGTGCACGAAGTCTTGCAGAATCCGTTGTTAGCACATGACTTGCAGCTTCCTGAGAATGTGCAGAACAAGGAACACTGTGTCAAAACGATTCGAGATCATGTTGGGTGGCTTGAATCGATCTAATAACTTGTTAATGTGAGCCCTGGCAGCTCCGGCATGATGTCATATTCTTTATAGTACGCTTCCACATCATCCCACGTTCGAAAATGAACATCATACTCGTCACTATCGTACTTGCACCGTTCCGTATCGCACCGCGTACACCGATCTTTTCGCGGGGTTGAAAAGCGAACGTACCATCCGTCTTCATCTTTGAACACATCAGTGTTCTTGTGCGCGATGTACCATCTAATATCATCAAAATCTCGCCACTCTTCGGGATCATCGAGCTCGATGAGCACATGGTTGCAGCATTCATGCTCACAATCATTCGGCAGTACTGGGTTGACAACAAACCCCTTCTTTTTTGCATGGGCAACCACTTCCTCGGGCCGTGTGAACATGATGGTGAAGTAATCGCCCGGCGAGTTCATCACGCATGTGTGCATATCATACTCCCTGCACGTCATCGGCTGCATATTCTCTTTGAACGCCATACATCGGTTATCATCAAGTTGATTGCACCTCGTCTTACACTCAACAAGCCAATCCCCATCATGGTCCTTGTAGACGCTCATGCCCTCGTAGTTGAGATAATCAGCGATCGCTTGCCAATCATCCGCATCTTCTGGCGTCTCAAGAGGGATTGCCACGTGTTTGCAGCATTCAGCAGTGCAATCTTTGCATAAAACACGGACGTCTGTATCTTCCACCCAATCAGGATATGAGTCCATGTGGCGATGTGGGCCTCTTCCCTTTTTAAAGTATGTGGACGATATGGCAAAATGTTTTTAAGCGGCTCTCGTGGTGTTCCATTGTGGGATACGATTACGATCTTGCAATCATTGGCGGGGGCTCCGGCGGCCTCGTTGCTGCAAGCAGCACTGCGCAACTTGGCCTGAAGGTCCTGCTCGTTGAGAAAGAGCGTCTCGGTGGCGATTGTCTCTGGTACGGCTGCGTCCCCAGTAAAGCGCTTATCGCAACGGGAAAGCGTATTCACCAAGTGCGCACAACGGCAGAGCTTGGATTGCCTAACGTCACAACATTTTCTCCAAACTTCAGAAACATCATGCAACGCATGCGCGATGTGCAGGCAACGATACAGCCACACGACTCACCAGAACGGTTTCGGAAACTGGGAGCGGATGTGCAGTTTGGCGATCCACAGTTTCTCTCTCCACATGCGCTACGACTTGGCAAGAAGGAGTACAGCTTCAAGTATTGCATTATCGCTACGGGGAGTAGCCCGTTTGTACCAGAAATCCCAGGGTGCGAGGAAACGGGATACCTCACGAATCTCAACGTCTTTAACTTGAAAAAACTTCCGAAAGAATTTGTTATTATTGGCGCTGGCCCCATTGGTGTGGAATTGGCGCAGGCATTCGCACGCTTCGGCAGCAACGTCACCATACTCGCACGAAGCACACTCATGTCGAAAGAAGAGCCCTCGGTTGTCCAAGAACTAACGAGCGTATTAGAGGCGGAAGGCATCAACATACTCTATGGAAAGACACCTGTCCACATCTGTAAAAAAGGAGCGAAAAAACAGATCACACTCAAGAACAAACAGGGAAGAAAAACAACCATTGTCTGCGATGAGATTCTTATTGCAACGGGTAGGAAACCAAATGTTGCAGGGCTCGCGCT
Source organism: Candidatus Woesearchaeota archaeon (assembly GCA_028818155.1). Classification (GTDB taxonomy): domain Archaea; phylum Nanobdellota; class Nanobdellia; order Woesearchaeales; family UBA525; genus UBA525. The sequence goes on along the minus strand of JAPPOH010000002.1, from coordinate 107,608 downwards.
CGAAGAAGCAGGTGTTACGTACACAGAAAAAGGTGTCACTGTTAATGCCTACTTGCAAACTTCACAAAAGCATATTTTCGCTGTCGGTGACGTGATTGGCGGCCATTTATTTACGCACATGGCGGCATCGCACGCGAGCACCGCAGTACGCAACATGATCTCGCCACTCAAAGCAAAGGCAGAAACTGCCGTCATTCCATGGGTCACGTACACTGATCCGGAGCTGGCGCGCGTTGGTATGACTGCAACAGAAGCAACAGAGCAAGACATCGCACATCAAGAACTCTCATTCGCGTTCAAGGATGCCGACCGCGCGATTACTGACGACACGAGAGATGGCCACATACGTGTTGTTGTGACGCCAAAAGGAAAGATACTCGGCGCAACGATTCTTGGACCGCAAGCAGGCGAACTCCTGCAGGAGTATGTGCTCGCGATGAAGCATGGGCTGAGTATCAAGGATATTGCTGCAACGATCCACCCATACCCGACACTGTCTGGGGCGTCATGGACACTTGCAGGATCATATTACAAGCAGTTTCTCACTAAGAAAACAAAAGCGATAACAAAATTCTTGGTGCGCTGGTTTTAGCTGAGCGCAAGTATGCCCAGGTTAATCAGATAGCTAAGAGTGCAGACAAGACAGAAATTCTTTTGCTTGACGTATTGCACGTATGCGAGATATGCCGAATAGAGAACGCTGATGAGTGCGAGCGGAAAGATGAACTGTGCGTATGTATATGTGAGTACGATAATAAGTGCGTAAAAGATGAGACCGTATGTTGCGTTGTGCCACCCGAATGTCCTGCTCTCTTTGCTCGTAAGTGATCTTGTACAGGAGATGTTGTCATGGACATCGCAGAATGCGCGGTAGTCTTTCGCGTTCGCGTGTTTCTCTACATAGAGTGCGTAAATGCTGATGAGGATGCCGAGGGTTGCGAGAACGATAAGCATGAGTCACTCGTTATTCTTCTGCTTTAAAAAAGATATGGAGGAAACCTTAAAAACACTCGGCATCTAGAGCGATATATGAAACGATGGCTCGAGTGGTATGACGTCCGCATTGCGCGATTCATGCGAGAACACGCGCTAAAACTCTTGCGCTATTCTGTTGCGATCATTTTCATCTGGTTTGGCTTCTTGAAGGTGATCGGCTTTAGTCCAGCAACTGAACTCGTGAAGAAGACAGTCTATGTTGTTGACCCTGCATGGTTTGTACCATTGCTCGGTGTGTGGGAAGTGGCCATTGGATTGTGCTTTCTGTACCGCCCGTTGATTCGTGTTGCTATCGCGTTATTAGCGCCGCAAATGATGGGGACATTCTTGCCGTTATTCATTTTGCCTGGTGTGGTGTTTCAGAGCGGTAACCCGTGGTTGTTGACGATGGAAGGGCAGTATATCGTGAAGAACCTATTAATCATTAGTGCGGCAATGGTCGTTGGCTCAACAGTCAGGAGAAAGAAGAGTCGCCTCTAACGCTCTATGGTGAAACAGCTAATCGCGACACGCTCGATGGTCTTTTTATGATGTGCCATTGTCTGTTTTAACGGAAAGTCGAAGTCTGCTTGGTTCGTGATTTTTGCGTTGTGTTGTTTCGCAATGCGGGAGATGTGTTCTTTTGTAGTTGTTTTATGGAAGCTGTACACGAGCGGCGCTAACCTGAGTGCTTGCTCTAAGAATTGTGTGTCTGCATGTTCGTTTCGCGTTCCGAATGGCGGGTTCTGTAGGATGGTGTCTGCTTCTTCCGTGTATGACGCGACATTCCCTTCCACGATGTCGTAATTGCTGTAGGTGGTGTCTGTTTTGTGTTCGAGGAATGCGAGGTTCTCCATGAGAACGGGGAAGACGCGAGAGTCGAGTTCGAGAAAGGCGACATGTCTGGCGCCGAGTGCAAGTGCACCGATGCCGAGGATGCCTGTGCCGCAGCCGAAGTCAGCGACATGTTTTCCTTCAATGTTTCCTGCCATGTATGCGTCCCAGAGGACGCTTGCTGCGACTTCTGCATCTGTCGGGTACTGCTCTAGTTTCGGGTTTGGCTCCTCGAATGGTTTGAGCTTGCTGAGGAAGACAGCAAGTTCTTTCTTACTTTGCATCGTGCCGGAATCTCGTTTTTGTTTATAAATGATGACATTTGTTTTTGGACTTTCTATTTTTTTAGCATTGATTGAAAGTTTTAGAATAAATACTGTTCGTAATTATTAAATATTTCTTGGAAGAATTAGAATAAATATTGTAGGAAAAATGTAAAAAATACTGATAAAATTTAGAATAAAAAATGTAAGAAAATGGTAGAATTTTAAGTAGAAATTTTTGAAGAAAAATATAAGAATTGCTTAAAGATTTTAGAATATTAGTTTCTCGATTTCTTGCAATTTTTTGATATTGAGTTGGTATGCAGGACCATATTTCGTTTTTCCATACAGGACGACAAGTTTTTCTCGTTCGAGTTCTCGTAACACGTTGTCGGTAGCCCCTCGAAGGTGTGGGGGAATGCCTGAAGAAAGCCGCTCTTTCAACAGATGCCCTTTTCTGAATGCTTTGTTCGCGTAAAGCTTCTTCACAATGTGTTTCTTGAGGAGCATGTGATCTTCGTGAGATAGCTTCATAGTAGTATATTGCAGTAAGAATATTTAATGTTGTTGCTTAAAATTTAAATTCTTGGCCTTTGTAGGATCAAGATAGCAATATTTATATATGGGTTCTCCTCGACACAGTTATGGTAGAACAAACTGCATTCTTGGATGTGTTCGGCTCCAGTCCAATCTTGAAAGTCCTCGATTTCCTTGTCGTTCATGAGGAGTTTGACTATAGTATGACGGATATCGCAAAGCTCTCAGGAGTGGGATATGCAACACTCAAGCTTTTTTGGCCGAAATTAACAACAAGTGCAATTGTCAAGCAGACTCGATCGGTTGGAAAAGCGAAGATGTACACACTCAACAAAGCAAACCCTGTCGTCGAGAAATTCAGGGAATTTTATTGGGAAACGACAAAGATTGCTGTCAGTGATGCTATGCTTGAGAAGGTGGCTGCGTAGGACTTTGGATGGTAGAATTGGTGTGGGGACGTGGAGCTTCAGGAAGCTAGCCAAGCCAACGCGTATCTGTGAACTTGGTGACAGATAGTGGCCTGAACGGTTATTCCCAACAGTTCTTCCTACAGTCGGGTCACCAGTTTGCCGTACAGGGGGTTGTCCCCATTCGGAAGGATGCACAATGACTAATCTATCGAGGGCGAGAAACGTTCCTTCGCTCGTATTGCTTTTTGAAGTGCCTGTTTAAAATCTGTTTCGAGCGTAGGGTCGGGCTAATTGTTCTTCAACCAAAGACGCAAGTGGTCTGAGGTGCTCAAGGCCAGCATCATATCGCTTACCGCGTCCATGCCCTCTGTCCCTTAGCACCTGGGCATACGCAACAACTTCAAGATCCTCTCTGCGCACTCCTTCAGGTATTTTGAGGGGTTTTTGAGTCATTGCTCAGTGGAAACGATGTTTTCTTATTATAGTTTTGGATTTCTCATACATTTTCTTCATTTGACCAGGCCCATTTTGCACCAAATAACACTATCAAGTGTTTCTTTATAAACAAAACTTCGTATAATGTGAATTTAAGGAAGTGTAGTGCTTTGGAGGCTGAAAATCATCAAAAACTATGCAGCAAGTACTGTAATGGTGTCTGCTTCTTTTCGAACCCTCAGTATATCTGCACTTGAACGTGCGGCTGCTGCGACTGTGTTAAATAATGTATCGGTCTGTGTTCCTGGATCATATGTTCCAATCTTCACGAATCCTTCAGTTTCTGCGGCGGTGGCGCCTTGCGGCAATTCGAATCTCTTCCAGCGGTCTGAAAAGGGGGTTTCTCGAACAAAGGTAACTTCCGGCAGTTGTTCTTCTGGCAAATACTGTGCGTGTTCAGGATGATAATGTTTGCCGACGTCTGAGTATATAACGGATCCACATATTGATGAGAAAGGTGGGGTGTAGGACGTCTCATATGGGTCTGTCGATGGTGTACTGTGAGTTCTCCTGTGCTCAGTGAGTGCATCGTTAATAGCATAGAGGGCAGGATTTGCTTGTCTTTCTGCACGTTCTGTAGCACCTGATGTCTTGAACCAGCCTGATGGTTTCCCTGTATTGATTACTTCCTGCAGCACACCTTCGCGGAACGCCACCTCATCGTGTTCTTTCTTTGCATAGAGTCGTTCACGTGCAGCGTCTTCTGTAAGCTGCTCTGGCGCTTCCGCACCGAGGAGCTGTCCCATTCGGCGGAGTGTTGCTACTGCAAATTCACTATTGCCTTTCAGGCCGAGCTCGGGTCCGTATGCGACGAATGCGCCTCTTCCCTTCACGACACCGAAGACGATGCCGCTGATGGAGCTCTTGGCGTACACGCCAGAGTGGTTGAAATAGAATGCAGAATCTTCATACAGGCCGCCTGTTTCCATGTCTTCGGTGAGCATCCGTGCGTTCTCTTTCGTGAAGACCTGTCTTCCTGTGGAGACATCAACACCGTCGTTCGCGAGAATCTGCCCAAAGCGAAGAAGATGGTGGAGTTTCAGGTCGAGCGAGCATGCCTTCGTGTAGTTGAAACGTGCATGCGTCGCACGTTCGAATGCAGTGGCAGGATCTGCTCCGAATCGTTGTGCTGGCCCTGCTGCGAGCTTTTCTGCGATCGTTCTGTTCGCAAAATCGCATGAAATCTCTGAATCAAACACGTCTTGATCATACGTGATAGTCTGATCCTCGAGGATATCTCGCACCCACTGCTGGAAATCAGCCCATTTGAACTCAGACGAAGCGATGCCACCTTGGTTGTAGTATGGGTGGCACGCATCAGCAACGTCTCCGGGGCCCGTTGTTGGAATGTTTTCGTGGACGTTAAAGGGCACGTCCCCAGGACTTTCTCGTCGAGCAAGCACGGACGCAGGAATTTTGAGCTCTTGCAGACTGTATCCTTGTGTGAGCACCTTGGCGACTGATTCTATAGGTAGGTGTTTTTCCGGATCCCACGTGCCTACGTAGAGTGGTGTGTCTTCGCGGTTGAGACTTCCGACGAGAATGCCGTACAGATGGGGATTCGCCTCGCTGAGTATCGGGACACTTTTATTTAGTCTGCCGTATGTGCTGAATTTGAGCCCGAGTGCTGCCGCTTCCTCAAGGTGATCTTGTTCCAAGCCTATATCTCTGAGAGGTGGTCTGGAGTTCGCTCCTGTATTCTCGCTAATAGTTTCTTCGAGCATTTTACTATTAAAAAGTAGTATATTCCTATTATAAATGTTTGGTTTTTGACTGTGTGTTTCTAAGCAACATTTATATACTTCCTTTTCCAGTGTTACCGACGGTATATGGCAAAGAAACGAACAAACTTCTGGGCGAAACTCGGCGTCTGGTCATACGTCGCAGGATTACTCGTTGCGCTCTTCGTGGCGTTCTTCGCAGACTCCGTCTTAGAGCCATGGGTGATTGGCACACTAGGTGGCCTTGGCGTCCTCGTTGGACTGATTAATATTGCTGAGTCGGAAGTACGGTTGTTCTTGTTGGGGGCTGTTGCATTCATTATCAGCGCGCAAGCAATGTCGGAGTACTTCTTATTATTGGGCCATGGGTTTGATGCCCTCATGACGTTTATGCATGCGATTGTGATCTTCACAGCACCAGGAGCGCTCGTCGTGAGCTTTAAAGCACTCTACGAAGTCGCGAAGGACGAATGAATGAAAAACATTGCATTTGTAGAGGATGAGGATATGATTGTTGCCTCATGTAAGGACTCTGGTGTTACCAGTCAGGGCCACACGAAGGAGGAAGCGCTTCGTAACTTGTATGAAGCTGTTACGTTGTACAAAGAAGAATTTTCTTGAGTTATACGAACTTTTTTATAGTGGGTTTCTTTTAGTGCTCTTGCGGCAAGGTGGCATTCGACGATCTACGAGCGGAACTCGCACTGCGAGGAAATTCAGTCAACACAGAGAAGATTTACGTCTATCATAACAAGAAATTTCTTGAATCTGTGAAGAAAGATCCAGGTTCTGTCGTCGAGCAGGATATCAAAAAGTACTTGACGAAGCTCCTGCGCGCTGGTCAGAGTATCTCATCTGTCGCGCTCACGCGCTCCGCGCTGTTATTCTATTACAATGAGATCTTGCAGAAAGGGTTCGCTGCGATCAAGACGCCGAAAATCAAGCGAAAACTCCCAGTTATTCTCACAAAGGAGGAAGTAAAGCGATTGTTTTCCGTCGTGAAGCACGAGAAAAGTCTCTTGTTGCTCAAGTTGTTGTACGCCTCCGGCCTCCGTATTAGTGAAGCGATTCACTTGCAAGTTGAAGATCTCGAGATGGAGGAGAAGATTGGCTGGGTGCGCTCCGGAAAAGGAGGGAAGGACCGCATGGTGATTTTGTCTGCTGCTGTGGTGAAGCTCTTACGGGCCTTTCTTCGTCGACAAAAGATCAAGAATGGGTATATATTCCTTGGCAGGAATGGCCCGATGACTTCTCGGAATGCACAGAAGATGATTGCTGGCGCTGCGAAGCGCGCAGGTATTACCAAGAGAGTCACGCCGCACACGCTCAGGCATAGCTTTGCGACGCATTTGCGTGAAGCGGGGAGCGACTTGCGTGTGATACAGGAGTTGTTAGGCCATGCGAGTATTCAGACGACAGAGATCTATACGCATGTGTCTGCTGAGGAGAAGAAGCGGGTTGTGAGTCCTGCTGATTTACTGGAATAATTCTAAATACTTTAAGCAAAAACTGTATATTTAAAAAATAATATAATATTATTGTTTTAGTTAAAAACTATTATTAGTAGATAATATTAGTTCTTTTAATATTAATTATTGCTTGTAAAAATAAGATGTAAATAATGAAAATGAAAAAAAGCAAAGATTACTTATTTTGTATTTCTCGAGAAAAAGAGAGCATTTGTATGTTGTAACAATAAAGTGGTAACAATACGAAAGATTTATATATGAGAACGTCGATAAAGTGTGAAATATACTACTGATAAGTGAGAAAATGGCAAACGGTGAAGAGCAAGAAAAAGCGGAACTGCAGAGAGATCTCCAATTCGCCAGGAAAGCACGACAAAGTCAAGAAGCAGCTGCTGCACAACAAGCAGCAGCACAAAGAAAAGCACGATCCCCTCTGAGAAAGATTGCCTTCGGTAGTCCACTAGAAAAACTAGTAGGAGCGCTACAATTTGGGAGGGACAACGCTGTCGGCATTGCTCAAGGACTCTCCCTCACTGCAACACTTGGCCCGTCAGCTTCAGACACACTCGAAAAGTATATTGGCAGCGGCGACCCTGCGCTCGGTGCTCTCAGCGCTGCAAGTTACTTACTACCGCAAAACTGGTATGGTTTCGGTGCACGTATCCTCGCCACAGGTATGGGTGTCCATAGAACATTCTTCGAAGGGGATCCTGCAGGCGTCCAACTCCTCTCAACAGCACTTCCTATGGTCACAAACGCTGCCACGCTTTTGCGGAGAGATATACCTCGCTTCCGAGAGAACGAACGAAGTAATCCGGTTAGTGAAGTTGCCACTGATCTCGCAGCATTAGGCACAGGCATCAGATACACTGCAGGACTAAAAGTTGAAGGTATCGCAAACGCATTCCACGCAACAAAATCAGCCCTGCAGACAACGTACCTCGAGCTTGGCATGATCGCGGGCTCATTCATGTCTCGGAGATTCAACTATGTGGGTCCGATGACGACACTCGCTGTTTCAGCTGGAAGAGCGCTGCTGGGGATCGACATTATACAAGACCTCGCAATCGAACTTCCTGAAGCAATGGACAAAGATTACAAGAACCTCATGGATGGGGAATGGTCTGAAGGCAGTATATTTGAAGGAACATACGTTGGCAGTGCACTCGACTATATTGGCAACTCGCCAGTAGGCTCCTTTCTGGAAGGAGTGGGAAACACATGGGATAACTTCAAAGGAGCGTCATCAGAGTTCCTTTCTGATTCCTTCGTAGGTGGCGCGTGGGACAGGACTGCAGACACATGGCAAGAACTTTCAAGTGGCACGCTTGAAGAACTCGTCGGCGATACCGCTGCTGAGCAAACGCTCTACAAATCTCTGGACATAGCGTTCGATTCACTTCTGTACAGCAGGCTCTACCACGATGATAAGGCACACAATATCCGGGTGAATCAACAGATTAAGGAGGCAACAGGCAAGGATTTTGGGGATAAAGATATGGTGCATGATTTATTCGCGGCTCCGAAGTACGCATTCGACTGGATACGAAATTTGGGAGCTATGAACAGCCCGAAAGGAAAGTACATCACAACACCATACGAGCGATTTTACGTTGGCTCAAACCTCATCGAATATGGCTTTGCAACAGCAACCGTTGGTGCAGCAGCCACACTCGTTGGTGCAGCACTTTTCGGTATCCCGATCGCGCTTGTTGGTGCAACCGTTGCAGGAAGAGGAGTATACAAAGTCGTTGACAAAGTTACAGAAACACAACAAGCAGCACAAAACACGACAATCGGCCTTCCGCGTAGTCCTCCGATACCAACACCGTCAAAACCGAAATGGTATAATCCGAAACGATACATTCCAAGAAGATTCCGTCGCCGTAATGCTCCAGCATCTGCGATCCCGCCACCGCCTCCCGCGACGGCAGGCACAACACCATCTCCTGGGGGAACAAGACCTGTAGGCACAGGTACTCGACAACAACCGGGTGTTGGAAATGTTCCTTTGCAAGGTCGAGGCGCACCTGCCTTTACAGGAATACCTACGTTAGAAGAAGTCGCTGCAGGAGCACCGAGCTTCACTGCAGCAGAAACACTGTACGCGTTTTTCCATGATGACAAGAGAACACGGCCGCAAGCGGAGGCACTACGGGAACGAGCGTACAAGGCACGGGAGCTATTCATAGATACAAGACAACAGGTCGTAGACTACCTCGTAGACCGAAGTCTTCCGGGTGGAAAAGCATTCCAAGACCTTGGTGAATACATACAGCAGCATGAGTCGTTGCTAGATGCAACTCCAGAAGAGGTTGCATTTAATCCCGCAGGATATAGTAACCGCCTCGCACAGGTAGCTGTGCATGCGAGAAAACAACTGGAAGAGTACGTTCATGAAGTTCAATCCATGATGCCAAATCAGACGTACGCATTTATTGTCAATGAAACAGGAAACCACGATACTGCAAAACAAGAAGCAGAGATTATCGATCAATTGCGTGATGGAAGACAAGTACTTGAGGCAAACATTGCTAGTCTTCAGAATGTTCCAGCTGAAGTACTAGACAAATTAGGAAGATTCGACACTGTACTCAACGATCTATACACGCCTGACGGCCAATATGAGATGCGAAGAAACACACTCGTGAGAAGCTTAGGTGAAGTAGATATGCACTTGCGTAGTACTCCACGAGGCCCAGATACTCCGTAACCTCTGCCGATAGCTTTATAATCTGATTTCTCAGAGAAAGCATATGCGAAAGTTCATCCCGATCGTTCTCGGCGCGCTCTTATCCGCACAATCCGCGTTCGCGTTCGACTTGTACGTTCTCGGAGAAGCAATCGCGATCATCGTGAACACCATCGCAGAAGTCTTCTCGCCAGATTTCATCTACCTCTACCCTGGCGCACAAGAAGGGCTCATGCGCGCACTCATTTTCGCACTCGTCCTGGTCGGTACACATGCAGGCTTGCACAAAGGCGCGAGCCACGTACTGAATGACGCGGCACAATGGATCGTGGCACTGGTCATCGCATCCTTCTCACTCTTAGCACCAAACTCTATCCTACTAAGTTCGTTGCTCGTTGCATTAATCCCGCTCCTCACAATCGGCATCCTCGTTGTCTTGGCCATGTGGTGGCTGCGCGGCGATAAAATGCACGACCTCGGCGGGCTCATCCTGCTCATCATCGCGTTCTTCATCGCCGTCTGGTGGGTGGACATCTTCAACAACCAAGGCGTGCAACTCTTACTCTTCGAACACGAGTTCGTGGACCAGTTCGTCAACATGCTCTCCATCATCGTCTTTGTTCTCATCATCTTCAAAGGCTTCAAAGTCTTATTCCTTGGCTGGGGGAAGTAAATGTTTGACCTTGTGCGAGAGCGAATGAAAGACGTGCTCACTTCGAATAGAGCACTCGTCCACCGGATGCGACACGGCATGCATGTTATCGTTGAAATGGAAACACGCTTTACCAACGAGTTCAACGCGCTCAGGACACTCCATGACGAACAGCCGATCGTGCAGAAAACCACAAGGATCATCGACATCTTACAGCAAGGAGAAGGGCAGGTGATCAAAACAGCAGCAGATGTGGAGGTGCATGAAGTGCGAGAAGACAACACGCTGACGTACGCGCACTTCCGGGTCTTACACGAACTCAAAGAACTGAGTGGAAAGCACGTAGAGCTCCGCGCGCTCGTTACGCAGTGTGAGCAAACACTGCACGCAGTGTACAATGACATGCTGGAAGAACTCACCAAGCAATATGACGCGGCAGAAGAACTCGGCACAGAGGAAGAAGCGAGCACTGTGAACAGACAACCAGGTGTTGCGATCATCATGAACGCAATGCGAGACGCATGGCACCTCACGGGAGAGGGAGATGCTATCAGCCACGACCTCAAAGAGATCCACACGAGCGGGGATCGCATCGTGGACGCGTTTGAAAAGCAAGCGAAAGGAGTCAGAGCAACTCTCGAACAACTGCACAGCGAAGAAGTATCGCTGGAGCACGCGTTCACCAACCTGCTTGGACATGTCAAAACCCTTTTCAGTTATTACACCGTTATCATCCGCGTCCTCATCGGCCAGTTCTTCATCTTCAAAGCGGATGAAAAGATGTTGCAGCACTATCTCGCGAGCCTCAACCCAGAGAATGGCTTCAGCGAAGGAAGCGCCCAACTACTACACAACCGATTAGAGGGTATGCATGGAAGTGTCCACGAACAAGGACACCACCTCTTACAGATGATCGTGAGCGAGCGGCACCACATAGGGTAACATTTATAAGACGTACATACGGAAGGAAGCACAATGCATGCAGCAAGACACTGGATCAGTTTTTTCGTCGGCTTGCTCCTAGGCCTCTTCGGCCTGTTCAACCTGCTTGGGAAGACAGCATGGCTCGGTCCACTCGCGGGCGTCACGGGCTCGGTGCTCGCATACATCCTCGCCATCGGCGGCTTGTACGTGATTATCGATAGTTTCTTTGAATTCACGTTCCACAGTGGCATGGGCCTCACAACACTCCTGATTGGCCTCGTTGTTTTTGGTCTTGGCCTCGTGAATGTGTTGTCAGGGTTTGGTGTCCTTGGCTTTAGTGTGCCTATCCCAAATCTCGTGTATCATATGCTCTTCATCGTTGAAGGTATTTTCTTAATGATCGGCACGTTCACGATGACGTGAGTTTTTGTGAAGAAGAGAGCATACTAATTACCGCAAAATTTATATAGTAATAAAAATTACTAAAAATTACTATGGGAATTACCAAAATAACGAGGAACTTTCAAATCACACTCCCTCGAGATATTCGTGCGCAGAGAAATCTACACGTCGGAGATAGTGTGCTCGTTGAACCAGATGGAGACACCATCAGAATTATGAAAATGAATGATGACATTCTATTGCAAGCATTTGGGCTGTGGAAGGATATGAAAGAAACAGGTGTTGAATACACAAATAGAATGAGGAGACAATGGAGAAAACGTTCATAGATACGGATATAGCAATAGACTTTTTCAGAGGATATCCAAAAGCATTTGATTTCTTCAAAAGGAAAGAAGGAACAATACTCTTCTCTGCAATAACTGAAACAGAACTCCTCGCTGGTACGCACAACAACGACCCTGAGAAAAGAGCAAGCACACTCAAATTACTACGAACGTGGAGAAAAGTAGCACTCGGGAACCCTGCAGCTCGTATCGCAGGAGACCTTTGCCGAGAACAAGGAATGGACATTCCAGATGCGACAATCGCTGCATCAGCGCTGGGATGCGGAGCGAAGTTGTATACGAGAAATGTCAAACATTTCAAAAACGTCCCAGGGCTAAACGTGGTAGCTCCTTATTGAATGCTGACGGCCTTGCCAATCGCCTGGCCAGGCATGCCTGTCTCGAAGAGTACTCGTAAAGCGCCTTTGTTGCCGTGCGCAGCACGCACCTCACCAGCAATGTCTTTCTTGCCTGTGTTGTAGACAACTTTCTTGCCGACAAGCTTTGCCGCTGCTTCTTTATCACTTACGGAATCAACAAGAACAATCATCTGATTCGGTGTGACTCGGTGCGGACCGCGCTTGTAGTTGTGAATGACGCCTTCCATGTTCACTGAGATTTTTGCTTGGTTTATAAAGGTTTGGCCGGTTACGTGTGTCTCGTTCTGTACCAATTGACGATCAATAACACGAGTCCAAGAGAATAGATGATGAGTGCTGGGGTCCCAGCGAGCATAATTACGACACCTACAGCTAATCCTTCGTATGGGTGCATTGCTATGAGAATGAAAAGAAGACCCATGAGAACGATCGCCATCGCCACCAGCACGCAGATCGTTGCTGCGCGCACGAGTGTGGTGAATTCCCTCTGCTTCCTCTCGAACGTATAGAAAAACCACCCTGGGAAGAACAAGAGCACAAATGAGATGAAGGGTGCAATAAAGTCATCTGATACGTACCCTCTATTGAAAAGTTTACTAAGAGGATCGATACACAGATGCATCGTAAAAAGTACACAGGTGAGCAACAGAAGCACACCAATATACTTTGTGAATGTATGCATGTATCGCACTACACGAATCTACTTTATAGTTTTTGTCATGCCACTGGTCACGGACACGTAGCGCTTATAAACACAAAGAAAAAGAACCTTCTATGCTTGACGAGAGCTTCATCTTCCTGCCTGGTATCAGAGAAAAGACAGAGCGGAAGCTCTGGGATGCAGAGATGCATACCTGGGACCACCTCTTGGACGCGAAAGCCATCCAAGGCGTCGGGAAACCACGACTCTCCTTCTGGAAAGCACAACTCAGAGAGCTCCAGCTGGGCCCGAAAGAACTCAAATCGCTCCTCGGCACGAGATACACGTGGCGCGCGCACAAACAGATCATGGACAACCCGCGCTTCGTGGACATTGAAACCACTGAATACGGCGAGATCACTGTTCTTGGTGTGTCTGACGGAGAGTTCTACCAGGGCTTCATCCAAGGGAGGAATATGGATAGGCATGAAATAGCTCGGGTCTTTGCCGATGCCACGTGCATCGTCACATTCAACGGTGCATCGTTTGACTTGCCGATCATCGCGAGACAAGTGCACGGCGTCTTGCCCGACGTCCCACACCTGGACATGCGACACATTTGTGCGCAGGCAGGACTGCGAGGCGGCCTCAAGCATATCGAGAAAGTACTTAATTTGCGTAGGGCCGACGCGATCCGGGAGATCGATGGTGGTGAAGCGATTTACCTCTGGCATTCGTATAAGGCAGGGAGGGAAGAAGCGCTCAGGGAGCTCGTTGACTATAACGCTGCAGATGTCCTCAATTTAGCACCGCTTGTTGACCTTGTCATCCCGAAGCTCTGGCGGTATGTCAGGTATGGGGAGCCGCTCGTGTTCGAGCAAAAAATAAACATAGATAAGTTTAAATAAGTAAACATACTACTGTTCAGTATGGCTGTGAAGACAATCACTATTACTGAAGCATCATACTTGTTGCTCAAAGCTGCAAAGAAAGAGAATGAAAGCTTCAGCAAGACAATCACGCGCATCGCAGGGACTCCTTCACTCCGTGAATTTGCAGGTATTCTGAGCACAGCAAGCGCGAACAAACTTGAGAAATCTATCAAAGAGAGCAGACAGCACCACAGAAAGATGCATGAAAAGCGTGTTGCAAGAATGCGGCCGAGCACATAATGGTTGTCGCAGATACGTCGTTCATGATTGATCTCATGCGAGATGCATCACATCAAACTATTGTTGATGAACTGGAAAACGATGGTTCTCGAGTGGTGCTGACTGCGCCCACAGTAATGGAACTCTGGAGGGGTGCTGCACTCGGTGATTGCACTGAGCAAGAGCGAACGAAAATTGCCGTGCTGCTTGAAAAGTTACATGTGCTTGAACTGGACGAAGGTGCTGCGAAGCAAGCGGGTGAAATCGATGCACACCTTATCCAAGCAGGAAAACGGATCGACCCAGAAGATGTGATGATAGCGGGTATCGCAATGAGTGGCAGTGAAACAGTTCTCACACGAGATGCACACTTCACGAGAATCCCCGGTCTTCGTGTGCTGAAATACTAAGCCTTAAATAACTCTCCTGGTTTGGTCTACCATGAACCTCTTTCTGATCTTTCTCATCGTCCTTGCGATCGTTGCAGTGGCGGGCTTCTTCATGTGGGGCATGAAAAAGGCGATCTGGCTTGTCGTGAACAGCATCATCGGGTACTTCGCACTCTACGCGGTGCAATTACTCCTCTTGAAAGATCTTGTCATCACACTCTGGAAAGCGATTGTCGTTGGTATTTTTGGTTTACTTGGCTTCATTGTTGTGCTGATCGCGCATTTCGTGTTCTGACGATAGCTTTATAAACAACTCCAAAATCACTCGCACCTATGGTTACGAGAATAGGCGGCGCTCGCAGAAAAACGAGAAGCAAGTACTCGAAGCAGTATCGTCAAAAAGGCAAGATCTCGCTCAGAAACTTCTTGCAATCCTTCAAGGAAGGCGAGAAAGTCGCACTCTTAGCAGAGCCTGCAGTCCAGAAGGGCATGTACTTCAGGAGATTCCACGGCAAAGTCGGCACAGTCTTGAAGAAACTCGGCTCGTGCTATGAAATTCTCATTCAAGATCATAACAAAGAGAAGAAAGTCATCGTGCACCCAGTGCACCTGCGGAAGGCCCAATGAGTAAGCCAGAAGTCCTTGAGAAAACACCCATCAACGTCTGTGATGTGAAAGCAGCACTCACGAAAATCAGGAAGTCAGAAGAAGAACTCAACTTCCGTGCAGAAAAGACAGAAGAATACGCACAGGATTTTGCAAAGCTCACCGTCAAACAAGCGAAGGAACTCTTCGACAAGCTCCAAGGCCTTGAGGTGCCGCGCGTGAAAGAGGTGCACCTCCACAAACTCATCGACATCATGCCACAGAGCGAGAAGCACGCAAAACTCATTCTCTCGAGCTATCACCTCACTGTTACAAACGACAACGTCAAGAAGATCGTTGACACGATCGGTGAGTTCGCAAAAGTTTAAATAGAAGTCTCCAGCCTTATTCTCCCAGTGAGGGGTTATGATGCAACGAAAAGAAGAAGAAGCAATAGTACTCGACTTCCTGCAAAACGGCTATCCCTCAGATACGCGGCCGATTCACTTGAAAACGCCGATCGTCCAAGCGCTTGGGACTGATCGCTTTACCCTTCTTGAGCTCGTACCGAAGAAAGACATGGTCCTCCAGCCGTTACAAAAAGTCTACATCGGCGATCAGAAGCGAGAGGAGATCCACCACGTAAACGGCAGGATTCCCTTTGAAAAGCTCACAGAGACGGCAAAGTCTGAGCTCCCACACATGGTCAAGCGGATCATCGACTGGGATCAAAGCAAATTCGTCGGCTTTTACAACCAAGCACAACCATTGTCCATCAGGACGCACACGTTAGAGCTCCTACCAGGCATCGGCAAGAAGCACATGCAGGAGATCATTGACGTTCGTCAGGAGAAGGAGTTCGAGAGCTTCGAGGATATCAAGGCACGCGTGAAACTGATCATGGACCCGGAGAAGCTGATTATCAACCGTATCATCGCTGAAGTGGAAGGCCTCGAGAAGCATTATTTGTTTGTTGCTCCTCCTCCGAACGAGGACGAGCTAGAAAGGCGAAAGCGACGCAGGTTCTAGGTTAGCTCGTATCTCTCGCACTGCAGCTTCAGCGACAGTATCTGCATACACTTTGACACCGATATCGTATTTGTTGATCGCCGTAAAAAGATCCTCACGATCAAAGGGTTCCTTTCCGAGCATTGGGCCTGCCATAAGCGACAGAGCAAAGGTACCGTACGAATAACTCACGGTATTCCCATAGTGCCTACTATTCATCTCGTGTTCCCGAGCAGGGAGCTGGCGAATACTGAGGAGTATATCACGACTCTCTTCCGTCGGCTCGATGATGACGATACTAGGATCGTGCACACCGCATGCATGCACGACCGCTTCTCGATACCTTCCAGCGGGTTGGTGTGTGTAGAATCTCGCTGCTCGCTGTATCATCGGGCCGATGTCCCCAGCTGTTTTCGCAGCAAAATTTGGCTCTCCAGTTAAGAGATCCGTCACAGTTGCAGGATCAGTGCTGGGCATCGCATAATAACCCATGCTCTCGTGAAGCGTTTCAGCATCATATCCTTCTTGAAGCCCATTCTCAAAATCGAGCTGATATGATGCAGCAGGATGTGTGTGAACAAAGAGCACATCTGCATATGCACCGAAAAGGGCTTCTCTGTGAGGTGTGGAGAGTTCCGTATGATTCTGCGAGGCAGCTTCTGTTGGATTAAACCATCTATCGTCACGCTCACCAAAGAGTGCAGCTTGCTCGTTGGGCGACTCGCAGGCAATAGTTGCAAGATCTGCGAGCCCTTCGTGTAACGACCGAATTGAGTATGTAAACGTGCGAGGAGGATTTACAGCTACTGTTGGTGTGTACACAAAATCTTCCAGCCTCACGACGGGTTTTTGTCCGCATGAGTTGAGGAAGCTAGGGGCAAACAAACTCAGTAACAGGAAGTCTCTTCGACGCATGCTTGTCATCGTACTGGTAACGAGTAATCATTTATAAGAATCACTTCTAAAGAGTTAAAACCACATCTTTATAAATGATCGGGCTCTTCTGCACATGGACATGTGGGGAGTTGCTTCCCTGAATCCAAAGAAACCAACCAAAGGAGCAAGAACAATGGGATATCTCAAATACGTGAAGCAGGCATTCAGAAAACCAACGCCAGCACACAAACAGGTCCAGAAGGACCGTATGGTGCAATACAGGAAAGAGCCTGTCACGGTCCGTGTAGACAATCCAACGAGACCAGATAGAGCACGGGCGCTCGGCTACAAGGCAAAACACGGCATTATCGTCGTCAGACAACGAGTTGGCCGCGGAAGACACACAAGGCCAGATATCAAGCAGGGAAGAAGACCAAAGCGCTTCCACCAGCGAAAAGATCTCAGTAAGAATTATCAGCAGATCGCAGAAGAGCGTGCAAACAAGAAATACGCGAACTGTGAAGTCCTGGGCAGCTACGAAGTCGGCAAAGACGGGAAGCATCACTGGTATGAGGTCATTCTCGTTGACAGAAGGCATCCGGAGATTCTCGCTGACAAACGGTTCATCGGCATTGCAGCGCAGAAAGGACGAGCAAACAGAGGCGTCACAAGTGCTGGACGACGATCCAGGGGCTTGCACAAGAAAGGCAAAGGTGTCGAGAAAAACAGGCCGAGTCTCAGGGCGAATAAACGATTGCACTAGACATACTCTTTGCGCAGTGGTAATTTTAAATAGATGTAGTGCTTCGCTTCGACGATGATTGATCCGAAAATCACTGGTCACTACACGCAACACCCAGACAATTCTCGATTCGGTGAGCCCGCACCACAGGTACAGAGAACGGAGCGCCAAGGCGCACAGATCGATGCACACTATAATTCTGGAATAATTGAGATCACAAACACTGGCGAGTCAGTAACACTTGCTTGTGCTGCTGCAGCACGCATGTCTGGTACAGCACGGGACGTACTGGAAGAAGACGTGTTCGTACGCGCGGTAAATTTCGGGGGAACATTGTATCTGCCGAGGACAGGTGTGGATGCAGATGTCTCAACGGCAGAGGGGAACATCGATGGAGAGGTGGCTTGTCCTTGTTCACTCGGGACACTCACAGGAGATATCACACTCGTGCTGCGCGCCCCGCTCCAGGTGCAGGTCACATCAAGAAGAAAAAGAGCTATAAATGTAGAAGGAATGCAAAAGCAGGGAAACATGTATCGTCCGACGGATGTGGAGACGAGAGGAACACTGCAGCTACAGACGCTGGAGGGAGCTATACGCATCCGCTATGACCCTCGCTAATTCGCAACGTGCTTCCGCGCTTGCTCGTAGCTTTTCTTCAAGCTCGTATCCAGTGCAATATACAAGTTGTGCGCCGTCTCCGTGGACGTGACCTCGTGGCCATCAATCGCAGCGAGCACATGAATCTCTGACTTCGTCTCATGGACACTCTTTAACGTGATTTTCAATCCAGAAAAACCAGTGATATGATCACTAAACTGTCGCGCATACTGGCCGACCATCTTTTTCACGACGATCATTTCAGTGAAGTCTCTACTATCAAACCCTGCTAGGGTAATATTCCCGCCAAGTTCCAATGTCACTATACCCCCTCTATCAAGACATATAGCTACTGGAGTATATAAATTTTCGCTCCAAAGTGGCAAAAGTGCTTACTTCTTATCCTTCTCAGCAGGTTTCTCGTCGGAAGGCGTTGCTTCTTTTTTGGGCGCAGCCTGTTTTTCAGGGTTTGCTGCCTCGTTTTGCTCGTCCTTGGCATCCTTCTTCCCGCCGATCGCTGCCTGGAGCTTCTCTTTCATGCCCTGTGGCTCTTCCTGCACAGCCTGTGGCTTGACGACAGACGCGTATTCCTGGCCCTCGCGTTCCACAGTCACAATGTCATCAACCTTCTTGGTTGTGACTTTCACGCGTGGCGGCGGGTGCTTCATGCCTTTCTCCCAGAGGTGCTCGTTCAGGTGTTGCCCGATCCGGACCTCATCCTCAGTTACTTTCATGTGTTTCGCAATGAATGCTCTGAGCACAGCAACCGCTTTCTTCGCCCGCTTATACTTCGGTGCCTTCTGAAAGCCTCGCCTGAGTGGGATGGTGTAGGTGCGTTCCATTTTAGATCTTGGTTTTCGTGCGTCGCCAGTTTCGCTTGACGGCGGTGTGCCGCGATGGGTGGACTCGCCTGCCCTTCCCGTACTTCTTTGGGATCGTCCAGAAGGGCGCCCATTTCGTCTGGCGTGCACGCTTGGTTAAGCGCTTTTTCTTACTAGGATGGAGGCCACGAGTCATTTCGCGTCCTCCTTTGGAGCTTCTTTTTTCGTAGGCGTTTCTTCCTTCTTCGCGGTCTCTTTTGGAGCAGGTTTCTCAGCAGGCTTCTCTTCTTTTTGCTTTGGAGGAGCTTCTTTCGGAGTTTCTGGAGCCTTTGCAGGAGCCTTCGGAGCTGGCGCTTTCTTCTCGACTTTCGGCGCCATTTTTTCCACACGGCCCATCGCATCTTTCAAGAATGACGTCCCTTCTTTCGTGAGGACGCGTCCTTTGTGGCCAGCATGGACTGCTTGCTTCACGAGCTTTGCCTTTTCGAGCTGCTGCAAACACTTTCGCAGCACGTTCGTTCCTGCAGGTTGGAAGATATCTGGCTTCACGCCGCGATTCATTCTGCCGCCGAACTTCACAGCAAGCTTGGACGTCCCAATGGGACCTTTCACTGCTACTGCGCGAAGTACTGCTGCTGCACGGTGGAACCACCAATCTCGCGCGGCAGGCACACGTTGTTTGTGCATTCCTGTCTTCACAAATGGGGTCCAGCTTGGTGGAGAAACGATTTTACGCTCTTTCATCTCACGAGCGAGCTCGCGATTGAGCAATCGTGCGTCTACGGTAAATTGCATTGGGTTTTCCTCCTCGGATGGATCACGCCGCTTTCGCGGGTCCAGTGATCGTGATTTTTGAAGTGTTTATAAAGAATTCGCTTTTTCTCAGTAGTTCAGCATGCTACTCTGGAAGTGGAGAGCAGTTCCCAGTCGGAGTGACGCGTTGCACTAAGTAGTCTGTTTCAGATCTCCAGGGCCATGTCGTACCAGGCTCTATGTACTCCAGTTCTACTTTGCATCCTTGCTCTAAGTAGTGCTGCATCTCCTCTGCAAGGGCACCAACATCTTCTCCGTGTCGCGCCCCTCTATCGAGACTGAAGTCCCATACATTGGCGCCTGTATGTGTTCCAGAACTAACGATTCCTTCAAGAGCTAACTGTCCTTCCCATGTCTTAAACAACCACCCCTTGTTCGAAAATTTGTTTATTACTCCTGAACGCGCCCCTTCTGAGTATGTATACCTGTTGAGCACTTCACATGAGCCCATTGCAAGCACGAGCGTGAGCGCTGTAGCTACGAAACACTTGAAAGGAGAGTAGTAACCATAATCATCAGTAAGTATCCCCATTGCATGCACCTACTACAAAGAGATGATGATCTACATATAAACTTACTGCTGCGCTTATCTAGCCTAAAATCAATGTGGGAGGAAACACGGGCAACTATGCTTCAGGCTTCGGATCATCGCCTGCAGCCTTGCTCTTCGGTGCAACCTTATCGATAACGTCGTCAGTGATACCTGCAGCAGCGAGGTTCTGTCTGATCTGTGTGTTTGTCGCGTTGCTCTCTTTCGCAGCGTCCAAGATCTCCTGGACTTTCTGTTCCTGCTCTGCGTGTTTCTTCTTGAGCTCTTCCTGCATCGCCTTTCGCTCCGCTTCGAGCTTCTTCTTCTCTTCTTCCGACAATTCAGTCTTCCCTTCAGTGATCTCCTTGTCGAACTTGCCTGCCTCGATGTCTGCCATGGCCTCTTTTGCGTGCTTGCCTGTGACTTTGACACCCATGCCGTTGCATGTGCCAACAATCTCTTTCACTCTGGCTTTCGGCGTCTTCCCGTGGAGGTCTTGCTCCTTCATCTGTGCAATCTTGATAACTTGCTCAATAGCCAAATCTGCGACAAACTCTTCGGTCTGCCGGCCGGAGCCTTTCTCGATCCCTGCCTCTTTCTTGATTAATGCGGACGCAGGTGGCGTTCCGACTGTGATCTCGAACTCTTTCGTGTCTGTGTCAACGACAACTTTCACCGGCACTTGCATGCCGTCAAAACTCGCTGTCTTCTCGTTAATTGCAGCAACAACGCCCTTGATATCCACGCCGAGTGGTGCGAGTGTTGGCGCTAATGGTGGCGCAGCTGTCGCTTTGCCGCCTGCAACGAGTGTCTCCACAGTTTCTGTTCCCATGGTGCGTGCGAATACCAAGTCCTTTTTAAAGGTTTGGACGTGAAGATCGAAAGAGATAAATAGTGGACGTAGTACCATATAGCGAAGACCGGCGGGCCGTAAAAGCGTCACGTGTTGTGCGTAGTCCACTGTGGAAGCAGGTGATACGGTTGGTCCATCCGACTCTTCTACTTCTGATATAACTGTAACAGTTGCTGAAAGGACATGACATGTAACTTCCGAAAGCAATCATGCTGTCTGTGTTCATTTCGTATGTGTTTCGCATTCTTACGAATTAATTTGGCTGCTCTATCTGCGAGAGAGGTTGCAGCATCATCATTCTCCTTTCGACGATATTCTTTGACTGACTCAACAAGTGTAGACGTATACAAGGGATGTCCCATGAAATATGAATTTATCTGTTCTTGCAACTTCTGAAATGGTGGATGATCATCGCAAATGACGATACGTGTTGCGTGAGACAGAAACTCTTCCAGCAGCAATCCAACTATTCGGGCATGTAGTTTTTGCACATGCTCTCCGGTGAAGTGCAAACCACGTTTCACAAGTGCTTTCTTCACTTTCGACTCAATGAGTACTCCTTTCAGCAGTATACCTTGTTCATTCACAAGCGCTATTGCTGTCGGTTTGCCAAGTTGCGCGTACTTTCCGGAAAGATCGATATGTACTTCCACACCTCACTCCAACTCACCCTCGGAAGAGAGCGACGAAGCCTTTATAAATCTTAGTGCAAAATTAATAGTATGATTTCGGTTGTCGCGGGTGTACTTGAACAAAAAGGCAAGATCCTCATCACACAGCGGCGGCCAGAGGACATCCTGCCGTTGAAGTGGGAGTTCCCCGGCGGCAAAGTCGAGGAAGATGAGTCAGAGCAGGACGCGCTTGTCAGAGAATTGATCGAAGAACTCGGTATTACTGTTGCAGTTGGCTCGTATATTGGGGAATCATCCGTCCACCACAAAGGAAAGGACTACGCGATCAAATATTATGAATGCTCTATTCTGGAAGGAGAACCGCAATTATTAGAAGTGCACGACATGGTGTGGATCACGCCAGACGAGCTCGAGAACTATGACATGACGAAATCTGATGAAGAGATTATCGCGCGGATCCATGACGCGAGAAGGTAACTACTCTTCCTCTCTTCGAATAACCTTCACCGCGTCAATATTCAGCGTGATCGGAATTGGCACGGCCGCTTCTAAGAGCTCAACCACAACTTCTTCCTTCGCCTTGTCCACGCGCGTGATCTTCGCGTTCTCGCGCTTGAACGGCCCGGAGATGATCTCCACGATGTCGTTCTTCTGGATCTTGATCTCTTTCTTCACTTGTTCGAGCATGTGCTCGATCTCCGTGTAGTTAATCTCAGCAGGCAAGATGCCTTTTGCGTACGGCACGCCTTGTGCTGCTTGCTCTGCAGAGATAGGATCATCTGCCTCAACAAAAATATAGCCCCGCATGCCATGCGGCGAAATGACTGTGTGCACTGGTAATTTTTTCCTTGCTGCGTTACTGGATACGAAGGAAAGGACTTGGTCCTCTCTGTTCGCGGTCGTTCTGAGTGCATAAATGTGTGTGGTTTGTTCTGGCTTCTCCTCGGGAGGAGCAGGTTCTTCTGCAGGTGCTTCCTCTTCGGGTGCGCTTGCCTCTTTCAGGAGATCGTCAACTTCAACCTCTTTCTTTTCTGTGGCTTCGTTCAAGAGATCCTCGACCTCGACTTCTTTTGGCGCTTCCGCTTCCTCGACTGGAGCTTCTTCCTTTTGTTCTTCAGCTGGTGTTTCTTTCTGCTCTGCAGGCTCGTGTGAAGCTTCTTTGTTCTTCTCCGCTGCAGGTGCTTCAGTTGGTGGTTCTTCGTTCTGTTCGTCTGTCATGATTATCCCAAAAGTAATGTTTTCAACATGAAGAGGATGAAGCCGATCACACCGATCACGGCAATACCGAGCCCGGAGACCTTCAAGAGCATCTTGTACTCTTTGTTATCTGGCTTTTTCGTCACGCGGAGTACGCGGAGACACTGGAACCAGAAGCGCACTGCCTTTGTTTGGAAAGATTCTTGCTCCATTTTAGTTCACAAAGTCGATGCCGAGCTCCTCTTCAATTTTTTTTGCGTCGTGATCGTCACTGGACGCGGCGCCGCCAATGATCTGTGCGCTCTTCACGCCCGTTACGATCAACATTGCTCTGATCGTGCCTTCCAGATCGTCAGAGATCTGCGCGCCCCAAATGATTCTTGCGTCTTCATCGAGTTTGTTGCTAATCGTTTCCACGACACGTCGTGCTTCCTCGAGTGTCATGTCATTCCCGCCAGCAACGTTAATGAGCGCGCCAGATGCGCCGCTAATGTCAACGTCAAGTAATGGGTTGTTAATCGCTTTCTCCACAGCCTCTGTGGCGCGATTCTCCGTATCGGATTCTCCGACACCAATCAGCGCCACGCCTCCGTTCCCCATTACGGTGCGAATATCTGCAAAGTCAAGGTTCACGAGTCCCGTTTTGGTGACGAGTTCAGCAATCCCCTTCACGCTATTCGTGAGAATCTCGTCAGCAACTTTGAATGAGGTGTGCATCGGTAAATCTGGCGCGAGTTCTAAGAGCTTATCATTCGGAATCACGATGAGTGTGTCCACAGAGTGTTCGAGTCGCTCAAGGCCGTGCACTGCGTTATCGTATCTCCTATTCCCTTCCATCGTGAAGGGGAGGGTCACCACACCGATGGTGAGTGCGCCTTGCTTCTTTGCGACTTCTGCAACGACAGGAGCGCTCCCTGTGCCCGTACCGCCTCCGAGGCCGCAGGTGATGAAGACCATATCCGCGCCATCGAGCGCTTTCTTGATCTCGTGTTCACTTTCTCGTGCTGAATCCTCGCCGATTTTTGGCATGGCGCCGGCGCCAAGGCCCCTTGTGAGTTCTTTTCCGATGAGAATTTTGATGTCTGCGGATGTGTACAGCAAGTCTTGTGCGTCGGTGTTCACGGCGATCGTTTCCGCGCCTTCGATGCCGACTTCCGCGATCCGGTTGATCGTGTTGTTGCCACCGCCACCGCAGCCGACAACTTTGATCGTGGCTTTCTGCTGCTGAATCAGCGCTTCAAGCTCTGCGTCGACGGCATTCGCTACTTTCGGCGGCTGCCGCTCTTCTTCTTGTGTTGTTTCGCGTGCGTGTGTGATGAAACTGTCCATGGTTATCGTGTTTTTTTCTTGCGTATTTATATGTTCTCAAAGCTGACTGTTGTGATGTCTGTTAATCGTTTGATCGTTTCTTGGATGATGTTGAGCATGGGCTCGGGGAGCATTTGCTCGAATTGTACTGTTGCGTGCTTCTCTTTTACTGTAATCGTCTTGTAGGGGACGCTGGATGCTTTGAGTAACGCGGCAACCTTTGCGTTTGTGCTGATCTTCTCATCGAGGACTTCTACCTCGTACGAGACATCCTTGCCTGCGAGTGGATGATTAAAGTCCACGACGGTGCGACCGCCACCTGTTGTCTTGACGATGCCATAGTTGTTATCAATGTTCAGTTGCATGCCAGGGTATGGTTGGATTTTTTGCTTGGATAATTGTTGTGTAGGAATGACCCTCAGTAATTTCGTATCTTTCTTGCCGAATGCCTTCTCTGCTGGTACGATGGTGGTGAATTGTTTGTCCTTTTCGCTCGTCAGTGCCTCGTCCAAGCCAGGAATGAGCATCTTCTCACCGATACAGATCGTGACGGGTTGCACGTCTGCTTGCATGTTCGCGGTTTTCGCTGTTGCAGGGTCTGTTGTGTCGAAGACGGTGCCATCTTCTAATCGGCCAGTGTAGTTGAGTTTGACGAAGTCGCCGTTTTTCATTGTGCTACGCTCTAGGTGATAGGAACACACTAGAACATCTGAAGGGACATCGTGTTCTTTATAAAGGTTTCCGCGGGGGTTCCGCAAGTATTAAGTGGGATGTGCCGTAGATTAAAGAAGTGTTTACCCAAACAAACGTTCACGCCAGGTCGGTTTAGCCAACTCTTGTTCGATACTTGGCAGAGCATCCTCAACCATCTCAAACAAGGTTTCAGTACTTCCAATATCTCTTTCGAAAACATGGGTTGCAACATCATATGCGTCTGTAGCATCTTCTGCGGCAGTAATTTGAAGTTTTACTGGTAGTCCATGAATGTATCCTGCACGGGCACCTGTTGGAACGCGAATATCAGGAGCACCTTTCAGCTTTTCTAATCGAGTTCGTGAATCTTCTTCTTCATAGGTCAATTGCTTTGCTGCATCGCCAACAGCGAGTGCTTCAATTCCTTCAACAGGACTTATTTTTCTAGACATATCGTACGCACTTTGAAGCAGACCTATTAGTATATTTCTTGCGGGTGTCTCTTCAGGATACACTCGTACTTTCATGGGAGTCCCGCTTGTATATCCAGGAGTGTCATCTGTTTCCGGGAATAGCTCGGTGACTTTGTATCGCATGCTCGAGAGGATGTACTGCAGTATTTAAATATTTCTAAGTGTGACTACTTTCAAGTAATTATGAATTTTTTTGGGAGCTTTAGTCCCCGAAATTCTAGTTAGTAGCTAATGACTTTCTGCATGAGAAGATACATAGGTGCAACATTCTCTATGGTGTGTTGTCCTTCAAGAACGCCAGCACTTTGTCCATCTTCTCCATCGGCGTGATATTCGTTGAGTCAATCACAAAGTCATAGTGCGCTTCATCCGTCGGATCAATGTGGTAGAGCTGCAGGTACCGTTCCGTATCCATTGCTCGACGTTCGACAATAGACTGGGCGCCTTCTTCCACAGTGGAAAACGACTCTCCCTCACGGTTCTGCTCCAGAATACGCCTCGCGGCTTCGTTCGGCTCGCAATGGACAAAAATCTTGACACTTTGCGGAATAAAATGAAAGCCCAGACGGGAATCGATCACGAACGACTCGTGCTTCTCAGGTAACGTGGACTGAAAATTGTCAACGAGCTCATCGGATGTCGCGTCCGTCTTCGCCCGCTCATTCAACTCTGTAATGGTCATTCCTTGATCTGCTGCGAACTCTCTGCGTACGTCACCCATGCTGAAGAAGGGAATGCCGAATTCTGCTGCGAGCATGCGGCCGAGCGTACTCTTCCCGGAGCCGGGATCGCCGGAGATGGTGATGATCATATGTATGCATGGCGCGTCACCGAATATAAGCCTTTTTGTTCTTTCTTATGAGTAGTGAAAGAGAGAATATTTATAAATAGATGGCTGCTTACGTCTCTTGATGAGTGAAACAGAAGAATACGCACAATACGTACAAGCAGTTGCGGATGCACTTCTGTTCATGCACCCAGTGTATGAAATGCGTTATCCTGGAGATAATACACAAGAATTGCTTGCTCAGACTCGAATAGTAGAAACAAGTGATACTGCCCCGCAGTTTCGTATAGGAGATGCTTTGAAGTTGACTACGAGTTATGTGCAGTTCAATAAATGGGTAGCATCAGCGCTGGAACTGCATGAAAGCAAGTTGTTTAATGCGCTCTTGATTGAAGCAAGTGAACAACGAAGTGATGTGCGCAGAGAAGATATTACAAATGACCAGTGCATGAAACCTGAACTCATAGGCTTTTCAGACTTCGCAACGAATGCATACTTCGGCGAGAGAATTAGCGAGATGGTATCCCTGGGGAAGGCGTGCTCACGTGCACCTATGAATGTCGACTTTGATCTGAGCACAGCAATTAGTGGTGGTTTGAAGCTCGGATTAGTAGGTATACTTGGGTTGTGTCTCGCACAGAAACTTGCAGAAACAGACATAGATCTTGTGCGTGACGCGAGTGACTGTGCTGCAGTAAATATGGGTTATCATGCTGCAGTCCTTGATGGTATGGGTAGAAATGGAGCGTATACGCTGTTTCCAAATGGAAAACTCGATCAACAGGAGATATGCAAATACAGAATAAGAGGAACAGTTGGGTGCCCAATGACAAGAGACCCATCCAAAAAAGCTATGCGTGCAGTGAATGAAATTCTTGGAGCAAGAGACCTTCCAGAACTAGAGCGAGTCCCGATGATGCACCGCATGGTCCCGTTCGTAGCAAGAACATACGATAGGATCCTTGCTGTATATCCTCAAAAAGTAGAACGGTTCTGCGCACAAGCCCGCAAAGGGATTTCCAACACCACAGATTTATAAAACGTAGCCTCCTCCACCTTCCCGGGTGATTGCGTGAGCGAACTAATTATGCCGGAGGATACGAACAGAACGACTGGGAGGGATGTTCAGCGCATGAACATCCATGCTGCAAAACTCGTTGCTGAAGCGGTGCGAACCACACTGGGGCCGAAAGGCATGGACAAAATGCTCGTCGTGCATGATCAGGTCACCGTCACGAATGACGGCGTCACCATTCTTGAAGATATGCAAATCGTGCACCCGTGCGCGAAGATGATCGTTGACATCGCAAAGACACAAGAAGCGGAAGTAGGGGACGGCACCACAACTGCAGTTGTCTTAGCAGGAGAACTCCTCAAGAACGCAGAAGAACTCTTAGAACAAGGCATCCACCCAACGGTGATCGCGAAAGGCTACAGACTTGCAGGTGCTGCAGCACAACGCTTCATCACCTCCATTGCGAAACCGGTCACGATCGAAGACACAAAGGTCTTGCAGCAGATCGCGCGCACAGCAATGACGGGAAAAGGTGTGGAAGAGGCGAGGGAACACTTCGCAGATATTGTGGTCAATGCGGCAACGAGTATCGCCACGCCAATGGAAGCAGGTACGCTCATCCAACTCTCAAACGTGGAGCGCACGAGCATCACTACTGTGACGCGCACAGGTGGACAGCTGGAAGAGACAGCGCTTGTCGATGGCATCGTCCTTGAGAAGGAACGCCTCGCAGGCAGTATGCCTTCCACAGTCGAGAACGCAACAATCGCTCTCGTGAATACCCCTATCCAGGTGCAGAACACAGAAGTGGACGCTAAGATCAGCATCACGGACCCTGCGCAATTACAAAAGTTCCTCGATATGGAAGAATCAATGCTCAAGAAAATGGTCGAACAGATCAAGGCAACAGGCGCATCCGTCGTCCTCAACCAGAAAGGCATTGATGACGTCGCAGCACACTTCTTCGCGCAGCACAACATTCTGGCCCTCAGGCGCATCAAGCAAGCTGACATGCAACGCATCGCGAGTGCTACAAGTGGAACCATTGTCACAAGCCTTGACAACCTCACACCAACAGACCTGGGGAACGCAACATGTGTGGAAGAGCAACGCATTGGTGAGGAGCACACGACTGTCATTCGCGGCTGCAACGCAGCAACGGTCCTGGTTCGCGGCAGCACAACACATGTCACCACAGAGGCGAAGCGCGCATTCGAAGATGCGATTGGGGATGTGGCAACAGCACTCAAGACAGGTAAGATTATCGCGGGCGCTGGCGCAGCAGAGATTGAGATCGCGCACCACATAGAACAATTCGCGATGCAACTCACAGGAAGAGAGCAACTCGCGGCACGAGCATTTGCGAAATCACTTGAAGTTATCCCACGAACACTTGCCGAGAACGCAGGCATTGACCCTGTGGATGCGGTCACGCAGCTGAAGGCGGCACATAAGAACAACAAATGGGCAGGCATTAACGTCTTCACAGGCAAAACAATGGATGCGTGGAAAGAAGGGGTCGTGGAACCGTTGCAAGTCAAAGTACAAGCGCTCTCCTCAGCGGTGGAAGTGGCAATGATGATCTTGCGTATCGATGACGTGATCGCAACACAGAGCAACGCTTAAATACTTCTCGTTCTCGACTACACTGAGGTGGGTATGGCAGATGATTACGAGTTAGTATCACAGAGTGAGGTGGAACACCTCCGGAAGGAGGTGGAGCAACTAAAGAGGAATCCACTCGGTGATACGCACGCGAGCGTTTCGCTCCTCGGACAACTCCAAGAGCTGAACAAGAATATTGTGAGTTTACTGAACGTCTTCAAGGGGGCGAACGATGATATGCTCAAGGCATACCACCAGGGCTCTGTGCAAGAGCAGCTCCGACAACTCAGGCAAGAGAACGCGAAGATCGCGCACGGTATCGTTGCACTCTCGAAGTCCGCAAGCACGAACCCGTTCTCAGAGCCGGTCGTGGAGCAAGCTCCGCAAGAGATCCCAGCACAAGAGATTCCTGCACCGCCGGAGATGGAACTCAGCGAGGAGCACCTCACGGAGGATTTACAGAACCCGTTCAAGCACGAGACGCAGATGACAGCACCAGCAAGCGCACCGCTCGCGGTCGAGCCAAAAGCGCCGAACGAACTCGCACCGGACGAGCCACCGCCACCAAAACCGCCCCAATGATTCAGCCAGCTCTCTTCGCAGCATTGTGTACGAACGCGAAGATTCATCATCATTTAGATACGCTCGCAGAGCAGCAAGATGATATGCTCTTTGCCATTGAGCGCAAAGAAATTCTTGCGTACAATGATGCAGTAAAATACAAGAAACTTGAAGAACTCAAGAACGAAGTACGTGCTATTCGGTTTACAGATCTTTCGCCATGAGTGTTCTTCGTCCGTTCGCCTCAGCTCGTGCCATTGCTTCTCGGACAAGATTCTGTACTTTTGCGTCAAGTGCACTTGCAAAATCTCCCGCGACGTTAAAATCGCCAGTGCATTCCTTAATTTTCGACTTCACAACTAATGACATACGTGCCACCTCGTAGTGTTTGTGTCGGGGGCAGAACGCTATATAAATGTTACTTAAGCACAGAGCGGTGTATTCCTTACTTATAGGTAGTCATTAAGAGAAATGTTTAAAAGGAAACAGCGGATCCTTCATGTATGAGTGCTCTCTTGCAAAGATTACGACGTCTCCCTGAAAAGTATGTGCTGTCTCAAGGATTACGACACCTGGAACAGGATGTTGGAGGAGAAATTGTGCAAGGCAGCACGCTGTGTCGCCCAGTGAACGCTGACAATTATTTTGCAGAGTTATATCCTGGTAGGTTGGCACTCAGTTTTTTGAATAGGGCAGTAGGACGAGAGATGGAACGACTCGGTGTCACATGCTTGAGAGATGTTGATTTTAGGGTGTACGTCCCTACAAATGGAACGGCAACGCCTCATATGATCACGCTGCAAGGCTATGCACAACTTCAAAACGGGTTGATCGTGCCAAATTGGGTGGCAAGAGGTGCGAAAGAGAGCAGACCTTTCGAAGGACAAGTAAGGGAAATTGTACCTGGATATGCAGGGGCTGCAACCGACTTCAACAGCAAACCAGTTCTTCAGTAACAACTATTCGTGCGTAAACCAGAATTCGTAGACGCCATCGGTCACAGCATCTAACTTGCAGAACCCGAAGCGCTCGAACTGCACGATATCGCCAACGCTGAGATTTTTGATCGTGTGTTCGCCCATGCCCTTCTTCTTTGTTGCATCCGGCATCATGACCGTCACGGGAACGTTCCCATCTTGTGGCAACCAATGAATAATCATGTCGTGCTTTGCCTCGACAACTTTCCCATCTTTGTACGTGAGGTCTTGCATGAGCCGAACGGTTTTCCCTTTGGACTGCTCGTAGTCCTCTTTCGTGATGAGGTACTCGCCCTTCGAGTGTAATACTCTGCCGCCCTCTTTTTTGTCAGGGTGTAAGTGGAGTGTCACGTCGTGGTCTTCTACGTCAGGGATGTTCACCTCAACAGGATCCGCGACAAACGAGTATCTGTTTGTTGTTGCATCCAATAATTTTCTGTTTTCTGCTGCAAGCATTGTGAAATCGAGTTTCACGGGGTATGGGGAGAGGCCAAGGTGTTGAATTAATGTTTCGTACGCTTCTTTTTGGATACCGCGCCGTTTGAGCGCGCGTAAGGTGACTAATCTCGGATCATCCCAGCCTATATACTCGCCACTCTCGATCTTTTCTCGGATCTCTCGACCTTTGGTTGTGGCGCCGCTGATGTTGAAGCGGCCGTAGTGTATCATTTCTGGCTTTCGTAATCCTAAGTGCTCTTGTAATTGCTCCTGGAGCTCTTTCCGCATATCGAATTCGTTACTGCGAATAACGTGTGTGACGCCGCAGAGGTGTTCCTCAATTGCAGAGTAGAAATCGTAGAGCGGCCAGATCTTGTACTGCTCTCCTTGCTTGAAGTGTGGTGTTTGTACTGCTCTGAAGAGGACAGGGTCTCGCAGGACGGAGTTTTTGTGCTGCATGTCTCCTTTGTAGCGGAGGACGCACTCGCCGTTCATGTATTTTCCGTTCTTAAAATTCTCCCATTCGTCTTTGTGCTCCTCTCTGCATGTACACGCTTCCCCTGCTCTGCGTTTCGGACCCATTTCTTCTTTCGGACAGAAGCACATGTACGCGACTTTTTTTTCCAGTAGTTGTTCTGCGTACGTGTAGAGTTGTTCCATGTCGTCAGAAACGAAATGCACAGCAGCAACATGTATGCCGAGGTACTCTTTGATGTCGGCGAGCATTTCATCAACGAATTCTTGACTGACTTTGTCAGGATTCGCGTCTTCGAAGCGTAGGACTAACTTCCCATTGTACTTCTTTGCGTAGTGCGCGTTAATCAAGAATGTTAATGCGTGTCCTAAATGGTTGTACTTGCTCGGTTCTGGTGGCAAGCGCGTAACGACCTTCCCATCTTCTGCGTTCTGCAGTGGTGGAAGTTCTCGTTTCTTTGGTTGTTTTTTTTCGAGCATCTCTGGAAAGTGCTTCTCGAGTTCCTCTCGGACGTCTTCTTTCGATAATGTGTTCACGTCTGCAACGATCGCATCGATTTTCGCTTTCGTTGCTTGCATGTCGTTCTTGACGTCAGGAAACTCGCCGATGATCTTGGGAATCACGTTGCCTGTTCTTGCGGCCCCGTACTTCAGCGCGTTCTGTAGTGCGTGTGCTCTGATGCGATCGTCCATAAGAAAACAAAGTCGCAGCTCGTTTAAAAATGCATCGTGCGGAATGTTTAAATGACGAGGGCATATTCATTTTGAAGAGGGCCCATGGTTCAATGGTAGAACGCGTGGCTGGCAGTCATGAGGCCCGGGTTCGATTCCCGGTGGGTCCACTACTCTGCCTTCTCTGATGCTAAAGATGCAATATCAAGTTCATAGTGCGCCCCTGTGAGTGGGTCTGTGCAGCCGTACGTACTTCCTTCTTTGTGAACTGGCAGCAGGGCGCTACAACACTGTGCTCTCCTACACTGACTCGTGTTCGTTGGTCGCCCATACCTTGTGCGTACTCAACAAAAGAAGGCATGCTCTGTCGTTTGAGCGCATGCTGACAGAAGTAGTAGAGCTGCTATCCTTCGCATACGTGTGGAAGTGCGGCGTATTTCATAAGTGTTTCTTATTCGGTTAACGGATCAACGAGCCAATACGTTTTGATCCACACGAGTACACGTCCAATGATGGTGTCTTCCCGAGCAGGAACGGTGACTTCCTCAACCACTGTCTTTTTCGTTGGCACTGTCTTCTCTCTGATCTCGACAGGCTGCTCCTTTCTGTCCATGCGAATGAGCTCATACACGAGCCCGGATTCCCGATGCTTGAAGATGCCTGTCACTGCGAAGAACCCTTCTTGTTCTTGAAAGATGGTCTCTTGCTCGCGCGTTAAGCTTGCAACCTTGAGCTCGTTCCCTGCTGTATCAATTAATCTGTATGACGTTCGCCCATCTGCGCCACGCTTTGCGTAAGAGATTTCGCCGTGCAGTTCCACGTATTCCTCATCGTACGCCTCAGGATTCTCTACGTATTCCGTGTAGTCAACGGCGAGCGGGATGGTTTCGTTCACCGTGGTTGTGCCTTTCACCACACGTTCCCGTTCCACAACTTTCGTGCCATCCGCTGTAAAATACTGGAATGGAAGGTAGAGAACGAAGAGGAGAAGGAGAACAACTATGATGGTCGATATGAGTGTTCGTGGATCGCGTAAGTTTTGCGGATTGAACTCAATCTCGATCTTTGGGAGCTGCATGGTGCTTTCGTGTACGCAGAGTATTTATGTGTTGCACAAATTTTTAAAGAACGCAGCATTCTGCACCGGCATGGACTGCCTCTTTTGCAAAATCGTTGCTGGCGAGATCCCCTGCATGAAAGTGGACGAGTCAGAGCACTTTCTCGCGTTTTTAGATATTGCGCCCGTACAACAAGGGCACACGCTCGTTATTCCAAAGGAGCACAGTGAGAGTTTCGACGATTTCTCGACGGAGCACGCGACGGAGTTCTTGGAGTTCACACAAAAGGTGAGTAAGCATGTTGTTAAGCAAGTTGGCGCAGCAGGCTGTAACGTCGGAATTAACAATGGCGAGGCGGCAGGACAGATTATTTTTCACACACACTTCCACGTCATCCCCAGGCGAGAACGTGATGGACTGGAATCATGGCATGGCACTGCGTGTAGCCAGGGTGAACTGAAAAAGGTCCACGAGAAGCTCCGCCAGTAGATTTTTAAAGGACTTCCTGTTTGCACGACCACATGCGGATGTAGCTCAGTTGGTAGAGCGCTAGACTCATAATCTAGAGGTCGCCGGTTCAAGTCTCGGCCATCCGCAGTCTGCCCAGATCGCATAGCCTGGTATTGCGCAAGCTTGGAAAGCTTGTTCCTTCGGGAGTCGTCGGTTCAAATCCGGCTCTGGGCGTCTCTTTTATAAAGAGAAGCACCCCTAATCGTTCTATGGTGAGAGGACAAGCGGCACTGGAGTTCATTTCCAACTACGGCTGGGGACTCATTGTCATCATCGCCGCGTTCGGCGCTCTTGCATACTATGGTGTTTTCGACCTCCAAGAGTTCGTCCCAGAAAAGTGCGAGATGGGCGTCGGCTTCCACTGCTTTGACGTCATCGTGGGTGAGGAATCGGTCAGCCTCAGACTCCAAAACGGCATGAACAAAGATATTTCCGTCACCGGCTTTGAGGTAGAGTTGCATGGGGGCACGTGCACATACACTGGCCCTCCGGTGTTCATCCCAGCGGGGAGTGATGCGAATATCTCGACGGATGAACGGTGCCTCCTCTTAACAAAAGAAGGCAACAAAAAAATAACGCCAGAAATCACGTATATGTTTAGCGATGGTCAGTACCCGAAGAAGCAAGAAGGAGAAATTGTCGCGCACTGAATTCTGCAAGAAAGTCGTCCTCTTGCTCGTCTTACTTGTCCTATTCCAACTACTCACAACATTCTTCAGCATGGAGATCATCTCACTCGCCCCACTCGGAGCCATGCTCGCACACAGTGTCTGTGCGCTGCAGCATCTAGAAGGTGTCTCGTGCACTGTGGAAGGGACCGTCATCAACTATGATGGCGTCCGCGTCTTTATCACAAGTCTCTGCACGGGTGTGGATCAAGTCCTCTTCGTCGCGATCCTCCTCTTCGTGTTCTTTGGTTTCACAGAACGAACAGTACTGTATGTACTCGGTGGCATTTTTATCTTGAACCTTGCGCGACTCACCTCCTTTTACCCATTAACGCAGCAGTTCGGCTACGATGTGGTCACACACGCGTATATTGTTTCGTATGAATACGTGCAAGGCATCGTCCTTCTTGTGATCACCGTTCTGTTCATACTACGACGCGGCGCCCGAGCAGCACAGACACGCTCACGAACGCCACGAGTGCCACGACCGCGGTAAACGAGAAACCATCAAGCTCAACCGACTTGTACAGCAAGTATTCGATTGTGTACTCCGCGTCCGTTGAGCCACGAATGAAGTAGCCACTGTTCCCATTACTGGTCCCTTCCCACCAGAGCTGCAAGCTCCCCTGCGATGCGGTAATAGATGACAATTCTTCAGTGCTCGATGGTTGCACAAAAATAATCTGATTCCCGTTTGCTGAGCAGTTCTGTTGAAGAACAATACCTTGCGACGTGGTATACTGGCCACTCGTACAACTTCCTGAAACGTCAGGGAAGTTATCCGGAGAGTAGTAGACATGCGACGGGTAATGCCAACTCATTTGTTCACCTTGGTGGTATGCGTAGAAATAGACATAGTATTCTGAGATAACTTCGCTCAGTGTATTGGTGAAGGATCCAGTGTACCATATGTTTTGGCTCACAGCGTGCTCACTTGGCACGGGGAGTGTCTCATCATAGATATCCTGCCAGCTGCCACCCGGTGGTCGTGCGCGGACACGGAACCGGTATTCGCAGCAATCACTGTCCCATGTGGTGCTCCCGATGTTCCGTACCTCTGCATCGATCGTCGCCTGCTCGCCAGGACTCAAGACGGATTTATCTGTGAAGAATTGGTAGACACGATACTTTGAGAAGTCCCCTTCCACGTATATAGAATAGTATTGAAATGTGAGCCGTTCTCCAGTGCTATCACTGTACACGAACGGGTTGATCCAGCACTGTTTCGGCTCAGGGTACGTATCTGTCGTCACTACTTCTGTATGTTGTCCACCTGCAGGGATGGTGATGGTGCGCTCGTTCGTGTCATCATCGAAGAACACGCGACAGAGGTTGCCGTCATTCCCGCGAAAGCGCACAAGGCCAGTGAACGGCACGTCAGGATTTTGATTGTGAAAGGTGAAGCTGAAGTCTGTTTCCTCATTGAGTGGAATGGTTGGCGTTCCTGTCGCGTTCGTGCTGACTGTGACTGCCTCATATTGCGCATCGTTCGTGACGTTGTAGAACGTGTCTTCCAAGTCGAGGTTCCAGCTTGCAGTGAACGGCCTGAAGCTGATACGACCGCGCCAGAGCCCTGGGAGTGCGGTAGACATGGTTGTGAGAGGAAAACAATACTCGATTGACTGGTTGATGGCTAAGTCCACATAGCTCCATGGTGTTTGTGTCCCGCGAATACCCCAGTTGCTCGCATACCATTCTTGCCCGAGGAGACGAGCATTAATGAGATCTTCATCACCAGTGTTATTCAGCGAAAGGAAAAAGTACACGGTATCTCCTGCAGTGAAGTTCCCCTCGTGTGGCGAGCTACAGTCGGGTGTTGCTGACAGGTATGTGATCTGCAACTCTCCCGCTAAGAGTGCGGTGCATGGTGTGCTCGCAAGGGCGAGAAGAACGATCAGCGCGAGTACTCTCACTCTTCCACCCCGATGAGCTCCTCGCTAACAGTATCGATCATATCGTCTTCAATAACAATTTTCGCAGGATGGTGCACGACACATGTTTCATCTTCCTGCACACAGAACGTCTCGATATGCGTCCCAGGAGAAACAGTAAATCCAGGATCGCTGAGCGCAAGCGTGACGCCTTCCACAGTCACACACTGTAAGTCGCCGCACGCGTACAGTTCCGTATCGACAGTCCCTTGCACGTGCTCGAGCTGTACCGTTTGGATCGGGTTGTGTCGTGCACGCACTTCTGTTAATTTCGCTTCGAGCAATCGTTTATTCTGCTCTTCAGCTTCTGATGTTTCCCCGCGAAAGAACATGAACCAGACGCCAACAAGTACAACGATGCCGATGACCGCATACATGGCTGTTTTCTTTCGTGGGTTGGCCTTGTGGTGTGCAGCCTGTAAGTGTGCTTCAACAACTGCGGGGTCGTGCCCAGCACTTCGTAATTGCTCCTTAATATGTTCTTTCTTGTGTCCTTGTGCGATGCACGACTCGATGTATTCGAGCAACCGATCATCCATAGAGTGGTTCTCGTGGACACTCTTTATAAGCTTTGAGCAATCACTCTCGAGTTAACACGCCTCGCAATACGCGTCATAGATGCCATCAAGGAGTTTCCACTGTGCATCCAATGATGTTTTGATTGCGTTCCTGATAGCAGGGTACTGCTCTTCTGTTGCGTTTTTCGCGATGAGTTCCTTCCAGGTTTTCTGGTGTTCAAGGTCCACTTCGCCGTGTTCTTCGAAGAATTCGAGCGCTCGCTTGTCATGAATGTCGTAATGCTGCTCGAGCCCTTTTTGTTTCAGAATTGCGATCTCTGAGATCTGCCCTTCATAACCGAGCACAGCAGCGCACCCTTCCAGGTAGCTCTTGTCTGCAAGTTCTTGCATCGTCGCGAGCATTTTCTTCGTTGCAGGAAGCGGTTTCGTGTTGAACATGTCTTCGCGAGAGACGCCAATGCCCTCTGCGAATCGGACCCAGAGTTCTGTATGTGGCAGTTCCGGGTTCTCTTCCTCGTTCAGGTTCTCGAGGATCTTCAGTCGATCCGCTTCGTCTGGTGTGTTGCTGTGGATTCGGCTTACTAATCGCGGAAAGAGTTGGACGAACTGGAAGTATTCTTTTGCGTACTCTTGGAGTGCTTCCTTGCTCACTTTGCCCTCATTCCAGAGCTGATAAAACTGATGTTGTGACAGATGTCTGTGTTGAATGTCTGCTTCTAATTGTGCAATGATGTTCATGCGCTACCACCCTCAAACTGAATACTGGTGAGGATAAGAGGGGGTTTATAAAGATTTCCTCGAGAGGAATCTGTTGTTCTTGATGCAAAACCGGTACGGAAGTTTTTTTCCTTTGCTGATGCCGACGCGGGTTGTTTGGACGATCTGCTTTGGATTCTCACCCAGTTCTATTCGGATGGCGCCCGTTAAGGGGAAGCCATTGTGCTCTTCAGTGAAGCCCATTGCTTGCACGAGTTTTGCTGGGCCTGAACAGAGATCTTCTTCCTCTTTCCTGCCGCGTCTCGTGCGCATGAGAGAAATCCCTTTGAGTGGCTCCAATGCTCGGATCAAGACTGCATCCCCCTCGCCTTCCTTCCCTGCCACGACGTTGAAGCAATAGTGGATGCCATACGTGCAATAGATGTAGACGTGTCCTGCGGGCCCGAACATAACGGCATTCCGCTTCGTTTTTCCATGGAATGAGTGTGCTGCAGGGTCATCTTCATGGTATGCCTCTGTCTCCACAATCTTGCCTACTGTTGTGCCTTCCGGTGTTTCGTGTACGAGGAGCATGCCGAGGAGTCCGCGAGCGAGTGTGATGACAGATTGTTTGTAGAATGACTGCGGTATCATAGCACTTTGACGTGGACGGTTCGTTCTCGTGGCCCGTCAAATTCGGCGAACTGGATCTTTTCCCAGGTGCCGAGGTCTACTGTGCCGTTGGTTATGGTGAGTGTCACTGTGCGGCCCATGATGATTTTTTTCAAGTGTGCCTCAGCGTTCGGATCATACTTGTTGTGATTATAGTTGTCGTCTGGTGCGAGCGTATCAAAGACTTTGAAGATATCCTGTTCTAAGTCTTCCGTCACATTGCAAAAGATCCCTGCGGTCGTGTGGAGTGATTGGACGATGCAGAGGCCATCTTTGACGCCTGCCGCGCGGACGATATCGTGAACCTCAGCAGTGATGTTGATCACTTGCTGTTTCCTTTTTGTGGAGAGTGCGAACGTACTCATACTGTGAGAAATACGTGGATATTTTTAACCCTTATGTGCTTTCGCCGCTTTCAAGAACTCGTGGAAGAATGGCGCGGGCTCGTCGAGCCCTGAGGTGAGTTCAGGGTGGCTCTGTGTTGCCATGAAGTAGGGGTGCCCTGGGAGTTCAATCATCTGCATGATTCTTGCATCTTTGTTCTTGCCACTGAAGACGAGGCCTTTGGCAGCTATTTCCTCGATGTACTCAGGGTTGATCTCGTATCTGTGTCTGAAACGGAGGCGAGCGACATCGCCGAACATCTCGTGTGCTTTTGTCCCTTCTGTTACGAGAATATCGTGGCCGCCGAGTCGCATCGTCGCTCCTTTTTCTGTGACGTCTCGTTGTTCTGGGAGTAGATCAACAACAGGATATGCTGTGTCTGGGTTCACTTCTGAGCTGTTCGCGCCTGTCATGCCGCAGACGTTTCTCGCGAACTCAATGACTGCGAGTTGCATGCCGTAACAGAGTCCTAAGTAGGGAATATTGTTCTCTCGGCAGTGTTGCACGACTTTAATTTTTCCTTCGATGCCTCGTGAGCCGAAGCCGCCTGGGACGATCACGCCGTTCATGCCTTTGAGCGCTTCTGCCACTGGCTTTCCTTCCTCGATATCGGTTGTTTCCACCCAGTGGATCTTCACGTTCGTTTGGACGTGTGCTGCTGCGTGTTTGATTGCCTCAACGACTGAGGCGTATGAATCCTCGAGTGCTGTGTACTTGCCGCAGATCGCGAGGTCAACAGTTTTCTCAGGGACGTGTTCTAAAAGTGCTTCCCACTTTTCGAGTGAGGGAGTGATGGGCATGTTGAGCTTCCTGCTCATGATCTCCGTGAGGCCTTCTCTCGCGAAAACGAACGGGACTTTGTAGACGGAATCAACATCCAAGCTTGTAATGACTGCCTCTGCTTCTACATCGCAGAACCGAGCGATTTTCTTCTTGAGTTTCTCGTCGATTAACTTCTTGCATCTGCCGATAATAATGTCAGGTGTGATGCCTCGTTCTCTAAGGAGGTTCACGGTCTGCTGTGTTGGCTTGGATTTTTGCTCGCCGACAGCATCCAGGATAGGGATATAGGTTAGGTGCACGTACAGGACGTTTTCTGGTCCGACTGTTTTCTTGAGTTGTCTGCACGCCTCGATGTAGAGTTCGTTCTCCATATCTCCGACGGTGCCACCCACTTCGATGAGCATCACTTCCGCCTGTTCCGTTTCTGCTGTGTCAAGGATCTTTTGCCGAATGTACTTCGTGACGTGTGGGATGTACTGGACCGTTTGCCCGAGAAAATCTCCTCTACGTTCTTTCTCTCTGATCGCGTGGAAGACTTTCCCCATGGTTAAGTTCCAGGCGAATTTGCACTGGACGTTCAAGAAGCGTTCATAATGGCCGAAGTCCATGTCTACCTCGCCGCCATCGTCTAAGACGAAGACTTCGCCGTGCTCGATCGGGTTCATCGTCCCGGGGTCCACGTTGAGGTAGCCGTCCAGTTTCATCGGGACGACTTTGTATTGGCTTAACAATTTTCCAATAGAAGCGGATGCGATTCCCTTGCCTAGTCCGCTCAGAACGCCGCCAGTTACGATAATGTACTTGGTCTGCACTAGCAACGAGTGTCGTAGTGATATTAAAGGTTTGCGCTTCTACAACAGCGGTTTCAGAATCGCATAGAGGTCCTCATGGATTGCTTCTATCGACCTGAGCTCGGGGGTTGCGCACTCGATCGTTGTCCAGCCGAGTTGCTCGGCTGCTTGGATGAAGGCAGCCTCTGCGTTCTCTAAGTGTTGCAGGTCTGCTTCGTGTATATCTTTTGTTGCTCCCTTGAGGTATGTTCGCTCCTCGGGGGGCTTCTGCTCCACGAGTTGTTGGCCGATTGCTGGTGGGACGTGTAAGAAGATCACACAATCAGGACGTGGAATGCCGAGTCGCTCATACTCAAGGTCTTCCAACCAAGTCACAAAGTCTGCTCGCTGCTCCTTGGGTAGTTTTCCTGCTTGGTGTCCCGCATTCGCGGATGTGTACCTGTTGACGATGTAATGTGTGCCTTGCGCAAGATCTTCTTGCATCTCTTGTGTTTCTTCTTTTCGGTTGTGTGCGTACAGCATTGCTGAGAAGTAGGGGTCCACGTCCTTGCCGAACTCCCCATTTGCGTAGAGCTCGACCGCCTTTGCAGACTCCTTCCCATATGTGGGGAAGCTCAGTGTTTTCACAGTGTGGCCTTCTGCTTGGAGCCG
The DNA here is from genome assembly GCA_028818155.1 of Candidatus Woesearchaeota archaeon. Taxonomy (GTDB): domain Archaea; phylum Nanobdellota; class Nanobdellia; order Woesearchaeales; family UBA525; genus UBA525. The sequence goes on along the minus strand of JAPPOH010000002.1, from coordinate 67,027 downwards.
TTCGACTAACTTGTTTGTCTGTACTGTTTTTCCAGAACCATCCGTTCCTTCAATGACGATGAGTTTGCCAGGCATGGAAGAACGAGCAGCGTCCTATTTAAATGGGTTCTGAAAAGTGGAGGGGAAGACCTCCAGTACGCAATGAAAAATTGGTCCTTTGGTTTTTTGTATATTTTTTTAGGATATACCTCATTTTTTTGTTTTACCAAAAAAATGGTTTATGGCCAAAGGACCAGTACTACGCGATTTTTCCCCTATTTATGTCTTCCACTGTACGATGGTGATAGTGTGTACAAAAGATTCTAGTGTTTTCAGGCTAAGAAAGGCGTATGCTCGGACGTGAAGGAGAAAATAAGGTTATTCGCGGTGGTATTATTTTCTTCTGGTGGGGGTTTTGGCTCTGCAGCTTTGTTGACTTACTCTTAGAGTTTGGCGCGTGGCAAGAGCAATTCGGCAGTTACTTCTCCACGCTCGGGGTTGACGCTCCCGTGTTTGCGGGCATGGCCATTATCATGGTTGCGTGCGTCCAGTTCATCGCATTCTCGTTTGCGAGCATTGCGCTCCTGCAATTCTTTCTGAAAGATGGACTCAGCACGCACAGGTACCTCTTTTCAGCCATGTTTCTCTCCTTATGTCTCTTCAGCCTGTTCACGTTCGGAGATGTGCTCTTAGGTCATCGTGAAGAATTATTCAGGCACAGCATCTACTGGCTGCTTGTTGTCCTTTCTTGGTTCGTATACACGAGCTCTGAGCGAGAATTAACGAAGCTCGTGTCCCGGACGTTGGATAAATAAGACGCCCAAGACGGGATTTGAACCCGCAATTCCTTGCGGAAACGGTTTGCTCGAAAGCGGAGCTTTTGGCATGCCAAAAACTTCGTTTTTGTTCATTCGAGACCGCCAGACGACCGGATTGTCTAACTTGGGCAACCCAGTAACAAAGAATTCCTATTTAAAGCATCTCAATCTCGATGTTCAACCCTTCAGGGATCGGCACTCTCATAACTAATCTGAGAGCACGCTCATCAAGCCCAAGATCGATTAATCGTTTATGAATTCTGAGCTGGTAACGCTCCCAGGTCGCTTTGCCTTCACCAGAAGGAGCCCTTCTCGTCGTAATCTTCAGAGATTTTCTCGGTAATGGGACGGGACCTTTCATCATCACGCCCGTTTTGTCAGCAATATCTCTAATAAACGTGCAGACATCGTTAATCTTGTTGATGTCCGTGCTTGCCAACTTGATTCGCGCGCGTTGCATACTCTGTCTCCCATCACAATGAATTTCACATCACTATGGAATAGGTCCAGAAGCTCTAAGGTGTTTATAAAGGTTTCGAGGAGATCCTTAAAGTTGTGCAAAATTGTGTTTTAGCGCGAAGCCACGGGCATACGTGGTAGCCCAATCTTTAAAGTCAAGTTCCTCGGGATTATAACCTTCTATGACTCTATGGAATTCGTGCAACATTGTTCGTGCAGCCGTTGCTCTTGATACGGGGAGATCTGCATCACTAACTTGAAGTTTTATAGCTCCACAGAGGAAGTTATACTCTGCTGGCGAGAGTCGAGCTTTGAGTGCGCTTCGGGATATTTCAAACATTGACGAGGGTGAATTGCTCGCTATCTCTTTGACAAGACTGCTAAATGATTCAGGTGGTGCACTCTCGCACCTTGCTTGAATTTGTAGTAGTATCTCTTCTCTAATTTGACCTCTTTCATATGGTGCTCCAATGCACTCACATATTTCTTGCGTTAGCATGTTACGTGTTCCCTCACTCATTTCCTCAACTATATGTGCTTTCAGAGTTCGATAGGGGAGCCTGTCGTACACATGCATAGATCGAGGAAGAACATTTTGTTCAACAAGATCTTCAAAATCGAAAACGTTACTTGCTTGTTTTGCCATACCATAATTCAAATCTCGAGGGGAGAGTAAACTTTTCTTCACTCTTCTTTGTATAAACCCATGAACCACGACAGGGTTCTTATCTAAAACGTGTGCTACTTCACTCGGATTCAATCCTCTTCTGTAGGCCCTGGCAAGTTCTTGCTCAGCTTGTAATATTGACCGAAAACTTTGCCAAGGAATAACTTGAATCACCCCTCCATATTTCCCATCGACATATCTTGGCGCAGGTTCCGTCGATAATAAGCCCCACTTTTTAAGTCGCCAGTGGCGCTTCTTCCAAGCTGCATCTGACAGAGTCCATCCTGCTTGCTCTCGAAGATCTTGGAGAGAAGGTTGAGCTATCTTTCTCCTTCGTTCTCTCAAGAATCTTGAAACAGCGTGTGCGTCTTGTAGTGTGATGAATCCCTGTCGCTTAGCTTCGTTTCGCCCATTGTTCGCCTTGTAGAGAACTGCCACAGGCTCATCATTTCTTCCGGCACGTGTGCGAATTTCAGGTAACATCTCCAATATTGCTTTCGAAGAAGCGAGGAAATCTCCATTTCCTACAGCATGATAAAGCGCGCCTAATTGTACCATACGAGATGTGTCAAAGAACTCCGGCTCTGGCTCTGGTTCATACCATTGTCGTGCTGTTGTCTCCACAACTTGTCCACCAGAAGTCATCGCGAGCAACTTTTCTCTCTCGACAAACTTCTGTACAGGTTCATCAACAGAAAACTGTGCCTTGACTGTATTCCACCACGAGAGCATGGTGCCTTCTTTTGCTTGGTGGTTTGCTACACGGTGGTCGATGCGCGCGTGAGGATCCATGAGCAGGTACTCAAGCGCCGCCTCTGCGGTCATTGGTATATGGTGAAAGACAGATTCTCCTTTAAAACGCTTCGACGAGAATCACCATGTTTGTTGAAAAAATGCCAAGAATCTGTCATGAGCGCTCTTATAGCCAAGATACATAGCGGTGTGAATGGATGCAGCGTATTTAAAGAATATTTTCGAGATCAAAGGAGATGCTCAAGCCGTGCTTCTCGTATCGCGAGCCGAATTCCTACCCGATTGCAATAATGAGCAGTTGTGAGTTTGTCGAGCTGCGCTGCACCGGGCCTGCCATTTCGTGCTATGTCTCGTCGAGTAGCTCGGTACTCTCGCACTGTATCTCGAGCAAAATCTGTTGCGCCGAGCAACACAGCAGATGTTAGCATGAGTAGCGGGACTGCAAAAATATATGTGAGCTTGCCATCCCTGCTCATCTGGTCGTAGAAGTGCGCGCCTGTTGTTGCGACCGTCGCACATGTGGTGAGTGCGATGTAGCCGGCACAGGTCACTCTATTTGCGATTCCTGCTTTGATATAATCACGCATACCTCTGGAAAGGAGAACAGAAATATAAAGATAAAAGAAAAAAATTAAACGTCCTTTTTCTCGACACTCATGCACATGCCCGCAGCAACCGTGCTCCCGGAGTCGCGAATCGCGAACTGGCACAATTGTGGGATATCTGCTTTCGTCTCGATGCAGAGTGGCTGTGTCGGCACAAGCTTCACAATCGCAGCGTCCCCATTCTTGATAAAGTCTGGGTTCTCCTCGAGTGTTTCACCTGTTGCTGGGTTGAGCTTCTTCTCGATCGCTTCTACCCTACAAGCTACTTGCGCGGTGTGGATGTGGAACACTGGTGTGTATCCTACCGTAATCACGCTTGGGTGTTGCAAAACAACCATCTGTGCGGTGAATGACTTCGCCACGGTTGGCACGTTGTCTGGATGACCCAAAACATCGCCGCGCGCGAGGTCCTTCTTCCCGAAGCCTCGGCAGCTGATACCGACGTTGTCGCCAGGCTCCGCCTGTGGGATCTGTTCGTGGTGCATCTCAATAGACTTGCATTCACCAGGGACTTGCTTTCCTTCACGACCAGGAACACCGACAAGCTTGTCGCCAGCCTTCAAGACACCTGTCTCAATCCTGCCCACAGGAACGACACCGATACCGGTGATGTTATACACATCCTGGATTGGCATCCTGAATGGCAAGTCTGTTGGCTTTTCTGGTGCTTCGATAGCGTTAATCGCTTCCAAGAGTGTTGGCCCGGAGTACCAGGACATGTTCTCGCTCTTGTTGACGATGTTCTCGCCGTTAAAGGAGCTCACAGCGATGAACGGAACGTCATCAGCCTTGTAACCCACACTTGTGAGTAACTGTGTGACTTCTTCCTTCACTGCGTTGAACTTCTCTTCCTTGTAGTCAACACCGGAAATGTCCATCTTGTTGACAGCAACAACGAGTCTGTTGACGCCCAGCACTTTGCTTAAGAAGACGTGCTCCTTCGTCTGTGCGTTCACACCGTCGTTTGCAGCAACGACAAGGACAGCAGCGTCTGCTTGGCTTGCGCCCGTGATCATGTTCTTCACGAAGTCCTTGTGCCCTGGAGCGTCGATGATTGTGCACTCGTAGTTGTCCGTATCAAACCGCTTGTGTGCCAGGTCAATGGTCACACCACGTTCCTGTTCCTCTTTGAGGTTATCCATCACGTACGCGAATTCGAATCCTGCTTTTCCTAGTTCAGCAGCTTTATCTTTGAGCTTTCGCATGGTCTGCTCGTCGACGGCACCGCCATCGAACATTAAGCGACCTACAGTTGTACTCTTCCCGTGGTCAACGTGACCGACGAAGACGAGATTCAAGTGTGGCTTTGCTTTTGCCATAGTGTTATTCCTCCAAATAGTATGAGTGGTCGTGTGAACAGTTCGTTGTTTAAAAAGGTTTCGTCGTTAGCGGAATGGAAGAATGTCACCGCTGGGGGGTGCCTTGATTGGAAATAGGTAGTCTGCTTGGCGTAATCGCTCAACCAGCTCTTCGCGTAGTGTCAGAGACTCTTCATATGATGCGAATTGTCGCCGAATACGTTGTGCTACTCGCTCTTGATAATGTGGTAGGAGTGACGAATTCCACACTCTGCGCCCGATACCATCTTCATTGGTGAACATGCGCAGGACGGCAGTCTTTGTTGCATCGCTTGGTTGCTCCTCGAACAAATTGTTGTATCGTGCGACATTTCGGGCAAGCAGATTGCGTACGCGTTCGATTTCAACTTCGACACATCCGATGCTGCCCTTGTGGATGTCCTCAGCCGTTAAGCGGTTCTGCGCAGCTACATCTTGCACGAAGGCATGTGCGTTGACGTACGCTGCTGCAACTCCTTCGGCGTATTCTGGATTTTCTGTCTGAGTCTGAGCAATTTTGAGGTAGATCTCTACTTCTGTGAGTTCTTGGTTTGGAGTTGCTGGGCGCAAAGGTGTATATGCTGCCCGATACTCCTCGTTCCGCGGTGGAGGGCTCTTGCTGAGTTGTTTGACGATGTCCTCTATGGTGGGTGATTCCATTGGTGGTGCGGGAACACGATGATTTATAAAGGTTTCTCTAAATTGTCACTTTAAAGTGGTTATTTACTTGATGTGATTGAACTCTTCGGAGATCTCTATTGTTGTGCATGAAATAGTAATTTTTGAGTGGTGAATATGGGAATGCTTTTAAAGAGTCTGTGAATTACGCAGGCATGTCAACGAGACGGAAACTCTTACTCAGAGACGGACCCCTTGCAGCAGGACTGACCGCGCTGTGGCTGACTGGCTGTGCTCCTGAAACTGAGCAGGGAACTCAGGTAGCCGCACCACAGGAGAAGCCAACACTCTCTGCAGAGGAGGTGGTACGTGAAGGAGTACGTGCCTTCGCTGATCAGGCACTACAACAGTACGAACAGCACATTTCGCCAAGAAATGACTTCACACAGGCTGCAGTGAATGCGTTCGCAAACTATGCTGCGAATGTACGGCGCATCAGAAGCACAGAAGATATAACGTCAGGCGATCTCCGCACGTTCGAACTCCTTTTGGGGATGCAACCACGCGTGCTGCGAGATGCAAAAGCATCCCTCGACCTTGCAGCTAGTGCGGTTCAAGCATTCTACGAGATCGAGAGCGAGCGAGCGCTTTATGATGAGATAAAGATTCCCTACACGGATGGACAGCCCAGAGTGTCCTACAGCAGCACGGCAGCACAATTCAGAAGAAGAATCAGAACGGATGGCTCGGTTGAGCACTTCCTGATAGGATATGCTAACCCAACACTGCGAATGTTGGAAGTCGTCTTAGACACACATGAACTCCATCATGGCATTCAAGATTCACGTGAAATGCCCGAGGCCGCTGAGTGGGTGGCACTACAGAAACAGCTCCTCTCTATAGGGAGTGCAGGTGTGCCGTCATTTGTCGATGATATGAGGCAGGATGCTCGTGTCAGAGCACAGCTAGCAGCGTATGGAAGTGATGTTCATTTGGCAGCGTACTTCACGAGTCCGGAAGGGCGCGCTGCGGTGACAAGCCGATATGGTGCTGCAGGGAACGAGCTTCTTGATTTTGCTACAGCCCGCCAGGCAGACTTTGACTTTGTAAAGTGTATGCAGGAAGGAGATGCGTACGCTACCACTCCTACAATACTTGCGCAACTTCCCCTTGACAATGATGATACCCAGATGTACGTGCTCATGGGATACGCACATGCATTCTTTGCTTCGCTACAGCCACAAGGGAGAGGACCAATCTACAATAGAGTTGGTCTTGGCTTGGCATCATACTTCAAGCAACATGAAGCACAACGAGAACGAGCAAAATCACCATCATTCAGACAAGCAGTAGCAGAAATGATAAGAAAAAGATAGGATTACTTCCCGCCAACGTAGAAGATCTTGTCGATGTTTTATAAATATCTACCTGCTCCTGTAAGGATGCCTATCTTGTACACGCTCTCAGCACCAACGTCAAGCATTGAAATCGTAGATGCTGCTCGAGCGGCATTTGCACAGCAAGGGCTCCCAGTAGAGGATGCCTTGTACTCGGAACGTGAAATAGGTGCATTGCAGTTCATTGTGGGTGGTGTTGTGCAATTCGATGGTATGCTGTATGATATTCTCCAGTCAGATGCTGAGTTGAACAGAGATAATATAGAAGATCTACTTGCAATTAGCATACGTGGATTGGCTGCGCTGTTTGAGAACTACGGAGGTGTCTTTCATGGACAGATTGATCTTGTGCGGACTGCAAGTCAAAACCCTCCTCTTGGATTTGCGCTGCGGGTGCCCGATGATGATTACTTTATGTGTCAGTTCACTGATGAGAAAAGACAGTTACTAGATGCATTCGGAAGATCTTTGAAGTCCAGAGTACCTACAGTTGTGCGCGGGACATACATTGAGTAACTTGAGAAAATGTAAGGAAAAAAAGAAGTTATTTCCCGCCGACGTAGAAGATCTTGTCGATGCTCACGGTAGGATCGACTTGCACCTCTGCAGGTTGTGCTGCGGGCGCTTCTACTGGTGTTGGCTGGAATTGTGCTGCTGGGCTCTCTGCTGGCGCTGCAACAGGAGCCCTGGCAGGAGTGTCCTGCCTGACCTTCCGTAGCTCATGGAGCTCCTCTTTTACCCGGGAAAGTTCAGTTTTCACAGCTGAAAGCTCAGCAAGAACTTTCTTCTGGTGGATGTCAAACAGGACTTCGATTTTCTCGAGTGGTAACTGGTTTTCTAACATTGGTGGCTCACCTCTGGAAATTTTCTTGTAAAAATGACAACATTTGCTGGTTGCCAGCAGCTTCGTACGCTTGTGTCGCAAGCTGAAACTTGTTCTCAACGAGGCATTTATCCCCAAACTCAGAGAGTCCGGCGTGGTCTTCTGCCGCCTTCAGGGCGTCAAAGCCAACATCATACTCGTTGTTCTTGATACACTCGCGGCCAACGTACGTTAATTTTTCTCTATTGCCGATTGTTTTGTAAATCTCTGCTGCGATTTCCCATCGTTCTTTCTCGATGCAGTCATCGCCCACTTCACTTAATGCCTCGACATCGTTTACGAGGACGAATGCGGACATAGCGTCTTTGACACGCCCATCTTCAAGGCACTTGTGGCCGAGAGCGATAAGCGCGTACTCATCTGATGCTAAGCGGAAGCAGTTGATTGCTTTACTGACGTGGCCAACACTTTGGTAGTGTCTGCCTAAGGATTGTAATTTGCCTTGTGATCCTGCGAGGACATAGACTTTGATGGCGTTCTCCGTATCTCCCTTCCGCTCGTATTCCTCGCCGAGTGCCTCCAGGAGTTGTGTCTTCGTTGCAGGGTCGAACATGCTCAGGTTGAGGTTGTCAACACCTTTCTCGATGAGCACAGGAACGATACGCCTGAGGTTATTGAGTTGTTCCTTACCTTGCTCTGTTTGCAAGAATGCTTCGTTGGACTCGTTGATCTCAGTCACGAGTTTCTGTACGGTAACGTCTTCTGTCATGGGGGGATTCACCTTTGTCGCATTTGTGGAGTGCACTCTCTTTGTGCGTAGCGGAGTGCCGGTTGTAGGAAGCCTTCCTACGGTGCTACACGAGCTCGATGCCGAGTTCGCCTTCGAAGAAGCCGTGCCTCTTCTTTAATCGCTCACTGCCATCCATCTGGCCAACAATACTTGATCCTCGGACACCGGTCATGATTGTCATGACTGTGATCTTGCCCTTCATTTCTTCAAGTACTCTTGCGCCCCAGATGACGTTTGCGTCTTGGTCCATTGCTTCTGTTACCAGGTCACCAACCTTTGCTACCTCATCGAGTGTGAGGTCTGGACCGCCTGTGACGTGGATGAGTGCGCCTGCCGCGCCTGTGTAATCCACGTCGAGGAGTGGGTTTGCTAATGCGCCCTTCACTGCTTCTTCAACCCTGTTGGCTGTGTCTGAGACACCAACACCGATGACTGCGACGCCGCCATCTTTCATGATGGCCTTGACGTCTGCAAAGTCGAGGTTGACTAAGCTGGGGACGCTGATGATTTCGACGATGCCTTTGATCATCGTACTGACGAGTTCGTTCGCGACTGCGAACGCTTGATTAACTGGGAGGTTGCCTGCGATTGCGACGAGTCGGTTGTTGTCGATCACGATGACCGTGTCGCAGAACTGACGTAATGTTTGGAGGCCTTCTTCTGCTTTGTCGATCCTTGCTCGCTCGACTTTGAATGGCATGGTGACTGTACCAATAACGATGGCGCCTGATTCCTTTGCCATTTGTGCAACAACGGGCGCACTGCCAGTTCCTGTGCCGCCACCTAAGCCAGCACAGACGAAGACCATATCGCCGCCACGGAGGACATCTTTCAATTCGGTTTGGCTTTCCTTTGCGGACTCTGCGCCCTTTTGAGGGTAGCCGCCCGCGCCGAGGCCTCTGGTTACGTGTTGGCCGATGAGGATTTTTTTGTCTGCTTCTATCATGTCTAAGTGCTGCTTGTCTGTGTTGCAGCAGACGATTTCTGCGCCTCTGACGCCCTTTTTATAGAGCCAGTTTGCCATGTTGCCGCCTGCGCCGCCGCAGCCGAAGACTTTGATGTTTGCCGTTCCTACTTCGTTTTCCATTTGTGATGTCACCCTCTGTCGCAAGCATAGGTACGCAGGAACTCATATATAAAGGTTTCCATCTTTGTACACTGGTGTGGTTATTTCCACACTAGCCTGCCTCTAGAACTCAGCCTCTTTACATTATTTTTAAGGAAAAGAGTTCATAAAGGTTGTGGTTACTTGCCAGTCACAGAGAGCATGCCGCTCGCAAATGTTTTGTCAGCAACACGTATTGTAACACTCGCATTCGTCGTGATCTTCTTTGTTATCTTCACGCGGATTGCTTGCACGCGCGCAAAGTCGAACGATGCAGGAACTCTGCTCTGCACGAATTGCACACAACTTCGATCGAACGAATCAGTCTCCTCAAGCACATTTCTGTCAATGGGGAACTCCATATCTTTCCAAAAGCCGAATCCAGCTTCAAAACCCAGATGGCTTGCAAGATCGTGTGCAACGCCCTTGAATAATGTGAGCTTCATTGGCAGAAGAACTCAAGACGCATATAAAAAAGAATCACAAAATCATCGTCGGCTGAATCTTGTCCTTCTCATCATCGAAGTCCGTGACCATCGCCTCTGTCGTCAGCACAATCCCTGCGATACTCGCAGCATTCTGGACAGCACTCCGAACAACCTTCGTAGGGTCAATCACGCCCGCGCCAGCAAGATCCTCGTACACATCAGTCCGCGCATTATAGCCCTGACCAACTTCACGAACCTTAGCCAAGACTTCTGCCCCTTCTTTCCCCGCGTTAAACGCGATCTGTCGTAAGGGTGCTTCAAGCGCCTTCTTCAAAATGTTCACGCCAACGCCACGGTCACCCTCAACATCCTGGAGCTGCGCAGCCGCCTGCACGAGCGTAAAGCCACCACCAGCAACAACGCCCTCTTCCACAGCGGCCATGGTTGCATGCAGTGCATCATCAATCCGCATCTTCTTCTCGTTCATCTCCGTCTCGGTGGCTGCGCCAACGTTAATGACAGCAATCCCTTTGCCGAACTTCGCTAACCTCTTTTGTAAGTCAGATTTCGTGTACTCCGCATCCGCAACGGTGGCTTGGCCAGCGAGGATCTTCTTCCGCTCCTCAATCTTGGCAGGATCGCCCTTGCCCTCCACGATGGTGGTGGAATCTTTTGTTACTGTCACCTTTCGCGCGCTCCCAAGCATATCCTCGGTGAAGTTGTCTAACTTCATTCCCTTGCTCTCTGTGATGACAGTCCCACCAGTTAGGACTGCAATATCCTCGAGCATTTCCTTCCCATCGTCACCGAAGCCGGGCGCCTTTACAGCACAGAGTTTCAGAGAACCACGAATCAAGTTCAAGACAAGTGTTGCAACAGCCTCGCCCTCAACATCCTCAGCAATCACTAAGAGCGGCCTGCCCTCACCAGCAACCTTCTCCAAGATGGGGACGAGCTGCTTCATGCTCGTAATCTTTGCATCCGTTAACAAAATATAAGGATTCTCGAAATCAGCAATCATCTTCTCGTTATCCGTGACCATGTATGGGGAGAGAAATCCTCTATCGAACTGCATCCCTTCAACTAACTCGAGCGTCGTCTCCAGGGACTTGCCATCCTCTACGGCGATGACGCCGGCATTCCCGACTTTGCCCATTGCTGTGGCGATTAATTTGCCGATTTCTTCATCGTTATTTGCGCTCACTGTCGCAACTTGTACGATCTTATCACTGACGTCAACGCTCTGACTCTGCAAGTACGAGACAACCTGCGCGGCAGCCTGGTCAATTCCTTTCTTTACTTCAATCGGGTTTGCGCCCGCTGCTACATTCTTCATCCCATCTTTGATCATTGCCTGTGCTAATACTGTTGCTGTGGTGGTGCCATCGCCCGCGACATCTTGCGTTTTACTAGAGACTTCTTTCACGAGCTTCGCGCCCATGTTCTCGAACTTATCCTTCAGTTCTATTTCCTTTGCAATTGTGACGCCGTCGTTCGTGACGGTTGGATGCAAGGATTTGTCTAAGACGACATTCCTGCCTTTTGGACCCAGCGTAATCTTTACAGTGTTCGCCACCTTATCAATCCCAGCGACAAGTGCTTCCCTCGCGTGTTCGTTAAATTTGAGTTGCTTTGCCATTTAGTCCACCTTTGCAAGAATATCTTTTGCCTCAACGACAACATATGTTGTGCCGTCTCGCTCAAACTCTTCGTTGGAGTAGCCGCCGTACAGGACGGTGTCGCCAGGTTGTAACGAGATGTTCGTCTGCCCAAGTGCAACGACCGTGCCTTCTTTCTTTGTCTCCTGCGCAGCGTCAGGAATGTAGATGCCGCCAGCAGTCTTCGTTTCTTGTTGCTTTGGCTTTAGTAAAACTCGCTCGCCGATAGGTTGAATTGCCATATGTTACCAATTCGCTGGATTTCTAGAGAATTTATAAGATTTATGCTGCTACTTGGGTTGAGTAGTTTTAAGAGCCATCAGCGTTCATATGACTGTCCTCTATGTGATCTAGTGGAGGTTTCAGTGGGGTTCTTAAATTGAAGTGTGTTCCGCTCTCGTATGGCGGATTTAGCGAGTATTATTGCTTCAAATGTAAACGGCAGTCTTCCCACTCCTGGACGTATACAACCTGGTGCATATATCGAGACGTGGAAGGATCTTTTTGGCTTAAGTTTTCCAGCAGGTGCAGAAACTGAACCAGTTGCGAGATCCGAAGCGCAACAAGCAGAACTGCAAGCATATCTCGATTCCCCAGAGCACGTGAGAGATAGGGAAAAACTACTAGAGCATATTCGTGGCTCGCGTGTGTTGGAATTAGGGAGTGGCTCAGGCAGTATGCTCGAGTTAATTTCAGCAGGTCATCATAATCTCAGTATGTTGGTGGGAGTAGAATTCTCGCCATACTTTTTCCAGCATGCTGCAGCAAAATTATTTGCGGATAAAGCACGGAACGGGGATGCACAGATTTTTCTTGTTCGGGGAGATGTCACACAAACGAGCATCACGCCCTCTTTTTTCGATACGGCAGTTATGACATCTATCGTTCATGAAATCAAGAGTTTGTATGGGGTTGCAGCTGTGGAAAACATCTTTGAGAATGTGTATGGTGGCTTAGCTCCTGGAGGGTCTCTTGTGGTGTATGATGGGTTCAGAAGACCAGATGAAGATGCCAGACTGCAGTTGCATACTGCGTACTCGAGCGAGAGGTTCGATGAGTATGTTGCAGCACGGAATGGGGAACTTGCACTTTCATATGAAGCAGATGAAGTAATCTTACCAGTTTCTGACGCAGTCGAATTCGCGACGAAACTACAAGCGAGCGAGGGATGGGATGTGGAGCTTCGTGAGGATTATTATCCCTTCTCATTGGCACAATATCGGGGGATATTGGAGGACATCGGGTTTCGCATAGAGGTGAAGACGTTTTCCGAGGAGATTGATCAGAGTGCGCTAGCAGAGCACATCACAGTGCATAATTATGCGACTGGCGCTAATGAGTTGACTGCACATCATAATGCCCTTATTGTGGCGAGGAAGTGATCACGAAAGAATCTATAAGATTTTTGTCTAGGCGCTTGGGTTGAACAAACAGTGAAAGTATGCTTGAGACCAGAAATCAGTATCTATCTTTTCCATACCTGGACATGCCTCCCAGTATCCGATATTTCGCTCTAACGAATATTCGGATATGGGTTCCCCCAGAGCAGAACTATGACTTGTTGATGTTGTGATGACGACGGGGGTCCCTCTCGTGTGGAAGTGCTCAGCAACAAGAATGCCAAGCGGTTGCTTCTGAGCTGTCTCTCGCACTGCAGCACGAAGTGCATCGATGTTTCGCTGTTCTACAAATTGTAAAGGTGCAAGAAGTCCGATGGCTTGCTCAGCAAGTTCACGATTGTCGCTCCCTGTCTGGTAAGGGAAGAAGCAATCTGTTAAGACGCCATCGAAATCGTCGTCGAAGTGTGCTTCTGCCTCGCGATAGTCTCGTGCAGTGCACACGAGGAGTGATTCTTTTCGTGCACTCGCAAGTGTGGCTAAGAGAAGTCCTGTTCCTGCTGCGGGGTAACATTCTGTCAAATCATCGACAACAAGGAATTTCTTCATTAAAAAGTGGTTATACAAGCTCTATTAAATAATTTCTATACCTCATCCACACGCGGCAACGGCAGATTATTGATCTCGAGCCCTTTCGCGTAGCTAATTGGCCCGCAATTCATGCAGAGAAAGAACGGGCCATGCTTACTTTCTTTCACGTCAAGCCATTCTTTGCAGAGACATTTTAGTGCGAGGGACTCCTTTGTGTGGTGCCTGCACGCAGGCAAGCCTTCTGCATTCTTCCCCGTTGCCTGTCCGCCGCAGAAGGGGCAACTAAGTTCTTGACTCAGGCCGTATGTCTTGCGCATCGTGCCACAGTTAGGAAAACACTTATAATCCCTTCGTTGCTCCACACAGGAGGAGGTAGCGTATGAAACTACACATCACACTTATTGCAATACTTTTGGTCTTGGCAGCATGCCAGACAGGACAACCGACAGACGAAATGCCAGTCAAACAGGCAGAAGCCGGAGCGCCAACGGGCGTTGCAGGAACTGCAAATGTTGTGCCAGCAGACGAGCCAATGGATGAAAAGCCAATGGATGAAGAACCTATGGATGGGGAGTCCATGGATAAAGAATCGATGGATGAAGAAACAGCTGCAGTGGAAACACCAAAGAACGCAGCGCCAGACTTCACTGTCACGACATCCAACGGCGATGAGTTCGCTTTAGCACAGAAAACTGCTGAAGGCAGGCCGGTCGTTGTTTATTTCATGGCATCCTGGTGCGGTACATGCGCAAAGAACTGGGCAGCACTCAATGAAGTCTACCCTGCGTACGAAGGCCAAGTTGACTTTGTTGCCGTCTCTGTAGATCCAACAGACTCAGCTGAAGTGCTCACAGAATTGTCGATTGACAAGGGCTTCGTCTTCGAGACGTCTCCAGGAAACACAGACCTTGCACTTGACTATGACGTCACGAAGCAAACGGCAAAGTTCGCGATTAGCGCAGACGGTGCAATCGTCGAGCGACACGATGGTGCGCTTGACGAAGCTGGCTGGGACGCGTTCTTCGCACAGCTCGTATGATCGAGCTCTCCTTACTTTCTTACTCTTTTGTGCAGGGAATTTTAGCGTTTTTCGCGCCCTGCGCAGTTGCTTTACTCCCTGGGTACCTCGCGTCCTTCGTGACACGGGCAGCAGGTGAGAAGAAGAACGTGCTGCAAACAGCGATGCTTCTTGGCTGCAGCACGATACTCGGTATTATCTTAATCTATGCGGTTGCGGGAACGTTGCTCTTTACCATCGCGCAGCTTGTGAAACAATGGATCCCGTGGATTGTTGTGGGTATGGGTGTCTTGATTATCATTCTCGGTATTATGATGCTCCTTGGCAAGAATGTGAGCTTACCCTTGCATGGGCCGCAATTACAATCGAAGAATCAGTACGTTGAAGCGTTCATCTTTGGCATTGCATACGGACTTGGCGCGCTCGGTTGTCTCTTCCCACTGTTTCTTGTGGTGGTTGCTGCTTCTCTCAAAGCAGGGTTCATTGGAGTATCATACATCATCGCATACGGTGTGGGGATGAGTCTCTTCATGCTGCTCTTCTATATCTTGGCGGTGACGGCAAAGGAATACTTGCAGAAATCCTTGTCAAAAATCATGCCGCACGTGATGAAAATTGGCGGTCTCGCTGTAATTATCGCGGGCATCTACATTATTTGGTATCAGTCGGCCTTGTTGTAGCGCTCGCAGACATCTTGTAGTGCATCTTGCAGCGGCTGCCAGACAGTAACGAGTCGCTTGTGCAGTTCTTCCCCACTAACCCCTCGGATACCACGACTGAAGAAGAGATCTTGCTCTCCCGGTCGCCACATCGCTGTAATATCATCGAACGAGCCACCAGGATAATATGCCCCATTCACAAGAAAACTGATTCTTTCCTGTTCCTGAAGAACCCCTGCTTGCTCAAGACTGTCGCTAGGAGGCTCTACGCGCACCGTTGTATTCACTCTCCAGCGATCGCCGATCTGTGCATACGGAAGTATGCGCTCCCGAAGGGCTACAAGTTCTTGTGGCTGATCGAGCTGCACAGCATGCTCTGGTTGGTTGTTGATCCTTGCACTCCACTGATGCACGCGCCATGCGTCAAGTGCTTGCAGTTGCAGTACGTTGTATAGTTTTGGAATACCGTGTTCATAACTCCGCACTGTAAACGGTCGAAACTCATCGAGTTCACTCATGTAACCATAAGTGGGTGGCAATTTATATATTATTTGGTATCAGTCGGCGCTACTCTAAATAGAATTCAAAGTGTCTTTGAGACTCTTGCAGATGTGCTGCCAGCTCCATCTTGCCAGCGCTCCGCGCTCGTTCTTCAGCATTTGTGTACGAGGTAAGTATCTGACCGAGCGCCTGCTGCATCCATTCGGTGTGTGGCACGCCAGAGCGACGCTGTGTTTCGGCAGCAAACTCGGCCAACTGGGCTGCTAAGCGATACCCCTTTTTGTAGCCTGCAGGGGTTCCCTCATCAATGATTCCTGCAATAAATGGCGAGAAGTACGTGATCACCTCATGAGGGGTGCAGACAGCCTTGTGCCTTCCACGACCCATTGCCGCCATGAACATGCCTTCAGCAATTCCGCCGAGTGCATCCTCCATTTTCTCGGGCATATCTCCTGCAATAGTGGCTGCAATATTTGCGATTGGTTGTAAGCGCGCTTTGCAGTCGCTTGCAACGGTTGTGCTTGGGATGAGAAGACATGCAGTTAGGAGAGGTGCTACCGGTCGCATTAGGGTGGGATTCTCCCGTAGCTTATAAACTTGCCACTATAAAATGAAGAATTTATAAATATAAAAGAACTCCAAGCGGTATGCTTCCAGAACTTGCAGCCGCAGGAGCGGTCGGGTATCTTGCAGGGGTTCTCTACGATAGAAAACGACCAACAATCACAGGGGTCGTGCAAGATGCACACATTCAAGCAGGAGCACCCTCCACAGTATACGTAGCTGTCGAAGGGTGTGGTGTGCAGAAGGTACTCGAGCTTGACACAGAGGGACCATCTCCGCTTCGCTTTTTTTCTGGCCCAAATTACTTTTGGAACGCGAAGAAACTTGAAAAGGAGCTCAGAAAAGGTGCGCAGTTAACTGCAACAGTACACGCGTTACACGACGAAATCCCGATGCGAGTCCATAGAATCATCCGCAAGGGACCACCTGAATAGGGTTGTAAGCCCTCGCCGAGACTTGAACTCGGGACCTCTACATTACCAATGTAACGCTCTACCAACTGAGCCACGAGGGCAGATCGTCAGGAGAGAGCCTAACATTTAAAAACCTTCACAACAAAAAGAAAGCGTGGCGAGCCTTGTCGAGTACATTATTAAAGAAGAACGTGCAGGATACACAGAAGCACAGATCAGACAAGTCCTAAGCCAGCAGTACAACAAGGCGGAGATTGACAATGCGTTCGCCTCGCTACAACATACAGGCTCAGCAAACACAGAGATACAGTACGTGCAAGAGTACGCACGGCAAGGCTACACGCCAGAGCAGATCTTCTCCACACTCATCGGCCAGGACCACAAACCAGGCGCTGTGAAAAAAGCGATCAACAGTGTCTTTGGGTCTGGCACCATTCACACGAAGAGCAATCTCTCCACAGTTGTGTTTGTGCTCATCGCGCTGTTCATCGGAGCGGGCGGCATGTTCTTTCTCTTAGACAAGCCAACAGGCATTCAGCCAGGGACAGCGCAAGCAGTCAACACCTTCTCACCATCGGCGACCATCGCGGGCGTCCTTGAAACCACGCAGAGAGAAGGCGCGCTCGCAGGCATTGGCGCGTGCCAAGAGCAGCTCGCGGGAGTGGACAGAGATAAATGTGTTGCCGCAGTGGCGGTTGCTGCACAAGATCACATGATCTGTGGCCAGATCGTGGATCTGAGCGTGCACGATTCGTGCTTACTGAACCTCATTGGCACAGACTTCGCGGCATGCGAGAATGTCAAGTTGGCAGAAAGTCGCGCCACCTGTGACAGTGTTCGCGCACTCCAAGGCGCCGCTGCGTGGGTAGTATAAAAAAAAAGAAAAGAAAGAAATTACTCAGTTTTTTCTTCGCCGTCAGCTGGTTCTTCTGCAGGTTCCTCAGCAGCCTCTTCAGCTGGTGCTTCTTCGGCTGCGTCTTCTGCTGGAGCTTCCTCTGCTGGTGCGTCTTCTGCTGGTTCTTCAGCCGGAGCTTCTTCAGCAGGTTCTTCAGCTGCTTCCTCTGCAGGTGCTTCTGCTGGAGCAGCGCCGCCCATAGCAACATTGCCCGCTTTCGGACCGCGGTCGCCTTGGACAACATCAAACGTAACTGCGTCGTTGTCGCGAGGTAATGTCTCGCTATCAACTAGATCTGTGACGTGGACAAAGTACTCTTTGCCGTCCTCGCCAGCAATGAATCCAAATCCTTTCTCAGTGTTAAAAAATTTTATTGTTCCTTCCATTGTAAACCTCGTTGTTCTAAGAACTCTTTTTTTTGTAAGAATGCGCCTCGAGTATATAAGACTTTATGTTTGCGGCTGGACCTGTTGCTTCCGCTCATACGTCTGATAACTCTCAAGATCTTGCTGCTGCTGGATATCATCCCACGTTCTCGGGAGGGGCTGCTCTAAGACATGCAGGATGAGTGGCCTGTCAGAGTAGACGAACTCCTCTGTGAGTGTGAAGCCGTCTTCGTCAATCAAGACACCGCCGCCGGACATCCAGTGTGTGAAGTTTGTTGCGTTGAGCGTTATGCACTTGTTGATGATGCCGCCGCTACATTCTTCCTGCGCAGGGATTTGAATCAGGCCATAGTACGTGAGGAATGCCTGGTAGTCATACCGTCCGGGGACGAGGTCGAGCACCTGCTGTTGTGCGTTTTCCTCAGTTGCATGCGTTCTCGTCGTTGCGACAGCGTCATCGTACTCTGCTTGCGTGATGGTGCCGTCATTGAGCGCTTCTTCAAGGACGGTCATGGTCGTGTTCACAGCAACATCCGCGTCCGTGCTCCCATACTCAAGAATGCCAGAGAAGGGAACAACACCATCATATGGTGTGGTCCGCTGCCGTGTCAGGGTGAGGATCACATTATCGTGTGCTGCAAGTTGCTGCCGCGTGCCATCTGCATACTTGTACAGCTCCACAGGTTTTGCGTGGCGTGGCCACATCCCGAGTTCGATATCTGTCTGCTCGTGATCCTCCACCGTATTCTCTTGTGCAACACCGGTGTTCATGTACGCGACGTGCTCCACGGTGATCGCCCCGCCGAGGCAGTAGGGGAGCTTCCCGCGCCAGATGCCGCGCGTGTCGGTAATGCCCATCTGATAGTGTGTGCCGCACGTGTAGCCGACGCCTGCTTCAGGTACGGGCAGTCCGGTGTGGAGGTCCAGTACCCTGACGGTGTAGAGGTGGTCAACGAGCTGCTCGGGGCTCACGAGATCCAGTGTCGTGTCCGCGGCGGTGAATGTGAGGATCTCCGTGCTCGTGTTCACAGGATAGTTGTTCATAATATTCACTTCGAGCCCGAAATGGACCTCGAGGCCGTCGCCGTTGAACGCATACGGATCTTCTACCTTGACGATAAGCGGATAGGCGGCAGCGTACTTGAACTTGTACTCGAGGAAGCGCATCCCGCCGATGATGCTGAGGAAGTCCGCGCCGGGAAGCTCTCGTGGCTTCAAGAATTCTTTCCCACTGATATCGAGGTACATCCCGCTGTACGGGTACTCGAATGTGACGCGCACAGGGTAGGGTGTGTTATCAAGTTTGATAGCCATGTAATCGTAAATGCCCGCGGCGTAGGCTTGCTGTTGCGTGCCGGGACTCGTGAGGGGAACGTAGTTTTCAGCGTTAACCACTTGGATGAAGTGCATGAATGGCAAGAGATCGTCTTCGATTGTTTGCTGGACGTTTCGTGTCACCCAGTATTGTGGCGTGCCCCCTGTTTGGAGCGCTCTGATGGGTGGCAGGTGCCGGTCAGCGCCGCTGTAGGCTGCGATGAGTTGTAGGAAGACTTCCTCCAGGAAGTTTGTGTTGCGCTCGAGTGCATAGAGTTTCGTTGCGAGCTCGTACGCTTGCGCGAGGTTCACTGGGAGGACTGTGGTGAAGTGTTCTGCTTCGAGGAGTTGTCCATCTTGTGTGGTGCTTTCCATCGGGTACGTGAGTGTGAGGAGGATATCTGTCTCTCTGATCATCGCGTGCACCCTTGGCTTATCAGTGATCGTGACATCCATGGACGGCAGTTGTTCCAGTTGTTGCACGCAGTCAGGGAGTTCCCGCTCAATGTATTGCTCGATGCTTTCCTGGAAGCTGACGTCAGAGGAAACGTCCGTGGAGAGGGGACACTGTTCTCCTCTCTTGCAGAGCCGTGGCCTGTGGTCACCGAGGCAAAGTCCATCGTTACACGCGTGAATCTCGTGCCATAAGGGAATGTGCTGTGGGTCGAGCTTGATCACTGCCGACTCGTGGTCTGGCCGGTACGTGAGTGTTTGCTTGTCATACCCGCCGTTCATGCTGATCGTTTGCACCGCTGTCTTCCCGACAGTGGAGAGACACTGTTGCACGATGTTGGTGACGGCGGTGGTTTCTTGCTGCGCTTGGAATGTTTGGGGAGTTTTCTGACTGTTGAGCATGAAGAGTCCGAGGATGAGAAGGACTGCGAGGCCTAAGATGATGAAGATGGTGAGCTGTCCTTTTCTCATGACCATCCCTCCTCTGGATCGCCTGTTGTTGGCACTGGCGCTTTCGTGTGTTGTGGTTCCCGTTCCTTGGGCGGGACGGGGCTTCCTGTGTTAATCGTGTCTTCCCGTATCTCTCGACAGTGCTCTGTTGTTCCTCTTCCATCTGGGAATGGATGATCAAAGCGCAAGCAGAGTTGGCCGTACCTGCCAGGGAGGTAGTCGAGGCGTGTCTTCGCGAAGTTCCCCGAGCTGAAGCTTGCTCCTGATGCGAGGTCGAATGACACGTCGTTTGTGAGTGAGAATTCTTCAGGACAGGTACTCACGCACTCTTGCAGATCTGTGAAGACAATGTCCATTTGGTAGTCCTGGTTGCTTGGGTTTGTGACGTACGCCACGGTGAGGTAGAAGAATTCTTCATGGCTCCAGTTATCAAGTTTTCTGTATTCGGAGGCGAAGGTTGCAACCACATTCACTTCGTTGAACTGCCCGACTTGGTAGACGGCACCATCATCGTTATCACGGATATCGAACTCTTTATCGTTGCAGAATGACTGCTTGAATCCTTCAGGGTTCAGGTGTTCATCGCTCCACTCGAGCGCTTTCCCGATTTCAGGGTAGTCTTCCGCGTAGTGCGCCAAGGAAAGGAAGTCGAGCTTGCCCTCATCGATAAATTCTTTGAGGACGTAATCGGAGATGACGACGATCGCTTCCGCAAACTTGTTCGCTGCCTCGAGTTTTTCCTGGCGGAGCTTCTCTCTATCACGCCAGTCTCTGAGCGCGATTGTTCTGATGAGCGCTTCGTCCTCTTTGAGGAACTTTTCGAATTCAGGATATTCACTTTCGATCGCTTTGATGAGTGCTGCGCATTCTTGTTGGCAGTCAAGGATGTCGAGGCGCTCTGCAACGGCGCCTGTTGCGTCTTCGAGTGGCGTTGTCGTTGCTGCCTGCCGACTCTTCAGTTTGACATATTCTTCGTAGAGTGCTTTCGTTTCTGTGTATGCTGTCATGCCGGGTATCCTAAGGAGAAGCGCTTGTGTTTCCTTAAGATCTTTTTCGAGTCCTTCCATATTCTGTGCTTGCTTCCCGAGGGATTGGCACGTCGGATTGAAGAATCCGCCTTGACAGGATCGTGCAGCCTTCCGCATCGCTTCGATTTCCGCAAGCTGACGTTCTGCTTTGTCATACAAGTACGTCACGCCGAAGTAACTCTTTTGGTCAAGTCCTTCACGTTGTAGATCTCGAAGATCGTCTTGTGTGATATCTTGTATGTCCTTGCCGAAGAACTGGTAGAGTTCTGTTTTGATACTTTGCACTTCTGTCATGTACTGCTGTCGTTGCTTCTCAAGGACATAATCGTCTGCAGAGAGCTCATCAAACTGCTCTTGCAGGTCGTGCATCGGTGCTTGGAGTTCTATGAACTTCTGCTCTTTCTTGAATTCAATAGCCTCGATTGCCTGTTCGAGTGTCACGACAAAGAGCCCCAGTCCGTATTTCTCTTTCAGTTCTGCAACGAGTGCGTCCGTGTGCTCTGTTGTTGGGTTGTTGAGCTCTGCGAGAAGGAGCTGTTTGTCTGCTTCGATCGCATCGTGTTCTTCCTGGAGCTCTGTGATTCGCGCAGCCAGTCCTTCGATGCCCGTATCCGCTCCTGCTTGGACGATGTGGTATTGCTCACTGTACAGCTCGTAGTCGCGCGTTGCTTCTTCGTAATCCATTGCAGCACCCTCAGCGTTTGTGAATTTGAGACGCACTTCTTCTGGCACTTGCTGTAGGAGACTGTAGAATCGTTGTGACTGCGCGAGTGTGAGTGTATTCGTACTGTCTCCTCGCTTGAGGATTTGTAGGTAGTTGTCCATGAACTCCCTGTCTGCACCGCTGTACGCGCTGAGATGCTGTTGTGCTTCGCTGTACGCGCGCTCTAAGTTTTGCAGTCCTTGCTGTTGTGCTGTCTGTGCCCGCGCAAGATCTGCTCCAATTAAGTCTTCTGCGGAGAAATCCCGAGGACCTTGTTCAACTGCGCCAAGTTCTGCTCGCGCCGCGGCGATTTCTCGTTCGGTCGCTTGCTCGTTCGCTGTGAGTTGCGCTCGTTGCTGTTCAACGGCGGCGATTGCTTCTCGGATATCTGCAGGTGCGTTCAAGAGGAACTGTTGGATCTCTTCTGGGTTGACCGCAGTTCCTGCTCGCAGGCTCGTCACATACTCGTTCAGCACGATGTACTCTACATCTGAGATTGACGCATCTGCCTTGAGGAGCTCGCTTGCCGCGTCAGCTGTCTCGCGGAACTCGGTTTGTTGCTCTTCCAGTAGCCGTTCGCGCCCCGTGATCTCTTCCTGGATTCTTGTTGCTGTGTCTGATGAGGTCCGTCCAGGGATCTCTGGACGTCCGCGGTCGATGGTGCGCTGGAGGTCTTCGAGTAAGCGGGCGTTGGTAGCAAGTAAACTCGTGGAGGTGATGTAGTTTTCATCATACCATGGAATCTCTCTGAGGATGCCTTCTTTTGCCGCTAGAAATACATCAACATCATTCTGTGTCATGAATCCTGCATCATACAACACTCGAATACTGGCTCCGATATCACCCACTCTGAATGTATCCTCGACTTGATTTTCTCTGATATATGTGTCATATGTGTCGCTCAGATGCGTGGACAGAAGTGCATCAATACCTGCTTTCAGTGTCTGCAGTGCCTGATGGTCACCGTGAGTACCTTCTATATCATGTGCTTTCCGCTGCATTCTATTGATTTGATCGAGCACAGCCGCATCCTTTGCATCGAGTTCTCCAATCGCGCGTGTGTTCTCGGAAAGAAGAGTCTTCTTCGTTGCAACAGCATCATCGTATGCTTGCGCTCTTCGCACAGCGTCAGCCCGCAACGCACTCTCCTGCCCGTACTGCTGTTGCCGCGTTGCAATAATTTGCGCGATCGCTGCTTCGTCAGCTGACATGATTTCTTTGCGTTCGATCTCTCGTTGCAGGAGAATACTCTCTCGGTCAACCTCACCGGCAATACGTCGTTCGTGCGACGCTCGCAGTGCGGCAAGGAGTGGCTTCAGGTTCCGGACCTCCTCCACACTAAACGTGCGTTGCTCTTGGAGTGGCTGCGCTGCTGTCGCGGGTGGTGCGCGAGCTGCTGACTGGACGCTTGCTAAGGATGCTCTTGCTTCGTCGCGTGTCGCGATGGCTGCAGCGACAATGGAGTTGATCTTTTCCTGTGATATAGGATACTCCTCGAGGTTTATTGCGCTGTTTCTGATCTCTTCATCTGTTGAAGATGTAGTGAAGGGGATTGTGAAGTCGACTGAGTGCTCCTGTTGCCCACCACCTGAGTTACCGTAGTCTGCGGAGCCGCCATACGTGACACTGCCGCTGTACTCGAGTGCAACCGGGGCTGTGATGGCTGCTTGCTGTCCCTCCCATTGCGCATCGAAGACTTGTTGTAGTTCCGCGTCGCTGTACTCATGGAGTATGTCTCGTACAACAACTGGTGGGTCTTGCAGTGAAACAGTTCTGCCGTCAGGTGCTCTGTGGACGACGGTGCTTGTGAATGGGTGATCCTCGAGCCTGCTCTGGAGTTGCAAGAACTGTTGCCAGAGGGAAATGCGCCGCTGTTGCTCTGCTTCTTTGTCAGCCGCTCTGGCTGCCGCGACATCCCGTGTGTTGTACTGCCACTTGTATGTTTTCTTGCCATCTGCACCAACAACTTCGACGAGCTGGGCGTCTGGGTCGTCATGCATTGTTGCTGCTGCTTGGTCGTAGATGCTCCTGCCCTTCCTTCTGAGCTCTTGCATTTCTTGTTGCATTTGCTGGAGTGCTTCTTCTGATGTTGCGATACCTCCTTGCTTCTTGTCCAGGCGCTCAATGATATCGTTATACTCCTTCTCGTACTCGCCGATGATTTTCATCAGCGCCTCAGAGCTCGGCGCTTCGAGCGCTAACGAATTGTACAGGGATGTGTACATGTAGCGCCTGCTTGCCTCGCCTCTGTTGGGCGCGTCGTGGTGGAGGAGCATGACTTCATCTGCGAGCAGTGTTTTGAGTGGGTCCTCTGCATCTTTGTACTCGTCTGGGACGCTGAACGTGTCCAGTGGGATACGGATGAGTTTCTTTCCTTTTGCTGCGGTGAGTTTCTCTGGCTCTGCTTCCCCTGCGGCCCGTTCCAGCAGTTCCTCACGTTCTTGTACTCTCTCGAGGAGTTGCTCTCCTTGTGTTACGCGTGTGTTGATGTTGAATTGTTCTTTGAATCGGTTGATGATATTCCCTGATCGTTGCGTATACGCGTCCTTGCCGCCGGCGAGGAGATTGCGAACGATACCGCTGCCTTTCCTCCCAGAATCCTTGTCGTACTCGAACACGAGGTGTTGTCTCCCATCCTTTGTCTCGACACGTGGCGGCACAAAATTCTCTGGTAGGGTGGTCCCTCTGGGGCTGACATAGGTGACTGCCCCATCACTATCTCGCTCGAGATGCCAGTGGGTTGGCCGTCGCACGCCTGGGTACGCCAAGTCCCATGCCTGATACAATGCGGTGATATCCTTACTTGAATCTGATTGGACGGATGCTCTGTCTAACTGGCGCTCCACCATGCGCCGCTCAATATCGACTGCGTTCGGCCGTTGTTGGATGAGTGCCTCAGCAGGAATGTCTTGTAGCGCTTGTTCGCAGAGGGCGAGTGCTTGTTCCGCTTTCTCATGTGGGATGCCCCCCAGTGCTTGCTTGGAGTTCCGCTGGTTATCGAGCGTGTTAAGGGCTGAGTTACTCACCAAACAGGCGACCTTCCCCCAGTCAACGCACTTGCCATCCCGTTCCGGCGCGCCTGCAGCGCCGTAGTAGCCCGCGCAGCCCTCGTTCAGCCAGTGTTTTGCGAGGAAGCTCGGCGCTGTCGCGATGATGCCGTTAATATTCCCCATTACGTTCTTGACCGTGCGGACGAAGGGGAGTTCCATCGCCTCCCCTACTGTCTGGAGACACATCTGGTAGCTCCTCCCCTGTTCACAGACGTGGATACTGTGGCCGTGGAATGCTTGATCCTTCAAACACTGTAAGTATGTACATTCCAGCGCCTGCTGCTTCTGCAAATTGTAAATCACACCGCCAAGGCACATGGAGAAGAGCGCGCCCGTGAGGCTTGCCTCGGCATCCGCGACATTCGCGAGCGCCATGACCTCTTTGCCAGCATACTCCGCAATATTGTTCTTGTTGACTTTCGGCCTGCCCTTCTTATTGAGAATATCATTCCCGTCCTTATCCGTTTTGAACCCGCGGTTTTCCCAGCTCCCAGGTCCTGTAGGATCACTTCCCAGGTTCACGCCTGCTGGGACGGCGCCAGAGCCTGCAGCATCACCCTGGCCGCCTTGGCTGCCGAGGAGCTGGATGCCTTGTTTCTCCGCTTTCCTTTCTAATCGTGCTTTTTCTTTCGCATTGAGTTTGTCAAGGTTCTCCTTTCGCTTCGCGTCACGTTTTGCTTTTCGCTCCTTGCTCAATTTGGTGCCGCCTGATTCTGTGACTTCATTGCCTTCTTTATCCGTTACAGCTGTCCCATCTTTGTTTCGTACAACTTGAGAGGAGTCCTGCATATCAGCAGTCACGCGACAGTTCACTTGCCTGCAGATTTTCTTGAGCCAGCCGCCGGATTCGAGCAGCGCGTTATTCTCGGGGATTACCCCGAAGTACGCGCCGATGTTCGTCGCCTGTTTGACACGGTTGATCGCGTTTGCGATGCGCCCGCCACCAGGGTGCATGCCATTCCACGCGCCTTCGATGAAACCATCCGTCACGGTAAAGACGATACTGCCGATACCGCTAATCGCTTGGCCAACGGAAGCGCCCCAGCCGGTACTACAGACGGTTGTCCCGAGCCCTTGGAGCGCGACGGCAGTATTGTGGATTTGCACGACTTTCTCGACACCGCGACAGATCTCGTCCGCCTTCTGGCGCCACTTCTCCAACTTCCTGAGCTTTTCTGCGCTCGAACCGTTCAACTTCTTTTGTGTCTCTTCAATTTTGTCAACGAATGCCGCGCCGGGATCGCCCAGGGCACTCTCTCTGAAGCTCACGGGGCACTCGATCGTCTCCACCTCAGGGACAATGTACACTGCCTCGTCATCTCGGACAACAACTTCCACATCACACCGTGCGGTGAACGTGTCAGCTAGTCGCAGTGTTTCTCTGCTCGCGATCACCTCAAGGTTGAGTCTGTTCGTTTCGTTCCAGTCAGCATCTGGGTGCAAGACGCGTGAGGTGCGGCCATTCCCAAGATCCCTGCCGAGTGCAAAGAGGTTGTGTTCAATCGTGAAGTTGTCATCGCCCGGTGCTTTGTAGACACAGTTCGTTAACTCTTGCGAAAGAATCTGCACATCATCTTTCTTTCTCGTGAAGTCATACGTGATGTAGAACGGGTACGTTTTGGAGTTTGCGATTGCGACATCGATCGCCATCCTATTGAGTCGTTCGGGGATCGCGCTGATCTTTTGAATCTCCAAGAGGTCCAGCTCCTCGCCTGGAGGCGGGGCCTTCAAATCGAGGATGGTGAGTTGTTCTTCTTTCACCGCGTTGTTCCCGATCGCATCGAACACGTCAAACCGCAGGTCATAGGTGCCTGGCGTGAGTGCTTGGATGAGCCACTGGCACACGAAGGTGTTTGTTCCTTGCTCCTTCCTTGTACATGATGCTTCCACGAGCTCTGCACCTTCTGAGAATGCACTCGCATTAATCTCACCGCGGGGCTCGCCGACGTATGAAATAACCTCAGCAGTGTAGAGGACGCTGCCACCACTGACCGCGAGGCCTGCAACACCATCAGCCTCGCTCTCACACGAGAGGATCTCTGGTGGTTGCGTGCTGCAGCAGAGTGGCTGGCTCTCGCCGATCACATCGTTCTGCGCGTCATCCCTCGCAGAAATGCCTCCAACGCTGATTGGTCTGAGCGTGACGCGATCGCCTTCTTGGCAGTTCAGGGTGATCTTCGCTTTACAGTGTGGGAGGTTGCAGTACGAGACTTGTGCTGTACTCCCGCCGGCACCAACGAATAATAAGCCGTAGTCGAAGCTCGCCTGCGTATCTTCAATGGTAAAGCCGATCTCTGTCTCTACCCCGCCAGGGACGTAGCAGCAGGATTCATCACAGTAGCTCGTATCAACTGCCGTAAGCTCCGGCTGCGTATCATCGATGAGGATTGCGATGTGGCTCGTCGTGAAATCGATTCGCTGCGTTCCAACTTGTGCGAAGTACTCGAACTCAACGTTCTCATCTTGTGTGCTGAAGGTGAAGGGGCCGAGCGTGCACGTGATATTCTGGTTGTTCTCCGTGCACTCTCGCACTTGCAGTCGCTCACCGTCGATTGGTAAGTCTTCTGATCTGAAGACGAGGCCGCAGGTATCGCTTGTCTCGAAGCATGTGCTGAAATCAGGAGAGAGTCTGAATTCCAAGAAAGTGTTTGGCAGGGATTTCGTGCTGGAAAGAGAAGTAACTTCATGGCCTTGCCACGTGAGCATGGGTGTTTCAATGGAATAAGCAGTAGCAGAAGAGAGCATGGTGAGTGCTATCGCGAAGCATATCCAGTACCTCCACTGTACCACCCGTACCACTCGACGATACTATCGACGAGACACCTTTATAAACTTACCGATAGAAGGTCGACGAGAGCCACTGGACAAAAAAGCCACTGGTCACGTGCGCGTAGCGTATTTAAAGAGGAAATGAGTTCATATCCGCATGGAGTTTCATTATGATGAAGAAACGATCATCCTTGCAAAGGAGATGACTGCGTACGATGATTTTACGAGGAAGTTTGTTGATATACTTGATGCATGCAAGATACGATACACGCTCATGTCTGGGTACGTCGCACTCTTATTTGGGCGATCTCGAATGACTGAAGACATCGATATGTTTCTCGAACAGATAACGAAAGAACAGTTCAAAGAACTCTGGGAAAAACTGTGTGCTACATTTGAATGCATTAATACGTCTGACTGGGAGAGTGCATTCGATGATTATTTGCAGGAGAACATGGCATTGAGATTCGCATATCATGGGGAGTATGCACCGAATATGGAAGTGAAATTCCCTCACGGAGTACACAGTCTTTTTTCACTCAAGAATCGAAGGGAAGTTCTGTTTAATGGGAAGCAGCTGTTTATTTCACCATTAGAACTACAAATTCCATTTAAGCTGCATATGGGGAGTGATAAGGATCTTGAGGATGCAAAACACCTCTATAATTTTTTTCAGGAACATCTTGAACGAGAACTGTATGATGATTTCCTACGAAAGTTTAATATAACGCCAAAAACTCTGGAGGTACTAGATGAAAGCACCCAACATCGACTTGGATGAAGTGAACCGAGACCTCGAACAGAATAGACGAGAGCGACTCGCATTTATTGACAAATATACAAAGTGGCTCAAAGAAAGATCAACGTAACGTCCCATTTGCAATCTTCTGTGTTTTCACTTCTACATCCCCAACTTTCAGTTGCTCGCCATCAACAAGAGGAATGTTGTCCTTCACCGTCAGTTTGTGCTGCGCGAATTCATCGATCGTGATCTCTTCCTCTGTGCCATCGCCAACGGCCAGTGTGCCTGCAGGCGCATCAACGAACAGCACTTCAAGTTCCTTGCCGGATTCAGCGCACACAATCATGCCTTCACTTTCGATACCTCGTAAGTTTGCCGGTGCTAAGTTTGTCACGAACAGCGCTGTTTTTCCACGTAATTCCTCTTGTGTGATATGTCCTCTGAGTCCGGAGACGATTGTTTTTATTTCACCGCCGATATCGACTTGCTCGACGAAGAGTTTGTCTGCCTCCGGGTGTCTGTACACATCAACGATCGTGCCTGTTTTGATTTGGAGCGGTTTCACTTCCTCACCTCCGAGGAGTGTGAACGTGCCGCCGGCCACCTTCGTAATGAGTGTGCATGCCCGTTCAAGTGCTGCGCGTGTTGTTGCTGGCGTGAGTTCCTTGTTTCCTTGTGCGTAGAGGATAAAGTCCTTGGTGTTCTTCGTGATTTTCGTCTCATCGCATTGCTTAATATCCATCCGACATATAATCTTTTCCTCATCCATGCATGCATATTCACCAGGCGCGACAGAGGTGTTCTTCTTCTCTCCGAGTGGCGTGTACTTCTCCTTTCCTGTTGTCGTGCGGAATGAAAGGTTCCCATGCAGGTGTTTCGTGTCGTGCGCGCCCATGGAGATGCATGTTGTTGCAGAGATGAGATTGTATGCATCCACCACGGTGTTGATGTTCGGGAGTTTCCCTTCTTTCTCAAGGAACTCTTGGAGGTATGCTGCGGGGGGCGTGAACGATCCTTGTGGATAGAGCGCTTTGTATGCAGCAAGTATCTGTTCATTTGGTGCGATTGCAGCTTGCTTCTTCTGTTCATCGAGCTCCTTGTTCTTATTTGTTATTTTCACACCAGTAATGTGTGCTGCCGCAACATGCAGTCCTTTCTTTGTGAGTTCCTCACTGACCGTCACGGTAATCGTTCGTTGCTTCTTCGTCTTCTTTCGAATCTCATCGAGCCGCTCGTCATCAAGCTTCTGGAATAATGGTGCAGGTTTTCCAATCGTGTGATTTGCGAGTTTCTCAATGTCGCCGAGATCACGCCATGGTTGCGGTTCGAGGTTGAGTTGTTCAAAGATGCGCACGCTCGTGGCAGGGAGGAATGGCTCGATCAAGATGGCGAGGTCGCGAATGATGGAAGTTAGCACAAACATTGCGCGTTGGCATGCCTCTGGATTCTCTGTTCGCGTCTTCCATGGCTGCTGCTCTTGAAAGTACTGGTTTGCCTTGTGGCTGATGTCCATGACCCGACGTAATGCTTCCTTCTCTTGTGCGTAGTCCAGTTCATGGCCTACCTGCTTTGCCTCTTCTACAACCCATGCGTAGAAGTTGTTGCTTGTCTGATCCAATGGAACTTGGATGATTGTGTTGTCGTGATACTGTGCGACGAACTGGAGTGTTCTGTTCACGAGGTTGCCGAGGTTCGCTAAGAGTTCGTTGTTCAGTTTTTCTTGCAAGTCCTTCCACGTGAACATCGTGTCTGCTTTCTCTGGCCGGTTGATTAAGAGATAGTAGCGGAAGACATCGGCGGGAATGCCCAGTCGCATCGCGTCATCACCGAAGAGGCCGGTGCCTCGAGATTTGCTAAACTTCCCGTCCTCGTGTTGTAAGTATTCTGTCACGTTGATATGGTGGAGGAGTGTCCAGGGTTTGCCCGTACCGATAAGTGAGGCGGGGAAGAGGATAGTATGAAATGGAATGTTATCTTTTGCCATGAACTGGAAAAGTTTGACTTCCTCATGTTGCCACCAGTCTTTCCAATCAGCAGTCAGTTGTTCGGTGATGCTGATGTAGCCGATGGGCGCGTCAAACCAGACGTAGAAGACTTTGTCTTTGTGTCCAGGCACGGGAACCCCCCACTTGAGGTCGCGGGTGATGGCGCGCTGCTCAAGTCCGTTCTTGAGCCAGCCCGCGGTCGTGGTGAGCGCGTTCTGCGTCCATCGTCCTTCTGCTGCTTGTTTCTCGAACCATGCTTGTAGCTCTGGCTGGAGTTTTGGCAAATCAAGGTACAAGTGGGTGCTCTTCTTGACAACAGGTTTCGTTCCCGATAGTTTTGATGTTGGGTTCTTGAGCTCTTGTGGATCTAAGAGTTTCCCGCAGCTCTCGCATTGGTCACCCCTGGCGTGTTCGTAGTGACAGTGGGGACACTCCCCTTCTACAAATCGATCGGCGAGGAACTTGTCCTCCTGTTCATCAAACAGTTGCTCCACTTCTTTCTCAACAATATAACCATTCTTTTCCAGGTCTGTGAAAATCTCTTGTGTGATTGCATGATGGTTCTTTGCTGACGTCCTGCCGAAAATGTCAAAGCTGATGTTGAACCACGCGTACACTTCTTCATGGAGAACACAGTACTTATCGCAAAGCTCCTGTGGTGTGAGCCCCTCTTCTGCAGCCTTTGTTTCTGTGGTGGTGCCGCTCTCATCTGCGCCACAGATGTAGAGGACGTCGTCTCCTTTGCTTCTTCTGTAGCGCGCGAAGACATCTGCGCTCAGGACGCAGCCGATAATGTTGCCCATGTGAGGGACATTATTGATGTATGGCAATGCAGAGGTGATGAGTATTTTCTCCTTCATGCAATCGTCGATGGCGGAGTGTATAAAAATGTTCCGAGGAAGCTGTACGAAATACTGCCGTTTTGGGAAATGGTTTATAAGGGTATGGCGTACTTGCACCTGTATGAAGGGGTTTGTGTACTCTGCAACAATGCTCTACTACTTCTTCCAAGCATGCTTTCGCTATCGCGTGTCACCCATTCACTTCTTTAATCTGCAGGGTAAGCACATCGCGAAAGGCTATACATCAAAGTACGAACTGAACGGTTACGTGCCACAAAAGAACAGGCTCCGTTGTATTCTGCTCAAACACACAGACACGGTCGCGCAGCACACGAAGCTCATCACAACACACTTTACGTTCCCAGTCATACTCAAACCAGAGGGTGGTTTCCTAGCACATGGCGTGAAGAAAATACAGAACAAGACACAACTGCGACACTTCTTGCATGTCATTCAAGGAGCGGGGGTTGACTACATCTGCCAAGCATTCTACCCGTATGAGCAAGAGTACGATATTTTTTACGTTCGCAACAAGCGCACGACACGAATCCTCTCCATCACACAAGTCACACTCCCCACAGTATATGGCGATGGCGTCCACACACTCCGTTGGCTGATCCGGCAGCTGGACATTAAACACAAGCCAACGATCCACAAACTCAACCAAGATGAACTGGACACAATATTGCCAGAGGGAAAGGAACATACATTATCATACAAAAATTCCTACTTGCTTGGCACCGCATACACAGATCGGAAAGATCTGCTGCGAAAGAACCTCTCAGCAATCAAAACGGTCATTAACACCATACAAGAATTCAAACTCAACAGGCTTTCCGTCCGCGCAAAAAGTGAACGTGACCTGCTCGCAGGAAACTTCAAAATATTCGAGATGAACATCCTCTTCCCCGCCCCATTAAGTTCATTCGATGAAACACTGCCGATGCAGGAGCGACGGACAATCATGAAAACAACAATCGCAAACATCTTCGCACTCATCAAAGAACAGCGGCCACGCATCACACTCCGCAAATTCTTGCATCTCGCGCCAAAGCACTACTATCACGAATACAAAGTCGTGAAGATTGGGAAAAAATGCTAAACCCAATCACGTACATCAAAGAGTATATTCTGCTCCAAAGTTGTTCAAACTACAATAGTGATGCAACACGAAAAGCAGCACGAACAAAGAAGCGGGCGCGGGCAACCTTTGCGCAAGAAGGCGTCCCGCATGCAGCAGGAGCTGTCTTTCTCAACCCACTCAGCGCACTGCGCTTTGTGCAGCAATACGGGTTTCCTGTTGTTGTGAAGCCAAACTATGGCGGCTTTTCTCGTGGCAGCTTCTTTCCGATTACGTCGTACGCACAATTGTTTCGCGCGTTGGTGCTTGTGAAGTGCTACTGGCCAACAACAGTGATTGAGCAGTACCTCTCCGGCAAGAATTACCGCGTTGTTATCGGGCGAGGAAAGATACTCGCGGTCACACGCAGGTACCCGCCATTCGTGATTGGTGATGGCAAGCGCACTGTTGCTGAGCTGATTGCACAGGAGAATGCTGTGCGCGAGCAGATGGGCCTCTACCCAACAATGTCCCCGATAGACCCGAAGAGATCTCTTGTCCCACTCACAACACTACCGAAGAAAGGGGCTCGCGTCTCTCTCGGCAGGAAGATTGCACTCGAGCCCGGAGGGTGCATCGAAAACCTGCCAGGTACGATGCCTGCAAAAAACAGGAAGCTCTTTGAGCAATTGCTTCGTGCGTTCAACGCGAACATCCTTGGCATTGATGTCATCATGAGCAAAGGGATTGAGTATGCGTATGACACGCAAGCATGTATTTTTCTTGAGGCAAACGCACGACCATATGTGAAAATGCATCGCTACCCACGATATGGCAAGCCTGTGGATATTGATAGAAAAATGCAAGAAAAGAAGAAAAAAAGAATTATTGCACGAAGCTGAACGTGATTCGTACTTCGTCATTAACGCCAGTGTAGGAAATTCCAAAGTCCTCCATACTGATCACTGTGTCAGCGCTAATGCCTTCAGCTGATACATCTGCAGGGAAGGTTAACCGCTGCGTCACGCCGTGGAACGTGATGTCTGCTGTGACACTGTCTTCGCTGATCTCTGTTGTCATCACTTCAATAGTTGGGTACATCTCCACATGGAAGAAGTCCTCATTTCTGAGGTGTTTATCCAATCCTTCGCTATCTGTCTTGACAGATACTGCTTGGATTGTTCCTTCTGCAGCAACAAGGACGCCATGTTCAAAGAAGAGTGTGCCTTCCATGTCCTCAAATGTGCCTGCATGTGACTTGCCTGGCGCGAACCCTTCAAACTCGAAGGAGCTTGCTGCCATGTTGACTGGCACAGACGTTGCGTGGTCTTCATCCCCTGCATCATGCGCTTCTATCGCTGCTTTGTGCTCATGTGGATGGACGTCGTCCATAGGCTCGTCTTCCATTGGTTTGTCCATATCATCATGCTGCATGTCATCCACAGGCTCTGCAGGTGGAGCTTCGGGCTCCGCTGCAGGCTCTTCAACAACTGCAGTACCCTGGACAGTGTCAGGCGCTGCTGGTTGTGCTCGCGGCACGTCCTCTGGTGGTGCAGTACACGCTACAAAGAGCGCGAGAATCATTATGAATGCGATGTATTTCATACTCTATCACCTAGCGATGAACAATTGTGCTGTCTTTAAAAGTCTATTCCTCTACTTGTGCGGAATATCAAGCGCATCCATGATCTTATCAAGCTTTTCGTGAATGCTACGAAGGTCTCCTCTTCCAGCATCACCCTTCCCGAAGCATGCGTCACAAAAAATCGGTTTGTTCGAGTTCGGCTTGAAGGGCACTTCACACTTTTTTTTGCATGTTGCACACGTGACTGTTGAGAGCTGTGCGTCCCTCCGATTCTTTCCGAAGCGCTTTGGCTTCTCATTCTTGAAGTTCCGCTTGCCCCCTTTGCCGCGACTCTTCCGCTTCTTCCTTGGCGGAATGGTCTTGTCGAACTTAATCATTTAAAAGCAGAACTGCCAGGGGTTTATAAGGGTATGCGTTGCTAGCTGTCTTCAGGCAACGCTTCGAATGCTTCCTGTCGTTCTGCAAACCACTTCGCCATAGCATCAGAGTCCTGCATGAGCTCCATCATCTTTTGCATTGCTTCCTGATGTGCTGGATCTTCACGCATCTCCATACCGTGATTCTTACTCATTGCTGCCATTTCTTCAAAGGTCTCTGCATGGAATTCAGTTTCACATGCGCCGCCGAGTTGCGTACATGTCATCGTTTTCATAGAACGTAAGAAGAATGCGTAAGTATTAAAGCGTATCTCAAGACGATGGAAGGGTTCTCACAAATCCCGCAAACGTCTTCAATGCTGGGAGTGTATGGATGTGATATGTGCTGATGACAGATGATGCAGCAAGGTCGCCAAGACCGCTAACGAATCGAAGCTTCTCATAGTCAGGTTGCCTAGATGGATCGTTTGCAACAGCTTTTTGCCAATGATCTCTCAGACTACCTTCTGGATCAACAATCAGCTCATGACCATCAGCATCGTAGTGTTGTGCGCAGTCTTCTGGGTCCCAATTCCTATTGCCTCCAGGTCGAACTACTTCACCATATGTCACGGGCTGTTCTCTGCCAGATATAGGGTATGGTGCCTCATGTAGTGCTGTTGCCGCTTCAAGGGACAGTCCCCTTCTACGAGGTGCCTTTGCAACCCAGTAGTTCCATGCACGCTTGAGCTGCCACTCGCCGATCTTTCCTGTGAGTGAATAGGGAACCTCCCCAATGGCTGGATTACCAGGAACAACTGCAATATCTGCGAGGAACAATTCTTCATGAATGGCTTCATCTGCTGTCTGTACGCCTGCGAGATTCTGCATTTCTTCACCTGTAGTGAAACTTCTTCTATGGATACAGCAAGAATACAGGGCTCCTTATAAATTTTTCTTATGTTACTACTTCAAAATAAGAATGCGGGGGGAGGGATTCGAACCCACGAAGACACTAGGTCACAGGATGTCTTAATCGTCATTGCCGAAGCTCCGTTCTTAAGTTTCTTAAGTCCTGCGCATTTGACCAGGCTTTGCTACCCCCGCGCATGCATCTAGAAACTTCTGTGTGTTTTAAAGCTTACGAGTACGAGACGAGCTCCATGGAGAAGCTCGGGCCACTATACTTTACAGGGACGGGTGCATCACCAAGCCAGAACTGCATGCTTCCTGTAGTGTACACTTCAGCATCGAACGTGCCAGCAGGGACAGTTACCTGCGCAGGTTCAACGAACACAACAGGCGCCGTCGCAACAGCTGCGCTATTCAACCCCTCTGTCGGGCAGGGGAGTGTTTGCTGCACAAGCTCGTGGTCCACCATGGCGTGAATCTTCATCTCAAGACACGCGTGCGTGTAGATATCAATCGTCATGACTGTTGTGGTCTTCACACCAGCGGCATCCACTGCATTCGTGAGCACATACACAGGGCGCGCTTCCTTCGCGGTACGCTCAACAGTCGTGGTGATCGTCGCGGTCACACCGCTCGTCTCTGCATTGTAGACGTACTCCTGGACATTATCGAATGCGAAGAGTGTAGTGTACAGGATGTCCTCTGTTTCATCATCAACCTCTACGGGGATCTCCTCATGTTCCTCTTCCACTTCATCGTCATCAGCATCATTCTCTGTGATATCAGGTTCAGGTGGGGGTGTACATGCTGCGAAGAAGATGAGCAGACAGCAGAGCGCAGCGATTAGATGTTTCATACACTCCTCAACACAATAGTGGAAGCCTTTTATATCTGTCGATGGATAGCAAAATATATAAGTGCACTCGCAAGCCACTTACTGGCGATATTGCTACAGCGTTTCACACCTTGCGTGTGTGGCAACGTAGGCTCCGGTGCAAACCCTTATTGCCATTTTTTCTTTCTGTATACTATACTGCATAGTCCGCGTCGATGGATATTTAAACGAGAGCAATCTTGTTGCATGCATGGACGTCCAACTCCCGAGGGGCATGCGTGACTTTTCGCCTGAAGAAAAGCTCTTCCGTGACAAGGTACTTGGAACGTTCAAGACCGTCTTCGAGCGCTTCGGGTTTAACCCGCTGGAGACTCCCGTTTTAGAGCGCCTTGATGTGCTGACATCAAAATTCGCTGGCGGCGAGGAAATCCTCAAAGAGATGTTCACGCTCACCGATCAAGGCGACAGGAAGCTTGGTCTACGCTATGATATGACCGTCCCACTCGCACGGTACATCGGCTGCAACCCAAACGTGAAGATGCCATTCAAGCGCTACGTGATCGGTCCTGTGTATAGGGATGGACCCATCAAACTTGGTAGGTATCGCGAGTTCTATCAGTGTGATGCGGACATTGTGGGCACGACAAGCGTTGCTGCGGACGCACAGTGCATTGAGCTTGCACTCGCCGTCTTCAAGGAGCTCGGGCTCGATGTTCGGCTCGTGTTTAATGACAGGGCACTCCTGGATAGCATGCTCAAGAAGGATGGTGTTGCGGCAGAGCAACTCATCCCTGCAATCCTCACACTCGACAAACTCAAGAAGATCGGCGAGGAGGGCGTTCGGAAAGAGCTGACTGAGAAAGAGATTCCTACTGACGCGCTTGACAATGTTATTCGGATCGCGCAGCTTGAGCCAGCAGACAGGGTGCAAGCGATCCTTAAACAGTACGGGCCACTCCCTGCACTTGCACGCGTGGAAGGACTCCGGTTAAAGCTCCAAGCACTCTACCATGGTACTACGGAAAAGGATCGTGTTCTCTTTGACCCCTCGCTCGCGCGTGGCTTAACATATTACACCGGCACTGTTTTCGAAGTGTTCTGGAATGATGAACGATTAACGAGTAGCTTGCTTGGTGCTGGCAGGTATGATAACATGATTAGTGAGTTTTTAGGAAAACCTGCACCAGCGGTTGGCATCTCCTTTGGCCTCGAGCCCATTATGGAGGCTTTGAAGTTGCAGGGCATGGAGCAACGAAAGACGGTCACGGACGTGTACGTCATTCCTATTAAGACGCCGACTGAAGCTGCGAGGCTTGTTGCACAGCTTCGCGATGCCGGTGTGAACGCGGATCTTGACCTCACGGACAAAGGCATCAGCAAGAACCTCCAGTACGCTGACGCGCTAGGCATTCCCTACGTGGTGTTCCTTGGCAAGCGCGAGATCGCCGATGGGGTCTGTAAGCTGAAGGATATGAACTCTGGAGAGGAAACACTCTTAACGACAGAGGAGCTTGTTGCACGGGTGACATAATGTTCGAGGAGTACCCACTCTTGTTGAAGGGAGCACTTTCCACAGGAATCGGGGTGCTTGTCTTTGTCTGCATTCTCGCGATCCTGACAGGGTTATTGCACCTGCTCCGCTCGTACTTCCGACAGCACAGCGGCATCAGAAAAACATACAAGTTTTTACTCTACCTGCTGACGATGGCTGCTGTCTTCGCGCTGCTCATTGGCTGGTTGATTGGCATTATCCTGCCGATTGTACCGGGGTTTGTTTTTCTCTTTCTTGCGCTCGTGTTGATCAGAAAGTATTACAAGCACCCGTGGCTGGAAGAGAAGATACGGTATTTGAAGTCGTTGCGGAAGTAATTTAAATGTGCCACTGTTCTCCCCTACATGCCAGCAGCCGCGTTTCATACGGCACATGCATTACGCATGGAGAGACTCGCCCAAGCAAAAATAGCAACTGCGCTCGCTGTCCCGAAGAAAAGGCATGCACTCTCGCACTCTCCGGAACTTGTTCGGCATAATGATGGAGTTGACATAGTACGAAGACATGTATACGCAAGAAGGGAAGCAAGAAGAGGGGAGTACAATGTTTGAACAGCATAAACGAGCAAGAGACTCTCTCTTGAAGGATGCTGCATGCGAGCGTCGAGCAGCAGGGCTTACACTACCAAAAAGAGTGCGCACCTTCTTTCCTCAAGTACAACGACTTTACGAAAGACAACCAACAGGGCAAAGTTCCTATACGAACCCAACTAAGGAAAACCTTTAAGAACAGTTTCTAAGTAAGCACATTGGTGATCATGATGGAAGAACTCACACAAGACACATTCACAGATGCAATCAAAGGAAAGGCAGTCATTGACTTCTGGGCACCGTGGTGCGGCCCATGTAAGATGTTCGCGCCAATCTTTGAAGAGGTTGCTGCCGAAAAAGAAGGCATTACCTTCGCAAAAGTCAACACAGAAGAGCAAGGCGACTTGGCTGGTGAACACGGCATCAGAAGCATTCCAACACTTTTATTCTTTGAAGATGGGAAGGAGATCCACAGGCAGACGGGTGGGATGGACAAGGATGTCTTCGCTGAACTGTTGGATGAGAAGTTCGATTAGATTTTAAAGACCTGTTCGTTCCGAGCTCCATGCCCAACGTACTCCCATTTCGGCGAAAAGCAGAGAAACAAACTCTCGATGACTGTACAATGCTGTTCGCAGCTTATGTTCTTCCTGGAGGCACACCGCCAGAGATTCTCGCTCTTCCTTGGCGCCAGCAGCAACGAGTATACAGCATGTTCGAGGAGGAGCTCACAGAGCCGCACGCACATACTGCAGATGATCCGACTCATGTGAACATTCAGAGGGCATATCGCAGGGTCACCGGACGAACGCTTCGTACAAGCATCGATACACTTTAATGTGCCGCATCACCCCCTTACATCATGGAGATCACTGCCTCAGTAGAACATTATAAACCGAAGCAGGAATTCCCAGGGAGAGAGCATGTTCGTGAGCTGCCCCAAGAGAAACAGGACAACTTTTACTTAGTATTGGCTGATCTCCGAGAACCGTGGTCTATTCTCCCGAGGAGACCGATGATAGAGTACGTTCGAACAGCATACAAAAGTGTCACGGGCACACAACTCCCTCCAACACAACTCCATCTTCCGGTAAACTGATAAACACCACCACTTCTCGCAACGTATGTTCATCTGGGATTTGAATCCAGTACTCCTCGCGCTCGGCCCGATCGAGATTCGCTTCTACGGCCTCGTCTACATGCTCGGCTTCCTCGCGGGCTACTTCATGCTCTACAAGACGAAGGTACTTGAAAAGAAACTCGCGGAAGAGTACATCTTCCTCTTAGTCATGGGCAGCATCATCGCATCACGATTAGTGTATGTCCTCGTCTATAACCCTGGCTACTACTTCAGTAACCCACTCGATATTCCTGCTGTCTGGAAGGGCGGCCTGAGCATCCATGGCGGTATCCTCGGCGCAGTTGCAGTCACCTGGCACTTCTGCAAGAAACATAAGATTAACTTCTACACAATCACCGACACAATCGTCTTTCCATTAGCAATCACCTACGCGTTCGGCAGAATCGCAAACTTCGTGAACGGCGAACTCTGGGGGACACTCACTAGCGCCCCATGGTGCGTTGACTTCTCCAATGCACCAGCAGCTCCAGAAGGATGCAGGCACCCAAGCCAACTCTACCAGGCAGTCTACGGCTTTGTTATCGCGGGCATTCTCTATAGTATGAGAGGGATTAAAAACATCCCTGGCATCTTCACGTGGACATTCATTACCTTGTACGGGTTGTTCCGCTTCCTCGTTACCTTCTTCAGAGAAGCAGATCCGACAGATCCAGTCATTATTTTCAGTATTGGCCAGTGGCTCTCCCTCAGCATGGTCTTCCTTGGCTGCTGGTGGCTCTGGCGACATGGTGATCAGCTGAGGAAAACGTTTAAATAGCATGTCTCGATCTAGAACGTGGTGGGTGTATGAAACCAGTTATCATCATCAATTTTAAGACGTATCCAGCAGCGACAGGCAAACAAGCGGTGAAACTCGCCGCGCTCTGTGAGCAAATGGGTCGTGATTTTGACGTGGACGTGCGCGTTGCTGTCCAGGCAACAGATATCTATCACGTTGCTGAGGCGGTGAGTATTCCTGTCTATGCACAGCACGTGGACCCCGTTGAGGCAGGGAAAACGACAGGCTGGACCACAGTTGGCGCAATCAAAGCAGCGGGCGCATCAGGAAGCTTAGTGAACCACGCAGAGCACCAGCTCGACACCGCACACATCAAAGTTGCTGTTGCACAACTGCGCAAGGCGAAGTTGGACGCATGCGTCTGCGCGGAGTCGATTGAACGACTACATGAGTTGAATGATGTCAAGCCAACATTCCTCTGTGTGGAGCCACCAGAACTTATTGGAGGGGATGTCTCCGTCTCCGTAGCGAATCCTGAGATTATCAAGCATGCAGTGCATGCAGCACAGTATCCCTTGCTAGTTGGCGCTGGTGTGAAGAAGCATAAGGACGTGGATATTGCACTCGAACTGGGAGCGCAGGGCGTGCTCTTAGCCTCGGGTATTGTCTGTGCAAAACACTGGGAGAAAGCGTTCAAGAAACTCTTGCACAAGAATATGAACCGTGTTGCTTAACGAACGTTCACAGTGAAGAATCGTTTCGAATCGTAGAGTTCTGTCCCGTACATTGCAGAGACGAGCACGGTGTACGTTCCTGGTATACTCCCAACTCTGAGCGCGAGTGGCGTCACAACATGTTCGTTCTTCCCCACAGCTATCGTGGGGACATGTGCTTTCTGCCATGCCTGTACAACATGATTCTCATCCAGCACCTCCACGACAATCGTGAACGTCTCGTCATCCATTCTATTTTCAATGCCAAGCCCCACAACAATATCGGAATTCACTCTCGCTTCCACATTGCCAGGATAGACTGCAACGAGCTGTCCCTGCGTAAACATGGTTGCAAGCTGTTCCTTCTGGGAGGCAGTCAAGTCACCTGCGAGTTGCTCACTCTCTGCGGCGAGGTTCCAGACAAGCACAATGCCCCCGCCAACAATGACAAGACCGAGAATCAGGACAACAAGTGTTCCAACAGCAAATTCCATGCCGCGTTTCATCGCTTCACGTAATTATACTCTTTCATTAAAATCCACATGAAAAGCATCATGAGGAACGCGCCACCAACGAGGACGCTGAAGCCAAACCAGAAGTTCTCATTCAAATGCACAATACGGTAAAACCCATAGAGCATGAGGAAGACACCAACCCAGAGAAACTTATCCAAAACAAGCTTGAGGATTTCAAACTCTTCCGATTTTGTGATCATGCGCTTCATATGACTGAGACGGTGATTTGTTTTGTTGCGAAGAGCTCGCCAGATGCAGGTTGAGTTTGCGTCGCTGGAACGATTGGGTAGATGCCGCCGGTGACTGCCTCAAGTGTGCAAATGTATGTGCCTGTGCCAAGGTTCGTAGCCGGAACAGCAGGAGTATTTCCTACGGCCGGAACAGCTTTTGTCTTTGCTGTCAGAATTGTGTTGAAGCCACCGATCTGATGCGGATCAATTCCTTGCGGTGCAGAGAGGAGCGTTGGTACTTGTGTGGAGCCGGTTGTGCTCGTACAGCCCTTGATACCGACGATCGCTCCGGGCGCGAGCTGCGTCCCATACACACATACTTTCACACGGAGTTCATCTCCTGCCTTTACTTCCATCTCTGGAGGACTCGTTGTAATAGGATTTGCAGCCGTTGGATCGCAACCAAACTCGATCGCGTTAAACGGCTCTGTCAGCTTCGCTGTACCTGTTTTGAAGAACCCTTGGATGAATGCAATGCCTAATCCGAGAAGGACCATTGCGATGACCAAGACAATAATTGCCTCGATACTCATCTGCATGGATCCACGTTTCACCGAACTCACCATCTTGTTACGGCGAGAAGTGGTATTTAAATGTTGCTGCTCTGCCACAAATACACTTATATACTTGATACTACTCTCCAGGAGATATGAACGCAAAACTCTTTGTGTTGGTGGCGGCAACATTGCTCCTTACGAGCGGCGTTGCAGCACACGGCGGCAGCTACTACGGCTTCCAGCCATACTCTAGTGTCGAAGCAACACACGCGCTACACGATCATGCTGTACAGAAGCAGTACACCTACAAGCCAGTCAAACGGACAGTGTACAAAGCACAGCAAGAGACGGTGTACAAGCGTGTCATGCAAGTACAGGCTCCTCGGACAACATGTGCCGACGCACAGCGCGTTGCACAGCCTGTCCGTTATCAGTACGTGCACTCGACTCAACCTCGCACCTACCAGGTCACGAGGTACGCGAACGTGTACCACCACCAGCAACCACTTGTGTGGTACTAAACCACAACCCGAACGGGATTCTTTTTTTTGTTCTTTTTCTTTGAAGTACTACTCGTAGCGAATAATTTAGAATATCAGCATAGCTTTATAAACTGACGCGTTTCAGCTGACAACATGGAAGTCAACTTCCAAATCACGATCCTTCTCTGCGCAGCACTCTTTGGCTTCGTGCTCGCACGACGATTTGGGCAGTCTGCAGTCATTGGGGAGATCTTCATCGGGATTGTCATTGGCCCATCCCTCCTCGGCCTCGTTGCATACACGGAGAGTGTCAGCATTCTCGCAGAACTCGGCGCAATCTTCTTGCTCTTTACGATCGGACTGGAGTGCAATTACAAGCATATTTACACAGTGCGAAATAGTTTTGTCGCGCTCCTCGGTATGGTGATTCCACTCGTTGCGGGTTGGTGGCTTGCTGCTGCCTTCGGCTATTCCTCAATCGAAGCTATCTTCATCGGTGTTGCACTCACCGCAACAAGCATCGCGATCACCGCCCAGGTGCTGAAGGAGCGAAAGCTCATCAATAAAGCGTTTGCCAGAACCATCCTTGGTGCAGCAGTCGTGGATGATATTCTCTCCTTGTTAGCATTAGGTATTGTAGGAGGCCTCTCTACAGAGATGAACCTCGCCTCCATCGGACAGCAACTCCTCTTGGCAGCAGGATTCGTCATAGGCGCGCTCATCGTGCGGAAGCCAGTGAATAAGCTCGTTCGTCATATCGATAAAGTTGCTGTAGGGCGACGGGATACGAAGGTCACTATCTTCGCTGCAATGATCGTCGCGTTCAGCTATGCCGCAACCGCGCACCTCATTGGGCTCTCAAGTATTGTTGGCGCGTTCATCGCGGGCGTCACATTAGAAGAGTTACGATTCCCTCGCGTCAAAGAAGGAGCGGCATACTTCGACATGTTGTTCAGTGCGATCTTCTTCGTCTCACTCGGCGTGTTGATGGATCTCACACACATGACGTCTGAGGCCTGGATATTCGCAATCATCCTCACTGTAGTTGCTGTCTTGACAAAGCTCTTCGGGTGCCTGTTCCCCGCGCGATGGACTGGGCACACATGGAAGGAATCCTTCGCCGTTGGCATCGGTATGGTGCCCCGTGGTGAAGTGGCGATGATCGTCGGCCTCATTGGATTGACAGGCGGGATCATCAGTCAGAGCACGTATGGTGTGATTATCTTTATGGCATTCATCACTACTGTGATTGCTCCATTCTTCCTCCAGTGGGCGCTGCCGAAGAAGAGTTGATCACTCGAGCGCTTTTCTCGCTAAGGACAGTGCTCCTTCTTTACTCTGTGCGCCAGCGAGAAATAATCCTTTGTGGCAGAAGACTGCGTCAGGAACACCAGATGCCTGTTGGAGTGCCTCATCTTCAAGCCCACCCCAGCTCGCAGGGAGCTCTTTTCGCACAGCGAAATCCCCTTCCTTTTCGGGGATCGCGTGGCATCGCCACGTCCCATCGTGTGCTTCATAGATACAGTAGATTGCTTGGGAGAGCGTGATTGCGT
Organism: Candidatus Woesearchaeota archaeon; assembly: GCA_028818155.1. Taxonomy (GTDB): domain Archaea; phylum Nanobdellota; class Nanobdellia; order Woesearchaeales; family UBA525; genus UBA525. The sequence goes on along the minus strand of JAPPOH010000002.1, from coordinate 23,211 downwards.
GGCGCTTCCATGGGACGAATTGCGGGAGGATGATGATAGCGCCATCTGATTGCTTGATCGCATCTGCAACGATCTGCTCTGCTTTGAGGACGCCCTCTGCTCGCTTGATCTCTTGTGTGAGAATAAAGGTTGCGAGCTCAAGTGCGCGCATGAAGGCTGCGTCAAAGTCTTGGGTTGTATCTTGCCAGTCAGGGGCGTAGAGCTTAAAGAATGTGCTGATCGTGTACGGGTAGAGCTTCGGCTTCTCAAAGAGCTCAACCCCGTTATCGTTCGCGTCAATAGGTCCGATGAGCTTGTTATCGATTTTTTCAACGACTGCATCACTTGTTATCTGTGGTCCATATTTTTTCCACACGAGGCCTGCAGCTGCGTAGGGGATCTCGTTTTCTCGTTGGCCAGCACCGCCCGGTTGGTGGTGGTCGTAATCATTCGTCTCGGGGTTGTAGACTTGGCCGACATCAACTCGGTAGTCTGCCCCTGCCAACTGTTCCTTGTCTCGTGTTCGGAGAACGGTCGCATCTGGGTGCACGAGCTTGAGGATTGCGACAGCGAAAAGATCATCTGCGTGGAATGGGCCGCTGTGTGTTGCGATCTGCATGCTGCTTGAATTATAGAGCAGTATATAAGGCTTCAGTCTATGGGTTCAACGGACACGTCGCGTCTGGATGCGCGTGCACGCCACACTTGGGGAACGGTGCATTGTAGACGGTCATCTGTGAGAGTACAGGGTCTGCGTACACTGTAATATTCCCCGCGTACTGATCAGGCAACGATCCCACATCTGCGTGGATAGAGAAGTCAATTTTTTCCTGCCTGCAGAGTTCAATCGGGTACGTGAACTGGACGAATTGGTCTGCAACGAACTCAAGGTGCTCTCCCGGGACACTGTAATGGTTGTTTGTCCCGAGGTTCCGGAGCTGTGCGTCAAAGTCATCAATGATCTTGTTTGGTAAACTGCCCTGGCCGATAAACTCACTGAACTCGAGGCCAACGAGCACGCCCGTGTTCCCTTGATTGCGCACTGTCGGCATGCCATCATCAAGGATGAACAAGAGGTCCCCGTTCACAATCTTCCATGCGCCTGGCTGGATGTTACCGAAACTGACTGCGGTGAAGTCAAGTTCCAAGAATGTGCCTGGGATCCACGTGAAGAATGCAGATTCTGGCTCGCTTGCGCGGCTTTGTGTGTCGACTGCGTAGCCTCTGGCCTCATAGTCGCCAGCTGGTTGGTGATAGAACATGGGGAGCCAGACTTCGTACATGTACCAGTTCTGCTGTGAGAAAATGTTATAGTTAATGTCCTCCCAGTCTTGGGAGTTGATGAGCCCGTGTGCGAGTGCATCGCTCTTGCACTGCTCGACCGCATTTGGGTCCGTGATCCGGACACCGTGAATCTGGTATTTGAAGCTGGTATCGGGATGATACACATCGACAAAAACATCTGCGATGGTGTCCCTGCTGTCTGCATCTGAGACAACGAGGCACGCGTAAATGTCATCCCGCTGCCCGCCAGCGAGCACCTCGAGCTGCGTTCCCTGCGTGAGATTATCTTCATCTGGCAGGACCCAAATGAACTCCACAACAGGGCTAACGCCTGCGCCTTCAAGGACAGCTGCACTCCCTGGGACATCTGCCGAGTTGGGTTGTATCACATTGTACGGTTGTGCGTGTGACCCTACGACGAGAAGCAAGAGAAGTGTGCCCCAGATAACGAGTGTTCGCATACGCGTGGAAATCATTTGGGCTTTATTAATGTTTTTACTGTAGAATAGATACAAAGATGCGGATGTCTTTCACCAAAAAATGGTTCTACTGTGGATCAGAAAGATTTGAAAATGAAACTATCTGCTCCTTGGATCTCGAACATCTTCAACATACTCTGTGATTCCATCCAGGAGCTCGTCCACGCTCTGTGCGACAACAGCACCAGACGTCGCCGTTAATCTTCCTGCAGAATACATTCCGCTTCGCCTTCTCTCGACAACCCAAGGGTTACTTCCAGAGACTTGTTGTAGTTCTCGTAACTTTGACTGCACCATCGATTGCTCCTCACTAGAAAGACCCCTGAAGATTGGAGTGTAACGTTTATCCCCCATTGACAAACTCAAAACTCCAGCAACATCATCAACCATGATGTGTAGAACTACTTATGCTTTATAAACTTTATTATTGTACCTACTTTTTAGTAAAGAATTTCTTCTTGGTGAGAAACAACCACAAGTACGTTGGCTTAAACACACCACATCCTCCACTCATCCCACAGGAAAGCTTTTAAGAAAAACTGTATGCGTGCATGCAATGGATCTGATTCGCTTCACCGGCTCCTCGTACTCGGCGCCTTTCTCGCTGAGTTCTTCGGCTATGCGTGTCACCGTTGGGCATGCCATATGCCTTTGCTCAAGTGGCTCCCGAAGGATTTCCTGCGGCAGCGACACTATCACCACCACATGGACCAGTACAAACGGAGCGCATTGCGAACAAGTGACTATGTGGAGTCCTGTGAACTTGCATTCAAAACGCTCGGCCTTGTCCTTGTTGCCGTTCTCGTTGCTTTCGCGATCTTCGACTGGGTGCGATGGTTTGATGTTCTCACCATTATGGGCGGGGCAGCGCTTTACGGTGGCTCCGCCATAGTATGGCTGCACACACAGTATCACCTCAAAGATTCTGTGTTGAAGCGGAAGCGCGTGTTCAAGAGCAAAACTGCGTGGCGACTCTTTCTCTGGCTTCGAAAGTGTCATGATGCCCATCACATCGCCAACGTGAATTTCTTCATTCTGAACCCTCTCCCAGACATTCTCTTCGGCACATTCGTCCCTGCAAGCAAAGTGGACAACCTTGAAGCTGAAGATCTTTTCCCGAGTTTTGATCCTAAATTGAGTAGCTCATGCGGCACCCCTGTCTTTGGCAAGCGCCCATAATCTTCACTCGCGTTATCTCTGTACAGGTAAGCGCGCGCACATCTCATTCCACTCTCTCGGAGTATGGGCACTTGGTGTTTCTCTGTACGCATATGCGGTCCACACAAGCGGATAACGAGAACCTCTCTCTTGAGGCCTTCCTATAGAAACTGTGTCTCCTGAGTGCAAGAAAAAATACTCTGCTGGTTCATCATCGATCTGCCGTGTTGCAGCAAATCTCCAATGCTCCCCATCTTGAACCTTAAGGGGACCAATTGAATGTTCATCCCACTGAGATACGAGGTCTGTGCTCGGCACCTTCACGTGTATCGGCGTCCTCGTGAAGATTAGTTTCTCAATTTGCCCTGTCGTTAGCTGTTCCACAGTGAAAGAGGTCCATCTCGTATCTTAATGCTTTCTGTATGAACATAGGCAGTTTGAAGTTTAGGAAACAAGAGCTCACAGAAGGAACCAATCTACTCAGGCCGGCCCTCACAGGGCTCACACTCGTCTTGGCAGATGCCTCGTACCTCAATCTGGAACGAGGTCACTTTGCCGGGGATCTTTCCCTCGAGAAAATCAAGATTTTTCACAGCGAAATGCATCACTTTTCCCGTTTTCTCGCACGTAAAATGACAGTGACTCTGCTGTTGCAATGAGTAAATCGTTCGATCGCCGCAGGAATATGGGTGCAGTCTCCCTTGCTTCCGGCATGCAGCGAGATACCTGTACACTGTTGCGAGGCCAATACCTTTGTCCTGGACGCGTGCGTGCAGCTCCTCTGCTGTAAAGAAGGTTGTTGTGCTCTCGAGTTCTTGCTGCAGTAATGCTTTCTGCTTTGTATTTCGCGATGTACGAGCCATCTGTTTGCGGGTATTGAACGCATTTAAGAACCCTCCGCTTATTGAGAATGAGAGTCATGGACCTTTAAGAATACCGGACTGATTACGCGTACATGAAACACATCATCTCACTCGCACTTATTCTCATGCTCGCCGCATGCGCCACTGCACCGACACCGCAAGCTACGCCTGAACAGCTCACCATCGCGACAACATTCTACCCATTGTATGATGCTACCAAAGCAATCGCTGGGACACAATCCACAGTATTCTCCGTTGTCCCACAAGGGGTAGAACCACATAGCTATGAGCCGACACCACAAGATGTCTTGAAAGTGAGTAAGGCAGATGTTTACGTTGCGCTCGGGCTTGAGTTTGAGCGGTTTGAAGAGGAACTGACTGTGGTTGGTGACTTTGTGGTGATTGATGCAAGTACAGGGGTTGCACTCTTGGATGCGACAGGGCCTGATCCACACGATCATGGACATCACGACGAACATGAGGAAGAACATCACGCAGAACATGGTGACGAACATGAGGAGCATCACGACATGCATGATGTGCCCTGCCACCAAATGCCAGACGGCAGCTGGATGGGGGACTGTGATGAGGACGAACACCATGACGTACACACTGGCAAGGATCCACACATCTGGGTCTCCCCAAAAAGTATGATTACAATGTCGGAGAACATCGCAGCAGGACTCAAACAAGCAGACCCTGCGAGCGCAGCAGTATACGAAGCAAATGCTGCTACGTACATCGCACAGCTGAAAGAGCTGGATGCAGCATTCACTGCCGGCCTCGCAACCTGCAAGAAGGACACTGTGCTTGTGAACCACGCAGCATTCGCGTACCTCGCACACGACTACGGCTTCAACCAGCTCGCAATTGGTGGCCTTGAACCGGATGCGGAGCCAACGCCACAGCAGATTGTTGCGTTGATCGAAGAGGCCCAGGAACACGATCTCAAGTACGTCTTCTACGAGGAGCTTGTTGACCCTCGCATCGCGGAGACAATCGCCGAGGAAGTCGGCGCAGAGACACTCGAACTCAACCCAATTGAAGGAGCAAAGGACCCTGCTGACACGTACGTGAGTATCATGCAGCGAAACTTGGTAAACCTCCGATTGGCTCTGGAGTGTGCATGAAGCTCGTTGAGGCAAAGGGTATCAGCTTCTCTTATGGAGGGGATCTCGCGCTCGAGAATATCTCGCTGCACATTCGGAAAGGAGATTTTATTGGCCTTATCGGGCCAAATGGCTCAGGAAAAACCACACTCGCAAAAATTCTTGTCGGCCTCCTTGCACCAACGAAAGGAACTGTAACGCGCGCAGCACAATGTGATGTGGGCTACGTTCCACAGCGACTCGAAATAACTCAGGGCTTTCCAGGAACGGTCGATGAGATACTCTCGCTGCGACCAAGCAAGAAGAAACGCCACCTTGTGAAGACGCTCGGCATAACGACGTTCATGCAACAGCGCTTCGCCGACTTGTCAGGTGGCCAGCAACAACGCGTTCTTATGGCGCTCTCCCTGCTCGCAGATCCGAAGCTCCTCATTCTTGACGAGCCAGAAGTCGGCGTCGACGTGCAAGGAAAAGAGAACTTCTACAAGATGCTCAAGGAGTTGAACGAGCGGCAGCGTGTCGCAATTATTCTCATCACACACGATGTGGGCCTCGTCTCTACTCGTGTGAAGCGTGTCATTTGTCTCAACAGAAACATCTGCTGCACGGGAGCTCCAAAAGAAACACGGAAACTCTTACAGAAGGTGTATGGGGAGCAATTCGAGGTGCATCACCATCGTCCTTGAGTTCCTCCACTACGAATTTATGCAGCGCGCGCTGCTCGGCGGCATACTCATTGGTATTACGTGCGCTGTCATCGGCGTCTTTCTCGTACTCAATCGGCTCTCATTACTTGGCGATGGGCTTGCGCATCTCTCGTTCGGCGGTATCGCTGTTGGGATGCTCTTTGGCGTGAATCCTTTATACGCAGCACTCGGGATTGCAGTGCTGGGCGCGCTGTTTGTGCAGCGACTCATTCAGAAAGCACGTATCTATGGTGATGCGGCTACTGCAGTGATCCTCTCGTTCGGCGTGGGACTTGCTGTTGTTATCATCGGCGCTGTGAAAGGGTTCAGTGTGAATCTCTTCAGTTTTCTTATTGGGAGCATTCTCGCGCTCAGCATAACTGACATCGTGCTTATCGCTACTATTTTCGTGCTCGTTGTGGGAACAGTCATTGTGCTCTACAAGCGACTTGTCTTTATCACGTTCAGTTCTGCGGTTGCGCAAACAAACGGTATCAATGTAACACTCGTCAACTATGTGTTTGCAGTACTCACCGCAGTTACCGTTATCATTGCAATCCGCGCAGTCGGTATTCTGCTTGTCTCTTCACTTCTTGTTATACCTGCACTGATCAGCCTGCGCTTCTCACGTTCCTTCAAAAGTACGCTTGTGATTGCGTCTGCGACGAGTGTTGTTGCAGTCCTACTTGGAACGTTCATCGCATTTTATGCAGACATCCCACCTGGTGGGACGATCGTACTCGTGCTCTGCGCGCTGTTCCTTGGGACGCTCGCTGTAAAGCGCACAGGAACTGCGCAGGCATAGCTCCTTATCGAGACTAGAAATCAATAACATTTAAAAGTAACAGCAAAATGACGCTATCTACGTCCAAAGATCGAAGGAAAAGACAGGAAACGACTACAATGCCAGCATACGAAGAATTTGAAGACTCGCGGCCATGGTTCAGATACTTCGTGTACTCAGTCATCACGCTCGCACTGATCCTGAGCTGGTATGGACTGCCAAAGTTCATCAAGATAGCGGCGATCGTGTACTTAGTCTACAGAGTTTTGTTCATGTTTGCACACAGCATCTCCTGCTTCACATGTCAGCGAAAACTTGCGCTCGCACTGATGGTTGTTGCTTTTGCGTACATCCAGTTCCCACCACAATTCTACATCGCCGCAATCCTCATTGTGTGGGCAAACGAGGCAATGGAGTGGGCGAAGAAAAAATCACACAAGCTCTCATACAATGACATCTGAACTCTTTATCCTTACTGGTTTCCTTGGCAGCGGCAAAACCACGCTCCTTAAGCATTTGCTGGCAACAACACCAAAGAAACTTGCAGTTATCATCAACGAATTTGCAACGTTGAGCATTGACGACACGCTTGTTGGGAAGAATGCACAGGAAGTTAAACAAGTCGCAGGAGGCTGCATCTGCTGCAATAAAGGAAAGGATCTCATTGCGCAGATCAAAGAACTCAGCGGCAAATACGATACACTCCTTCTTGAAACAACGGGTGTTGCACACATCGAACCAATTATTGAACTCACCGAACAAACAGATGTGCAGCTCAAAGGGATTATCACTGTTCTCGATGCATATCGGTTCAGCAAAGCACCAGAACTTGATGATGAAACAAAGCGGCAAGTAGCACATGCGAATCTTATTGTGCTGAACAAGAAGGATCTTGTATCCAAGAATGAGATAACGCTACTGAAGAAGCGTGTCAGGGAACAAAACAGCAAGGCAACCATTGTTGTCACAACCCAAGGCGCAGTGAAGTACGGCGCGTTACTGAAACTTCCGAACATCGACAGGCCAAAGCACACGACAAAGCGGGTGACGCATACTGGAGGGACGCTCTGCTACGAAACAAGTGCACCTATCAACAAGCAAGGGTTTGAGGAACTCGTGCAAGAACTGCCGCCAAGTATACGGCGCGCAAAAGGCGTTGTGAATACTCCGAAAGGCACACTCCAGTACGGGTACGCGACGGGGCTTACTACTATCGAACCCACTGGGAAGACGAGGAGAACAAAGCTCGTGTTCATCGGCGGTCTGACGCCCTTCGAGAAGTTCTCTCTCCTCTACAAACTCCGGAAGTTGCAGACGCGAAAGAATACGTGGCAAGACACGAAAACGAACATCGTTCACTTCGTGAAGCAGCTTGGGTAATCCCTTCGTTGAACTAAAGAGCGACGAAAATCCACCTTTCTTATTGAGAATTATTATCACTAATGTTTATAAATACCAATGAGCTCTCGCCTAGCACCATGAGAAATTACAAAGGCGTGATGACGAAATACGTACTACCTACTCTTGCAGCAGGAATAATGGCAACTCACTACATAGGAGATGCAGTTCTTAGGACATATGTAGTGGCCGATCAAATGAATCATCACCACAGTCACGAACATCCCCATACAACTGGTTCTTCGGCATGGTACAAACTAGTTGGGTCTATAGACGATTTTTTCCATTCGCCTGCAGGGGACGTAGTAGTGTGGGGTTCATTCTTCGGCATGCTTGCAACATTCGGAGCACACAGGCGAGAGGATAGAAAAAAGCGGTTGGAAATCAATGGACAGCAGCTCGTCATAAGCGGACAGCAGACGGAAATAACCGGACTTCGGAAACAAGTATCCCACCTAGAGCAAAGATTGAATCAGTACGAAGGCTAGAATCATGAAGAAACTACCAGTCCCAATTCTTCGCGATACACACACGCTTGCACTTGAGGCAGCAGGGGGCTCTCTATGAGACAAGCAAGTGTGATGGAGGCACAACCACCATTTGAGGCACTCGAAGAGAGACTCGAGAGTGAACTTTACTTCAGCGAAGGGACTATCCCTATACAAGTGAGCGCTGTACCTGTCGTTATCACAACGAGCGACAGAGATTCCCTCTTCTCCTGCACAGAACGACTCCTCTCTCGCGTACAGGAGCCATCTTTTCAGGAGCCCCTACTCGAAAACGTCCCAGATTTTCTTCGGAGAGCGTTCCCAAACATAACAGTAGGCGCATTTGATTACCACCTCACTCCCCAGGGGCCGAAACTGATCGAATACATGGTGCTCCCTCCAGGCATGGTGAGCTTCTATGCGCGGTTCACACAACTCTACAATGAACATCTCAATAGCCCATTCCCTACTGTTGATGTCGCTCACTTCGAAGAAGCGCTTGTCAATTCCTTTGCCTTCACCAAAGGAGATAGTGTGGTCATCACAGACGTCAACCCCCGCAGTCAAATCACCCATCCTGAGATTTTGTATTTTCAAGCGCTGCTCAAAGAGAGAGGAATTGGAGCAGAAATACAAGATGCAAGAGATCTCCGCCTCGTCAACGGAACTAAAGTATACTCGCGTGTAACACTCCACGATTGGGAGGCCGATCCGAGGAAAGGTCTTGCACCTCTGACAGACGCATATAAACGCGCACAGTTTAGTCCCGAGCCTTCGCTTTGGTTTCTGGGAGACAAACGTGGGCTCATTCTTCTCTGCAAAGAATTCCCAGATATCGTGCCACATACTGCGTACGCGACCGATCTCCCTTCTCTTAGTGGATTTATCGTCAAGCCACCCTCTTCCTACGGGGGAAAAGGAGTCGATATGCACCCCACAACAGCACCCCCAGGTTCGATTGCGCAAGCATACGTACAAGCGCCAACAACCGCTTCTGGCAATATGAATTATGATATTCGCGTCTTTGTTCTGAATGGAAAACCACAATTGTGTTGTGCTCGAACATACATTGGAGAGAAAACAAACAGAGACCACCCAGGAACAGGATTTGCTCCCGTCTTCGTTGTGTAACAATGCACGACTGTCTCTTCGTCCAGAACTGACCCTTTTTGGGCCTCTAAGGGGAATCCTAGAAGCCGTATTTCTTATGCGCCGCTTTGATGGAGAGCACTTCGAGCACACGCACCATCTTGTCCCCCTCGTCGATGCTGTAGAATGCTGTATAGGTCCTGCCAATGTGTAATCGATACATTTCCTTGCCATCGACAACCAATCTCTCTTTATCACCAGATCCACGTCCTGGATAGGGGCAAGAGAGTTTCCCAAGATTCTTCTTACAAACTCTTTTACTCTTTACATCTAACGCTCGGAGAAAATCACGTGCATCATCAGAAACAACAACGCTGTAAGACATTTAGACACTCTCCAATGAGTGCCACGTACCTTTCCCTTGTTCTGCTGCTTGCGCACGTGCAGCAAGTTCTTGCCTGTTATGGGCCTGCATAAGCTTTTCAAGCAGTTCGTCATACGACTGTCCTGCTTGCTTCATTTGTCCGAGCTCCTTCCAACGTTGCTCCGAGACAGGAATCCTTTTTGTCATCATTTGTGCCATATGTGCAATACTTACAATGTTGTAATTTATATAGTTTTCGATTTCCGGCCGTGACTTGCCAAAAATGGGCCCCTAAGCAGGGATCCTTGAATTCTCACTGAAAAGAGAATACATTTAAACTGGTCGAGTTTTCTCAGAGAATGGCTCATTCAGAGTTTGATGCATTTGTTCTTGCAGCAAGAGAAGAATTTGGAAACTGTGAAGAGCAAATCATGTGGAGAGTGCCTGAAGAATATCTTGTATGGACAGTAGAAACTGAGATAGAAGCTGGCAAGCCGCATAAACTTATAGGCCTAGATCAATTCGAAGATACATTATCAGGTATCACAAGCAAGGTCCTCACCTCTTACGTAGTACAGAGAAACGTCTCCGCTGAAACTGCTGCGGCAAGGCAAGAACCGGACAAATCATGTTTTGGTGTTTTCTATGGCTACCATGGCAATCAACAGCGTGATGGAGTTGTGTGGACGAGGACACAGATAGGCGTTCTAGAAACTGGAATTTCTGAGCAATTACGAGATACGAGATTGGAAGAACTAGCAAAAACACGAAAATTATCAAAGCCAGAAGGATCACTCGTTTATAGATTTGAATAGAAGTCCCTTTCGGATTATAGTGGAATAGGGTTCGGATACCAACTGCAGGCTTAGCATTCGACTTGGGAAGGCCCTTTTTGGTTCAAATCCGTGGGAGACTTCCGGAATCCGAGCTATTTTCTCGTCGACAAAATGGGGAAACGTCCCTCCGGCCGGATTTGAACCAGCAACCTTTCGGGATCGGCTGATCGTGCATCACAGCTGGTCATCAGACCGTCTCAGCACGACTCATCTACAACCGAACGCTCTACCGTTGAGCTACAGAGGGGTAGTCACCGAGGACAGAATCCTCTATATAAACGTTCGGGTATCGACTATGCAAATCAGGGAAAAGTTTCCTATATCGCTCACTAAGATACGCAGCAGAGCGACGTTCACACTTCGTTGTTCCCAGCGATGCAAGCGATGGACCGAGCGACTCACTGATAAACCGTGCGAGGTGCAGCAAATACCTGTTCGGCTGTCTTCCATCTTTGCCCATTCTCACCAGAGCAGGAGATACATGCCGTAAGTGGATATCACAGAGCGTCTCGATAGGCACATGAGGCGTGCCGATATCCTGCTCGTTTGACCAGTTAATTTCCAAATTCACGTCGTGCCCCCGCAGCACCCAGATAACTTGTCTTTGGACTATGGGACAAGAAAACCAACTCGTGTAACAGCATGTGCTTGCACTTCACGAGGTGGAGGATCCATGAGTAGGAAAACTATCTATCCCGGAACTTCTCAACAAGCTCCAAGTTGTTCGAATACACAACCCGCTCCTTCCCCTCTGCGGTGAACTTCACCTTTGATCTGGGAAGGGACATCTTGCCAATAATCTTCAGCTTACTGCGCGCCTGATACGTCAAGACCCGCTCTTCATACGGCTCGAGCACATCTAATTGCCAGCGCAACAGCGTCCCTTGCTTTTCTGAAACTGCAATCTTGCTCGGCGGCATACTTCCAGGGGAGTCCGTCTTCAGCACTTCGGCGAGCGAGGGCACCTTATCCAACACATGAATGCCCCGTACAAGTCGTGCGCTCCTGTTCTTAATGAAGATACGGACTTTCACGCGCGACATGCCATCAGGCTTCGCGATCCCTACCGCCTCCTTCAATACAATCACAGGACTCCGCAGCATCATATACGCAATCCATCCTGCTGCAGCAAGCAACAACAACAAAATAATAATGCGGTAGTTCACTGAGTACGTAAAGACACGCGTCTCATTCGGTGAAAGGGGAATCTTCCATAAGAGGACGCGCTCTCCCTCGCTCAGCGTTCTGTCGTGGTCAAGTGACGAGCCGACAAAGAGACTCTTGAAGAAACCGCTTGGGATGGTGATGACAGCAGTGTTGTCCACGTTCCCCTCATTGGTTACCGTTACTGTTTTCGTTGTCTTGAAGAAGAACGATTTCTCTGTGATGTGCTCCTGCACACGAGTGTATTCCTTGATTCTGTAATTCTTCTCGAGTCTGTTGACCGTTTCGCCGTTGTAGTACAGGCTGATAGAGAACTCTGCCTCATCAGGTGTTGTTAACGGGTCAATACGCAACCCGCTCAAGTCAACGGTCTTCTCAGAGAGTGGTGCGAGACGGACAGATGCAGTCTTACTGAAGTGTGGCGATTCCAGGAGGATCGTCATGTTTGTAATGTTGAGTGCATTTCGATTGCGGAGCTCTAGTTGGAGGGGAATCTCCTCTCGCGGGTCAAGCTCGTACGGCATATTCACATCCAACGTGACTGTTGGCGTGTATTCACCATACAAGGTGTTTCCTGATCTCAGATTAAGCACAATGCTCTTGCGAATAAGACCTCCTGAGTTGATGTCTTTGAAGGTGACTGAGACGCCTTGTGTTCCGAGATCAGATGATGCTGTTGGTCGTAAGAAGAGTGTGAATGATCCTTTCTCTACTGCAAGGATGCTCGGGTTGTTCGGCTCTGTCGCGACTTGCCACTTTGGATCAACCGTGTAGATTTGGAACTTTGCATCGTTCTGCTCGAAGTTCGTGACAGTCACATTATAGGTTGCAGTCTCATTCCTGATGATCTCGTTCTTCGTTGGCTCCACACCAATGCCAAAGGATGCGCTATACGCGAGCGGACAAAGTAGGAGAAGGAGAAAACAACCGATGATCCACTGTCCACGCACACGTTACTACCGAGGAAGACTGTATTTAAACATTGTGGTCGAGAGATCGTCGTACAAAGAAGTCTAACGAAATACCTGAGGTGCAAGTTTTCTGAATGCAAGAAAAACCGCACTTTTATGTCCGTACTGGTCTTTGTGGCCTGCCTCGGTCTCAATGTCTCTGTGTGCTTCAACAGTATTCGATGACGGGCTAAATCTATACGGTGTCAGCCACAATTCGCAATCACGCCTACTTTCCAAGTACAGTTGTGCATACCAGTGTCGTGCCTGCGTCACCATTCCATCTCGTGAAGAAACAACAATCGCACTACGATGTCTACTCATATGTGCAGGAACGCATGTATCCTTAAGAATCTTTCTTTAAGGAAAGAACCAGAGGATCGTCTGCAATCAATGCAGCGAGTTCCTTGTTTAACACACCATTCGGATGGTTATCACACGGAATGATCTTGTCATCAGTGTATGGATAGTCTGAGTAATCGAGTACAGTGACATTGTGCGCTGCGAATGCGTGGGTGAACGCAGTGTACCCTCTCTTATCCTGTGTTCGGTTCCATTCCGGGTGAAAGACCACGATGAACGTGCCATTCGTTTGTGCTTCGTACGATACCTTTGCTGCGGCGAGCACAGCAGCAGTCACCTCCACATCATCCTTCGTTGCCCAGAGTGGGAGGTTGACGTTCGCAACCTGTAAGAAGTTGCTTCGTTCTTTCACCCAGAGGAACCGTTCATACACTCGCGTTCGGACGGGGCGCCCAGTCCTGAACGAGCCATCACGGCGGAGCTCATCGTTCACAAGATAATAGTATGGCGAGTCATAGAGCCACCACGCGAGCGTGTTGCCAACCACCCTGTTGACGTGCGCGGGGATGAAGAAAAAGAGTGCCGCATCAGATGCAGGAACACCTGCGTCAATCTGTGCGAGCGCATGCGATGGTCCATACCCGTGGACTGCGTAATTCGAGACGATAGCGGGGAGGTGTCGTGCGAGATGGTACTGGAGGGTGTCCTGGTCCTGGAGTCCTTGTCCGTATGCAACGGAGCCTCCGAAGATGAGCAGGTGCTGCTCTCCTTCCGTTTGTGGCACGATTCTCCTGCCGTGTTCGTCTGTTGTGTACGTGACGTTATAGCAGATGCTGCCATCCTCGCGGGCGAGTGTCGCTGTGTGTGCCGCATTCTTGTGGAGCGTGTACCCGAGATGTTCATCGTGCGCCACGTTGAACAGTGGCGTGACTTCGATTGTGGTATCCTTGTGGACAAGGAACCCTGCGGTGAGTTCGAGCACTCCCAGAAGGAGGAGCACTGTTCCAAGGCACAGGAGGATATTCTTGCTCATAACGGGGCTGGTCGGATTTGAACCGACGATAACGCGGCCCCCAGCCGCGTATCATACCAGGCTAGATCACAGCCCCCTGCCCTACCAGGACAAAAATCTTCCTTATAATGCTTCCTGCACGAGACTTTGTCCGTGTTTCTCGACACGGATGATGTGATCAACGAACCCTTCGAGTTGCTGCTCGTGGCTCACCAAGATAATCTGCTGCATGTGCAGCTCGCCAAGGACAGTGCGCATGCGCGCGAGTTGTTCTGTTGAGAACCCGTCTGTCGGCTCGTCGAGCATAAGGACCCCTGCGGTGCCAAGATGTGGCAGCAGCGTGTGGATCGTGTGCACGAGTGCTAGCCTGTACGCGAGGCTCACTGCTGTGCGCTCCCCGCCGGATAGGTGCGCTAACGCGATGTCAAACCCGTGTTGTTGCACGAGTGGTGTGAATGTTTGGTCGATTGCTGCAACGAGTCCGGGATCATCCACGAGTTTGCTGCACCATGTGCTGAATGCGGTGCTCATCGCACTGTAGATTGTGAGGAGCACACGGCGCTCCACTACTTCTGTGAACGGGATGAATTGTTCGAGGAGCCATGTCCGCTCTCCTGTATGTTTCGTCGCCTGGGCCCGCAGCTGCTTGTGTTCTGTCGTTCGTTCGGCGAGTCGTGTTTGTTGCTTCTCTAAGAGTTCTTGTTCCTTTGCACCTGCGGCCACTCGCTGTGCGAGCTGTTGGTGCTCGTGTTGTGCACGCTCGTGTGCTGTGTTCGCTTCCTTATAGGCAAGCTCTTCTTTCGTGAAGTCAACGTGTTCTGTTGGTGGGAGCTTCTTGAGTTGTGTCTCTTTCGCTGTGAGTAGTTCTTGCAGCTTCTCATACTCTGTAGTGTGTGCTGCATGTGCTGCCTCTTGTTCTGCGACTCTGTTCGCGAGCTCCCTTCGCTCAAGCTGCTCCTGTACTTGCGCTTGCATGCCTTGGATTGCTGCGCTCGTCTTCTCGTGTTTCTTCACAGCTGCAGCGCGTTTTGCATCCAGCTCTTGCTCAACTGCAGCGATATGTGTTTGCGTCACCTCCTGCTTACACGTTGGGCATGTGCCCGCGGTGATCTCGTGTGTGCATGTGTCCATGAGCGCGAGGAGTTTTCCTTCTGTTTGCTGGAGGACTGCGAGCTCTTGCTGGAGGACTGTGTGTTCTCCTTCAGGGAGTTGTTGCAGCCGTTCCTTGAGCTGCGCGAGTGTGGATTGTGCAATGCGCTGCTCCTTCTCGTGCAACTGTGTGCGGATGCGCGTGCATTCTTCCTGCAGCATCGTTCGTGTTCGCTCTTGGAGTGCGTGCTGCTGTTGTTGGTCCTTGCGGCGCTGGAGTGTGCGCTCCGCTGTATCTCGCGCTTCTTTTTTTGCTGCAACACTTGCTGCACTCTTTTCTTGAGCTGCGACCAGTGTCTGTTGTTCTTGCTGGACACGTTCGAGTCGTTGCACGTCTTGGCTGAGTTGTGCCACTTCTGTTTGCACGCGCGTCGCAAGCGCTGTTGCAGTTTCCTGCTTCTCCTTCAGTGTCCGTGCGAGTGCTTGCGTGTTTTCTTTGATCGTCTTGTACGTATCCACGCCAAAGAGCCGCCGGACAACATCGGCACGCTCGCCCGTCAGGATCTGCTTCATTGCTTCTTGTGGCGTGTACATGGTGAAGCGGTAGAGTAAATTCTTCTTTCCGAGAAAGTGGAGCGGGTACCCGAGGAGAGTGAAGACACGTGCTTTCAGCTCATTCGCTGTCAAGCTTTCTCGCTGGCCCTCACATTCGAGCCAGCCAGTGTCTTGGACAACACCTTGCTTCGTCCGCTTCAGGGTTCGGTGAATCGTGTACTCTTTGTCAAGCGAAAACCTGAGCGTCACGCTCCCATTCGTGGCCCCGTGTCGGAGGAGTGCACTCCCTGGTACATCTCTGCTGATGCCGAAGAACGCAAATTCAATAGCCAGCAAGAGTGTGCTCTTCCCAGCACCGATATCACCCGCGAGCAACGTCATCCCTTCTTGAAAGGAGACTGTGGCCTGCTCGTATGATCGAATCTGGGCAAGCTGTACATCATGAAGGTACATGCGGCTGTGAACGACACCAGGTTTATAGGTTTTGCCGAAAGATATATAACACGATCACGGGTGCGCTCGTCTATGCAACTCGTACGACGATGGTGGACGGTCATTGCAGATCCAGTACATGCGTTCAAGCAGCTTGAATCTCGCTCATTCGAGGACGTGCTCTATGAGTATCTGAAGCTCCTTGTCCTTGTCAGCATCGCTGCAGGATTATTTCTCTTCCTCCTTAGTATGGGCAAGGCACTCTATTTCGATCTGTTTCGGGCGATTGACATCAAGTACTGGCGCCTTGTAAACTATGCCTCTGGCGCGCTTACCGCAACCGCACTCCTGTATCTCTTCAGCGGCACATTCGTGCTGTTTCTCATCAGTCTGCTTGTGCAACCATTCACACGCCTACGGTACACGCGCACACTCCAGGTGCTGTTTTATGCACTCACGCCACTCTTGCTCTTCGGGTGGTTTATCCCCATCGTGGGCGGCATTGCGCTTTGGTCGCTTGCCCTCTTTTGCATTGGCACCAACGTGGTGCGTGCGCATCAACGAACGAGAAAGGGGACGATTCGAGAGCGATAATGGCACGAAAACAGGTGAACAGGAAAGCACTGATTGTCGTGGTGTTGATTGGTGCACTGATCTTGTACATTGCAGGTGTCCTCAGCGGGTTATACGCGAATAAGATCACTGAGGAGCGGACTGCAGATCACTTACAGCTCATCCGCTACGAGACAGAGCATGATATTGCGAATCTCAGGGAGGGAACTGCCGCACAACTAGAGCATATGCAAGCGTACATTACATTCTTGGAAACAAATCTGAACACGATACAGCTGGAGCAGGCATTCCTCGCAACACTTGACGAAGACGAAGTATGCAGGGTTGTGAATAGCTCGCTGCACCAGCTCACAGAACAGCTCCAAGTCTTCCGCGAACGACTCCCGTTCCGGCTGGAGTTGTATGAGAAGCAAAACACGCTCTCTGAGGAGTACAAGCTCTTGAAGCAACAGTACACCACCCTCTCACTCCGAACGTGGCTCTTGCTCCGAAACCATTACGACCTCTGCAACATTGTCCACGGGCTGTACCTCTACTCACGCGAGTGCACGCACTGCGTTGTGCAGGGAGAAGAGCTTGATACTGTCACTGCCACGCTCCGCGAGCAAGGAAAGGAGGTGATGCTCTTCACCGTTGATGCAAACGCACGTGATCCCGCACTCGAGCTCATCACAACATACTATGAGATCACAGAACTGCCCACAATCATTCTTGGCGAACGTGTGCACCGTGGCTTCCATTCCGCGCGAGAACTCCTGGAGGAACACACATGAGACCATACATTGTCTTGGGACTCATCTGCTGCATCCTGCTCCTGAGTGGTGGCATCGCATACACATTAGAGCTCGAGCGCAAACCTGTCGTACAGCACCATCTTGCAACAGGGAACACCAAAGCACTGCTGCAGTTCTATGCACAACCGGAGCCGCAACTTGCAGGACGGCCACTCCTCGGACAGGCAACTGCCCCTATCACGATCATCGCGTACCTTGAGCCAGGTACAGCAACAACACAGCAGTTCTTAACGGAAACACTCCCGCAATTGGAAGCAGCATACATCACACCTGGACGAGCACGATTCTATTACAAGCAGTACCTCACAAACGATGCGTACACTGCAGCGGGAGACGCATATCAGCAGGCGCGCACACTCCTCTGCGCGTGGCAGCTCGTGCCTGGGAGTTTCTTCGCCTTGCAAGGCTCGGGAGACGAAGCTTTAAAAATGTTCACGGATCATGGACAGGTAGCAGCACTCGATGCATGTCTCGCAGCCGCAGAACCGATGCTCAGTCAAGATGTCTCAGAGGTAGAACACCTGGGCATGATTGGTATCGCGCCCCGCCTCTACATCGGCATCGATGGCAAAGACGCGACAAGTGTGGATGGCATCCCCTCGTTCGCGATCCTGCAGCAAACAATCAGGCAATATGAAGTACAACTCGGTGAATAAATGACAGCACAAGAAGTGACATTACTATTGTACAACCTCACACTCATTCCAATGACCTTCTTCTCCTTACTGTTCGTCTTGCTCTCGATTTTGCACTTGTGCGTACCGCCAGTGAAGCGCAGGCACAAGAAACTCAAAGAACTCCCGTTCGTCACGGTACAAATCCCAAGTTTTAACGACCCCATCGCAGCACGGTGTGTTGCACACTGCCTGGACTTCAACTATCCCAAGGATAAATACGAGATCATGATCGTTGATGACAGCACGAATGCAGAGACGCAAGCATTGCTTGCAGGACTTGCTGCTGAACACGAACACGTCCGATACATACATCGAACGAACCGCGAGGGCTACAAGCCTGGCGCGCTCAAAGCAGCGATGCGGCATGTCAAGGGAGAGTTGATTGTGCTCTTTGACGCGGATTGGATGCCAAAGAAAAACTTCTTACAGAAGGTTGTCAGGCCGTTTGCAGACCCAAAAGTTGCGATTGTGCAAACACGACAAGGGTTCTATAACAAGAATACGAACATCATCACGCGGTTCGCAGCATACACACTCATGATCTATCACACAATCATCATGCCACTTCACAACCGCGCAAACAGCGTCTTCTTTTGTGGTACCGCTGGCGCGATTCGCAAAAAGGCAATGGATGCCGTTGGCGGGTGGGACCCTCGCAGTATCACAGAAGATGCAGAGCTCACCGTACGCCTCCTTCGTGCGGGATACAAGACAACATACCTTGATTACACAACCCCATCCGAGGTCCCTGACACGTTCGAGGGCTTCATTAAGCAGCAGATGCGCTGGTGTTATGGGAACGCACGCGTGTTTCTTGACAATGCTGGAGAAGTGCTGTTCAAGAAAGGACTCACGCTACAGCAGCGCTTACTCATTCTGTATGTGACGCTCGGGAACATCATTGCTCCTGTCGTTGTCCTCATGACCATCTTCGGGTTCTCTGGCTGGTTCATCGGTGACCCAACACTCATGCAGCTACAGGATGTGATCACGCTCCTCGGCAGATTCGCCTTAACGATCGGCTTTCTCCTAATCGGGTCCTTAACACTGTACAAGCAGAACATGCTCGGCGATATCAAGTATTTGTTACTGGGCGCATTCACTGTTGGCCTCGTTCTTTCCGTTGCGAACACATTCGCACTGTACAAAGCCTTCCGCAATACGAAGTTGGGTTGGTTCTGTACGCCAAAGACAGATAATACGCAGCTTGTTGCATGACGCCTACCGATACGATTTCGTTGTTGATAACAGGTGTATTTGTTCTCATCATCATATCATACTACGTACTGCTCTTCCTGCCAACACGAAACAGAAAAGCAGTACAACGGAAGTGTGTTTCTGTGCTGATTCCCGCGCGAAATGAGGCTGCGTACATCGCAGACTGCATTGCTTCTGTGCAGCAGGCAACGTTTGCTGGGAAGAAGCAGATTATTGTTGTGAATGATGCGAGCACCGATGCAACGAAGAAAATTCTGGAGCAACAAAAGGGCATTCTCGTCCTCACGAACACAACACACAAAGGGAAAGCATACTCACTCAACAGAGCACTCAAGAAAGCAACGGGAGACGTCATCGCCATCGTTGATGGAGACAGCACAATCCAACCAGATGCACTCCAGAACATCGCCGCAACGCTCACTGGAGATGTTGTTGGGGCCGGCGGCGTTGTCAGGTGTAAAAATCAACGGTTCATCAACCCGTGGGTGCACATTGAACTCATTTACAATTCACTGCTCCGGAGCTTGTTCGCGAAAGTCAACGCGAATATCGTGACGCCAGGACCATTGAGTATGTATTGCGCGAAGGAACTCCGAGAGATTGGTGGGTTCAGCACGGACGGGTTTTCTGAGGATATCAACGTTGCAGTGCATCTTATCCGGAAGGGGCATCATGTGGGGTTCTGTGAAACTGCGATTGCTGACACGAACATGCCGACAGATGTGAAGGGTATCTTGCGGCAGCGGACGAGAATGGCCAGAGGCATGATGCATGTGTTCAAGAAGCACCTCCAGGTGAATACCACGATTATTGATCTGTACACATTGCCGTTGTTTGTCTTTACGTACGTCCAGGCAGTGGTGATGGGCTGCTTGATGTTGTACAAGATTATTGGCGGATACATCACGTACTATGCTGCGAAAGGCGTCTTTCTGAGTGTTGATGTTCTTCGCTTCTTTCTGGAATGGCTGACGGTTGTAGGTTTCGTTAAGTGGACGTGGTCTGTGGTGGTTGGGATCGAGCCTCTGACGATTCTGAGTATTGTTGGGATTGTATCCACGTTGTTAACGTATCCTTTGTACGTGCTCGCGTTGGTACGGTACGATAGCATACGGCTTCGTCACCTCGTCACGATCGCGTGCATGTTCCCATTCTGGCTCTTCCTCATGTGTGTCTCGATCATATGTATTCCCGAGCTCTTCAACCGTGAGCAGTATAATCGGTGGAAGAAGAACGAGTGAGTTGCTCTGCTTGCTCAAGTACTGTTCGCGGGAACTCGTTCGGGTCGATGAGGTAGCGTTTCATTGCGCCTGCGTACTTGCCGCAGGAACGCAGGAACGCTTCAACATCATCTGGTGTCGGTTCCTGTATGTACTCGCCAAACTGTTCTTTCGCGATGTGGTGCGCGTTAAAGCATTGTTCATAGTGGTGCCTTAGTGGAACGCACAGGATAGGTTTCCTGAGATAGATTGCTTCTGTGAGCAGTGTGAAGCCGCCGCCAAGGATGACTGCCTTTGCTGCTGCGAGGTGCTTGTAGAATGTTGTTTCGTTGAATGCGTGGAATGTGAGATTTCTTTCTTTTGGTCGGGCGCCGTAGCCGTAGATGATGTACTCAGTGTTTGTTTGCTTGAGTGTTGCGAGGAGTTGTGTGTTCGTTGGGGATGTTTGGTAGACAAGAACTCGTTTCCCGTTTGTCGGCTTGAGTTTTTTGATTTGCTGCCGGATTGCAGGTGCGGTGATCGTGACGTTCGCCGGGTGCTTTGGCGTGCTGATGAATGCAGGAATGACATACTGTGTGGCTTGCCATGTTGCGAAGAAATCAACGAACACTGGCCAGAATCGTGGTCCAGGTATGCGTTGCTGTGGTGTGTGCCTGATGAGTGAGATGTTATTCGCTGCGATAACCGGGATTTTGCTATACCCGCCACTCATTGCGGTGAACACATCAAAGTCCGAGATGATGATATCAGGCTTGTATGTTCTGTAGTGGCGCCTGAGCATCATGCACGTAGCGAAAAAGATGCGTGGGATGAGAACGGAAATGTGTGCAACAGATTTCGTGATCTGCAGACTGCCATTCTTGTAGAAGAGTGGGACTTTTGGTAACTCGTAGACGTTCTTATATTTCTTTTTGAGGTACGTGTACGCGAAGTCGCTCGCGAAAATATGCACATCATGTCCTTTCTTTTGTAAGTACGAGATGACCGTCTCGCTTCGCGTTGCGTGCCCCTTTCCTTCTCCGGAGATGCCATAGACGATGCGCATCGTTATCTGATTGTTGTGCCGGTGAATGGTTTGCCAGCAAGATAGTTGTTGAGATTGTTCATGTCGCCACCCATAATCGCGACAGTGATGTTGAGTGCTGCTGCTTTTTCTGCAGCGATCGGATCGAATGGTGCATTCAGTCCTGGCGACCATTCGTTCGGTAAGAGCGCCCGGAATTCTTGCCATGACGTCTCTTTAATTGGTCGTGCGTCCTCGTGCTTTTTCGGGTCCTTGTCATAGACGTGATCGATGTTGCTGAGGTTGATGACTTTTGTGATGTTGAGGTTTTCTGCTAAAAGGATTGCGTCCGTGTCTGTACTGCACCCTGGCTTCCAACCCGAGGCGATGAGGTATTTCTCTTTGAAATCAATCTTTTTCGTTGGGTTGTGCACGATTGTTTTATGCACGTCATCGAAGAGCGCGTGTACGAGCTGTGCGTTGAGTGTCGTTGCAGCAATGCCGATCCAGTCAAGCTGCTCTTCTGAGACCTTTGCTAATGAGGAAGCTGCATGCTGGTAGTTTCTCGCTGTCTTGCCCCCTCCTGTAATGATGACGAAGCGCTTGTTGCTCGCATCTAACGTTGCTTTAAATTTTTGTAAGAAGCCCGTGTCGACTGTGTCTGGGACGATGAGTGAACCCCCGACGGAGATGATGACTGTTTCCATGCGTAGTGCTGGAGCGGAAGAATTTATAAATGTACCTTTGCTTCAAACAATTTGCTGAGGAGACGTAGATGACTAGGAGAAGGCGACCAGTTGTGACAAATTTTATAGCACTGCCACATAGGGGCGATCCGTTCTATGATGAAGATATTCGAAAGATGGCAGGTCATAGTTTATTGCACGCTATGATTGCAGATGTGCTCCCACACTTTATCGAGCCAGAAGAATGCAGGCATGTGCTTGAGTTGGGTACAGGTACTGGCATAACTACAGGAGTACTCCTTGACTATGCGGCTGGACATATGCAGTTGTATACAGGGATTGAAAGCGATGAGCATGCGATACGGACCGGGCTGAGAAGGAGACTCCAAGAAGCCAGGCCGTTGTTTCAAGGTCGAGAGAACATTGTCCATGGAGATTATACCGAAGTATCATTTCAGCCTCCTGACGTCGATATGCCTATAAGGTACAACCTTGCAGCTGCAGTTATTGGGCCGCATCACCAACCTGGTCTTGAAGCGAAAGGATGGTTACTCACAGATGTCTTCGAAAATCTCGATGAGGGCGGGGTTCTCCTCTATGGGGATTTCATGGAGGAACAAACACCAGAAGCAACGCGAATGATGCAGCGACTACACATAGCGGATATGAAACGGTCGTTCAGAAGTGTACCACGAGAGCGGCTTGTCAAGTGGGCAGGACATCATTTGACAATGAACAAACCAAGTGGACTCAACGATCAAGTAGAATTAATGACGGAAATAGGATACACTGTCTACAATCCGCTGAAAGTTCTCACGACAACATTGCTCGTCGGAACAAAAGGAGTACGAGCGGAACCCACGCGACACGATCAGGAAATCGATGCGTTTTCTCAAAGAGTCCGCGATGAATTTGAGCCAACCCGTAGAGAACTGGAAAGAGCTTATGAAGTTGAAGTTCCTAAGAGGGGTGCGTAGCCTGCCATGGGAGCGCCACAACAATAGCCCCGCCAGGATTC
>JAPPOH010000016.1 GCA_028818155.1 Candidatus Woesearchaeota archaeon | reverse complement strand
AACTGTGGCAGTACCACTTTATCAACGTTTTCATCAGTCGCTATGAAACACTACCAAGAGTGCGGCTGAGAGTGCTTTTTTCTCCTCCGGAGTGTATAACATAGAACGTGGGGTTCATTACCCCATATTTATTCTTATCCAAACGTGTACACTTTCGCGTGCTCGCCCTTGAATTCACTCTTAAATTTCAGCTTCGAGGGGAACTTCTTGAGCTCTTCACACGCAAGAATCTTATCCAATTCACAGCAAATGAATCGAATCACATCCGTCTGCGTCACGATGCCAATGAGTTTTCCTTCCTGTGTGATAGGAAGGCGGTGCATCTTCTTCTCTAACAATAATCTATTCGCGACGAAAATATCCATGCCTTTCTCCGTGACTTTCACAGACTTTCGCATGAACTCACTCACATCTTTGATGTGGAGTTTCCCTTGTTGATCGTAGAACTGCATCACAACGTCATACTCTGTGAAAATACCTCGGATCTCGCCTTTCTCTTCAATGATGATTGAGCCGACGTTGATCTTCTGCATTTTCCCGCGCGCTTTTGGAAATGACTCTTTCGGCGAGGTGGTGAGTACCTTACTTGTCATGATGTCATCGATTGGGATCGCAGGGTACATAGTGAAGATCTCAGCGATCTTGCGAGACACATCTGTTTGCGTCATGATGCCAACGACTTGCTCGCCATCTGCGATGACCATACGACGAAAGTTTCTCTTCTTCATCAGCGTTACAGCCTCTGGGAGTGATGTCTCAGGCGGCATTGTCACAACATTCGGCGTCATGATCTGTTTCACTTTCATGTTGAAGACTTTCTTGTCTAATGGTACTTTGTTCAGGAAGTCTCTTTCTGATAGAATCCCCGCTAACTTCTCACCATCCATAACGATAAGACAAGAAATATCTTCGGCGATCATCTTCGTCGCCGTCTGGATGATCGTGTCATCTGGCCTGCCGGTCACGACGAATGTCGTCATGATCTCAGCAACGGTCGTCTGGCGAAGTTGCTCTATCTGTTTCTTCAGCGCCGCGTGCTGGCGTTTCTTGATGAAATTCCCGAAGAGGCCCATCAGTATGGTGGCGTTACATCATCTGCGATATTGTACGCCATCTCCCTGTACTGGTAGCCGCCAACGAGGTTTTCTTGCGCTTCATCTTCGAAGATTGCGACGTGTACGGGCATGCCATAGAATTTGTCAACGTACGCTTCGTAGTAGAGGTCATCTTCCATCCATCGGACGATGTCGACTTTCCGGTCATCGAAGGTCAAGCCGCTGAACTTCTCTCCGTACTGCATGTTGTCAAGCCATTCCGTAGGGAGTGGGACTGCGTAGTCATCGAAGCTGACTTCTTTCTTCAAGAGGTCATCTTTGCATTGTGAGAGGTCGAGGCAGTACGCGACAGCTGTTCGTTCTGCGAGGTTCACGTAGATGAAATCTGCGCTCCAGCCTGAATTCGCATCTGGTCCTGGGAAGTCGAGCGGCGTCACAAGTTCGATCATCGCCATGTCTCCGTTGACATCCATTGTCATTTCTGCGCTCTTATCTGGGAGCATGACTGGATTGAAGCTCATGCTCTTGACTTTTACTGCTTTTTCTGTGAGTGCAGTAACTTCTGGGTTCGCAACCATTTCTTCTGCTGGTGCTTCCGGTTCGGCAGCTTCTGGCGGTGCTTCCGGTGCTGGTTCAGCGACTGGCGCTTCTGCAGGTGCTTCCGGTGCTGGATCTGCTGGAGGTGCTTGCTCAGCCGGTGCTGCTGGTGTACATGCAACCATGCCAAAGACAAGGAACATGCTCAGAAAGAGTGTTATGCTTTGTGTCGTTTCCATTTTCGAACCTCGTGAATCGCAAGCTCTTGCAGATGTTCTTCCTCTGTTGAGGCGTAGGACATGCTGACCATGCTTGCTGTGAATGTGATGATGAAGAAGAGCATGAATGCAGCCCCCCACTTCATGCTCATATAGGTGTACACTTGCAGCCAGCTGACGAAAAAGCCGATGATGCTCACAAGCATCCATTCGTGCGGCAATGGTGTCACCTCCATGCTGTGTCTGATGATTGGTGATTTATAAGGGTTTGCCTAGAGGCGTTATCGTTGGTGACCCAACAACCCGTATGTGCTGCTCTGTGACAAACCCGGCGGGAGTGTATCTTTTATGATAGTTGCATCCTCAAACCTATCGAGGTGTTGCTGCAGCGTCTCTCTGCTGCTAAATCCTAGCGAGAGTGGTTCATCATCCCAGCTTCTTTGTTCGGCAACAAAAAACGTTTTGCCCCCATGTCGCTCTGTGTACGCAAAAACTTTCATTTTGGGAGAACTGAGTGAGTGCATAAAAACATTGTGCTTAAATACATAAGAACTGTGTGACACT
Source organism: Candidatus Woesearchaeota archaeon (assembly GCA_028818155.1). GTDB lineage: Archaea > Nanobdellota > Nanobdellia > Woesearchaeales > UBA525 > UBA525. The sequence continues at coordinate 39,141 of JAPPOH010000016.1, read as the reverse complement.
CCATGAAACACCCCGTGCAGACGACTGTCTTGCTCATTTTTCTCTTTGTCGTCGCGCAACTAGTGGGGATTGCGCTTGTGTTCTTGAATATCAAGGATATCGCTGTCGTTGACGGAACACCAGAGGTTGTGCATGACACGACCGCGCTTGGTGAGCGGCCGGAGCTTGAGGGTGGTGGAAGTTTTCTCTTCATTCTCCTCGGAGTAGGAATCGGGACTTCTTTACTGCTCGTATTGATTAAGTTCAAGTTGTTCTGGCTCTGGAAAGTCTGGTTCTTCCTCGCCGTCTGGTTCTCCATGACGGTGAGTTTTGGCGTGCTTGTTCCTGTGCTCGTTGCGTATGCGCTTGCGCTCGGCTTGGCTGCGTGGAAGGTGCTGCGGCCAAATGTTGTCGTGCATAATGTGACGGAGATGTTCATTTATGCGGGGATTACTGTGCTGATTGCGCCTCTTTTTGATCTACCGTGGATGATTGTACTCTTAGCCGCGATTAGTATCTATGATATGATTGCGGTGTGGCAGAGTAAGCATATGGTGAAGATGGCGAAGGCGCAGACGAAGGCGAATATGTTCGCTGGTTTGTATGTCGCGAAGGCGATGAAGCCGAGGAAAAGGGTTGTGAAGAAGCGTCTTGAGGCGCCGAAGCTCACGAAGAAGGGAGAGTACGCTATTCTTGGTGGTGGAGACATTGCCTTCCCGCTCTTGTTTTCTGGCGTGGTGCTTGTGTGGTTGATTGAATCGGGTGTTGCTCCTCTTGGTGCCTTGTGTCAGGTGTTGCTGATCACGATTACCACGACGATTGCGTTGACATGCCTCTTTCTCTATTCGAAGAAGGGCAAATTTTATCCGGCGATGCCGTTTCTCTCTGCAGGGTGTCTGCTTGGGTTTGGGCTGATTTTGTTGTTGTAAAAAAATCTTGCTTTTTGCGGTGAAATTGAACGAAATTTGCTATATTTTCTCGTATTTGTTACATCTTTTTATTTCTTCTGCGTGTTATAAGTAATTACTTTAAAGTGGTAAAAATAGGAACATTTATATATGGGGAATGGAATGGATAATGTGGGGGTTTCATGCTAAACATCAACATGCTACAAGGGAAGCGCGTAGTTAGGCGTGCTCGCTTTCGAGAGTCTAAGCCGGACAAATGGGATAGACTAAATGGCGTTCTGAGCTTTCTTCGAGATACGAAGAACAGAATCCTTAGGAAACCTACCCCACTAGAAAAAACACTCCAGGACTTGCAAGAAACTGGATCTCTCCCCGAAGATGTCATCACCAGCAGGACTTCCAAATTGCAAGCATACGACCTCGCGGAATACTTCCAATACCACACTCCGGATAGTGATGGACTGAGTTATGCACTGCAAGAGATTGAAAAACTGCAACATGAGCACCCGCAGCACCACACTACTAACAAACACCTCGATCGTGCGTATGAGTTCCTTAAGAGAAAAGAGACTGCAGTAGAGTGGCTCGAAGGAGCATATGGCGGAGTACTAAAAATTACGAATGATCATCCAGACGACGCATTCCGCACAGGAAGTATTTTCGATAGAACACAAGTTCTCGCCACCGCAGCACGAAGAATCCGAGCAGGAAACTATGAACTGCAAGATGGAACATACATAGGTATACGGGGCATACTTGAAGGAGCGCTCAACCAAGCAACTCTTAACAAAGGAGAAAAAAGAAACATCGAAGGCGCGATATGGAACCTTGGGGAAACTGCAGATAGAAATTTTGGCCCAGATGTGAGTTCATATACGCTCAAACCACTCCTACAAACTGCTGAGCAGTCCTTCGGAGAGGATTTACAGTTCGCGTATGAAGAACACCCGTCCGTGCAGGCGAAGGTACTCAAAACCGTAGCGGAGTATCTTCCTGCAAACGCTGACCTCGAGCATATGGAAAATTTTGCAAGAGCTCTTGTTCGCGAAGTTGATAGAGTGCCAATCGGTGCGCAAACACCTCTCGGAGTTGGCAGAGAGTCAACCGAGCCTCAAACATCTGGCCTTCTAGACCAAGCATTCTATGTTCTCAGTGCTCGTCTACCTGAGGAATCAGTCATCGGTACTGCTGAAGGGCATAGCCAACCAGAACATGAACCTGAGAAGCATGAAAGCCCGCAATGGGCGGATACACCTCTTCACAAAGTAGAAGAACACGCCGAACCTAAATATGCAGATTCTCCACCATCTCCCAGACAAGGTACTGAGATACATACCAACGTTACATCAACCCGTTTGCCGCGCGCAAATACGCTTGATCACTTGATGATGGAAGCAGAAACTGTATTTGATCTCAGTTTTAGACCTTGGGATAAAGCTCCAGACGCACAGGCAGGGTTACTCTACCACAATCTACAATATCCTACAGAGCCTGATGACGCGTATCTTACCAAACTTGATACGTTTGCTGAGCACGTTGAAAGTGCAATTGATGCAACAAGAATAAGCGGGAATCGTCCAACTCTCGACTACTTAGAAGACATTCAAGCATCTCTCAGGCAATTTAGAGAAGAGAACGCTAATCAACCGGAATATGATCTAGAGAATAAACCTGAAATCACACAATTGGCAGAACAACCAGCAAGCGATACAGATTCTCGTTACCTCGACAATATTATAGTGCAAGCACAAGGAGTTTTTGGGAAAGAAATCAGTGGGCTCCTCAACTGGGAAGCATATGACCAGGCAGAGGAGCTCGCGAGAGTAGCGAACAATATTCCCGCAGGAGCTGCACGCTCAGATGTCGCAAATCTGTCTCGAGCACTCGAGAGTAGAATGGGAGACTTTAGCGGAAGTACGAGACAAAAGATGCAAGAGGCATCAGAGACATTACGAGCATATGCAAAAGCACAACTTGAGCAACCTGAAGCTCCCGCAAGAGTTCCAACAGTCATCGAACCAGAATATGTTGTTAAGGTAACGCCTGAATCCCCTGCGTCCCTTCCTGATCCTTTGTTAGGCGATCAAGGCACCGCAGTCCTATTAGAGTCTGCTGAGGATCTTGTACCACATGAGTCAGTGGATACATCCCTACCAATGATTACTGAAGAGCCTGTCGCTACCGCTTACAGAACTAATGACTTACTTGCATCGTATGAAGCGCTCAGGCGTGATGTAGAAGATGCAAAAAACAACTCCCTTTCTGAAGGCGGTCTTCCTGCAAGTAGTCAGTTCGAAGCTATAACAGCTGCGCTCGAAGCCGTATCCGCACAGCACATGGACAATATCGATCAGTTACCCACGAGAATACGGGAAGCACAGGGAGCGCTCAACGCATATCGTGCTGAAGTTGCAGACTTACGAGAGGAGCCAACATACAACTTTGTTGTTCAAGAAACATACGATCATGATTTTTCAGTAGCTGAGGCGAAAGAAATCGCTCTTCTCCAAGATCGACGAGACGGAACGCGAGAAGCAATAGAGGAATTAGCGGATTCTCCAGGACGAGACATATTAGCAGCAAAACTGAACTCTATTGATGAACTCCTTTCGCCTGCGTCATTGTACAGTGAGTCGTACAACCAAAACAAAGAATCAGCAAATTCACAACTCGATACTCTGCAAGAAGAAGTAGCGCAACATTATGAAGGTGAGCGCTCACTCATCCTCCTCGATGAAACGCCACGAGAACCTGAAGAAGCAGAACCACTCACGATTTTCTATGACGATGTCGGTGACCAAGTAGCAAACCTTGGTGCTGCAGTACGGTCGTATAACTGGAAGACAGCGACACATGATGACGTGCAAGAGATTGAGAGACAAACAGAAAAACTCTCACGAAGTCTTGATCGCGCAACGACACAAGATCTCGTACAAGCGCAAGCGATTGCCTCACAGTTACACACTGCTGCGTATGGAAGCGATGGGACGACACTGCACGTGGACGAATCCATCGAGAAAATATACACGACACTACAGGATGCACTCCAAAACACAACTCCAGAGACAGGGGCTATTAATATTGTATATAGCGTATTGCAGAACACACTAGAAGGAAGGACGCCAGATACCTGGCAATGGAAAGATCGCCTTGATGGTATCAGGCACACAGTTGAGCTCGCAACACCACAAAGCATGAGCGACATGGTTGCAGCAAGAGCTCTTCTCGATCAGTTGCAAACGAGTGAACACTATCAACAGAGGCTTGATGATAATGATATTCGAGCTGGGGATATGTATCGAGAAGCGAGACGAATTCAAGAACAACATGATGATCATGAAATCCCAGTTAGAAAGCTCAATACTGCTGGAAAACTCTACGAGCGAGCGGCTACACTCGGTAACAAAAATTTTGAGCTTCGACAATCACACCGGCAAGCAGTAGGCGCTCTCAGAAAGCACATCAACGCTGGCGAAGTGAATCTTGGCATCCAAACGCATGTCGTTTAGAGTACCGTGAATTTTAAAAAGAGTTTCGTACCCGCGCTCGCATGCGTATCACAGATATTCGAGCAGTGCTCACTGGAAATGTGAGCGTTCGGAGCAATGGGATCCAGTACCAGCTCCCTATTGCAGAGGCAGTTCGAGATGGTTTCGATATTCCGACGTGGATGGTGAGAAGCAGGTTTCTGTATGGCGTGAAGAAAACACGGTTAGAGTTTCTCGATACTCTTGCATCGGTTCTAACTGAGTTCAACGTCCCGCTTCCTCCTCGGCGCAAGCATGATGACCTTCCAGGGTCCTATGCGAACAGACTACTCGATGCACTGCCTGTAGAAGCAAATTTGCAGACAACGGGAATGAAAAAACTCTATACGCTCGCAAGGACACTGCAAACAGAATCGCACCCAGCAAAGTATCAAGAAGCGGGCCATCGTCTCGAGAATGTCATGACTCAAAAATAGCGAATGGTTTATAAATGGCCAGCTGGCCCGGACAGTATGCTTCATACGCTCATCAAAAGAACAGCACGAATCGCGAGAAATGCATTCACAAAAAAAGCTGACCTGAACGATATACTTGAAACGATATCGACAGTAAATGCACAAGAAGCTGCAGCAGCGGGCAAGCAGGGACGCGCAGAGCTGACTGGACGAGCTCTTACGATTAACGGAAGAATTCGCCAACTCAATAGCGCATATCTCGGCAATGTCTCCTACGGTGTACTGAGTGAACTTGAAGAAGCATATAGTGAGACAAAACAAACATTACAATTACTTCGACAGCGCTCAACAAGGGGGACATCACTTTCACTCCAAGCTGAAAGCATGTACATTAAGAATGTGCAAAGCGATCTCACAGAACAACTAAGCACGCTTCGAACAAAACTCGACAATGAAAACGCTGCTCGCATGACTGGCAAAGTGAGCGAGCCATACGCGCAGATAGCAGCAGCCACGAAACGAAGAAGTTGGGACACTCGATTAGCAGAAATGAATAGAGCGTTCGCAGACATCAAACCGAATGAACTTCGCTCAAATGCTGAGACAGCGATACTGCATAGCGCGTATCACAAAATGAAGCGAAGTGCCATCCCTCGAAGCAGAAAGCGATTACATTTGGCATACGAGCAATTAGAACAGAAATTTGAGAGCAACCTTGATACTGCTGCATTCGATGTGAGAAAAACAACACAACGTGCAACTATCGGCAGAGTTGGCGGCTGGGTAGCTACTGCCGCACTGCTTCTTGGCGTCGTGAGCTGTGGTTATGGGAAACCGGAAGAAACGTTTGAGCCAAAACCTGCAGAACAAACAGTAAGTGCTCCTGCAACTGACGGACCAGATCCAGAGAAGAAATACGTAACATTGCAATGGGCAGATGGTACGACATACTCGTTTGAAGGACCAGCAGACCTTATACGGACAGCGCCTGCTACCGTCGAAAAACTATATGCAGAAGGAAAGATAACAAGTGATCCGAAGTTTGTCATCACAACGACAAGCGAGGGTTCTCGGAAACATCCATTTAGTTACGAACAACTTCTTGAATTTGATTTTTCGGCAAAGGCTTCGCCACAGAATGGACCAACAACGCTTGCAGAGAACACAACCGCTGCTGATACGCCAATATCTAGCACCCCAATAGATGTTCCTACACCAAAAAACACAGATCTAACATCTGTCCTTCCAGAAGAGCTTTCTGTGAACACGCCAACATACTCTGCACACCTTCTCGACCAAATAGCTCAACCATCTCCTAATGATTCATGCTTCCTTGATGTCAGACTAGGCTATGTGGGCTCTGACTCAAGCTATAGCGTTCCATGTCAGCAGCTTGCTGAGAAACTACTTACAAGAGATACGTCTTATTTTGATTTGATTCCAGAAAGAAAATCAGGGCGAATACTTATTCAGCGCAACAATGTGCATGTATCTACTGAGTTTGAGAAGACACCGGAAGGTGTAGGTAAAATTCAAAAAGCTACGTCAGAGTTATTGCAGAAAGAATACCTGGACGTCACTGCCGCTTACATGCAAGAAGGGTTCCAAAATTTAAGAGAAGGATTAAACAAACTCATAAAAACTGCGTACAACAATTCATTCGATAGGAGAACAGACGCATTAGCTGATCCTCAGAACAGCATCTGTGCAGTAGAAACGCCTCAAAAAAAACTCATGACCTGCGATAAACTACCGTTACCTGTTCCTCCCAGCATCTAGTGCTTGAATCGTATCGGCACTTCTTCTTTCATAATCTCTTGCAGTGCGTTCGTCACTTCCTGCACCGCGTGCGCGTGTTCAGCTTTTGAAGGATCGTCAACCATCCACGACACTTGTTTCATGCGCGTATTCCCGTAGATGCGAGTGAGATGATCGGACGTTCCTCTCGGTAAAAAGATCGTTGTCGGTGTCTGGACACGAACTTTTGGCATCGTGTACGATGCGAGTTGTTCCCAGAACATTTTCACGTAGTGTTTTGGCACGCGACAGAAGCCGTAATGTGCTTTCCCCCAGTTTTTGGGGCGATCAACATGCCCCTTTGCTTTATTCATTTTCTCCAACATGCCTCTGAGAAATGTCTGGTTGAGGAGCGGCATCGCTCGAAGGACATCTGTCGTCAGTGAATCCTTTGGCAAGAGTGTCGCTCCTTCCATTGTTGGGTGGAGGAGTACCATGCCATCAGGGAGCGGTTGTCCTTTCGGGTTCTGCTCGTGCGCCATGTGCTCATGTTCTAAAAGCAAACTCGCACTCAGGCCACTCGCGACCGTGAACAAATGGTTGTGTTTTCCCTTGAACTCTCGCAAGACATGCGCGATATCCTGGCGATGATGATCTAATGACCATTCCCCTTCTGATTTACCATGGCCACGAAGCTCAACAACGTACACAGAATGATCTAAATCTCCAAGCTGCTGATAGAACGCATGCTGTGAACTGATACCGAGCCCTGGAAAGACGACGATCCCGTGCTCTGATCCTGGGAAATGATGGACGTGCAGTCCGTTAACGCTTGAGTTTTTTGCCATGACGCTTCAAATACCGATCCAGCCTTAAAATCATTTTCTCTTTACTCGTTGTTCGCAGCCTGTGGGCGAGGACTTTGAGTCGTAATTCCTTTGCCACCCACTGTGCAATACTATTATTTGGTTTCTGCACGAGCTCTGTGAACTCTTCACGAGTCATTTTGTCCAGCGTTGCCATCAGATCGACAGGCCCGTACACGTATGTATTGCCGAGGCGAAGTGGTGCTGGAATATGCATCTTCACAAGCACCGGTTCATCCTGTTTGAAGTATTTTTTCTTCATCCGTTGTCTGATAAGTGCTGTCAAGAACAGCAATACAACGAGTAATCCTGCCAACACGAGCAGCTGCTGGACGATCTGTCCAGTCGTGACGCCATAGAGCATGCTTTTCTTCAAGAGCTCTGAGAGGACGATGTACGGATTCAGTGCCGTGAGTTTTTGCACGAGTCCCGTCATGCCCTCAATAGGAATGATCAGATTGCTCACGAACAGCAACACGGAGCCAAGACTGATGCTTGATATCATTGCTGCTTCCTGTGTATTCGATAAGTAACCGATAATCATTCCAACAAATGTAAAGAGCACGATCGCGACGGAAATGAGTGTGAATGTCGGCAGCGGGTTCAGGAAGAGTGGTTGTGCGATGAAGAAGCTACTAATGCCAAGCATGACAATAACTTCTGCGGCGAGCAGAATAAATGCTGTCAAAAAGCTAATGAACACATAGAACGCGTTTGATGTTGGCGTTGTGAAGTTTCTGAACGCGGCCTGGCTGATTTTATCTGTCACGACCATCATACTCGAGAGGAGCATACCGATAAACATGATGACGAGCATCAGTAAGTATGGGTACGCAAAACTCAGCGTGTCATCAGTGACAGTGATGCTTACCACTGATGTGGAGATCGGTGTTGTAATCGTGTCCGCATCCAGGTCATCACCACGAAGGAAGTCTTTTGCGTATGCGAGTTTCGTCACGACCTGTTCCACAGCACGCACATTATTGTCCAGGTCTGCTGCTGATGCGTCGACGTTTTCTGTGATGACAACGCCAGATGTCGTGGCGTTTCTGATTGTGCTCTCCAGTATCTCGACTTCGCCGATGAGCGATCGCATAAGAAGATCTGCTTCTTGGAGCTGCTTGTCTGTGGTCTCTTCTGTAATGCGATAGATTTCCGTCTCTGCTTCCTCAATCTTATCTTCTACTGCTTCTGCTTGATTCAGCACTACTTCCGTACAATCCCCACACTCAGTTTCCATTGCGTGGAGTGCAGCGCGTGCTTCATCAAATATCGGATTCACCAAATCTGAGATTGTCTTCGCGTTTTGTGCGAGGCCGTGATGATAGCCCTTGAGGAGTCGTAAGTCAGTAATATTTTCATTTCTCGTTGGGATGTTTGTGAGTGCGCCACGTGCCGCTTCAAGGTTTCCTGAGATTGTCGCGAGTTGCTCCGCCGCACTTTTTGCTGTCGTATATGATTCTTCAACGATTATCGCCGCGGTTTCCATGCGTTGTAATGTGCTCAGTGCGAGTTGGCTCCTGATCGCATCTGCTTGAATATCAACCTCTGCTGAAAGGTCATCGAGCAACTGATAGACGATATTCGTTCGTGAAAAGTCGAGGTAAAACGTGATAGGAACCGTTTCGTCTCCTGATTCTTCCTGTGAAAAGACAAGGCATGCATGTGTGCTTCCTGATTCAACACTCGAAACACAGGTTTCTTCTGTTGGATAGACGGAAACAAGATAGTTGTTCTTGTTGAGCGTTTTGATTGTTCGTTCGCTCAAGTCTGTCACTTCTGGGACGTACGTCCCAACGTTCACTGTGTACTCGTCAGATGCTCCCATGAATGCGAAGCTCACCAAGAGGATGATAAGAATGGGACCGAAGATGATCGTGTATGCACTCTCCTTATTTCTGAAGAGGAGTTTGAAGTTCTTGACGATCATGCGGAGAGATCTCACGCGACATCCTCTGTGTTTACTGGCGCAATCTCTTTCTTTGCTTTCTTCTTGCCATAGATCTCTACGAAGACGTTGTCGAGATTCGGTTTGACGAGTTTCAAATCCAGGAGTGATTCTTTTTGCTTCTTCAGGATTGCGAGGACCTGGCTGATGACCGTCTCAGGCGAGGTTGTTTTGATGATGAGTGAGGTTCCTTCTTGGTGTATATCCACGCCTTTCAGGTACTTTGTTATTTTTTCGTAGTTGCCTGGGAACGATTCAATCATAATCTCTTGGACACTGCTGTATTTCGCCTTGAGCTTTTCTGGTGTGTCAATATCAACGAGATTTCCATCTTTGATGATCGCGATTCTGCTGCAGAGCGTGTCAAGTTCATTCAAGTGATGCGAGCTGAGAATGACCGTTGTTCCTTTTGCGTTAATCGTCTTGATAATATCCCAGATTTGATTCCTCAGTACGGGGTCGAGGTCTGCGGTTGGCTCATCGAGGATCAGAATGGACGGGTTGTGGATTAATGCGCATGCAATATCTAGTCTCCGCTTCATGCCGCCGGAGAGATGTTGTGCTAACAAGTGCATATTTGATTTTAATCCCATGAGGCCGAGGAGTGTTTTCGCGTTCTTGTCCACTGTCTCTGTTGTCTGTCCGTACATGCCGCCGAAGTAATGGAGGTTTTCTATGACAGTAAGTTTTTCATAGAAACTTGGGTGTTGGCTCGCGAACCCGTATGTCTTGCTGATGAGATGCTGGTTGTGGAGCACGTTTCTGTCTTTCAACCCTTTTCTCGTGTGCTGCTTGAAGATGATATCTCCTGAGGAACTTGGAATGAAGCCGACGAGCATGTGGAGGAGTGTGGTTTTCCCTGCGCCCGATGCGCCGATGAGTCCGAGCACTTCTCCTCTGTTGATATCGAATGAAACGTTTTGCAGAACTTGTTTGGGGCCGTACTTCTTATTGACGTTCTTCAGTGTGAAAACGGCGTCCCCCGGCATGAGAGAAGAAAGTCATGAGATGTTTATAAAGATAGTGGCAGATGTCGACGAGGTCTTGCGGCTGTGTATTCTCGGATCGCGGTTGCGAGGCGTTGTGGGTTGTGGAAGTAGCCACGCATGATGTGGGCGCCCTTTTCTCTGTAGTCTGGTCCTACTTTCAGGACATCTCTCAGCCAGAGGTCGCGTCCAAAGACGACGAGATCTCCTCGTTCAGCATGTTTTAGGCCGTGTCTCGCAGGGTTCTTTCCGCGCTGTACTCTCACTTTGGCATCGAATTCGCTTTGTAGCTTTCTTTCGAACATCTCATCGTAGTCCCCGATGACGAGGATGTTGTTATACTCTAGTTTGGTTGCGTCAGGAGTGGGAACAGGAGGTTCTGGTGAAGGGGAGCGTTGCTTTGGTGGTGTGTATGGCGCTCTTCTCGTTTCCTCGAATTGCACATCCTGAGCATCCTGGACGAGTTGTGGCGTCAGCAGATAGTTTATGGCTTCTTGTGGTTCCATACCATGCAGCGGTTCCATATCTTCGAGATGGCGTAATACTTTTCGTATAGCTCCTGGCTTCTCAGGTTGGAGTTGTGCGATGGCGAGGATGAGTTCCGCTTTGTCCTGTTGATCTGTGCGGGTTGCATGTGTGTATTCATCGATGAACATGTGTCCGTTGTCGTATTCCCTCGCTACATCTAAGAGTGCTGGAAGGTCATCACTCCGAGCGATATCCTCTGCGTGTACGAGGAGATGTGCTGCGTTCATTCGTGTTCTTCCTTCTGCTGCGATTTCTTGTATTTCGGTGAAGAGCTCTCCGCCGCTGTCAATCGCTTGCAAGGATGCTGCGAGCTGCTTTTGGGAAAGCGTTCCTTTGAGCGTGCTGTACATGTCCAGTAGAGCAGGATCACGCAAAACAGCTCTTGTACATGCACGGCGTTGTTCATATGGACCGTGCTGCAGGAAATCATGCACTGTACGAGGATCAACGCCTACTTCTCGAAGATCATCGAGGAGTGGTAGTACACATGGAACATCTGCGATGATGTCATCGCCAGTGAGGTATGCTCCAAGTTTGTACTCAGCAGCTGATTGCACACTCATGTAGTACGGAAGTACAGCATCGAATTTTTTAGCTATGCGGAAAAGCCCTTTGTCTTTACGGACTGTTTGATCGTTCTTCCTTCCATCTTTGATGACATGGTCTAAGAAGAGCCGCGCGCCGTATTCTGTTACTGTTGCAAGCTCAGTGATCTGTTGTGGGAATCGTGATTCTTCCTGAATTTTGAATTTGAGTCCGTCGTTCGCTATTTTGACGAGCCTACGGAAGTGCTCGAAATTCCCTTCTTCAAATCCGGAAAAGATTCGTATGAGTGGTCTCCTAGGGAAGTACTGTCTTGACAACTCCCTGCTCTTTTCGACAACTGTATCTTCGTGTTCATTTGCTATATCTTCGAGGTTGTCTGTTGGTGCGTTGGCAACACGCTTGGTTATTTCGCTGTCTTTGATCGCTTCGTCTGCGGATGCGAAGCGCTGGAATAACTTTTCTATTCTTTGGGCATGCTGCCTTCCTTGGCGTGGTGCAAAGAGTGCTTCGACATATGCTCTACTCGTTTGTTGATACTCAGATGCGAGACCGACGTATGTTGCTGCTTCCTCAGGAGTGATGTCTGCCATCGCTCCAAGCACGGTGTTTCGTGCGAAATTTTCGATCGCATACCCGAGAGTCTTTAGTTTTCTTTTGTGAGCGCTCATGGTACCCCTCTAGGTCCCTTCATTCACCTATACTTTTTAAAAGTTACTACTTCGTAGTAGATTTCCATCGGATGAATTCGATGAGAACAATAAGAACGATAACAGTAAACGCGCCAAGTACCACCCAATCGATAACAGGCGAGAGCCACCAGGGCTGCTCGATAACATGCACAATCTCTTGCTGTATGGGTTCTGCAACATTTGCTACGTTTGCAACCTCTTCTTGCATCACCGCATCTGCTGCAGCATCCATCGACATGCCTGCGACTTCTCCTGTTGATTCGATAGCAATGTCAGCACTGTGAACAGCCTCGTCAGCAATGCTCTTTGTTCGCTCAACAGCCAGTGTTTTCGAGAATTGCGCTGGCGTGAACCAGTGTAATGATTTGAATACCGCTGCAGTGCCTAATGTTAACAGAGTAACGGGCACGTACTTCTTCATGTGCTCCCAAAACGATGTCTTCTGTCCTTGCGGCGCGATAATAATGTACTTATTTGCGAGTTTGTAATGATTCACTTCCCTCCCTTTCTCACTGTAATGGAATTCGTCAACAACGATCATCTTTGCCTTCAGCAGTTGTTGGACGTTGTGATGTGCTGTGGAGAGGGGCATCTTCAGTGCCTTGGCGATTTCTGACTCCGTCGCGTCTTTTTCCGTTAAAAAATTCAGAATTTTCCTGCATGAATCGCTTGCGATGACTCGCGAGAGGTTTTTTGCCTCTGCATCTTTTAATGAAACAAGCATGAACGGGTCTGTCATACTGTACGGAATGTTTTTTTGTATATAAAATGAAGGATAGCTTCGATCTTGGTGAAAGTTTTTAACTGGATGATCTCAAGTAGCTCTATGCATAGGAAAATAGAGAACCAAATCATTATTATCATTGGTTTATCCATTGCAGGCACGTTTATCCCGTTGCTTGAGGGGAGGCCGTTTTCTCCTGCAATCAAGATTTTTTTCTGGTGCCTCACGACAGGCATAGGACTTATCTTAACCTACAAGAATCTCTCATCCTAAGAATTTTCTGATCATGCCCGCGCGAACAATATCTTCCTTCACGACATCGAACTGTTCTTTTTCGAGGTTTGCTGCGATGATGCTTGTGATTTTCGCGTGCTTGCGTTCTGGTGTGACTGGGAATTTTCTGACGGTTTCTTTTATTCGCTCTTGAATGAGTTCTGGGAACAAATGGAGGTTATCCATGTTGAAATATTGCGCTGCATCTTGGTAGTCTTGTTCGAAGTTGCTGTATACTTCTTTGATTGTTCCTATCTCTTCACTTGTGAGGACGCTTAACGATAATAGTTCTGGTGGCAGGCCTAACGAGTAGAGTGCAGCGGTGAATTTGATTGCTCTCGGGAGGGTGAAGCCACCTGATGAACGCGAGTACCCGAATAATCCAACGTGGAGTTTTCTTAATCTGCGAGAAGGTACGTGCGCTGCTACTTTGTTGATTAATGGTGCTAAGAGTTTGATCTCTTCTTCGTATGCGTTCGTTAGTTTTTCTATGATTGGGAGGATTTTAGCTTCATCAATGGGGACTGGTGCACTTCTTTTTGTTTCGTTGATTATTTTGACTGCTGCTTGCACTTCCTCAATCGGGTGGTCGTACTTGAAGCTGCTTTGGATCGTGAATGTTTGGATGCTCGGATACCCTTCGAGCATCTTTTCTGCGTTATCAGGCCGGAAGTTCCCTCTGAATGGTGCGCTCCCGCACCCGATGATGGGGTAAATTGTTGCGCCCAGTTCTTGTTCAAGGTTGTGTAATCTCTGTAATGCTACTTTGAGCATTAATGCTGTTGTTGTGCTGCCGTAGTTTAATGCTGGATCTGATCTGGCGAACCAGAAACGGATTGTTTTATTGCCTGTTTTCTCAATTAATGTTCGTGCGATGTTGTGCGCGTCCAAAATGCTCTCTTTGTCTTCTACTAATGGTGTAACGAGTACATTCTTTGGTCCGAATTCGCCGAGCCATTGTTTGATTGTTGTTTTCCTGATCGGTTTGTTTTGCTGATTGATAATGTACTCTTGGTAGTATTCATGGACTTTGAGCACATCATCAGCTGATTGGACCATGGGCACATACACATCGATGATTGGTGGCTTTGCGTCTTCGCCGTAGAATAATTTGACGATGTCGTAGCTTCTCGTGATGGAGTTGAGTGCTTCTAAGAGGATTTTTGCCTCGCTTTTCTCCACGTTCGGATTTGGTATTCTGAGGCTGAGGACAATACGATCTCCTAAAATGTGTTCTTTGAAGTAGCGTTCGTATCTTGTTAAGAGTTTTTTCACGACGAAGTTGTCTGTTTCTTTCCCCTCTGCATCCCAGAGTTGTTCGTGACATCCTAAATGGCTAAACGCGTAGAAGGCTTCCTTGATTTCGTCATTGCCACCCATGATTTCACTTTCAGAGAAGAAGGCTGGATAGACGTTGTCTGGGTGCTGTGTGCTCTTTACCCTGGCAGGTTCCATGTTCTCGTGGATGAAGCAGTGGTATATTAAGTTGATGGGTCAGTTGCACTGAATCCGTGAGCTTTTCCACCTCTTAGAATCAGTTTAGCAGGCGGATATCGATTTTCTGTGCTTACTCCAAGTACTGACCGAAGAGTTTGCACTTCTTTTCTTGGTATGAAAAGGAATGCCTCTCCACGTTCGCCGTCAAATCGAAGTTTTTCCCATCGAGAAGAAAAATCTTTATCTGCACTACGAGAATAAAGCGCCGCGTCAGTAATTTCGTAGCGGGCACCTATGAGAGCGGAACCAAAATAGTTTTCGATCTCAAGTTGTGAACACTTGAGTGATCTTTCAGCTGTTTCCATATCTCCAAGAATATCAAGAGATGCGAAGCCACGGCATCTGCCAAAATCTACAGGGTATACTGCTTGTCCTTCATACGCATCTAGAACGCTCACAGTTTCGTGCATTTTCGAGTGGTAACATTCATTGCTTTAAATAGCTTCCGAGCATTTTAAGAGGAGTGTAGTGCTTCCTTCTCCCGGTAGGGCGCCGAGTCGACTATCGCCTTCGGGTGAGGAAAGTCCTGGCTCCGCGACGGCTGCTCGCGAAAGTGAGATCGGGGAAACCTGATGGCAACGAACGGACAGTAACGAACCGACGCTGCAATGGAATGATACGCCACAAGCCCTGGTGACGGGGCCCGATGCGTTGACGTCTGTAGCGGGTGGATGAAACGACCGACCGGGCTGGTGCAAGGCTTCGAGCCGCTCAGTTAAATGTCGACACCGTGGTCCGAACACGGCACGGCACAGAACCAGGCTTACCGGCGCCCGACCATTTTTTCGGAAATCTTCCGGGTTTTTGACCGACACTCAATTAAAAAGAACAGTATTTATAGTAGAATGGTTCATAAAGAGGCATGTCAGTGGAAGTACAACTCAAAAAAATAGGGAAGCATCTTGGTCTCGTTATTCCAGATGAGATCGTGCGAGATCGTTCGTTCAAAGAGAACGACAAGATTGTCGTTGAGTTTATTGAGCCTGTTGATTTAGGTGAGATTTTTGGTTCACTGCAACTAGATGGAACCGCGCAAGAATTGAAAGATTTTGCGAGGAAAGGATGGAAGTAGGATACTTTTTCGATACGTACGCACTCGTCGAGATAGTGCAAGGAAAACACTCATACAAAGAATATCAAAATGTTCCATTCATCACGACAAAACTAAACCTTATGGAGCTGCACCATGCATTATTGCGGAGCAAAACGAAAGAACAAGCTGATCAAGCGTATGACTGGTTTCTTCGCTTTTGCAAAGAGCCAGATAATGAGACGATAAAAAGCGCAAGTATGCTTCGGAAAAAATTCAGAAGACAGCATATTTCGTTTGTAGATTGCATTGGATACCTCACGGCGCAAGAGCGTGGATTGCTTTTTCTTACAGGAGATAAAGAGTTCAAAGAATTCCCGAATGTTGCCTGGGTACAGTAGTCAAGACCATTTCTTTGAAGATTGCAAAGAATATTATAGATTCTTGTCGGAATATATAAAAGAATATAACCAATAAAACGCTAGTATGAGACACAGGGGGTTGAATATAGCGTTGCTCGCGTTAACACTTCTTGCGCCACCTGTGTTTGGGAAGGAAAAAATATCTGTTCACCCATATGTTGGAGATTTCGCTGGAAAACCCAAGGTTGGTATTGGCATATATTCCTCAATACGACGATTCGCAAGATACCTCTCAGGTGCAGGAAGCAATACTCCTGGATGCAAACCTCGAAAATTCCGGAAAATTCTTGCTAGTATGACCCCTGCAGAGCGAGAAGTATATGAGGATAACCCGTATGTTGTGAAGGAGCTTGATATTGATGGTGATGGCAGTATAGAACGCGTTTCCATCAGCACCATGCCGGCACTGAATGCGTGCGACCGTACCCGAGGATTTGGCGTTAAGAAAATTGTTTATACCGTTACAGGAGAGGACATTGGAACAGTACGAACATTCGAAGAGCCGTTTATTATCCGTGATTTTACTGTAGTAGGTAGAAATATTACTCCGTCTGG
Organism: Candidatus Woesearchaeota archaeon; assembly: GCA_028818155.1. Lineage (GTDB taxonomy): Archaea > Nanobdellota > Nanobdellia > Woesearchaeales > UBA525 > UBA525. The sequence goes on along the minus strand of JAPPOH010000016.1, from coordinate 22,510 downwards.
CGATCGTTCGGAAGTTCTACATAGGCAATATGCTGCACAAGCGTTACCAGGAGCGAAATTACCATCACATCCACCTGGTAGAGAATCTGATGTCAAGACTTATGAATTAGAGCCAGAAAGAATCCCTCACAATTAGTTTTGTGTGGCCAGAATCGACTTCCGAGGTCTGTATCATCGCCGATTGTGTTGAGTTTTATTAATTTCATGTCCTCGTATCTGTTAAGAAACCATTTGATCATCTCTTCGTCTTCTTCCGGCTCTAACGAGCAGGTGCTATAGAGGAGTTTTCCTCCTTTCGTGAGGCACTTGTATGCCGCTTTGAGGAGTTCTCGCTGTAATCTCGCGTTTTTCTTGATGTCTTCGATGGTTCGTTTGCTAAACCATCCTTCTTCTGAGCAATAGTTGCCAGAACACGGCGCGTCTAAGAGCACGAATGGGAATGTTTCTTTGAGGTCTGTTGCGAAGCGTGCATCTTTTTTCACGCAGATGACGTTTGTGAGTCCTAAGCGCTCTGCGTTGTTTCTGACCGTTGCTAGTCTTTTTGCGTTATTATCTAATGCAACGACGTGTGGTGCCATTTCTGCTAAATAACACGTTTTGCCGCCAGGTGCTGCTGCCATATCCAATGTTGGACCGTCTGGTTTAAGGATCTCGCACGTTAACTGTGAGAGAGGTCCTTGGAGGTAGTATTGTCCTAAGAGGTATTCTGGTGTTGCGCCTAATGAGTATTCTGCTTCGTAGTAGTAGCCGTTCTTGAGGAATGGGATTTTTTCGATGTTGCAGCCTTTTGTGAATCTCGTGCTTTTTTTTCTGAGCTGCATCTTGAGCTGTTCTGGTTTTGCTTGTTTTGTGATTCTGAGTGCTCGCTTGATCGTGCTCGGGTCTATCAGTTCAACTGTTGGATCGATCTCTCTGTACCGTTTGAGGAAGAATTCGGACATGCACCTTTGTTGTACAAAGGTTCTTAAATTCTTATGGGTTCCTGAGATGATGATCACAGGTTTTGCTCCGGAGGAATCACGGCATTGGCTGTCTGACGCTTATGTAAATGCTGTTAATACGCTAGGACCAGAGTATCGATCTGAATACACTGGGTTGCATTTTAATTTAGAAGGTATACGAAGAAAAATCACGAAAGGTGCTGAAAGTTTACTTGCAGCGCATGAACAAGGTGTCTCTGTTTGGGATTCGGATCTTCTGGATATTCCAAGGAAGTCCTGTAGCTTACTAGATAGACTGATGACTGAAAGAGCTCAAGCACCTCCTCAAGTTGAGTTCGGGAACCAGATAGAAGCTGCTTTTCAACGCGCAAATCTTTAGCTTCACAGTTCTAGATACATTCTCTGAGCTCTCCCTTTGTTGAGGAAGAATTCATTGCAATCGTTTGCGTTCTGGTGCTTTAAATATTTGTTTCATACATGTAGCTCTGAGTCAATCGTCCGAGAAAATCGGACAGTTGAGTAGAATCACTTAAAAGTAGTAAAAAATAGAAAGATTTATAAATGAAAAATACTTTCTCGTCGATAATGCCGTCCAGAGAAGAAGTTGAGGAATTTATACGACTTCAAGAAGAGCAAGCGCAGAACGTGGCTGCATTCTTAGAAATTGCCTCAGAAACCATCAAAACACAATTCCCAGCTGCAGAATGGGTAAAGAATGTTGACGCGTTCCAAAGAGATGAGTCACGAGAGTCTGAGTTATATGAGGCATATGAAGCTGTGATTAAAAGAGGAAAAATCGCCAGGGCTACGTCTACTCGGTCAATGAGAATATACAATGAAACATTCGATCATTTGTCATCTCAAGAAGAGCAAGCTGCAAGAGCGATCACCTTACTCGAGGATAGAATAGAGGATATATGCCCGAATGCATATAGACAAGTGTTGGGAGTAGAAGGGTATAATTCTCTTAGACATGATGATGTGCATCAGCTTGACGATCTAAGTGACGTGATGAAATTTTTAATCGTTCCAGGAATGGAAGATGTCGATGTCAAGAGAGATCTCACTGCACATGTGCTAGCAGATCCATACACTGCATTCCAAGGCCTTGTGTTCATGAAGGAAGAAGCAGCGTTCCTCGCTGCATTTGAACATGGTCTCACCCCAAGAATGGATACTGTGGAACTTGAGCCGATGTTGCAAACAGTTGCACAACTTATCGCTGGAAGAGGGAATATCTATAGTGATTCATTCGGCGTTGCAGGACCTGGGAGAACCACAAACGCGAGGAATATCATTAGTTACCATAGTGATCTTGAAGCTGTCGTTGGCAACCCTGGTGCAATCTATGCTATCGCATACAACTACGCAAAGAATGCAGGCAAAAAAATGTTTGCAGAAGTGAACCAAGGCATGCACCCTGATGGAGCACGCATCCATATCGGTGCGCATGATATTTCTGATACACATTACATGATCGTTTGCTCAGATAATGGCAGCCCTGTGTGCCTTGATGGGTTCTTGAACGAAGTACGGAAGATGTACAAAGAAGATGCTGCAGCGGCAGATCAAACAATTAGCGCATTCTCTCCAAGAGCAGCAAGCGTATTCAGAGATTGGTCAACAGGACAGAACTTTGCAATCCACGAGTTGACAGTCGAAGACCTTACTGAACTTGTGCACACAGGCAACATCACAGGAATTGGCCAAACATACGCATCTGGATCAGGAATCGGGTTAAAGAGTGTGCGATACTTTTCCGAAGTGCACCATGGGAAGCCACTGTATACACAAGCATTTGAGACCGGCGGTCCTGTCTTTGGTGTTGTGCTACCGAAAGATGCGACGAAAGCGAGACCTGGTGATCTTCCCGGAGCAGTTGCGGCAGCGAAGGTGAAGACTGATTATCGTATCGCTGCTTAGAACTCTACCTCAAGCTCTCCCGTCTTCGGAATAAACTTCACGTTCTTGTATTTCTTCAAAAGTTCCTTCGGATCTTGCTTTGTTTTTCGTGCATTTTGTACTGTTTCGAGGAGTTCTTGCACGAACGCATACTCTTCGTAGATCTTTTCCGCTTTCTCGCGAGATTCTTTCTCGATTTTTTCTAGTTCAGCAATTCGTTTTTCTTGGATTTTCTCGAGTTTTTTCTCTTTTTTCTTTGTCTTCTTTGTGACATCTTCCACAACTTCTGTATCATCAACGAATTGTGCGAGTGCCTGTACGAACGTGCCTTCATATTGTTCTGGTTCTTTACTTTGCATGTTGATTGGATACGCTCGCTTTTCATCAACACATGGGTTTGCTTGTTCTTTCAATAGCTCATGGAGTGCTGCAATGAGTTTTTTGTTGTCTCCTTGCTGTGCTTTCTTCTCAACACCTGCCCTGTGGCAGACTTCTTCTGCGTATACGCCGCCAAGACCGAGATCCAGTGCGAGTTTCGTCACGATTGTGTCTTTCTCGCTTTGTTCGAGCCGTTCTGTGAGTGCCTGTTCACTCGCTTCGAGAATATTGAACGCAGGCGGCGGCGCTTCGTACTCTTTTCTACCGAGTAATGAACGATCTTTGAAGCGCTGGTTCTCTAATGGTTGTTTGATGATGCCATCGATTAACACAAGCATGTTGCCTGGCTTCATGAGCTCAACAACAACCGCTACTTTGTGGTCTTTTCGCTCGAATGTGAAGGTGATAATTCTGTCAAACCCTTTCTGTTCTATTTTCGTGAGTCTCGTTCCTTGCACGTATTTTCTGAGGAACATCGCGAAGCCTGGAGGCACTTGCGGATATGTTTGTGGCTTTTTTGCTGGCGTGCAAATTAATCCTGGTAAGTAGAAGCGTAAGAATACCTTCGGCATGTCCTTGACGTACATCGTGAAGAGAACATCTTTCTTGTTCTTCTCAGATTGGACGATCTTCTCGACTTTGCCGTTGAGAAATGTTTGCAGTTCCTTCGTGAGGAAATGTACATCGAGGCTGGAGAGTTCGACCATATGATGAGAACACATATACCTGTTTTAAAGCTTGAGTTTCTCCTTCACACTCTTCAACGAACTCACCACCATATCCGGCACGACATCGGATTCCGCGACCGGCCAGTCTGGTCTCCGTACGAGAACTGTAGGAATACCCAACAGTTTCCCATCAGCAATCTCTTCTTCAATCCGATCGCCGATGATCAAGAACGCTTTCGGATCACTATCACCAATAATCTCTTTGATCGCATCCGTTTTTGTGTGAAACGTGTCGACGATTCTGATCTTCTCAAAGTACTGCGCAAGGTCCAAGTGCTCGATCTTGTTCTGCTGATGTGTTGGCTCGCCTCTCGATAGAAGAATCTTCGGAATATCCACATCTAAAATATCATGCGCATCAGCAAATAGTTCCAAAGGAGCGACATCGACCTTTTCATATACAGAGAGTGCGTACTTAATCTGCTCTTCACTCATGTCAGAATGCTCTAATGTGTGCTTGAACCCATGTTTCCCGAAGTTTTCCTTTAGGAGAGCAGCATACGCTCCCCAACCTTTCGCTTCCAGCGCTTCCTCAACCTTCCCCCACTGTGGCTTACTCAACGTGTGGAACGTATCGCAGAGTGTATTATCCATATCCACGATGAGTGTTTTAATCTTGCTGAAGTCGATTGTCATGAGTGTTCTCTTGATGCAGCATTTAACAAGTTTTTGCCTCCACTGGACATGTGGGCGCAATGCATAAATAGAAGCATTTCTTCCTTAGAATTGTCGGCGAGTAAGTCCTGCCGAACGAATGATGCCTCAGTATTGAGGTCGGGACTAGTAGGTAGGGATCGCCGCTTCTTCAATACTTTGAACGAATGCTTAAATACCTCTTCACTCCCATTCTATGTATGCACATCCTCTTTGTTTGTAATCAAGGAAAACATCGCAGTAGAACAGCTGCTGAACTTTTTGGTGGTTCATACAAAGGTATCTACGAGAATCTTGTAACAAAAGAAGATATGCAACGAGCAGATCTCGTCGTTGTGATGGAAGAGCATCAGCGAAAGGCGCTCGCAGAGATGTTTCCCTCACTGTATTTACAGAAGAGAATCATCTCGTTCGAGATACCTGATATCTATTCGTATAATCAACCAGTGCTTGTAGACTTGCTCAAGGAGAAACAGCGTGAACTCATGACCACTGTTTGAATTGTGCTTGCGCCTCTTTCTCTGTGTCAAAGATTTTTGTTTCTGCTACTGTCATAGAAGGCAATCTTCTCGTTACTTTGTACTTTCTCTTGTTATGCTCGTAGAATACAGTAAGCGATACTTCCCAGTCTTCATTTTGCATTATTTCGGGAACTAATGCAAGAATAAAAACGTTCGGGCCGTACATGTCCAGTGGCTTTTTACTACTTGACACTGACGCATTTACTAAGATTTTTTGGTTTGTCCACATCATTCCCTTTCATCGTCGACAAATAGTATGCTAACAGTTGCACCGGAACGATATTCGGAATCGGAGACGTCTCCGGACAATCAGGCACTTGAATCCAGTAATCGAAGACATCATTATTTTCCGGTGCAATCCCAATCACATACGCACCGCGCGCCTTCGTCTCTTCCGCGTTCGCGAGAATATCTTCTTTCGTTTCGTCATTCGCAACGAATGCTATCACAGGTACATCTTTGTCAATCAAAGCCAGTGGTCCATGCTTTAACTCACCGCCAGCAAACCCTTCAGCGTGAATGTAACTCACTTCCTGAATTTTAATTGCAGCTTCGAGTGCCATTGGATAATTCATGCCGCGGCCAATCACGTAAATATTTGGTTGATCGAGTAATTTCTCTGCTAGTTTCTTTACATGAGCGCAAAAGGCATCATTCAACATTTCATCAACGGCAGCAGCTGTCCCTTTCAAGATAGAAAGGCCTTCATCATACCGACCATTGCACGCATACGCAAGTAAATACATAATCGCGAGTTGATTTGTCGTTGCTTTTGTTGAGCACACACTAATTTCCGGTCCCGCATTCACCATCAACGTGTGGTCTGACTTGCGCATCATCGTACTTCCCATGACGTTCACGACAGAAATGATTTTACCGCCCTTCGCTTTCGCTGTTTCAAGAGCTTCTAATGTATCTGCTGTCTCTCCTGATTGTGAAATTGCGATCAATAATGATTTTTCTGTTAAGAAATCGTGATACGAAGGAAACTCTGAGCCGAATGCGAAATTAATATGCATCTTTGCGATGTCAGAGAACGCATAGGTGGAAGTTAACGCTACTTTCCCTGCTGTGCCACAGCCGACAACATACGTGCCGAAGGCTCCGTTGATTTCGTTCACGACCGTTTGGATGAGTTCTTTCGGCTGCGCGAGCGCTTGCATGATGCATTCTTTCTGTTCCATTATCTCTTTGATCATGAAGTGGTCGTAATTTCCTTTTTGTGCTTGCTCAACTGTCCAGTTGATTGTTGTTGGCTCTTTTTTCAACTCTTGCAGCGTGTTCGCGTTGTAGATTGTGTATGCATCGTCAAGAACAACAAGTTCATTATCCTCGATAAAAATAACATTCTTCGTGTGTTCTAAGAGTGCGGCTGGATCTGACGCTAAGAAGAGTGCATCTTCTCCAATTCCAAGGATGAGTGGCGAGCCTTTCTTTGCTGCAACGATGCTGCCTGTGGAATCAAGAACTACAAACGCGTTCCTGCCATGGAGTTGGAGGAACGCATCCTGGACCGCCTGCAGGAGGTCGTGCTCGGAGTCTTCTACTAGTTTCGCTATCACCTCTGTGTCTGTCTCTGACTGAAAACTGTATCCTTTCTCTTCTAGCGTAGCTTTGAGTTCTTGATAATTCTCGACGATGCCGTTTTGGACAACTGCTAGTTTCTTATCTGATGAATAATGTGGGTGCGCGTTCTTTTGTGTGACAGATCCTGTGGTTGCCCAGCGTGAATGTGAAATACCTGTAGTGCCTTTGAGTTCAGAAAATTGAACTTTTTTGTTTACTTCTTCAACTTTGCCAGTGTCTTTCCGAACGGTAATCACTCCGTCATGCACTGTTGCGATGCCTGCAGAGTCATACCCTCTGTATTCCATTTTGCGGAGCGCTTCTAAGAGAATTGGGCTCGCTTGCTTCGTTCCTTTGTATGCTGCTATCCCGCACATTTTTTGATCGCCTCTTCCACTGCGTCTGCGAGCGCCTTTGAATTGTGTCGTGCGAACGCTTCTTTGTTGACGAGATCGCCAGTAATAATGATGCCCTCTTGTAGATCATTCTTTACCGGTGTTGCTTGCTCTTGCATGTACGCTGCTTCTTGTTCTTCAGAGATGTTTCCTGTATTCACAATTATAGCATCTATGTGCACGCCATCGAGTGTCTCTTTCATGTGATCAACAAATTTCTGGGCGGTGAATCCTGCCGTCTCGCCGTGTTTTGTCATGGTATTCACAACGTAGATGATTTTTGCCTTCGTTTCCTTGAGCGCGTCAAGAAATCCATCCACAACGATGTTGGGCATGATGCTCGTGTACACATCACCCGGACCAAGAACGATGGTGTCTGCTTGCAACAGTGCCTCTTTTGTCTGACTGAAGATTTCTGCGCTTGGCTGCAACTCTAATTTTTTGATTGTAAGTTTTGGATCGTGTTTTGGTACGTCGATGTTCGTTTCGCCGATGATCTTGCTTCCGTCTGATAATGTGGCAACGAGGTGGCAACTTGTTAATGTGACTGGAAGCACCTTTCCTTTGATGTTCAGCATGCGTTCCATTGCTTCTATCGCTTCATACTCCCCACCTGCAATGTCTTTGAGCGCTGTGAGAATTAAGTTGCCAAGGTTGTGTCCTGCTAAGTCGCCTGCGCTTCTGAACCTGTAGGTCATTAATTTTCTGAGATCATCGGGTGCGTCGGAGAGTGCGACGAGACATTGTCGCACGTCTCCGGGTGGTAAATACCCAAATTCATCGCGTAAACGGCCTGTAGAACCGCCTGAATCCATCATGGTGACGATTGCGGAGATGTTGTAGCTCCGCTTTTTGAGGCCTGAAAGTAATGTGAAGAGGCCTGTGCCGCCGCCGATGCATGCGATGTTGTGCATTTCCTTTAGACGGTGTGTTGCCTTTATAAAGATTATCAAAAAATTTTTATACTCATTACAATTTTATTTGTAGTATGTACCTCGTGCAAGGCACAGAAGCGCTCCCCTGTGTGGAGTTACAACCAGAACATGTACGAGCCACTGCAAGTCCACTCGCAATACAGATTATCAAACTATTAGCTGAGGAATCTCTCCACGCATCTGCCGTGGCTGAAAGGTTAGGAGAACCAGAGCAGAAAATCCACTACCACATCAAACGATTGCGAGAAGCTGGATTGATTGCGGTTGATCACATCGCAGAAGTTGGAAGTGCGAAGGTACTTCGTTTAGAAGCGCCCGCATACGCTGTGCGCTTTAAGGATTTCAAACAAACGAAAACGAATCCAGCATACCAAGAGTTCCTCTCCCCATTTATCAGAAATGGTAAGTGGGACGCACAGATTGTCGTTGGCAGTCCTGATCCACACGGGCCTGAAGGCGCGCGTTCACGAGATGGCAGCTATGCGATTGACCTCGGGCTATTCTTCGGAACATTTCTTGAGTTTCCTGCAGCGCCCGCTGTCGTGCTTGATACTGAGTTACGTGATTGGAAGCAGCACCTCATTGTAATCGGCGGTCCAATTGTGAATAAGGCTGCAGAGAAGTTGAATGATGTTGCTCCTATCTGGTATGAGAAGCGCATGTTTGTGACAGATGAAACAACGTATGATCATGAACATGCAGGGATTATCGTCAAAATGCCGAATCCGCTGGCGCAAGGAAAATCCGTGCTCTGGATTGCTGGCAAACATCATACGGGGACGCGAGCAGCAATCGTTGCGCTAGTGAAACACTTTGCTGCAGTGTGTACACAAGACGTTTCTGTTGTTGCAGGTCTTGACACAGATAGCGATGGCGTTATCGACGATGCACGGTTTCTCTAATCCCTGCAAATCTCATACAGAAAGCTCAGGTAGCCAGTGATAGAGAACACTGTAACACCGAGGGCCATGAGAATGACGACTGGCACAGTGATGTACCCTGCTTCTGCTCGTACAATGACGTTCACAACGTACAAGAACGTGCTGCTGAACGCATAATACATGTACGAACCAAGAAAGTACAACCCTGCAAGAATAGGGCCAAGCATGAGGATACGACGAACATGATCATGGAGCTTTCCCGCAATAAAAAAGGCTGCGAAAACAAGCACCGCGAGGAATAACGGCGACACACCCGTGTTCGTTCCAACAATCCCCACATGATCAATGTCCAAGCCCGGAACGAATGAGATAACCGGCTCAACAAACGCAGCAACAACTGTTGCCATGATCACGCCCGTGAACCACGGTGGCCAATCAGGCAAGTGCTGATGTCCCTTTGCTCGAATTCTGAATAATTTATACCACACATAGCCAGGGAGCGCGATGAGAAAAATCGTGCCAAGCGTACTTAAGGACAATTCGTCAGGTCTGAGTTGTATGACGCCAGCAACGACCATGATTGTGAAATGTAACACCAACAATCCTGAAATGCCCAAGAGAATTGTGTCCTTTGACGTGAAAAGCGAGCGAATCTGCTTCGCGTGCCAGGCGAGGTCTTGCTTCCTCCCGAAATACAGAGCGAGCAACACAAAGCCGAGAGCGATGAGCATGTATTCTGCCATGTACGTCCAAATAAGGAGCGGTTTGAAAAGCATGACGACAAAACCAAAGAACAGTGCGAAGGTAATAAGCGGATTCTGATGCTCAGAGATAATACTTGGTTGCTTCACGTGTCGCATGGCGAACCAGCTCGCAGCAAGGAGAATGACGAAGCCAAATGGCATGAGGATGCTTACCTTTGTCCTGACTGTCTCTGGGAAAACGCTGAAAAGAAGTAAGAGATCTTCAACTGCTAGTAAGAGTCCTCCGATGAGAATGCCTGCATCAAGCTCCTGTCGCCTGTTCCCAATGAGAATTCTCGTTGGGCTCATCTCATAGAAGAGCAACACTGCTAGAAGTAAGAGCACAAATGGTCTGCAAATGGGAAAAAGACTCAGTAACAGCCCCCCCAAGACGATCCACCGTAACACAGTGTTTCTGTGGTGCAAGGGTTTAAAAATGTTGGGTGATTCTTGTGGAAAATGTCAGATCATCCATTGAGAACGCCGCGTGATGTTGATGTTGGCGAGCGCGTGAAATTGGGTCTTGGCAAACCACCGAGTAATCTGTACAACTGTGTGAGTACTTTTTGTAATAGTCAAGGCAATGGTGCTAGTGTAGGTAAATTAAACCAGACTGCGCTACGCCTTATAGATCTCTGCGCGAAAGGCGGTGAAGGCTATGAGGGATTTAAGGATCCAGAAGACCGAGCAGCATTCTACAGTGCTGTCGTTCGTGCATTCGAAGCTGGTGCAGTGGAAGAAGATCCTGAAAATGCCATCCTCAACTATGTTACAGGTGCAGAAATTTCCGCCCGCAATAAACGGTAACATTCTTAAATCCTTTTTCTAACAAACTTCCGTGAACGTTGCTCGTTTAAAGAAAAAAGGCTGGTCAAATAGTGAAATAGAGCACGTCCTGAAAGTCTTCACTGTTGCCGCTCGACATAAAGGAAAGCGACGCATGGAGAAAGTTGCGTTCTGGGTGTTAATCGCACTTCTAACAAGCGGTATGATTGGTGCCGCACTGATGCTCTTACCATTCATTGTGTTTAGCATCCTCGCATACACTATCCCCATTGTCTTTTTACTTGGCACCTGTATGGGTCTGTTCTTAGTACATGCAGTGCACGATCTAAAAATGGAACATAAGCACCAGCATGTCGGACTTGTCGTCCTTGTTCTCACGACCGTTGTGCTCGTGTCATTCAGCTTGCATGTCTTACAAGCGAGGTTCGGAGAAACACACACGTTTGCCGTTGCGCTCCCATTAGTGCTTGGCATTCTCGTTCCGTATTTTGTGCATTGGAGGCTCACGCATGAAACTCACTGAGTGGCTTGTTTTGTATGTGAGGCATAAAGACATGCTCGACAAGAAGTTGGTGGATCACAAAGAAGATGGAAATATGATCACGTTCACGTACAAAGATCGTAATGTTGTTGGTATTGTCCAAGAGCAGCTCGAGGTTGTAGAGATCAAAGGTGAGAGTGTGATTGCAACCTTGCATACGAAAGAGAATGTGGAGTATCTTGCGAATCACTGGGAGCAGTTCACAAAACACAACGACCTTACTATCATTTTTGCACATCCCGGAAGAAATGAAAAACTTGTGATCAAGCCGAAAACGCACGCGACTATTTCTGAGAATGTTGTGCAAGGGCTTTGGAGTCTCTCTCAGGGCGTGAGTTATGTCTAGGTGATCGAAGATCAGCTCCTTGCTCAAGGTAGCCGCGTTCTACAAGGCTTTCAGTCATTGCATCTCTATGGAATTTTACTCTGTCAGTCAGTGCATCAAATCCGCTGGTTGTTGCGATGCCTGGAAGCACTTCGTATGTTGGTTTGTCATCGACAAATCCCATTTGTTGGAATGCACCAATATTTTCTGCTTGGAATGCTCTTGCAAGCTCGAGCATGTGTGATGAATAGATAATGTGCGCACCAATGTGGTTGAAACCACAAAGGAGATCTGCTGTGTGCTCCATTTTTTCAAGATAACTTGTACCCTCAATCATCTCGTCCAAGATACCAAATGATCGAGGTGTTGCATGCTCGAATTCGTATTTGATACGTTTGAGTTGCTCACCCATGCTTCCTTCAGTACTTTGCAAGTGATTACCCTCTCCGACAATATAGAAAATACGATCAGCAACAGTTGTTGCATACCGAAATGCATGAACAGGCATTCCCATTTGTGTTTGCACTGCTGCATGAATGAGTGCTTTACTGAGTGATGTTTTGCCACCACTGTTCGGTCCTGTAAGAAATGTGAGACGCTCATTCTGACCAAGATCTATATTGAAGGGAATGAATGGGGATGATTGTCGATTAGGAGGTGTTAATGCTGCTTGTGGCCAGTTGTAGAGTGCAGTAGCGCGAACAAAGTGTTCTACTTGATCTGATAGTTCTGGAAGTTTTCCGGTGAAATGTGCATATGCAAAAATTTCATCAATATTGGCTATCGCCTCAAAAGCGTCTTGAGCCGCAGCCGATTGTGCTGCATTTATGAAAGGAGAAAGATAACTTTTTTTCACTGCATATATACGAGAGAGCGGTGTGAGAATTCTACTTCGAAGCATTGTCGCTCGTGTTGCTGAAGGAAGTGCTGCTGATGACCCTCGCAGCACTCTATACGCCTCTGTTTGTGTAAACACATGTATTCTCTCGAGGAGATCTCGCAATTTTGATGATTTTGGTGGCAGACATTTTTCGAATGCAGCAGGAATAGCTCGCATTCCTTTTTGTGTTCGTGCAATTCTTTCTCTTGGAGATTCTTTAGTCAGAAAACGAAATCTAGGCAACCCAGCACCACCATAGACTAGATACGAGATTGCACCTTCATACAAAGCTGACATTCCAAGTGCATCTCTAAGTGATGCTCGCATAAGTTTGTCATCTTTTACTTCTGCAACTGCTTGCTGCTGCATAACAACATCTTGGAATCTTCCAAAGGGCTCATGCAATCGTTGCTCTATTGTTAAGTCTCCTGCTGCTGTAAGTGGTGCAGGGGTTCCCTCCATACGCAATTGTATTTTCCTCGATGTTATACAGAAATCAACGATGTCCATATTCGCTGCTATGAAAGAAGCAGCATCAAAAACACCTGTTTTTCTTGCATCAACTGTTTTTTGGGCAAGCATTGTGCTCTGCGGGACAATCATACAACACAGAATTCAAAAATCCTTTAAGAAACTATCTTTTTTAACCACTCGAAAATAGTTAAATAACACCCTTATACACATCAAACTCGTATTCATCCCCCAATTCGAGGATTGGCTCGCAGTCTCGTGGCAGAATGTCCAGTTTGTACGTGTCCGCGATCTTATTGAAGGTAATTTCCTCTATTTGCTTTTCAGGAATGCCTTGTTCTCGCAGCCATTGAATGAACTTTGGATAGATCTGTAAGCCTGGAATGCCGGACATGTACGGCTCGTTCGCTTTCTCTTTCAACGTATGTGGTGCGTGGTCCGTCTCGATCCACGTGATTTTTCCATCTCTCAACTGTTGTAACAGTTCTTCCTTCATGCCTGGAGGCCGTAACGGTGGGTTCATCTTCAGAAGAATACCATTTTCTTTTTCCATTGCCGTTTCATCAAAGAGTAAATGGTGTGGGCACACACCACATGTCACGAAATTTTCCTTATTGACCAAGTCTACAGCCTCAGGTACAGAAACGTGCGCGATGTGGAGTGTTCCTTTGAACCCAGCTGCTTTCGCAAAATTAATTTGATCCTGAACAGAGGCAACTTCCGCTGCTGGCGGCCTCGCCCGACAATGCGAAATGGGGTTTTTTGGATCCCAATCCGTCAAGAGAGATTCTTTCTCACAGTGCACGACAACAACCCCATCGTATTCTTCTTCAGCGAGCGTGTTGTAAATCAATTGCTGCTTTTCTTCATCAATCACACCAATACGACCGACAGAATGTCCTGCGTATAATTTGAAACCGATGATCTCTCGCACCTCGCGTACAGCAGCAACGCCTGCGCGCACTTCCTCCGGATCGCCAGTCAGCGCGAGATACGCGCCATAGAACACAGGAGAATCTTTCGCAAGTTGAATGCGCTCCAGTGCATGTTCCTTTGTAATAACTGGCGGATCAATATTCGGCATGTCGAAAATTGCAGTCATGCCTGCCTTTTCAGCAACGGCAAGAGCGTGCTTAATCGTTTCTTTGTACGCTTGCTTCCCATCACGACAATGGACGTGTGGGTCAATAAACATTATTTCTTCCTCGTGACTTTCTTCGTCAAGCGGAGCATTCTGCCAACGAGCCCTTTTTTCTTTGATGCTTTCTTCTTGGCTTTCTTCTTGGCCTTTTTCTTCGCCTTCTTCGTAGCTTTCTTCTTCGCCTTCTTGACAACCTTTTTCTTCGTCTTCTTTGATGCTTTCTTCTTGGCTTTCTTCTTCACCACTTTCTTCTTGACTTTCTTCTTCACCTTTTTTTTCTTAGCTTTCTTCTTCGCAGCTTTTTTCTTTTTCGCCTTCAGTTCCTTCGCACGAGCCTCTTTTGCTCGCTTCTCCGCTTCTTTTTGCATCTCTTTACGCAACGCAGGATCATATTCTAATGGCAATGTGATAGAATTCTTACTCTTCGGAATCTGAATCTTGTATTTCTTCGGTCGCGGCGACCGTTTTCGAGGTGGTGCACCCACCGGTCGGATTTTCACTGTTGTTTTTGTCGGCGGTGTTCGCTTTGTGACGATTGTCTGTTCCTGTGGCTCAGGTTCAGGTTCTTCCTTCGGTTCGCTCATCCATGTCGGTGGCTCTGGATGTGTCGTTTGTTGCTCTTGTAATTCTGCAGGGACACGACCATCAACAATCCCTTTCACATGGAGAATGAAATCTCGCTGGAACAAGTAATAGTTTGTGATAATATCGATATTCACTATCTCTTCTCTGCCTTCGATGAACGTTTTCATTGTGACATGTCTTCGATACTCGTTCTCTCGCACAACATGCCGTGCTCGCAATAGTTTCCTGAGCAATTTGTACAGGCCCATATTGTCCGTGCAGAGTTCATCTTTCCCATACATTTGCTGCACGAGCTCTGCTCGCTCAATCGCGCTCTCTGGTTCATGCGTCACTTTCTCGCCAGCGAAGTCAACAAGCGCGGCGATTATGTGGCTGTACGCATCTACCATCCTGTTGAGAATATTGATAATGACATCTACAGTTCTTGTGTACTTGAGCGAGACATAGATTAAGTGATCCACGCGCTTGAGTTCTTCAAGCGCTTCATTCATGCTTTCTGCTGCGTCTGACATGTCATCACCTTTGTGAGTTGATAGATGAGTTCTTTTGACTCGTTGAGAATACTTGTAACACTCTCTTCGTTCAGTATTTCTATGTGCTCAAACCCTTCAGATGCTATCGCGAGTTTTTCCTTTCTTGCGAAAACCTGAGGGGATTCCTTGAATTCCTGCAAGATATGAGCGCAGAGTGCGCGCAGTGCTTCCATCTTCTTCGAGAGTGCTGTGATTTCTGCAGCACCTTCAAGCGCATTGCTTGTGTGCTTGACCACTTGGAGAAGAACCTTTGGATCATGCTCCATATGAAATGTTTCCGTGAGAAGCTCTTCAGCGAGTTGTACCTCATGCACAATAGCTGACAACCCCGACACCACCATCATCTGCAGGCACGACAGGTTGTTTATATATCTTTAGGACGTGTTTAAAAATGGTATTGCATTTCGTCGTCGTATGCCAACGATTCTTGTCATCACGGACAAAGGGTGTGAGCAGGCCTGTGTACTGGAGATTGCTCGCTGGATGAAGAAGGAAACGACCATTGCTGAGCAGATCGTTACTGTGGATTGCTCTCTCGAGGAAGGTGCACTCTTAGCATTTCACTTGCAAACTGCGAGGAGAGTGCTGCTACAGCTGACTGCACCGTACACAGACAGCCCTGGGGAGCCAGACCCTGCTGTGCTGGGGCTGATCGATGGCACGTTCAAGGCAGAAGGTCATTCCACAGGCATTACGCAGGAACTTGTTGAGCAAGTAGGTGGGTGGGTCCACAAACAAGGAAAGAGTGTTGATCTAGTAAATCCTCAGTTTATCGTCTACGCTATCAAGACGGACAAGACGTACGTCGGTTTGGATTTAGTGGGAAAAGCACTTGAAAAACGGGAGTGGCGAATTATGCTTTCTCGGAGAAGTTTACGTGCAACAATTGCAGCCGCTGCGCTCCTCTACGCAGATGTGCAAGGAGATGATGTGCTCGTTGACCCTTCAGGAGATGATGGGACGCTAGCTATTGAGGCTGCGTTGTTATTGTCCAAAACGAGCCCCTTGCAATTTAGTACGGGGTTAGCGTATGAAAAACTGACCGTGCCGAAGACGGTTCCCGTACGAGAAATAGAGAAAATCAGCGTCTTTTGTGAGAATTTGCGAGATGTGAAGGCTGTTCGCATGAATAGTAAACTGGCTGGTGTGGAGAAACTGTTACATAGCACGAAAGTGCCTTTGGATTGGCTCCACACGAAAGTTGCGGACGTCGATAAAATCGTCACGTACCCTGTGTCAAGCGGCAAAGCACTCCCGCTGAAGATCGTCGAGAAGCGGAATGAGACGTTGTTTGAACAGGCAGCGGAAGTGCTGAAGAAAAAAGGCACGATCACCTGTATCTGCGTAAAGCCTGAAGAGTTCGCATGTGCACAAAAGTATAAATTCAAGCTCTTGCATACCCATCCTGTGTGGATGGGAAAATCAAAATTAGAGATTATGACGTGGGAACATGACGTGTGAGATGTGTGGAGTGGATGGAGCATTGCAAAAAGCTGAGGTTGAGGGAGTGGAGATGTCAGTTTGTGCTTCTTGTGCTTCTCATGGGACGAAAGTGCAGCGGCAGAAGTACACACAAGTGACTGCCGGCGCGCACTATCAGCAGTCTGATGAACAGATCCATCCTGATTACGCGAAAATTCTCACGAACGCACGCGCCGCGTCTGGGAAGAAGCAAGAAGAACTAGCACAATCATTGAATCTCAAAACGTCCGTGTGGCAGCATTTTGAGTCCGGAAAGCGAAAACCAAGCATTGAGACTGCGCGGAAGTTGGAGCGAGCGCTTGGCGTTACGTTAGTTGTGAAGTTTCAGGTTGGTGATGTAAACGTGAAGGCTTCTGGTGGCAAGATGACGATGGCTGATTTTATGAAGAAGAAAAATTAGGCGAGTCGTACTTCTAGTCGTTCCTTGCCTGCACCAATTGTCTTCCGCTTCAGGATGACACTGCCAATCTCACCTGTAGATGCAACGTGCGTGCCTCCACATGGGCAAGTCCATCCATGTGATTCCCATATCCGTTTTTCTGGATCGCTATCGCTCGGGAAGGTACGAACTGGCACATTCTTTTTGATCAGTTCATTGAATTGCTCTTGGAGCTCTGGAAGGATCTCCGCGAATGAGCCATCATAGGCAAAGTCTGCTCGTGCTTTTTGGTCTGTGACATTTGACCCAATGAGTTTTTGTTGTCCAATTTTTTCCGTGAGCAGGAAGTATGCGAAATGAATCGCTGAGTGGAGTTTGATGATTCGTTCTCGCTTCTCTTTGTCGACTTGTATCGTGACTGTATCTCCTACTGCGAATGGTGGTGTTTCTTCTAGCGTATAGATAATGTTCTTGCCTGCTTTCTTCGCTTCTGTTACGGGAATATTGTTGATTGTTCCTGTATCTGATGCTTGGCCGCCTGCAAATGCGAAGAAAATTGTTTGGTCTACTTCGACATCGTTGCTGTTGATGTTTGTTACTTTTGCTGTGCATTCCTCTTGATGAGGATCTTGGTGGTACAATTTTTTTGTCATAGTATCAACCCCCATGTAGAGTGATTCAGTGTTCGGATATAGATTTATTGCCGTCATGTGACGGCTAATTTGTACTATGGAGGAAAATGCGCATGATTTTTGCTTCCGCTTTTCTCAGATGCTCTTGCAAGGTTGTACGCGGAACGTTCATCTTTTCTGCTAACTCTTTGACACTTACTCTTCTCGGATATTCATAGTAGCCATGTGCTTGCGCCAAATCGAATGCAGTCCGCTGCTTTGCCGTTAGTGTGGGTACAGAGTGCTGGACAAACACGCCTGGATTCTCTTTCCGTAGCTTCAGCATCTGCACATCTGCTACATCCTTTGCTTTTTCAAAGAATGCGGTGATATTTTTCTTCTCCCATGAGCCTATTTCCCAGAATTCATAGCCTTCTTTCATGAGAACCGGTTGTACGAAGAAGAGTGAGGCATCGAATGCATGCGAGACGGCATCTTCTCCTTCTATGAGAAGGAGGAGTTGATCACCATGCACAGAGCATTTAGCTACACGAGCATCATTTTTCACTGACGTGATGAAGTCGTTCTTGTTTTTTTCTTTCCCATGAACGAATGTAACAGCAGTATGGTAGTGCTTTCCGTTCTTGTGGAACGAACTGAGCGGGACGCCAGTCACAGAAATGTTATGCGTGACTGTTTTCTCAAGAACCCAATCATCATGCTGTATTTTGAATTTTCCGACCCACATCACTGGAACACACCCTCTGGCAAATAGTTTCCTTTAATTTCTTCGTAGAAGACGACAACATCGTGGACACGAACGTGGTCTGGGAAGTGGTTCCGGAGTTCTTGCATGAACATCTTAAATTCTCCAGGGTGTTTCACAAACACACCAAACTCGATTGTCCATTGTCCCGAGACGGGTTTATAGTAGAAGCAGACTTTTGGGTGATCTCGAAGATTCTGGAGAAAGCGGATTTCCATGTCTTGTTTTGTATCTTCCAGTTTTACTTGTACATTGTAAATATTGTAGCCAAGTTTCTTCAGATCTGGAAAAATATGGAATCGTTTGATAATGCCATGTTGTAGAAGGTTTTTTACTCGTTTGCTGATCGCTTCAGGTGTTTTCTTGAGAATGGTGCTTATGGCAACGTATTCCATGCGACCGTTTTTCGCAAGGAGTTTGAGGAGTTCTCTATCGTCTGCATCAAGTTTCTTTTGTGTATACGTTGTGGGTGATGTTGTGCCATTGAAATACTTTGAAAGAAAGTGTTCGTGGTCTTCAAGTGTGACAAGTCTATATTCGCCGAGATTCTCTGCGAGAAAATGTTTTAATTCATTGATAATTGTGATGAGTTGCTTTGTGTCTCGTGCGTGGATATCAAAAATAAGACTCCATTTTCCTGCCGATGTTGCAATCCATGTCGTGAATGGGTGTTTCGTGAGGTAGTCATTGATTTCTTCTTCTCGTTTTTTCGTAATACGTTTGAGCTCAAGGTAGACAACCGTCTTTGTGTACCCGAGTGCATCCAAATTAATTTCCGCGATAAAATCTTTGATAACGCCGAGCTTTACTAATCGTTTCACCCTGTAGTCAGCCACTTCTCTTGAGACACCTACTTTCTTTCCGAGCTGTGTTGCTGGTATCCTGCAGTTGTTTGAGAGCTCAAGGAGAATTTTTCTATCCTTCTCTGTGATTTTCCCCATTTTATCGAAAAACGAAATTTTAGTATTTATTTATTTTGTTTTTGTAAGAAAAATATCCAAAAGTTTTATTATAAAATAAAACCACTTAATAGTAATAACAAGGGGAAAACATGACACTAGACGCATTATTTGATGCATACCTACCACATGCCGCAGCTGAAATAACACGAAAAGGCATGAAAGGCATAGACGATCTGCCTGAAATTAGTCGACGTGGCTTAGGATTGGCAACACGAGCACATACTGCTCTTGCGGAAGGCATACGAGCGTATAAAGAAAGCGTATATCCCCACATAAAACAGCGCTTAGAGAGTGCACTCGCCGCTGAAGGTCTTGCTCCAAGTGCAGTACATTCTGCAGCAGAACAAGTACTCCAACACAATACTGAACAACTCATGAGCTATGTCGAAAAAATTCAATATGTTGGCCTAGCTAAAGGTGTGTTTGAAGGAAAATTAGACGACCCTACAGCAACACTTCGTACTTTATACGATGATGTGACGCAAATAGAGAATATTGTTGCTGAATGGCAAGAAACGATTGCTAAACGCTCAGAAGAACTAACAGCAATCACTGGCAAAGAATATGGACTTGCAAAAACGTCGAGATTGTTCGAAGCTGCAGCAGCGATACACTTAGCTGGGAAAGTTCCAGATAATGCTGAAAAACCTCTTGTGATGCGGGCATTTAGCTTTAATTACTTACATGATGACGCAGAATGTGGAGGTTTCATAGAAGATGCAACTCAGCAAGCGCTTCACACTGAACAAAGCAAAACAGTTTACATCCCCTCTGATGACGAGCTCTTGGAGAATAATAAGTATGTCCACATAGCATCAGTAACCCTTGGAGAGAGTGGAAGGATGGATGGAAAAAATGTAAAGGATAAGCGTACTGAAAGTGTAAGAGAAGTATTACAGGATGCTAGAAAAAAATACCTTGCTGAACAGCCTAAAATTCCAGCATTGACATCATGGAACAACAGAGAATACCAATTCGTAGAAAAAATTGAAGCAGGATATTTACTTTTAGATGTAATGATAGATCTTACCAATAAACACCCTGAATATGCTAAGTCAGTCGGACACACAGCGAAAGGACTTTCTCTTGTTGATGAACACTACCTGCGGTTACGAGAAAAGCAGCATGAATTCGAAGGCAAAACATTTGGAGATTATGTCAGAGATGCCGCTCTGCAACACAAAGGCAAAGCACCAGATGGTCTGCCAATTTCTGTTCGGGGTTTTGACTTATGAACACTATCAACGCAAAAATTGCACTCATCATCCTACTATTGGGAACAGCATGTACAGTACCAGATGATCGCATTGTAATAGGTGGTGTCCTGCCGCTAACTGGGGATTTTGCCCTCTATGGAAATGACGAAGTGAAAGCAGTAGCGTTGTTCATGCATGAACATGAAGGGTATCGGTTTGTACCCGAAGATACAGAGAGTGCACCAAGAAAAGCAGTCACAGCAACGAGAAAGTTACTACGTGCAGACAACCCTGATGTGATTTTAACAACAGCAAGTCCAAGCGCGCTTGCAATACAACCGATTACGAACGAGCACAAAGTTCCTGTGTTCGTTGCAGGCGTCAATCCTGACGTTGCGAATGGCTTCATGCTGCAAAACCTTCCGACAAGTGAGCAATACATTGAGCGTGTTGTTGCAGACATGCAAGAAAAAGGCGTACAGCGTGTTGGAATGATCTACAGAAATGACGGGCTCGGCCTTCCAGCGTTTACAGCGATGAAAAAACACTTTAAAGGAGAGTTATTTGCTGAAGCGTCGAGTGTTGAAGAACGGGATTATCGATCAATCATCACGAAAGTCGCGAGTAACAACCCTGAAGTATTTTTTGTTGTCAGTGGGGGAAAGTCCCTCGGTTCTCTCATCAAACAAATCAGGACACTCCATGGAGACATCCCAATCTATTCAACGATTGAAGTGAATTACGAAGATGCTGCAGAAGGTGCAGGAGACGCGTACCACACAATTATCTATAGTGACGTAGGCGTTGACTACGAACAGTCACGCCTCGAAGCGTTCAGGGATGCATATCTGGCAATGCATAACTCAGAACCATCACTCGATTCTATCGTAGCGTATAATGCAATGCTTTTCATTCATCAATGCCGTGCGTACGTAGACACAGAAGACTTTTTTACCTGCATACAAACTGCGGAGATCGAAGGACTTACTGGAAAGCTACGAATAGACAACAACTTAGTCGACTATACAAAAGTATTAGAAATAAAAAAAATTTAAGGCCACACAGCGAGCACGCCAGCCATTAATGGTAACGTTACAAGCCAGTACGCTGCATTCAGGACACAAAGCTTCAGTGGCTTCCCTTCCCACATGAACGGACCGAACGTCAGGGGAGCAAGGAACCCAAGCCAGATCCAACCAGCGAGCTTCGCGCCATCAGCAAATGTGCCAATATTACCAACACGAACGAATTCAGCAAGCACAAACGCCATCACAAACGATGAAACGAACATCAGCACGTAGCCACGCACCGCTTTCTTCTGCAACTGCTTCATTTTCTTCTTATCAATGCCACTTAACTTCATCCACATGTTGCCAAAGAGCACTGGCGAATACCACAAGCCGCCAACAACCATGCTCACGACAGCCGCGACGACAACTGCAAGATAATTTACCATGTATACCACCTACTCTTAAAGAGTAAATTGATTATTTAAGTGTTTCCAGTATGTCTTTTGTTTTATTCACAAACAGCGTTGCTTGGATTCGTAGTTTCTCCACATCTTGCTCACTAAAGCGTGTTTTTGTGGAGTATGTCGCATCTTCACGCTTCTGCTTCGACTCGACATAGAAAAGAACATCGTGATAGTCGAGAAATTTTGCAACGAGCGTAATGTCTTCTTCTGTTAATTCTTTTCTGTAAAATTTTTTGATAAGTACACAAAGTGTTGCGTAATGATTCTTAGATGTGTACCCTTTCGCTTGTATAAGTGCGAGAGCAGCATGATAGCTGGCATAGTAACACCCTGTTATAGCCCAGTCAAGAAAACGTAACTTAATGTTTTCAGTAATGAATCGCAAGTTATTTTCTGCTTTTCGAATATGTCCTTTTATTTCTTCATAGTCAATAGATTGTTTTCTCAGTTTCTTCTCATCAATACACTCTTGTATTTTTTCTTCAGTAAATGTTTGATTGTCGAGCAATTTTCTTACGTCATATTCTTTCATTGTAAATCGCCTCGTAATAACTTATGTGGTTTATTAGTGGATAGCCTGATTGTATTGCTGATTGGACAACGTTGTCCTCTTTCATATGTAATTCGATGAGGAAATCATTGTATGTCATCTGAAATGTTGTTATGTTCATTGCTGTTAGAGCGTCAGCTTCTTTTTCTGCAGTTTTTGTAGAAATATTCTTATTTGTTATAAG
>JAPPOH010000005.1 GCA_028818155.1 Candidatus Woesearchaeota archaeon | reverse complement strand
ATGAAATCATTGTATGTCATCTGAAATGTTTTTATGTTCATTGCTGTTATAGCGTCAGCTTCTTTTTCTGCAGTTTTTGTAGAAATATTCTTATTTGTTATAAGAAGTATGTCTATATCTGATTCTTCATTATATGTTTTTTTTGCTGTAGAGCCAAATAAGAGTGCGAAAAGTGGTTTTTCTTGTAACTTCTGTAAATATATACGTATAGCGTTCTTCCGTATGCTTGGCAGCTGTTCGAATCGTTCAACATCAAATGCCGTGAAGAATACATATGATCTTGTTGATTGCTGTAAGCGATAATTCTTAAGATGTATTTCCTTTTTTGCTACAAGAATGTTATTCTGTTCAAGGTCTTTAAGAAATTTTGTTGTACTTGGTCCGTGTAGTTTTGTTCGCCGAGCAATCTCTCGAAGATGTAATACTGCGTTTTTCTCTTTGTAAAACAACTGCATGATCTTTCTGTAACCCGGTTGCAATAGTGTTATCATTTTTATAACAATTGTTAAAAAATTTGTAACATTTAAATATGTTTTGCTTATTCTCTTGGAATATAGTACCAAAACTCATAGCCATCCGCACTGTACGCGCGAATGAATCGCTGTGTATTCGGTAAAACGAACAAAATACCTTCATCACTTCGTTCAAAGAACTCGTCTTTCATCTCGTCTGTCAACAAAATATATCTCGTGTTTGTTCTCTCAAGAAATGCATACACTTCGCTCGGGTTTCGAGAATAAAAAATATGTTCACTTGAAACAGCGGTACGATCACTAAAATACTCAACGAGCGGGGCGTACGCATCAATAGTGAGCACGTTCCCCTCTTGGAGTTGTTCTTTGAGAGAGAGGAGTGCATTGTGCATCCCTTTTGTTGGCTGATCTACCATAAGTTCTTTCGACGAACTCACCGCGAGGAAGAGCGCAAGGCAGAATATGATAACGATAAGTGTTTGCTGCAACAATTCAAGTTCCCATTTCGAGGTAAGAAGGTTCAACATGCTGTGCCCGATTAGTACCGCGAGGAAAAGAATTGCGAGGAGTGTGAGATCTGGAAGGAAAAGCGAGAGTGCAAGCGAACACAGTGTGAGCAGTGAGATTGTTCGCTTGTTCTTCAGTTGCTTGGACATGAATCCATGAACACCGAAGATAAGGAAGAAAATGCTGACGCCGTTGGAACCAAGCTCGTACAGTGCTGGTGTGAATGAGATTGTTGGCAGTGATGGCCATAATGCAACAGCGCATGCGAGAAGCAACCCGATCACGTAGATTGGCTTCTTTCTATAGAGAAGCAGCGCGTGGCCAGCACCAAGAAGCCCAAGAACAGGATTTGTGAAGAGTGCGAGCGTCACGAATACAATATGGAAACGTGAATAGAGCAATCCTGCAACGAGAAAGATCATTGCGGGGATGATGTCGTTCACAGTCGTACTGAGCATGCTGAATGTTGGGGAAACAATGACTGCGAACAGCGCAAAGATAACAATACTCTTTCTGTAGAAACGACGCAAATATTGCGTAAGGAGGAAAAGAAATACAAGTGCGAGCACTGCAGAGAGTATCCATGAAAAGTTCCCCATCACATTGAGAAGAGGTGTCAGGATCGATGCCGAGTTCAAGAGTGTGTAGCTTGTTCCGCCGGGAATGATTGGCGTTCCCGCGTATGCTCTGAGTATGAGTGGAAAAAGTGTAACAAAGAGTGCAAGGGAAAACGCATACACAAGTCCATACCGCTCAATGTATTGTTTTGTTGCTCGTTTCATGTGCATCGCACCTTATACAATCGTACGTCGTTCGGCAAGATTTCGTATGTTAAACATCGTGGGTTCTCAACGAAGATTCTTCCACGATTGTACTCAATTTCAGCATCGTTCGAAAAGAGAATATGCGAAAAACCGAGTTTCGCAGCTTTATTCACGATCGTTGTCGAGAATCGCGCCGTGTAGACTGATTCGATATCTTTCACGAGCTCATCTCCATGCTTCATGAGGAGAAAATCGTTATCTGTGAGTGTTCGTTTCCCTGAGAAATACTGTACGGCAGCACCTTCCCGTACTGTTGTTAAGAGCACCGCATCATGTGGAAGCCGTATCTGCTCGAATGCTTCCACGTCCTCTTGCGTTGGTGCTCGAATTGATGCTTTTGCATCGACAAGTGCAGGAAGTATTGCTGTGAATACAAAAATGAACAGGACAACGAGTGTTACTGGATACGCTATCCAAGCGACTTTCGTCTTTGCTATGTACTTTGCCGTCACACGAAGGCCATATGCGGCCATAATTGCGAGGAGTATTGAGAGAAGGAAGAGGCCAACTTGAAGCTCAATGAGTTGCAGGAGCATCAAGAGTGCGATACCAATGGCAGCGCTCGCGATAGTGAATGCGTTCTTCACTCGCTTTTCGAAGAGTGCGTGGTGCGCTCCCAATGTGCCGAAGAAAAACGTGACCACGCCGAGCGCATACAATGTGCCGATCCACGTGACTGGTTGAAATTGCAGCGCTGCGTATTTCACGGGGAGATTTTGCCAAATAACACGAATGCCTTCTCGGAAGAGAACTTCTTTGTAGATCAGGATGTGAAACCAGAGTGTTAAGAGCAACGTGAAAAAAAAGAGCTCATTGACCCGCTTATCAACGCCGAACCCTTCCAGGCGCAAAAGAATAACGCGGACAAGGAGTGTCAAGACAAGGATGAATGCGATTGGATGTAAGAAGGTAAGGAATATTGTGAGCCAAATGATCCATGTTAGGTATCTGTCTGGGTCATGGACCATTGCAAGGATTGTGAAGAAGAGGAGTGCTGCGAATGGGAGTGCATCTGGCAGGTTCAAGTACATGGAAAAGACTGCGGGGGCCGTGCCTGCTAAGAGCGCTGCGAGGATTGCCGCTACTTTGGATTTTGTCAGTTGCTTCGCGATGATGAACACCGGCACTAAGAGGAGGACAATGAGCAAGTTCGGCAGAATCTTGTACATGAGTGGAGAGAATGAGACGAAGAGTGCCATGATGTATGAGAAGATCGGGCTGCCAATTCGCTTTGTGCCTGTAACGCTTAATGCGTCATCATGGAGCGGCCTTCCTGTCTCAAGAATGTGCTCAACGTCTCGCACTAAGAGGTAGGAATCATAATTGAGTGTTGGGACGCTTGCCGAGAGCGACATGCGCACAATGAATAACGTGCCGATGATGAGCATCAAGGCTATAAGGTCCCACCGTATCTTCCCCATAGACGATACAAGCGGAATATTGTTTAAAAAGGTTAGCTTGTCTTTATGGAAAAGTAGATAAAGATGGGGGGAATTCTATGAGCATGGATTTACACCCTTCGATGATCGCTTCAATGGGAGGAAGGCTCTTCAACACTGTAGCACATGCGCTCGTGACAAACCCACCGGATGATCCTAGAGAACGTGCATTCTTAGAAGATACTCTTGATAGGCAATCATTGCAAGGAGATATGAGTGTAGCTGGAGTAGAACGACTTGCAAAGTCACTCAAAAGGCTCTTTGTTGCAGAGAATGAACGGCACATTGGAGAAATTATTGTTCTCCGCGGCACACGATATGATCAGGAAGCACGAGCAGGAACACTCCGAGCGATTGACACGACGTCAAGAGATTACAGTATTTTCTTAGAAATGACTGCACCACTCGGAAAAAAGAATGGTGAACAAGGACACTATGCGATCGGATATCCTACAGGTCTTTGGGGAAATCAAACGATGTGGAAGAAACATGGAGGAAACGTCAATATTCCTCTGTTCCGCGTAGAAAAACAAGCACAACAACTCATTTCAGGTGCAGAAGCACTTACTTATCTACGAGAACGAAAGATACCTGAGATCTGTATTACTCTGTAACGTCTTCCTTCTCGACAACAGTACACGCAACAACGTTATCGCCAGGCTTCAAGTTCATAATGCGCACGCCTTGTGTTGCTCTTCCTATAACACGAACATCTTGCACTGGTGTTCGAATAGTAATGCCATTTTTACTCATCAGCATGATATCTTCATCTGGCCGAACAGACTTTGCGACAACAACATGGCCGTTTCTTTCAGAAGTGATAATATTGCGGACACCTTTCCCACCTCTATTAATATGCCTATACTCTGTTGGCGAGGTTCGCTTCCCGTAGCCGTTCTCTGTGATGGTGAGAATAGATTCGTTCTCCTTTGAGATGAGCGCATCCACAACATAATCATCCTTGCCAAGTTTAATGCCCCTGACTCCCGTGGATGTCCTGCCCATTGGCCGCGCGTCTTGCTCTGAACATTTGACCGCCATGCCTTGTGCAGAGGCAATAAAGATTGTGTCTTCTCCGTTTGTTAAGAGAACATCAACAAGATTATCATCTTCATTTAGGTTGATCGCGTTCACGCCCGTCACGCGAATATTCTTGTACGCGGACAGGACCGTTTTCTTCAAGAGACCTTTCTTTGTGACGAAGAGCAAGTACCTGTCATCACTGAACTGCTCAACGGGGATGACTGCGCGTACCAACTCACCTTGTTCTACGTTCACAATATTAATAATCGGTTTTCCTTTGCTTTGTCTGCTGCCTTCTGGCACATTATACGCTTTCGTCCAGTAGACGCGGCCCTTATCGGTGAAAACCATGAGCCATGTGTGGGTATTTGCTATCAACAAATGTCGTACAAAGTCTTCATCCTTCGTTGTCGTACCAATAATACCTTTGCCACCACGATGTTGTGCTCTGTACGTATCGACAGGAAGTCTCTTACAGTAGCCAGCATTGCTAATCGTGACAACAACATCTTCCGGTTCTATGAGATCCTCAAGGTCAATATCCTCATCTTCGCCTTCGATGATCTGTGTTCTTCGTTCAGAGCCGTGTTTGTCGCTCACTTCCTGGAGTTCTTGCTTGATGATATCGAGGATTTTTTGCTCGGACGCGAGGATCGCTTGTAATTCTCCGATGAGTTTCTTCAACTCAGCAAGATCATTCCTGATTTTTTCTTGTTCTAATCCTGTTAAGCGGGAGAGTCGCATCTCTAAGATCGCGTTTGCTTGTTTTTCTGTGAGTTTATACGTTAACGTGAGGTGTGCTCGAGCGAATTCTGCATTCTTTGCTTTCTTAATCGCATCAACGACCGCATCAATATTGTCAAGAGCAACAACTAACCCTTCGAGAATGTGTTCCTTCTCCTGCGCTTTTTTCAGATCGTATTCCGTTCGCTTTCTGACGATGATTTGCCTGTGTTCAACGTGGTGCTGAATCACTTGTTTGAGGTTGAACAGCTTTGGCTTCTTGTCATGGATCGCGACCATGATGACACCGAACGTGACTCGTGCTCTTGTTCTGTGGTAGAGTTGGTTTTCCACCACTTCTGGTGAGGCTCCTTGTTTTAACACAATGACCACACGCATACCTTTCCTATCCGATTCATCAAGAATGTCAGCAATGCCTTCCACTTTCTTGGACTTCACAGCATTTGCGATCTCTGCGACTAAGAGTGACTTGCTCACCATGTAGGGAATCTCTGAGATGATGAGTTTTTTCTTGTTGCCCGTTTCTTCAAGAGTGATAACTGCGCGGACTTTGAGTTTGCCGCGACCACCGCCATAGTACTGCATGATGCCCGTCTTACCCTGAATGACACCGCCGGTCGGGAAATCAGGGCCGGGCATGAGTTTTGCTAAATCAAATGTTTCGATTTCTGGATTGTCAATGTAGGCCGTTGTTGCTGCAGCGACTTCTTGCAAGTTGTGCGGCGGAATGTTTGTCGCCATCCCCACGGCGATGCCTGAGGAACCGTTCATGAGTAGATTCGGCACTTTTGCTGGCAGTACAGACGGTTCTTTCAACGAGCCGTCGAAGTTCGGCACCATCTCGACCGTTTCTTTATCCAAGTCTTGGAGCATCTCGTCGGAGATTTTTGCTAAGCGGGCCTCAGTATATCTCATCGCTGCCGGCGGATCCGAATCTATCGAACCAAAATTTCCTTGACCACTCACTAGTGGTAAACGAAGTGAGAAATCTTGTGCCATTCGCACGAGTGCATCATAAACAGACTGATCGCCATGCGGATGGTATTTACCGAGGCAATTATGTGCGAGCATACCGTTCGCTACGAATTCATGTTTATTCTCTACTTGAATATCATATGTGACATCTTCCTCTGCTTCTTCTACTAATCGTACTTGAGTAAAATAAACTTTATTTTCCATGATTCTCTGTAAGAAATCATGTAGTTCCGATCCAATTCGTTGTAGTTTATCTCGAATACCCCATTCGATGATCTGCGAAAACCTAAGTGGTTTATCGTGAAGGTCTCCACAGTATCGAATCTTTGCTCCATCAGGATATTTCACTCCGGCGCGGAACTTCCTTCCTTCAGTATCTTTATACCATCCACTTCCAATATGGTGCTTGCTCAATTCTTCGAATATTTTTTTGCTGCCGAATGGTAGTTTTTCGTAGCTCGATTTCTTTAATGGTTTATTAACAAGTTTTTTCGCTCGTTCTGCCTTCACATCATGCATAACAGTAAGTTCGGCAGCTAATCGTTGAGCAGAATCTCCTTTAAACTCGATGTTGTAGAATGGAACGGTGCTCTGTATTTCTCTTCCATTTATTTTCCCACCTGGTTTGCTCTCTGTTTTGTATACTCTGCCATGAATATCAAAATGTTGCATAAGAACAAGAATTTGTTGTGCTAGTTTTTTTGATACGGTGCCGTAATGAATCACATTTCTGTTCTTATGAATATGCCCGTCGCCGTCGATGAGACCACTCATGAATCTGAAGACTACATTTTTCGGGCTTTGGAATATTTGTTGTGGAATTTTCTTATTATATGCATTTGCACCAGACAAGCCATAATTTTGAACAAGGAATTGGTTGATCTTAAGACGGTTCACTCGCAAATGCACTATTTTCGAATACACAAATTGTCCATTTGCATTCTCTATTGGGAAACAGCTCTCTTCTATTGTCGGCGCATACCCAAATTCTTTTCTCATAAGAGACACAATTTCTGCAACGATATATTCATTTCCAGTATGGAACGCAATACGTTCGTGATTTCTACTACCATAATCGGCACAAATAGAACCATCTGAAATAATTTGACCAAGTAAATATGCAGTATTTTCGTTTAGAGTTTTCTCACTTACTTGCACTTCCTTTTTGATTTCTGGATAGGCACATTTCGTGACAATATAATCTCCTTCCTCGAGATCTTTTGCTTCTTTCCATACAAAATCCCAATCTTCAGTAAGTACTTTGAATTTTTGTGACCTGGTTACTGTATTTTCTATACCATTCTCAGAGACTACTTTGAGAAGTTTCTTCTTCGGCATGATATAGAGCTCTGAAACCTTTTCGAGTCCGTCTTGTGTGTAGACTTTTGTTCCTTTCTTCACATCCTGAATTGGAAAAATGCCCTTCTCTGTCAACACCATCGTGTCTTTAACGAAACATTCACCAACAATTCTTGCAGATTTCTTATGAGCTTGATTGTGTCGCAACGAAAGTCCATTCATCGTATACAGAATTCTTCTGTGCACCGGCTTCAATCCATCCCGAACGTCTGGGAGTGCTCTTCCAATAATCACGCTCATCGCGTAGTCTAAATACGATTTTTGGAGCTCGTCATCGATAGGCTGGACAATCAGTTGTTCCTGCGGCTCGTTTGGATCGTTTTCTGGTCCCATAAGAAAGACTCGTTTCTCGTCTAGAAAACAGAGCTTTTTTCGCCGTTATAAAGGTTGTGATTTCAGAATTGTTTTCTATAAGGTAATTTATGGGGGGAATTCTCTATCGAGCACTATTCCACATTAATGTATGTCCACAATTTCCTTTTCTATTTTGTGGACATATATTCGCTTGCAAGAAGCTTCTCAACAATTCTACTTTGCTTTCTGTTCACCATGCAAGTCTTTAAAAAATAGAAACCACTCCGAGATGGTAAATGGGAGAGACTATTGTTGTGATTGGAGGCGCAGGAAGCATTGGAAGTGCCATAGCAGAGTACTACGCGAATGCTGATCACAACGTCGTTATTGGAGACATTGATGAAACAAAAGGAAGAGAAGTAGCACGTCATGCGAACATATCATACGCGCATGTTGACGTAACGGATGATGGTTCGAGAGAACGTTTCTTCGATCAGTTAAGTGGAATCCACCACTACGTAAGTCTTCCTGGCGGCAGTTTGCCAGAGGAAAAAGTACCGTTTGAAGAACTTGATACTGCTATCGCGTTGGAATCGATTAACAGAAACTACACAGGCCAGGTTTTTGCAGCAAAAAAGGCAATTCCTTTGCTGAAACAATCTCAAGGAGATCGGTCAATGGCATTCATATCATCAATAGGTGCTGTCGCAAGCATGGGTGTTCACGCGTATAGTTCTGCGAAAGGAGGATTACAGACATTGTCGACCTCTTTGTCAGGAGAGCTTGGACCCTATGGTATCAGAACCAACGCGTTAATTTTGGGAACTGTTGACACAGCACGTCTCAGAAGAATACACACAGCTGACACGATGGAAGAATTCAAGAGACTCACTGCCCTGGGAAGATTTGTCAAGAGAGAAGAGGTTGCAAAAGCTGTCTACACGATGACGCATATGCTTACAGCAATGACTGGTGCAGAATTAACACTCGATGCAGGTCAGACAGTGAACATGCATGGAAGACTTCCTTCACAGTACGACAGACCTCGTTAAGAATCACGCAACTTTCTCAACAATACGACTCTTTGCAAGATTACTGTGCACTGAAAACGTTCTCCCACAATAGACACACTGTTTTTTCTTCCCAACAACGTTTCCTTGTGGCTGGTAGAGCATATCATGCAAGCACTTTGGACATTTCACTTTGAACATATGATGAACAGAAATCTTCCCCTTTAAATACGCTACGCGTGCGTGACCAGTGGCTATCTGCAGCGTAACCACCAAAAAGTAAATAAAAGATGGGCAAACCACACTGGTATGAGTGGATTCCATACCTCTGCGGAGAGAAGGCAAAAGAGAATCGCAACGCTGTCAAGTACAGGGTTAGCAGATGCACTTCTCATCGACAGTAAGGACTCCAGGAGACAGGCTGTTGGCGATTATCTTTTTTTCTTCGAGCAACAAATACAAGAAAATAGGGGAGAGATTTATGTGCTCCAGCCTCGTTCCCTCGCAAGTGGGCTGCCTTTCATAATTAATGGAGAGCAAGTACAAGCAGTCGGTGGTTTTCTAGGAAATCAACCAGTTGTTTATGAAGATGATCTGATGCACATTCCAAGTGAATCAATAGTGAGTGTTCCTGAGCATGGCACTCGATACAAGAAAGTCGGTAGCGGGGAACCAGGATATTACACGTTGACCGAAGAAGGAGCAGCAGCGAAAGAAGGTGTGCTACGTGTTGGAGCGGAGTTCTTTCAGGCAAGTCCTGTATTTTCTCCACCAATCGATGTTCGACACAAACTAACTCCACTTTTTCGTTCTATGGGCCACGATATGGGATACCGTGGCG
Source organism: Candidatus Woesearchaeota archaeon (assembly GCA_028818155.1). Taxonomy (GTDB): domain Archaea; phylum Nanobdellota; class Nanobdellia; order Woesearchaeales; family UBA525; genus UBA525. The sequence continues at coordinate 167,480 of JAPPOH010000005.1, read as the reverse complement.
TTGATTAATAATTACCGCTTCTCTTAGTAGTATGACCAGTGGCTCTTTCAGAATTTCCACCAGAAAGTAGATAAAGAGTGGCTCGTTACTGCCTCGCATGGCTGCAACGCAAAAATCCAGTACGAGAGAGCGAGCCATAGAGCTTGCAGCACTCCCACTCGCGGGGCAACTTGCTTCTAGGATGGAAAAACCAAGGCATGATATCGGCGAGTACCTTGCTCGTTTTGAGGAAGCAGTACTAGAAAGAAGTTCATATTATTATACACTCAGACCTGCTGATGGCAGAGCGTTCCCAGTAGACGGAGATTCGGTTTTAGCAATAGGCGGTCGCTTTCCATACCAACCGATCACTTTCAGGGGAGATGATGTAGAAGTTCACAGCCATTTAGCTTTCCTAGAACATGGAGACACGAATAAACCCTTGACAGGCGATCCGGGTTACTATGTTCAAATTGGTGATGAAGTAGTGGAAAGACAAGGAACGTTTTCTGTTGGAGTTGATTTTTTTCTGCGAGATCCAAAAGTTTTTATCGATCTTCCACAAAAGTTCGGAAAGTTTATGCACCATGTATCTGGCTGGCAATCATTGCATCCGCTTGATTAGCAGTTACTGCTTTTTCGCCTTCTTCCTCGAAGCTTTCTTTTTCGCTTTCTTCACAACACGTGCAACTTTTCTTTTCGGAACATCCCGAGCGAACATCGCACGTACTTTCTCCTCAAAGCCAAAGAAATAGATGCCGAAACCACCAATCAGCGTGCCGATCGGAAAGCTCAACACACTGAGAATACTCAGAACAAGCGCACCAGTGCGCGCCCACGGCTTTCTGTTCCAGAGCGCAAGGCCAACGATGAGGTCGAAAATACCCACAGCGATGAGAAACAACCCGAAGCCAAAGCCAAGCGTGCCAAAAATGCCTGCGGAAACAGCACTATTCGCGGCGCCCGCACCGATAACCCCGAAGATACACATGCCAAGTCCTCCTACGAGTGCGAGAAACGCGCCAATCCATGCGAGAATTGCGTAGACGTTGACGAGCGTGTTTGCGGTGCTTTTCTTCATGCTGCTAAGATACTGATGCTCTTTTTATAAGTATGTCTCTATGGAAAAGTAGATAAATATAATGTGTACTACCCATTCATGACTGAAGATCTTGAAAGGCTGCTGGACATTGGAAGAACACTAGAGAAACTAGAGAGAGCGACTAAAGCAGCACGTCAAAAATTGCCTGAAGCTCTAGACGCTGTACTGGAGGGGTATCCACTCGCAAAATGGGCTAAAAGTAAAGAATTGGGGAGTCTCTTATACTTTGCGAGAATTGAAGAAGCACTCAAGGGAGATGGAGTATTTGTTATCGATCCTGAAGCAGAATTTCCGATTCTTTCAGGAGATGATCCTAGCCGTTCGCTAGGTATTTATGGATGGCATCCAAAACTGACCATCAGTAGGGGTAAGGTGTATATAGAATCACAGCTCGATGGGACTCCTGCGTATATGACTCTTATGAGCGAACTTAGGGGAAACCATAGAGAAGTCACTCTTGTAGAACAGCCCAGCCCTCTTGTTTTGGACGAGAGCGCGTTTGCATCGAGACACATTGGTGGTTACGCACACGAAGTATTGCGCGGGAATGCAGCAGGAGCAGGATGGAGACGTTTGAAAAATGAAGCTGGACGGTTTAACCAAATGACTCCCCAGCAACAAGGCCAGCGAAGTTCGGAACGAAGGATAGAACGTGGAGAAAGTCCCAGGCCAGATGGACCATACACAAGAGAACCACAGCCTCCTCTGACCGCTCTACAATTTTTTGAACAACATGTTCCAGGAATCTAGTCAACTCTGAAGTACGCTCGCTTCCGTCCTTTCCCTTTGTTCTTCGCTTTCACAAAGACAATCTTTCCGACTTCTTTCGTCGAATGCACATGCGTCCCGCCATCTGCTTGCACATCAAAATCACCGATACTCACAATTCGAACATCTTGAATATGTTCTGGCAGACCTTTGGCTAACTTTGTAATACCAGGGATCTGCATCGCCTCCTCCCTTGTCTTGAAATCAACGGAGACAGGAAGATCTTGCGCAATAACCTCATTCGCGTGTGCGATGTACGCTTGCATCTGCTCCGGATCATAGTTATCAAGCGAGAAATCAATTCTGCTTTCATCCACACCAAGCTCATTGCCTGTGCCAAGAGCGCCACAATCGTTATGCAAGACTTGCATGAAAATATGCGCTGCTGTGTGCATGCGCATTAATTTGTATCTTCGATCCCAGTCAATGACGCAGTGGACTTTGTCGCCGGCTTTGAGCCCTGCTCCTTCCACTTGATGGCTAATCGCACCGTCAAACTTCCCGACAAACACAACAGGATACTCCTTGCCATCGCAGATCATCTTGCCCGTATCGAAGGGCTGGCCGCCCGATGTCGGGTAAAATCCAGTGTTATCCAGCACAACAAACTTTTCATCCTTTACAGAAACAACTTCCGCGTCAAATTCTTTGAGATAGCTATCTTCCAAGTAGAGTGCTCGTGGCATGTGCTCTAGAAACATGTGATTGTATTTAAGAATTACAGATATTTCTTCCAAATCTTATCGTCTTTTGGGTTATCCCAAACATCTTTCATTCCTTGCTCTGCAAGCTGTAGCCACCCTTCATCATTTTTCATAGTAATACGATGCTGTGCTTTTATATAAAGTATTGGAAAATTCAAGAATTGTGCAACGCTACGACAAGGAAGAGGATATCCTGAACATACAACTCTCTGAGAAAGAGTATTGGAAGAGTGTTGAGCTCTCGAATGGCATAGTTATTGATATCGCAGATGATGGTTCGATTATCAGCTTCGAAATTCTCGGCGCGAGCAAGATATTTTCAGGCGACACAAAGAAATTCATTGAGTTCGCCTAGAAAGACTTCACGAAAAATCTATCCATAAAGAAATTCTTCCATATGTCGACGCAATCGCCTAGCTCTGAGCGACTTCTTCCCTCTATCAGACGTCCATGTTTCATAGAAACGTTCAGTGCCTGGTCCTTTTGAGAATGGAGGTGTTTCACGCAGTGGAGTATAGTCTTTCCGTACCGGGAACCGTGTCCTGGAAACATACGCTTGATTCATATTCAGAGAGTCTTATTCCTCCTTATAAAACTAGGGATAAGCTCTTATACTCACGACATAAAGAAAGCTCATGCGGCACGAGTTCATCAGACTGACAGTAAAGAATAGAAACACGAGAATTCTTGCAACGGGTGTCTTCATCGCCGTGCTCGCAATTGCAGTGTACGCGACATTACAATTAAATCCAAATCTCGAATTCGAGTGGAAGATTCCTGAGACCGTCACACTCACATGGCTCTTCTTCCTTAGTGCGACGGGCGGACTCTTCTTCCTCCCTATCCCAATGGAGGCAGTCTTTACAAGAGCGATCGCCACTGGAAGTTCTGAGCTCTGGAGCGTTGTCGCTGTCATTCTCGGCTTCACCCTTGGCAATATCGTCAGCTATCTCATCGGATGGCGCCTCAACCGGTTCATTCGCCTATTTGTTTCACCGAAGAAACTCTTTGGCATTAAGAGAAAAGTGAACAAGTATGGTGTCTACGCAGTCTTGGGTATGAATGCCCTTCCATTCATGCCCAGTCCATTATTGAGTTTCGGCCTCGGTATTACCAGGTATAATTTTGCGCGGCTCTTCACCGTCTTTATCATTGGCAATCTCCTCAAGTATGGCGGTATCCTCGCCATCGCACGCTTTATATAGGGGAAGTATCCAAGAGAGAGCATGGATCAGTATGTGGATAAAGGGCCGCTCGAGGAAGAGACACGAAACATTAAGGAAGTGCTCGGCATGCACGTCCTTTCAAAATCTGGCCGTGACGTTGGGACGGTAAAGGAGCTTCGGACAGACGAGGAGAACAATTTTGAAGGCATCATTATCAACAGAGGTCTCTTCAAGAAGCCCGCGTTCATTCACAAGGCGTATATCAAAGAACTCTCACCAAAGGCCGTGCTCTTAGAGATTGATCCGACGTTCATGTACTATCGTATGGCCGTCATCACCTCTGATGGGAAGAAGTTCGGCACAGTAACTGGTATTGATCGCATCAGGAATACGAACAAGGTTGACCAGATTCTCCTACGGCGGTGGTTCCGAACGATCGCAGTGGACGCATCTGAGGTGAAGCAGTATGGCGCTTCAGTAATGCTCCAGAAAACGTATGAAAGAGCAAAAACAGATTTCACATAACGAGCTTAAGGGTTCGATTACCGTTGAGGACGTGCTCGGCAAAGATGTGATTGACACGGAAGGGGATAATATTGGTGTCACGAGTAATGTGTATCTCAACCCGAAAGATTTTGATGTTCTCGGCGTTGCCGTTGACACTGGCTTCTTAGATAAGGGCATGATTATTGGCTCTGCGTACGTTCGAGAAGTAACGAAGCACGCTGTTTTTCTGAACACAAAGCCAGTCTACAAATTGTTAGGCATGATGGTATATGATAAAGAAGGCGGGAAGATAGGTCGTGTGAAGAAAGTGGTGCTCAAAGAACGGAAGAATGAGATTGCACTGTTGCATGTGAAGATGCCGTTCTTCAGGAAGGCAACAATTCCTATATCAAAGGTTGAAAAAATTCAAGACTCTGTGATGTTAAACATTACGAAGGCGGAGATGAAGGAGATATAATCACCAATATTTACTTTCGGGAAGATCTCTAAATTCCTTGAGCTCTATTTTTGTGAATTTTCCAAAGCCGAACAATTCCTTGAGTGGGTTATCCATGACAGAGAAGTATTATCATTAGAATTTAATCATTTCGGTTCGAGAAGCAGATGGGATATTGTAGAAACAATTAAAACCATACGTACTAGTATTGCTTCATGACAAAAATCCTCGTGAGTGGTGGCTGCGGACAGATCGGCACTGATCTAGTGCCAGAACTCCAGAAAAAATACGGAAAAGAGAACATTATCACGAACGATCTCCGAGAACCGGAGAGCTGGGATGGCATTTTAGAAATTTTTGACTTCCAAGATGTGGAGAAAGTTGAGGAAGTGATCAAGAAGCATAACATCACTGTGATTTACCACCTCGCATGTATCTTATCTGCCGCTGGCGAGAAAATCCCCTATAAGACATGGGAAGTCAACATGCAGACACTCAGAAATGTCTTAGATTTAGCTGTGAAGTACAACCTGAAGATCTTCTGGCCGAGTTCTATTGCTGTCTTCGGGCCGAGCACACCACGAGACAAGACACCACAAGATACGGTGATGGAACCAACAACGATGTACGGCATCACGAAGCGAGCGGGCGAGATGCTCTGCAACTACTACCATAAAAAATTCGGTGTAGACGTGCGAAGTGTCCGCTACCCAGGATTAATTAGCTACAAACAAGAGCCAGGAGGAGGTACAACCGATTATGCTGTGGAAATATTCTATGACAGCCTAAAGGGAAAACCATTCTCGTGCTTCGTCGGACCAGAAACAACACTGCCCATGATGTACATGGATGATGCTATCAGAGCATCTATCGAGTTAATGGAAGCGCCAGCAGAGAGTATCAAGATTCGCACGAGTTATAATCTCACAGCAATGAGTTTTTCTGCAGAGGAGTTAGAGAGAGAAGTGCGGAAGCACATTCCTGCGTTGCAAGTTGCCTATAATCCGGACAAGCGGCAGAAGATTGCGGATTCCTGGCCTGCATCCATTGATGATACGAAAGCACGGGAGGAGTGGGGCTGGCAGCACAAGGTAGACTTGCCCGAGATGACGAAGATCATGATTGATGAACTGAAGAGGAAGTTCGATGGGGAAAACTAAGCTGAAGGACGTGCTTACTGCTGAAGTAGCGAGGATTGACAAAGCACAAATAGCCAAGAGACACGAGCGTGTTATTGAAGGATTCACAGATGAGCCCTGTCCGAGAGCTGTTATTGGTGGTAAAAAGTATCATTTGTTCAACTCGAATGATTATCTCGGGCTGCGTTTTCACGAAAAATTACGGGAAGCAGAGGAAGAAGCATCCAGAAAATACGGTGCCGGGCCCGGCGCTGTCCGTTTTATCTCTGGCAGCATGTTCATCCATCAAGAACTTGAGAAGGAAATCGCTTCCTTTCATGGCAGAGAAGATGCCATGGTCTTTTCCTCTGCGTTTGCAGTCAACATGGCGGTGATCCACTGCATGATCAAAGGCCAGAGTAAGGATTCTCTTGTTGAGAATAGCACACTTGTGATCTCCGATCAATTAAACCATCGAAGTATCATCGATGGGATTCGTGTCGCTGGCCTGCCACGTGAAAACAAAGCGATTTTCAAGCACATGGACCTGGATGATTTGCGTCGTGTTTTAGAAGAGAATGCTGGGAAATTTAAACGTGCACTTGTGATCTCTGATGGAATCTTTAGCATGCTTGGTGAAGCGCAAGATATCAAGAAGTTACAGGAAGTTATTGATGCATTTGATGACAAGTACGAGCAAGGTGTTCTTTCCATTATTGATGACGCACACGGTGTTGGGTGTTATGGTGCTGGCGGTAAGGGTTGTGAAGAGATGTTCTCTGGAAAATGCGATCTCCTCATCGGCACGATGGGGAAAGCGTTTGGCGCTGATGGTGGCTACGTGACTGGTGACAAAGAGTATATTGAGTACTTACGTGAGAGTGCCGCAACGTACATTTACTCAAATCCTATCTCACCTGGTACAGCAGGGGCTGCACTCGCCGCATTACGCGTCATACAGTCTGCTGAAGGGAAAAAATTACTTGAAACATTGGCAGAAAATGTCGCGTACTTCAAAGATGAAATCAAGAAAGCGGGCTTTACCCTTGCTGTGGAGTCAGATCATGGGATCCAACCGATCTTGATCGGCGATGCGGAGAAGACGAAAGCGCTTACGAACGCATTATTTGACGCCAGTTTCATCGTCACGAATATTAATTATCCTGTCGTGCCGAAAGGCGCGGATGAAATCAGGGTGCAGCTGAGTTCTTTACATCAAAAAGAAGATATTGATGCGTTCATTGCTGCTTGTAAAGAAGCTTGGAAATTAATTCTATGAATGTGGATCGGCGATACCCCAAAGTTTATCAAAATAATGTTGGAGCGCCATAGAGATTTTCCCGCCTTCAATGACGATAAAGAAATGATCTTCTTCAATGGACCAGATAATGAGTTTGTTTTCTAATATTGTGAATGTGACAGGACTTATCGGCTTATGTAGTACTCGCACTTCACCAGGAGTTTGTCCTTTTTCCTGAGCTGCAAGGGTTTTGATATCCATGTTGCTATCTTTGATTTTCTCTAAGTAGTGGGGCATGTCGTATTTCAGGTCGTCGTGAATTTTCTGGATATTATCTCCTCCGCCAAGAACACGAGCGTATGGACTTGCGAGAGACTCTCTGACATAACGCTTCAGTCCAGCTTTTCCACTATACGTCTGAACTTGGACACGGTCGTATTTCTTAGGTTTGATGCTGTTCAGTTTTTCAATAATCGCTGTAGCCTTCTTTTTTTTCTCATCGATCTCGAGCAGAAACTGCTTTGGGTCTGCTGCGTAGAATAGAGTCCGATTCTCTGTTTCGATGCTCCCAACCAATCCTTTGTCAGCAAGATTTCTTAGTATACCATACGTGAAGGATCGATCAATTCTGAGTTTTTTGGCGATCTCTCCTCCTGTTTGTTCAGGGTGCTTGAGGAGCTCGATATATACCTTGGATTGATTTTCAGTAAGGCCGAGTTCGACAATCTCTGCTGGGTTCATGTAACTCGTGTGCTGGGTGTCTATTTATGTGTTGTGGTTAATAACTACAACATAACTTCTTGAGTGTCATTGTCAACTCCAAGTACGATGGCTAAGATCGACAAAGGAAAGAGGTACGTTATTGCGACACTTGACGGATGTTTTGACGGACAAACAGGGCAAGAAGTGGAAGAAAAAGTTTTTGCAGCAATGCTGCGTGAATTACCCCAGTACTATAACGAAGAAACATACCCTTTGAGATTCTATAATTACAATTCCATACTCTGGCCTACAACTGCAGAAGAGCATCCTTCATTGGAAGGATACGAAGACTTTAGCTGGGGAATCGATTTCTGTAAACCAAAGAGCATTAGTGAAAAAGATTCAATGTACCTACACGTTCACATGAAAGAGCCACATGAGCTAGTAATTTACGGAGATCTTTTTCTCAAGTGTCCGTCGCTCTTTCATACAAAAAATCATCACCGGAACGGGTATATGACTGGAAGAGTTGCGAATTTGCTTGTTTTTGGTCCAAGAGCTGTTCGAAGAAACTACACGTTATCTGGGAGTGCCAATTCACACGATGGAGATACACATCATAAACTTATCATGTTTGTCGAAGATCCAACTATTGAAAATATGAATCGTACAATGGAAGAGGGAAGAACGCTCGTGCAGTTCATGGAAACTCACAGAGAACCACTTCAGCAACTTGCTCGTGAGATAGAACCCACACTTCAAACGTTAAAACCGATACGTAATGCGTGCAAGCACATATTTCGAGGTTATCGCGAACTTTCAAGACAGGTGAAGCAGTTCGGCATCGATATGCCAGAACCAAAGTATGATTCGAGAATAATTTCATTCATTGATGGGAAGATGCAACATGCACTCGATAATGCAGACTTGCCAACACCCCCGAAAGGGCTCTCACACTGTCTTCCTTTGCTTTCTTATAAATTCTGATCGTGTGTGCTCGGAAGCCAATACTGTTATAGGTTTCTCATCGATTTTTTTCCCTAGAACGTGTAGTTAGTGTTCCCACACTGTAAAAAAGTATTTTCTAAAGGATTCAGCTAGTTGTGCAGAGTGTATTAAGAATGATATCTGCCGTTCTTCCCACGGTGTAAGAATTACTTTGTTCTTGAAAATGGAAATGTTGAGCGGGATTGATGTATCGACGAAAACAATATTTTTTGTCTTTCTTCCTTTGAACTTCTCTTTGATCTTCGAAGGAGCGACACCTTTCGTGATAATACCTCTTTTCGCTCTCTCTTTTTCAAATTCTTTGTAGAATGCATACACATTATCAAAGTCATCTGGATTTTCTGTGTAAAAGGAGAAGAACAAGTACTCATCGCCTGGCTCTCCATCTTTGATAACTTCTTGCAGCATGTTTTTGAAGCCCTTGAAGCCTTCGAAAACTTCTGCTTCCTGTTTTTCCACTGGTTTTTGCAGTAGTTTCAGTTCAGGTAGCATATGTTCGAAGCGACGTTGTTTCTCGTTGATAAACTTGAGAATAGTCTCTGGATCTGCAGCGTGATATATGTGTCTTTTTCCTTTTAGGATGTAGGAAGCGAATCCCTTCTGCACAAGTTTATGCAGTGTTTTATGCAGTGTTGAATTCTGAAGTCCTGTCTGACGTAAGAGCGCTCCTGCACTTGTCTGCCCTGTCCTCAGTAATGCTACATAGACTTTCGCTTCTGCGCGTGTCAATCCAATTTCTTGAAAAAGTTCTGTATCCATATATTGGAGAGATGGTCTCCTCTTCTTAACTCTTTCTATATGCTCCACTAGTGGAGCATAAATAATTATATATTTTTGCGCTGAACCGAAGCGAATGACACAAGAAAGCATCGACGTCTTACTTGTAGAAGATGAGCAAAAACACATTGAAGATGCGACAACATATTTTGGACAGTCTCCGGGTGCGCGAGTAAATCTTACTGTTTCAAGAACGCTTGTTGAAGCTGAAAACCGCTTGGAAGAACGAGAGTTCGATGGTATTGTGAGTGATGTGTTCTTTCCAGAAGGGGAACGAACTGATGAAGCAACAAGAGAACCATGGGAACGTTTGATTGAAAGGAACTATGACGTGACATCGCCGATTGCGGGGCTTTTGATTCGTAGGATTCCATTTGTATCAAGACTCTGCTATGCTGTATTGCGACAGTCCATCGAGTCTCCATATACAAGTCCATCGCGGCGAGGCTACGCTCTTGATTGGGTCTACCGAAGAAGAGAACCACCAACAGGTCTCCTTCTTGCGGAATACGCAATCGCGAACAACATTCCTCTAGTATTATGCACCGATACGCACGGTCATAGCGACGCTACGCAGTTCATATCCGATTACAGAGATCATATGGAAGAAAGACGAAACGAACACGTATCTGTGATCGGCACAGAAGTGTACGATACCTCTGGAAGAATAGATTATAATGCGAAGGCACTCACAAAAGAATGGGGAAAAGCGCACAAATGGCTTGTTTTTAGCGTTGCTATGAAGCAGTGCGGGGTGTCGCTCACAGAATACGATGACTCGCGGAAGGAACAACCAAAAGTTAGAGAGCGGTTTGAACAGCTCGCAGGTGTTCCTTTTGGTAGCCTGTTTGATTAGAATGCGGGGTGCAAATGTAAAAAAGTTTATAAACTAAAGTTTTCTTCTATAAACTAAAATGAATATATATAAACAAAAGTTTACAAAACTCCAGCAGAGTATAATGAACGTACTGTATGATTATCCAACAACAACGTTTAACCAGCGAGAGCTTGCACAAACACTGCATGTCTCACCAACAGCGATAGCGAAAGCACTACCAGAGCTTGAACAAGAAGCACTCATCACGAGAGAAAAGAAAAAACGAATTGCGATAACATTAAACGACACAGAAGAAGTCAGATCACACAAACGACTCGCGAATATGCTAAAACTGCATGCTTCGGGAATTGTAGAAATGCTTACGGATACATATCCCAGCGCAACAGTTGTGCTCTTTGGCTCATATAGTAAAGGGGATGATACTGAAAGGAGTGATATTGACATTGCTATCGTTGGCACAAAGGAAAAGAGAATCTCACTACAGCAATTTGAAGAAGCCCTCAGCAGAACCATCAATATACAACACTTTCCGAGTTGGAAGATTGACAAACATTTGAAAGAAAGCATTATAAATGGTGTGATTTTATACGGCTATATTGCACTATGAAATCATTTGAAGAGCATACAAGAAGCAACAAAGTGCGGAAACAACGCACATCACCTGCACGAGCGAAAGCACTTTTACAAGAAGCAGCGAAGAGGTATGTATTCATCGAAAGTCTGGAAATCAAAGAAGAAAACGCCAACTATATAGTAGAAAACGTATATGATGTTCTCCGCGAACTCATTGAAGCCCACATGAGCTTTGAAGGGTATAAGAGCTACTCACACGAAGCAAATGTTGCGTATCTAGCAGAGATTGATTTTAGACAAAGGGATGTGTATTTCTTTGATGAACTTCGAAAGAGACGTCATGGCGTCAAATACTACGGCAAGAATGTTAAACTCGACTACGCAAGAAAAACCTTGCAGTTTCTCCAACAGCACTATGAAACGCTGAGAAAACGTGTGCTAAGCGAACTTGCGATGCAAGAAGATATCGCTTGGGGATTACAACAATAGTGCGGGGTGCACGAGGACAAGCGAGCAGATAAAGAAATTTACCATTCAATAATAGTTATTTTGAGAATATTTATAAAGTGGAGACCAGTATCAGACGGATGTCAGAAATCCGTTTCTCAGAAGATGGAAGGCAGCAAGGAACAATCACGAGCCATAGCTTAGACGCTGAAGAACTACGCATGATCTCTGCTGCTGTGAACTGGGATTCGCCCAATGATTGGGCAGAATATGTGTATGAGTGTGCAGGGCGAAGTGTGTTTTTTCGGAGTCCGACAAGAAATGCGACAGTAGAGGATACACTTAGAGGGGATTTTGATGGACTGCAACTCATAGGTGCGGGGGGGAATTTTTCTCGCGTACAGAACAGAATTTCTTTAAGAGAAAGCGTAGTTGTACAACCAGTAAACTCGGAAAACCACGCCCATATAGATCCACTAAATCGTATCGGCCAACTTCGGGAATTTGCAGCAGATGGGTCCTTAGTCTTAACATACAGAACCTATATGCCTTTACACGGAATGGACCAAGGAGAAGCTGAGAAGCGAGAAACATATACCGGAATTTTACGTTCTATCGTAAACGCCATCAGCCAACAAAGTAGGAATATTGGGTTTGTTGTCCCTGAACTTGCCGCGAAAGGCATATTGGAAGGTCACCATGATGATGTAGGCAATCCTCTGCCTTGTCAAGTATATCGTGTTCCAAGAACAAAGAGGTTTGCTGGGCAAATAATTCAAGAAATTTTAGATGAAGCTCATGGTGAACCTGCTGATTTTAATCTCTCTTTCCAAGAGTCCCAATATTTCATGGGAAAAGCTCTTAGGAATTTTCACGGACTAGGGCTCGCCTATATGGACTCCCATCCTGGAAATTTTAGCTTGCTTAAAGGAACATCAGAAACTAAATTGTACCTAACAGATCTTGGAAGTATCTCGAATATAGGAAATGATCCACACTATGATAAGTACCGAGCATTAGATGTGTATCTATTCCTACAACCTATGTTTGCAATGGCTGAAAGACTAGAGGCATATTTACGGAGCGATTTTGGCAGATCTTTTCTCAGTGATTCTTCAAAAGCAATGACCTATTTCACTTACTGCACACTTAGAGGCTATTTTAGCCCAGAAGAGAAAAAGCATGGTGAGCAAATAGTGGATAGAGATGTAAACGCTCTTGCGCCCTACGTTACTGAATGTGTACGAGAAAATCACATACAAGAGTTTTGTGATGTTTTCAGCATGATTCCCATATCAGCGCCTACTTGCGGAAATATAGCTAAAGTATCTTTTCTGGAACAGAGCTGAAGAAAACGCCATACAAGTAACAGCGAATGCGGGGTGCAGGGTTCGAACCTGCGTAGGCATGAAGCCAATCGGTTTTGAGCCGATCCCGTTTGACCACTCCGGCAACCCCGCGGGATGCTCAGAACAGGAGAAACACTCTTAAAGCTTGTGATGATAGTGAATTTCTTGCTTTGGCAGCTGGTACGCCTCCGCTCGTTGTGTACACGTCTTAAAGCCAGCTACGAATAAACCAAGTGTTATAGCGCCACTGATCACTAAGCGCTTATAGGGTCTAGGTTTTTCCCTCTCGTATTCGAACCAAATCTGTTCTTCCATAGTATGTGGAATTGCTGCACATACATAAATCTTTAGATATCCTTCAACTTCCCTTCGATAGCTGCGAGCTTCGACTGCAGCGTCTCGAGTTCACTCGCTTTGTGTGCAGGTGCACGTTTCTTCGCCTTTTTCACTTCTTTCATCGCATCCTTGACATGGATCTCTTTCTCGCCGAGGTACACATCTTCATCTGGCGACGGTCCCGGTTTCCTGCGAATTTTCTTACCAGCATGCAGTGCCTGTACGTCAGATTTCGAGAGTGTTGGCATGAGTTTTTCGATTCTATTCGTCAACATCGTGAGTTCTTTCAATTCGCGACGCAATCGTCGGAACAATGTGAGTTTCTTGTTCCTGACCATCAGCAAATTCTGGTAGCCGCGGAGCATGTGAATACTTCCTTTACTGGATTCCAGGATCTTTCTGCGCAAGTCTGTTGCGTCCTCGACCTTAATGAAATAACTACTCATGGAATGCCTCACGAATTCTTTGTAAGCGGCTGTGGATGTCTTCTAAGTTTTCGTTCCACTTTCTGATTTCGTCATCTTCTTTCGCTTTCAGCGAGTTGATGATTTCGATTGTTTTGTTGACGTTGTTGAGCTTTGTGTCAACTGTTTTGAGAACTTGTAAGAGTTCTTTGTACTGGTCAACTTTGACATAGATTGGGACATTTTCCATTGGACACCTCATTCCTCGAAGAGTGCTTCGTCAAGTTGCATGAACTTGTCTTGTATTTCGTTGATGTATGCTGCTGCTTTCTCGAATTTTTCGTCCGCTTGCTCGTGGTGGAGCGTAGCGTTCCTTAATAACTCGTCATTTGTTCGTAATGTTTCTCTCGTACCTTTCATTTCATCTGCTATGACGAAGTATGCGTCGGATGAGAGGAATGTTGCTGGTCTCATATTGCTGAACGAGTTGTCTGTATTGTGAATTGGAAGATCTGGCGCGATGAGCGCTTCACGGGATTCTTCGTGCTGTACCGCTTCTTCGATTGGGTCTGCTTCCTCTACGGGCTCTGTTGGCTCGCCGATAGGGTCGCTTCCCGTTGCAGGAGGTAACCAGCCCGAATTGAGCTGCTCGAAATCGTCATCTGTGAAGTCAGGAAGGTCGATTGGTGCTGTTGATGGTTCTTGTTGGACCGGTTCAGGCACCTGTTCTTGGACAGGTTCTGGAACTGCTTCAGGCGTTGGCTCATGTTGCTCCCATGGGTGTTCTTCCTGTGGTGTTGGCTCAGGAGCTGGCTCTTGTGGTGCAGTCTCCTGTGTCCACGGGCTTTCAGTCGATTCTTCTGTGTGCACTGGCTCTTCCATCATCGCTTCTGTTGGCGGAGGCGCTGGTTCTGGCTGTGCTGCAGCGATGTCATCATCAACTGCTTTCCCAGCGTACGAGTCAGCTGCGCTGTCTAAGAAATTTGGATCTTGCATGTCTGGTGGTGGGACTGGAAGGTCATCTTCTTGTTCTGAAGGTACTTCAAGGCCTTCAGGTGGCGTCTCTGGCGCTGCTTCGAACGGATTTGGCTCAGTTTCTGACGAAAGTCCGGGCGCTGCGTCAGGTGGTGGTGGCATTGGTTCTGGCGCTGGCATTGGTTCTGGCGCTGCAGCAGGCATATCGGATGGCGCCATAGCTGGATCTTGCTCCGGATTCACACCCTCAGGGGTGTTCGGTGGTGGCGGCATAGCCTCAGGAGCAGGTTGCTTCTTCAGAAAATTCAGAAATCCCATCTACTACTGCGTGCTGACGATTTCTGCAGTTATAGTATCTGTTCGCACACTCTCACCCCCTTCTCAGTGAGGACTTAAAATGCGCTTAAAAAGGTTTCTTACCACTCGGAAAGAAAGACTTCAATGTATCGACGAGACTTCTGTGTTCCACCACTCTTGAACTGAATGGAATTCGCGATAATCTGTATCCCCTTTCTTTGAGTGCTTCGTTCAAAAGGCTCGGTGGTCCACGAGCATACCCTGGTATTCCTCTCTCAAGAGCTCTTGTGAGTCTCCCCTGCACATCCTGGTCGTCAGGACCAATAGATATTCTTTCACCTGATCTAGGATTATCGTATTCTCCTGCAAGTTCAATTCCTCCGTGGATACAATAAGTCACTGAAATGAAAGCCGACTGTACTGTGATCGCTTGCTACATCGCCCATACAATCAGAAATCACTCCCTAGTTAAAAACTTAGTCATCATCTTCGAAATCGTCGTACATCGCAGGCGTGCACGTGCTACCGTGCTGGTGCTCCTCAGGGAACTCGTAACCGTCATCGGCAGTATAGAGCCTCTTATGGCTGATATTCGCGTGATCTTCAACATCAATCTGGTCGCCGACAGCGGGACCATACGCCCGCGAGTGTTGGTTTGCCCACTCTTGTAAGGATTGCACCGCATCCGGTGCGCCGTGCATGAAAATCGTGATTTTTGGCTTGACCTGCAAGATTGTCTTCTCGATCTCCGATCGCGATAAGTGTGCTGAAAAATCGAAACGTTCAACATCACACTTTGCCTTTTTCCGAATGCCATCAATCAATACTGTTTTCTCTGTATCAAGGTGCCAACCGTTCGTGTTCTGGACTTGGTAGCCGGTCAACAACACAGCGCTTTTCGGGTCATCGTACCAGTACTTGATGTACGACATGACGGGGCCTCCCTGCAACATGCCGCTTGTCGTGACGAAAATGCCTGGTTTATCTGCTACCGCCTCTCGTTGCTTCTCCGATTTCACACGTTTTACATCTTTGTAGAGTGCGGCAAGCTTTTGCAAGTTCCTTGTGCCTGGTGTCTTCCCCCTGAGTGTTGCGTTCGTGACTTTTTTCACCATGCCATCAACATAGATAGGAACTTTCCACTTTTTCTTTGCCAAAACAATGAGAATCTCTTGTGCTCTCCCAACAGCAAAGACAGGAATTAAGACACGGCCACCGCGTTTGAGTGTTTCGTCAACTTTCGCCAGGAACTCTTTCTCAACTTCATCTCTTTCCGGATGATCACGAAGCCCATACGTGGCTTCTGAGATAAGAATGTCAACGTGACCCCAGTCTTCTGGCTTGGCACCTTCACACAACGCGGTCTGTTGTGTGTTGTAATCGCCCGTATATAGTATGTGGGTGCCATCAACAATAAATTTGATTGCGGCACTCCCTTGAATATGCCCTGCATTGAAATACTGGTATGAGATTTTCCGGAAGTGGTGTGCTCCATCGAAAGTGACCGTGGACATATCCGCGAATACATGTTTCAAATCCATCTTTGTGAAGGCTGCGCACGCGTGCTTGATTTTTGTGATACGCAAGCTGTCCTTGAGGAGAATTTTCACGATATCCTGCGTCTCTTTCGTGCAAAAGATCGGGCAACTCATCTTGTAATGCTCGAAGAATGGCAAGCCACCTGAGTGATCCATGTGTGCATGACTTAAGAATACACCATCCAGTGCTCGCGATTCGAAGACTTTCGCCGGATAATCATATCCTCTATCATGAAATTTCAAGCCACAGTCAACGAGATATCTGTCGCCGTTCGCACGAATTTCGAAACAACTTCTGCCAACTTCTTGCGACCCACCATGAAAGATTAGTTGAAGACTCACCACGTATTCAACCCGTTGTGCATATTTAAGGATTGTCCTTATTCATACATTCTTCCGGTTACATCCGGAAACCTTCCGGGTTTTTCATCGACACTCACTTCAAAAGGTACGCATTCCTCTTTTTCATGCGATTCATACTCCCGCTCTTACTCCTACTGCCCGGTGCTGCAGCCCTAGAATGGTCAGAAGTACTCTTTGATGCCACGGGAAGTGATAATGGGAAAGAGTTCATTGAGCTCACAGGAATGGAAAACTTAACGGGGTGCACTGTCACCGATAGTTCGAGCAGTGATGTATTAGAGCTCGTTGAACCTGGTAATAACATTATCATGATTGTAGAAAGCGACAGTGTATACGAGTTGGATGGCCCCACAATATACTCTGCCGGCAAAGCGATCGGAAATGGTCTTGGTAATAGTGGCGACACGATAACCATTGCATGCAACGAAACGCTCTTGAACACGACATACACTGCAGACATCCCAGGCTACGAAGCAGGATATTCTCTTGTGTATGATGCTACTTGGAAACCCGGAACGCTGGGGGGAACTCCAGGAGTGCTTCCGCCTGAAGAGGTAGAAAAACCAGCTCGCGTGTCGGACAGCGGCACTACTGTGACGAACATATGTAATAATACACTCGCAATCACGCTCGGTAAGAAAGAAGGGTATCCTGGCGATGTTGTGCATTTTACGCTCGTAACAACCGCGTTCGCAAGCTGGTATGCTGAAGCGAACGACACTGTATTTGCAGAGGGAGACACGCTCACGACAAAAGAACATAGTGTAACGCTTCCAGCCAGCCATGTTAAGCTCACTGCTGTACAACGAGCGTGTAATGGGAAGCAGCGAACGACGAGATACATCAAAGTACATGAACCTGAAGAAGTTGTTGAGACGATGGTGGAACCAGTAGCGGTTCCAGAGCCGAAAAAACAGGAAGTGGCGCCGCTCGAAAAACAAGAAGTGCCCGTCACGGCAAAGGTTATTGTCGATCACGACACAAATGTCGTGCCATGGGTCTCCGGTTTTGGCATGGTGACGTTGCTGGTGAGCGCTGCACTCTTTTTCAGGTTGCGAAATGAGAACGATCGATAAAGCAAGGATGTACATCACAGTAGGTGGCACAGCGACAGCTATTGTGTTTATCGTTGCAACGTTTTTGCTGCCAAAATACGCAACGATGTTGCTTTCTGTTGAGGTTGTTTTGTTACCGTCGATTTATATCATTGGTAGTGTTGTGACAGAAAGATTAATTCGTGATGATTATGAGCGAAAAATAAAAAAAATTAACTCGAAATCTAAAGAGGTCGAAGAGAAGTATTATAAAGTTGTAACTCAATACAAAAAAATAGAAGGAAAGCAAAGAAAATGACTGGAAAAACTGATAGGGATGAATTTTATGAGGGTCTTCTGGAGCTCGGAAAAGATCTGAAGAGTCTACAAAAATCAGTAGAAGGCCTCCGAGACGTTCTGTAGTACGCTCAGCCAATAACTATTTAAGTGTCTGATAAGCACGTTCTCCTCATGAAAGAGTCAGAAATTAGGGCAAAGATCGGGGACGGATGGCTCCGCGTCATTATGACCTTGGAAGTTGCAGGGAAGCCAAAGGAGCACATCGAAGAAACCCTGGACAAGTACATTGAGAACATCGACAAAGATGAGCGAATTGAAGTCCTCATTGATGATCGTGAACCAGCGGAAGAGCACGAGGATGGGATGTTCACTGCGTTCTCCGAACTTGAGATGATTGTTGACAACATGGAGACGCTCACGTGGCTCTGCGTGAATTTCAGCCCTGCGAGCATTGAAGTCATTGATCCTGAGACGTTTCAAATAGAAGGTCGTGAGATCACGAACTGGTTGAATGATTTACTCGCGAAAATTCATGAGATCAGCAAGGACTATCGAGAGAAATTATCCGGGAATGAATATTTAACGCGTGCGATGAATCAATTAATTCAGAACTCTGTTATTCTCAGTTTGAAAACTGGGAACAAGACAGAAGAAGAGCTTGTGAAAGAAACAGGACTCATTCCAGATACATTAAAACCATTCCTCAAACATTTGGTTGAGAAAAAACACATCACGAAAAAAGGAAAAGAGTACAGTCTATGAGCCTGGCACCCAAACATCAAGTTGAAGCACTCTTGTTCTCCAGTGGAAAGACCATGAGTGAAGAACAGCTCACGTTGTTGACGAAACTAGAGAAAGCAGTTGTGCATCGCGCTTTGTTAGCTTTGAAGAAAGAGTATAATGAACGCGAGAGTGCCGTTGTTGTGGTACAAGATGGGAATGATTGGAAGATGAGCGTGCAGAATGAGTACGTTCCGCTCGTAAAAAATATTGTTGCTGATACTGAGTTGAGTAAGGCATGTATGGAAACGCTTGGTGTTATTGCATATCGATATCCGAAGGCATTACAATCATCTGTCATTGATGTGCGTGGCAGTGGCGCGTACGAACACATTGCTGAGTTGGAACAACTTGGATTCTTAACGAAAGTTCGTGCTGGTCGTAGTTACAAGCTGAAACTGACGGATAAGTTCTTCGAGTACTTTGATGTTGCGGGTGAAAAGGACATCAAGTCTGTGTTCAAGCATGTAAAACTCCCTGATACAGAGCAGCAGAAGCTTGGCGAGATGGATGTTGTCGATGTTGAGAAGAAAGATGATGGCTTAGAAGTTGTTGACGTGTCTGCAGTTCCTGAGAAGCCAGATATTCCTGAACCAGAAGAGCCTGAAGAGGAAGATGATACACCTGCAGGAGAATTCTTGGATGAACTGGATAAGAAGATTGATGAGATTTCTCGCAAGAATGACGAACACGCCGCTGATGAGCAGTTGCAGCGGAATGTGGATGAAGCTTCCGAAGATGAGGAAAAACGTGAAGAAGAATCTGAAAATGTAGAAGTGGCAAAGAACAAGTGAGTTTTTTTTGGAACTAATTATCTTCCATATAGAATTTTATTCCTTCTCTCACGACGACAGTAATAGAAAACTATTTAAACAATTTTGGAAAATAAGAACAAGAGCAAGCATTCTCAGACGAGATAAATAGAAAATTATATAAACAATTTTGGAAAATATACCCATATACAGTGACGACGAATATAGTGCAGCGAATACAAGAACTTCTTCCCAGAGTAGATACGAGAACAGCAATACTTCTCAGAACACTCCTCGAAACCGGCGTCAAGACAGGAGAGCTCGTTAAACTCCAAACGGCAGACCTCAACGAAACCACGCTCATCGTCAGAGGAAAACACACGAGAGCAGTAACCATCAGTCAAAAACTCGCTGCAACACTTAGCAAACAACAAGGACGCTTCTTCTTCCCATCAAGAAACAGAGTACACATGAGCGAGGAGCGAGTCAGACAACTCCTCAAGAAACACAACATCAAACCACGAGAGATCAGAAAAGAGGTGCTCCAGTGAAACGCTACTGGATCATTCCACTCACACTCTTACTCATCGGCCTTGGATACTTTGCACTACAAGATACGCCAACAACGCTCGCTGTATTCGAGCCAGAAGAACCCACGAGAAACATCAGAGAGATCGATCGTGGCGTACTCCAAGAAGATGACCGAGGGCCAAGAAGAGAACGAACTGACAGGATACAACGACGAGCAGATACGCCACGACATGATTGGGGTAGTGGAGGCTCTGGGGGAAGAGGCACCAAAGCTGAAAAGAGAAACGTACGACAGCTAACACGATTCCTCAACCATCTCGGCATCACATTCCCGAGAAACAGAATTGGCTACGTTGACTCAGCACTCAACTTAACGTTCAACAATACTGATGCTGAACGATGCACAGCGTACATCAACACAGTGCCAATGTACACAAAAGCAAACGTCAGTAACGGAACAAACATTTTCACATTACAACACCTGCAACCTGGAAAATACATCATCGATATTATATGCACGTATAAAGATGAAGAACTCACACGAAGTGTTGAGTTCGCAGTGATCAAAGCAACACGCTTCAAAACAACACCGTTCCACAAACAAGACGTCTCAGCAATGGAAGACCTATTCATCGAAGACGAAGCATACGGAAAGGTCACGTTCATCAACCCTGTGGATCTTACTGACGGAGCAGACGTCAATAAGCACGTGTCGTTCGAGAATAATTTCATCTCGATTAACACAACAGGCGTCCCTGCACTGAACACATCTGCGCGAGTTGTTCTTTATAACATCACAAATGTCAGGCACCCAGCTATCTATCGGGATGGAGAACTCTGCACAGATTGTACAATCGAATCCTTCCAGCAAGGAGAGCTCACATTCATCGTGCCACACTTCTCCTCGTACACATCAGGACCGAACGCACAATTGGAAATCTTCGATACGACAGACACAACACCAGTACAAGCAGAGCAAAACATCACATTCTATGCGAACTACACGAACATCACATCAAACGCGCCAATCACAGGCGCAACATGTAACGTCACCTTCAGTGACTCTGGACCACATACAATGGTGTACAACGGCGCGATGTACGAATATAATAGGTCGTTCAGCAGTGCTGGAGCACATTTCTTCACCGTCGAATGTAGCGAGCCGTCCTTCGAGTTCCTCTCGACATCAGATAGTGCGAGTGTTAGTAACGAGAACGGACCTGTGGCGCCAGCATCACTCAATATACTAGGATCGTCAAGACGGCAGGGAGCGTCGCCAGCCGCACTTGCAGTTCGTGGAGGCAACGTGACTGACCTCAATCTGAGTGTCGTACAAATTACAAACACATGGCAAGGGCTCTATGGGAACGTTACTGGAGATATCATCTTGCAAAATAGCTTGCAGCACACATTCTATAATTGGACGTTGGCGAATTTAACAGGAGAAGTCTATGCAAGCAGGGCACTCGATGTGAACTTCCCAAGTGTTGCATGTGCACTGCCCGCTAACATCGCCACGGAAGATAGTTTCCTCGGCAGCACGGGCGCAGCGGACTCCGTGAACAATACATTCAACCAGACAACCCATCCAACATTCAGCGTTGGGATTGTGAGCATAACGAATGATACATGTCCAAGTACGAACGTCTTTGGGAGCGCTGGGCAAGATAGCACGCAGTATTACGAAATGTTGCTCGTCGATGGCGCGAATAAGACACTCTATACGAGCATCTTGCAGCCAGATACTGCAGGGTTCAACACAAACGTGAATGACTTCGAGATTCTCGTGCCGACTCGAGCTGAGGCGTTGGAAACATATTATATTTGGATCGAGCTCGGATAAGGCTTAAGAATGCACGACACTTCCTCTCCCCCATGGACCTGAAAATCCCCTCTGGCAGTGCTGTCATGGACTGGCTGCTCGACGGTGGCTACGAGAAAGATGCACTCACATGCATTTATGGCCCTCCTGGCTCTGGAAAGACAACATTAGCACTCCTTTGTATTGTAAATTCTGTGTTAGCAAGCAAGAAAAAGGTCGTGTACATCGACACAGAAGGGAATTTTTCGTTAGCACGCTTCCAGCAACTCTGTCCTGAGTACAAGAAAGCACTCGATAACATCATTTTCATCAAACCAGTAGATTTTGCAGAGCAGGCGAAAGCGTTCAAGAAATTACGCAGTATTGTGGATGCGCGAAAGATTGGGTTGATTGTGTTTGACAGTGCAGCAATGCTCTATCGCTTAGAGCTCGGAAAGAGCCGGGACGTCTACTCTGTGAATCGAGAGTTTGGGCTGCAATTATCATATTTGACTGAGATAGCGAGAAAACAACACATCCCTGTCATTGTCACGAATCAAGTGTACGCGGACTTTGATGAAGAAGGTGCGGTGAAGATCGTCGGTGGCGATATCCTCAGGTACGCTTCCAAGTGCTTGATCGAATTACGAAAGTTAGCAGGTGGGAACCGGATGGCATTCTTGCGGAAGCATCGTTCCCTTCCCGATAGGGAAGTGCGGTTTTCTATTGTTGAAGAAGGTGTTGTTGAGCTAGACAATGAACTGATGGAAGCGTGATGTATGGATCTGTTTTTTCTACAGCTTCTGTTGTCATTTCTTGTTGGAGGTATTTGGATTGCAGCGGCGAGCATGCTTGCCGAGTGGGCCGGAACGAAAATAGGTGGCTTTATCGCGAGTCTTCCTTCAACGATTGTTGTGAGTATGCTCTTCATCGGCGTAACAGAAGGAGCTACGACTGCAGTGATAGCAACAGGTGTTGTGCCCCTGATCATAGGTCTTGAGGGGATATTTCTCGTGGTGTACGCACTCATTGTCCGGAGAGGATTAGTACAAGGATTGAGTGCTGCGTTTCTCGTATGGCTGTTCGCATCAACTGCGATTGTGCTTGTCCAGTATGCAGATATTGTCTCTTCGCTTGTAGCGTATGTGGCACTCTTGCTGTTCTCGTACTACTGCCTTGAGCATGTCATGCACATTCCCTCAGGTGAGAAAACGACGAAAGTATTTTCCCTCACACAATTACTCGTTCGCGCAGTCTTGAGTGGTGCTGTTGTTACCACAACTGTACTGCTCACTCGGCTTGGTGGGCCAATTCTTGGTGGTGTTATGTCAACTTTTCCGGCTGCGTTCATCGCGACGCTGACGATCGGTTATATTACAAATGGCTGGGAGTTTTCTCGTGGGTTGACGAAGCCGCTGCTCTGTGGTACGATCACAATTGTTGTGTTCGCACTCGGTGTCCGGTTCATGTACGTTCCATTAGGTGTCTTCTATGGAACATTCTGTGCATATGTTCTCTCACTTCTTGCTGGAGTAATTGTTTACCCGTTTATCCAACGGTTGCGCTAGCGCTCCAGCTCATTACAATAATGCTCTAACCGCTTCGGCTCGAGTTTAATCAAACCAGCTTTATCATCGCCAACAGCGAGGTCAAAGTCATGCGTCACGTAATACATACCATAGAGGACGTACGTTGCAACAAGAACTGAGATCAGTCCCTTCATCCCAGGAATGAAAATAACGAGTAAGAAGAGGTACATTAAGGTGATCTGTTGTAATAACTTATCATACGCATCTGGCGTATACGATGCCTTCCTCCCGAGGATAAAGCTTGCGTCTGTGATGATTTCTTTGCAGAAGACGATCAATCTGTTGTGCGGTACGAGCTTCGTGTCGCCCACCTTCCGTATAGCACAGTACAGGTCATCATTCGCTTTCTGAATCTCATGCATGCCATGCTCGTCAGGTCCATGATATGTTTTGAGAAAGTGCCGAATCCATTCAGAGAATATCTTGTTCCCGAGTTTCTTTTTATGATGATTCAGTGCTTGCACCGTGATAGAGATGCGCGCTTGCATAGTGAACATTGTCTTCTCTAAGTCGAGATACTTGCCGTACGTCGTGCCGATCTTGCGAGAGAGAATGATACCGAGCGCGAAGCCGATGATCGTGAAGAGGACGCCAAGCTCTTCTGTGAGCCAGAGACCATAGTATTCGAGCACCCAGATCGCGATCTTGATCAAGACGAACAAGAGCACAACCGGTGTGATATTCTCAAGAATTGTGTTCTTGAGCTGGAATGCTTGCAAGAATCGGGAATTATTGAATAATCTGAACAACCTGAAGATACGCAAGACACGCAGTACGACGAGCGAGCTGATACCAAGGTAGAATGGCGCAATTGCCACGAAGTCAATGGCTGTATACCTGTCTGTAACGAATTGTTTCTTTTTCGGGCACGCAACGAGTCGCGCGATGAATTCCACAGTAAAAATGTAGAGAATCCAACGTTCCACGTGTTCCACAAAGAATGGATCTGGGATGATTGATGGGTTGATGAGTTGAATAATCGCGATGGAGGAAGAAACGATGATCAGAGAGAAAATCAAGAAGCGAAATAGGATAGCTGAGAACTCTTCTGATTCTTCGAAAAAATACCAGAGCCGTTGCCTGAATTTCATCCTGGAGGGATCCTTGCGCACTTCATAAAGATTATGTTACTTTATTTCCTTCGGAAAAGGAAGAAAAATAGTAAATCTTTCCTTCTAAAAAGGAAATATATATAAATAAAAAGGGTTTTCATAGGGTTATGAAAGAGCTCATCAAGCAATTAATCAAAGATTCGCAAGAACGAGCAATCACTGTCAAACCGCGAGACATACGCATTCCAACAGACACAACAAAAATAATCACACTCATTGGGCCCCGAAGAGCGGGGAAAACATCGATTCTCTATCACACAATTGAACAACTGCGAAAAACACTTCCCAAAGAAAACATTGTCTATTTGAATTTTGAAGATGAGAGAATAAATATAACGAAAAATGACTTGCAATTGATCATAGATGCATATCTAGAACTCTATCCTGATACAACACTAGAAAACGTGCACTTTTTCTTCGATGAGATACAAAATGTTCGCGGATGGGAACAATTTGTACGAAGAATACATGACACGATAAGTAAACACATCTACTTGACAGGATCATCCGCAAAATTACTCAGCAAAGAAATTGCAACAGCGCTCAGAGGAAGAACACTCACGTATGAAGTGTATCCACTATCGTTCAAAGAATATCTTTCGTTCATGAATATTGATTCTACCGACATTGTTTCAACAAAGAAGAGAGCAAAAATAAAACGAGCATTCCAGATGTATCTCTTCAAAGGGGGGTTTCCTGAAGCGTGTGAGCTCCGTGAAGATCTTATTCCAAAATTATACCAAGAATACATGGATGTAATGTTGTACCGAGATATTGCAGAGCGGCATACAGTTACAAATCTCCATGCACTGAAATATGTGCTCAAAAAAGGCTTTGCTTCAATCGCAAGTGAGTTTTCCCTTCACAAAACATATCTTGAGTTACGTTCACAGGGAATTAAAATAGGGAAAGATCTACTCTATCAGTTTCCTGCGTTCTTTGAAGACGCATACATACTCTTTTTCTTATCTATTGCAAATAGATCTCTCACAAAACAAGAATTATCTGTAAAAAAAGTGTATGCAATCGATACAGGGTTAGCGCATGCTGTCAGACAAACAGAAAATATTGGCCAATTACTCGAGAATTGTGTCTTCCTTGAATTACTTCGCAGAGGGGGCGTCGTTGGTTACGCAAAAGGAAAGCACGAATGTGATTTTATTACAAAAGACGCAGCAATTCAAGTGACGAAAATACTGTCTGAGAAAAATAAAAAGCGAGAATTGGCAGGATTCACAGAAGTGAAGGGGAAAAAACAGTTGCTCCTCACGATGGATCAAGAAGGAGAAGAGCAAGGAGTACACATGTTACCCGTGTGGAAATGGTTACTGCTCTGACATCTTCCAAATCAATTTGAAGTAATCAAGATAGCCTTTTGCGATCTCTTTGTCTTCTATGGAGAAGATTGTCGTTGATGCGCCATGAATTTTTCCGATGCCAACAGTATTTCCTGAGATTTCAATCCACATTGGTGAGGAAATTCCTTCTGGGAGGTAGCGTACTTTCGAGTATTTCATCTTTTCTCGAACTTTTCCGTAGTCTCTGACGTCGTAGTCGTATATGTATTTGATTTTCACGCCTTTCTTGATGCGTCGTTCATGCCAATCAAGCAAATAACCCTCTATGACCTCGTTCGCAATACGTGGTGCACCCAGAACATGCGATGTGTTTTCTTTCTTCAGTTTTGTCAAGTGGTTATCATAGAATGATTTTATCCCGCGAAGGCCAGTATAGACTTTGAATGGGATTGTTCCTCCTTGCTTGTGTAATGATTGCAGTTCTGGAATGAGTGCTTGGATTTCGTCTTTCTGGTGTTCTATTGCTCGTTGTTTCTCTTTCAAGAATTCTTGCAAGAATTCGGGGTTTGCTGCGGAGAAGTGCTTCTTATTCGCTTGAATAACATATGTGGCGAGACCTTTCTTTTGTAGTCTATCTAAGAACTCGTAGACTTTTGATGCGTGGATGCCCGATTCTCGGACAATGTTCGTTGTTGTTGATTCGCCGATACGTAGGAGCGTGAGGTAAATCTTGATTTCCGTTTTCGTGAGTCCTATTTCTGAAAGGATTTGTGTATTCATAGACGAGAAGAATACTATGGAATATATAAACTTCACCCCTTTTGTAGGTGAAAAAAATTGAAATAGAGTTTGTGTATTCGCTACTTCATGAAAGAAACACTTGATGCGTTTTTGGAAAGAAAAGATTCAGAACAAGCAACAATGTGGAAAGAATTTAGTGATGTGATGCAGCATGAAATGGTACAGAGAAAAGACTGAAACACCACTACAAAAGAACATTGCTCGAGCATCATACCTCGGAACAGGTGTTGGGTTCATCTTATCACTCTATAGCTTTTTCCCGTGTACAGTTCCTTCCGACCCTGATATGTCGCCTGCAACAATTCGAGAAGAACGATTTCGCTGTATTGGTGAGCGCTATGGAAAAGTGGCACTGGGCGCATGGGGTTTTGCAATTACAACTGCAGCACTCTACGAGCTTCTTCGAAGAAAATCATAAAACGCTCTTGATATCTGCAATCATCTTCTCAGCTGCTTCCCGAGCTTTCTCAGCGAAATCATCGCCAGTAGAAGCGTGAATAATTCCTCGTGAAGAGTTCACAATCGCGCCTTGGCCATTCTTGAAACAAGGGAGTACATCCTTCGCACCACCGCCCTGCGCACCGTAGCCCGGCACTAAGAATATTGCATCCGGCATTAATTCACGTAATTCTGCAGCCTGCTCCGGGTACGTTGCGCCAACAACTGCGTTGCAGTTGTGCTTGTTGACGAGCTCTGCAACATGCGCATAGAGTTTCTTCTCTCCTACGTCTAAATCTTGCAGTTCACCAGAGGACGGATTGCTTGTTTTCACAAGGAGAAAGACCTCCCCTCTATCCGTGAACGGTTTGATGCCATCACTTCCAAGATATGGTGTGACAGTGAGGGCATCTACTTCATCTCTGCCAAGGTACGCTTCCGCATACGCCTTCGCGGTTGAGCCAATATCGTTTCGCTTCCCGTCAGCGATCACATACATCTCTCGTTCTTTCGCATACTTCGCTGTTTTCCAGAAGACGTCCATACCGGAAACACCTAACAGTTCGTAGAATGCCAATTGCAGCTTCACCGCGGGCACGAGATCAGCAACAGCGTCAATGATTGCTTTGTTAAACGCTAAGACAGCCTCAGGACCCGTACCGAGACGTTTAGGGATCTTCTCAAGACGAGGATCAAGCCCAACGACTACTGGAGCCGTGGCGTTGATCTTGTCTTGGAGTTTCATTCAACTGTAAAATCCTCTATCGTTGCTTGCATCTCACCTAAACCGCGTGCTTCCATGTAGCCTTTTGTTAAGAGGTAGAATGCTAAGCCAAGGGATTTCTTTCCTTTGTTGTTACACGGAACGACTAAATCTACGTTATTACACTGGTTGTTCGTATCGCAGAGCGCGATAACAGGGATGCCAACCTTGATTGCATCCCTCACAGCGTTTCTATCAGGCCAGACGTCTGTCACGAGCATGACTTTTGCTTCTGTAAAGTTCTTTAGTCCTGGATTTGTCATGATGCCTGGCGGATATCGTCCTGCAAAGACTTTTGCACCCGTTAACTTCGCGAATTTCTTGACAGCTTTCCAGCCGTTCTCTCTTCGGGAAACGACAACAACCTCTTCTGGCGCGTACTGCGCAAGGAAGTTGGTTGCTAAACGTAATCGTTCATCAATGGATGTGATATTCAAGACGGAGAGACCATCGTTTCTCGTTTTGTAGATGAAGTTCTCCATGTGTTTTGTCTTGAACTTCGTGCCGATGTGGATACCTGCTTTGAGGTAGTCTTCGTTTGCGATCAGTAATTCTTGTTCGTCTGTCATGTTATTCCTCGAAGAGCTGAGAACTTCGTGTTCTCGCCCTTTCTTACCTGGCGAACCCGTTTGGGCCGTGACGGCTTTTATCTTCCCGTCTCGTCGGTTATATGAATGGGATCCTTGGTTTATTTATAAAGATATGTGATACTACTGAGAAGTGAAATATTTATATACTCTTGTGTGATCCTCTGGACGATGTTGCGGCCATTCCAAGAACGAACTCCTATTTTACTTGAAGAAGGAAAACATTTGCTACAGAACGCCCCGCTAGGAAAAGTTGAAGAGAGAGTGCGCAGAGACAGTTCCTCATTTTACCCACGCGGGAGTTTCCATTCAGCACATTTGCAAAGAGAAGTGTATGGCGGGTCCAAGAAAGTAAAAGCAAAAATATCACCAAAGGATTATCTCACACTATCAATCAGAAACATTTTGTTTATCGAACGGCATGCTCCTTCGTTAGTTGAAAAACTCCCACTTTTTATGGGAGGTGTTGTCGTTCCAGGAGAAGGCATTGTTGATATTTTCATGGAAGATTATACGAGAGGAATACAAGCTGAGCTGTGGATGCCGAACAGAAACCCCGCGTATACAATTCCTGAGCTCGAACCGTTCATTACAGAAGGACGAGAAGATATTCTTCCTTCAATGGTTGCTGTTATAGATGGAGAGAGACGCATACTCGATCTTGACCAGTGTCCCTGGAAACAAGAATATTTCAGAGAATGTTCGGAGCTTGCTCCTTTTAGAGAGAGATTACAACCATATCTCATCACAGTCGACAGCTTACCCTTTAAGCTATAATTGTAAATGCAGTCACTTCTTCCGCTTCGGATACTCCTTCGCCTTCTTCTTCGTCAAGTGTACTCGCACATGGCCATCATCATGCTTCAACATGTGCTCACTTGGAATATGCCGTGCATGGATAACAGAAGCGATCATGCTAATCGCTAAGACAGAAATAATCACCGTTAATGACACGATTGTTGGCACGTGAATATGCAACCCTGCGAGCAAGATCATTTTCGAGCCAACGAAACCGAGAATAATTGCAAGGCCCGTTTTCAGGTATGCAAACATTGCATGTAGTGAGGCAAGTGCAAAGTACAACGCCCGTAATCCTAAAATCGCAAAGATATTACTTGTGAAAACGATGAACGGGTCTTGTGTAATCGCGAAAATAGCAGGAATACTATCCACTGCAAACACCACGTCCGTAAGTTCAATCGTGATGAGTGCGACAAAGAAGACCGTTGCGAAACGCTTGCCATGCTCTACGATAAAAAAATTATGTCCTTTCTTCTTATTCGTTACTGGGAAGATCTTTTTTGCAATACGAACTGCCAAATGTTTCTTCGGATCGAACTTCTTTTCTTTCTCGAACTGCATGCGCCACGCGCTCCAGATAAGGATGCCGCCGAAGATGAAGAAGATCCAATCGAATCTACTGACGAGCTCTGAGCCGATCCAGATAAAGAGACCGCGCATGATAATCGCACCAACAATACCCCAGAACAAAATCCTGTGCTGATACAAACGAGGAATGTTAAAGCTTGTGAAGATCATCAAGAACACGAAGAGGTTGTCCATAGACAGAGACTTCTCAATAACGTACCCGGTGAAGAATTCCAGCGCGATTTGACCACCAAATTGAAAATACAACCATGTGTTGAAGCACATTGCGACAGTAATCCAGATCGCAGTCCACGTGAGTGATTCTCGCAAGCCGATTACATGGTCTTTTCTGTTAAAGACGCCAAGGTCGATAACCAGCATGATGAGTACGAGGAGAATGAACCCTGCCCACATCATCCACGGGTCGACGCCGGGAATCGTAATCATGCTCTCTCTGGAGAAGATGTGCTTAAAAAGGTTGCGAGTGAAAAATTCGGAATACGTTCCGAGAATTTTCGGAATATAATCCGAAAATTTTATATAGATCGACGAGACTCTAACGCATATGATCGAGATTATCAAAGAACAGCGAGCACAACTCTTCGAGAAAGAACACCTCACACAGCGAGCAGCATTTGCACAGCTCCTCGACCTCTATGTGCTCAAACATATCATCGCTCTTATCGGCGTCCGCAGATGTGGAAAATCAACGCTCATGAAACAACTCGCCCGACACCTTCTTAACAACACACCAGAGGAAAACATTCTCTACCTCAATCTCGAGAACCCGCACTTCAATCAACACAGCAACGATATCACATACCTTGCAGAGCTGTACAACACATTCAGACAACACGCAAACACAAAGAAACAGCTCTACATTTTCTTGGATGAAATCCAGTTCTTCACTGACTGGCAAGTCTTTGTCAAAGATCTCTATGAGCGAGAAAACGTTAAGATTATCATTACAGGAAGCAATTCACACCTCCTCTCTGGAGAGCTCGCAACACTTCTCTCTGGAAGGATGATACCTCTCTACCTCTACCCGTATTCATTCACCGAGCAAAAGAACAAACTACCAACCTATCTCGAGCGTGGAGGGTTTCCTGAAGTACAGAGCGCAAAAAAGAATCATGTGAAGCTCCTCGCCGAAACGTATTACAAGAACATTCTGTATCAAGACGTTATTCCAAGGTTCAATATCCGCCATAGCAAGGCAATCGAAGAACTCTCGTACTATCTACTCTCAAATATTGGAAAAGAACTTTCGTACAGCACACTCACAAATATTGCAGATCTGAACGATAAAACTGTGAAGCTCTACATATCGTACTTAGAAGATGCGAATCTTCTTTACACTATCACAAACTATGACCCGTCACTCAAGAAACAATTGGGGAATAAGAAAAAGGTGTATGCTGTTGATCCGTTGTTCGTGAACTTTCTCGGTTTCAATGTATCGCCAAACTATGGAAGGCTTCTCGAACAAGCAGTCTATCTCGAGCTCCGCCGACGAGGCGATGATGTATACTTCTTCAAGAATGGAATCGAATGTGATTTTGTCACGAAACGCATGCACACTGTGACTGGTTGTATCCAAGTCACAAAAACATTGCACAAGAACAAAGAACGAGAGCTACGAGGCTTGCTCGTTGCAATGGAGAAATTCAAGGTGAAAGAAGGCACTATTGTGACTGAAAGCACAGAAATGACACTGAGAGAGCAAGGAAAG
Source organism: Candidatus Woesearchaeota archaeon (assembly GCA_028818155.1). Classification (GTDB taxonomy): domain Archaea; phylum Nanobdellota; class Nanobdellia; order Woesearchaeales; family UBA525; genus UBA525. The sequence continues at coordinate 135,967 of JAPPOH010000005.1, read as the reverse complement.
AAAATTATTGTCGTGCCATTCGAACAATGGGTTCAGTAGATCTCGTATGGCCCACTTCTATCCTTCAGCTCAATCTTCTGTACTGATGCAAGGTCGTCAAGCTCATTCACCCTGAGTAATGATGGCGATTTCGTGTACAAGAGATCTTCAATGTACAAGCTCCGCTCGACCTGCGCGCCATAATACTTCTCGCCAACCGAATGATCGATAATTCCCCTGATTTCAATAGCATCTTTGCTGATGTCAAAGACCATCGCGCCGTTGTACCCTTCCGAGTCACCCCATCTGCTGTAATCGTAGCTGTAGCCTGGGATCACCAAGAGGTTCTTTTCTCGACTAAAGAGGAATGCTTTGTGCTCGTACTCCGCTGTGGAACTAGAATACCTGCCCTCTGCTATGAACTGGGCAACTTCTTCTGGCTTTGCAACATTTGAAACGTCAAATAACGATATCTTCAAGCCTTGTTGCCTTCCTTCGAGTGTCGCATCCCGTCCGATACCAATGATTGTCTCATCATCGTACGGGTGTAAGTACCGTGAGAATCCCGGAATCTTCAGCTCGCCGAGGATTTTAATACTTCGAGGATTCGATAAATCCACAACGAAGAACGGATCAACCTGTCGGAAGGTGACCATGTATAAGCGGTCGCCCATAAAACGAGTTGAGAAAATTCGCTCACCCTCAGCAATACCTGTGATACTATCTAATCGTTCCAACTCCTCATCCAACGTGTAAATATTATTCGTGGATTCTGTTCTTCGAGGTTCTGCAATGAGGCTCTCATCTGCCCAACTGTTCCATCGCTGACTGAGTGTCGTTGCAATTCTGAAAATACCGTCGTGTTCGTCCATTGAGAACTGGTTGACGATCTGTCCGGGAACTTGCGCACTTTCCTCGAGCTCGATTTCGCCATCTTCGACTTCCACTTTGTGAATGACGGTGAACTCCATCGCTTCATACTCGGAAAGTTTGTCCTTCAACCTCTTGGAGACTACATCCTCAAAATCACCATCGTACGAGACGTACCTACTATAGATGTTCCAGATTTTGTTTTTCTTCTCTGCTTGCGAGAGCACTTCGTTATCGGTCGCTTTGATCTTGCCAATTAATCTTCTATCACTTTCCGTCAGTTCGGGCTCTAATAGCTCTTGTGTGATTTCTTGACGTAATTCCCATTCGTTGATATACTTCGTTGCAGTGATATAGATGTTCTCGTGTGACATGTACATCTGTCTGCTTCCTTCAACAGCAATCGTCTCCGAATTAATGCTTCCATCTACGTGAATCGCGTGGATCGTTGCGAACTGTGCGTTGTCATATCTAATCGGATAATAATGTACGTTTGCAATCTCAACATTCCGGAGAACATCGCCTTCCATGATGATTGGCATCGGATATGATCTGATTTCTGGCTGTGAGTTTGTCACGAAGTATATCCAGTCACCTTTCATGCGGGATTGGAAGTAGTTCCCTTCGAATTTGAACTCTTTTATTTTCTCTGGGTTCTTCCTATCTGAAATATCATACATATCAAAGTACGTCATGCCAGAACGAGGCATGAATCCTGTGTCCTTGAAATAGTCCACATCATGGAAGTAGCCGAAAACAGCAAGCGTGTCACCATGCACGAACATACCCTGTGGCTGGTGCTCTAACTCGATTGTTTCAATAATCTCTGCATTCTCTCCAGCCGCAATAATGAAGAGTGTCTTGCCTGTGGTTGTGTAAATGTATTCACCGTCTGTTTTGATAATGTCCGCTTCATCAACACCTTGCACTTGGACGTTTGTTTCTGAAAAATCTGCTTTCTGGGAAACTGGAGCACTTTCAGCAACTGCCATCGTTTCATCCATTGCCATCACAGCAACACCACCACGAGCATAGTAGTTATTTCCCCCACTATTCTCATGAATGAACGCTGTTAACTCATCAACAGAACTGAACGATTGTTCAGTAAGTTCTTGTCCCGGGTCAAACGACACTTCTGTGTACGTGCCCTGTTCAGTTGGTACAGGAGGAACCTGTTTGTCAGGAACATCTACTGGTGTACAGCTCGCGAGGAGCATGATCATCAATGCTGCGAGGATTGTTTTCATAGTAGAAAGAATATGCTATGTTGTTTATATACTCTGTCAAGGCTTCAACAAATGTTGAAGTTACTCCAACTTTTCTTGTAGAATGTGTTTATATATGTCTGCAGGTTTCTACACTGTATGACAAGGGAACAAGATCGTTTGCACGTTCGTGCTGATCGTTTTTGCTACAGGTGATACCCCTTGAAACCTTTCTTTCGGCTCATTCGCGAGAAGCAAGCAGCACGGCTTTCCGTAGTTAACGATGCGTTTCCCGTTTTTGAGGAACTCGCGCAAGAGCATGATCTCTTCTTCTATTCGCTTGAAGGAGTCACGCTCGAAGGACCCGATACCATCTATCTGCCACTGTTATGGTGGGCAGCAATGGAAAAGTGGAAGAGAGATTTTGATGCAACAGCAACAATTATCCACACCGGTGTTGCATGGCAGCATGCGAATGAGATTCCTACACGTATAGCGCAGCAGGCGAGTACTGCACGAAAAGCACTCCATCGTGCATACACCGCAATGGTGAACTCAGACACAGAGAATGTGAGCTCAGATGACTTTGTTACAGATGCAGACAGAGCATTCGCAACGAACGGGTTTGAGAGGGGGCATGCTGGCTATCTCGGAAGAAAATACAGGCAAGATATGCGGCGAATAGGAAAACGAAATCCAGACTATACTCTTTGGGAAGTTGCAGCGAATCATGCAGCGATACGGTACGCAAAAGAACAAGGGAAACTACCGATCAAACTGAGTTTTCTCAACCAGGCTGTTGACTTCGTTGCTGCGCGAAGGTTTCCAACACCTCCTGGATGCATTTTTCAGTACCCGCTCTACAGCCAACCATTCGGGGGTGCAGTACCCTACACAACGCCTGTGCGAGCACACCCCTATCCCTCAGACTACGTGCTACTGGGTGATTCTGCTGATGTGTTACTGACGAAATCAGAGAAGACGATCCCTCCGGAGTTCCTTGGTCGTGTACATATGGAGATGGCAAATGAGTTGCTGCTCTCGTCTCACTCACTCAAAGATACCCTTGCAGAATATACAGCAGATGTTGGAAGAACATTACTTCGTTCAGTTATAGAAGCGGGAGGATATCCTTTTGCTTACTCCCAAGACCCTTCCCATTCAATGAGGCCTTGTAATAATGACAAGAATTCCTTCCCCTTCGTCGTCAACTGATAGACCGTCTTCGGCGGGATCTCAGGGTAGAATGTTCGCGTGATGAGCCCTTGCTCCTCAAGCAGTTTCAACCGCTGCGAGAGTGTTTTCGTGCTCACGTGGAGTTGCTGCTCAAGCTGCGAGAAGCGCTGTGCTGTCGTGAGCGCGTGGAGCAGAGAAATAGCTGTTTGATCACCTAATAATTGGACCGTTTTGCCCAGCTGCGTCTGTACAAGCTTGAGTTTCTGCGTCATAGGAACATGGGGAACGAGGATATTTATAAAACCTTTGCGCTATGCAATTTTCTTGTGCAGTGCTCGACGAGCAATCTTCGTGACGTAGACAGTAACAATGACTGTAGCAAGCAGACCAACACCGTATAATGTCCATTCGCCTGCCGTTCGCGTTCGCTCAGCACCAAGATGTAGCAAGTTGCCTGCAAGTGAGCCAATGTAGACGTACATGACCGTTCCTGGGATCATACCCGCGAATGACGCGAAGAAATAGTCCCTGAGCTTCACCTTGGTGAGGCCAAACGCGTAGTTCAGCAAGTTAAACGGAAAGATAGGTGATAGACGGACGAGCCCGACGATTTTCCAGCCTTCTTTTGCAACCGCGTCATCGACCGCCTTGAAATTTTTGTGCTGCTCAAGTTTTTTCGCAACCCAATCACGCGCGAGATACCGTCCAACAAGGAATGCTGCTGTCGCGCCAAGCGTTGCAGCGATGATCACTATGAATGATCCGTGCACGACTCCAAAGAGAACACCCGCGCCGAGTGTTAAGATCGATCCAGGAATGAAGCAGACTGTTGCAAGGACGTAGATGAGTATGAAAATCACTGGGCCCCAGAAACCAAGGCTGTCAATCCATGTTAACGCATTCTGTAAGAGCTCTTGGACGTTCAAGTAGTATATGAGGAAACCGAGGATTGCGAGAGCCACTATGCCGAGAAGGGCTTTTATCTTCATAATTTTCTCTTCGTCGTGTCGTTTAAAAAACGTTTCCTAAATCATTATATACTGCTTGTTTCTTCTCTGGAGTGATGAGACATGCTACAACACTCGGAAACATCCTCCAAGTAGAAGGTCCTACAACAGGCGGTGAGCAAGGACCACGAGCGCTTGGGCGGGTAGGAAGAGCTGCGCGCGCAACTGGTCGTGGACTTTTGAACTTTGGAAAAGGATTTACTGCAGGAAGCTGTATTGCTATCACACTTCCAACCGCGTATCGATTTGGTGAAGAAACACTCAGAAACGACTCATATGCTGGATTTGGTGGAATAAGTTTGGGCGGTATAGGCCATGTATTTGTTGCTTGTCCATACATAGCACACTCTTTAATGGAAAATCCTAGAGCATTGCTACCCATAGTGGCAATGAACGCAGCTTCACTACTGTATGAAGGTTCGCGAGTACTTTATCAAAGGCACCGAGAGAGACCTTCTCCGAGCCAGTAACTGGGTACATACTACGGAAAACCCTTAAATACCCTCTTCAATCTTTCTGAGCAGGTGAGTGCGTGGATCCAAAGATAGCATACTTCTCTATGGAAATAGGAATTAAGAATCAAATTCCAACATATTCAGGCGGCCTCGGTATATTAGCAGGCGATACGCTCAAAGCGGCAGCGGATCTCGGCGTCCCAATCATCGGCATCACCTTGCTCTCAGAACACGGGTATTTCACGCAGCACTTAGACGAAGAAGGCAATCAGACGGAAAGCCCAACCGACTGGAACTTGCACGAACAATTAGGAGATCCTCTTCCGGAAAGGGCAAACGTCCAGATTGAGGGGAGAAATGTCCAGATTCAAGCGTGGCAGTATTGGATTGAAGGAAGCACAGGGAGTAAAGTTCCTGTCTTATTTTTAGATACGAATCTTGAAGAGAATGAAGAGCAAGATCGAGCATTAACTGCACATTTGTATGGTGGCGATCGCGCCTACCGGTTAAAGCAAGAAGTTGTTCTCGGCATTGGCGGTGTTCGCATGCTTCGCGCACTGAACCATACGAATGTATACAGATACCACATGAACGAGGGGCACGCGAGCCTCTTAGCATTAGAATTATTCAGAGAGGATGCGCTCAAGGCAAGTTGTCCATTAGATGATTTTGACGCGTGCATGCAAGGAAGCATGGCAGATATCCGAAAGTTCTGCGTCTTCACAACACACACGCCCGTGGCTGCAGGACATGATAAGTTCCCGTACGACATGGTCCAGCACGTGCTGGGGGAGTTTCTCCCTATGTATTTGATCAAAAAACTCTGTGGGGAAGATGAGCTCAACATGACATTACTAGCAATGAATCTCAGTCATTACGTGAACTCTGTCGCGAAGCAGCACCAACAAGTCTCCACACACTTATTCCCTGGCTACCAGTTCAGTAGCATTACGAATGGCGTGCACAGCACAACATGGACAGGGCCACACATGGCTGCATTATTTGATAGCTACATCCCGAACTGGCGACAGGACAGTTTTGAATTACGCTACGCGTCTCGTATCCCAGAACAAGAAATACTGCAAGCGCATCAAAGCGCGAAGGAAGACTTCGTGAACCATGTGAACGAACACTACCAAGCTGGATTAGACAAAGATGTCTTCACGATTGGTTTCGCTCGTCGAGCAACTGCATATAAGCGGATGCACCTGCTGTTCCAGAACATTGATCGTCTGCGCGCCGTTGGCTCGAAATTCAAATTGCAGATCGTGTATGCGGGGAAAGCACACCCTGCGGATGGGATGGGAAAAGACTTGATCAAGATGATCTATCAGCATGCGAGCGATCTGCAAGATACTGTGAAAGTTGTGTTTCTCCCGAATTACGACATTCATCTTGCTTCAAAGCTCATCGCAGGCGTCGATATCTGGCTGAATACTCCTGTGCGGCCTTTAGAGGCATCTGGCACGTCTGGCATGAAGGCTGCGCACAACGGCGTGCCGCAGTTTTCCATCTTGGATGGGTGGTGGATTGAAGGGCACACCGAGGGGATGACAGGCTGGAGCATTGGTCCGATGCCTTCTGAAGAGAATGAGAACTCGAATGATGATGGTGCGGACGCTGAAGAGCTGTACGATAAATTAGAGCATATTATTTTGCCGATGTTCTACGAGAAGAAGATGAAATGGGAGCACGTGATGCGGAATTCGATCGCCTTCAATGGAAGTTTCTTCAATACGCACCGGATGGTGCAGCAGTACGCGCTCAACGCGTGGCTATATTGACGAAAGATTGATTAATGAATGTTGGTTTCTCGTACTATGCGACAAAAACTTATCATAGGTGCTCTCTCTGGCCTTTCACTACTGTTAACATGCACTAATTATGCTGCGTTACAACATAAGAGAACAACGCAAGAGGCGGCTGCGCAGAGAACTGCTGATGAACTCAGCAGCCTTCGTGATTTAGCCGAGAGGTACCGTGGGTCGATTGCACACGCTGAACGTCTTCAGAAAGACGCAGCAGATCTTGCTGTTAAACTAGAAGAAATACAGCCAAAACTGGAAAGCCGCCCTGCGGCACAATATTTTTAAGAGCACTTCATATTCGTGATCCATGCAAGCACTCATGCTCTTCTTGAAAGGTCTTCTTATGGGCACTGCCGATATCGTTCCGGGGGTGTCTGGTGGCACGATTGCGTTCATCACGGGCATTTATGAACGCTTGATCAATGGATTGAAGGATATTATTGATGCACTCCGTACATTCAAGCTGAAGAAGATTGATTGGGCGTTCTTCGTTCCGCTTGGTGTTGGTGTTCTTGTGGCACTTGGCATTGGCTCTCACGTCATTCCTGGGTTGATTACCGCGTATCCTTCGCCCGTGTATAGCTTTTTTGTTGGTTTGATTCTTGCGTCTGCTATTGTCGTGTATCGGCATATCAAGACGCATACGTTGCACGGTTTCATCTTTGGTTTTATTGGCTTGTTACTTGGTGTTGGCATTACACTCTTGCCAGAGCAGGTGACTACGCCGTCCCTGTGGTTTATCTTTCTGTTAGGGATGATCGCAATTTGTGCGATGCTCCTGCCAGGTATCTCTGGCTCGTATGTTTTGGTGATGTTCGGTCAGTATGAGTTTATCTTGACGGCTGTGAAGGAGATGAACTTGCTCTATGTTGTGACGTTCATTCTCGGCATTGGTGTTGGTGTCCTTTCTTTCGCTCGTGTTGTCTCGTATTTGCTGAAGAAGCATCATGATTATACGTTCTTTACCTTGACTGGGTTGATGCTGGGCGCGCTCCTCGGACCCGTGCAGATTGCTATGGATACACAGCATGTTCACGGTCCTCTGTTGATCGCTGCTGCTGGGTTCTTGCTCGTGTTTGCCGTCGAGCATATCGCAAAGAAAAAGTAATTTTCCTCTACAGAGTACGAAAAGATACATTTATATACTTTAGAATACTTTCTCGTACGCATGAGTACGCAAATCAGTCTAAAACTGTCAGACAAGATGTTCTCAACCGCACTCGACTACGCAGATGAGCGTGGTTATGATACATTACAAGATTTTATTCGGGAACTGATTCGCGAAAGACTTTTTGAAGGTGAGCAAACAACAGGCAAAGCAACATATCTTGCGAGCGAGGCATCGCTAGCAAGGAATTGGTTGTCGAAAGAAGAGGATACTGCATGGGCACACTTACAAAAGGAGACATAGTTCTTTTTCCATTTCCATATACGAATATGCGACAACAAAAACTAAGACCTTGCCTCGTTCTCTCACATCCTATGGGAAAAGATATTCTCTTGTGTCAGATAACATCTCAGAAAATTCCAAAAGATCGTTACACAATTCCACTCTTAGAGAAACATATGTATGGGAGCTTAAGAATCGATAGCTATATTCGAGCGAATATGTTATTTACTGCAGAAACTCAACAAGTAAAAGGAAAACTATGCCGTATCAAGACACAGAAATATCGGCAAGTTGTACGGACAATCACAAAGCTCATGGATAAGTGAGGAAAAACCTTAAATAACACCGCCAGACCCATCTACTGAATTCGACATGGGGGTTGGACTCGACACAATTATCTTGGTTGTCCTGCTATTCCTATCAGGATTCTTCTCGGGGAGCGAGGTTGCACTCGTTAGCTTAACGGACGCGAAAGTCAAGCAGATCGTCGACAAGAAACGGTATGGCTCCCAGTACGTAAAACTCCTGAAAGAGAACCCGCAGAAGATGCTCTCTGCCATTCTCATTGGGAATAACATCGTGAACATCGGCGCTGCCTCGTACATGACGGTCGTTATGCTCGAGCTATTCGGCAATCACGCGGTGAGCATCGCGACGGGAGTGATGACATTACTCGTGTTAATTTTCGGGGATATCATTCCGAAGACGATGGCGACGCAGAACGCGGACAAGTTTTCTCGTACGGCAGCACCGTTCCTCTGGTACTTTAGCGCAGTGATCTCGCCAATCCTCTCTATCCTGGACTGGTTCATCACGAAGTTCTTCCGCTTACTCGGTGTACGACCGAAGAAAACAACGATCACGGAAGAAGAGATCAAGCATATCGTGGTTGCTGCGCAGCAGGAAGGTTCTATCAAGAAGATGGAGCGGGAGTTAATCACAAATATCTTTGAGTTTGATGACACGCGCGTGCGCGAAATCTGCACGCCCTTTACTGATATGATCATGGTTGAGGCGAAAAGTACGGTTGGAAGCGCTGTGAATGTGTTTTCTACGCATGGGTTTTCTCGTCTCCCCGTCTATGACAAACACAAAGTGAACGTTGTAGGAATCTTGTACCTTCGCGATACGTTGAAACGTGGGAAGAATGTGAAGGTTGAGAAAGTCATGAAAACCGCGCACTTCGAGCCTGAAGCGAAGAAAATCGGTCCTTTATTACGCGTCTTTCAGAAGCGAAAAGAACACATGGCGATGGTCGTCGATGAACACGGAACGATCACTGGTCTCGTGACACTCGAAGATGTCCTTGAAGAGCTTGTTGGAGAGATCACTGATGAGAGTGACGAGTTTGAGGAGAATATCAAGCGCTTGAACAAAACCACCTGGGTGCTCAAAGGGAAGGCAGATATTGAGGACGTGAATAAAGAGATCAAAATGCGTATCCCCGACGGTGATTACGAGACGATCGGCGGCTTTATCTTGCATAAGAGTGGAAAGATTCCGAAGAAAGGATCTACGCTCACCTATGGAAAGTTCGACCTTGTTGTTGAGGAGATTCGGAAGCACCGTATATGGACGGTGAAGGTGAAGAAGAAGTAGCTAGTTTTTCCATAGCTTCTTCGATCATACTGTCGAAAATTGCTGCGTATCCTCTTCTTTCTTCTCGTTTCTTTTTGTGGAGTTTATTTTTTTCTCCATCGAGCAGCGTAAGTGTCACTGAGTTCATTGTGCCCTTTTCGTGCAGTTGAATTCGGATTTGGTAATCCTTTTCTCCTCGATAGAACGGAACACAATATGTGTCACTTTCTAAGCGTTCTTGCAACATTGAGAACCCCCGTTCTTGCAGCTTACCTGCAAGTGGCCCAGATATGTCACGAGGTAATCTACTTCGGTGTCTGCTCCTTCTCGTATGTCTCCCTCTCATAGCCACATGTAGCGAATTCGTATTTAAAAAATTTCTGTGATTTTATTGAATATTCAGCCTACGCAGCATCTGCTCTATGTCATGCAGGTCTATTGTGATTCCCTTTTTCTTTTTTGTGAAGCTTTTTGCGAAAATCATATAGTGCTCATCTCGTTCTCCGCAGTCAACATGTTTGCTCTTCCTTCGTAATTGCTGTAGTACATGTTCTGCGTCCACGTTTTCTTTCCATTTACATTCAGCAAACAATATATTTTTTTCGTTTACTGCACAGATGTCTATTTGGTATGTGTTTCTTCCTTGTTCTCCTTTATAGCTACCCCATTGTGAACCGATTGCTGTTGCACTAAACGGTAGTGAGATTATTTTCTCTTTGAGAAGCTGAGTGATGAGTTTTTCAAATTGCAAGCCAACAAACGCTGGAAATTCTTTGTGAAAGTAGTGTATGATTTCTTTGTATCTTCCTTGCTCTATGTAATCTCTTTTTTTATCGACAAATTTGAACCAGAACATGAGAAAATTGTCATAGAGTCCGTAATGACCTTCTTTTGACTTCTTTGGGTCACTTAGTAGTGGTGTTTTTCGCTGAACGAGTTCGAATTCATTGCGAAGAAGACTCAAATATTTGATCGTTTCTGTCTTGCTCGTGAAGGCTGTTGCGATTTCGTTGAGCTTTGTCTTCCCTTCAGCAATGCTGCTCAATACTGTACTGTATGTCTTTGCTTCTTTGCCAAATTCCACTGAAAGGACTGCTCTTCCTTCGTTCTGTAGGAGCGCATTCCTCTCTAAGAGTAATGAGGTGATATTTTTTTGTGCTGTTCGTTTATCAACAAGTTCATAGTAATACGGCACACCCTCGAAAACTGACCAGAGTTCTATACACTCAGCGATCGGTCGTTTGAGCTCCTTATAGAGCTCCTTGAATCCAAGGTGTTGCAATGAAATTTCAGCCGTTCTTCGCCCGTAGAGTGGTGCACCCACATCGTACAGTACTTTTTTGATGAGTGAGTGACTTGATCCTGCAACTGCTATTTGAAGCGTGTTCTCATCGATAATTTTTTGGAGTTCACCATATATCGATTTATCAATAGTAAGTAAATTTTGGAATTCATCAATAATGATTGTTTGTTTACGTGCACCGAGGTAGTTGATGATGTCTGAAAAATGATGAAAATGTGGTATATCTAGCTCAGTACAAACACTCTCTAGAAGCCATGTTATTGACTTGTTTGGCCAGATGAAAATGTATGCAGCGTTCGGGAATGCTCTTTTGAGGAGTGTTGTTTTGCCGATCCTACGTCTTCCTTTCACGACGAGGAAAAAACTCTTTTTTTTCAATTTTTGGATTGTTGCGAGCTCTGCTGCGCGACCGATAAAGTTTATGTTTTTCATACATAATGTTTTTCATACATATTTATATAGTTTTCGCATGTACAACCCACTACGGCAAGAACGTCAATTTTCTATACTCCTGTGACCAGAACACAATCTTCCTGATGTTCGGGAATGTGTTTCTCAGTTCGTTGAGCAATTTTTCGAGTTCTACTCTATCTTTCACCTCAACTTCGAGTTCGATGTCACACGTACCGATGATTTTTTGCAGCCAGACGACGTTTTTGTGGACGTTTGCCCAGCGTTCGATCTGTTTCAAGTTCTTGTTTTCATCCAGGTAAATTTCCAGGAAGAAATTCATGTGTCCGAGTTGTACGAAATCGATTTCTGCTCGATAGCCGAGGATAATATTTCTCTTCTCGAGTGTCTTGATTTTGTGCGAGACTGTTGTTTGTGGAATGCTGGTGTTTCTTGCGATATCTACTGTAGATATTCGAGCGTTATTCGCTAGTTTTTTGAGAATCTTGAAATCTTCTTCATCGTAGTCAATTTTTTCTGTTGGTTCTAAGCTCCTGAATGTGTCGTGGTGTCTTTTGTTAAACAAATAGTCCTTTGGGTACTGTCGGAACGTGCAAATAACTGTGTAGTTATAGCGGATTAACGTTTTGCCAAGCTTTCGTTTGATTCTTCGAATGATTTTTTCCACTTCTTGGATTGATTTTGTCCAAATGAAGATACCGTACTTGTATGGATAGTCCATTCTGAAGATTAAACCAGCATTAATTCTCTTATCGAGGAAGCGAATGAATCTTCGTTCTTGCTCTTCATCCATTTCTTCTAGGTCGAAGTACAAGCGCGAAGTGTTGTAACCGAGTTTGTACATATCAAAAACCGGATAATAGCGTGTGATAATTCCTTGTTCCTGAAATCTCTTTATTCTATATGCGACGACATCTTTGTTCGAGCGCACTTTTTTTGCGATCGTGCTCACAGGCAGTCTTCCATTCCAATCAAGTACCTCGAGAATTCTGAGGTCTAATTTATCCATTTTCTCAAGAAATAACTCTTTCTTTATATTATTTTGGTAAAAAGCGTAAATTTTGATGAAAAGTTTTAATTATTAACAATTCATTACTACTGTTAAGAGATGAAAATATGGAAACACGTTGGAAAGATCTTGCTCCTGGGCTCATTCGGCAGCGAGTAATCATTGAAGGTACAACAAGAGAAATTGTGAAACCAGATCTGATGAAGTCGTATCTATTGCAGCTTGCAAAAATTACAGGTATGGAACGAATGCGAGACCCTATCATATACTCAGCACACGAATGTGGCTATGGCGGCTGGCAGCACTGGAGAACATCTGGATCAACCATATACTCATACCCAGGAGAACTCTCCGATAATGGAATTCCCCTCGTCACAGTTGATACCTACACGTGTAAACCATTTTCTGTGCAAGAGGCAGCTGAATTCACTCGAGAACACCTCTGGTTACTCGAGATGTGCGTAAGAGAAATCGACGTCACTGCCGCATCCAGAACCACATGAAGAGCATCACACCGATCACGATGAATGCATTCACGAGAATAACAGCGACGTAATAGTACGTATAGATCTTTTCGCGACCTTTCGCGGTCTGCATCCAGCGTTCCCAAATGGGAACAGGTTTCGTCACCATTATTCTGCAATATTTGCTTTGATGATCTTTAATTTACCGAACGTCTCACGTTCCATCTCTTCAAGACGCATGGTTGTATACGTTTTCTCTTCATCCAGGCGAGGGATGAGGATCTGCTCTAATGCATTCACCTTTCGCTTCGTCTTCTTGATGTCTTCGGCGACAGCCTTCACCGTTGCTTCCTGCTCTGCGATCTGAATGAGCGTATTCAGCACCGTTTCGAACTTCTTCGCAGCTTCGTCCAACTCGATAGAAGAGGACACAAGGCTATATCCTTTCTCACTGACCTTCGTCTCCTTCCCTGACCACTCGAAGACAGGCACTTTCAAGCCCATAATCGTCTTCTGCTTCATGCCAAGGTCTGGAAGACCAGAGACAACATCTGCTGCGCGTCGCACTTCGCCAATGCCACTTACCGCTTGCGCGTAAATCAAGCTCTTATATGCCACGGCAAGCTCATCCTCAGCCTGCGCACGGATCTTCTTCAAGCCATCGACGATGCTGAACAGTTCGCTAATCAGCGCATCACGCTTTTCTTTCAGGAGCTTGTGTCCTTTCTTCGCGAGCTTGATCTTCTTCTTGGTATTCAAGAGGGCCATGCGCGTTGCGATGATGGTTTTCTTTCCCATCAGAAATCACCTCGGTGATTTCTGGGGGTGCCAAAAATGTTGTTTTTGTTCACCATATTATTTCTCGTAGTACGTATCCAAGTGTTTCTCGCTGATCTTTTTCAACTCTTCACGTGGCAACGTGTTGAGGAGTTTCCAACCGATCTCCAAGCTGTCTTCAATACTTCGATCTTCATCTGCACCTTGTCTGATAAACTCATTCTCGAACCGCTCAGAGAACTTCAGATACAATCTATCTCGATCAGAGAGTGCATCTTCACCAACAACTGCAACAAGATCACGGAGATCAACACCTTCAGCGAATGCTGCATACAATTGGTTCGCAACACCTGAGTGGTCGTCACGCGTCTTGCCCTTTCCAATACCTTCGTTCATCAAACGACTCAGCGAAGGGAGTGGGTTCACAGGCGGGTAGATCGCTTTCTCGTGCAAATCCTTCACAACCACAATCTGGCCCTCAGTGATATAGCCGGTCAAATCCGGAACAGGGTGTGAAATGTCCCCTTGCGGCATTGTCAGGATTGGAATCTGCGTCACAGATCCTGGCTTCCCTTCAATCTTTCCAGCTCGCTCGTACAAGTTAGCCAAGTCAGTGTACGTGTACCCTGGATAGCCTCTCCTTCCTGGGATCTCAGATCGAGCTGCAGAAATTTCACGGAGTGCTTCACAGTAGTTCGTCATGTCTGTAAGGATGACCAATACGTGCATGCCTTTTTCGTACGCGAGGTACTCCGCGGTTGTCAGAGCAATTCGTGGCGTGATAATACGCTCAATTGTCGGGTCGTCAGCCAAATTAATGAACGCGACCATGTTCTCGATCGCACCTGTCCTTTCAAAGTCGTTCATGAAGAACTTTGCTTCTTCGAACGTAATACCCATCGCCGCAAACACAACCGCGAATTTCTCCTTCCCGGAGCGTGTTCTTGCTTGACGAGCAATCTGTGCTGCAAGCTGGTTGTGTGGTAAGCCCGATTCAGAGAAAATCGGGAGCTTCTGACCACGGACAAGCGTGTTCATTGTGTCAATCGTGCTGATACCTGTCTGGATGAACTCTTCAGGGAATTCACGCGCACTCGGATTAATAGCAAGGCCGTTCACATCAAGTTCCTTTTCAGGAATGATATCTGGGTTCTTATCCAGTGGTTTGCCGAGGCCGTTGAAGATACGACCGACAACCTCTTCTGATAACCCTATTTTCATTGTCTCGCCTGTGAACTTCACGCGAGTGTTCTTTGTATCAAGGCCGGAGGAACCCTCGAAGACTTGCACAATTGCTGTACCGGAACGTGCGTCAAGCACTTGTCCTGTTCGCTTCTTGCCGTCTCCTGCAGTAATTTGCACGAGCTCACCGTAGCTGACGCCTTCGACGCCTTCAACGACGACAATTGGGCCTGCGATCTCTTTGATCGTATTGTATTCGACGTTTTTACTCATTTTTACCACCCATTCCTTTGAACTCCGCTTCCATTTTCTTGAGGAGTTCGTCGTGGTGTTTACTGAACGTTTTGTTGTCATGCTCCTTCATACGTGCGATTGGTTGCTTGATTTTCATCTTCGCAATATCTTTCACGTCAGCGCCACGCTCGACAGCTTCCGTTGCGAGTTTGTAGAACCTGAGAATAAGGCTCAACATCTGATTTTGTTTTTCAATTGGACAGAATGCGTCCACATCGTGGAATGCGTTTTGCTGCAAGAAGTCCTCACGAAGGAGCTTCGTGACTTCAAGAATTAATCGCTCGTTGTCAGGGAGTGCATCCGGACCGACGAGCTGGACGATTTCTTGGAGCTTCTCCTCTTTCTGTAAGAGCTTCCGAGCTTCGTCACGCATGTCTCGCCAACCTGCTTGCTTCTCTTCATACCATGGCGTCACGCCATCAAGGTACAAGGAGTAGCTTTGCAACCAGTTGATAGCTGGGAAGTGCCTTCTACTTGCAAGGTTCTTGTCCAGCGCCCAGAACACTTTATTTACACGGAGCGTGTTTTGTGTTACTGGCTCGGAGAAGTCTCCACCAGGTGGAGAAACAGCCCCAATAACGGAGAGGCTTCCTTCGCTGCCGTTCAATGTTGTAACACGGCCAGCTCGCTCGTAGAACTGACTCAATCTGGTAGAAAGATATGCAGGATATGCTTCTTCACCAGGCATCTCCTCTAACCGACCAGAGATTTCTCTCATCGCTTCTGCCCATCGTGACGTGGAGTCTGCCATTAACGCGACGCTGTACCCCATGTCTCTGAAGTATTCTGCAACGGTAATCCCTGTGTAGACGCTTGCTTCTCGTGCCGCTACAGGCATGTTACTTGTGTTTGCGATGATAACCGTTCGCTCAAGCAACTTATTCCCCGTCTTTGGATCGATTAAGTGGGGGAATGTTGTCAGCACTTCCGTCATTTCGTTACCACGCTCTCCACAACCAATGTACACGATGATCTCAGCGTCGGACCATTTTGCGAGGCTTTGCTGCGTCACTGTCTTTCCCGTTCCGAACGCACCTGGGATCATTGCCGTTCCGCCTTTCGCGACAGGAGCGATCGTGTCAATGACACGTGTTCCTGTAACGAGCGGAATGGACGGCTCTTGTTTCTCTTTGTATGGTCTCGCCACTCTCACAGGCCACTTCTGACTCATGCAAATTTCTTCCTCGCCGTTCGTTGTCTTGACCTTTGCCACGACATCCTTAACCGTGTACGAGCCCGCTGAAGCAAGCATCGTGAGTTCACCTTCAATCTCAGGTGGGATCATTACTTTATGAACGACACTCCCTGTCTCGTCAACTTCGCCGATGATCGTGCCGCCGGAGACACTGTCACCTTTCTTGACGACCGGTTTGAACTTCCACTTTTTCTTGTGATCGATATTGTCCGCAGTCACACCACGAGCAAGGAATACGCCGGTTTCTTCCTTCAAAATCTCGAGTGGACGCATAATACCATCATAGATGTTTGCGATAACACCAGGACCGAGCTCGACGCTCAATGATTGGCCAGTGCCAACAACTGCTGCGCCTGGGCCAATGCCTGTGGTCTCTTCATAGACCTGAATCGTTGCTTGGTCGCCTTCGAGTTCAATAACCTCACCAACGAGGCCTTGTTCGCCGACTTTGACGACTTCGTACATTTTGACGCCCGCCATGCCCTTTGCTACAACGACAGGTCCGGCGACCCTGATAATTTTTCCTTTCATACTGTATCACCTATGATTTTAATTTCACACCGATTGCTTCCTCAAGCATCGTGCTGATATTCTCGAGTGCTGCGCCAGTGGATCCTGATTTGTCAGGAATCTCTGCCACAACACCATGCATATTGTCAAGCAGCTCTTGCTCTTTGAGCTTCGCTGCTACTTTTTCTGTGACGATGACGATTTTCGCATTCTTGTACTCGTTAACAGCTTCCTTTGCATTGTCTTCTTTGTAGACTGTTGCGTTCTTGACGCCTGCTAACTTGAAGCCAAGTACTGTGTCTTCATCTGCGATGATTGCGATATCCATTTTTAGACGACGAGCAGATCGTTGATTTCGTCTGCTTTGAATCCCTCCGCTTTCAATTTCAAAATAATATTCAAGTTTCTTACTTCTAGTTCCTTCTGAATCAGGAAGTTCACGACCGGTCCTGCTTTCAACGGGTGCTTAGCACTGGACCGTGCTCCTTCCGTGCTGATCGCCTGCAGGAATGCTTGCTCGAGCTTGATACCTGCGCTCGCAACATCAACGGTGTATGGTGTTTTCTGAAGGAGCTCCACGAGTTGGTTCTTGTCTCCGACATTCTGTAGTTTCTTCACGCGTATCGTGCCGCCTTGCACGAATGGCAGGTCAGCATCTTCGCTCATTCGACGAAGAGCGACGCGGATGTTTGCGAAGTCGATCATTCTCCTCCAATATTCCCTGAATGGTTCCGCCGCTTTCTGATCCTTGCAGGAGTCAATCGCATCCATAACGCTCAAGAGATAGTGTCTATCTAACTCTGTAGCAGGAGCGCTCCCTGAAACGAGGTCACCGTATGGCGTGCCTTCAAGAGCAGTGACTAAGGAATTGATATCGGATGCTTCCTCACACTTGAGCCGAGTATTTGGGTTTGAAATATACTGCATCTCGCCTGGCCGCTCATTGTCAGCGAGTGCGTTCATTGCTTCTTTGAGTTGCTGCACTTCGAATTTCATCTTCATTGCCGTGATGATTGGCCGGATCTTCTCTGGCATAACATCCTCAAGCCACGTATATGTCTCATAAAGATCTTTATCTAACAACACAGAGGCGCCGCCGAACTCGTTTGCATGCTCCACCACATGGCTGTACGATGTTTCTTCTAATTCAGCATAGACTTCTTTGACGTATGTGCTCGCTAAAAGACTGTCATACGTTTTTCTCTTCAAGAGGAGGCCGCTCTTTGCGCTGCAGCGCGTGTTCGTGTACAAATATGGAGCAACGCCGACTGCCATCTTGACTGTTGGCCCAACAACGACTGCTGAGACAACGAGGACAAAGCCAATGACCGCTCCGATGATGATATCCATAGTTACTGTAGCAGTGCTGCTACCTCCTGTCTGATTGTGTCTTTCTTTGCTTCTAGTACTGCAGATAAGCTTGCATCTACTCGCTTGCCAGATGCATCCTCGAAGACAAGGCCGCCCGTCAGGTCTGCTTCTTTGACTGTCGCCTTGTCAGCGAGCAGTTGCTTCGCTAACGAGACATCATCTTTGCTGCAGTGTACAGTGATGTTGCCAGAGAGGTGTGCGAGGTTTGCATCGATCATGCTTTTGAGGAATCGCTCATAGTTCTTACTCCCATGGTCAAGCTTGTCTACAACAGTAGCAATGTTCTCATCAATAATCTCCTCTCGCTTTTGCAAAATAGACTTTTTAACGTCCAAGCGTGCTTGCGCAAGGCTCTTCTGCTGTAAGCTCGCGACGAGCGCTTTCGTTCGCTCGTTGAAGTGTTCCTTGTATTCATCGTGTTGTGTTTTGTGCTTCTGCTGCAGTCCTTTCGCTTCTTTGCGCGCAGCAGCTCTTGCTGACGATGCCTCCTTAGAAGCGTCCGCCATGATTTTTTTCTTGATTTTTTCGATGCCTTTCATGCTATCCCTCTAGATGAGTTTGAGTCCGAGCATAACGAGGATTGCGATCAATAGACCGAAGATTGCGTACGTCTCCGGAATGACGCTTAACACTAATCCTTTCCCCATGCTCTTTTGATCACGTAACGATGCGCCAACGCTCCCAGCTGCAACGACACCCTGACCGATTGCAGAGATTGCTGCGAAGCCCATGGTGAGTCCAACGCCGATCGCACCAATACCTTGGAGCCACGTGATACCTGCTTTCAGTGATCCGAGTAATCCTGCCCCTGTCATGAGCAAGATGCTAATGATAATACCGTACAACGCCTGCGTCTCAGGCAAGACGCTGAATAAAATACCGCGGCCGAACATTTTTTCCTTCTCGGAAACAGCGCCAATACCGGAAGAGGCAGCAAGGCCTTGACCAATGGCGCTGATAGCAGCAATTCCGATACTGAGGCCAGCACCAACCGCGATTAACCCTGCTGGGAGCGTGAGCCCTGCTTTCAATGTGCCAACGACACCGCCACCAACAAGCAATAAGATTGCGACCAAGAAGCCATACAACGCCTGCGTCTCAGGCAAGACAGAAAACAAAATCCCCTTCCCGAACATTCTGTTGTTCTGTCCGACAACGTTCACGCCAGATGCAGCAACGATACCCTGGCCCACAGCGCTAATTGCGCCAAGACCAACAGCTAACCCTGCACCCATTGCCAACAAGCCAATTGGGAGCTCAATCCCTGGCTTGATCGCGCCAATCACGCCGCCACCAACCAAAAGTAAGATTGCAACTAAAAAACCATAGAGCGCCTGTGTTTGCGGCAAGACACCAAATAAGAGCGCCTTCCCAAACATTTTCTTGTCCTTTGCCACTGTGCCAATACCACTGGACACAACGAAACCCTGGCCCACAGCGCTAATCGCTGCAAGGCCAATTGCGAGACCCGCGCCAATAGAGATGATACCCATAGCACTGGTCAAGCCAAGTTTCACTGCACCCATCAAGCCCGATCCTATTAATATGAGAATGGCGATGAGGAACCCCATCAACGCCTGTGTTTCTGGAATAATACTGAAGATAATAGATTTACCAAACATCTCAGGGTTTTCTGTCACAGAGCCAATGCCTGAGGAAGCTGCAGCTCCCTGACCGATCGCGGAGATGGACGCTAATCCCACTGCGAGTGCTGCGCCAAGCGCAACAATGCCCATCGGCGTCGTAATACCGACTTTGACAGCGCCCATAATGCCACCGCCAACCAAGAGTAAGACAGCTATCAAGAACCCATACAATGCTTGTGTTTCTGGAAGAACACTGAATAAAATCGCCTTCCCGAACGTTTTTGGCTTTTCTAACGTCGCGCCAATACCGGAAGCTGCGACTGTACCCTGGCCAATAGCAGAGATAGCAGCAACGCCAACAGATAAACCAGCGCCAAGAGCAACGAGGCCAACAGCGATAGACAAACCAGCCTGTGCTGCACCCATGATACCTCCTCCCACAAGGAGTAAGATACCGATCAAGAAGCCATACAGCGCTTGCGTCTCAGGCAAGACAGAGAACAAAATGCTCTTGCCGAACATCTTCTTGTCCTTTGCAGCTGCTGTGACACCAGACGAAGCAGCTATACCCTGACCGATAGCAGAAATAGCACCAAGTCCTACTGAAAGACCAGCGCCAATCGCGACTAACCCAACAGCGGTCGTTAATCCTGCCTTCGTGGCGCCGATAATCCCGCCGCCAACCAATAAGAGAATAGCAATGAGGAAACCATACAACGCCTGCGTCTGCGGCAAGACACCAAAGAGCAATGACTTACCGAACATCTTCGCATCTTTCGCGACAGCGGCAATGCCACTTGTAATAACACTTCCTTGACCCACGGCTGAAATAGCTGCAATACCAACGGCAAGGCCTGCACCAATCGCGACAAGGCCCATTGGAATAGTTAAACCAGCTTTCGCAGCACCAATGACACCCGTGCCAATGAGAATTAGGATCGCAATCAAGAAGCCCATGAGCGCTTGCGTCTCAGGAATAATACTGAAGATAATAGACTTTCCGAACATTTCCTTCCGTTCAGCAACCGCAGAGATACCTGCAGCAGCTGAAATACCTTGGCCAATAGCAGAGAGAGCTGAAATACCTACAGAGAGTGAGGCGCCAATCGCAATCACGCCGAGTGCTGTGTCAATCCCTGCTTTCGCACCACCAACGATGCCACCACCAACAAGCAAGAGCACGGCAATCAAGAACCCATACAGTGCCTGCGTCTCAGGCAACACAGAAAACAAAATCCCCTTGCCGAAAACTTTGTCATCCTTCGCCACTGCGCCAATACCGCTAGCAGCAGCAATACCCTGCCCAATCGCACTTAAAGCGGCAATACCCACGGACAAGCCTGCTGCAACTGCGAACATCCCGACACCCATACTCAATTCGCCAAGCGGCGAGCCAAGGATGCCGAAACCGATTAAGATCAAAATAGCGATAATAAAACCGTAGAGCGCCTGCGTCTCAGGGAGCACAGCGAACAGAATACTCTTTCCGAAGGTTTTTCCTTTCTCAAGCACAGCACCAATGCCACCAGCGGCAGCGATACCCTGTCCAATCGCACTTAAAGCGGCAATGCCCGCAGCGAGGCCAGCACCAATAGCGGCCCAGCCCATAACCATCGTGACGTTGCCCTTCGCAGCGCCAAACAACCCCATACCAATGAGGATCAAGATACTAATAATGAAGCCATACAGTGCTTGCGTCTCAGGAAGCACGGAGAATAATATTCCTTTTCCGAACATTTTCTTGTCCTGACCTACGGCACCAATACCTGCAGCTGCAGCAATACCCTGCCCAATCGCGGACACAGCGCCAAGACCAACAGCCAAGCCTGCACCGAGCGCGCCAAGACCTTGTGCGAGCGTGATATCTTTTGCGGCGCCAACGACGCCAGCGCCAAGTAAGATGAGAATAGCGATCAAAAAGCCGTAAATACCTTGTGTTTGTGGCAGTGCCTGGAAAAGTAAGCTCGTACTGAAGTTCTTTGGGTCCTCAGCAACGCTCTTCGCGCCAGCAGCACCTACGATACCCGCGCCAATTGCACTTGCCAAGCCTGCAACACTCACCGCAATACCTGCGCCGACCATCGCGACGCCAGCGCCTGTGATCTGTCCCTCAAACATACCGCCAAACATGCCCGTTGCAGTCACATTCGTCATATTCACCGCGGCGTCCATCGCACCAGCAGCAACTTCAGGCGCAACAGCGAGTGCTTGGCTCACAGACGCGTGCTCAATAGCCATGCCACTGATCGTGTTCACGAGCGCACCTCTGTGTAGACACGTTCTTCCTTGAATGGCTCGAACTTATCACCGCCACCCTCGTAGAACTTGCTGAAGAACTCCACGAATTGTAAACGAATACTATGCACAAAGCTCCCAAGCGCGTTCATTGCGAAGCTGAATAAGTGACCGCTAATGAAAATGATCGCAGCAAGGACGAATCCAACGTATGGGATGCCCGTCATCATGTCTGCTAACAAATTAACAGTCATTGCGATACCTGCTGTGGATAACGCAAGGGCGAACAACCTGCTATAACTGATAACATCGCCCATAAAACCCGTCATGCCAAGCAATCCCAAAGGACCTTGGAGGACGATCACCATTAAGACGGTGAGCCCGAGCAGTATCTTTCCAAGCAAACTCAATTTCAAGACGAATGCCAAGACTGCGAGTTGTAAGACCCACCAGACAACACGGTCGCTCATCATCGTTTTCCACGCTTTCTTGCGAATATCTTCTGTTAAACCGAGAATAAGACCGATGTTCAAGTGGACAATACCCACGATTAATGAGATGATAAGGAAATACAATGGATCGGCTAACGGATCCTTCCAGATCGCGATCTGTGATGTTTCGAGGCCCATGAAGTATTTTGGTGCATCTCCTAAATATGAGCCTGTGAGCACGCCGAAGATCATGCTGAAGAAGCCGATGAACCCAATGCTGATGCCCATGTTAGACACACCTTTCGCGTGTCGTTTGAATAAGAAGTATAATGTGCTCCCTAAAAGGACGAGACCAAAGCCATAGACGAAATCTGTCAGCATGAACCCTGCATAAATCAAGAATAATGGCGCAACGATGAACGTCGGATCAAGATCCTTGTACTTTGGCAGTGCATACAATTCTGTCAGCATCTCAAAAGGCTTATAGAATCCTGGATTTGTGAGCCTGACAGGCGGTTCTTCTCCTGCTTCTGGCTCTTCTTCAAGAACGATAACCTCTCGCATGTTTCGCTTGAGTATGTTTCGCTCTGTTTTGGTAACCCAGCCTTGAAGAACAAAGAATTTCTTGCTCTCTTTCATTTTATGGACCGCTTCGAACCGCTCCTCAATGAGTTCAATCTCCTCACGGAGGAAGATTGCCTTGTGTAAGAGCTTGCCGTGAAGCTTCTCAATGTTTTCGATCGCTTCTTCCCTGCTTTCTTCAGCTTGCTCAATGTGTTCATCCACCCATTCCATCGGGTTCTCGGATGGTGGGAGGGATCTGAATGCGTATGTTGCAAGACCGTACTTCTTGACGAGGAAGTTCACCTTGGATGTATCGCTCTGTAGGGTAATAATTACAATAACGGATGTGCGCTTATCCGCTTCTTGCACTTCAAGATCGAAATGCCCTTTCAGCTCCTTCTTGAGTTCTTTCTTCAAGGGTGCGAGGTTTGCCGTTGGCATCTTGCCAACAGTGAAACGGCAATGTGCCGTTTCTCCTAACACATCCATGGGAATATTATGATAGAGAAGTGTATTGATAACACTCTTGTACTCTTTGTACTCATCGATTTTTTCCAATGCTGCTTCGTACTGCTCTTCGAGCGCTAAGAGTGTGCTCTCATTCTTTTCAAGGAACGCTTCTGATTCCTTCACGACTGTTGCTTTTTCCTTTCGCTTGACTGTGTTCTTCTCTGTTGTCTCAAGACCGAAGAGTTTCTGCGCGAAGCTCTGCTTCACTGGCGCGAGTTTGAGAATAGATGCAAGGTGGCTGACACGGAGGAGGAGTCCGCTGAGTTCACGGACCTCTTCTGTTGGTACAGCTGCTTCTAAGTCGATGTTGCTTGATTTCAGGTCAATTAATTGCAAGAGGCCAAGCTTGTGCAGCTTTTGGATAATCTGCTCCCTGTCAGCGCTGTGACCGAGGAGCGTTGCCTTTGTCATGTCGTGGCTTCGAAACATTTTATGGGAACAGTGTCTTTGTGATAGAAGTCTTCATAGCCGATTTTTTTGAACTTGCAGCTTTGCTCAGTTTTGTGAGCTCTTTCTTGCCATTCGCAGCAATCTTTGCCGTCTCTTTCTTGACCTTCTGTTCTGCTGTGGCAAGCGCTCTCTCACGCTTTTTCTGAAGCTGGACTTTTAATTTTTCAAAGTCTGTCTCAGCTTGTTGCGCTGCCGTAACGATACTCTGTGCGGCAGTTGTTTCTGCTTTTTGAATTTTGGCTGCGGCTTTTTCTTCTGTGCCGCGGAGATCTTGTATCACATCGTGTAACATGTCTTCACCTTTGTATATCGCGCGCAAACTGCTGAGCGCTTAAAAAGGTTTCCGTGAAATATCGTCTACGACGCTACCTGAAAAAAGGTTGTTTGGTGCTTGCCAGTCCTATATAAGAGTACCTGCCAGAAGTATCGGTTTTGCCGGAATTGTTTATAAATGGATTTTTGGTGGGTTTCCATAACTACTTTAAAGTAATACTTAAATAGTGTTTCTCGTTTCTTTTGCGAATGGCTGTTGCTGCAGTAGAAACACCAAGAAGAGTATTGCTCATCGATAATCAACCATCATGGCTCGAAATTGGTACACAAGTTCTTGGAGGTCTTGATGGTGTTCTCGTTGAAACTGGACGTTCCCCAGACGAGGTTTTCTATCATGCGCAGGAAGGAAATCACCCCGATCTCATTCTAACAGATCTTCACATGTATGAAGGAGAGCATGGAGATGTAGCGATTAGAGATGCTTTTAAACACCACCCTCAAGCTCAGGTTGGAATTCTTAGTGGAACGATATCACGGCAGTTCAGAGAAAGATTCACACAGCTTGAGCCAGGGCTTGTGTTCATCGCAAAGCGAGAGCTTATGGAGGATCCTGAACATGTAAAAAGAAAAGTCGACTATTTTCTCGAACAGCCTGTGAGTCATATGCGAGATGAAGCGGCGATTCAACAATTAACTGAGGAAGCTGTTGGACTTGATGGCATAACAGATTTACATGAGCAGATTGACAGTTTGCAAGGAGATTTACATTTACTCAGACAATTTTTACGGAAGAATGGTGCATCAGAAAGATTGCTTTCCCTCACATCGTTCAATTCTTTGTATGGCAGAGATGAAAGAGAAACATACTCTCATTTACATGAGTACAAGAATGAGTTTGCTCTTGGAGAGCAAGAAGCACGAGGAGAGTTGCGAAAACCAATGCGCATGATGCTTGAGAGAATTCGAGGGATGCTTGAACACTCTATCGATGCTGGAAAAGTATCGATTAGTGATCTCTTTAACCGAGAACTTTCTCGTATGGAAGATTTGTATCCGAACATTTCATTCACTGTCACAGGAAATGAGAATCCTGCAAGATATTTTGTTGATCCTGCAATTGGAGAGAGTCTTCGTATTCTTGTTTCAAATGCTGCTGATGCATACAATGGTGCAGAAGGTAACGTAACCCTTGAAGTAGAACCGAAGAGGGGCTCCTCTCGACGAGCAGCAATTGTTCTGCGAAACGGAGGAGAGCAACTACCAGAAGCATTGCATGGAGAACCATATTCTTTTGATAAAGGCAAACTTCCTCCAACAAAGGCGTACGGAACACAGTTTGGCATTCGGCGAGTTCTCGAATTACGTCAAGGTGGTCTGGAATATCGAGTAACCGATGGTATGAATGAAACGCGTTTTACGTTCCGTGACTACCATATTGAGAAAATTCAGAAGCCAGAAAAACCAGCTTCACAATTACTCATCGTAGACCACGGTGGAGATTACATGCATCTTGGAACCGCAGATCTAGGATGTGAGGTACATTATGTCAATAGCCTCAATGAACTAGCGAACCTTCCAGCGCATGCGGGAGACTATTTTGGTATGCTTTTGCACTTGACTCGTGATTGGATATTGCCTTCGCGAAAAATAAAGAGTGCAAATCCCGCATTGCAGGTCATCATGGCGAGCGGTTCTGGTGGACCTCACAGAAAAATGGCACTAGCTTTTCCTGAAGATACGTACGATGGTGGTCGCGTTATGCCTCGTTTACCTGGTGAAGGATTCTTACGAAAAGAAATACCAGAGATGCAAGAAAGATATCACGCAGCGAAAGCAGCGAAGAGAATTCTTCCGAAGTAGTTATGGCGAGTGAGAATACAACCCTTTAAGAACTCTATAAGAACGCTGAACCTATGAAAGTCTTCAACACGAACATCGTCGGCTACGAGATTCTCGTGAAACCACGAGAACTCACGATGGAACTGCCTCTTTCAGAGAAGGCAGAGCATGTCGTTGGCGAGGGACGAGAAATTATTGAAGCGATTCTCGATGGGAAAGACAAGAGAAAACTCGTCGTGGTTGGTCCCTGTTCAATTCATAACGTTGAGGAAGCGCTGGAGTACGCGCAGAAGTTAAAATCCTTAGCTGATGAGCTGCCGAACCTGTTCATCGTGATGCGTGTCTACTTTGAAAAGCCCCGGACAACCGTGGGGTGGAAAGGACTGATTAACGATCCGCATTTAGATGGCAGCTTCAAGATTGAAGAAGGCATGAAAATAGCGAGAAAACTCCTCTTGGATATTAACGAGCTCGGCTTGTGCGCAGGATCTGAGGCATTAGATCCAATTTCGCCACAGTATATCGCAGATTTGATCACGTGGTACGCGATTGGTGCACGTACAACAGAATCCCAGACGCATCGAGAGATGTCTTCCGGACTGTCTGCGCCGATCGGCTTCAAGAACGGGACGAATGGCGGCGTGAAGATCGCAATTAACGCAATGCAGTCCGCGAGTAGCCCACACCGATTTTTGGGTATGAACTCCGATGGCGCGGTGAGCGTCTACATCACGAAGGGCAACAAGTACGGGCACTTGATTTTGCGTGGTGGGAGTGATGGGCCAAATTACGATACAAAAAGTGTTGCTGCTGTTCAAGAGCAGACGGATGCGAAGATTATGATTGATTGTAGCCACGCGAATAGTGAGAAAAACCATGAGAAGCAGCCTGGCGTGTGTAAAGATGCTGTTGCACAGATGAAAACAAACCCTGCGATCATTGGCTTAATGATTGAATCGAACTTAGGTGCTGGGAACCAGAAGATCCCTGAGGATGTTTCGACGCTCGAAAAAGGCGTTTCCGTTACAGATAAGTGCATTGATTGGGAGACGACGGAAGAACTATTGCGTTGGACGAATGCGGAGCTGGCATGAAGATCGTTGCGATCGGCGGTGCATCTGTGAAGGATTCGTTGCACATCGATAAAGAGATTGTGGCGCTCAGTAAAAAGAAAGCGCCGAAATTTTTGTTCATTCCAACAGCGAGCTCCGATAGTGAACTCTATTGGAATGTGATTGGAAAAAGATACAAGCGTCTCGGATGTCGTATTGACGTCTTATTCTTACTCAAAGAATCTCCTACAAAAAAAGAGATGCGAGAGAAGATCCTCGGTGCAGATATCATCTATGTTGGTGGCGGCAACACGCTCAAGATGATGCGGAGGTGGCGTTTCTTGGGTGTTGACAAGTTACTCAAAAAAGCTGGGAAAAACGGAGCAGTCTTGTGTGGTTCAAGCGCTGGCGCTATCTGCTGGTTTGAATATGGACATTCAGATTCGATGTCGTATTATAATGAAAAAAAATGGCAGTACATATGTGTCAAAGGACTTGGGTTCCTCAAAGGAGTACACTGCCCGCACTATGATAGTGAAACACTTGGTGTGAAACGTAAGAATAGTTTCAAGAATATGATGAAAAAGCGTTCTGATGTCGGGATTGCGATCGATGAGTGCTGTGCAGTTTTCTATAATGGAAAGAAACGACGTGTAATTCGAGCAAAGAAAGGTGTGAATGCGTATGAAGTAACGAAAGAGAAAGGAAAAATAGTGGAAAGCATCATCGATGGATGAAGAAGTAGATGACTGATCTTATTTTTGGACGACTGTATACTCTCCTTTCGCTTCTCCGAGCAAGAATTTACTGCTGCCGAACGGCTCAGTGCTAAAGAGACCTCTCGGAAATGCACCCCCTGCCACTTGCAAGAGTTGCAATGGGTGCTTATTGCCTCTTCGTTCAGGTTCTTTCACATCGAATTCTACACGAAGTCTTCCCTCTTTTCCTGCGTAAGCACGCTGTACATCTTGATTTCCATATGTGACGAAATCGAATACAGATTCTGCCACCAAACCGTAAGGATCTCTCCGTAACATTTGCGTGCTGGGGGCATCAACAAGCATTGAGTGATCTGTGCGACCAGCAATGATGTGGCTAAAGGTCTCGTCATCGATGTAGAAAACACCATCTTCCGATATTTCTCTTGGTACGCCGTGTTCCATTTTGAAACTTCGGAACAACTTCTGGACTCCAGGGTTTTCGTATCGTGCAAGTTCAACTGCACTGTTCGTGTGACCAATTACAACATATCCTGTATCGATAGAAATTGCTTCAAGAACTGCCCCATCTTGACCGTGATGTGATTCCATCACTTCAGCCGGCGACACAATTTCTCGAGGAACACCATCTTCAGTGCCATAACTCCTCTTACCGCTCAGAAGTTCTGGGATGGTAACGTGTGGCCTTCCTATGAATAACTGATATCGAAATGGGACGTCAACAGGTACACGCTCCGTTAGTTCACGAATTTCTTCTTCTAGAGCAGGAACAACCATACGTTCAGGAGTAATCTCCCTCTATTTAAATTTTCACTTCGAAGTAACTATTTCCTTTTAACAGAAACAATAGTCACATCTTCTTTCGGCCAGTCACCGTGCGGACCATTATTCCCAGTTGCGACGCCAGCAATCTTATCAACGACATCCATGCCTGACGTCACTTTTCCGAAGACAGCGTAGCCATCATTCCCTGGCGCGTAGTTCAGGAAGTCGTTATCGACAAGATTAACAAAGAACTGCGCAGTTGCACTATCAGGAACGTTCGTTCTTGCCATTGCAATCGTGCCACGATCGTTCTTCAAACCATTTTGTGATTCAAGCTTAATTGGCGCTTTCGTGCTCTTCTCACCTTCTGGCGTGAAGCCGCCGCCTTGGATCATGAACCCTGCCATGACTCTGTGGAAGATGGTGCCATCATAATGGCTCTCATCAACATACGAGAGGAAATTCTCTACTGTGATTGGTGCGTTTTCTGCATCAAGGGCAACATCGATTGTGCCCATACTTGTTTCGATTGTGATTTCAGTCATTGGTTCACCTGGTTCCATTACTTCGGCTGCTTGCTCCTCAACCACTGGCTCAACTACTGGCTGCTCAGGAGATTGTGTTTCTACAGATGCAGTACAGCTTACGAGCAACAAGAGTACGAGGAGATATCTCACCATTGCCTCAAGGAAAAATGACTTGTTTAAGAAGGTTACCTTTATAATCGATCGGACGTTCTGCAGCACATGAACACGCTCACCGTCAAGAACTTGAGAAAAACGTTCAAGAACGTCGTTGCAGTAGACAACGTCTCCTTCACTGTGAAAAAAGGGGAGATTTTCGGCCTTCTCGGTGTGAATGGCGCTGGAAAAACGACGACGATCAACATACTTGCAGGACTCTTACAGCAAGACGCGGGGACTGTGAGCATTCTTGGGAGCGATCCGGCGAAAGAGAATGAGATTCGCAATAAGATGAACGTGAGCACTGCGTACTTTCCTCTGTCTGATGTCCTGACGATCAGGCAAAACCTGCGGATCTACGCGAAACTCTATGGGGTCCAGAATCCTGAAGAGAAAATCAATGAACTCCTCGAAACATTCGAGCTCACACACCTCGCTGAAGCAAGAATTGAACGACTCAGCTCAGGAGAGGCAACAAGAACTGCGCTCTGCAAAGGACTCATTAATGATCCTGAAGTCTTGCTCTTAGATGAATGCACTGTTGGCTTGGATCCCGACATTGCTGAGAAGACGCGGCAGGCGATCAAAGCGTATCACGAACGGACACAGTGCACAATTTTGTTCACCTCGCACTACATGTATGAGGTTGAAGAACTCTGTGAGCGGATCGCATTCATGGAAGCCGGAAAGATTGTCACGATCGCCTCTGCAGAAGAGCTCAAGAAGACGATCAAGAAGCATACTGTTGAAGTAACAGTAAAGAATCACCCAGAAAAGTTGCACGCGCTGTTAGAAGAGAAAAGCATTACTGTGCTACATGCGAAGCAGAACACGATCATTTTTGAGGTTGACTGGGAGGATGAGAAACTCTACAAGACTCTCAACAATATTTTCACGAAAGGGTTCCATCTTACCAACTTGCACGTGCAGAAGCCGACACTTGATGATATTTTCATTACGATGGCGAGGCGGAAAAAATGAAACTCCATCGTATCAACGCGCTCCTCTTGAAATACTACTATATCTCTATCAACAGAGTTGATAGGATCTTCGATATTTTCTATTGGCCGATCATTGATTTGTTCGTCTGGGGGTTCACAAGTGCGTTTATTGAGAATATCTCTGAGTATAACGTGCTAAGCATGTTACTTGGTGGCATCATGCTCTGGATGTTCGTCTGGCGAGGATCACAGGACATTGCAGTCTATGTCCTTGAGGATTTCTGGTCGAGAAGCTTGTATCACGTGTTTTCTTCACCGCTCACCATACATGAGCATATGAGCTCGATCATGTTGCTCGCACTTCTCAGAGGTATTGCAAGTTTTGTCTTCCTTGCGCTTGCAGCGTTCTTGCTCTACCAGTTCAATATTTTGAGCATCTCACCGTTGTTCCTCGCGATTTCCGTCTTTATCCTTACACTACTCGGATGGATTATGGGACTGTTCGTGACTTCACTCGTGTTTATCTTTGGCAAGCGCATCCAAGTGTTAGCGTGGAGTGTTGTGTGGATTGTCCAGCCGTTCAGCTGTGTCTTCTATCCGCTGAGCGCTGTGCCTGCGTGGGCGCAGCCGATTGCGAAAGCGCTTCCGACAACGCACGTGTTTGAGAACTTGCGAGCATTACTGAATGGAAGCGCAGTCCAGTACGGGCAACTATTGTATGCGTTTGGTGTTGAGCTTGTGTTGTTGTTCGTTGTGATGTATCTGCTCAAATGGTCATTCCTCCGTGCGAAGAAGACAGGGTTGCTTGCACGAGCGTATTGACGAAAGCCTTAAATAATACATAATAATACTATGTGTTATGGAAACGATTAGCATGAAGATTGACAAAGATATTCTTCACAAAGTAGACAGTTCGCTGAAAGAATTCAACTTTAACACGAGGACTGAGTTTATCAGAGCTGCGATGCGTAATGAACTAGAGAGATTAGAGAGAAAAAAATTACTGAAAAAGCTGGCCGCGCTTAGAGGTTCAGTGAAAAGAAAAACAACGGATGCTGATCGTCGGAAAATCAGGGAAGAGGCATTCGAAGACCTTATTAGAGAGAAAGGATGGCTAGAATAATTCACGTGGCTTCTTCACCTCTACAATATCTTTTAATTTCTCGAAATGCTTATCTTGTGTAACAAGTATAGCATCATTCTTTCGTGCGAGAAGTGCATGGCATGCATCTGCTACCTGGACGTTTCTTCGAGATGCAAAGTGCGTTGCAAATTCAAGTTGGTGTTCTTCTATATCTACGTACTTGAGAGTACTTTCAAAAAATTCCATAATCTCTTGTATCTCCTTTTTGTGATACTTCTGTAGCTCTGCTATTACTATTCTAGAAATTATGATGATATCGTCACGACTACATATCTGTGCAAGAAGTTTTTCTGCGTCGCTACCGAATCGTTTATCTCCGCCTTCGCGCTCCTCTAAGTAATCCATCCATACACACGTGTCCAAATAATACTTCATACTAGAGGAAATGCTATGCAATCTATAACGATGTGTGTGTATTCTCGAAAACCTTCCGAACTTCCCGGAAAATTTCCGGGTTTCTCGACGACAAGTTTATGAAACCGGCAAGAATCCTGCAAGAATGCGCATCAAAGATATGCCTTTGCAAAATAGGCCACGAGAACGATTACTCGCACATGGTGCTGCAGCACTTTCAGACGCAGAACTCATCGCAGTGATCCTCAGAACAGGCAACACAGGAGAGAGTGTCATTGACGTTGCGAATCAAATTCTGAAAAAATACTCAGTAAAACAACTCGCACACTGCTCACTCAGAGAATTGCAGAAAATCAAAGGTGTTGGCCCAGCGAAAGCAGCGCAATTACTTGCAGTATTCGAGAGCCAAAAACGAATCAAAGAGCACATTACACACGTACACACTGCGAAAGACGTTTTCCAGTATATGAAACCAAAATTTTTGCACGCAACAAAGGAAACATGCTATATGATACATGTGAACCTAAAACGCAAAATCCTCAACACGACGAAACTCTCTGATGGCGGGAGTGATACGCTTGTTGTCGATCAACAAACTGTCTTTCGCGCAGCGCTGCAAGAAGATGCACACTCGATTATTCTCGTACACAACCACCCATCAGGAGATCCAACGCCGTCAGAAGAGGACAGACATGTAACGAAAGTACTGAAAACTGCAGGAATGCTCCTTGGCATCTACCTTCTAGACCACGTCATCGTGGGACGACGTTCCTATTACAGCTTTCAAGAGTCACAAGCGTTGTGAGACTGCTTTGCCTTCCTTCGTAATCTCAACTTTGTGTGCCCGCTTTCCATTCGCAGGATGCGTCAACGTTGAGATTTTCACGTGGTTCCATACTTGCATCTCTTCACAGTTCGCCTTCACAGTTCGGTAGCCTGTGTTGAGCTTTCGCTCGAGCTGTGCGTAAGACGCAGGGGCTTCTTTCAGTGTTAACAACAGCTTTTTCTTGATGTCATATGATCTTCGCTTCACCATACTGCAATGAAATAGCAACTCTTAAATATATCTACCGCTTTATATTGCAGTATGAACGCAAAAGAACATGCATTTTTGGAAGGAATCGTACGGGATTGTCGACGATTAGAGCGAGCAGGTGAGCTCACGCAGTTTGGTCGCGGACAAAAAATCCTTGCTGAAGCACTCCTCGGTGGCGATGTAGAGTAGCAATCATAACCATAATGCTGGTTATGTTAAGCTCCAATATTTTGCTGATAGAGGGAGATCTCATGCTCGTCAAGAAGTGACTTTAAGTGATGTCTCGCTGCTTCTTAAAGAAGTACGCGCACATATTTAAACACGGAACGCATACAGTTCCCATGGACACGAGAAAACTCTCGGAAATCGCGCTCATTCTCGTCGGATTCGCGCTTATCCTCTTCCTCTTAGAGAAGTTTCAGAGTTTTCTTCGTCCACTGACCATTGCTGTACTCCTTTCCCTTCTGTTCACACCAACACTCAGGAGATCGAAGAAAGATAAAGTAAAGGCTGGGTTGAAATTCGCTGGGACTGCACTGCTCTTGCTCGCCGTTGTCATTGGACTCGGCGCCTCATTCACGAACGCTGATCTCAGCGGCTTAGCGCTGAACGAAGATTTCTTCTCAGGCATCTCTATCTCATTTGCTGGAAAGACAGTGTACCTCTCGAATGTTGTTGATACGAACAGGATCATGAACGTTGTTGGGACTGCAGTTGGAGCGTTCGCGACAGGAATCACCGCATTCGTCTCAGAATTTTTCCTTATTATTCTCTTTATTGCGTTCGTGTTGCCAGCAATGAACATCTGGATTCGGAATATGACGCGGAAGATGAAAGAGAAAGAAAAAAGAGAGTTTCGAAAAGTCATCCATGATATGGAGGACGGCATTCAAGAGTACATCAAAGCGAAAACTATCATCAGCCTTGGAACCGCTTTTACGAGTCTTGTTGTCATGATGCTCTTCGGTGTTGAGTATTTCTTGATCTTTTCCGTCGTGATCTTCATCCTGAATTACATTCCAAGCATTGGTTCAATCATCGCTGTTATCTCTGTCTTACTGTTACAAGTCTTTGCGATGGGCCTTGGTGTGAAATTCATTCTGCTCGCAGTGCTTCTCACAAGCATACAAATGCTCTTCGGTAATTACATTGAACCAAAGTTCACTGGGAAGAAACTGAATATTTCGCCGTTGATTGTTCTGATCAGCTTGTTTTTCTGGGGCGCTATATGGGGTGTTGCCGGCATGCTGTTCTCCGTGCCTCTTACGTTAGCAATCAAGATTATTCTTGAGCATAACGAGACGACGAAAGGCTTAGCTCGATACATTAGTTAGAGAGCACGAATTTAAAAATATGTGCTAATCACCATTGCGTCATGGTTTCAAAAAAGCGTTCGAGAAGCAGAAAAAGAGTTGAAAGACAAGAACTCGATGCTAGACTGTTTTAGTGCTACTTGCCACAATGTGGACAGCCGCCTGCTTTCTTTCTCTTTCTCATCTCGGCTTCTTGTGTGAATGCCGCGCCTAAGACTGCTGTTGGAAGTGCAAACATACCAATCCCGAGAATAGCGACGATGCCGCCGAGCAGTCTTCCGACTGGCGTGATAGGATATACGTCGCCATAACCTACCGTTGTCACTGTTGCGACAGCCCACCACATCGTTGCAGGAATACTTGAGAACACTTCTGGCTGTGCTGTATTCTCAACAAAGTACATCAAACTTGAAACTGTAAGAATGAGGACAAGCATGATGGAAATGGACATCAAAATTTCTTCTTTCTTGGTCTTAAACACCCGCTCCATAACTGAGAGAGAGCTTGTGTATCCGCCAAGCTTGAGGAGCCGTAAAAGTCTGAATAAACGGATTGCTCGAAGTGCCATCCACTCGTTGCCGAGTAAGTATGGTAAGTATGCCGGCACAACGGCCAGCAAATCAATGATTGCTAGCGGCGTTACAGCAAAGCGTAATCTTCCTAGAATAGGTCGTTCATACTTTTTCACAGATACGCATGACCAAATACGAAGAATATACTCAATGCTAAATACTATGATAGAGAATAGCTCAAAATAATGAAAAAATGTTGCATAGTGGCTGAGCGCCTCCATTGTTTCAAGGATAAGCGCAAGAATATTCAGAATAATAAGACTCAGAATGAATGCATCGACAGCACGACTTGTGACGTCGCCAAAGCGTGAACGCTCTAATATCTCGAATGTTCTCTTTTTAGTACTATCGTACGTGTTCATCGTTAGTCGTTATCTACCCGCGGTGCGAGGATAAACATCAAGTCCATTTTATCAACGATCTTGTACTCGACTTTTAGCGGGTAATCTTGACTAAACGAAATAGCAACGTTCGGCGCGAGTTTGTTCGCTGTGATCATGCGCTTCAAGTATTCGATACTGTACTTACTTCGCACTGTCTCAGCGCCCTCGATTTTCGTGTTCTCATCAGTTGTAAGTTCAATGCGCGCTTTGCTCAAATCTGAGCTACTTGAAATGACGAACATACCGTTCTCGAGTCCGAGAGAAACAGATTCACCGATGATATCCGCGTCTTCCACCGCGTCACTAAAGACATCTGAGTGCGTTTGGACTGTTGCTGTAAAATTCAAATCTGGAATCTTTTGCTCCTTTTCATCTACGTCGATGAGTGGGATGAGGAATTCTCGCTTAGAGCTTCCCTTCAAGGTAATCTTGAGCTTGTTTTCCTCAAGTTCCATGGTGAGTGTGTCTGATGGCTTGACTCTCCGCAGAACGGACTTCAAGTCGTTGAGGTTCACAGCGACAACACAGTCTTTCTTGACATCGTATTCTGCGAATGCGCTTCCTAAGAGTTTAAAGACGACCATTGCAACGTTCGCAGGGTCCATTGCGATGAGTTCAACGGCGTTTGCTGTGACGTTAAATCTGACTTCTGTGACAATATCTGCGATAATGCCAACGCTCTCTTTGAGAAATTTCGTTTCCGCGAGTGTGAGTTTCATGTGATCTCCTTGTAGCATCGTTTCGGACATATGCCACCCCCTAGTCGAGAAGTCGCTAGGGAGTTTATATATTTTGCTTGTATTTACTGCAAACGCACTGGACACATTAGCTCTCGTCGATAAGAAGTAAGAAATGCCACTGGACATGTACACATAGCAGTTAAAAATCAGAAAGAAATACGCGCATTCTATGACGGAAGTCTTAAATAATAGTTCGTATATACGAACTAAAATGAGAAGCAAAGAAGATTGTGTGCTTGAGCTTTTCTTCAACACACCGAAGCACTGGCACTTTGACCAACTCCTTCGAAAATCAGGCCTCAGTAGATCACGACTTGCAGCGTGGCTTACACAGTTTCGACAAGAAGGACTTATAGAAAGAAAAAAATCAAAAGGGAAGATGCCATACTATGTTGCAAAAGCATCGCCTCTTTTTCTTCATCGAAAACGGTTATATGCACAAAAACAACTCACAACATCAGGATTGCTTGCACACCTCGCGTCACTTAAGGCGTCTGTCATCATTGTTTTTGGAAGTTTTACAAGAGGAGATTGGTACATTGAAAGTGACATTGATATTTTCATCTATGGGGATGATGATGCGTTCGAACAAGGACTGTATGAAAAAAAACTCAATAGGGAAATACAAGTACATACAGCGAAAAACAAAAACGAACTCAAAAGCATTGAGAAGATGTTACCATATATCATCCAAGGAGATTTTGTGAAAGGATCGCTAGATGATCTTGGAGTGCGTGTATATGCCGAAACGTAAAACACTCAAAGATGTTGCACGTCAATGTGAGATTGAAGGTATGTTTCTTTCAGTGCAGGTGAACAAACAGCGTATACTCGATATAGTCAGGAATGCCGATATTAAAAGGAGTGGAGCTGATAAACTTGCATCTATTCTCAAACCGCAAGATCTTGAATGGATGAATGTCTATGTTGACTACTACGAAGCTCTGCGAATGTATGTTGAAGCGTTGCTCTTTGCAGCTGGTTGCAAAATTATGAATCATCAATGTTTATTTGCATATCTTTGTACGAAACACTCGTTTCCATGGAGATTTCTCGATGATATGCGAAGAAAACGGAACCAA
The DNA here is from genome assembly GCA_028818155.1 of Candidatus Woesearchaeota archaeon. Classification (GTDB taxonomy): domain Archaea; phylum Nanobdellota; class Nanobdellia; order Woesearchaeales; family UBA525; genus UBA525. The sequence continues at coordinate 99,311 of JAPPOH010000005.1, read as the reverse complement.
ATACATTACTATGGGAAACAGATCACGTATCAAGATTGGAATGACATAGAGCAACAAGTGAAAGAACTTATTGAGCAAATAAAAATGAAATTAGAATAGCTTGATAATCCAACGCCAGATCTTCGCGATGATGCCTGGCTCTTCGGGCTCAGGTTCCTCAATCTCTTCTTCAGGCTCCGGCACTACTGGCTCAGCTTCTGCTTCAATTGTTGGTGGATTGGTTTGTGGTTCTTCATCGACGAGAATCTCTTCTTCGACTCTTTCCTCCTCGACAGGCTCAGGTTCCTCAACTTCAGGTTCTTCACGTTCTTTAGTTTCCTGCGCTACTGGTTCGTTCACCTCGAATAAGGGACCGACAGATGCGACGGAAAAACCTTGGTCATTCAGGTACCCTTCAGCAGCATCTGCTACTTCTGGGATTGTGCCTCGCGTCCCTTTGTACAGTGTCACCCTGTTTTCATCGAAGTAGACGAGGAGGCTGTTCTCAACTCCCTTTTTCGTGAGTTGGTCTCTCGCTTCGTTCACGGTGAGGCCTGTGAATGTCACGTCGAGTGCTGTCATGGTTGCAGCGAAATTTGCTGCGTTCAACACATTGGTCACTGGACCATCTTCGTCCACAAGTGTGATGTATGATGCTTCTAACCCAAGGTTTGTCGCATCGAACTTGTCAGCATGCACACTCATTACGAGAAGCAGTGCCAGCATGATGAATGTGTATTGTCGCATAGCGTGTGAGGGGTAGAAAGGGTTCATAAAGCTTACGCCAACCGAACACGTTGCCCGTTGTACAAAATATGGACTTTTTCCGGCTTGTAGCCGAGGTCGTGCACAGCCATATCTTTGAGTTCGCCAAGTTGTGCCATGCCACCATGTGTCGGTATAATGTGCTCTGGCTGCAACAGTTTGAGAAGATCTCTGTGATCTTCTTTGGCGCCATGGCCACTCACGTGGATGTCTGAGAAGATACGGACGTGCTGTTTTTGCAAATTTTCTTCTAGCTTGTGTCTGTTTTCTATGTTGACGCTTACTGGGATGACTTTGCAGCTGAACACAACAATATCTTCTTGCTGTAACCTGAGCAATCCTGATGCGACTGTTCTCGCGAGGACCGCCTTTGGCTCTCCCTGGCCACCAGTCATGACGATGATGTACTTCGAGAGGTCGTGTTTCTTCTTGAGCCATGCGTCTACTTTACTTCTGTATGGGAGAACTTTGATTTTTCCTTTGAATGAGATCACGTTTGCTTTCTCTGCGGCATTCAGGTATTTGTCAATGGATCTGCCCATCATGATAACCTTTCTGCCGAGCTTTTCCCCTAATTGTACGATGGATTTCATCCGTGCAATGTGACTGCTGAATGTGGTGATGACGATTGCCTTGCCGTCCGTCTCTGTATTCAAGAGTTGATCGAACAACATGTCGTGTGCGATCTTTTCAGATGGTGTTTTTTCTTTGTGATCCGCGTAGAGTGAGTCCATGACGATGCATTTGATGCCATTGAGTGCTTCCAATCGTTTCATGTTTGTTTTTTGCCCGAGCATTGGTGTGTGATCGATCTTGAAATCGTTCATGTAAAGTACAGAGCCGTAGTTGCTGTGCACGACGATGCCGACTGTGTGTGGAATGCTGTGTGTCACGTGGATAAATTCTATTGAGATCTTGCTGGTGAGTTTGAACTTACAATTGACTGGATGGTCGATGATAGCGTTTCTGATTGGTCTTCTATCCCGATTTGTGAGGTTTTTGATCACTTCGCACGTCATAGGTGTCGCGTGGATATCCGCATCTAATCGATTCGCCAGATATGGGATTGCTCCAACGTGATCGAGGTGACCGTGGCTAATGCAAATGCCGACGACGTTCTTCTTGAGCTCATCTAGCAGCCAGATATCTGGTGCTGCGCCCACTTCGATGAGCTTCTTGGGTGAAATGTCTGTGAGGTCCTCATCATCTGTGTACTCAATGTATTTGTCAAGCATTAATCCTAAGTCACAAATGACCACTTCATCGTCCACTTTGACAGCGCAGCAGTTTCTCCCAATCTCTGAGAAGCCACCGATGGGAATGATTTCTAAGGACATGGTTTTTGGGAAGTACCGTCAGCTTTATATGTTGTGGTACAGCCTGTCGGTGTATGAAAGTTACCCCGTGGGAAGTGTCTGGAGACGTTGATTATGACAAACTTGTCAAGCAATTTGGCGTGAAGCGTATTGATGCGAAGATGCGCGCTCGTCTGAAGAAACTTGCTGGCGAAGAACATCACATGCTTCGGAGAGATATTTTCTTCTCACACATGTACTTTGATAAAATTCTTGATGCCGTTGAGAAAGGGGAGCCAGTCTACATGTACACAGGACGAGCTCCTTCCGGCCCTGTGCATCTCGGTCATGCAGTGCCATGGCTCTTCGCGAAATGGTTGCAAGATGCCTTCGGCTGCAAGCTCATCTTTCAGATCCCTGATGAAGAAAAGCCGATGTTCAAGAAAGGGTGCTCGTGGGATGATGTTGCGAAATGGACGGACGATAACATTCTCGATATTATCGCGATTGGTTTTGACCCTGAGAAGACGAAAATCGTGATTGATACGAAACATGCTAGCTTAATGTACAAAACCGCGTGCCGGGTTGCGGAAAAAACGACCGCGAGTACTGCGAAAGCGTTGTTTGGCTTTACTGACAGCGATAATGTCGGCAAATACTTTTACTCCTGTATGCAGTCTGTGCCTGCATTCTTGCCGAGTATCCTCGAAGGGAAGCGGACGCCATGTTTCATTCCCTGTGCGATCGACCAGGATGTGCACTTCCGCTTGACACGGGATGTTGCCGAGAAACTCGGCTATCCAAAGCCGAGCACGCTGCTCTGTCGATTTCTCCCTGGACTGGGTGGTGCTGGCAAGTTGAGCTCTTCTGAAGGCGCGATGATCACCATGACGGATGATCCGAAGACAGTGCGGAAAAAAATCATGAAATACGCGTTTTCTGGTGGGAAGGAGACGGTTGAAGAGCATCGTGAGAAAGGAGGGGATACATCTGTGGATGTTTCCTACCAATGGCTGACGTTCTTTGAGAAAGATGATAAGAAATTGGCTCGTGTGAAGAAAGAGTACGAGTCTGGAAAGATGCTCTCTGGTGAAATCAAACAGATTCTCGTCGATAAAGTGAATGAGTTGCTTGCTGCGCATCAGGAACGAAGGGAGAAGGCTGCGAAACTCGTTGAGCAGTTCATTCTGTAGAAAGATTAATAAGGATGTATTTCTGGAATCATGGTAGATGAATGTGAGTGGGGAACCTGTCACACGTACACTACCGAGAAGTCGAACAAGGACTTCTATTCTTGAGAACATGCTAAGTGGATTGGGATCAGTTGTGAGAAGGCAGATTTCGCGTCCTGCTGAATTGATGCAAGCACTATATTCTAGATATTTTAGACAGCGTGAAGTTCCTAAGCATAAGGGTACAAGCTTCGCGCTCCCTGAAGATGGTACAAACCCTACATTACTGGGATGTTATAGCTCGTCCGGGGGCGCCAGTCCCTGCTATGAAATCAGGTCGGAATGATACACTTAGAAAATTTATAAAAAAATAGAAAAAAATTATTCTTTTTTCTCTTCAGAAGTTTCCGCAGCTTCAGGGGATTCTTCCGCTGGCGCTTCCTCACCAGCAGGCTCCTCTGCAGGTGCTTCTTCAGCAGATTCTTGTGCTGCTTCAGGCTCAGCAGGGGTTTCATCCGTAGCTTCCTCGGTAGAGGACTCTTCAGCTGGTTCTTCCGTAGGAGTCTCCTCAGCTGGCGCTTCTTCTGGAGCATCTTCAGCAGGCTCATCTTCCTGTGGTGCTTCTTCGGGCTCTGCTGCTTGTTCAGCAGCAGGTTCTTCCGCAGGCTCATCTCCGAAATCTTCGGAGTCAAGCTCTTCGTTCGCCTCGAACTCTGGCTCTGGTGCTTTTGCGGGAGCTGCTGGCGCGCCGCCTTCTACAGCGCCAAGCACGGATGCGAATCCGACTTTTTCCAGGACTCGGGTCACTTGGACTTTGACGTTCTGCCCTGCCTTCGTTCCTGGGATGAAAAGGACAAATCCATCCACTTTCGCGACACCGTCGCCTTTTGCACCAACTGCTTCAATCGTAACAGTTAATTCATCTCCTTCCTTCACAGGAGGGGTCATTGAGTTTCCAAACGGCCTATCACGGCCACCAAATGGCATTTCATTCATATTCGTATTCACCTTATGTCTTTCCCTATACAGGGTAGTATACCAGAGTGGTTTCGAGTTTTAATAGGTTGCGCTGCTATTCTTGACCATCAAGGAGAAGATTTATATGCTTTCCACGAGCTCTAGAGGAAATGGTGAGTGAACCGTTTGTTTTCGTCCTCTTTGGCGCGACCGGAGATTTGGCAAAAAAGAAGCTTATTCCAGCTCTGTTCAAGATGCGCGACAAGTTACATGAGAACACATGTATTTTTGCTATTGGAAGACGGGATTACTCTAGTGAAGATATGCGAAAGGAGTTCCAGAAGGTGCTCGGAAAGAAGAAAGGGTGGAAGCAGTTCGCTGAGCGTATCATTTACCATAAATTGGAGTTTTCTGATTCTGCTGCGTACACTCGTTTGAAGCAGCGTTTAGACCTCTGCAAGACGAAGAATAGAATTTTCTACTTAGCGACACCGCAGGCAGCGTTTCCGTTGATAGCCAGCGAGCTGCATACATCACACGTCGCGGAGCGGAAGCCGAAGGAAGGATGGCATCGTCTCGTCATCGAGAAACCATTTGGTTCTGATTTGAAGTCTGCTCGTGAACTGAACAAGCATATCAGCAAGTTGTTTGATGAGCGACAAGTCTATCGTATCGACCACTATGTTGGGAAGAGTTTCGTGCAGGAAGTGCTTGTTCTCAGGTTCGCGAATCCGGTGTTTGACGCGTTGTGGAATCGTGATCATATCGACAGTGTGCAGATCGTCGTGAATGAGACTGCCCGTGTTGGAAGTCGTGGCGGCTACTATGATACCTCTGGCGCGATTCGTGATATGATTCAAAATCACCTCTTGCAGTTATTATCTATTACCGCAATGGAGGCCCCAAAATTCTATGATGCCGAGGCGATTCGTGATCAGAAAGCGAAAGTCTTGAAGTCTGTGAAGATTCCGAGTAGGCGACAGCTGATTGGTGATTTTGTCCGCGGCCAGTATGTGGAAGGGATCATTGAAGGGAAGAAGTCTCCTGCGTACCGGAGTGAGAAGGGCGTACCTCCCAATTCTGACACGGAAACGTACGCTGCTGTGAAATTACAAGTGAAGAACTCTCGCTGGAAGGGTGTGCCGTTTTACCTTCGTACTGGTAAGGCGCTCAAACACAAGTATGCGGAGATTGTCGTGTACTTCAAACATACTGATTGTAAGATGTTTTGTGACGCGAAACGCGGTACGGGCGAGAATGTGCTTGTCATTCGTATTCAGCCTGATGAAGGTGTGAAGTTTCTCTTTAATTTAGCTGAAGGTGACCGAGAAGTGAGTCCGCATGCGATGAGTTACGTGCATGATGCAGTTGCTGGGAACTCGGCAGAGGCGTACGAGGTTATGTTAGAGGATTGCGCAAAGGGAGATCAGACACTCTTTACGCGCTGGGATTTCGTGGAGCAGGCGTGGAAGATCACCGATGCACTCCGTTCTTCCGATAATGGTATTCATTTCTATCCTGCAGGCTCGCATGGTCCTGAGGCTGCCCTTGGTCTTATGAAGAAAGATCATCGCGATTGGATGGGCAACGCGAAGATGGAGTGATTAGAATCCGAGACGAGTATCGATAGTTCTTGCCGCGTTGAGTGACTTGTATCGAAGAGTGCGATATGCTACTACAGCATCTATTTTCATCGTACGAAGTGTCCATGGGAGACTTCCAAAATCTTCTCGAGGGGTTCGTACGGTTGCAGTGAGATTACCTCTAGGGCCAAATGCAAGACGGTAAGCAGATTCAATGGCTTCATAGCCTGTCTCGAGTGCACGTTCAATCATACCATGAGAAACGCTGACCACTTTAAAGAAGTTACTGTTCTGTCAATCTCCCTCAACGTTATCCATATTTGGATAATATTGTCCATTTTATGATTTCTAGTACGCTCTTTCTCGTTTTTCGATTTTAAAGGCTACGATTTTCTTCTCAGTGAAGTTAACAGTATACAAAATTCTGCAGTTTCCGACTCTTTTTCTAAATGCTTTTTGTTTTCTTCCTACGATACGTTTTGTATCTGGGGGAAAAGGATCAATAGTGAGATTTTTGAGAGATCTCGTCAATCTTGCCCGTATCCTCATGTCACATTTTCGAAGAAATTTTCTAGGTTGAACATCTATCTTCAGCTTGAACATTTACACTCCGAGTTCTTTCTTAAGATCCTCGAGTGATATCGTTTCTCCCTTTTTATCTGCCTCTAGCGCTTGTTCTAAGAATTTCTCATCTTCGGGAGACATCGGTTCAGTATCTAATAGCTCCATCTTCGCTTTGAGCGCTTCCATATCTAGTTCACTTTTTTCCATTATTACTCGAGTGGCTATCGTTGTTTATATAGTTATATGAAAAGAAAAAAAAAGTTAGACATCGATAATGCCCGTCTCAGTTACCATAAAGACCGCTTCGTCGTCAGGCATGTTTGGTGCGTCAACAAGTTTCGCAACTCTCGTGCCTTTCTTGCCTCTCCTGAGGTAGACTCTGAACGTGCTGTTATGTCCAACGATGTGACCGCCGATCGCTTCTGTTGGGTCGCCAAAGAACGCGTCTGGCTTCGCCATGACTTGATTTGTCACGTACACAACAATGTTGTAGCGGTCTGCAAGCTTTGATAATACTCGCATGTGCTTGTTGATCTTCTGCTGTCGCTCAGCTAACGTGCCTCGTCCGACAAACTCTGCTCGAAAGTGTGCTGTCAGGCTATCAACAACAACTGCCTTAACCTTCACGCCATCTTTGATGAGCTCCTCAACCTTTTCAGCTAACAACATTTGATGATCGGAGTTGTATGCCTTCGCAACACGAATGTTTTTCAGCACTTCATCGCCATCAAGTTCTTTGCCCTCTGCAAATTGTTTGATTCGCTCAGGCCTGAAGGTGTTTTCCGTGTCAATGAACACTGTCACGCCTTCTGGGTCTTGTGCGACGACATTCACGGCAAGTTGATGTGCAATTTGCGTCTTGCAACTCCCATACTGGCCAAAACATTCGGTAATGCAGCCCGTTTCGAAGCCGCCGCCGAGGATTCTGTCGAAATCTTGCACGTTCGTGCTGATTTTCTCGACTGTCTCTCGCTTTTTCATGAGGTCTTCGCCGCTGGTGAAGCCCATTTCTAATGAAGCTCTTGCAGCTTGAATGAGCTTCCTGCCCACAGACTCTGAGACACCGGATGCATTCACAATCTCTCCTGGGGATGCGACTGCAATGCTCATCAGGTCATCATATCCTGCATTCTCAAGCTTTTCTGCTGTTGCAGCACCGACGCCTGGAAGGTCCATGACCGTCATGTCCTTCACCGTGTCTTGTTCTGGTGCCTTTGTGATTTCTTCTTCCATAATTACCTCTTGTTCCATCGTGAGTACCTCGTGGTTTTTATTCATTTGGTTCTGTGAGTACCAAATACTTGTACGCTTCGTTGAGAATCAGTGCTGCCTTTGGCAGGTCGTTCAATCGTAACTGACTCGTAGATTTCCAATTGCCATCTTTATCCTTATAGCGGCGGTCAAAAGAAACGGTTTTGTAGCTTTGTGGTTGCCCGTTAATCTCGCTCTGGTTCTCCCAGATGGCTATTTGTAGGGCTCCTGCTTTGAAGCTCTTCACTGGCATTGCCTTTTGTTCAGGTTTGAACTGATATGTTTGTTCCATTTATATACCTCCTTTCCTTTCGGATCTTGTTTCACCCAATTTTCGGAGCCATAGCTTCTTGCTCGTGAAAATTAGTGGAGTGTGATAAATTCCGACCGAATTTGTATCGCATACAGTCAGGAATTTCGAATTTTTCAAGGGATTTGAATAATTTTTTCGTATCTTTTCGGGATATGTAGATGTATTCCCATTTTTTTCCAGGGTAGTTTTTTGAGTCTCTTTGTGTATGAATTCTTGGATTTATACTGTATTTTTCGTTAAACCACCAAAGAATCTCTTTCTGCTCGTTAGCTGAGAAGCCATTCGTGTGGAAACGACATGATTTATCTTTTTTAACGTATGATCCATCATCAAGATACCAAATAAGAACACCAAAATCATCAAGAAGATCAAGAGTCTCTCTTGTGATAATTTTCTCACCATTTGGGTAGAATAAATTTTGATACTTCCAGAGTGCTGGAAAATTTTTACTCTGGTAGGAATACGTATTAATTTTTGTCTTGTAAATCCACCATTTTAATCTCTTCAAAAGCGATACTTTCCAAAGCATGTATTCTCTCTGCTTGAATCCATGACCACCTTCTAGTCTTGGATTTTTTGCTGTCTTTGTAACTCTTGAATGTAGGTCACCTAGAAGACCTCCAACAATAACTTGTTCTTCTTCTTGCGTTAATTTCAAACCCAGTCTGTATTGAACAGATCTCTTACTCAAACCAAGTCTGTGAGCCATAATACGTACTGCATTAGGTGTTCTTCCGAAAAACCAAGCAAGATATTCATCTTCCATATCTGAGTAATGCTTCTTCATATACTCAATATCCGTTTTTGGCCAGTGTTTGTTTTTCATTTTGTTTCATCTTTCGGGAAAGGAGTTGTGGGCCACCGCGAGAGTGGTACAGCGGTGGGAGTCCACAGCAGCCGAAAGGGGGGTGTTGGTGTTTCCAACAAGAACAAAGAGACAGATTTCATTTAAATACGCCACGCGTACATGTCCAGTGGTGATTTCACTGTTTTATCGACGAGAAACTATGTGTCCAGTGCTTTCTATAGTCACTCTTCAGTAGTTATAATAGTTATATTTAAATACTCCTTGCTGTTTACACCTTCGTGGGAAAAACTCTTGCAGTTTGTGCACTCCTCAACAATGCCGAAGCATCAGCACTCAAAATAGATAGAACACTAAAACTTCTCAGGCCTATTCTTGACGAAGCAGTCATAGGAATCAGCACACAGACAACAGACAGCACACAAGAGATTGTGGAAGCTACTGTTGCAGACTGGTCGATACCAGTCACTGTATTTCCGTACGAATGGCAAAACAACTTTAGTCACGCAATAAACACCTTACTTGAGAAAGCAAATGCTGATTGGAGTATGCGTCTACACCAAGACATGCGACCAGATTTGCGAGATTTGGATGCTCTTCGTTCTTTTGTTGATACAGAAGATGGAACATATGACATCATTCGTGCACGAGAAGTCTACCTTGAAGGGAGGGATTTTCGATGCAATCGTGAGTTTCTCTTTCGGCGAGGAACAGGATATGATGGAATCATATGGGAGAGTCCAGTGTATGTACCAGGCAAAGAACACGGCACAATAGCAGAAAACGACGTCACGCCTGACAGAGAACTCTTTTCACCATTCACTATCGTACACGATGGCAAACATGGAGCTGCACAATATTACAGAGATCTTACGGTGCGAGAGCGAATGCGAGTGAGAGAATTAAGAAGAACAGCAGAGAGTGCGAGTGATTTTTATCATGTTGGACGACGTTACCAGTTGTTACAGGTGACACACCAGCAATCTACTTCCATGAACGCTCATAGTGCTTTTTCTGCGAGTGCAGAACTTGAGCCTAGTGAGCCCGCGCCACACATCCAATTAGGAGATCTGGCGAAACGACAAGGGAGGGAAGAGAAGGCTGCAGAACATTTTATGCATGCTCGTGAACTTGGTTCAACCGTTGCGAGTAACCGGATAGAACGTCTGTACAAAGCACGAGAGCCTAGGAAGTGTGTTTTTGAAGTATAGTAAAAAGAAAAAGAAAAAAAATAGAAGTTATTTCTTTGTCTTGCAGGAACCCTTATCACAGCACATGCTCGCCATGCATTTGCACAGACCCATGAACAAGAATGCCATCGTCCACCAGCTCACAGTCCAGAAGGACCACCAGCCCATGTCTGCTCCGAGGTACAAAAGACCAACAAGCAGCAAAAGAACTCCCATTACACATTTACATTTATTACCGCCCATAATATATCACCAAGTATATTCCTGACTTGGGAGTTTATAAAGCTTTAGGGGAACGTTTTTATTCTCGTCAGCCATGATACAAACATGTCATATCTTGTCAACGAGCTCACAGTCACATTCGGCGTTGCTGCACTATATGGAGTGACTGCTGCAGCGGTTGTTGCTGGTGTTGATACTATAAGAAATCCTGTTACTTTGTACAACGACAGATGTGAATGAGTTGATGAGCTCGCTCGATTGGGCGCGCAAGGGAGACTTCCTCATCAACCAAACTTGCTTACTGTTGGAAGATTAGAGAAGCTGCTTGATCTATAATTTGAGAATTTTAGAAATGTTTATATTGAGCCAGGGCACTCTGCAAGTATGGACGTTATTACATCGCTTGTGCTCTATCCGAGTGTTGGGGTTGCATGCGGCCTTATTGGAGCAAAATTAATGAATTCCTACCGAAGAAACGGGTATGTTCTTCGAGGACTGCAGCGCATGTATGAAGAAGGGACTTTGCCATTTGAGCCAACACGCAGTACCATGCGAGCAGGAATGCGAGAACATGGTATCACGCAGAAACAAGTATTAGACAGAGAAGGTATTCGGCTTATACGACTTATAGACATGTGGTCGGGAGCGCAGCCGCTCAGAAGAGCTACTTCCCCATCTCCTCGAGCTGGTCCAGAGAGATAACTTCTTCTTTGATTTTAGGCTTTGCTGTCTCGCCTACCACAACAGGTTCTTCCATCTTCGGTTCCTCTTTCGGGGTCTCTGTTGGTGCTTCCTTTCTGTTACTCTCGAACTTCTGTTCGAGGTTCTTCATCTCGACAGCAGGATCCACGTCAGTGAACACTAATTGTGCGTTCATCTCGATACGATCGTACTGCTCGTTTTTCTTGACACTCCCTACAACCTTGATGATTTCACCAAGAAGATCGTTCTTTTTCTCCTCGAACCCGGCAGGGTTTTCTCTGAACGAGACCATCTGCTCGTCTGTTAACCCAGTGAGTTGGATCGCCTGTTTCTTCCAGAAGCTCGTGCGAATATTTCCTGTGCCATCGTCGATGAACAGGCTCACGTTGAAGTTTGGCTCAGAAGTGACCTCCCCGTGCGTCGGACAGAGGTTGTTCTCTGCTTTTTTCCTGCATTCCGGGCACGCGTCGTAATACACAGGGTCAAAGACCTGGACGATGGTTGCCACAACTTCAATGTTTTGCTCGCCGCCTTGTAGGTCTTTGATGTACTTGGGCGTTCTATCTTGCGTTTCTCGTGGTTTGACCTCGACAGTCACCCCTTCTGGATTGACTGTGAGTTGTGACTGATCGTTCATTTGGAGCTCGAGCCTATCCTTCATGTACGATTCCTTCACGAACGGGTTCGTGACTTTCAGAATATCGTTCTCTTTGAGCTCTTGGAAGATCTCCACTTGGTCGTTCCAGAAGACTAACCGTGTTATTCCGGAGGCATCGCCGACGAGCATGCTCGCCACCTTGCCTTGGCGGCCGTTCTTATCGAACTCTTTCACGTCGTACTTTTGCAAGACTTTCGCTGTGACGATTGCGCCTCGCATGCCGACTGTTAAAGACGAGATAGTGACCTCACCACCACTCTCTTTCACCTCTGGTGTAAGTTTCACGCCAAGTTCGTTCGCGACGATGTGGATCGCGCCGTCCTTGCTGATGAGTCCGGAGAGTTCTTCGAGCTTCGCTTTGACTTTTTGCTCGATCTCTTCTGCAGAAGTGTTCGCTTCTGTTGTTATTTTTTCAACAGCTTGCTCGTATGGGATGTCCATCATCAGCTGTGGGAATGAGAATGTGTTATTTAAGGGTTGGGGGAGAAGAATTTTAAACAAGGAGTGGAAATGATCTTATATGAAATTCGAGTACGACAAAGAAGTGGATGCTGGCTATCTCTATGTAACCTATCCGGTCGCTGACAGCGCTGTGGAGAAAACTATGGAGTTAGACAAAGATATTGTACTTGATTTGAATGAGAAGGGGAAACTACTCGGGATTGAGATTCTGAATGCGAGCAAAGTGCTAACGCCTGAGAAAATGACTGAGTTGCAAGCATAATCATTAAATATTAGCTGGTGCCTAAAAGCACCATGTTCATTCGCGTCAAAACGATCTCAGGGAAAAAATACGCGTATCTCGTCGAGAACACGTGGAAGAATGGGAAGACGAAGCAGCGCGTGAAGAAGTACCTTGGCGCGCTGTACAAGCCTGAGAAATTACAAGAGATGTCTTTTACTCAGTGGAAGAACGTCGAGTTAGAAAGTTACATGAACAACACCCCTTTGAAAAAAATCATCAGGGACCTTGTCCAGCACTGTCTCTGGCTGCATGGCTTTCTTGGAAAACCACCCGCGCGAGACGGATTCTCCGTGGATCTCATGAAAGGGAACGTTCTCAAAAGAAAAGCTGCCGTGATTCAAATGCACGACGGCTATTTGAGCACCGATACGTTCCGCGCGCTCTTTAAATTTAAACCTGTGGAAGAAGAGACACGAGGGGAGAAATTAGCAGAAGCACTCGTGAAAGCAGGCTTGAAAGTCGAGAAGGACGTATTCATTCTTTTATATAGGAAAATCTACAACATTTAAGAGTGATGACGAAACCCAATTCGTATGAAAGTCCTCATCGTTGACGATAACTCCGCGGCACGGACAACAATGAGAATAGCATTGAAACGAGACCACGAAGTTCTTGAAGCTGAGAATGGAGTTGAGGCGTTAGAGCAACTTGCACAAAAACCAGATCTGATCCTCCTCGACCACAACATGCCAGAGAAGAATGGTGATGAGTTCCTTGACACGCTCGAACGAGACCCTGCTTATGCAGACTACCGCAACATTCCTGTCGTTAGTATTGGCGATGCTCCCCCTGGTTCTCTAGAAAGATACCAAGAAAAAATCCCGAAAGGAATTATGCCAGACGATCTCAAAGCGCTCGTAGAAAAATACGCTACACCCCAATAAGCCCCTTCGCGTCCACCGCCTTCGCAATCCGTTGAATCGCTGTTAAGAATGCAGCCGTCCGCATAGAAACCTTCTTCTCCGTCATTAATTCATACGTTCTATGGAAGGCAGGCACCATGATCTTCTCTAACCGATCGTCGATCGTGTCCGCATCCCAGTAGTACCCTTCTTTGTTCTGCACCCACTCGAAATAGCTCACAGTCACGCCTCCTGCGTTCGCCAACACATCAGGAACGACCAAGATTTTTTTCTTCTCGAGAATTGTATCTGCTGCCGGCGTTGTTGGGCCGTTCGCGACTTCAACGATATACTTTGCTTTGACGTTCCGTGCGTTCTTCTTCGTGATTTGGTTCTCTAATGCTGAGGGCGCGAGGATATCCACGTCCAGTTCGAGGAGTTGTTTGTTCGTGATCTTTTTCGCTTTCATGTCCTTTGCTAGTTCAGGAATAGACAGCTTCCACTTCTTCTTCATGTACTTGAGCTTGACAGGGTCTATCCCTGCTTTCTTGTAGATGCCGCCTTGGCTGTCAGAAACTGCCACGACCTTAAAGCCGTAGTCGTGGAGCATTGCTGCTAAATAACTACCAGCATTTCCAAAGCCTTGGACGGCCACTGTTGTTTTCTGGACGTCCAGTTCTTTTGCCTTCGCTAATTCTCTCGTGCAGAAGAACGCACCTCGTGCGGTTGCCGTCTCTCTCCCTTCGGAGCCTCCGAGTTCGATTGGCTTGCCTGTGATGAATGCTGGCTGGTACGATCCTTTAATCGTGTTGTACTCGTCACTCATCCACAGCATGATCTTGCTCGTGGTGTACATGTCTGGGGCAGGGATGTCCTTATCCGGGCCGAGAAAGTCGCCCGCTCCTCGAACGAAGCCTCTGCTGACCCTTTCTAACTCAGCCTTGCTGAGCTCTTTGACGTTCACTTGCACGCCACCCTTGCCACCCCCGAAGGGGACGTTCACTAACGCGCATTTGATTGCCATCCAGAAGGAAAGAGCTTTTACCTCGCCCAGACAGACAGACTCGTGGTAGCGAATACCTCCCTTGCAGGGGCCAATCGCGTCATTATAGTGGACTCTGTGCGCTGTGAATGTTTTGAGGTCTCCGTTATCCAAGCGAACAGGAATGTTGAACGTGACGAGTTCTTTCGGCACTGTAAGAAGTGCTTTTACATCGTCGGAAACGTCAATATGCTCAAACGCTTGGTGTAATTGCTGTAATGCGTTCTCGAATAAGTCGTCGCATGCCTCGCCCATGACCGCATGCTAGAAATGGTGCTTAAAAAACTATGCGAAAATTACTGGGGTATTGTGACTAACGTACCTGCGACACAGGTTTCTCCATTACTTGTGACTTGAAGATCATAACCTCTCTCGTTTTGGAGAAGCTGCATGCGTGCAGTAGTGCTTGGTATTCTGAATCCTCCGTCTGGGTGTTCCTCAAATGGAGGTTCAAGTGCTGAGTAACCTATTTTTCTCCCTAAGAAATGCTCTTCAACACGATCCAGGTACGCTCCAGTAACGCGTGTTACTTGCTCTTGTGTTCGTATAAGATCATCTCCATCTCTTGTTAGCATTATATCGTGTCGTGCTACTGAAGATCTTGAAAATTTAAGGACTTCATCACGAGTGCCTTCTGGGAAACACGCGAAGGGTAGTATTTCTGTTGTTATTTCATACATACTTACAGGAATTCTTCCTCGCTCAACGCGCTCGATGTAGATATCTTCGCATGTGAGACCTGGTACACTTCCTATTGGTCCCATCCTGAGAGTGAGACCTCCTCTTCTCGATTTGTCCCGTATTGAATACGCTTGCCCTTGCCAGATCGCATAGTCAGAGCTACACTTTCGAAAAAACTCTCCCACTGGTTTAGGAAGGTTCGGGTCTGAAATGTGAACTGTTCTCCCTAGTGATCGTTCATGCATGCATCGAGGATTCAAGTACTCTATTTAACTATTTCTACATGAGAATGGTAAATAGAGCACTACGTGCAGGTACAAGAAAAAGTGTTGAAAAAAAGAAGGTTTACTTTCGACCGCGAGCCATCTTTGCGTTGCTAATGTCGCCGTCTTTATCAACGAAGTAGAGGTATCCCTTCTCCTTCTTGACGCCTGCTTTCGCAACTTTCTCTGGCTTACCGCCTTTCTTTCCGCCGCGAGCCATCTTTGCTCGACTAACGTCTCCTTGTTTGTCAACGAAGTAGAGATAGCCTCCCTCCTTCTTGACGCCAACCTTTGCAACCTTTTTTGCCATGTTAATGCCACCTCGAATGGACTTCTGTCCTTTCTTAGACGTGATTTTAGGGAATTGTCCTTTTAAAGGTTTCGGATTTGTCGTCGATGTTATTGACGAGAAATTCCTTTCTCTATAGTAAAAAAATCAATAAATACTCTCTCAAATTCCTCGCAACATGCTCCTCTGGTTCTTCGGGATAATCGACGTCCTCGCGGCGATTGCATTCGTCGGCATTGTATTTGATCATCCATTCAACCATCTGCAGGCAGGCATGGGCCTTGCGATTATCGTCAAAGGACTCATCACGATGCCAGATATTCTGAGTGTTGTAGATGTGATCATTGGGCTGCTCATGTTCTGGTTCTTCTGGCACACACACCAGACGGCAGCGTTGTGTTTGGCTATCTATTTGGCATTCAAAGGGTTGTATTCGTTTGTGTGAATCTTTTTATACACGAACATGAATCTAAATGTATGGACGTGCATATCAGCGATAATCCTATCGAAGCATACAAGACAGGAGCCGCTATACTTGTGGAAGCGCTTGGAGTTGAAGATGCAGGTATGCAAGAGAGTGATGTATTCCAGCGCTCACCGCTCGCAATACGAGACCAACGAACAAGAGATTTGGTCTGGCTTCGTGATGGATACAGTCCTGAAGGAAGCGCCCTTGTTCACCCTACTGGAGATATGTTACATCTTCCTCATGAAGTTCGCCAGTTCCATCAAATTTTTACAGCATCCGTTCCTGAAGCAGAACAGCATATTGAGGAAGGAAGGCAACATAGGATGCAACGAGAAAGAGAAGTGATTGATCAGTTTCTGCAAGAGTATGAAAAACACTTGCGAAGATAATTTACTCAGGCTCTCCACCGGAATAGGTGAAGTGATACTCTTGCCCAGAGGAAGGATCATAGACGATATGCCTATAGATGAACAGCGCAAGTCCGCCGACAATCCAGCTGAGAATGTAGAGTGCGACGCCAACTTTTGCACCAGACTTCGTGAGAATATACGAGACGATGCTGAAGAAAAGCACGTACGTCACCAAAGCAGTATACCAGTTCTTGCTGCAGAAAAACACATCAAAGCCGAAGGTTGCGCCTTTCAAGTACCGGAAGAAGTCCGTCACACGACCACCATACTCCAACGCAATATTCGGCAGGGGAATCATCGCAAAGATTGCAACGAGACATGTGACCACGATTAGTTTCACATACATCTCATTCCCTGTGGTCATGTACAAGGGGTTCAAGAGCAACAAAAACGCAAGAATCACGAGCGGGAATAACCCATTAATCATGCCAAGCTCCCACTGTCTGTGGTAGCCACGCCATTTTCCCATGACCATCCTGTGTGGATAGTCAAGTTTGAACCCTCCCGGCAAGAAAATAGGCAAGTAGCCTGCTGAGGCGACGCAAATGATCAATCCTGCCATCATGCCGATCAAATGTGGCTGATAGTACACGAGAAATCCTTGCTTGATACCGATTAACTTTGCGATACATGTTGTGATAAGAAAAATGATTGCGAGATAAATGAAGACTGTCAATAATGAGCGCAGTCCTGCTGCCACGTTGAATGTTGTTGTCCCCCAATCGTTGAATGTGAGGATGAATGAAGCGAAGACCGCTGTGACACAGATGCCGATGAATTCGTCGGGCATAACACGCACATAGTTCTTGAGATTGTACCACACGTTGTGTGCGCCAGGCATTGCCATAGTCGAGTCTTTAAAAAGCGAGGTTAAAAAGGTTATCTTTCGAAATTCGTGCTAAGGAGTGAACGGGGCTGTCGTGACACGGATTGGATCTCTGTAGTGTCCGCCCGGTCTCCAGGGTGAAAGAGCACGAAGTGGTCTTTGAGAGTGTAACTGAACACCAACTTCTTCTAATTGTGCTAGCTGATCTGCGAAAACAACGCTATTTGTCGTGCACAACGTGCTCCCGAGCCCGAGAGATTTGCATCCTCGGAGATCCGCTATGAAGTATGTTGTTTCTGGTCTCTCTCCCCTTTGAGGGTGTGTTTCTGTATAGAGTAATGCATGCATTACAGGGGAAGTGGTGTATCTCCTAATAAGCTTTCTTACACAACTGTCACGAGATGTTCAATCACCTTGAACCTCGCCGTGAGATCCTCTTCATGTCCTGCTCCTACGACTAAGAGAATTTTCTTTCCAGGTTGTGCTCTGATAATCCTATCAATCCTCGTCGCCATGACGACGTTTCTCTCGATAATGAGCACGTTATAGATAGATGGGTAGCGCTCCTTGAGGAGTTGCAGGAGTTGCTTGATTGTTTTCTTATCTGGAACTTTTCTGATGTCGATTTTGATATCGATCTTTGAGAATGGGGAAGCGATGACATCCCAGAGGATCTGGAACTTTTCTCTCCACGTGAAGGCTTTGGAGAGGTGCCGCATCGTAATCATGACATCTTGGTCAACAAGAAATGTTGGTTTGCCTATTTTTTTCGCTTCTTGGATGGTCGTGAGCATATCCATGCCTGGCTGGACGTGGACGATGTTCCCGAGTTTCTTCTGTACGAACGCGCCGATGACCATGAAGAGAAAGCCTGTGAGTCCCACGTGCCTGATCATGCTGAGTGGGATGGACTGTTTTGCTCCTTTGAGTCGTTCTTGCAAGGATTGTAATCTTCTCTTATCTAATTCCACAGCAATAACGTCTGGCTTGAACTCTTTGAATGTCTTCTTGATGTCACGGACGGATTCCTCTGCAATATGATTCGTGCCGAGGATTTTCAGTGTGCACTTTGGCGGGTCCATCTGAGAATTTGTTTTGAGTTTGTTTAAAAAGCCACTGGTCATGGACACACAAAGTTCTGAGAATGATTTCAAAACAGAGAAAGGTGTTGTGTATCTAGGAGTTTAGTATTGATTTGCGTGAAGAACATCGTCTCTGAATCTATCTGTATATTGCATTCTCTCAGCTCCTCGTTCTGCTCGCCTTTGAAAAAAGCCGAGTCCTCCGGCAAGAACAGCGAGAAGGTCAACAATATTTGGCTCTTGATGCTGTTCTGTTCGTTGTCTGCCATCATGATCTATCGTTGTGTAGTTTGTCCGTCGAAAAAAACCACTTTGTTCTAGTGTTACTGTGCATCCTTCTTCGACATACGAACCGAGAAACCTTCTTACTGGCCCTTTCGAACGTGCAGCATCTGCACTAGGAAGTGCTACATCGGCGGTAGTCATGCTCACACCTTGACTTTGACTTCCTTCGCCTGTTTCCAAACGAGTGAGAACATCTCCATCAGAGCAGCTGCGAAGAATGGTGTGTTAATCCAGACACCAACGTCATATGTTGGGTGGACTGCGTCATCATCAAGCAGCATGAACAAGACTTCCTTGTTGTCAGCGATGACAAGACGTGCTTGCACTGTGACATCTCGGATTGTTGCAATACTTTGGAGATCGGAAATCGTTGACCTGTTCTTATCAGTAACGGGACATGCGATGCTGATTTTCACACCACGATCGTGCGCTTTCTTCAAGCTTCGGAAGTGCGTATCTGCTTTTCGCAGGATACCTTCCTCTGTTGTGACGAGTGTGAGTTCTTTCTCAGCTGTCCTGATCATCTGATCGATTTGATCATATGCGTTGTGTCGAGATTTGAGCGCGCCCGTGATCTCTGAAGGATCGACCATCTCAACACCATTTTTGTGTAAGCTCTTGAGTTCATCGAGCAGGTCGCTTTCTCTGATACTTTCGAGCGTTTCAACCTGTTTCTCAGATTCTGCTTTCACGTTTTTCTTGACTCGTTCAACGACTTCATCTGGATCAACAGCAATATACTTGATTGGCTTGCCGATCTTCATGATAATGAAGCCCTTCTTCTCGAGTGATTCAAGAACGTCATACGATCGTGATCGTGGAACATTTGCGATGTCAGACAGCTCTCCAGCGGTGGAGATGCCTCGTGAGAGGAGTGCTGTCCAGATTTTTGCCTCGTAACTGTTGAGGCCGAAATCCTTGATCTTCTTCAGGAAGTCTTTTTGGACGATGCTCATTGTAGTACATGGGATCACTGTGGAGTTTATAAAGGTTGTGATTTTTATCACTTTGGAGAGGTGACTGAGTATGCTCGAGGGACGAATGTGTTTATAAAGAATCTGGCCAGTCCCTGTGCTCAAAGAGCTTTCCGTCCAGTGTGAGAGGATTACCCCCATTCTGCATGTGTGTATAGAATCCCTCAGCGAGTTGTGCGGTTGCGAGCAGCTCTTTTGACGGAGTACGATACACCCAGTATGGGCTTCTCCGTTCTGAAAAGCACGGCACACGAGCTATCCTTCTGGTATCGCCATAATACACCTGCGTCTCTTGCATCTCTAAAGGCATTACCATCCCACGAAATGTTGGTAAGAATCCTCCGTCCTCGCGTAATCTGTCGTAGAGTTCTTTTATTTGCTGTTCGTTGGGTGTGAGAATAGTATATGTTAGGTCGTGTTTCCTCATTCTCCTCTTAAGTTCAGCAAGATACTCTGGGATTCTTAGTTCAACTATCTCAGGGCCGATTGATGTGATTGTCTTGAACTGTCTTCGTATTGCAAGATCTCTTTCGTACGAAACAATACCTAGCTCTCCACCAAAGAACTCCCCGTCTTGATACATGCCGAGAAGATACTGCGTTCCCGCATCATCGATATTAAGACGATCACACATCTCAACGAAGCCTGGACGAAAAAGGCCGTGCTTGCGTTCTCGAGTGAAATCAATTTCTTCCGTTATTCTGTGATGGAGCGGATCAAGGAACCATTTGCACGTTTCTACACTTATATGTCTTGGAGAGAGCGGCTCATCGGATGCGAGCTGCCAATACTCAAGTCCTGACGCCGTGAAGCGTTCTCGGAGCAGAAATGTGACCGCTAACCGATAGTTCCCCTTGTATTGGGTAAGAAGTTTCTCCAGTCGTGTGGTCGCCTCATCCAAACCCAGTTGTTGCATTCTCCCACCTCAATCAACGCGGGCAAGTCTACCAGGACCAAGCCTGTATGGCATACAACCGCGAAGTGCGTACACTCCTGTAGATGCGTACACGATTTGCATGTTCGACGTAATGCCTGACCTTTGCTCCAGCAGAGCAGCCCCTCTATCGAAGCACGTGCCCAAGTCAGTGGCATTATCAACGAGCAACAAATCAGGGCTTTCTTTTGCAGCGTAGTCTCGTACTTCCTCTGGGCTTGTTGCTGCGAGGTCAAAGTACGCTCGATTATAGTCCCTGAATGCATTACTCTGTGTCGTATCACGAAGTAAACGTTGCAACAACCACGTCTTACCCGTTCCACTTTCACCAAGAATGCAGAAGTCGGGAACTTGTCTACGGAGGAGCTGCATAATGTTTGCGTAATCTGCATCGATGTCTGCTTCCAATGGTGTGGGAGCGCATGTTGGGAAATTCTCTGAGTATTGCGATGTAACCCCCCTGAATGTCTCAGGTAGGAGGTGCATATCAAATGACGTGATGTGAATATGATAGCCGCTGCCCCCTAAGTTTTTCATATGCACATGTGCTTGTATTAATGTCTCTTCATCCACTACTTTGTCCACATTTGTATGGAAGAAGATTGCATTTGTGTCACGATATTGGTCGCGTTCTTCCTTAGGGCCCTTGTACATGTTTTCTGGATCTGAGAAATCGATAACAACGACTTCACCGTTTTGAATAGGCACTGCGAGTGCTTCCTCTTGCAATCGTTGCAGCGTATCCCGAGAGACACGCGCTTTTTTCCAGGATACATACTGTAGTTTTTCTGGCACGCGCAGTATCTCATCAAGTGTAATGCCAGCATGCTCCTGAGCTTCTTCAAATATATCTTGCCAGTTCATTGCGAAACCACTATTCAGTAGTATAATATAAAATAATCTCTAAAATTTTCTATCAAATAGCAAAAATTTTATAAAAAAATAGCTATTTACGAATCATATGGAGCCTGATGAAACACTCTTAGCGAGACCGCTCGACGAGAAAGATAAGAAAATTCTCCGAGCACTCTTCAAGAACGCAAGAGCTTCATACGCAAGCATAGCAAAGAGCGTCCGCCTCAGCAAAGAATCTGTCGCATACAGAATTAAGAGACTCCAACAACAAGGGTTCCTCACAGGCTTCAACACCATCATCGACGTCAAGAAGCTCGGCTGGGAGATGTACCTCATCGCACTAAAACTCAGGAACATCGACATCGAAACGGAACAGGCAATCCTCACAAAACTAGAAACCCATCCACACATCGCGTGGCTCGTGCGCTGCATCGGCACATATGATATTGTTCTCAAACTCTTCGCAAAGGATCGTATGCAAATGGTTGAGATCATGAAAGATATTGAAGACGAATTCAAGGAATACATTGATACGTACGAACGAAACCTCCTCACAGAAGAATACGCTGTGCCATTCAGCTTCCTCTACACTGAAGAGGATCCAGTCTTCACACTCAAACAAACAGATGCGAAAGCAACAGTAGATGCAACAGACGCAAAACTCCTCAGTCTCCTCGCGAACAACGCGAGAATACCACTGGCGACAGCAGCAGCGAATCTCAATGTCACAAGAGACTTTCTCAAATACAGGTTAGCACGTCTAGAAAAAGAAAGCATCATCATCAACTACCGTCCAGACGTCTGGCCGAAAAAGCTCGGGTACAATTGGTACCTCGTCAGCTTGCAACTTGGAAAACTCTCACCTTCATTAGAGCAGCAACTCAACAGTTTTCTTCTGAATCACCCAAACGTCACGTACTTCTACAAGACGATTGGCACGGCAGACATTCAGATTGAGCTCAGGATCAAGACGAGGATGGAGCTCAACGATGTGCTTATGGAGCTCAGAAGCTTATTGAAAACAGTGCTCAAGCGACACGAATTGTTAATGATTCTGCGAGAGCACACGTACACGTATTTTCCAGCATGTATGCAATGAAAATTGGCGCAAAAACATTAAAAAGATGGAGGAAGCAACAATGAATATGGCATACACATGGCTCTACAACTATGAAGATGACATCCTCTTCATAGGCAACCCGAAGCGCACATCGAGCGAGAGTATAGAAGTTCAAGATAATTTCCACCTTGACATCGATAAGAATCAACAGCTTGTCGCTGTCGAGATATGGCAAGCATCTCGTTTTTTCAAGTACCTTGGCTCAGGGAACATCAGTACAAAGAAATTACTCAGAGAGATCGATCGTGTGCAGGTGCATTTCACCAATTGGAGAAATTATTTGATTCTGACACTCGTCATGTACAAAGAGAACACTGCGATAACTGAAAAACTCACGATCCCTGCATACGAGAAAATGAGTCCGCTCGTGCAGGCGCTCGCGAGTTGATTTTTATTCTTCCACTGGACATGTGCGGCCACAAACTATTTAATTGCAGTGAGATTTCCATCTTCTATGACTTCGAGAGGAATCGTAAGATTTATATATAGAAAACCTTACGAAAATAGTAGGGTATGAAGATTGATCACGTGCGGATCGAGCCCCATATCCTTGAGAAAGTTGAGAAGAAGCATGGCATCTCAGCAGCAGAGATCGTATCTGTGCTGCACTATGATGCACCAATCTTCAAAAAAGTTGGTGGACGGCAACTTGTTGCGATTGGTTGTGCAGCGCGATTCGTTACCATCTTCTTCACCCTCAGAAAAAGAAAGGCTCAGATAACTACTGCGTACCCATCAGACAAGAAACAAATCAAGCATTACAAACGAAAATGAAAAACATCGATCTAGAAAAATTGGAAGGTGTGGATGTCGAATTCTCGAAAGACGCATTTACATCGAAGGGAACAACATACTGTGGCAAAGATAATAGAAAAATGAAGCTTGTTGCAAAAAATTATCCTCTGTCTGGAGGAATAACACTTACGATCAAGGTGTTCCGTTGTCCGAAGTGTAAGAGAGAATTACTCGGTTTCGATGAGGCGCAGAAGCTTGACACTGCATTAGAAGTGAAGCGTGCACTTGAGAAAACATCCTTCTCATTCACGAGAAAACTCTCGTTTGATGGTGATAATTTTACACTGAGGCTCCCAAAAGAACTGACGAAAGGATTGAAGAAGCGGCAAGTTGCCATCACGCCGCTCGCGAAGAGAAAAGTGATGATGGAATGGTGAAAGCACTCTCGAAAAAAGCGGAAGAATATGCGGTAGAAGAAATTCAAGAGAAATTTGAGAGAATCAAGCAGCAATAGGTTCTTCAACCCCTTGTATGAGGTTCCAGTCGAGTTTTAAGAGTTGTTGTACTGCAGGATTGTCTGTATTGAGCATATACAAGTCTGATTTCCCCACTCTTCTCGTTTTGACAACAATGTTATTCTTCACTAAGTTATTCCAGAATGTCTGGAGTGTTGAATAACTGACACCCGCATTCTTTGCAATTTCAGTTAATGGATAATCGTAGAGTTGATACGTAATGAGGAAGTCCAGCACCTTCATGAGTGGGCTACGCCCAAATACTTCCACGAATATTGTTTCCGTTTTCATAACAATGAGTGTATCTTCGTAGATTAATAAATGTTTCGATTATTGTTTTTAAATTTCAATTTTAGAAACATTCAAATATTCAATGCTATTCCCCATTCTCATGAACAACGAGGATAAGGTAAGGGCAACTATTCTGTACAACTTACGCAGAAAAAAAGTGCTGGGTGGCGTACACACACATTTTGACACGCTGAAGAAAGGGTTTCCTGCTCATGCGAAGAAAGACGTCAAAAATGTAGCGAAAGCGTTGGTGAAAGAGCAACTGCTTCTCACAAAACCAACCTCGTATGGCTTGCAAGTCTCCCTCAACAAAGAGAAGTTGAAGGAAATAGATGAATTCATTATGAACATCCTCGGATTTGAATTCTAGCTGTTCTAGGAACATGATGCAATGTGAGCACCTAAGAAGAACTTGCTAGACTGGGTTAAATACTCTAAGCGGCATGTAGTTGTCTGTACATCGCCTCTGCGATTTTCTCTCCCCCGATGCGACGAGCAGTGTCTTCATGATGTCTTCCATTGTTGAACAACGTTGAGAAGATGCGACTCCCAGGACTTAAGTTCACTTCCCCAAGCATTTTCGTTTCTCTCTCTTGGAAGAAATCGATGCCCAAAGCATACCCTCCGGAAGGAGCGTATAGTCTCGCGATTGCTAAAGCGTATCCTCGAAGATCACCAGGCAGTTTTTGATCCACTACACCATGATCCTCCAATATCTGTTCTTCTAGCTGTGTAATACATCTTGCGTCGCTTGTCGGATCCAATGTAATTTGTCTGCCACCAGTACTGCTGTTCGAAGTGATCTTGCGCAATCCTAGATAAAATGGACTTCTTGGAGTGAAATATGCTTGAGTCCAATCTGGGCCTAAAATGCCTGATATGCCAGTCACTGTTTCGCCTGCGTTCTTCTTCTGGGCTGAATACGAAAGCACTGCGCCAAGGATTTCTCCATTTCCTGCAGTGAAAACCCGGTAATGTGTGAAAAAATCGCTCGGTGTGTCGATCATTCGCATCACATCGATATCATCTGGGTCAAGTCGTGAAGCTTGTTTACGCCAACGTCGAGGTTGACGTTGAAAATACCCCTCATCAAGTAGGCGCTCGAACTGATCATAGTTGTCGATACAAAAAATACCTTTTCCTTTCCAAGATCCTTTGTGTCTGAACACTGCTGGGTAAAACGGATCCTGTTTCCATGCATCAACAGATATCTTCGGCACTGTTGGAATCCCTGCTGCACGTGCGTCCGAATCACCGAGGTTTGCATTGTAGGAAAGTACTATAGAGGTTCCAGCAGCCGCGATGCCGCTGATCTCCTCGTTGAGTACTGCATGGAATGCGTTGTGTTCGTCGTGAATGCCCATCACTTCAGCTCTTGCTTGTTCATATAAGAGAAAACTGTTGTGTACAATAACGTCTGCAGC
Source organism: Candidatus Woesearchaeota archaeon (assembly GCA_028818155.1). Classification (GTDB taxonomy): domain Archaea; phylum Nanobdellota; class Nanobdellia; order Woesearchaeales; family UBA525; genus UBA525. Next base: position 74,073 of record JAPPOH010000005.1, on the reverse strand, counting down.
AGCGAGCGTCTCTTTGTGCCGTTCTTGTGAAGCTTCTAGCTCGCTTCTCGAGCGAAATGTGAGTTTGTCAACAGAAAATTCGTGGTTTCTTCTTAAAGCGTGTACTATGTGACTTGCGGAATTGTCTCGGTATCGATCTGGATCGAACGTGACGACGACGGAGTGAGGCATTGCACTACGTGATTTGGTGTACCTTTATAAAAATTTCTAAATATTGCCACTTATAAGTAACAAAAAAAGAAAACTTTATAAGTTACTCCTCTGTAACTCTGCTATGCGGAGACTCTTTTCGAAGGTAGTACTGAGCACGCTCGCCACGCTACTCACACCTCTCGGACTGTATGCGCAAGAACGCTGTGATCCTGTAGCACTCGATAAAGGAGTGAGTGAACGATCTGGCATTGCCAGTACACCGAGTAAAATCGCAGCGCTGAAACGGCTCCAGGCATGCAATCTTCCTACCCAAGCACACTTTGGCACGTGGCAGCGCGAGATTCTCGATGCTATAGCAAATGAAGATACAATCATTACCTATGTAGGTTCTCGACTCGAACATCAGGCTGCGCTTTTTGGAGAAGATCCTGCAGGGTATGCAAGTGAACTGACAGAGTCGATTCATCGCAGCTTGGAACGGAAGATCATGATGGATGTTCCTGCACCGAATTACAGCAAGGTTGCAGAGGCATTGCAACTCCTCAGAAAGCATGCCGCAGTTCCTAATGAACTCTCGAACCAAGTTGTAGAGAAAGCCATGGCAGATCGTAAGTTCGCATACGCAATAGAAGAGATGAAACTTCATGGCACAGCAGATGCTTGGACACCGTTCCTTCGTGAAGAAGTCCTCAGCGCGATGGATGGAAGTATTGTTGACGTGCAAGATCTGAGAGATACTGTACAATATCTCATCGAAACTACGAGCGACACCGCAAAACAGTACATTGATTCCGTTACGTCATGGGTGGATTCGCTCGCCAATAATGGAAACCTGAGTTGGGCACACAATGCGATTGACTTTTTGGAGGCGTTACGTGGTGAGAAGGATCCGTACATGCACGTCGATATAGAACGGACAGCACTTAATAATCACAATATATCGAGCTTAGATGATTTCCTCAAGTATTCAGCAGAAGCAGGGTATGATGTTTTCGATCTCCACGACGAAGTGAGAGACTATGTCACGGATGCAATTGAGCATGTAAGTGACAGAGGTTTTGTTGGACTTGATAGAGGCATACGCACTTACGAGAAAATGTATGGTGTCGATGCATATGACCTTGGAGAGGCGCTTGTTACGCAGATGCACGATGCAATTGAAAGTGGTGGATATAGAGAGGTTATGTTGAGTCTCCATATGGGTTTTGGGAGCACGTATGAATTAACCCAACGAGGAGAAATTGAGCGGTAGTGGTTTGACAGACCAAATATGATTGCAAGAATCCAAGATGCGGCAACTAAAGCAGGCGATACTGAAGTTCTTGATTTTCTTGAGAGATTTGATTGATTCGACATCATCCCGAATGTAAAAAATGAAGATCTCGAATCTTTCTAGGCAAAGCTAGGAATGATGATGGAATGGTGATCATCTAAACATTTCAGAAGGAATCCTGTATCTCTGTATATCTTCTCCTGAAGAACTGTTATCGAATACACCGGCGACTCCTGCATGGAGATAGTCCCATGCTTCCCGTGCTGTCGTACCTGAAAACTGTAATACTGTAAGAACTTCACCACCTGAGAGTTCGTTCTGGACATCATTAACTCCGAGAGGGTCACGCGTATGTGTTTGCTCATTCAATTGTGTGAGAAGTTCGCACGCTCTTTTTGTACAGCCACTTGTTGGCACGAATAGAACATATTCCTCTTTTGGTGAGTCGAGATACACATAGCCCTCTCGATCTCGCCAATTTGGATGCAGTATTTTTGTCCCTTTCGGAAAGCGTCCCAGGGCGACGTACTTGCCATCGGATGTTTGTTTAAGAGCAAGAGCTGTGTTTCCTGCTGGAAGAGAACCATACAATTCGAGAGCTGCTGTCGCGGTCTCTCCATGTTGAGTTTCTTTGAGCCTGTCGCTAATGTAGTCGTCTGCTGAATACCTGTCGTAATCTGAGCCTAAGTCAAATACCCACGCTACGTTATCGAGAGAATATGAATCTCGAACAAGAAGCTCTGCGTTGAGGAGTCCTGTAAGATCTCTATTGCGAAGCGCTTCTTCTCCCATAGCTCTTCCTTTCGGTCGCAATTGTTCCATGAGTGCTTCGGCTCTTTCTCGTGAAGACGACATATACACTACTCTTGAGTGATGATATTTAAGCTTTTCGACCACAACCTTATTATAGCTTTTTTACTATAATACGCGCAACAGGCACAACTCTTATAAAGACCTTTATAAACAAAAGCTATAATATCATAGCAGAAATGCTATAATAGGCAGCGAATGCAAGTAACAAAACTGACACTGAGACTGATAGCAGTATTTGCACACGACTTGCGCGCAGCATACACAATACGACAACTCGCACAAAATACCGGCACCGCATACGCGAACACACACAAAACTGCAACAAAACTTCTCAACGACAACATCCTCACAAAAGAGACAATCGGCCACAGCCACAACTGCCGCATCAATCTAAACAACAACGCAGCATTACTCCTTCTTTCTTTAGTCCACACAGACAACAAAAAACACGAATGGATAGAGAAGCACGCCAAAGAATACAACATTAAATTGGCGTTCGAACGACCAGACGGCCTCTTAATCATCACAAAGGACTTCACAAGATCAGAAGCGGTCAATGCACGCTGGCTCACCGTCAAGGAATTCCTGAGAAGTGACTTTTTCGCGAAACCAGGACGCTTAATCCATGGACACACATTCTATCCAACGATCATCAAGAGGTGGAAACATGGCTAGAGGACAATCCACCACAGCCAAGTACGCCTTCATTGTAGCACTCTTAGTAATCCTTCCACTCACAATAGCAATCACAGACAAAACACTCTACAACGTTGGAGAACCCGTCCTCATCAACACAACAAACGACAGCTCACGTATCATGATCTTCGCGCCGGAAGCAAAGTACAGGCTCCTAGATGAACCAGGGGAGGTTGTTCCATTCGTGCCGAAAACACCGGGCGAATACACCGTCCAACTCATCGACAGCTCAGGACAGGTTGTGCACCAAGACATATTCACCGTCCAAGAAGCGAACGAGACGAATAAGACAAGGACAATCACCATCAGCGAAGAACCGAGAGCAGAGCAAAACGTCCACATATCCATCACACCACCCCCAACACAAGATATCAAGATCATCATCAACGGCCCTGGTGGCTTGTTCAAATACTTCGGCCCATGGCGAGATTCACCGTTCGTGCCAAAGTATCCAGGCTTGCACGAAATCATCATCTCCGAGAATGGTGCCGTCGTAGGGAGACATGCATTCACCGTCCAACCAGCACTCCTTCCACAACCAACACCTGACGAACCAGAGCCCGGTGATGAGATAGAAGAACCAGAACCTGCACTCATTGTTGACGTTCCGGCACAAGAGTTTGAAAATGAGCATGGCCTCTTTACCTTCGGCGTTGTGAATAATGAAGGGCAAGGACGATACGCAGCTGTCAAGTTTGAGAAAAACAGCAACAACTCATACGAAGTCCACGTCACGCCAGACAGTAGAGCAGTACAAAAGCTAGATATTCACGACTGTGTACCGCAGGAAACGATTGAAATTGGCATTGATGATCTCCCGAAAGAAAGCGTTGAGATCAACGGCGATCCTGTACTCAAAGCATACGCGATTAACCTTGACAATTTGAACTTCAGTAATGCAACAGCGACGAGTACGGCACAAGGAAGCCAACTCTGGAAGTGTGCAAAATGGAACTTCACCACACAAACATGCTTCGGCACATGGGAATTGCACAAGTACCTCAGGCCAGGAGAACAGTACGATATTCTCCTCTACCCTGGCGATCCTGGCTACGCAGAGACAGGCGTTGCCACAGTCAACACAAGAAAGCCCATCTATCGCCCGAATGAGACAGCAGAAATCGTCATGGTTGTGCTCGACAACAACGGATTCCTCGTGAGTAACGCAGATATACAACTGCTTGTCACAGACCCGAATAACATAACGACGAATATCACAACGATCATAGAGACATCTGATGGAGTGTACGAAGCGATATACACACCAGAACAAGAAGGAACATACGATCTCTTCGTGGAAGCACACGATGTGAATGTGAACCAGAGCATGCTCTCCTTCTTCCTCGTGCAGGAACACTATCCGTTCGACATCATCAGGAATGCGCCCGTGACGATAGATCCATTCAAAGAGCTGCTCGCTGTGTCTGTAACAGTCACGTCATTCAACCATAGCGGTGCGTTCAACTATACAGAAGTCTTGCCCATCAACTTCACAAACATCACAAGCACAGCAACGCAAACACAAGATACGACGAACATTTTCCTTACGTGGAATAACCTCAGCAACGGCTCCACAGTGAGCTACACAGCAACAATCCCGAAAATCACCCCAGAACTCTACCAACTTGGACAATCGAAAGTCGCGTACGACACAACAACAATTACCGAAGCACGACCATGGTACTTGGCAATCGACCCAGAGTTTTCCGATGAGCCTGTCGTCGAATCAGACGTCACAGCACTAGATGAAGATCTCTACGTTGTTGCATACATAGAAGAGACAAGTCAGGATGCAAGTTTCAGAATTATACACACAAATGAGACAGATCTGTATGGAGCAATTGACATTGATACCGATGTGCAAGATGGATCGTCAAACTGGGGACGCATTGATGCAGCGACAATCAACACGACACACTTCTTGATCAATCTCTATGACGCAGATGATGATACAAACTACATCTACGTCTACAATAAAAGCGGACACCACACCTACCGACCAATAGGCGAAGCAGGGAGCACACAAGTTGAAGACTTTAATTTCCAATACATCACGTTCGCAAACACATACTCGAATGCGCCTGTTGTGATTGCAACACCTGCAAGCCAAAACGCAGCAGCAGCCGATGACAATAACGGCTTCGTTCCTGTCGTAAAAGATGTAACGAGCACAGGATTCAACGTCAGTCTCTGTCGAGACAACGCCGCAACAACGTGTGACACTGACACAGATCTTGAAACGGTCCACTACGTCGTCGTTGACCCAGATGCGATCACAGCATATGACTGGATCGCTGCAGGAACAACCGCTGGGATAAATCACAATGGGGCAGATAATGCCGTTTCCTTTGGCAAAACACTCTCAGGAACACCCTTTGTCTTCGCGACACCACAAACATACACGCAAACTGCTGGTGAAATGGCGATGAACACATGGATTGAGGGAGCGGATACAAACGCAAGTCATACGACTGTTCTTGGCTGTGTCCATGAAGACACAGGAGATACCTGTACAGGAGGAGACTCCACTGAAACTGTTGGTTGGATTGCGATTGACACGGGAAATCACAAAATAGGTGGCTTCCAATCAGGAAGTGCCGACATCAGCAACTCTGACTGGACAGCAGCAACATTCACACCGACCTTTGCAGACCCTATTGTCATGGTGACACAAAACGATGATGACGGTGGACAAGATCCACAATATCCGTGGGCCCGAAATGTTGTCGCTGGTGGCATGGACTTCCGCTACTGTGAACAAGACGGGAATGATGATTGTGACACGCACACAGGTGAGCTCGTGTACTGGGGCGCATTTGAACAAGGTACGATCGGTGCGCCATTCATTCTTGATACGGATGCGGGCGTAAATGTTGACGTGTCATCAGCATACATTCAAAATCGAATCGTTTCTGCGTGGGTCGATGACACGAGCGGCGATGATCTTCACGGCATGATCCACTATCTCAACGGCAGTGTTGAAGCTACTGAATTCGATATTGACGATAACGTCGCGCCTGACCAAAACTTACAGAATCTCGTTTCCGTTGTGCCGGTGAGCGACACGAGGTGGTTCGTGAGCTGGTTTGATGACGCGACAGACGACCTCACAGCAGCACTCTACGATGAAACAGGATCTATCGTTGCAGGGCCATCAGGAGCAGATCTTGATGTTGGTGGCACATCACAGATGGCACTCGCAGGGTTACGAGACGAAGACATAGCAATGTTCTATTATGATTCTCCAGAGAGCACTGTGAAAATGCTTGTCGTCGATACATCCGCAGATTCCATCTCAGCGGCTGTTGGCCCTGTTAACATTGACACGTCTGTTACTTCGCAAGTGCGATTAGATGTTGCAGAAATTGAAGCAGACAATGAAAGCATGTTCGTGCTGACATGGTATGATCAAGGAGAAGATGTCATTGAGGCTGTTGTGTACAACAGAACAGGAACGCTCATCACACCGGCCTTTAACATTAGCACAAATATCAATGATACGTACAGATTGCACGGTGTTGCAGGATACAATTCCCAGCACGAAGCTGGGCTCTGCAATGGGACATTCGTTGTATCATTCACGAATAGCTCTGCCGTTGGTGAGCGAAAACTCTTCCTCGTGAATGGAAGTACATGGGATGGCTTCTGTGGGTTTGATGACATCGCACCAAACATCACACTAAATTCCCCAGCGAACGATTCGACAGTACCCACATCACTCACTGATTTCAATTGGACAGCTGATGACGATCAGGCAGTGTTCCTTAGTTGTAACTTGACCATAAATGGCAATGTGGAAGCCACAATTGGATCGAGCGCAGGTGTAGCGGCAAACAAATCGCTCATTCTGTCAGATGGCTTGTATATTTGGAACGTCACGTGTCAAGATACATTTGGCAACGTAAACACGAGTGAAACGCGGTTCGTCACAGTTGATGTGCCTACCGGATACGTCGATGCCAGCCAGGGACAAGATGTAGCACTCGCGGCACTCGATAACACAACGATTATTGTGACGTGGGTTGATGTTGATAGTAATCACACATCATTTGAAGTTTGGGACGCAAATGGAACACTCCTCGTGCCAGAAGTTGATATCGATACAACTGTTGACGATTCCAGTCGCATCGCAGCGGCACCGATCAATGAAACACATTTCGTTGTCATCGTGAATGATGGTCCTGAAGAAGATGTTGACTTCTACATCTATCACGAAAATGGCTCTGCGGTGGTGGGACAAACACAGGTTGACGCAGATGTAAATATCTTCACAGACATGGGCGTCTGCCAGTACGGTGCAGAGTTCATTGTCGCGTATGGAGAAGATTTGAATAACGACTATGATGGAGAGATCTACACGAATGATGGCACGTTGAGTGTGAGTGAGTTCAACATTGATGGAAACATTGCGCCTGCACAAACACTCCAGAACCTTGTCGATTGTACAACAACGAACAGCACGCGCGCCGTAACAGCATGGTTCGATGACAGTCAGAATGACTTGAGCGCAAGAATCATTCCAAACACAGGTGCGAGCATCATCAACAACATAACTGATATTGACACGAATATTGGTGAAACAGGACAGGTTGCGATTGCACACATTGGAGGAGAACGCGTTGGTATTGTGTACTTCGACAGTGCCGTCAACCACGTCAATCTCACTGTGCTTGATGTTGGAGGTGATACGTTCACAACAATCGGCTCTGCTGCAGTTGACACTGACTTAGGGACTGAAACGAGAGTTGCTGCCGCAGAAGTTGAGTTCCAAGGGACGAGCAATATCGCTGTCGTCTGGCAAGACCGAGCAGATAACAGCATCAAAGCCTCAGTCTTCGATAATAACGGCAGCTATGTGGCAGGACCATTCAACATTACAAGTGAGCCTGATGCGACATACCTCCTACATGATGCGATTGGCGCCGACACGCAGCTTGGCTTTGGCATCTGTGAGGGTTCCTTTGTAGTAGCATTCACAAACAGCTCTGGGGATCTTGTCTGGAAAGGGTTCTACCAAGACGGAGGGGAGTGGGGTGGCACCTGTATTGTTGATGAAGAGGAGCCCACTATCGTCCTCAACGCACCGCTCGTGTCAGAAAGCTTTGCTGTCTCATTGATCACATTCAACTGGACTGCAACGGACAATACAGATCCTGAGCTTGCGTGTGATCTTATCGTTGATGGTGCTATTCGTCTCGGAAACATCCCCTCTCCCAATGGCACTGCAACGACTAGATCTGTTGAAGTTGCGAACGGAGCACACACGTGGAATGTCACGTGCACTGATAATCGTGCGAATAAGAATACGAGTGAACAACGTGCATTCACTGTCAACGCCCCATCAGAGTTCAATGATCTTGAACTACCGAAGTTTGGTGAAGTTGGAATACTCCTGTACGCAAACCTCACTGATCCAGAGAATCCGCTACAGAGGAATTGGACCGGTGTACTTGGCGAAGAAGAAAACATCTTTGGCGCACTTGGAAGCAATATCTCATGGTATCGATTTGTTTGTGCTCAACGGCGGCCCGAGTGCTATGCTATGATTCAAGAAGTCGATAACTCTATTGATTTTGCGGTATTCGACATCGTGAACAGAGTGTGGCATAATATCACACAAGTAGAGCCGAATCGGGGCTTGGATGTGCAGCGTAGTTTCGATGTCGCATGTGAAGATCTCGTCAGTGAAGATTGTCTCGTCGTGTATGAGACAGCAAATGGGCTTGATGGGGATTTCGCTTACAGATTGTGGAATGGAGATAATCTCAGTACAGAGCAGACATACAGTATCAGTGGAGCGCCGAACAACGACTTCAGATGGCTTGAGCTTTGTGCACAAAAGGACACTAACCTCATCGGCATGGGCATACAAAATGATGCGGGAACAGGTGATATTTACGCAACCGTGTGGGATGGAGACAACAATGTGTTTAACCATACGATCAACGTTACATTAGAAGCTGATGGAGATGACAGAAAGCAGTTCTCATGTGCATGGGAAGGAAATTCTGGAGAAATGCTCTTCGCATACGGGAATAACTCAGACGATCTCTATGCATGGCGATTCCAGCCAAGCACAAATGCGTGGACGCATCTTGGCAACATCTACGATGGTCTTGGTGCTGAAGCCCGAGAGGTGCATTTGTGTGGAGAATCACCATCGACAGGGTCGTTTGCACACGATTACATCGGTGTTATGACGTGTGATCAGGATGCTGATCGTGATGGTGGCTACTGGGATGGCAGTGCATTCTCGAAAGCACTATCCTCGGAAACACCCGTACAAGATACTGCAAGTGAATGTGGTGGGAACGAAGGAACAGCAGCCCTGCATTCAACAAGCTGTGCCATTGAAAAATCAGGTGACCAGATCGTATATGTGTGGGTTGATGCGAATGAAGACTTCCCTGAAGGTGGCTTCTACACGATTAGCTCAAATTCATGGTCGTTTAGTGATTGGGGTGAAGGAAATCCTATTGGACAACCAGGCGGAGGAGATGTTGGACATGTTATCACATCGAGCAGTCCTGGAAATGATGAAATCTTTGTATATGATCAGGGAGAAGATGACACACTCTCGTGTGCACTCTGGACAGGGCGGGCATTCACAGATGTTGGATGTGGTGACTTTGAAAATGATGGCACAGCGACAAGTCCTGGAGCGTACATTGAATTCGAGTGGCAGCGAATGACACATGAGCCACTCATTGAATTTATCGAACCTGCTGATGTGGTGAGCACGTACACATACACAGGTATCACGCATCCAAGTAACATACATGCGTTATATGATGGTGCAAACGGAAGTTTGCTGCCGACAAGTACCCCCGTTCGAGAAACAGAAATATCAACCTCGAGTTACTCATCTGTCACAACGTCGAATAACGTTCGACTTGCGACGACAACAACAACAGATACTGGAGAGTCCGTCTATCAGAGCTTCCGATTTGAAGTGACTGAATCGCCGATCGATATAGAAGAAATCCTCTTCTTCTACGAAGGGTATGTTACACAGCAAACATTCCAGACAGCAGATACATTCTATATTTACGTATTCAACCACACGAGTAACTCATACACTCGAATACATGAAGCGAACAACACGATAGCTGCAGATATGTACATTGAACTCGAATTACAAGGCGTCGATGATATTCTTGATGACGGTGATCTCCACATCCTCATCGTTGGAAACCAAACAACTGCAGCAGGTATTGATGCTCGTGCTGATATTTTCACAGATTACGTTGAAGTGCGGACGCGAATGCGGCCAAATATTCGGTTGACACAACTCTCCAATATCAGCGCGGAAGATGATAACGGTGTCGATGTGTGTGATTACTACTATCATAACGACACCATCGGTATTGGACCTGAAGGAACACTAAAGGCAAATGCAACGAGTTTCTACAATTCGTCAGACACGACAGTAGCTGCGAACGCGCTCTACAATCTAACTGCTGAGTGTAACGATACGTTTGGTGCAGAGAATAATGAAACAATTGATGTGCGAATTGACAACGTAGCACCAAGTATTGCACTTGATACTCCTGGAAACAACACGAGCCCACCAACGTCGAATGTAACGTTTGGTTGGAACGGCACAGATGATTTCACAGGAACGCTGATCTGCAACTTGACGATCGACGATATCCTTAATGTGAGCAACGTCGCAGCGGATGTTGGCGGACAGGCAAACGTCACCGTCTTCTCGGTGCCTGATGGAACACACAATTGGAGCGTTACATGTATTGATCAAGCAGGAAATAGTGCTACATCCGAAACATTCTATTTCACACAGAACACAGGACCCCCCACAGTCACCCTGAATGCGCCAGCAGCGAACGCATTCTTGAATGAAAGTACTGTGCTGTTCAACTACACACCGGTTGATCCTATTGGAATAGGTAATTGTACACTTATTCTTGATGGTGTAGCAAATGAAACAAATACAAGCGTAACAGCAAACCAGCCGAATTTCTTTAACATTACTGGTATTTCGAATGGTGTGCATTTGTGGAGTGTGAACTGCACTGATCTTGGTGGATTTGAGGGGAGCAGCAGCACAAGAAACTTCACCGTTGATACTATAGGACCGCTCGCGCTCCTCAACACAACGGACGGTATCACATTCACAGAAGGTGTGGCGAGCTTAAACTTCACAGTTTTCGACAACCTTGATACTGAGCTTCTCTGTAACATCACCATAAATGGTGTGGTGGAAGATTCCAACATCCCATCACCTGCACGGGCATACGATAAAAGCTGTGATGAGACGATTGGTGAAGCTGGTGCGGTACAGGTTGAAGATTTCCAGTTCGCATACATCACGTACAATAGAACGTATACATCAACCCCTGTTGTGATTGCAACGCCTGCAAGCCAGAACGCAGGAGCAGCCGAAGACGATAACGGCTTCGTTGCTGTCGTGAAAGATGTAACAACCACAGGATTCAACGTCAGCTTGTGCAGCGACAATGGCGCAACGACGTGTGACACGACAACTGAACTTGAGGACGTCCATTATGTTGTTATTGATGTTGATGCGATCGCTGGCTATGACTGGATCGCTGCAGGAACGTCAACAGGCATCCAAGGTAATGGCGTCGAACAAACTATGTCCTTCGGGAAAACGCTGAGTGGTGTACCGCACGTGTGGGGAACGATGCAAACATACACGCAAAATGCTGGTGAAATGGCGATGGGCTTCTGGTTTGATGATGCTGATACGACAACATCACAGACAGGGCTCACTGGTTGTGTGCACGAGGGAATAGCGAATGATTGTACAGGGAGTGACGCAACAGAAACGATTGGGTGGGTGGCGATCACCCCTGACGAACAAATCGTTGGATACCAGAACAGTAGTGCTGCTATTGCAAGTTCGACGTGGACTGCGGCAACATTCACACCTGCGTATACAACACCCATTGTTATGGTGGCACAAAACGATGACGCTGGTGGACAAGACACACAGTATCGCTGGGCCCGAAGCGTTGTTGCAGGCGGCATGGACTTCCGCTACTGCGAACAAGACGCTGCAGATACGTGTGACACACACGCTGCTGAACTCATGGTGTGGGGTGCATTCGAGGAAGGAAATGTCTCTGGACCTCCTCCTGACGGCTGTGCAGAGGTCATGATAAATAGAAATCTCACACTGCCTGATGGGTTACACTTCTGGAATGTTACGTGTGTTGATGAAGCAGGGAACTATAATATCTCTGAAACAAGAAACTTCACGATTGTAGGTCCGCCATTCATTGAGTTACAAGTACCTGTAAATGGGACGACACAGTCTGGGAATACTGTCAACTTTACATACTATGTACAAGATGGAGATGGCATCGGCAATTGTTCGCTCATCATTGACGATGTTGTTAACCGATCTAATACGACCGGACTCACCGTGCCAGGAAACAACTCCTTCATTGTGAACAACATGGCTACGGGCGTGCATACGTGGACGGTGAATTGTACAGATAACTTGGGTGAGAATGGCACCGCGTATAATGGACCATACACGATAAATATTGATGGAATACCACCGTTCATCAACTTAAGTTTGCCGCTGAACGATACAACTGCACTAATTCCAGCAATCAACTTCAATTTCACACCTATTGATGACTTTTCTGCGAATATGACATGCAATCTAACGATTGATGGTGTTGTTGATAGTGGTAACTTGAATTTCAATGCCCCTAACAACACGTTAACTAACAGAGTGCAAACACTGGGGAATGGAATACATGAGTGGAACGTCACATGTAGTGATGCGTCTGGGAATGTGAATACGTCAGAAACTCGATTTGTTACTGTAAACATAACGCTGCCAGTAAACATCTCGGTGGTGACTGATAAGTCGAATTATCAGCAGGGAGAGATTGTAAATATCACTGTGACAGTGTTCAATTCCTCATGGGCACAATTGAATACGAATGTTACGACAGATATCATTTACACAAATGCTTCAACAACCGGTGCTCCGTGGTGGAACACGTCATGGGGAAGGCGTATTGCGATTGATCTCAATGAGACAACAAATAGCCCTCGTTATGGGGAAGTTGTTCTCGTGAATATTTCAAATCTGGACGGATATAACACTGATTGTGATACAGAGCTCCGCATTGTGGAATTCAAAAACAATGTAACCGTTGAACTACCCCGGACAATAGTAGATGGGAATGGAACACATTACTGTGAAGTGTTCTTTGCTGCGAACATCACAGCAAATGCGTTCGACCAAGATCGCTACTTTGCGTACTTCAATAACACTGGGGCATCTGGCTCGCCAGCAAATGCAACAGTAGCCAGTCGTGGAAATGTACAGCGAGGAACGGTTGATGGGACGGGGGCAGATTTCATTGTGGAGCTGCCAACACCTGTTACAGTAGCAAATTCATTCTTGCTTTTCACAGCTAATTCTGCTGACACATCGCCTGATGGGAATAGATTCACAGGAAATATTACGAACAGTACGCACTTGCACTTCTCGCGCTACCTTGGTACGGCAGCGGCGAATATTTCGTGGCAAGTTATTGAGCATGAGGATATTACGATGCAACAAGGAAATAACACACTCACGTCAGGGACGTTAACGACAACAGCGGACATTGCTGAAGTTGATGTGACAAAGAGCTTCATCGTTGTGTCTGCCAGTGGAGACTCAACTAGTACCTCACTCAATAATATTGCATTTGTTCGAGGACACTTTGTAAATAGTACGCAGATCGAATTTGAGCGACTCACAGGGGGTGCCGAATCGAATGTCGCATGGCAAGTTGTTACATGGGAAGGAACACGAGTTCAAAATGGAACAGCAACAATGGACGCAGGTGACACGATAGAGACTGTTGTGATCAATGCATTCAATGACACACGAAGTTTCATCATTATGAGTCGAACGATTGCGAATGACACAGGATTAGACGAGAACCACGTCAGGGCTGAGTTTGTCGGAAGTGATCGTGTGAGCTTTGAACGATCTGTGGGGGCAAACGGCGTTGCAATGATTGACTGGTTTATGGTTGAGATGCCAAGGAGGACAGTGACACAAGTGGATGATTCTGCCTTCAGCACTGACACTTCTGTCGCGATAAACGAAGTTGTACTGAACAGAACATTCCACATCAGTACATGGGAGAGTACAGGAGGAGGAACAACATACACGAATGCAATGCTCATTGCAACGCTCACAAATGGAACGAATCTTTCCTACGACAAACAAACAGCCTCAAACACAAACACAGTAACAACGTTCGTTGTTGAACTCTCGAACTATAGCTCAATAGAAGCTATACTTACAGGACATCAAATCCACCTACAGCAAGACATAAACGAATCAGGAGTGGGTGGGAACTTCACGAACCTCTGGAATTCATCCGGGAGAGACTTTGGAAACTACTCAGCTGTTGGACGGGCAGTGGCAGATCCAGATAGTCTCGGAGTAGATCATGCAATCTTTGGCATTGCGAGTGATATCTTCCCTCCAGAAGTGACAATCCTTGCTCCGCCGAATAATACAATTGATGATGTCACGGATATCACGTTTGTCTATACTGCGAATGATCTCGGAACAACCATTGCAAACTGCTCATTGTTGCTTAATGGGGAGATAAATCAAACGAATACAACAATTACTGAGATGGTGAACCAATCGTTCCTTATTGAGAACATGGGTGAAGGTGATTATAGCTGGACAGTGCAATGCACAGATACTGTAGGAAACATTGGAAATGCAACAAATGGCCCGTTCAGGTTAATTATTGACGAGACAGATCCTGTTGTAACTGCGATTGATCCGGATGGAACTGTACACTCATCAAATGACATTCTATTCAACTTCACAGTTGCAGATAATGTTGATCTATTACTCTTCTGCAACATTAGTGTTGATGAAGGAACATACTGGAATACAACGACAGCAGTGAATGGATCAGTCACCACAGGCGCAGTTTCAGGTATTGGTGATGGATTCCATTATTGGAACGTTACATGTTATGACGACAATAACAACACAGGAATCAGCAACACATTGAACTTCACGAATGACGCAGCCCCACTTGTCGTGCTCACCACACCTGTGGATGGATATGGGACGCCAGTAGGCAATATTAGCTTCAACTACACCGTTGTCGAATCTAGCCTCTCAAACTGCTCACTCATTATCGATGGCATTGTCAATCAAACGAAGAACAGCTCGGAAATTCCAAACCAAGACGGAGATGATCCGAACGAATTCAATCTGACCGGCATTCCTGAGGGCGTCCATAACTGGACAGTGACTTGTGTTGATACAAATGGTTTCTCAGGTTCTGGTTCTCCTGTGAGAGAATTCCACGTTGATAGTGGAACGCCTACAGTTACACTCAATGCTCCGGCAAACAATGCAACATTCTTCGTGACGACGGTCGATTTCAACTTTACAGCAATCGACAATATTGACCCTGTGCTTGACTGTAACGTCACTGTGAACGGGGATGTGAATATAACGACCACAGCAGACAATGGAACAGCAACTGTGGTGACAGGATCAGGTTTCACAGCAGGGAACTATTCATGGAATGTTACGTGCATTGACAATACTGGATTTGTGAATACATCTGAAACGCTGAACTTCAGTGTGAGTCCTGATGTAAATGTCATTCTCAATTCCCCTGATGACAACGCAAGTGACAGTGATGGAGACGTAACATTCATCTACACTCCACAAAGTGTCGCAGATTTTGACTCTGGTGGTTTCTGTGAACTCATTATCGATGGATCAAACAACCAAACAGATGGAACGATAACGAACAATGCTGAGAACAATTTCACACTAGAAAGTTTGAATGAAGGTAGTTATACATGGCAGGTAAACTGCACAGACAATGATGTTGTGCGAGGAGCTTCTGAAATACGGACTATTTACATTGACTTCACAAATCCAACAGTACAACCACATCATCCGAACGGGACAACATTCGCTGTGAGTACGATCCTCTTCAACTGGACTGCGATTGACAATATCGATCCTACTCTCAGTTGTAACGTCTCTCTTGACAGTGTGCTTGTTGCAGGAGACATCGACTCCCCGAATGGATCTGTAGCAAACACGACAATTTCCAGCATCAATGACAGCCTTCACCTATGGGAAGTATCCTGTACTGATGATTCTGGAAGAATTGGCGCATCAGACACATTCAATTTCACAGTGAATGAACCGCCTAAAGTAGTGCTAGACGCTCCATCGAATGGAACGAGAGCAGCAGTAACGTCATTCATGCTCAATTACACACCAACTGACAATTCAGAGAACATTGGGAACTGTACACTCATTGTGAATGGTCTTAACAATCAAACGAACACAACAGTATCACATAACGTGACGAATGACTTTAATCTCACAGCACTAGCACATGGAGAGTATAATTGGACAGTTAGTTGTATCGACTTGAGTAGCAATGAGGGCATAAATGACACAAACTACACTTTCTACGTTGATTTGTTCGGTCCGACAATTATACTCAATCTACCACTGGACCTCGAGACGTTGAATAGTAATAATGTCACATTCAACTGGACACCAATTGATCACCCTGGGTCAACTGTGAATTGTTCGCTTTTCGTGACGAATGCAAGCAACAACATCACAGTGACTGGCATAACTGGAACTGCGAACACTGACTTCAATACAACGGTAGCTGGACTTGCAGATGGTTCTCATGACTGGAATGTCACATGCAGTGATGATCTTGGAAACACGAACAACTCCCTCACACAGTCGTTCGTTATCAACCAGCCAGATCTCGTCCTCAACGAAACATCACGAATAAACTTCAACGAGACAAATCCTGACCTAGGTGAAACAATAAATATTACCGCAAATGTGAGCAACATAGGCGGTACAGGAGCAAACGACGTACTTGTACAGTTCTGGGATGGGCTACCGAGTGCGGGAGGAACACTTATTGGCAACGACACACAGACTGTGGCATTCAACAGCTCCACGATCTTCTCGGTAAGTTGGAACATTACGTTTGGTTACCATGAAATCTTTGTCTCCGCGGATCCTGATGGACTGATTGGGGAGCTTGTCGAGAACAACAATAATGCATCAAGGAATATTAGTCTTCTCTTCGCTAATATTACACAACCATTAGAGAATAACATTACAGCAGACACAACGCCACAAATTGATTTCAACATCAGTGACTTTACTGGAGGGAATCTCAGCTACGTTATCTATGTTGATGACACAGCAAACGGACAAGTCGGTGTCGTGCAAGATCTGCAAAACAACAGCTTGAACATCACAGCACTAGCTGATGGTGTGCACACAATCATTGTACAGGCAAATGATACACTACAGCGATTCAAGAATTCAACACCACTCACTATACGAATTGATACAACAGCACCGAACGTGACATTCCTCACACAGAATGACTCATGGTATGCCGTCACGAACGTAACGATTGAGTTTAACATCACAGATGTATTCTCAGCAAACCTCAACTACACGTTCTACCTCGATGGTACACTGAACCATACGAACACAACTACGAACAATACGAGAAACACTGTTAATCTCAGCAACTTGGCTGAGGGACAACACACAGTCACTGTAGAGGCAGAAGATGAGTTAGGAAACATAGACAATAGTACTGTGCTGACGTTCTATGTTGATCTTACGCCACCAGTACCGAATACCACGACCGCAAACAACACGTGGTTCAACACACTAACTCCAGGCATTGATTTCAACATCACGGACAATCTTGATCCTATCCTGAACTACACAATCTATGTGGATGGTGTGGCGAATACAAACGGGACGAGCACGAATGGCGTTGAAGCTACTGCAACACTCAACGCGATTACAGAAGGGAATCACACAATCATTGTACAAGCACTTGATGAAGCAGGACATGTAGTAAATGATACTGAGATTGTCATCTATGTAGATGTAACACCACCAAATGTCACACTCCTCACACCGCTAAACGATACTAATCTTTCAAGTACAAGCGTAACATTGAACTTCACGGTGAGTGACAATCTTGGCACGCCGCTCATCTGTAACTTGACCCTCGACGATGTTGTGGTGAGTGTGAATGTTTCCGTGACGAATGGCAGTTTCCACAATTTCACCGTGAATGATCTCAACAGCGGCTACCACTTCTGGAATGCAACATGTATTGACAATGCGACAAACGCAGGCATTAGTGAAACCTGGCAATTCTTCGTTGAGCTTTCCGACTTAGAAATCAATGCAGGGAATATTACATTCAGCAACAGCACGCCGATCGAAAATCAGACAGTGGAAGTCAATGCAACAGTCTTTAACATTGGAAACTTGAACGCTACGAATATCACTGTGCAGTTCTTCCTTGGTGATCCTGATCTGGGCGGTGTACAAATCAATGGGAATGCCACTATTGCCAGTTTGGGGATTGGCGAGAATACAACTGTCAGCATGAATCACTCAGCAGTCATTGGCTTGAATAGAATCTATGTACTTGTTGATCCGCCGCTTGCGACAAATGGTAGTATTGCTGAAGAAAATGAAAGTAATAACGAAGCATTCAGAGACTTCAATGTCGGGCATTTCGAAATCTTTGCAGGAACAAGTGGAAATGAGCTCAAAATATCTGATGCATCTATCATCAGCGCATTCAAATGGAATCAAACAAACGTAACAGGAAGTAATGTCTTCGTTGCTGACACTGATAGTTCTCTGATTTTCACCTCACTACAAGCAATTGGGAGAAACACAACAAATGGAACTGACACAGGAAATGATGACTTCGAAGAGATTGATCAGCAACTGAACGCAACATCATTGAATGACAGTGTTAATCTCACGTGGACGAGCGGAGGAGCGCCTGTAGCCTCTATTACGCTACAATCATTCAAGCGGACAATCACAGATATTCCTGTTGTGAATAGTACGAACACAAGTAGCTTTGTCACAGGTATCTTGTGGGATACAAGTGATGGTGGCTCAGCATACAATACATCGCAAGACATTGTGTTTGTGACAATCATGAACGAATCACAAGCAGGACAATATGGAATATATGATTATGAAATCAAAATTCCTGCGACATTACGTGACTATATACTCGGAGGTGGATCGGTAAGCTTCTATACTGAACTACGATGAGAGGTGAGCAACAACGAGTAATGGTCATTGCACTACTGAGCGTGCTGCTGCTTATGCCTGTTCTCAGCGAGCCAGTGTCGAATGATGTGTTCTTCATCTCCTCTAACGTGCAGCAAGTTGGGACGCCTGTCGTCATACGAGTCCTTAGTGAAATTTCCTCCCTCACGATCGTTCACGGGGAGGAACGGTATCGCTTGATGGGAGAACCGAGTTCTTCTATCGCGTTTACTCCTCGAGAGGCTGGCGACTATGTCATTGAAGCGTTTACTGTTTCAGGACGGGTGAACATTTCCTTTACTGCCATCGCTGAGGTTGAAACAGCAGCTCCCCCGAGACAAAGAAGAACGATTGTTACAATATCTGGGAATGGAAGCGTGCAGAATACAACACCTGTTACTGTGCAAGTGAATACATCTGAGAACAGAACAAACACCACACCACAAATCTCACTCCCCCCTCCTGTTATGGATGATGGGCTCCGTATTCTTGAAGTGAAGACAAGTAAGAAAGAGATAGTGCCCTCTGGAATCCTCATAAAAGACAAAATAGGGAATGTTATCAACTTAGGGCAGTTTACACCAGAATTAAGTGAGGAACACTATGATATGGATGTCATTTTTAGCTCTGCTCCCGTGCAACGTATCGCGCTTCGGGATGTCGTGATTGAACAAGGGCTTGAAATAGGTGTAGAACCCGTCGAGAGTGATGGAGTTATCATCCGTGAGAGGGCTCCAGCGAGAATGTACGCAATTGATCCATCAGCAGTGAACTTCACGAACGCAACAGTAACTTCAAACGCGACAGGTACGCAATTATGGAAATGTGTTGAATGGAACTTCACAGCACAAACATGCTACGGAAATTGGACGTACGCACAAAGCATCACACCAGGAGAGTCATATGACTTCATAATTAATTCGACAGATCCTGGGTTTGCTGAAACGTTTGACGATAATGAAGCGATTGACGTTGGACTGACTGCGTTAAATGAAACAACACTCGTCATAGGGTTCATCGACGGGGATGCCAACAATCATGCCTCGTTTGAAATCTGGAATACGAATGGGACGCAATTGGTGGATGAAGTCGATGTTGACACAACAGGGGATCTGACAAGTCGTGTTGCTGTTGAAGTTATCAATAGGACGCACTTTGTGTTTGCTGTGGGTGATGGACCTGAAGATGATGTTGACTTCTTTATTTATGATAGCACTGGAACACAAGTGCAAGGGGAAACCCAAGTTGATCCGAATATCGGAGCGAATATGGATGTTGGACTCTGTCAAATTGGAAGTGAATTCGGCATTGTTTGGGCGAATACTGCTGATGGAGATGCTGACCTTGAGATATGGGGGAATGATGGAGCACAAATTCGAAATGAATGGAATGTTGACGGGAATATTGCTCCTGCACTCACACTGCAGAATCTTGTCGACTGTGCAGAAGTGAACAGTTCGCACTGGATCTATATCAGATTTGATGATCCGCCGAATGACGCGACACTACGGTGGGTTGCTGCAGATGGGCTTTCAAGAGGAAACAATCAGGATGTTGACACGAATGTTGGAGAAACAGGGCAAGTTGCTGTGACGCACTTGCAGGATGATACGTTTGCGTATGTCTACTATGATTCGAATGTTGATGACATTTTCATTGGTATACGACGGCCGAATGGTCTCACGTTCACGACGTTACTTGGTAACACACAGATTGATGCGAATGCTGGAACAGATAGTCGTGTTGATATCGCGGAAATTAACAATGCCTCGCAAAGTCATTTTGTCGTTGCCTGGCAAGATACATCTGATGGAACAATCAAAGCTGCAGTATACAACCAAACGGGAAGTGAAGTCACAGCTCCGTTCATTGTGACGAGCTCTCCCGATACTACATACGAACTAATAGGTGTGACTGGCTGGAATTCCCACCTTAATACAGGGTTATGTAACAATACGTTTGCTATTGCATACACGAATGACACAGATGATGCACTCTTCTCAACATATCATAGTAATGGGAGCCGTTGGGATGGTGTGTGTGATTTCACAGCACCTGTCGTCACACTCCTTGCACCTGGAAATAACACTGAAGTGAATGACAACAATGTTGACTTTGACTTCTCAGCAACTGATAACTACGATGCGGTGCTTGCGACATGTACACTCTATACGAATAGTACTGGCTCATGGGCGCCGAATGCGAGTGCCACAGATGTTCCTGTTGCAACAACTACAAATATCACAGTACTGAGTCTTGCAGATGGAACGTACGTCTGGAACGTGCAATGTATTGATACGCATGCGAATAGTGATTTCTCTGTGCATAATTTCACTGTTCATGTGAATAATGTAACCCCGTCGATAACAGATGGAGTCATCAACGACACATCGATCAATCAAAGCGAGTACATATTGTTCAACTCGACGATAACTGACACATTTGGTGTTGATACTGGACTTGTTGAATTGCTCTTCCCGAATGGAACAAGAAAGAACTATACGCTCACACAAGATGGTGATACATTCATACACACCATCATAGAAACAAATCAGTCAGGTATCTATAACATTACACTCATATGGGCGAACGATACGTTTGGACAAGTAGGACAGAATACCTCACCAGGACTATCATTTGAAGTTTACACAAGCGATCCGACTCCATTCACCTTGTTACTGCCCCTCTCCGGAACAGTTTCCTCGAACTTACAACCGAATCTATCATGGGAGCAAACGACAGATGATACATTTGATAACTACACGATTATTCTCGATAAATCGAGTGACTTCGATAGTCCTGATTTCACGTATGATAATGATCCTATCACGAACACTTCAAGAGTTGTAGATTTCGCTCTCGACGCTAACTCGATCTATTACTGGCGTGTTGTTGCATATGATGTTTTCAGTAATAGTAGGAATTCGACCGCTGACTTTACATATATCACTGACACGCTTGGACCGAATCTCACACTTAACCTGCCTGTGAACGCGACAGAATATGGGACAGGTACAATTACATTCAATTTCACGACGAGTGATACCAATCAAGTAGACAACTGTACATTGTATGTGAACACGACAGGGACATTTGATGCGAATGAAACAAACACAACGATCACCAATGGTGGAGAGAGTTTCATCACAACTGACTTTGCAGAAGGGCACTATTTGTGGACTGTGAACTGTATTGATGAAGCAGGAAATTCGGTGACATCATATGAAACGCTCAATAGAACTATCATTGTTGACCTTACACCACCAATTGTTACCTTACTTGTGCCAACGAACAACACGTTTGAAAATGAGACGAATAATGTACAATTTAATGCAAGTGCGAATGATGTAATGAGTGATGTTGACTTCTGTGAGCTTATCATTAATGATGTGGTTGAGCAGACGGAGACGACGATCTCTGACGGTGTGACGTTCACGTTCACAGAATTTCTCTTGAATGGGCAGTACAATTGGACAGTCAACTGTACTGATGATAATGGAAATGAAGGGACAGTGGCGTTCTTCAACATTACTGTGAGTGTTGTTGATGCTGATCCTCCTCTGATAACACTGAATGATCCTGTTGACAATGAGCACATCCCTCAGAGCAATGTCACCTTCAATTACACACCTGAAGACGCGACAGGAATTGATCGATGCGAGCTTTACATTGATGGAGTCTTAAACCAGACGTGTGGAAACCAGGTAATTGGGGAAGCAGGGGCAACACAAGTGGGGAACTTCACGTTTGTCTATATTACGTTCAACAACACATATGCGAGTGTGCCTGTCGTGATTGCAACGCCCGCAAGCCAGAACGCCGGAGCGGCTGAAGATAATAACGGTTTTGTGCCTGTCGTGAAAGATGTAACAACCACAGGATTCAACGTTAGCTTGTGTAGCGACAACGGTGCAGCAACGTGTGACACGACAACTGAACTTGAGGATGTACACTATGTAGTATTCGATGTTGATGCTATCGCAAATTATGACTGGATCGCTGCAGGAACAACCACTGGGATCAATCACAATGGGGCAGATAACGCAGTTTCCTTTGGCAAAACACTCTCGGGAACACCACACGTTTTCACAACCACAAACACGTACAATCAAAACACAGGAGAAATGGCTCTCAATGCGTGGGTTGAAGGGGCAGATACGAACGCAAGCCATACGACTGTTATTGGTTGTGTACACGAAGGGGTAGTAGATACGTGTACTGGAGGGGATGCAACAGAGACTGTTGGGTGGGTGGCCATAACAGAAACACAAATCGTTGGATACCAGAACGGAAGTGCAGACATCACTAATTCAGGATGGACGCCTGCCTCTTTCAGTCCAAATTTCGGCGATCCTATTGTCATGGTGACGCAAAACGATGACGACGGTGGGCAAGATCCGCAGTATCCTTGGGCTCGGAATGTCGTATCAAGTGGTATGGATTTCCGCTACTGTGAACAAGACGTAGCTGACGACTGTGACACGCACACTGGAGAACTCGTGTACTGGGGGGCACTCGAATCAGGCAATCTTCGTGCACCAGTCACACCAGCATGCTTTGTGAATAATTTTGTGCCGAATTTCTTCAACGCGACAGTGCCTGAAGGTGCGCACAACTGGAGTATCACGTGTGTTGACAACAGTACAAGTTTCAATTCAGGAACCTCTGTGACGAATGATTTCACAATTGACCTTACAGATCCAACAGTCATGCTCAATGCTCCCTCAGACGGCGCACTTGTTGGAGCGAGTATTACATTCAACTACACAGGGAACGATACAAATCTCAACAACTGCTCCTTGTATACGAATGAAACGGGAAGTTGGATTGCTGTGCAAGTGAATACAACACCACTGAATGGACAGCCAAGTGTTTTTGTACGCTCAATAGTAGATGGGACGTACATCTGGAACGTGTTGTGTGAAGATCAATCTGGTCGAGGGTCGTTTGACAGCAGCAACAGGACAATTATTGTCGATACAAGTCCGCCAACGTACACGAGCAATACGACAGATCCTGCATCTCCAGCAACGTACAGTTCTGGTGCCTTGTACGAATTCAATGCGACATGGATAGATAATGTTGCTGTTGACACAGTTCTTCTTGAGCATAATTTTACCGGCGCACTGATCAATGAAACCGTTGCACTTTCTGTCTCGAACATATACAACTACACAATCAGTGATCTTGCTGGTGGAACGTACCGGTATCGCTGGTATGCAAACGACACGAGTAATAATATTAACCAAACTCCTCTTCATACGTATATCATTAACAAAGCGACTGGTTCTATCAATCTTCTCTTGAATAATACTGATGGAAACCTCACCATCATAGAGCGTAGCTCTGTAAATATCACGGCAGCACTCATCACACCTTCTGCTGGATACATCGAAATTTACTTGAACGGTACATTGCTTGAGAATGCAAGTGCTCCAATCACAAACTTTACGTTCTTTGCAGAACCTGGATTCTACAATGTGACTGCTGTCTTCAATGAGACAGAGAATCATACATCTAGTGTGGAAACACACTGGATCACTATACTGGATATCACACCACCAATTATAACACAACTCTCTCCTGAAAACAGCTCGTTTGTTGGGACGAACAATGTTGTGCTTCAGTACAATGTATCTGATAGCATATCCATAGACAATTGTACACTCTTTATCGATGAGCTTGAGAATGAGACTGACACGTCAGTAACTGTTGGCGCCACAGAAGAGTTCAATGTATATCTCGAGGATGGGAATTATACGTGGCGAGTGCAATGCTATGATGTGCAAAGTAATTTCAACACAAGTTTCACGCTCAATTTCACGGTGTTGAAGAGTGATTCTATCAATGTTGATGTAACGACAAACAAGCTACAATACGAAGTGGGAGATATTGCTAATATCACAACCAACACAACAGATATTTTCGGAACAGGCTTACAAACAAATGTGACAACTGACATTATCTATGGGAATACAACATTCAAGTGGTGGAACACGTCATGGAAGAAACGACAACCCCTCCTCATAACGAATCAACTTGCAAGCGCACGAACAGATGTTGTTGTTTTTGCTAACATTACTGGATTGGCTGGGAATATCTCGGATTGTGTGAATGAAATTCGGTTAATTCTGTTGAATAGCAGCAATGTGAAGAACAACTACACTGTCATCCCTGTTGAAGCGCTTGGTGGTGATGACGATGAGTATTGTGAGTTCAGGTTCCTTGCGAATATTAGTGGTGGTGCAACAAATGATGAAATGTATCACGTTTACTACAACAATTCTGGCGCAACAGATCCTGGTTATGCTGCGATTTCGCGGACTGTGACGATTATGACGGAAGATTTTGGAGATAGTTCGGGAGGGGATGGATGGTTTGATACAACTGGAACAAACTGTGGTGCGAATTTGTGCACGGAAAACAGCCCGTGGGGTAATTTCAATGCATGTATTGATGGTGGAGACTATGAGTTCTGTACGACGGACGATGGTGCTGATCAGGCACACTCATCGACAGATTATGCCTTGCGATTACAAGACCTGGATGTCTGGGCTCCTGAGCGGGGGGTTATTTTCAACATGACCAACAACAATTCACTCTGTGGAACGAGTCCGTGTGATAGTATTCGTGCTTCATCTGACTTTGTGGGTGCAAGCCTGGATTCTCTGAGTGAGTTTTGTACGCTCATCACAACTGATGATAACGCGGCAACATACACGTTGCTTCTTAACTGCACGAACGCAAACACAACAACGTGCTATACGAATGATGCAACACCTGAGCCTGTTGATTACTTTGAGATAGGACCATATGACGCGTGCACATACGCTGGAATTGAGTGTAATATTGATGATGTCATTCAGTTTAACCTTGGTGGGCGCGCTCCTGGGAACGCTGGAGATCATTGTATGTGGGATAACTTCGAAGTCGTTGGTGACAAGATGACAAACGCCAATATTACTACAGCGTTTCAAGAAGAGGAGTGGCACATATACAGGAATGAGAGTGAGACAGATTCAAGTGGGTTTGTTCTCATGCAATTCCCCACTGCATCTGAAGTCTTTGGGAATTACTCTGCTGTCTCTGAAGCGTACCGCTCTAACTTCACGAATGGAACGGGGTGGGCACAGTTTGAAATTGTTACGGATTCAACTCCTCCAAACGTCACGCTCTACGCGCCGCCAGATTTCTTTGAGAGTGGCGCAGGGAGCTTCAACTTTACGTATGCTCCGTATGATATCAACCTAGATAATTGCACGTTCTATCTCGAGCAAGTAACGTTTGATCCTATCGTGACAAACACAACTCCTACGAATGGTGAAAATAACACATTCTATGAAGAGTTCGTGAATGTTGGCGTACGGGAATGGAATGTCCTTTGTTACGATACATATGGGAATAGTGCGTTTGCGCCGCTTAATTTCACTATTAATATTACCGGTCCTGATTTGAAGGTCAATGAGACTGATGTGACGACGAGTGGTGAGTCACTTGTTGAAGGGGTTAACATAACGCTCTTCGCGAATATCACGAACCAAGGGAATACTGATACGAATGACAGCATCATTGTGCAGTTCTTCACAGGTGGGCAAGGCGGCGACCAAATCAATGGGAATATAACGATTGCTGAGCTCAACATTAGCCAATCTGTGGTCGTGAATGTGTCGTACATCTTGTTGCCTGGCGTAAATGAAATTTTCGTGACTGTGGATCCGATGAATACACAAGATGACGCGAATCTTCTCAACAATAATGTGACGATAAATCTTACTGTTGAGCAGTATCAAATCTACTATGGAAATGTCTCATCAGGAATCGTGCTCCACAGCGGGGGGGATAACACATCGTACTATGAGTTCGGCAATGTTTCGAATGTTGCTGGTCATTTGCTTGTTGCTGACACTGACAGTGCATTCTCCATTGTGAATCTCTACGCTCTTACACGGACAGAAGGGGGGAGTCCAACTGGGAATGACTTTACCGATGCTGATACAAACCTCAATACATCATCGTTCGAGGATTCTCTTGAAGAAATTTGGGGTGGTGGCACGAATACTCCTCTGAGTGTGAGGGGTGTGAACTTCACAAGTAACTTCGTTGAAAACGTGCCGTATGTGAATAGTACGAACGTCACTGCATTCTGGACTGGTATTTTATGGGATAGTGCCGACGATGCATCTGCGAATGATCAATTTGACACAACGGATGAAGAGGATCTCGTATTCGTAGCGAACATTAATGTCTCACAAGCAGGCATGTTTGGAACGTATGACTATGAAATTAAAGTGCCCTCACGCCTAGCCTCATACAAGGGGAGTGAAGACACTGTAAGCTTCTTCTTTGAGATTGTCTAGGCGAAGATTTATAAATTCTCTTTATAAATCACCCTCTAAGAACCATACTTATATGGTTTATAGGGATTCCGAGTGGGCAAACGAAAAATAACGATGACGATTGACGAAGAAGTATTCGTCATGTTCAAGCGCCTCTGCAAAGAGAACGCGATGAAAGTATCGTCGAAAGTTGAGCTGATGATGCAGCAGTTCAACGAAGAGAAGGTGGAAAATGAAAAAAAATAGCCTTCTCATACTAATTCTGCTGCTCCTTACGTTTGCTGCTGCAGAGAACATCTCGCTGAATGTCACACCGGAAGACCCAGCTGTCGGTGAAAACATCACAATTACCCTTTCTGGGGCAGCTGTTGTAAATACGACAAGCACATTGCTTGAAGTTGTAACACCGAGTGCTCGACTTAGACTCCTTGATGCGGACGGAACGATTACCTTTCCAGTCATATTTGCGCCACTCGAAGCAGGGGAGCACATCTTCCAGCTTGTCGACCGAGCAGTGCGCCTTATTCTCATGGAAACAACAGTACTAGTGGCAGAGGCTCCTATCATTGAGTCACCTACCCAAGTACTTGAATCTGTCTCGTTGAACATTACGAATGTGTCTGTGAGCAAGCGAAAAGTGACTATCCTCACTCCAAGAGCTAACCAGACAGGAAATGAAACGCTTGAAGAACTATCATCGTTCATCCTGCATGGAAAGAACAGGCCCAGCCGCACCGGCATGCGTGTAAAACCAGAGGGAGCGACAAGGTTCGAAAGCAAAACCATGGGAGAAATGGCCACGATCCGAGGAAAACATGACGTGGAGATGTCGTTTGATGGCAAAACAGAGAAAGTTATCATCAGAGACTGTGAGTTCCCACAACAATCAGTGCTGGGGCTCGATGATGAGGCAAAGCCTGCAGTTATTGAAGGAAAAGAAGCGTCAACCTATGCTATTGATCCGAGCGCCCTTAATTTCACAAATGGGACACTCACGCGGGTTGCAACTGGAGAAAAGCTGTGGAAGTGTATTGAATGGGATTTTGAGAATCAAGAATGCACGGGAACATGGACGTTTGTCAAGTTCATCACACCAGGAGAGCCGTATGACGTACACTTTGACCCAGTCGATCCTGGCTATGGTGAAACGAACCTCACCATTTTGAATGTCAAGAGTAAACCTATTGTAGGCAACAATTGGACTGTTGAATTCATCACAGAAGGGACCGCAAACTTAACTATTCGTGCATCGAATGGCACCACATGGAGTAATACTGCAGAAACAGAAGATCTCAAGTTCCTCGAACTCACATGTGGGGGAACCACTGAAAGTTACGCGTGGGTGAACAACTCCGTTTTCATCGAGGATTATAGTTGTAACGCGACGGGAGAAGAAAAAAGCAAAGTGCTGACGGGAGGAAGCCACTACATCGAGTTCCGATTTGGTGATCAAGTAGCATATGCTGAGAACTTTGCTGCAGCAACAGGCATTCTCATGCTACGAAATACTGCTGGTGGACAGAATCTCAACGATCAAACGAATGGTGTTGACATCACGTGGAGTGCGCAAGATAGAATTGATGCTATCTACGCACATAATAGTGGAGAATCAAACTTCACTGTCGCAACAGCTGGTGTGTATCGCATCAGCTACGGCGTTACAGCACGACAGACAGGAGGTGGGCGTATTGAAGATAATGCGCGCATATATGTGAACGGCACACTCCAACCCGCGTGTTGGGGCTCCTCCTACACACGAGGAGGCAATTCTGTACAAGATAACATTATGACGTCGGATTGTCTTGTAGAATTGCAAGGTGGTGAAGAGATTGAACTGAACGTACTCCGTACGTCGAGCACGACAACAACAGAAAACAGTGTTGGGAACCAGACATGGCTTCATATGCAACGCATAAACATCACAAATGTCTTCATGGCGCATGACGAAGCTGGCGGACAGACGATGAATGTCGTTGCTGGGACAAATCTTACGTGGGACACTGAAGATCGGGAAGACAGTGCCTTTAACTTTACAACTGATGCGAACAACGTGAGTATACTCGAATCTGGCCTGTATAGGATTACATATGGTGTGGCTGCAGAACAAGGGACAGATACTCGTGCAGCAACCTTTGCTGAAATTCTCGTGAATGGCTCACGAATTCCTGTTGGCTACTCGCAAACGAATCTACGAGGCTTTGACAGCACACGCGACGGTGTCGTGACAGCAGATGCGCTTGTTGAACTGGGAGAGAATGCCTATGTGCAAATCCAAGCAGGGCGTGCTGCAGAAGCAAGTATTGCAACCCTCGCGACAACTGCAAATCGCTCATGGTTCCATATTGAGAAAATACCTGATGATGATGCAAACGTCATTATGGTTATAGATGAGGTTGGTGGACAAGATCTTGATACAACATCAGGCATTGATCTTGACTTCGATACTGTGCAGCGGAACGATAGCTTCTTCAACAAAACAGATTCCAACACAATTCGGGTGCTGCGCGCAGGGTACTATCGCATCGCATATAACGTTTACAGTCTCAGAGATTCTGGAGATACAGGCGCTACTACTCGTCTCGAACATGTAGGAAACCTTCGTGTGAATGGAGCAGATAGTGACTTCTGCTGGTCACAAGGATACAACCGGGGAGATCAAGGAACGAACACTGACAGCTACGAAGGAGCGAACTTCGCAAGTTGTATCGTCAACCTCTCAGCAAATAGTGATCTAGAAATTCGCATAACGAGAACATCATCTGCAAGCGCATTTCTCGAAAACGTTGGAAATAGGACGTGGTGGTACATACAAGCGCTTGACGCGATCAATGAAGAGCAAAATGTTACACTCAACGTGCCAGTGAATGATACGATTACAAACCAGACGCCGATTGACTTCAACTTCACGTATGTTGATGTAGAAGACGAGACGATGCAGTGTACACTCTATGCGAATTTCACAGGGTCGTGGGTTGCAAACACAACGATTATCGCACAGAATGATACAGAAGAGAACATCACACTCACACCACCTGATGGGAATTTCATTTGGAATGTCGAGTGTACTGATTCGTTTGGCGTTTCAATCTTTGCAGAGAATAATTTCACATTACGTGTGGATACTGCTGCACCGAACATCTCAGGTGAAAATGCCACAAGTATTACTGCAAACACCGCAGTTATCGTCTGGGATACAGATGAGAATTCGAATTCAACAGTACAATATGGAGAGAATGAATCGCTAGGAAATTTCTCGCATGACGTCACACTTGTCACGAGTCATAGTGTGGCAATCAGTAATCTCGCAACGGCAACGCTCTACTTCTATAACGTGACAAGTTGTGATGAAGCAGGGAATTGCAACACAACAGGACCTCATAATTTCACAACAACAAGCACGCCTGACGTAACACCACCGAACGTGACGGATGTCATCGCGTTCCCTGGCGAGACAGAAGCAGATATTCTTTGGAACACGAGTGAAACTGCGAACTCGTCCGTGGAACACAATACGACAATAAATCTTGGTATCTTTACGCACGAAACTGGTTTCGTGGTGCAGCACAATGTCACAATTACAGGTTTAGTTGTAAAAACACTCTACTATTTCAACGTGACAAGTTGTGACGCTGCTGGAAATTGCAACACAACAGGCACGCATAACTTCACTACTGTGGATCTTACCCCCCCAACAGTAACACTTGTCGCTCCATTGAATGCTAGCAGCACAGATCTCATGCCAAACATCACGTTTAACGTCACAGATAACTACGTACCAAGTAACATGACGAATTGTTCATTGTACAGCAATTTCACAGGGAACTGGTCATCAAATCAAACATTGTATAACGTGACACAAGGAAGTAATCACACGTTTGAAACGCTTCTCACACCTGGGGACTATGTGTGGAACGTCCTGTGCTATGATGAAGAGAATCTTGGTGCTTTTGCCACGAATAACTACACATTCACAGCAGTAAATGCGCCAATGAGCATTTCGCTTGTCGCTCCAGTGGACGGCGCTGTGCTGAGTGATCTTACCGTCACATTCAACTGTACTATTAGTGATGACTATGGCATACAGAATGTTTCGCTCTATCATAACGTCTCCGGATCGTGGACACGAAATCAGACGGTAAATGTGACAGGAAAGAATGTTGATGCCAATTTCAGTGTCGCAGTGCCTGTTGGCACGTACAAATGGACTTGTGCTGCTGGTGATCAACTTAATGTTACCGAGTATGCGAGTGTTAACTACACGTTTATCGCTGATAACAGAACGCTCTTTGTTGCTGAACTTCTCTCAAAAACATATGTTATGCCTGGAGAAAATCTTTCAGTGACTGGTAATGTGACACTTAATGATGGGACGAATGTGACCTATAATGAGTTGAATGTCACACTCAACGGAAGTCGATTAAATCCTGAGAACGCGTCAGAAATACACTTGATTGAGCGGAATATAACGCCAGATTGGTGGGATGTTGATTGGAAGTATCGACGAGCGTTGAATATCACGAACACGAACGCAACACTCGCACTCCTCGCCGGCACGACGATCAATTATACAGTTGATACTGAAACACTTGTCAGTCAGAATCGCATGCTCGCAAATGGGAGTGATTTCAGAATCGTTTATTGGAATGGAAGCGCAAATGTTGAACTACACAGAATTAATGCAACTCCTTTCAATGATACAGCAACAGAAGTTCTGTTCAAAACACAGGTAGCTATTGCTGCGGACTCATCGTCAACAGATTACTTCATCTACTATGATAACCCCGATCCTGGTGTGGTGTTAGAGGTTGCATCGTATGTGTACTCTCCACTTGAAGTGATGCATCTTGAAGATGTTGGTGCATCATGGCAAACGGTGACAATGAATACCACATACCTCTCTCCTGTTGTTGTCGGACAGATAGAAGAGGCAGCTGTGCCACCAGAAGAAGTATCCATTAGAATGACGAATGTCAGTGCAACGAGTTTCCAGATACGTCTTCAGAACCCTGGTGGCAACGCTTTTGCGAACAGAAATATCTCGATTTTTATCATGGAAGAAGGGCAGTTCGTTACACGAGACGGAACACTTGATTTCGAAGGTCACTTGATCCGTGACGAAACCCAAGTGATTGGCTCTGGTACGAGCACACCAACCACGTACAGCACGATCAACTACAATCACACGTTTGGTGCGACGCCTGTGCTTGCAGGGCAGATCATGTCCTACAAGGATTCGCTCTGGGTAGACAACCACTTCAACAATGTTGGCACTTCGAGTGTGCAGATAGCGCTTGAAATGGGACAATATTGTGACCAAGGAGGCGCATGTCCTGCTTCTGAGGGTCACGAACCTGAAGACTATGGCTTTATTGTTGGCGAGACAGGAACTGGAACTATAGAGGGGGTTCCGTATGAAGGAACCTCGTTCGCTGATATTATTACAGGTGTTGATGATGGGGATGGGTGCTTTGAAGCAGCACTCGCGCAAGTCTACTCACAAATACCGGTGCTTGTTGGTGATTTCCCAAGGAGAGATGGTGGTGATGGTGGATGGATGCCTACTTGTTTCCTTGACACAACAACTGTTGGTTTCCACACTGAAGAAGAGGATGAGTCAGATGGAGAACGAGGACACACTGCAGAGCCTGGCATGTACATGGCAATTGAAAGTGAGGGAATTTTACCATTAGTCAGGGTGAGCTGGGCCCCAACTGTCGCACAGTTAACTGAGGAGCTTCGGCCGACGAGGACGGATGGAAATGCATCATACAATTACACGTTTAGTGCACCACTCATAGACGGGCCATATGACTTGAATGTCAGTACGATGTTCAGTATCTTCAGCGCGAGAAATTCTTCACAGTTCATTGTTGATGGTACCGCGCCGTTCGTGAATATTACGAACGCGACACCAAATCCTGCTGAGCTTGGTGTGGAGAGTGTGTTCGTTGGGTGGATCGCGACTGATTTGTACTTGAATACTTCGTACTTGAATGTCTCATATCCAAATGGGACGTTCTTTGCACAGTACACAAGCAATGAAACACTCACAACAACAAATCTTTCTGTGAAAGGGAACTGGACACTGCTCGCATATGCAATAGATCACGCAGGAAATACAAATGACACAAATGAAACACTCCAAATCATTGACACAACCCCTCCAGTCGTTGGATTGAATCTTCCAACAAACGATTCGTGGGTGTTGACAAGTGATGTCTTCTTCAATTACACGCCGACCGACTTTGATGCTATTGCGAATTGTACGCTCTACCATAATGTGTCTGGCTGGGCAGCAAATGAAACAAATGCAACGGTAACAAATGCGATTCCAAACAACTTCACCGTCGCGTTGCCTGATGAACATGTACTCTGGAACGTCTACTGTGTCGACTTAGAAGGGAATGGTGGGTTCTCGACAAACAACTTCACGATGAGGATAGATACAACGCCCCCTCTTGTAAATCTTGAAGGTCCCGCGAACAACACGCTCGAAACAACAA
The DNA here is from genome assembly GCA_028818155.1 of Candidatus Woesearchaeota archaeon. Lineage (GTDB taxonomy): Archaea > Nanobdellota > Nanobdellia > Woesearchaeales > UBA525 > UBA525. The sequence continues at coordinate 40,152 of JAPPOH010000005.1, read as the reverse complement.
CGAACAATATTGTCTTCTTCTTCAATACAACAGATGCGGCTACAGATATTGCAAATTGTAGTGTCCTCATTGATGGCACACAGAGTGGTGCAGCAGATACAACTATTACTGAAGGAACATCCCAGAACATCACGCGTTTTGTAGCGAATGGGGAACACAATTGGTCCATTCAGTGTTCTGACACCAATGCGTTCACGAATGTCTCTGTCGAATATAACATCACTGTGCAAGTTGACAATGAGACTGACCCCCCTATTGTGCAGCTCAACTATCCTGTAGAGGAGGATTTCGTTGATACAAACAACATCACATTCAACTATACTGTGAATGACGCATCTGGAATTGAGAATTGTTCCATCATTGTTGATGGGATTCTTAACCAGACAAACACAACAGTCACGAATAATGCAGATAATATCTTCACCATTGCGGATTTCGCCGAAGCAAAACACAATTGGAGCGTCCAATGTTATGATAACGTCACATTTGCGCTCGGCACATCCTCGTTGCGAAACTTCACCGTCGATCTGACGGATCCTGTGGTCACACTCAACACACTATTGAATGATTCCTTCAGCACTGCTTCATCAGTGTTGCTCAATTACACACCCAATGACGTGAACCTTGCAAACTGTACGTTGTATCACAATGCAACTGGGTGGTCAGTGAATGAGTCTGATCCATCGCCAAATAACAACATTCCAAACAACTTTACAATAACGTATGATGATGGACCGTATCTTTGGAATGTTTTGTGTTACGACTTAGCGGATCGGAGTAGCTTTGCGCAGTTCAACTACACAGTAAACATTGACACAACGATACCATCCACAACAGATAATACAACAGCACCTGCATCTCCGGCGACGTATGTACAAGGACAGCAGTACCAGTTCAATATCACTGTGGTTGATACATTCCCAGAAACTGTCCTGATTGAACACAACTTCACAGGAACGCTAGCGAATTACTCCTCGACAGACCAGGGAGCGAGCATCTTCGTATACAACTACACAGACCTTGCTGTTGGAACGTATGTATACAAGTGGTACGTGAATGATAGTGTTGGGAATGAGAATGAAACATTACAATACACATATGTTGTTGTCCAGTCACAAGCACTTGTCAACCTCACCCTGAATGATTCCGAGGCAAATCTTACGATAGACGAAGGACAGTTTGCCAATATAAGTGCGCGACTCATTAATCCTGGGAGTGGGCTGCTTGAACTATACGTGAACGGTGCTCGAATCAACAATGGCAGTGCACCTATTGAAAACATTTCACAATTCCCCGTTCCTGGAACGTACAATGTTAGTGCGATCTACAATGAAACACAAAACTATACTGCAGGCATTACAACATGGTACATTATTGTGAATGACACGAACGCTCCTATTGTATCCCTAATATCTCCGCAGAACGACACGACTGTGGGTACCTCTGGCGTTGTATTTAGCTACAACGTGACGGATACGAGCGCGATTGTTAGCTGTGACTTGCTGATTAATGGTACTGTGAACCAGACGGATACGACAATCACAGTGAACACAACGGAAACATTCGCACTCTCAATGGAAGATGGAAACTACACGTGGCAAGTTATATGCTATGACACATCAAACAATGGGACGAGTGCTCTTCACAGTTTTAATGTGTTTGATACCACGTATTTGAATGTCACAATAGCAACAGCTTCTACGTACGAGCAGGGAGAGGTTGCGCAAATCAATATTTCTACGAAAGACCTCTTTGCCAATTCCATTCAAGCGAACGCGACAACCGCCATCATCTATACAAACACAAGTGTCACTGACATTCCTTGGTGGAATGAAAGCTATACACATAGACAACTCATTAACATCACGAACACCGATGCGGATCATATTGTGGAGCAGAACTACAGCATTCAACTCTCCGTCAATACGAGTGACCCTCTGATGCTTGCGAATGGATCTGATATACGTATTGTCTATTATCACGACACGAATGCTACGCTAGTAGAGATTGACCGTTACAATGCAAGTCCGTTCAACACAAGCGATACTGAACTGTGGTTTACTCTCCAACAAGACATTCCTGCAGGTGAATTTGATGATCATTACTTCCTCTACTATGGGAACATGACTCCTGGAGATCCACCAGAAAACACGAGCAATGTTTTCATGCTCTTTGATGATATGCAAACTGGTGATCTACAGGGATGGGTGAACCATACGACAACAGGAATCGCGGTTGTCGATGAAGGAGGAGGCAATTATGTTGCATGGAAGGCATTCAACAGCGACCCTGGCGGAGGATATAAGTTGCTTCGAGAGTCACTTGTCGATTATGAGCTACGATTCAGAACGAATAGGATTAATGAGAATGGTGGAGCATCGAACAGGTATGGAATTGTTGATGGGAACGGAGATGGATATGGACCTCGGTTTGATGACTTCGATACTGCGTCCGGGCACATTATTGAAGATCGAAACAGCTATGTTGGGAATACTGTTCTTACAGGTAGTAGCGTGCAGCTTGCACCGAACACATGGTATATTTGGGTAATGACGAAGAACGCATCGTTTATGAATTTCTCGGCGTACAATAACACAGGAGAGTACATCACGAGCGTCAGTGGAACTGATACTGGATTCGACTCTGTTGTTCTCGATCGATTCCAGATTTTCGGTGGAAATGAGTTCTACACAGATGATGTTCGTGTTCGGATGTATATGTCGAACGAGCCAACAGCAGCAACGGGGGCAACACACATTTTGAAGCAAGTAACAGAGAATGAAACGAATATTTTCGGTGAAGCCATCACTTCGTACGCGACATTCCAGCAACCGCTTGGAAATTACTCCGTAGTAACGCTTGGCGAGCGAGATGGTCTTGATAATGGGAATGGCTCGACATTCTTTGAACTCGTTCCTGACACGATTGCACCGAATATAACACTAGAGCTCCCACTAAATAATTCATGGAACGGGAGTGCTGTTGTGTTTACGTACTACGTTGATGATATTAACATCGATTCCTGCACTTTGTATCACAACGAATCCGGCTGGACAGCAAATGTGAGTGATAGTTCGCCTGTACATCAGGCAAATAACACAATTAATACGTCATTTACAAGCGGTCATGTTCTCTGGAACATCGAGTGTAATGACACGTTCAGCAATGTTGCCTTTGCAAGCTTCAACTACACTGTTCGGGTGGATGCGTCAGTGCCAGTAATAACGCTCAATGCGCCAGGCAATGACACAAACGCCTCGAGTCCCGTACTCTTCAACTGGACAGTGACTGATAACCTTGCGAACTTCCTCAACTGTTCGTTGACGATCAATGGTGTTGTGAATGAGACAAGCATCAACATCACAGAAGGGAATGAGACGATACGGAATGTTTCCCTTGCAACAGAAGGTGTAGCGAATTGGAGCGTCGCATGTGTTGATGAAGCGGGGAATAGTGGCGCGTCTGAACTCTTCGAGTTCTTCCACTTGATATCTCCTGTGAATCTCACGACGTACGGGAATAGTACAGATGTTGTGATAAACTGGAGCGCTGTTCTAGGTGCTGATTCATACAATCTGTATATTCAGTCGAACTACAGCGACAGGCCTAGCACGCCAAACGTGACGGGCATTACAGATACGAATTATACGCACACCACGTCTTCAGATCAGATGTACTACTGGGTGGAGTCTGCTAGAAGCACTGTAACTGCGCTGCGAACGCAAGCAGGAGGGAAGTACACGACCGTTCTTCCTTTGAACTTGAGTCTCGTGAGTTTCCCACTCATTCCTGAACGGTTCGATCTCCAGAATACAACGAATATCGGCTTCTCATTCTCGACGGAGCCTGCATGTGCGATTTCGCTATGGCGCTATAATAGCACCGATTATGAGCGAACAGATTGGAATGGGTCTGTTTTCACGCCGGCGTCTGGATCGGAAGGTTTCACGAGTCTGAACATGACTGCAAGCTACTGGTTTGAGTCGAACACAACATGCAATAATACGTTCTTTGGTGTTGTGCCTGTTACAACAACACGTGTTGGCTTAGTGAGTGGTCTGAACTTCATGAGCTGGCACACTGTTCTGAACCAGACGCTTCCAACGAATTCAGATCCGCCACTGCTTGTACTTTCAGAAAATAATACTATTCAGGCGATTGACCGCTTTAACTCAGACACGAATGTGTTTGAGGTCACGATTCACTTCAATATTGGTGGTGTGCCATGGGGTTGGTTCCCTTCAGCGAACAATCCTGATTTCACGACGCTTGATCCAACGAGAGGATATGTGTTTGACACGACGAAGGAGGTGAACTGGACAGCAGATCCGCTCACATGAAACGGCTCGTTCTTTTGGTAGCGTTGCTCGCGCTGACGTCCGTGGCTGCAGTAGAGCCTCCTCGTGGTATTGATGGTCATATCTATGCTTTGGACGGGATTACTCCTGTGCCACGTGCCGTGACTGTGGTGTTTGAAGATCTCAATACGAGTGCTGTGCTTGCTGTGTATGCGGATCGTGGTCCTGGGAGATATTCTGTTGCGTTATCGTGGAATAATGGGCATACTGTCAGGATTACTGCATCGAATCCCGTGCATAGTAGCTCAAGAGATGTTGTTCTCACAGGTATTCATCATGATGTTGATCTTTTCTTGAATATGACGTTGCCTGATTTGCCTCCTGTGATTCTTTCCACGCCGAATGTAGACGCCGTGCAAGATCAGCAGTACGCATATTATGTGGACACGTACGAATGGAACGGACAGCCCATACAGCATGGGTTGCTTGCTGGTCCTACAGGCATGACTGTTAATATGACGACGGGGGTTATTGCTTGGCGGCCAACTGCACACCAAGTTGGGACACATGCTGTTACGTATATAGCGACGGATGGGAATTTATCGACAACACAATCGTTCACGATCACTGTACAGAATGTGAATGACGCGCCAACCTTCCTCTCAATCCCTACTACGACAGTTGATCAGGACGTGGAATGGACGTATTCGCTTGTGGCTGAGGATCTGGATGGTGATCCAATCTCTATCTCATTCACTGGTCCTACAAACATGACGCTTGTTGACTCACTCCTATCATGGACGCCCGGACCATATGATGTTGGAGAGCATGTAGTGAATGTGACTTTGAGTGATGGTGTGCTGGAAACATCGCAAACATTCTTGCTTACGGTGCAGAACATACCAGATATGCCTATTATTCTGAGCACCCCTCCTGTGAACGCGACAGAAGATGTGGAGTATGCGTACACGATCGCTGCCATCGATTATGATGACGATCCGTTGACTGTTTCTGTTTCTGGGCCAACGGGCATGCATGTGGTTGGCGATACTGTTGTTTGGGTGCCTGAAAATGGTGCTGTGGGTGTGCACAACATCACAGTGAATGTCTCCGATGGTGTTCTCGTAGCGACTCAACAGTACGCGCTGCACGTGCAGAATGTAAATGATCCGCCTATCGTCCCCGTTCGTGTTGAGATGCCTGTCCTAGAGCAGGTAGCCCTCTATCAATTCTTGCCTGTAGATCCTGATGGGGATGCTCTTACTATGGCTCTCGTGAGCGGACCAGCAGGACTCACCATTTCTGAGACGGGGTTCATACGCTATCAGCCTGCAGTGCTACAAGAATTTTCATTCATTGTTGCTGTGAGTGATGGTACGGTGAATGTCACGCAAACTGTTGCCGCTGAGCTTGTTTCATTCAAGAAATTTGTACAAAGTGGTGGCGGTGGTGGCATTCTCGAGTACTTTGAGGAGTTTCTGCCGCCAGAAGAAGAACGACTCTTTGAGCGAACATACCGTTTCAATGAGTTCATTCAGGCGCTCTTTGTGCGAGCAAACACTATTCCTGATGATATCCGTTTGGCGCGTGTGGACGTTGATGAACCGATGGAGCAGCTTGTGTACGGGTACTTTCATTTGTTGTTAGATGGTACGATAGAAGGGCTTGAGAAGGCAGAGGTCACCTTCCGTGTGCCTCAGTCGTGGCTTGCGGAGCACGATATTACAATTGAAGATGTTGCCTTGTACAGATACGATGGAAAATGGCGTGTACAACGAACTGCTCTTGAAGGAACGACACTCGTTTCTTCAGTCAGAGGTCTTGGGTTGTTTGCTATTGCTGCAGATGCGCTGCCGAAAGCACAAGAGCCGACGGTGATTGCTGTGCCCGAACCTGTAACGATCATAGGAAAGGTAATTGGAGGGCGAGCAAACTTGCCGATTGTGCTCACCGATCTTGAGACTGGTGAGCAGTATCGGACGAGAACGGGGCGCGGGGCTTTACGTGATGTATTTGAGTTTGTCGTGCATGATGTGAAAGGGCACGCATTCTCCGTTGCTGTTCCTGGTTTGCTTCGTTCTGGTGCAACTGAGTTTGTCGCTGACAGCTCGCTTGTGACTGTGGAACTCCATGTGAAAGGGGGTTTGCTCGGGATTACTGGGCAAGTAGTTGGTGGTGAAGGAACGGCTACAACGATAGAATTGGTGCTTGTGCTGATAATTACTATTGCGCTGGCTGTCCGGTTCGTGCGGAGGAGGATACAATGAAGCGGGTGATCTTCTTTCTCTTGGTTGTTCTCTTGAGTGTGACTGTCGTTGCGCCTCCTACACCACACAATATCAAAGGATATGTCTTCCATGCAAATGGCTCTGGTGTTGCGAATGGGTTCCCTGTCCTTCTGAACGACACAACCGAGAATACGTTTGTTCAAACGACAGTGAATGCTCCCCCTGTGCCGCAATTCCGTGGTGCGTACTCCGCAACGATTTCAGGGACGGACGGCGATGCTGTGGCTGCGTACTCGTGGAATGAGACGCACTATGGGTTAACGAACGCAACGCTCGCTTCCACGACTGAGATAAACATCACACTTAACCTGACGAGGAATCCTGAGCTAAACATTAGTATTATTGCTCCTTTGGATAATACGAGCTACAATGGGTCGCAGGAATTTAATTTAACAGTGAATGCGACACTGCTTGGCGCAGATGGCTCATGCAATGTCTCGATTTCGTTCGGTAATGGCACTGTGTTGAATGAAACTGCAGGAAACCTTACGAGGGCGTTTCCAACGCTGACTCGTGGGGATAATTTTCTTGTGAACTTCACGCTGCTTGGGTATGTGTTAGGGTATTCTTCTATTACTGCAACCAGTATTTGTGAGAATGAAGGTCCGATTCTTGAGGCGCAAACTATGGATATGTTAGAGAATATTACGATTGTTGATGAAGAGGTGCCTGTTGTCACGCTTGTTGCGCCCGCAAACAACACGTTGAACAAAACGAGTAATCTTGTGAACTTTACGTATAACGTGACCGATTTTTCCTCCATTGGGAATTGTAGCTTGCTCTTGAATGGAGCTGTAAACCTCACGAGCAGTTCTGTGACGAAGGGGGTGGTGCAAAACTTCACCACTGTGTTGTCAAACGGCGCATATAATTGGAGTGTGAACTGCACAGACACATCAGGGAATGAAGGTGCCTCTCTGACGTTTAACTTGACACTTGAGGTCTATTACCCTGAGCCGAACGTGTCTGTTGAGAGTGCGATTGTCTTAACTGCTGGTTCTGTTCGTACTGTCGAGTGCAACGCGTCTGTTGTTGACCTTGATGGCGAGGCGAATATTGTGAATGCGAGCTCGATTTTTCACATCGATAGTGTTGCGCCTGGTGCACCAGACGATGCAAATGATCACTATACGAACAGTACGTGCTCGGAAGTTGCTGCTTTTGGTAATGAAAAGAACTTCACGTGCACATTTGACGTGCAATATTTTGCGCTGAATGGAACGTGGCTCTGTAACGTGACTGCATATGATGTGGAGGGGCTGAATGCAACCGCTGTTGATACTGCTGTCGTTGATCCATTGTACGCGTTGAATGTGACGGATACGTTGATGAACTTTGGCGATCTTTCAGGGAATGATATTAGTGCGAATATTTCTCAGAACGTCTCAAATATTGGAAATCAGCAGATTAATGTGACTGTGTACGGGTATGGTGGTAGTTTGGGTGATAACAATGCGTTTTCGTGTGCGACAGATAATGTTTCTGTTGAGCACATGCGGTTTGCTGTGAACATCACTGCAGGGTATTCTGAGAAGGAAGCGTTGTCTGGTTCGTTGCAGCAGTTGCGCCTCTCTATACCGAAGCAGACGGTGCTTGGCTCTCCTTCCATGAACACATCGTACTGGCAGGTTCAGATTCCTCTGAACGTGAGCGATATTGGGGTTTGTAATGGAACTATTGTGTTTCACGCTGAGTTGAGTTAGTTCTTTTGGAATCCGCACCCCCTCATTTCTTCTGCAACATGTTTCAAAGCGTTTTCTCGTCCTCTCTTTTCTCTCACATCTTTCTTTCTTCTTTCTTTTCTATATAGAAAGTTATAATATAATATATGGAAGGAAAAAAAGCACAAAAAAATGCAAATGCCCCCGCCGGGATTCGAACACAAAAACAGGAACGGGACAGAAAGCACACACTTCCACAGGAAACAAAGGGGAGGGGTAGCTTCTCAAACACAGAAATTCGAAACATCTATCCTCGAATATACACATTCGCGTACAATGGAACTTATAAATGACCTTCATTTCGCTTGGAACAGACCGTAGAGGGTTGGGGGAATTGCATGACAGAAGGAGTAGCGACATTTTTCAGAGAATACATCAAAGCAGACTCACTTTTCACAGACAAAACAGTCCTACAAAGCACATACATGCCAGCAGACTTGCAGCACAGAGACGAACAAATTAACATCATCGCGAAAATCCTTGCTCCGGGGCTTCGTTTAGAGCGCCCAAGCAACCTCTTCATTTACGGAAAAACAGGTTCTGGTAAGACAGTGACGGTAAAGCACACCCTCACAAGCATGGAATCAGTAGCAGAAGAGAATGGTATCCCGCTCAAAACATGCTATGTAAACTGTAAATTAAAGAAAATCGCAGACACAGAGTATAGGATCATCGCAGAGCTTGCAAGAATGTTTGGGAAAGCAGTCCCCTCCACAGGACTCCCAACAGATGAAATCTACAATATTTTCTTCCGCGCAGTTGACGAGCAGCGACAAATCGTCGTCCTCGTGCTTGATGAAATAGATCAACTCGTGAAAAAAGTTGGCGATGAAATCATTTACAACCTCACAAGGATCAACCAAGATTTGAAGAACGCACAACTCTGTATTATCGGTATTAGCAACGATCTCATCTTCAGCAATACGCTCGACCCGAGAGTGAAATCATCATTATCTGAAGAAGAGATTGTGTTTCCACCATACAACGCAACGCAACTACAAAAAATTCTCGAACACAGAGCGCAGAACGCATTCGAAAATACTGCGCTAACAGATGGCGTCGTCGCAAAATGCGCAGCATACGCTGCGAGAGAACACGGTGACGCAAGAAGAGCACTGGAATTACTGAGAGTTGCAGGTGAACTCGCCGAGCGAGCGAGCAGCCAGCGCATCACCGTGCAACACATTGACATCGCAGAAGAAAAAATTGACAGGGACAGAATCCTCGATGTTATCAAAACACAACCAAAACAATTTCACGCAACACTTCACGCAATGTTACTCTTATGCGAAAAGCGAGATAACGTCTTCACAGGCGATGTCTTCGAAGTCTACAAGAGCGTCTGTCAACACACAGGACAGCGAACACTCACACAACGAAGAATTTCAGATATAATCGCCGAGATGGACATGCTCGGCATCATTAACGCGAAAGTTATTAGCAAGGGACGATTCGGCAGAATGCGGGAGATCACACTCGGCCTGCCAGAAGGACTCGTCCCGAAAGTCAAACAAATCGTTGCAGCAGAACTCGGCATGACAAACACAGTCTTTTCGAACGAAGCAGCAGCACAGGAACGCCTCGAAGCGTTCCACTAGCCCGAAACACCAATCAGTAGGGAAAAGCAATGGCATACGAACAACTCTCCACAGAGCAACTCGTCAGTAAGTGCATTGAACGAGATATTCTCGTCCCGCCAGAAGCACTCAACGACAAAGAACGAATCCTCGCTCTCCTACAATCCCGAAGAACAGTAGAAATTCTTGAAAACTACACGAAAGCACCAAAAAAATACACGGTGCAAGATTTTGTCAAGCATTTTAGCAAGAGATACAGAGCAATTAACGCCATCCTCAGACAGCGAAAAGAGCTCGAGAACGCAACAAGCATCGCACGCGTGCTCCAGCAGCGAGAACGAGCACAAGTCAGCTTCATTGGCATGATTGTCACAATCAAGGAAACAAAATCAAAACATCTCATCGTAACGGTTGAGGATCCTACAGGACAAGTAGATGTGTGGTTGCACGCAGACAACAAGCAATTCATCGAAACAAGAAAAGAACTCGTGCCAGATGAAGTTATTGGTATTAGTGGCTCCACAGCAGGAAGAAGAGTCTTCGCCAACAACATAATTTTCCCAGACGTACCAATCACAAAAGAACTGAAAAAAGGACAAGAAGAAGTCTACGTTGGCTTCGTTGGTGACGTTGAAGTAGGAAGTAAGCTGTTCATGAAAGAAGCTTTCGAAAACATGATCCTCTGGCTCTCCGGCAAAGTCGGCACTGAAGAACAGCGAACAACAGCAAAGAAAATCGGCTACCTCGTCTTTATCGGCGACCTTGTTCACGGGGTTGGCGTCTATCCCCGACAAGAAGAGGATAGCAACATACACGATATCAAAGCACAATACGATGCGTTTGCAAAACTCGTGAAAATGATCCCAGAGAACATACAACTTATCATGATCGCAGGCAACCACGATGCAGGCAGACTCCAAGAGCCACAACTACCACTCTATACAGACATAGCTGAGGAGTTGTACAAGCTCCCCAACGTGACGATTGTCAGCAACCCCGCGACAGTTACCATAGAGAAGCGGGGAGACCACCCAGGGTTCGATCTTTTACTATATCACGGCTACAGCCTCGTGCACTTCGCAAACAACGTGCAAGCCATCAAAGACGCGGGCGGCATGGACGCAATGGACGAAGTGATGAAACTCTATCTCAAAAAACGTCACATCGCACCAACACACGGCTCAAACACGTACGTCCCTGACAGCGAGAAAGATCCCATGGTTATCGAAACAGTCCCCGATTTTATTGTGACAGGACATACACACAACATTAGCTATGGGAATTACAACGGAGTCACGCTCGTCAACCCAGGCTGCTGGAATGATGTTTCAGACGAGCAAATCAAGCGAGGATTGATCCCGGAACCAGCAAAACTCCCAATTGTGAACTTACGAACGAGAGAAATGAGACTCATTAATTTCTATCCGGAGGAACAATGACAGCCTGGCTCTTTTTCTGGTTTACTGCAATCCCACTCACCATTCTCGCTATCATCACATATGTGCTGTACATAATGGAAATTCTTTCAGGATTCATCCTTACAATTATCATTCTTTTTGTTCTCGGAATTATTTTACTCACCTACACAATCACGGAGAAAAACAGAGCATGACACAAGAACAACTCATGGAAGAAGAGAAAGAGGGGTTGCAAGCAAGCCCAGGCATGCAACACTACTTCGATACGTTCAGGAAAGATTGCTTTGAAGCATACACAATCGCACAAAAAGCACGGGCGCGAGGGTATGATCCAGAAGAAGAAGTAGGGGTTGCGCTCGTCAAGACACTTGCTGAACGGGTTATCGGCCTCAGCAGCGTTATCGCACCACAGATCAAGAACGCAGGCGTAGAAAAAAGAATTGAACACCTTGAAAATAAGTACGGCGTTCTCGATTGGAGAGTTGCGCTTGTCATCGCACACGAAATCGCACAGCAGAAATTCTGTTCGTTCGAAGATGAGGTGGAGGCAATCACTGTTGGTATTCGAGTTGGGTTCGCATACATCACACTCGGTGTGGTCTCTGCTCCACTGGAAGGATTAACGTCAATTGAGATTAAAGATAGATTAGACAAGAAAGGCAAATACTTCTGCATGAACTTCTCCGGCCCAATTCGAAATGCAGGAGGAACCGCCGCGGCAGTGAGCGTCTTGATCGCAGACTACGTCCGTGTGAAGATGGGCTATGCAGAGTACGACCCAACAACCAAAGAATGTCAACGCTGTCCCGCGGAGATCGGCGATTATCACAACTACATCACAAACCTCCAATATTTCCCAAGCGAAGCAGAATCACTCTTCCTCATGGAGCACATACCCATTGAGATCGCAGGAGACCCATCGGAGAAATATGACGTCGGAAATATCAACTTACGAGATCTGCCTCGCGTCCCAACAAATAAACTTCGCTCAGGCTATTGCTTAATCCACAGCAGTTGCATCCCATTGAAAGCGCCAAAGCTCTGGAAACAGTTGAGTAAGTGGGGGGCAGACTTTGATATGGGCCACTGGTCGTTCTTACAAGAATTCCTCACAATTCAGAAAAAGATGAAGGCAAAAGGCGTCGAGACAACAAACGAAAAGATCACACCCGACTACACATACATTAAAGACCTTGTCGCAGGACGCCCGGTCCTAGCGTACCCGCTCAGAGAAGGAGGCTTTCGCCTACGATATGGTCGCTCGCGTGCCTCTGGTTACTCAGGACAGGCAATTCATCCGTGCACGATGCACATTCTGAACGATTACATCGCAAGCGCCACACAATTGAAAGTGGAGCGACCAGGAAAAGCAGCAGCATTCATGCCCTGTGATACAATTGACGGCCCCATTGTCCGTCTGAAGGATGGTAGCGTTGTGTATTTAGAGCATGAAGAAGACGCGCTCGCTGTAAAAGACAAAGTCGCAAAAATTCTTTATCTTGGAGATGTGCTCGTGAACTACGGCGACTTCTATGATAGGAACCATTCTCTCGTTCCTGTTGGGTATTGCCCTGAGTGGTGGGCGCAGGAAGTAGCAAAAGCAATGGAGAGCCCTGAACAACTCGCAACAGCAACAGTGATCGCCCAGGAACGGATCACAAAACTTCTCAATACACCACTCAAACACAAACCAACGGCGAACGAAGCGTTACTGATCGCTGAGAAAACAAACACGCCACTTCACAGCGCATGGACGCCGTTCTTGACACGCATCACACCCGAACAATTACGAGCCCTACAACACAGTATGCAGAAGGAAACGTTAGAACTCCTCGGCATTCCTCATGACAAAGAGGGCAACGTCTCCTCGGAATGGAAAACGATCCTTTCAAAGTTTCTCGAGGGGGATCTTGCAGGAGAGGACGTGCTCACCATAGTAAGCAAAAACGTTCTTGTACGTGACAAGGCAGGAACATTCATCGGTGCTCGAATGGGGCGCCCCGAAAAGGCAAAAATGCGAAAGCTCACAGGGAGTCCACACGCATTATTCCCTGTCGGAGAAGAGGGAGGACGCTTACGAAGCATACAAGAAGCACTTGTACGAAGAAAAATCACCGCAGAATACCCGCTACGCTTCTGCAAGCAGTGTGATCAGAAAACAGTTTTTGCACGATGCGAGCAATGTGATGTGAAAACAGAGCAACAAACACAAGAAATTGAGTGGTACGGCGAAAAACAAGAGAGAACATCAGCCAGACAGGAGATTCCCATCAATAAAATCTTCGATGCGTGCCTGAAGAAACTCAATTTCAGCATCTATCCAGATCTCATCAAAGGGGTAAGAGGAACAAGTAACAAATCTCATATCCCAGAACACCTCATCAAAGGCATTTTGCGTGCAAAACACAGCATTCACGTGAACAAAGATGGTACAACACGGTATGATTGTAGCGAGGTTGCGCTTACACACTTCAGACCAAGAGAAATTGGAGTTCCAATCGAGAAACTCATAACATTAGGATACACACACGACTGTCGAGGCGTCCCGCTAAAACGTGACGATCAAATTCTTGAATTGAAAGCACAGGATGTCGTAATTCCTTGTTGTCCAGATAGTCCTGATGAGCCATGCGATGCAGTATTGATGAGAACAGCCCAATTTATCGATGAGCTCCTAGAGAAATTGTACGGTATGGGAAAATACTACAACATTACTAATCGAGAGAATTTAGTTGGTCAATATGTTATTGGACTTGCACCCCACACATCTGCAGGCATGGTTGGCAGGATCATAGGGTTCAGCAAAACACAAGGATTTCTTGCACATCCAATGTTTCACGCAGCTCTTCGTAGAGACTGCGACGGCGACGAAGCCTGTTTTATCCTTTTGATGGATGTCTTCTTAAACTTCAGTCCAAAATTCCTGCCAGAGACACGAGGAAGTACGATGGATGCACCGCTCGTTGTCACATATGAGTTGAACCCCTCAGAAGTAGATGATATGGCATTCCACGTCGACAGAGTCTGGAATTATCCACTCAAGATGTACGAGGCAGCGGAGGAATACAAGAAACCATACGATGTGAAAGTGGAACTCATTGGCGACGTGCTGGATACGGAACAACAATTCGAGGGCATGGGCTTTACACACGATACAACAAACCTAAATGCGGGCGTCCTGTGTAGTGCGTACAAGCTATTACCAAGCATGAAGGAGAAAATGGACGGGCAAATGGACCTTGCAGTGAAGATTGCTGCTTGTGACACGTCAGATGTTGCTCGTTTGATTATCGAGAAACACTTTTTACGCGATATTAAGGGTAATTTTAGGAAATTTTCCCAGCAGCAGTTCCGATGTGTGAAATGCAATGAGAAATTTCGCAGACCACCGTTAATCGGCAGGTGTACAAAGTGCAAAGGAAAGATTCTTTTCACCATAAGCGAAGGGAGTGTTGTGAAGTACCTTGAGCCCTCTCTTGAATTAGCCGAACAGTACGGCGTGCCGCCATACTTGCAGCAAGATCTTGAACTCTTACGGAGAAAAATTGAAGATTATTTTGGTCGTGAAAAGGAGAAGCAGACAGGGTTGGGGGAGTTTGGGTGAAAATCTCTGCAAAAGTTGAGAGAATCCTTGACAATGTTACTGTAAATAGAACATTCTTAGGTGTTGGCGCAATCATCTCGATTATTTCAACTATTTCGGAGTATGAAATTGGTTTGCGTTTGGGCTTTCTCACACTCTTTTTTGGGGGAGTCTTCAGAATAGTTGGGATTCTAACAACAAACATACCAATCAAGAGAAAGCAAACGAGTTTGAGAAATATATTCTATGTTTCTCTAAAATTTTTTATTTGGGTCGCCGCATTTTCTCTCTACGCATTCTACTTACGAAAACTATTACCAATTCTCTAAACTTCTTTCCACCGAAAACAACTCATGACATGATCGTTCACCATGCCTGTTGCTTGCATGTGCGCGTACATAATCGTTGAGCCAACAAATTTGAAGCCTCGTTTCTTGAGATCTGCACTCAATGCATCAGAAACCTCCGTTTTTGCAGGCAAATCTGACATTCTTTTGAACCTATTCTTGATCACTTTTCCGTCGACAAAACCCCATATGTACGTCTCGAACGAGCCAAACTCTTTTTGAATTGCCAAAAACAACTTCGCGTTCAAAATTGACGCACGCACTTTCAGTTTATTCCGTACAATGCCTTCATTCTCGAGCAATTCTTGCACTTTCTTCTCATCATACCTCGCAACTTTCTTTGGATCGAAATTATCGTACGCTTTCCTGTAATTTTCCCGCTTTTTCAGAATGGTTGACCAGCTCAAACCAGCCTGCGCACCTTCTAGAATGAGAAATTCGAAAAGTTTCTGATCATCATGTACAGGAACACCCCATTCTTCATCGTGATATTGCACGTAGAGTGGATCATCACCACACCATTCACAACGTTGCACGGACAGCCTCCAGTATATCTTTCGGCGTGTCAACAAGAACGGCGGGCTTTGCTTGTTCGAGCGCTTCCTTTGTATTGTACCCCCACGTTACAGCAATGCACGGCACACCTGCCTTCTTACATGCTTCCACATCTCTCACTTCATCACCAACATATACAAAGGAATACGTTCGTGAAAGTTTCTTCAATATTTTGTGCTTTCCAAATAATGAGCTCTCACGAACAAAAGCAACACTCATTCCGAGCACATGGGAAGCAACGTCTGCTCTATTTGATGTAACAATACCTATGCTGTACTTCTTCTGTAATTTCTTGAGTACAGGAAGCAGTCCAGCATACACATGAGCACTCTTCATATCTTCTTTCATCTCTTTCTTTATTCTCCACACATAATAAGGCAATTTCCAGAACGGGATGCGCAGCTCTTGTATCGTTTCTCGCATACCTTGTGCTCGCACGTCTGCTTCATTTATTGTAGGATAACCTCTTTCTTGTAAGAAGCGACGGGTATGAGAAAACACAATATGAAATGTGTTCGCGATCGTGTTATCAAAATCAAACACTACTGCAGCTTTGCGTGCCATTTTTCGTATGCCTCAAGGAATTTTTCGAATTTTTCCTGCATGTGCCGCTCAATTGAGCTATAATCGTTGAATTCATACCAGTCTTTGATCGGATTTCCTTCATTTGTGAGTCGAACGCCCTTAAAACGTCCCTGATTCGCCAGCACAGCGACATGTTTGAGGTCAAGATACGGTCTATTGACGAAGAAACTGTCATCTAAGTTTGCTTCACAGTACTTGTTGAACTTCGATTTCAAGAACCAGAGGTCAAAGAGCACACTGAAACCGACGGGAACGAAGTCAAAGACGTGTTTCTTGAGACGTTCGTACAACTTCTTGACAATATCCTCTTCTGAGGAGTCCCATGACTTCAGGAGCACAGGCTCCCCGATCTGTTTCCCCGTTGAGGGATCCATTGCACAATGGAAAATGGAGATAATCTTGTCTTGTTCAGGATTGGGGTCCCCTTCTCCGTGCGTTTCCAGGTCGAGGTAGTAGTAGACCATGAGCGAAGTAATGACGAAGCTTTTAAAATTCTATGGAAACGTTTATATTATTCTAGAAGACTCAGGATGCATGAAATATTTTGAGAAACTATCAGAGCGTTTTCCGTATGCTGCCGCAGGATGCAGATCAGCAGTAGAAAGTATGAGAAACGACACGATCGATGAACTCAACGTTCCATTTCCTTTCTATCCAATGGCAAAGAGCATTCAGGGCGCAATAAGTGGTACACTTGGTTACTTGTCTGCTCGTTCTCAAGGTAGAACACACAAAAGAATTCAACATCTCTCACACTAAATCCTACTCTTCACAGCGTTCTTCGCGCCACATGCTTGGCACTGAAGGAAATACACACCCGTTTCCTTGGACAATTTCGTGTCGGGCTTGCCACACGTCTTACAGAAGACGAACTCATCCATGTACTTAACGACTTTCTCGTTCAACTTTGAAGCGGAGAGCTTACTGCCGAACACAACAGAATCCTTGATCATTTCGCCAGGCGTAGCAAGTTCTTTCTGCACGTACTTCAACAAGTGCTCTGGCGGCCTGTTGAGAGCAGAGGCAACTTGTGCCCAGTTGTTAATGATTGTTTTCTGCCCCTCGAGATGACCTCGGAACTTTGGCACTTCGAAACGGCTTGTCTCTTCCGTTTCATCAGGCAACTCTTCCTTTGCCTTGTCGAGCATAGCTTCGTAGTCCATACAGAAGAGAATCCGCAGATTGTTTATAAAGGTTTAGACAGCGGCGACGAATGGTTTTGGTACTCCATAGTCGTGTTTCATAATCCTTGGCTCCGCACCACAACATCCGCCAAGAATAAGAGCGCCCGCTGCTCTGAGTTGTTCTAAGCCCCGAACAAAGTCTTTGTGTGGTATCGAACTGATCTCCATGGCATCCCTGTAGTTCTTAGGATTTCTCTC
Source organism: Candidatus Woesearchaeota archaeon (assembly GCA_028818155.1). Lineage (GTDB taxonomy): Archaea > Nanobdellota > Nanobdellia > Woesearchaeales > UBA525 > UBA525. The sequence continues at coordinate 22,398 of JAPPOH010000005.1, read as the reverse complement.
AGGCCCTGCATTTGGATAGACACATTTGACCCATGATCGTTTATCATGGGGGAGATTGGTGAATGCCTCCAGGGTTACTGAAAGCGCATTGCAGTTGAGTCCGAGGGTTGTAGGGAGGATAAGATTTTCCTGTGCAGCAGCTTCATAGAATCGATCCAATGCTTCCTCAAGTGGCATGGACTCATACTTACCATTAGATCGTCCCGTTTGGACTGTTCCATCTTCTTCAAGGCAGAGCGATATAATGTATTCTTTTTGCTGTGTGACGCCTCGAAGTCTGCCGGTTCGAGGATCAAGCCCCCGTGCAGGAATATTCGTGATATCCCCACCAAGATATCGCACCACATCTGATTCGAGTTCCTGTGGCTCATGTGCGCGCGTGAACGCCCGTGCTTGTCCAAGCATGCTCCACCACGATGGCGTTGCTTCGAAGAGTTGCACATCCGCACACCCATACCGTACAAAGGCGAGGGTGTTTGCCATGTAACTCTCAGCCACATTCTTTGGTGTGTCCTCGCCATGGTAGGTGTTTTCTGAACGCGTGCTTCTAACAAGTATTGTGCTGTCATCATCAACTCTTCCTACATGTTCTAAACTCTTGAGCGCAATATCCTCCGCTTTGGTGAGTAGCTCTAAACCCCTTGTTTCTGCACCAGGAAGCCCATTCGCTGCCGCTCCGTTAAGTGTTTCAGGCGATAGTCCGTACGTGTTTTCGACAAAAAGTAGTGGACCATCAGTATGGCTTGCATGCTCATCAGAAATTTGCTGTACGCAAGCACGACCGGGGCCTGTGGCTAGTGCTGCTCCTCCATTCCCAAGCGGACCGAATTCAGGCGCATCAGAGCCCATGCGACGGAATACTTCTGTAGCGAACGCTCCTGATATTTTGATCAGATTTCCTCGGTCGAGCAATGCAGAAAACTTCATTGACGCTACTGTGGTTTCAGCTATCACTATTCCTCCGTAATTCTTTACAAAAGAGGCACATATATAAGTAAGTAATTCTGAAAGATTGTAAAAAAAGAGTATTTCAAAGGAGAAAAATTACCTAAAATGAACACCCATCGTCTGGACAAAATTGACAGAAAGCTCCTAACAGCTATCGAGCAGGATGTGCGCATTCCAATTAGTGCTTTAGCAAAAAAGATTCACGTCTCTAGAACAGTGGCGGAGTACAGACTTAAGCAATTCGAAGAGAAGGGCATCATCAGAGGATACTACGCAGTCTTTGACCCATCTCGCTTCGGTTTCACAGCATGGAAACTCTGGGTGACGATTAAAGACAAGAAGGCGTTTACAAAAAGCACAAAGAATCACCCAAGGTTGTGGTGGTACGCCTCTTGCGCCGGCGTCTATGACGCTGTACTCTGCATTCTGTGTAAAACACCCCATGATTTCGCCTCATTTCTCGAAACACTTCAAGGCATTTCCAGCTCTGCTATGGTGATGAACGTCAGTTTAGAATACCACACGAGAAGTTACCTGACTAACACAGAGCCAATTATCGAGACAGCATTCCAAGAACAGCCACACACAGAGAAAATCCCTGCAAACACCCACCACATTCTCAAACTTCTCTCAGAGAATGCGAGAATGTCATACACAGAACTCGCGAACAGAACGGGGAAAAACGTCAAGACGATCCGATCAGCACTCAAATCACTGAAGGAATCAGGCATTATCGTTTCGTATAGGCCGTCTATCAACGCAACAAAGTTCGGCTACGAATTCTATAAGGTACTCGTATACACAGACTCAGACACAAAGAAAATCATCCAGTGGACACGACTACAAAAGCATATCGTCGCAGTTATTTCCTGCGTCGGCCCCTGGCAGCTCGAGCTCGAGGTGGAAATTGACTCATATCGAGCACTCTGCGAACTTTTAGGGGAGCTCAAGGAGCACTTCCCCGCTATTCGTAGGTATGAATCACTCCTCATTACTGACGAGATCAACGTGCAAAGTATTGACACGCTTTTACAACAAACAATTTAAACGCTTACATGTGTGAAACAGCATGGTCCTCGAGAACATCCTCACAGCATTCCAGGCAGAACAGAAGCCATGGGAGACAGTCTTCCTTGGGTTTATCTACACGACTGTTGCTGTGTTCTTAGCATACATGGTGTTCAAGAGCTATGCATCCATGACGATGGTCTTTCTGCTGACAATGGCAGCACTCCCACTGATGTATCAGATGACCATCATGGAAGAAGAGAAGGACCTTGAGGGATATCCAGAACTATGGTTGCTGAAAGAGCACAGTAAGGCGCTCAGTAGCATGATGTGGATGTTTATCGGTATGTGCATTGCATTCATGATTTGGTATGCGTTCTTACCGTCAGAAATGTCGAGCACATTATTTTCCGCACAGCGAGAGACGATCAACGCGATTAATGGCAAAGCAACGGGGTTGGTCAGCGCCGATTTCTCAATTTTCACGAAAATCTTTCTGAACAACATTCGTGTGCTCGTCTTCTGTATTCTCTTTAGCTTTTTATTCGGTGCTGGTGCCATCTTTATTCTCGCGTGGAACGCGAGTATTATCGGCGCGGCGATGGGGAATTTAGTTCGAACAGGGCTGGCCGAGCTTGCTGATGCAACAGGGCTGGCGCTCGCCGCAGGCTACTTTCAAGTGATCTCCTACGCGTTATTGCGGTACGTGATACACGGTATTCCCGAGATTGGCGCGTACTTCGTTGCAGGGTTAGCTGGCGGGATTGTGAGCATTGCAGTGATGAAGCACGATATCGCGACTCGGAAGTTTGAGCATGTGCTGCTTGACAGTGCGGACTTGTTGCTGATTGCGCTCTTCTTAACGCTCTTTGCCGCTATTCTCGAAGTGTGGGTCACGCCCGTCGTGATGGGATTCGCGTAGCAGAAAAGAAAGGTTTTAATATTCAAGTCCACTCCTCCCTAGTGATGTCACTCTACGATACAGCACAGCACATTATGCAAAACCCAGGTTTGTACGTTGCTGTAGGTATCGCAACAAGCCCTTTGTGGGGGCCCGCTCTGGCCCTCACGTACAGCATTCGTCCAAGTGCAACTCGAAGAGGACTTGCAAGCATCTGCGATAGACATGGAGAAGCCGCGCTCGCACAACAAACGCCAGATTCTCATCAAGTATTGGATTCTGTGGTAAGAGCTGCAACTGTAAACAACCTTCCTTCAGCATTCAATGCAATCAAAACTCAAAATATCGCCAACACACCTATCGTTCCACGATAACTGCGTTCTTCTCTAGACTTTTTAGCACAAGCGTCGCTCCAGAAAAATCTTGTTCTTTCGTAAAATCATTCGGCACAGCGACAACGTCAATCCCTGCAGCTTTCGCCGCACGAACACCAACCTCAGTATCTTCAAACACAACAGCACTCTCCGGCTTCACACCAGCTCGTGCAAGCACGTTATTGTAAATTTGCGGATCAGGCTTCCCGTACGTGATCATGGAGCCATCGATCACAAACTCAAAGAGATCGTGAATGTCTAGACAGTCACGCAGAATAACTGCAGCCTCGAATTGTGTTGTTCCCGTCGCAACACATAGTCGTCGTCCACGGAGATGCTCGAGGAATGCAAGTACGCCTGGTTGTACAGGACAATGTTCTCTGACGATTTCTTCATAGTGTTTGTTTTTTCGTTCTAAAAGTTCTTGATGATCGAGAGGCAGGTTGTGTTTCTTCACGATGCGTGCAAACGTCTCTTCTGCTTTATGCCCAACATACTCCTTCCACTCTTTTTCACTCACAACAACATCGTACGATTTCAGCGCAAGGTTCGTGGATGCAACTTGAATACCTTCATCATCTGTGATGAGGCCGTTCATGTCAAAAATGAAGAGCTTCTTCTCAAGAAGTTCATTCAGAACGTGATTGTCAAAGTACGTCACTCGAGCACCTTGACCATGCCAGGCCGCACTTCAAAGACATCCCCACCTTCAAATAAGGGTTTTAACAGTTCCTCAGCATTCGGCATGGTCTTAATTAGTTCATCAACAGGAGCGCCGTTCCCAGTATCGAGCTCTCGGATTTTCGCAATGATGCTGTCCGCAGTTTCTTCCTTCACTTCAGATTCGATATCTTTCGGTTCTTGGACAGTATCTGGTTGTTCTGCGTTCTCTTCTTTCACTCCAAGCAGTGCAAGTTCTTTTTTTCTATATGCGACCCAGCCAGGATTCGTGAGTTTCTTACAGATCTCTATGACAATGTACTTTTCGTCGTTGAATGCACGAGGACGCCCGACAATAAGTGCCATATCTCCCACTGCAACGCTCGGCTCCGCTTCAAATGAACGCGTTACCATCGTGCTGCTCCCATCATCGAGCACTATGGTTTTTTCACCTTTCTCCACAACGACACCCAAAATATTCACTCTATTGACTGTTCCACGCGGAAGTTCTACTATATTGTCAGTCCAAGCACCAGATTTCATCTCAGCGAGTGTGCAGTACTTAGCTGTTTGTCGTGCTGGTGGCATGTAACTTGGAAGTGGAGAATCGTTCTTAACTGTTGCGATCACTCTTCAACAGCTTTCTCAATATATGCGAGCCGCACGTCTGGTTTATCAAAGTCTTTCATATCAGGTTTTTTTGGTTTTGCCATTATATCCACGTCCACAATATTGACCCGAGGATTACGAGGAATCCAGAAAGAAAAGAAGCGAACATCCTTTTTATTGCTTTTGTTTTTCTTTCTGTTATCTTCTGATTCTCTTTATAGGCATTGTATATCGCACCCATGATAACGTTTTCATAGTTTCTTTTCTTGCCTTTTCGGTACTGTGTAAGTAAATCAGGGAGGTTCGCACCAGCAACATACTCTCGTATCGCGTACCCGCGAAACCCTTCATACAACGCGTATAAAATTCCTGCAACACCAAGAGAAAAGAACACTGTTGCGATCCTGTTCCCAAAAATACTTCGTAAAACATCTTCGCGAACTATAATGCTTGCGAGCACCAGCATAATGAAACCAAGCATGATGCCTGCTTTCGTATCGTGCGTTTCATCAGTTCTCCTTCCTATTTCATACTGACGAACAATCTCTTCTTTAATCGCTTGGAATGCTCTCATAATCTCGAAATAAATCCGAACTTCGGCGCGTAGATATCGCCTGCGCGCTTCAATCGTTCAACAACCTCTTGCGCGGTGTCTTCTGCCACGCCTTTGATGCCTGCTTCGCGGATGATATCGTCCACAGGAATCGCTTTTCCTACCTCTTTCTCCAATGTCTGGATCACTTCCTTCACGATGGAGATGTGGCTTCGCTGCGAAGCGGATATACCGGTTGTGACTCTGTCCAAGTCAATCTTCCCTGTTTCCGGATCCATGCCAATCTGCTGCAGGCAGTAATGGACGAGTTCGATTGCGACTTGCGCATCTCGTTTCGTGACATTCTCAGAGAGACGCATGCGTGCACTTGCCTCGCTTAATCGTACTAATGCTTCTAACTGCCTTGCTGTGATTGGAATTGGTTTGATTGCGTCATCGCCTTGATCGCCGCCACGCATCTTCACGTAGTACGTCTTGATTTCTTCTAACGCAGAGTCCGTCAACTGTGGCGAGCAGTTCTGCTTCGCGTATGCGATGTACTTTTTGATCATGTCAGGGTGGATCTCCCCCTCTTTTCTCGTGTTCTCTTTATGCAAGTTCAAAATGAAGCTTGCGAGTTTCTCATCCTTTGTCGCGTCAGGCAAGTCTCTAACGGGAAAAATGAGGTCGAACCGACTAATGAGTGCTGGTGGCAAGTCAATTTGCTTGCTGATAATTTCGTACGGGTCAAAGCGCCCAAATTTCGGGTTTGCGGCAGCAAGCACGGTGGTTTCACAACGTAACGTCGCCTGAATGTTTGCCTTGGAAATACTTACTTGCTGCTGTTCAAGCGCTTCGTGCATTGCACTCGTGTCTTCTGCGCTCATCTTGTCAAGCTCGTCAATACACACGAGCCCTTTGTTCGCGAGTACGAGTGCTCCTGCCTCGAGTGCCCAACCTCGAAGGAAGTCATCTCGCACGACAGCAGCGGTGAGGCCTGCTCCTGAGGCACCTTTTCCTGCGACGAAGCGTGCCTTTGGTGCAACACCACTGATTCTCTTTAAGAGAACAGACTTTCCTGCTCCAGGATCACCAATGAGGAGCACGTGGATATCTCCACGAGAGCTCACTCCTTGGTCGCGCTCTTTGTGCAGCCCCCCAAACATCTGCAGCAAGAGCGCTTGCTTGATGAATTCATGACCGTAAATGCTTGGTGCAATGGACGCAACAAATTTCTCGAACAAATCAGGATCCTGGCTTAATTCCCTGATCTCTGCAACTTCCTCAGCATTAATCTCAATCTCGGAGAAATCTTGCTGGACCGTCTCCACAAAATTCGTGTCGATGATTAAGTCATATCTCGTACTCTGCCCTCCTGTTTGGAGGATGATGGGCACTTCTTTGATCGTGCCGGTGATCGTGATCTTGCTACCTGGATTTGTCCGTTTATCTGTCATAGGAGAGACAAGGTCTTTCTTCAGGAAAATCTTCATGCGCTTTGGTTGATCGCCTCCATCCAGATCTTCCGGCGCCTCTTCCAGCGTGATGCTTTGCGCATCCACAAGTTCTTTGCTGAGGAGTTTGAACTTCCCTTTTCGGCCGCAGCCACATTTGCTGGGTTCCTTGAATTTTGTGTCTAATTGTAAAACAGGGATGATATTGCCACACGTCGGACATTCGAACCGCGCTGTGGTGACTTGGGGGCGAACATCAGATTTTTGTCTGACAATACCATTCACCTGAATAAACTTGTTGAGGTGCTTTGCTCTGATTTTTCTGATCGGGAGTGTTTGCGCCTTTGGGAGGTGCATGATGCGAATTTCTACACGTTCCATCGTGTGATCTGAGCTCGTCGGGAGGTCCATCTTGTCGATGGCGACCTGTCCTGCTTTGATGACCTCTTCTGGCTGTTCTAAGAGGAGATCTGCTAACTCAGGGTTGTGTCTTGCGAAATCAGCGAATTCGATGTTGATCCACGCTCTGCCGTGTCTGACTTGGTCGTGGAGCTCTGCCATGTAGTCTTGGTTGATCTCGAAGAATTCTCTGAAGCTCTCGATTTGTTCTGAGAGCTCAATCCCCGTTTCTAGGACTTCCATACAAGATTGTGGAACGTTATGCTTTATATGCACAGTGCGTATGTGACCAGTGGTACCCCCCCTCTGTTTCCTATGAAAACGGGGAGTAGAAGGGCTGTACTGGCAAAATTCAGTTGTCCAGTGGGAGATGAAGATTTAGTAACTCCTTTAGAGTAGTTATATAAAGGGGTGGAATGTTCCACCATCATGGATCAATTCGGAATACATGTGCAGACTGGAAGGATATACGAGCTAAATCAGCTTACTAGAAAACCAGAATCTATAGGAGTCTACAGAAATTTTGGGAGTGGTGTGTTTTCTGGAGAAACACTCATCACGCATGATTGGTCTTCGTCAACAATGGGCCGAACACCAAAACTTGAACTCCTTGCTAAAGGGTTTGTTTCTGGTAAACCTGAAAACGTCCTGCCTTCTACAATGATTGAGAACGCCACAGCCTACGATGGCCAAACATCCCCTAGTTGTTCGTTTGAAGAGCTACTTAACGCCGCAAACACAATTCATATTGGGAGAGGACAAGAAAGTTGGTTCCTTGCCGCTCGAGAACAATACCCATCTCCCAAAGGAGCTCAAATTCAAGTGTATGGCATTCAGGACGCAGCAGCATGGATACAAAAACTAGATGCAAAAGATGCTGCAGTAGCAAGGGAATTTCCAGAGTACTGGAATGCAAGATAGTTTCTTAAGTGTGAGATATATATTCTCCTCATGCCTAACCTCGTTGCCCATCTCATCGCGGACGTTGTCTTGTTAGCTGTGATCTACAGAGTGAAAAAGCCAGCGAACTTCCACTGGGTGGCGTGGCAGGTCTTCGGCTCGAATATCTTAGATATAGATCATTTCTTGGCAGATCCGTTCTATGATCCTTCCAGGTGTAGCCTCGTGCATCCATTGCATTCTTGGGCTGTGCCGATCTACGTTGTGTTCAGTTTCTACGGGCGTTTCAAGTATTTCTTTTGGGCGGCGCTGCTGCATGTTATCTTGGATGCTCTTGATTGCTTGATGTGAAAATTCTTTCAAAAACCCAGTAAAAAAGAAAATTTGTTCAGGTTCTTTTTTGTACATCAAGTACATTGTATGGAACCTATGAAACAAACCAGACGAGAACTCTTGATGAATGCACTGAGAACGAGCGGTGTCGTCGCAGCCGCATCAGTAGTTGGGTGCGAATTTCCAAAAGAAGAACAGCTCCTTGATGAGATGACACTTGAGAATGGCGAGCGTGTTCTCCTGTACGGCAAAGGATGGGCAGGTGCAAAGAAGATTGTTGTCTGTCACGAGAACGGTATGGAGGAAGTGATGCAGCGTTTCGGTAGTGGATTCGAGTATATTCGACGACAAGGAAAGGATGTTGCACACCACAGCCGTGGCCCACTTGGTAGTGGTTTTGTCGAGTACAATGGACAGCGAACACTCTATGGGAATGGAGCCTTCGATGAAGACGCAAGAAGAATACGCGATGAATCCCTCACAGTTGTACAAGAGACACAGCCGCGCTTCGATTCGTATATGGCACAGTTTCACGAGCGACAATCCGAACTGATGCGACTCGCGAAGCCGTAGTCACATTTGTAACTACTGAAAAGTTTATAAATGCTGTGTGTGTTCCACCTTGATGGATTTATACGGGTGTTCATTCACATTGAGCAGAAAAGATGGAGAAGCACCTCGAACGCTGACACTCTACCGAGGACTTTTTTATGATGAAGAAATTCTGACACACACGGGAACGCGCGCAGAACGTCCACGATTTCAGCTCCTTGGTGCAGTATCTGCGCGCGCAGATATTATGAGAAGAGGTGAACGGGTGTATGGATTTGACGGTGATGTGGAAGAGCCCATTTGGGACGGAAGGTGTTACACTGAGACGAGCGAAAAGAGGAGAAAGCACGATCGGAAAACAAAAGTGTTGAGACACTATAGACCTTGGAGAATACAAAACCCTATAGATAATACAACTGTTCGGGATCTTGCTGCAGAGTTCCATGCAGATTTCGCAGAGCAGTACAATAATATGAGTCCTGGAGGGATATGGGTACAATCTATGGAACACTCACCTTTCACAGCAACGTTACAATTCTACGGTATGACACACTACGACACACTCTCAGCAGAAGCACACAAAAAGATCTCTGCTCATGGACCTCGTGTTTGGCTTTAGTTCTTTTTTTCTACTCTCCAGCGTTTAGATGTCTTGATGTCTTCTGTACCCATTCACAGAGGGTAAATTTAAAAGTTGCTCGCCGCTCCTTCGAGAATGAGCTACGGATTACAGATTGTCACAGCTAGTACTCCGATCGATGGCGTCAAACACAAAGTTCGCGCCTTCTACGAGGGTCTTGCTTCTTCCAGGGATCTCGGAAACAGCGATACAGCACTCATTCATATGACTACATATCCTGCGAGAGGGAGCGCTCCAGATAACCTTGTCGGCCTCCGTGAAATTGGTGTGGTGAACGTTGAAAGCAATACAGAGGGTTCTCCTGAAAAATGGAATAGGCAAACGGTTGCTGTGGAAAAAGTTTCTGGCGGCTTTCAGACTTTTAAACTCAGTGATCTTGCATCATACGCTAACACTGAAGCAAGAAGAGATGGTGGAGAAGGATTGTTCGGCTTTCGTTTGAATGAAGCACAGTTTGGCTCGTATGTTGTGCAGGTGATGGCAATCTCCCCACCTAGCGGAGAGGCATTTGCACAATTGCGGCAGCGAGTGAAAGATGCGTGGCGTCTTTAATCACACTTCCTGCAAATCTCCTCAACATCGTAGAAGATTTTCTTGAATAACGAACAGCCAGCATGTAATTCTTTGTGCCCTTTGTCTGTGATGTGGTACTCTTTCTCTTTCACGGTAACGAGCCCTTTCTCCTTCAAGTCCTTCAGCACAGGATAAATCGTTCCAGGAGAGGGTTTGCAGCCCTTCCGCTTCTCAATCTCACGAGCGATAGAAGCACCATTCGCAGGCTCTTTGTTGATGATCCAGAGTACTAAGAACGTGAGCATTCCCTTGAGATCGCAGCAGGCCATGGTGTGAGATTTGGGAGAATCTATATAAACATATCGGGAAACCGATAACTATATAAGTAAGTATCGGTTAACCGATAGTTGTGTCCCCAACACACCAGAACACATTTAAGCGCGGGGTAACCCGTAGCTCTGTGTTCGAGAGGTAATCGAAAATGGAAGAAAAAGAGATGAAGGAGAAGAAAGAGAAGAAGGAAGGCGGCTGCGGCTGTAGTTGTGACTGCTAACCTTTTCTTTTTTTCACTGGTGCTGTATGGGGGGAACATGGGACATTTTTCAGACGATTTTCATTCTGTTCTATGAGATCAATAAGTACGGCATGGCGGTGTACTGGGTGTTTTACCTTCGCTGGTTGTACACAGGAGAGTTATTGCTGTTTGCGCACATGATGGGTGTGATCTCGTTCCTGTACCTAATTAGCCAATTCGTCTGGTTCTTGAGTAGGAGTGCAACATGAGTGTTATCGATAAGAGAGGGTTTTGGGGGTTCCTTCAGATGATTTTCTGGTTGTTTTACAATATGAACCAGTGGGCGATGGCTGTGTACTGGGTGTTGTACCTGCGCTTCATTTATACTGGTGGTTTAGAATACTTCGCGCACGCGATGGGGATTATTAGTTTCTTGTATTTGATCAGTCAGTTAATTTACTTCACGAGTAAGCATGTGGATTAATAGCAATACGACTTTTTAAGTATCTAACACCAAACCCAAAATCATGTCTGATGATCCTATTGACGTACTTTTTCTTGAACGTAGAAGAGAATCTGGACAGTATATGCACGAATTTGGACAATACAGAGATCCCCTCGAAACAGAGGGCTTTACGACAGATGCCGTCGGATATCATGAGCGTCAGCCACCACACAGACTTCTCGTCTCGAAATCAGCATTCACCCCTCCAAGTTTGTTGTTCAAAGAGAATGTCATACTCTACGGAGACATACCATCAGACCAGGTCAACTGGGTAGGGTTTCCGCTTGACCCTAATGATTTCCCAGATGTTTCTGAACATTTTGAAACGAATACATCAACAGGATTTCGTGCACTGAGTCAGGACCCCACATACCTCGTTGACCTTGTGAAAATCCTCCTAAGGAGCGCAACATGAGTGTTATCGATAGGAGAGGGTTCTGGGGCATGATCTCGAGTATTCTGCGCACGCGATGGGGATTATCAGTTTCTTGTATTTGATCAGTCAGTTGACTTACTTCACGAGTAAGCATGCGGAGTAGTTTTACTACTATCGAAAGATTACTATAAAAATTCTTATATAGGCCAACTAACTCCCACAAGTATGCCATCACCAGAATTACGGCGAGATCAGGAGGAGGTTCCAGAACTTTCATTTGCCGAGAAACTCATGATCACTGGCGTTTTCTTAGGCTTGCTGGGTGGAGCAGCATATGGGGTAATAACAGGAATATACAAAAATCAACGACATCGGGAAATAGAAACCACAATTACGGAAACAGAGCGATGGGGACCGCCATTAATGAAGGCTTTAGATATCTATACCGATGATGGTCTGTTTGTGAGTAATCTCGCTTGGCACCATGGAAAGTTTAGAAAGCGACCAGTGTACGAAAAGGCAAAAGATCTTACAGGTAAAAGAGCTTGCATAGAATATTATGGCCATAATTTTCTCGTTTTGGAACGGAATATCCTTTCAGTAGAAGAAGGACCTTGTCCCACAGAATAAAGATTTTTTTGTTCTAAAGGGAAACTAACTAAAGGATTAAAAAATACCATTCATTGTCTTCTTTCATGACATGCCCAGTATGTGAAGGAAAATTACACGATGTCGATGACATCACACTCGAAGTAGAAGGTTACATCTTCATTGTCAAAGGACAGAGATGTGCGAGCTGCAAAGAAGAGTTTCCACTTGAAGAGGAAACGCAACGAACGATCACAGTCGCGAGAAAACTCGGTGTGTGGCCGGAACCCATGAAACTGTATAGAAGATTCTCAAAAAGTGGGAATGGCCTCGTATTTCGTGTCCCTGCCGATTTGGAAAAACAGTTACAGCTCGATGAGAAAATGGAAATTGCGATCAGTAAGAACGGCAACAAGCTTGTAATTGAGACTACCTAACTTAGACAAAATTTTTCACTTGGTAATGGAAACCTTTAATAATTGCTGTGTGGACTCCAACTATTATGGGTTACGCGCTTTCTGGCATGAGAATAGAGATAGCAAATCCATCTGTAGAGTACGTGCCAGGTGGCGAACTTCAGCAGGTTAGCAAAGGATCAGGAACACCACCAGGATTCTCTTTTCGTGTACCTGCAGGAGAAATCGCACTTACAAACGGCGGTTTGCATTGCGCTGCGCAATTGAGAAAGGGCGGTCTTCGTTTCGGTGATGATGTTAAGAGAGTTTCTGATAGGGCAGTTCAGGCATGTTTCGAGCCAGTTGATGAGTTTATAGGGGAAATTGAAGAGGGGATGGAACGATACAGAAACCTGGTTGTTGATGGTGTGGTTACGCAGCCACTCACATTCAGTATGTGGATGGCTCCGAGAGACGAAGGGAGGCGTGTAAACTTGTACGATCCTTGGGCGCAATGGGAGATCGACAATTCAAATTATCCGAGCACAATTAGCACAGAAGCTCTTTTAGCAAGAGGAGGACGCCGAAGTCCAGTCCATATTCTTTCCGATTTTTTCGGAGCGCTTTCTGATATGCCTCGTGATGGTTTGCGACCAAAGTTCAGAGACCTTGAAAACCTCTCACGCGCGTGTCACTATCAAGAGGAAACGCACACGTTACCACGCGACACAGTCTTTGGAGGTGGAGTTTTCTACTCCCACAACTCATACCTCTCAGGTAGCTCTCCAGGTGCTGTGTTCAATACGCTTCTTGAAGTTCTCGAGCGGAGAGATGAGATCGATAGTGTTTTTGGATATACCACGAAACGAGAGGCAAAGAAAAGAGAACTTATAGAAAGAGATAGAGAGATGCAAGAGTTTTCTAGAATCAGAGATAAGAGGGTGCCGGAGATTATGGCCGAACGCGGAGTTGATGAAAATGAGGCATTCAATATTCTTATCGATGAGCGACTAGCCGCAGGCAACGCAGAGAAAGCGTAATCGAGACTACCTAACGAAGGAACGCTCTTAACAAGCGAAAGCAATTACGCACTGGTTGAGAAAAGAACTTTCTATAATGTTTCGTTAACTCTTCAGAATCTTCATGCAACTCTCGCTTCGCAAGCATAAACGCATATTTCTTGTTGATTGTTGCCAATGCAATAGACATCTCTTTACTTTCTTTTGGACGTTCTACACTTTTTTTCTTATCATATGCTCTGAAAAGAGCATTGTTCAAGGTATGCCAAAGTGAAATGGCTCTTGGACCCATGAAGCATTCAGTTTTTGCATTGATAACTGATGGAATAAAAAATTTTGGAAGGATAAGATCTAGCTCATCAAACTCACTCAAAACGAACGCCATGTTCCACATGATGTAGAGACTTATCCATTCTTGATTAAGGTAAAGACAAGGAAACAAATTATTCTTTGTTACAAGTGATGCATAAAATGGATCTGTTGTTGTTCTTGGAGCAGCACTTTTTCTCTCGAACGAAGTGCGTGGCAGAGTTTTCTTCATTATGTCTATTAAATCATATGCAACAATCGCATTCGTTTTGAACCCATTTTCATATTCAGTCACTCCTGCTTCGTATATGTTTATTTCAAATAGCTCGCAACAGTGACTTGCTCTTCTATCACAAGTTGGAGATAACAACTTATACTCGACATACGTCAATTCTTTTTTCAGGTAGAGTTTTTGCAAATATTTTTTACTCAAGGGTCTGTTGTGAGCTCCACGCCGAAGCCGAAAATAAATCATTGTCGGGTCGATCGAGGCCCCTTTGATAGTTATGAAATAGCTATGAAGGATTTTCACTCCCGCTCGAAGTGATTTGAATGGATGCTGAGAGTCAATTCCACATATTCGTTCCTTTGCTTTCAAGTGCTCTTGCGCCTCAATGAAAAACTCATGATTATTACACATTGCAGCAGCCATGTACTCTAGTACGAGCGCTACATGCATTGCTCTTTGCACATGCTCAGAAGGTTTCAACCAGTCTTTTTCAAGAGCCAATTTTGCGAATTCAACAAGTATAGGGTGTTGGTCGAGAATTCCTTGCAGTGAACTCTCAATCAGAGGTTGCATAGGTTGCGGAGTTGTGATACTTTCCTCGAAGAATTTTTTTAGGGGGGGGTACTTAGTTTTGAGATCATCAAGTTTCATTTCTTCGATGACGTCTCGCATAATTTGCGGGTCTGTCTCGAAATTCTTCGGTATGCCGAGCGCAGCGAGAGCAGCATCGAGTATTTTTGCATCTTCAGACATCAGCCTGTTTTCCGTAGTTCACTATTAAAATTCTTCCTCACACAACAAAAATCACAACATTTAAATAGTATCTCTTAGACATACTACTTTATGGGAAGTAAGAGTAAGGAAGAACACATACTACGTCTTATTCTTGAAGAGAGCCCTTTGAAAGAGTGGCACTTCGCAGAAATATACACGAAAGCACATGCAACAAAAGCAGTTGTCAATAAGTGGCTCAAAAAGTACGTTGCACAAGGGCTCCTGCAGCACATCAAAGAAAAGGGAACATTTCCATTTTTTACAGTAGGAGCGAACAATCCAACATATAATTCTCTGAAGAGATTGTATGCTCTGGAACAGCTACACAGAAGCGGACTTATCACAGAGCTTCTCTCACTTCAAGCAACAATAGTTATCTTCGGAAGCATTGTACGAGGGGATTGGTACAAAGAATCAGACATCGACATTTTCATTTTCGGAAATGCTCAAGACTTCGACAAACAAGCGTACGAACAGAAATTACAAAGAAACATAGAACTGCACATTTTTCAAACGAAAGAAGAAATACATGATATTCGTACAGGACTCATCAAGAATGTTGTGAATGGATACGTTGTCAAAGGACAAGTACAAGATTTCGCAGAGGTCGCATGAAAGTAACCATTGATAATCTGGAGAAAACACACGCCTTCTGCTTGAGCACAGGAAAGATAAAGGAAAAAACTGCTGATAGAGAACTTATCAAGTCATTGAAATTTGTTGCAGAGAAAGGAATAGATTTTATCGATAGAAGATCAGAAGATATTTCTGAAGAAAGCGACGAATGGACGTTTGTATTCAGAGAATACTACGAATCTCTTCGAGGATTAATCGAAGCCTACATCCTATTCGAAGGTATCGAGGCAGATAACCACCAATGCAAGAATGCATATCTTTGTTACAAGCACCCTGAACTAGAACTTGATTGGAATTTTCTTGAAACAATACGTTTGAAACGAAACGCAATAAATTATCGCGGACAATTACTCACATTCACAGATTGGAATGCATTTCAATTACAACTCACATTACATATCAATGCGTTAAAGAAAGAAATCGAACAGAAACTTGGTTAGCGCACTTTCTTCGCACTCTTCCACACAAAGTCAAAATACGTCTTGTAACTCTTCGCCGTCTCTTCATTCTTAATCACGAAACAGAGCTGTTTTTTCTTCGTTAAGACCATCGTGCAGACTTTATCGTGATAGATAAGCAAGAATGCAGGAGTATGCACGCCCTTTGGCAAATAACGGTATTTCGCGTGCTTTCTCTTTTCACGTTTCTTACCAAACCACGCGTTGTGTGTGAAGATCACTTTCGCTTTCACACCGTTCTTCGAGAGCCTTCTATTATATTCTTTGAAATACGCGTTCAGCAACTTACTCGCAATGCGTGGATAGCCGAGCGTTTTTGGCTCATCACCTTTGGAGCATTCATCCAAGCACATGTCAAACACAGCCTTAATGCCTTCAATCCCTTCATACACGTTCGCATACACATCATCTTCTTTGGATAAGTAGAGCGCTTCTAACGACGGCAAGGAGTTCTTGAGTGTGGTTTGTTGCATGTCTAATTGCTTGTTTGTCTTTGCACGCTCTTGTTCAATAAACTGCTGCAAATATTTTGGGTTTAGCACAGAGTAATATCGTGTTCTGCCTTCCACAATGTAACTCACAATGCTTTTTTCTACTAAACGATTGAGCACATTGTAGATCTTTGATGAAGAGACGCCAGATTCCTTTGTGATGGGCCCCACAGAGCTCCTCCCGAGCTGTAACAATGCTAGGTAAACACGACTTTCCCCGTCGGTAAGTCCTAACGTTCGTAACACTGTGCGAATACCCATAAAATCAACATATACAGGCGAATTTTTAAACCTACCTCCGTAAGGGGGGTTATATACTTTATATAGAAAAACACACCAAGCACACTATGACAGACGACTACCACCACTTCAAAGGCGATGAATTAAGCAGATCAGAAAAGATTCAACGTCACGTTGTCGAATTATTACTTAATTCTGACATTCCAGATGAACAAAGGGAGAGCTCCATCTGCTGGGAACTCAAACATTCTTCCGGCTGCTGCCAAATCGGACGTATCTTAGCAGAAAAAAGAGGGTTAGATGTGGAACTAGCAGAGCTTATCTGTGTCTTACACGATATTTACGTCATCATACATGGCACATACAAGGAACACGGACCAAAAGGCGCCCCAATCGCAGAACAAATACTACAAGATTCCAACGATTTTACTGAGGAAGAGATCAAAACCATCACAGATGCAGTCGCACATCACAGCGAAAAGGAAATTTATTCTGAGAACCCATACATTGAGCTCGCAAAAGACGTGGATGTCATGGACTGCTGCATCTATGAAAATGCGCATAATTACTACAAGTTGCACAAGCCCAAGGAAATCTACGATGAATATGTCAAAAGAATAAAAAAAGTACGAGCAGAACTCGGCCTACCAGGCGAGGTTGTGTTCCGATGACATGGAAAAAGATTATGGCACGCGAATACGGCGTGCAATACACTGAAATTTCACTCAGATCACTCACCAATGAGGTACACGATCTTGTTCCACACACATTCACGAAACAAATCTACATTCCTGAAGAGAATAATCAAGTGTGTTATATCGACGAGAAAGAATGGGAAACGTTACTACAAACATTAGATGAGACATGGACGGTCGATAACGTCAAGGACTACATCGATGTATTCATGCAAACAGGACACGCGTACGTTGGCTACGCGAAAGAGCAACACGAAACGCTCAGCAATGATGAGTTAATCGCACACTACCTTGAATACCAGAGACGAGCTGTTCGCTATGCAGCATTTATCTGGACAGTCTACATTCTGAACGAGAAATTTTCGGAAGCAGCGCAACAATTAATACAAGACAAAACAAAGAATCCAGAACAACACTACGAGACACTCTTAACACCAGAAAAAAACGCTTCAATCCTAGAACTGCAAGCAAGAATACAAGAAGAGAACCCAGAAGAACTCTACGAACAGTACAAATGGATCCCATGTCTGGACTTACACAACGATCCTTGGACGAAAGAAGAATTCTTACGCTTTGTCGATGAGCATAAGCAGCCTGAGAAAGAAAAAATACCATACGAAACACTCCTCAAAGAGCTCAACATCACAGCAGATGAGAAGAAATTGCTCGATGTTGCACGCACATTCGCATACTTGAAGGATTACAGAGATGATTTCCGAAGAAAAGGCGTCTATTTCGCGAGGAAAAGTTTGTTCAACGAGATCGCAGCACGCTGCAAATGCACATTAGAAGAACTTTCCTACATGCTGGAAGCAGAAATCGTTGCAAAACTACGAGGAAAACCAATAAGCATCCCTGATAGAACAACAGGATTCACCATTTACTATGACGATAACGTCATCATGTGCACGCAAGAGAAACATTTTGACATCACAGAAGAGCAACATGAAGCAATTCGAGGAATGATTGCGTCGCCAGGCAGCGCAACCGGCACTGTTGCTATTGTAAAAGGAGTGGAAGACCTGCAAAAAGTGCAAAAAGGAAATATTCTCGTTGCAGTTACAACCCATCCAGACTTTCTCCCCGCTATGCAGAAAGCGGCCGCGATCGTGACGGATGAAGGCGGCATCACCTCGCACGCGGCAATCGTTGCTCGAGAATTAAAAATACCATGTGTGGTGGGATGCAAGACAGCAACGAAGCTGTTAAAAGACGGCAATACGGTTACTGTAGAGAACGGTACCGTACGATGATCAAAGACTTACAAGATATTCAAAAGGGCGAAGTCAGTTTATTCGGTGGCAAAGCAACAAATCTTGGCTTTCTCATACAAAATAACTTCAACGTCCCGCCAGGGTTCTGCATTTCAACAGAAATAACAACACTAACAGATGATGTCAAGCAAGAAATCCTTGCAAAATTCAAGAACCTAACTGGAAATGTTTCCGTTCGCAGCTCAGCAACAGCAGAAGATGCAAAAAACGCAAGCTTCGCGGGACAATTTGACACGATACTGAACGTCACAGAAGAGAATCTGTTCCGAGCGATCGAACAATGTTGGCAATCTACAACTTCAGAAAGAGCGCAAGCGTACAACAAAGAGAACACACCAATACACATGGCAGTTATTGTACAACAAATGATCCCAGCAGACTATGCGGGCGTCTGTTTTACAGTCGATCCTGTCGAAAAAAAGTACGTGTTGATAGAAATCGCCGAAGGACTTGGAGAAAAACTTGTTTCCGGAGAAATCACACCAAATTCATACTTTTTATCTGAGAAAAAAGTGGAAAAAAAGAACGTACAGTTCGATTTCGATGAAAATATTTTGGGAAACATAACTACAACTGCAAAAGAAATAGAAAAGACATACGGAGCACCACAAGACATCGAGTTTTGTCTGAAAGATGGAGAGCTCTTTATTCTCCAATCAAGACCGATCACGACATTATAGAATCACTGCACAATCGGACCTTCTAAACCGAGACTGGCGGCAGGCGTGACTTCTATGCTTCTTTCAGGAGTATAAAATTCTCCTCTAATAACTGTAAACTCTTTACCTATTTGTTCATAGAGTGTTTCTGAATCCTCTTCGGACACATTGACACTCAGCCTTGCATCAAGGCCAATATCAAAGCCAGGGAGGGGAGTTGTCTGTATAATTCCATCACGAAGAGAGGTTTCCCTACTTACACGTTTTCCAGTGAATGCAAGTGTAGCGTGTAAATTTTCATACGTCCCAGCTATAATAAGAGCACCATACGATCGTTTATTCTGTTCATTAGGATCTTTTTCAATTACTTCAAGGCCTTTCACAGTTCCATATATCCATTCTATGTGTTCTCCAATACGTCTGACGAGCTGCTGAGCCTCTTGTATACCCTCCTCATTCAATGAAAAAAAAGAATTATATCGACCTTCAAGCTCGAACACCTCAGCGCTCTTTGGCGCGGCCTTTATCAAGCCACTTTCTCTTTCTATTTCTTCCCACGTACTTGGCACAATGTCCATGTGAGCAAGATGTGGTGCTCACATTATAAGGAATACGACAAGAATCACATACATTTCATTGAAAATAGCAGTTTTCCGTCAATTACAATACATTGCACTCAGCACAGGATTCTTAATATGTCCTTTCACTTTCTCTATTGTCGCACCCGGAAACTTCTCAACAATAAACTCTTTTACAGAAGAAACATCAGTATCAGAGATCACTGCAAAGCGAACACACTCACGATCCTGCGAGTTATCAATTAGTAAGTCAATCTCCTTTGCAAGTGAAAATTTCTTCACAGTGTTTCGGAAATTAACACCGACGATAGGTGTCCTGCCAGGCCGCACTTCGTATATATCCCATTCAAGCATGCTTCAAGGAAGGATGCCTTACTTTATATCAATTACTAGACGTGTCCTTTCTCTTTCAACTGGGAAACAATCTCTTCAAAGAATGCCAGTAAAACAGGAAACTCAACAAATCGAGCTTTTCGCGCTTCCAGCCATTCCTCGGTAAACCCTTCTTGCTGCCAGTGCTCTTTATGGTACAAACACTGAATGGCAGGATCAATCGCGTCCACTGCGTGGCAGAATTTCGCTTCCATACTCTCATTCACCTCGTATTCCTGCCAGTATGTCTCGATTTCAGCAGCTAATTCTTTTGGCACAGTCGCTTTGATGTGCGCCATTGCTTGCTTCTCTCGTTCTTTCTTCGTCTTGCGTCCTTCTTCGTCCAAGACAAACGTATCGCCCGCTTCAATTTCCACGAGGTCATGATACAATGTTAACTTCATGATTTTGAGTTCGTCCAACTCTTGCGAAATCTTTGGTAAGAAGTATTGCGTTAAGATTTGCGAGCTGTAGATGTGCTCCGCTGTGCTTTCATGCCTCTCTAATACTCTACAGCGGCGATCCACCTCTTTGAGCTTGAACAAATACTTCAGTTGTTGGATGTCGTCCATAGAAAAATCACATTCTGGTCGAGCAGTTAAATCTTCCGAAACATTTATATAATATATTACATTATTTTACATTATGGAAACAGTGAGTTTCACGATTGAGAAGAAAATGCTCGATGAAATAGATAGTAAACTCGCAGAGAATAGATACAGTACGCGAACAGAATTTATCCGTGACGCAATCAGAAAAGAACTTTCACACATAGAGAAAGAAGAACTCATTCGAGAGTTTGCAGCGTTGCGAGGATCATCCAAATTAAAAACGACGGATGCGCAACTCCACGCTGCTGGCGAAGCAGCTTTCGAAGAACTAGAAAAACATTTTACAAAATGAGTTCTCTTGGTGTTTTCGATTCTACAATATCTTTGAGTTTTTCAAAATGTCTGTCTGTTGTCACAAGAACACTTTCAGCATCTGCTGCTGTGTAAGCATGCAGAACATCTTTTCTTGGAACTAATCGCTTCTTTGCTACTTTTTGCGAAATTGAAAAGTGAGCTTTTTTGAGATGGGTGAACACAAGAATTGTCTTTGTGAACAATCGCCTCATATCATGTTCTGTGTATCCAATACGCCCAAGCTCCTCTATGGTGAGTGAGGAATAGAAAATCACACCATTTTCTTCGATAATCTTTGTAATGAGCTGCTGCACAATAATCCCTTTCCCATTTCTTTCTTCTAGAAGGTCAACCCAGATGCAGGTGTCGAAATAATAGCGCATGGAAACGACGTTTCACTAACGTTTAAGAGCGTTACGCGTGCATGTCCAGTGGCCTTATAAGTAATTCCGGAAGATTTTCGAGAAACTCGGAAGATTTACGAAATTATTAAAGATACTAAAGAGATATCAAGAGCAGTGAAATGTTCAAGATGTAGCACACGATGCAAGAAAATTCATGTCGCAGTACATGGTGCAAAGAGCAAGGCAGCAAGCTACCAATGTCCATCCTGCGAGTACTTCGAATTCGAACAGAAATCCTCAAATGAAGTGTTGAAAGAGCTGCGAGATTCACCATTGAAAATCAAACACACAATTGTGAAGCTCTCACAAGAGCGTCTTGGTATGTACTTCATCAAGCATATCATTGAAAGCTTGTCTTTAAAGAAAGGAGAAGCAATTTATGCTTCGGTGCCGGATGAAAAGCATATTGTGCTAGAAATTAAGTAAGAAGAGCGCAACCGAATTAGAAGAAAAAAAGAAAAAATTAGTTCTGGAGTTTAGACTGGAAGACTTGGCATTGGATTGCCGCATTCATCTACAGCGATCTGGAATGCTTCAACTCCACATTCCCAGATGGTACCAACACCATTGCCAACGCACCAATCATTGTAATTGTCATACGCTGCCCAGAAGCATTCCATACCATCATCACCTTCATCTCCGTCGGGAGGAGGTGTGACATCTGCAGAAACTGACGTTGTCGCAACGAGGGACAGACCCATAACTGCTGCTAGCAAAAGAAGGATTCGTAACATATTCTTCATGAAATCACCCTATATGGTTATGCTGGTTACTTTTTTGATCTATTTATAAAAGTATGCTATGCGCTAGGTTAGTAGAAAGTAAGATAAACCTACACCCGAAGGTGTAGGTACTAAAACCAGTGAAGGTGGTTTTAGTGACGACAAAAAAACAGGGACTGCTTAAGAAAGTATCGCAGCACTTACGTGCTGCAGGTATTCAACGATATATGCACACGCGTGGGCCGAAATGGTACACGACTGCCGAGCTGGTGCTCGGCCTCGCGGTCCGTGAGCGATACAAGCTCAGTTATCGTCGTGCCGCCGAGTTTCTCGACGAGTATTACGGGCTGTCGTTGCATTTTACGACGTTGCAAAAGGCAGCCAAGCGGCTGCCCAGATGGTTCTGGCAACGTGTCTTACGTGCGAGCGCGA
>JAPPOH010000017.1 GCA_028818155.1 Candidatus Woesearchaeota archaeon | reverse complement strand
ATTGGTGTAGTACCTACACCTTCGGGTGTAGGTTTATCTTACTTTCTACTAACCTGTACTGGGGAAAACCTTTATTAACCCTCCTCGGACAGAGCTAGTATGGGAGCACCACAATTAGCAATGATCGGCATGGCCGTCATGGGCAGCAATTTTGCACAGAACTTCGCGGAGAAAGGCTTTGACATCGCACTCTTCAACAGAACGGACAGCGTCACAAAAGAGGTCTATGAAAGCGCAAAGAACGAACCATACGCGGACAAACTCCACCCAGTGTATGGAGAAATGCCTGACTTAGTAGAAAAGGTAGGCAAACAAGGCACGTACTTCATCATGGTCAAAGCAGGCTTCCCCACAGATGCCATGATCGAACAACTCCTCCCACTCTTAGAACCAGGAGCGGTGATCGTTGATTGTAGCAACGCGCACTACAAAGACACTGCGAGAAGACACGAGGAAATCTCGCCAAAGAAAATCCACTTCTTCGGCTGTGGCGTTTCAGGAGGAGAGGAAGGGGCTAGGCACGGCCCGAGCATCATGCCTGGAGGATACAGTAGAGAGGTCTACGAGGAAAAACTCAAAGGACCTCTCGAAGCAGTCGCAGCAAAAGCGCCACAAGACGGCAAGCCCTGCGTCACGTACATCGGCAACGGTGGCGGCGGCCATTATGTGAAGATGGTCCACAATGGCATTGAATATGCTG
This sequence comes from Candidatus Woesearchaeota archaeon, assembly GCA_028818155.1. GTDB lineage: Archaea > Nanobdellota > Nanobdellia > Woesearchaeales > UBA525 > UBA525. The sequence goes on along the minus strand of JAPPOH010000017.1, from coordinate 54,507 downwards.
ACATGCAATTAATAGCCGAGGCATACGATTTCATGACGCGAGCACTGGGCATGTCCGCAGCAGAAATAGGGGCTGTCTTCGAACAATGGAACTCGGGCGTGTTAGAATCGTATCTTATTGAAATCACTGCAGAAGTCCTCAAACAGCAGGACCCATCAGGACAAGGACAACTCGTGGACTTCATCCTCGATGCTGCACAGATGAAAGGCACCGGCACATGGACAGTTATAAGTTCTTTAGAAATTTCCGACGGTGTCATCCCGCTGCCGGGCATCTACGCAGCGGTGGAAAGCCGCGCAATTTCTTGGAAGAAAGACGCACGCGTCACAATGAGCAAAGAGTTCTCATTCCCCGTCACACAATATGAAGGAGACAAAGAACAAATCATCAAAGACTTAGAGCAAGCACTCTACGTTGCGAAGATCGCGTGCTACACGCAAGGAATAGAACTGATGCAAGCTGGCGATAAGGAATATGAGTTCGGCGGTCTAGATATTGCGAGTATCGCAGAGATCTGGCGAGACGGATGTATCATCAGAGCAAACTTCCTCGGAGACATCACGGACGCATACAGGAAGAACCCGCCAAGCAATCTATTGTTAGCAGCTGTCTTCAAAGCAGCTGTCACAGAAGGCATGACAGCCGTGAACAACGTCTGTGTTGCAGCAATTCACGCGCACGTCCCCTTCATGGCCTTTGACGCCTCCAGAGATTATATTCTCCAAGCGACCTCAGAAAGACTTCCACAAAATCTCACACAGGGACAGCGTGACTTCTTTGGCGCACACACGTACAAGAGAACAGATAAAAAAGGTACGTTCCACACGGAGTGGAGTGGCGATAGAAGTGAGAAAGAGCTCTAGCCCGCTAAACGTGGTTTGAACTCCGGCCTCAAGCTAAAATTTCCAGTCTTTTCATCCATAGTGAAGAAATTCTCGTAGTGCGCAACACCATGCTTTCGAACGTTGTCACAGATTTCTCTCGTTGCGTCCAAAAAGAGTATAATATCTTCAGGCCTGTTGAAAATCGACCAACTCACACGAACAGCATCCGGAATATTTTTCTTCGTGATGCGAGGACGCACCTCTTCTTCAATGATTCTCTTGTATTCCTCCAGCGACATGCCATTAAAACGGCGCATAAGTTCATACGAACAGAAATTATCTGATCTGAGATTTATACCATGGAAGGTATCATAGATCGCACCTGAGAGTTTCGAAGGGAGTCCATCGATATCAAACAGAACAAGTGCTCCATATTGTTTGGGAATATAGACGTTGACGCCTGGCATATCCTTCAAATTATTGAATGTATGCTGCATGATTTGCTGTTCGTAGTCCTCGATATTCTGAAAGCGAAGATCATGCAATCCCTGATAAGCAGCAGCACATTGGATAACACCTAAAACATCGATCGTCCCAAGATCAAATACACTTCTCGGAACAGTGCCGTCTTCATCAATATCGTACACGGGTTTTCCATTTGTATCAATCACAACAACATTGCCACCAAACCTGACAGGTCTCGTTTTTTTAGAGATGGCTCCGACGCCAGGACCGCCACGGGCATAGAGTTTATGTGCTGAGAGCGAATAAAAATCATATAGGCTAGTATCTTGCTCATGGTGGGGTGCATCTTGACACCCATCCGCAACAAGTTTCACATTATATCTGCGAGCAAGATCCACAATTTCTGCTGGGAGCCGATCACCGTTTGTGTTTGATGAGAGTGTTACTGCAGCGAGTTTGATACGTTCATCTGGCGGGGCTCCTTCATAGTTACGCTCCTGGAATGCCTTCCGGTAATTCGCAACAATAGCTCTTCCATACTGATCCGTTTCGATTTCAGTCGTAACGTGGAATTGACCCCAAGGAAGATATTGTGCAGAGTGCGCGGTTCGTTCGACAGCAACAACACCAGGTTCCCTATTTTCTGATGCTGAGAGCATAATGGATATTTCATTCAGAACATCTGAAGTGTTCCGCATAAACATAAGATTTTTGTCATTTGCCTTCAATAACTTCACGAGTGTTTCAACGGCGTCGTTGAAGAGCCTAGTGATCTCTCGTGCGTGTGGTCCTGTCTGTGAGTGTGGACTTGTGTAGACTGCGCTTGCTGTTTCACGTGCACGTAATCCTACTATGGAAGGTTTTGTGGATCCTGCATTATTTGCCTCGATATATCTTGTTTCTCCGTTGATCGGCTGCACACGTGCTTCCAAATCTTCTTCTCGAAAAAACGGACGAAATAGTCCTTCCCATTCAGAGGTCAATCGCTGAAACTCAAATGACATAACCATTCAATGCGGTAGAGTCTTAAATACCCATTAGTATCAATAAATTTATAATAACTTTTATGTTTTAGTAACTCATGACCAATGAACAGCTCCAAGAGCTTGGGCTCTCGGAGAACGAAGCAGCTGTGTATCATGCACTTTTACAACTCGGCCCCTCGACGGTAGGACCGATTACGAAGAAAGCACACTTATATCGGGTCATCGTCTATGACACGCTCGAGAAACTGATGCGTCGTGGCCTCGTGACGTATTCACTCAAGCGAAACTGGAAGTATTTTACTGCCGAAAATCCGCGACGTCTCGTCGAGATGATGCAAGAGAAGCAAAAAACAGCTGCAAAACTCGCAAAAGAGCTCGAGCAGATCCAAGCAGATGTTGAAATCGCCCAAGGCGCGTTCATCTACGAGGGATGGAACGGTATTCGAACAGCACAAGAGCAGTATTTTTCTGAGATGAAGAGCAACGCTGGCGGCGAGTACTTGATGGTTGGCGCATCAAAATCACTCCACAAACGATTAGACGCGTTTTTCAACGAATTTCACAGGAAGCGAGCGAAAATAGGCGTTCCTGCAAAGCTCCTGTTTAATGAGAATAACAGGCGAGCAGGAAAGCTCAAAGCAAAATATCAGCCAGCAACTGTTCGTTTCATGCCGAAAAAGGTCGTCACCCCCTCGTGGATCTCGACGTATAAGGATATGGTGCTTATCGGCGTCGCAGAAGGTGCGCCAATGGCATTCTTGATCAAGAACACTGCAGTTGCAGAGAGTTATCGCCACTATTTTTACTTTATGTGGGGACAGAGTAAGAAAGTCTAACGCTTCTTTCTGACGTTTCGTTTTGCGGGTTTTCTCGCTTTTTTCCGCTTCACATGTTTCTTCGTTTTGCGTATCTTTACAGCCTTCCGTGCGCGTTTCTTCGCAGCCTTTTTTCGAGCATTCCTCGAAGATTTCTCCCGTTTCTTGGATTTCTTCGCTTTTCTCGATGGCTTCTTTTTCGCCGGTTTTCGAGCACGTTTAACTGTTTTCTTCGTTTTTTTCCGCTTCTTCTTCATAGGTTTTCGTGCGTTCTTCGTAGCAGGCGTGATGGAAGGTAGCTTGTTCTTCCGTTTCCGCTCAAGAACATGCTCAACCGCTGCAACGATGTCAACAGCACGCAGTCCGTACTTATCCATTAAGGAAGCAGCAGTGCCTGACTCGCCGAACGTGTCTTTGACGCCAACGCGAACTTGCGGCGTCGGGATGTGTTCCGCTAATACTTCAGCAACAGCAGAACCGAGGCCACAGTTCACTTGGTGCTCTTCCGCTGTCACGATCGCACCTGTTTCGTGTGCTGCATCGATGATTGCGTTCACATCAAGTGGCTTGATCGTGTGCATGTTCAGTACGAGCGCACTGATTTTTCTCTTCTCGAGTGCTGCTGCAGCGAGCAACGCTTCTCGTACCATGACACCGAACGCAATAATCGTGACATGTTTGCCGTGTCGAAGCTTCTCTGCCTTGCCGATGACAAAGTCAGCATCTTCGAGTGTTGTTTGCGGCTGTTTTTCTCTGCCGCCGCGCAAGTATACGGGACCGGGATGGGTTGCGGCCGCGATGGTTGCTTTCTTCATCTGTGTGGCGTCTGCAGGGCAGATCACCGTCATGTTCGGGAGGACGCGCATAATCCCAACATCTTCGAGCGCTTGGTGTGTCGCGCCATCCTCGCCAACAGTAATGCCTGCGTGCCCGCCGTAAATCTTGAGATTATTCTTGCTGTAGCAGCCGCTCACGCGGATCTGATCCCAACTCCTACCAGGATGAAAGACTGCAAAGCTTGCAGTGAAGGGGATCTTGCCGACGCGTGCCATGCCAGCACCGATTCCTGCAAGATTCTGTTCCGCAACGCCGACTTCTACAAATCTGTGTGGCCATTGTGCTTGGAATTTCGTCAAGCGGTCACTTCCTGTGAGGTCTGCGCAGAGCGCCACTACTTTCTGGTTCGTTTCGCCGAGCACCATCATTCCTTCACCAAAGCCATCTCTGAGCGCTTTTTTATTCTCGTTATCGAGGGGAGCGTGCATCTAGACCCACCTCCGTTTTTCTAACTGTTGTCTCTCAGACGTTAACTCCTGAAGTGCTCGAGATGCTTGTTCTTCGTTTGGCGGCATCCCGTGCCATTTCGGCTGGTTCTCCATTTCTTTGACGCCTTTCCCCGGAATTGTTTTCGCGAGAATGATGGTGGGTTTGCCTTTGATTTTTTCCGCTTTCTTGAGTGCTTTTTTGATCTGTTTCAGGTTATGACCGTCAATCGTGATGACGTGCCAGTTGAACGCTTGAAACTTCGCTGCTAACGGTTCAAGGGGCATCACATCTTCCGTGAACCCATCGATTTGGATGAAATTTCTATCCATGATGAATGTTAGGTTATCCAATTTATTGTTGCCAGCAAACATCGCTGCTTCCCACGCTTGTCCTTCTTGATGTTCGCCATCGGAACAGCAGCAATAGACTCTATTTCTCTTGCCATCACGCTTCAATGCAAGTGCTGCGCCAACAGCTTGGCTCAATCCTTGCGCGAGCGGGCCACCGGAGTTCTCCACGCCAGGAATGGGGCCGGAGTGCGGGTGTCCTTGCAACAGGGAATTTACCTTCCTGAAAGACCAGAGGTGTGTTTTTTCAAAGAAACCTCGGTTTGCGAGTGTCACATACCAGATCACGCAGATGTGACCATTACTTAGGAAGACGTAATCACGACCTTCCCATTCTGGGTTCATGGGATCCACGCGGAGGTGATCATAGTACAAGACGGTGAAAACATCCGCCATGCCTAATGGTCCTGCGGTGTGGCCGCTTTTGGATAAGAAGAGTGTTTTGATGCATTCTTGTCTCGCGTTGTTCGCAATAAGTGCGAGTTCTTTGTTCTTCATTCATTCACCTCGTGCCGCTGCTTGTAAGCGGCTGATTGCTGCTTTCGGATCTGCTGCGTTGCTGACGAAACTTCCGCTATTCACGCGTGTCGCACCTGCTGCAACGACGTCATGAATTGTTGCGTCCGTCATCCCACCATCCACCTGGATCTCTCCACTGTAGTGTTTCCTCAGTTCTTTTATTCTTTGTGGTGTCTCTTGCACATACGGTGCGCCGTTCTGTCCAGGAACAACGCCTAAGAACAAGATGCCATCAACGTCGTCAAGATGTGGAAGAATTTTTTTGACAGGTGTGCTCGGATTGAGTGCAAGGAGTGCTTTCCCGCCTAATTTTCGAATGAGCTTGCAGCCTCGACGAATATCTTCGGGGTCCATTGCCTCGTAGTGGAAGAGAATGCGCGTATACCCTTTCCTCAGGAGTTCTACAGCCCAGGGCATTGGTTCCGCGACCATGATATGCGCTTCGAACCGTTTCTTCTTGTATTTCTTGACCGAGGGTGCTTGTTCCAACGTGATGCTCTTCGTGTCAACAAACCTGCCGTCCATGAAGTCGACTTGGATGTCGTTTGTTGCGCTCGTGATTTTCTTGAAGAGCCGAGTGAATTCTTTTTTATCGTATGCGAGGACTGTCGGGATGAGTTTCATAGGCTGTTGAGTTGTTTGACACGTCGTTTGTGCCGTGCTGCTGCGGTGAATTTCGTTGCGAGAAATGTGTTGACGAGGCTAAGGTTCTTGTGCTTTGAAACTCCTCTTCCACGGAGACAAATAACGTTTGCGTCATTGTCTTTTCGTGCCATCTCCGCACTGTATGTATCGTACGCCATTGCTGCGCGCACGCCTTTCGTTTTGTTCGCGGCAATAACCATGCCTGTGCCTGAGCCACAGACAAGAATGCCCTTCGTTCGTCCCTTGACGTGCTGTGCGACGTCTTTGGCTATGGTTGGATAATCTACTGATTTCTCAGAGAAAGTACCGACGTCAAGGATGGTGTGTCCCGCTGTCGCGAGCTTCTTGATGAGGTATTCTTTTGTTGCGAAGCCAGCATGGTCACAACCGATAACGAGTTTCACTTGAGGAGCCTCTTTGTTTCGATTTTGTACGCTTCTACATTCGGTTGATCAAACGGATTCACTCGTAAGAGTGCTGCGAGGTACATCATTTCCATCATGTGCAGCTGGAGGAGTCCGCCAATCGCGTGCTCGTTCGTGTTCGTGAGTTCAATCGTGCAAAATGGTCTGCCTTGCTTTCTGAGTACTGCAGTCACGCCGCCAACAATGGCGTTCATGATTTGTTTGAATGATTTTCCTTTGATCGTTGGCACGAGGGATTCGTAGCCTGGCTGGACTTTGACGTTCGTCCACGAGTTGCATGTCACGATAGAGAAAAATTTGTCGTCAGGACCGCCAAAGTAGAGTTGCGCCATACTATGTAAGTCTGTGCTTCCCACAGAAACTGTGGGTGTGATGCCCATCCACACCTGTTTTCTATGTGTTTTATTCCACTCTTTCCCAATGCTCTCACCCATGAGTTGCCGATACCATTTCCCAATGTTCTCTAGATCAACACGGAAGTAAAAGTTATCAGCGATGTTTCTGCCTTTGCTGTATGCGTGGTGTAAGAGTGCTGCCCGTGTGATTGCGGGATTCTTTCGTGTTTGCATGCACGCGGTGCGCATCGCTCTCGCGCCGGCAAGGAGTTTTCTGATATTCACACCAATGACTGCGAGTGGGAATAATCCGACCAGTGAAAAGACGCTGTATCGCCCGCCAACTTTTTGCGGGATGGGGAGGGTTGCATAGCCATGTTCTTTGCCGTATTGCCAGAAGTTGGAGCCTTCATTGGTGGTGATCACAACGTGGTTCTTCGGGTTTCTCCTGTAGTTTCTGAGTGTTTGGACGAAGACACCGAGGTTTGCGATTGTTTCTGCCGTGCCGCCAGATTTGCTCACGCCGTTGATCACAACGTGTTCTTTTCTTCTCAGTGCTCCCGCCAAGAGTGTGTTGAGTCGCATGATGTTTTCCGCGTCAACAGTGTCCGCATAGAAGATTTTTTTCTTGCTCGTGAGGTTATGTTGTTTCCCAAGTACCGCTTCTTGAACCGCCCACGTGCCGAGATTACTCCCGCCGATGCCAACGACAATCACGAGTGCTGCACGTTTGTGCTTCCGAGCAAGTGCTTCTGCACGCTGCAGGTGGGTTGTATCGAATGGCAGGTTAATGCTCGCGCGGTCATCGCGATACGCGTTTGCAGCTGCTCGTTGCATCCGGCGAACTTCAGGCCGCAATCGCTTGTGGTACTGCTGCAATTGCTTCGCAGACACACCTGCGTATCGTGTGGTGATGTTCATTTTTTCGCAAGCGCCGCCTGGTACTTTGCGTGGTCGGCGAGGAATTGTGCATTCCCTTTGTCCGTCAATGGATGGTAGAACATTTTCTGGAAGATTTTGTACGGGATCGTTGCGATATCTGCGCCAATCAGTGCTGCATCACGAACCTGGTCAGGACTTCGTACAGAGGCAACAAGAATATTTGTTTTGAACTCGTAGTTGTCGTAGATCGTTCGAATTTCTTCGATGAGGTCCATGCCGTGCCCGCCGTGATCATCGATCCTGCCGACGAATGGGCTGATAATGTACGCGCCAGCTTTTGCTGCCATGAGTGCTTGGTTTGGAGAGAAGCAGAGTGTCACGTTGCAGCGGATTCTTTTTTTCGCGAGTTTTTGACATGCGATGAGGCCATTCGGCGTGAGGGGGACTTTGACAATTACGTGTTTGTCGTACTTTGCGTACGCAAGTCCTTCTTTCACCATGCCTTCCCAGTCAGTGCTGGTCGTTTCTGCGCTCACAGTGAAATCTTTCGTGTGTTTGCTGAGCATCTTTGCGATGTCTTTGATGATTTCTTTAAACGGTCTCCCTTCTTTTGCAATTAATGATGGGTTCGTTGTGACACCGTTCAACAGTCCTGTTTCTGCGGCGTGTTTGATTTCCTCAATATTTCCTGTATCAAGATAGATTTTCATGAGCCACCCTCCTCTGGAAACAGGCAGTGGGGCAGCTTATAAATGTTTTCCTGAGGGTATGTGTATATCAGTATTGTAGAAAAAGATCATGAAACTCGTTGTGTAGTTTCGTGACACGCGCTATACGTTCGTTTCCTTCAGCAATGGGTAGCTCAATGGGGTCCCATGCATCGCCACCAGTATTGTCGAAGTTCACATGCATGAACAGATCTTGGAGTGTGGGGTCTTTGTACATGAACAACGTTTCCCTTTGTTCTTCGTGCGCATGGTCCTGGTCTTGGAGGAGCTCGCGTATGGTCGCCATACAGTGTTTCGCCCGCAATGAAGGCGCAAAGACGAGTTGTAGGAATCCATCAGCATAGAGGCCATTTCCCTCTGCTGGTAAACATGTTTCACTGTACGGGAAACTGGCACCTAGTTGGAGCTCTTCCCGTGAATAAAAGTGTCCTGCACATGTCTGCCCTGTGTGCATGAAGGGGAGTGCGTTGATATCGCGAACAAGATCGGTGATTGCATGATCGATAGTTCCTGAGGAGAATGTAGTTGTTAGAACCCCGCTTGCAAGCTCTGCGTTTACTTGTGCTTTGTTGCATGCGAACTGTGCTCGATAGCGTTGTAACTCGTGTAGCATCAGGTGCGGTAGTGGGATGCAATTTAAAAGAATTATTATAATAACTACTCTTAAGAAGTATCAACTAAGTGCTGTACAGACCGTCAACTTCGGGAGTTTTTCTAAGAATTTTGCTGGGCAGTCTGTCGTGGATGCACCTGATTTGAATAACTCATACGCTTCATTCTTTGCACCTGTAAAGAACAGGTACCCTTCCTCAGCTGTTAGCAGAAGTGGTGGTGTGACTGTCACGCGTGTTGGTGGTGGTTTCGGCGCGTTGTGGATGGTCACATACCCCTTGTTCTTTGCGGTGAGTGCTGCATTGCCAGGGAAGAGTGATGCAACATGGCCATCTTCCCCTGCAGAGGCAATGACGATATCGAAGCGAGGCTCATCTCGCAGGGACATGAGTTTCTTGTAACATGTTTCTGCTTGTTGTATTGTTGTTTTCTCTGTGAGTCCGGTGATCGGGTACCAAGTTACTTGTGTTGTGAAGCGTAACCTCCGGAGTGGCCAGCGGAGTGGCTTGTAATTCTTGTGCCAGCCTGCTCGTTCATCGAGCCAGAAGATGTAGATAGGTCCTTGCACATCTTGTGTGCGGAGTGCGTTCAGCAAGCCAGGCATGCTCCGTCCACCAACGATGCCGAGGATGCAGCTCCCTTCTGCAGCGATCGTTTCATTGATGCGTCCTGCAAGCTGCACCGCTATTTTCGAGAATAGTTCATCTGCGGTTGCTGTGCTCACCTCTTGCATATGCTATTAATTCTATGTCCTCTTTTTATGTGTTCTCTTGTCACCATACTGGTGACCGTACATGGAGAATCTTTTCAGCGCGATGGAAAGCTAAGTTGAATAGTGAAAATCAGCACAAAACTCTACGCGGGATTCACTGCTGTCGCAGTACTGGTAATTTTTGTGGGATATGTTGCTGCGAACATGAGCCAAGACGCACTGGAGCACTCGACTGGCGAGCAATCAGCAGTGCTTCTGGCAAACATACTGAAAGACATGGGTGACGTACTCGAAGGAGAGATCTATGCATTTCACATGTTCACGACAAACCCGCTCCTGACAGAGAGTTTGCATGCGTCAAACACTGTGTTTGCAGCGATGAACGACACAGAGGCGTATATCAATGCACAAGATGCCGCGTGGCAGAGCACTGCGTCAGTAACGCCGTTTATGGAGTCATTGCTCGTGAATGCGCTTGCCGTAGAATTACGACGAAGACTTGACTTCGGATTTCAGCAAACAGGACACAATGTGTATGGAGAAATTTTCGTCACGAATGCGTATGGCGCAAATGTTGCGCAGACAGGAAAGACATCAGATTACAGACAGAATGATGAGGTGTGGTGGCAAGAAGCAGTGCGTGATGGCATCTCTATTCAGCAGGTCGCGTATGATGAAAGCGCAAACATTTACTCAACAGATATCGGCATCCGTGTCGATCAAGACGGCGAGTTCTTAGGTGTCTTAAAGCTCGTTCTCAATATTGAACGTGTTCTTGACATCGTGGATGAAACACAAGAGGCATCAAAGTATCCATCAACTCGGTTCGTGCTCCTTGATGCTAATACGAAAGTCATTCATGATTCAAAGAACGAGTATGCTGTGCTCTCGCAATACCCGCATACGCTCCCAGGATTATCATACGCGATCAATGAGAAAAAGCTACGCGTGTACGAGCAAATGCAGCATCCGCGCAGTGTACTTACCGATCTTGGCTGGTCGCTCCTCGTTGAATACGACACGAGTGAGGTGTTCCGTGATGTACAGCAGCTCAGGCGCGTGTTGATTCTGTTCACTGTGTTCATAATGTCTTTGGCAGTGCTCATCGGGTTGTGTATTTCAAATTCTATTTCGAAGCCAATTCGGAAACTCACGGAGACGATCGAAAGTATTAGCACGGGTAACTTGAAAGGAACTGTTGAGAAGAAGCTCCTTGATGACGAGAGCGAGATTGGTGAACTTGCAAGGTCATTCGACCGGACACTTGTGAGCTTGAAGCTCGCGATGCATGAGCAGAAGCCGTTTGAGAAGAAGAATCAGTGAAGTATCGCTTTCTGCACGCGTGAGGTGATATATTTCTTTTTGAGGATGTGTTGGAGGAATACTTTTGCATCTCTGTACGTTCTCTGCTCCTTCGCATAGAGTTTCCCGTTTCTCGTGAAGGTGTTGGTGTGTTTTTTCTTGAAACGTGCAACATCTTTTTTCATGTTCGTTGGCGGTCCTGTGATTGTGTGTACTGCTGCAAGTAACCCTGGCTGTACGCTGTAGAGGAGTGTTGCTGTGTCTGTGAATTCCCACTTGCTTTCTATGAGTGTGAACGGTGTGAGTTCTCGTTTGCAGTACTCGTAGACTTTTTGACATTTCGCGCCAACAACATCTTTTTTCCCTTGTAGTGGTGTGAGTTCTACATGTAAGATGCGGCCGCGCATGCCTTTTTTCGTGAGTGGCTTGATCTGAAAGAATGTGCTTGATGGCTTTTTGAGATACGCGCTCGCCGCTGCTTTGAACACATCGTATTTTTCTTTCGTCAGTGCTGCCGCGCTGTTTCTGTTTGGCTGTACGGGGTCAATGATGATGAGTGGTGACTGCGTTTTTTCTGCATTCAGTTTCGTTCTGTGCTGTTCGATATCAAGCACAACTTTTTGTTTCCATGTTGCTGCCGCGCTGATAACCTTCTTGAATCCGCCGTAGTGGATGTTGAGTAAGTCTAGGACATGTCCGGAGAAGCCGCCGATGTATGATTCCGCGCCGTACACCTTTGCTGCTTTGCAGAACTGTTTGGTCAATCGGATGTCGTTCGCGAGGTGTTTTGTCATGTGCTGCTTCACATAGGTCACGTGTAACGGACTCACATCCGTGACGTTCTCTGCTTCACTTGCCTTCGTGATAGCAATGACGGGCACAACCTCGTACGTGTATTTGCCCCGCTCGAATTGGAAGTAATCTCGTGAACCGTGCACGCGTCGGACGTTGGTGAAGTGTTGCTGCAACGTTCGCTCAAGTTTGTCAGCAATGTTCTTCGTTCCTTTTGGGTATGTGACGAAGATGTCGATGTCAAAATCACCTTTGAGGTGCGTTCCTTTCGCGGTGCTCCCGCCGAGTATTGCGCCAGGTATTTTTTTGAGTACGTGTGACACGCCTCGCAGCGGCCCAGGTTCCAGGTCGAGCTTCATCCCAGGTAATCCATTCTGCGCTTTTCTTTTTCATCGAGCGCTTGCTTTCCTTGCTGCATGACAGAACTTAACTTTTGTTCAAACTCCACTGCTTGTTTCTTGAGTGGTTTCGTGTCAACTCTGAGCCCAAGATAGGTGTCCAGAAACTCAACAACGCGTGCTGCTGCGTGTGCGTTCGGTGTGTTTTGCTCAACGCCAGCAAAGATGCAATTCACGTTCTCTGCTGTGAGGAGGAGCGAGCCGGTGACTCCTGTGATGACTGATTCTTTGAGTGGTGTTGCGCCGAGTGCTTGCAGTTTTTCATCGCCGAAGCAGAAGAGTTGTTTCGCATCTGCTCCGATGGTGTTCGCACCGTCAATGACGATGAGTTCTTTTGCCTGCACTTCTTCTGCGAGTTTGTTGACTGCGTTGCTGACATCCCATTCGTGGTCGTGCATGTTGAGAATTGTGTAGAGGACGATGATGTTATGCCCTTTGCTATAGTGGATGGACATGGGGTGGACGAGCTTGCCTTTGTGGATTGCCGCTGTCGCGGGCAGGTTATCATAAACGAAGGTGCCCAGTTGTGTTGTCTTCATGTGTTCTACGAGAAATTCGGTGACGATTGGTCCAACTAACCCTATGCCGGGGAAGCCGAGGATGATGGTTGGGTTCTTTGGTGTGCTGCTCAGTGTGAAGTCCATAGTGCAGCTGTAGCGGGGGCATTTAAATGGGTTATGCTAACACATATAAATGGCCAGCGATTTCCACACTACTATGAAGGGGTATCAAAAACTGTTCCTGCTTGTAGCGGCAATTGTTGTTGGGATCGTACTCTACGCACAGGACTCGCACGCGTACCACGGCCACCATGGCCACACGTACGGTCCACATCACGGCTCTGTCGTGTACAGCCACAACTACTACGGCGGGTATGGAAACTATTACAGGCCATACTACAGATCGTACCACAGGCCATTCTATGTGAGCCACTACAGTAGGCCATACGTCTCGCACGGCTACTACCCGCACTACAGGTATGGGTATGGCTGGCACCACCGTGGTTGGTACGGCCGCATGTGGTAAGGTTTTTAAAGCATACGCTGCTCGCTTGCCTGATGGGAAAAATCCACACGAAAGCGAAGCGAGCAAAAGGACTTCGGAATACGCACCTCAAGCATAAGTTCTGGTTCACGACTGTTACAAAGAAGAAGGGCCCAAAATCGTTCAAGACGAAAGAGGCTGCTGAAGCCTGGGCAACGAAAACAAAGCTTGATACGAAGACGCATACGTTATACGCGCTCAAGAAGAAGTTCCAATGGCGCGCAGTGTAATTCTCGATACAAACATGCTCTTGGTCCCTGGCCAGTTCAACGTCGATATCTTTGCAGAGGTTGACAGAGTTATGGAAGAGCCGTACGAGCTTGTGGTGCTCGAAGGAACAATCAGTGAATTGGTGAAGATCGAGCAGACAGGCTCTGGGGAGGATAAACGAGCTGCTCGCCTTGGGAAGTTACTCGTCGAGCATAAGAAAAAGGCAGCAGATGGCAATTGCAAAGGTTTAAAAATCATCGAGAGCTCCGAGACTCACGTTGATGACGCAATCCTCTCGATTGCCGAAGACGATACGCTTGTAGCGACAAACGATAAGGAGCTGAAGCGTCGTCTTCTCGAGCATGGAGTGCGGGTCATCTTCCTGAAGCAAGAACAATACTTAACGGTGTCAGCATAAATGTTTTACAAACTCCTCGTCAAAGACCACATCCGTGTGAGCCCGGAAAACTTCGATAAGGAGTTGAAGGATTCGATCGCGAAAGAGGTCCGTGTGAAGTACACAGGGTACATTAGCAAAGAACTCGGGATTGTGATCGATGTGATTGACGTGAAGGATGTTGGCGATGGCGTCATTATTCCAGGAGATGGGGCACCATATTACGAGTCACAATTTGAACTCCTTGTGTTCGAGCCTGAGATGCAGGAAGTCCTCCCAGGGAAGATCAAAGATATTGCTGACTTCGGCGCGTTCTTAACAATGGGGCCAATCGATGGTATGGTGCACATTTCACAGACGATGAACGATTACGTTTCCTACAGTAAAGAGAAGGTGTTAAATGGCCGCGACACGAGTCGTGTACTAAAAATGGGCGATAAGTGTGTTGCAAAGATAGTTGCTATCAGTTACAAAGATCCCACGAACCCGAAGTTCGGGTTAACGATGCGAACGGAAGGACTTGGGAAGGAAGAATGGGTCACGGGTGACCTGGAGAACGCATGAAGAAAAAAGCCTGCAAGACGTGTAAGATCTTCGTTGACGGAGACGTCTGCCCTGTTTGTAAGCGAGATGCATTTAGTACGAATTGGCAAGGCCGTATTCACTTCGTGAATGCGGAGAAGAGCTTCATCGCGAAGCAGATGAATGTTACTGCAGATGGCGAGTACGCAATTAAGGTGCGATGATGAAGGTTACGGTACAAAACGAAGTGGCAAAAGAGCTTCTCGGCAGGAAGGATTACGTTGTGCGGGCCGCACATGACGGCCCAACGCCGAGTCGAGCAGAGCTCGTTACTGCGCTTGCGAAAGAGTTGAAGGGCAAGAAAGAACTTGTAGTCGTTCGTTCCATTCACAGTGAGTTTGGCAGCGCATCCAGTATTGTGACTGTGAGCGTGTACAAAGATGCAGATGCTCTCAAGAATTATGAGGGCGCGTATGTTCTGAAGCGACATGAAGTGAAAAAAGAAGCGCCCGCAAACGAAGAAGCTTCCACGGAGCCAGCGAAAGAAGCTCCCGAAGAGAAGAAAGAGGAGAAGCCTGCAGAACCAAAGGAAGAAAAACCTGAGGAGAAGAAGGAAGACGCTCCTGCTGAAGCGGAGAAGCCAGCTGAAGATCCTTCGAAGGAAGGGAAACCTGAGGAGAAGAAGGAAGATGCCCCAGAAAAGAAGGAGGCTGCTGAATAATGGCCGAGGCACAGCAGAAGCAGAAGAAGGAGCCTGGCGCAGCACGCAGTCGTATTTCACTTTACAAAATTGATGGTGACTCCCTCAAACGAGAGGGAAAGTTCTGCCCAAAATGTGGGCCTGGTATTTTTATGGCATCGCACGCTGATCGCGTCACGTGCGGCAAGTGTGGCTACATGGAGAAGCAGTAGTTCGTTCTTGCACAGAACAAAGGAGACGTGCCAAGTTTGTGTTTATTTTATAGTGGTAAAAATAAGAATTCTTATAAGTGGGGTGGTGTTTTCGTTAGTGTGATTGACACATGTTTTCCCAAGAATTGAAACAAGAAATGGAGACGGTGCTGCGGATTTTCGCTTCAGGGGGAGAAATATATGCCCCACCACGATCTCCTCTCGGAATGTATACTGCAGATCAGCTGGATGGCCGGGTCACGATGATGCCCACAGCAGTCGTTCCTGAAGCAGATGTTGGTCGCGAATTACTGGAAGAATCTCCTGAAGCACGAGCACTCATGCAAATTGCTGGATACTTGCCGAGCAAAGACTTGCATCTGATGCGTGTCACGCCAGGAAGTCGAGAGGGAGATTATAGGACGAACTACAGGCTTGTCGAGCCACAGCCGAGCCTATTCGGCACGTCCTTCTCTGTTTTTGCATCTGAGAAGCAAGAGAGTAGTACACTGCACGGCAGTTGGTCGTTGGGTGGAAATGTGTGGGTGCATCATCATGTGGCGGAGCAATTACATGGTCTTTCCGAGCAAGCAGAGGAGAGGTTATTTTCCTTGCGTGACTTTGGTGAAGAGATCGGTTGTGAGGTGAATCTTCGCAGTATTCCTCAAGGAGACTTGGCGACATACAAGTGCAGGCGTCCTCTTCTTAACAGGATTCCAGGCCTGAGGAGACACATAAGGCAGTATTGCGATGCCCGCGTACAATAGAAAAGCAGCGATTAGTTGCACGGAATTTTGATAACTGCGCCATGGTTTGCTCGGTAATCTGTTCCTCGACGCGTTTGGACTTCTCGAATTGTAGTAGGATTCATGCGCGCGAGTCGCTTATACGTTGCCGGCGTTTGCGGCAAATTATTTCGTCGAGCAACACCGCTGAGTGTTTCGCCACGGCGCATGGTGTGATTGCATGTTTTTCCATTGAGCGCGTTTTGCGCAGCTTCAACAAGTGTGGAGAACCCACTTCGGAGATGTTCATTCACACCTTCCACCAACTCGTTGAGATCATCAACTGCATTCATGACTCGCGCAGGGATGTCGTACTCACTCAGGCTCTGCCACCATTGGTTCGTTGGCGCTGTGCTTCGTTCTTTCCCCACGATGAGTGTTTCACCAGTGTAAATGGTGCTGTCTGTTAACCTGCCATTCGCAGTCTCGAAGAAGTCTGGCGTCATGTCGTATCGTTTGAGTAAGTCAGACACTGTGTCTCCTGCGACGACTGTGTGTCTCGGAATTCTTCGAATTCGGAGTTGTTGTCCTCGTCGGATACGATTCGGATCTTCAATATCATTTCGCTTTGCGATCGCTTCTTCGGAATCCCGTGAGATGTATGCGATCCATGAGAGTGTGTCATATTTGTCTTCCACAATGTATGTTTCGAATTCACCTCGCGTAATTGCTGGTTCGTCAGGCACTCTGCGTCGCGATGGCTCGTCGAGTTTCACGCGCTTCGTTGGTTTTCGTGGTTCAGTGAAGTAGTCCGCAGATTTCGTCCAATAATTGAGCCCAGCTGCACGAGGATTGATTCTTCGCCAGTCACCTGGTCCTTCCTCGACAGCGATTCCGAAGTGCAAGTGTGGAGGAACACCGCCTGATGTGCCTGCGTACCCGATGAGTTGTCCTCGTTGGACTTGTGTTCCTCGTTTCATGTTGGGTGCATATTTCGAAAGATGAAAATATTCTGATCTGATTCGCTTTTTACGAACTTGCACGCCGTCTTGTTCTTTCCCGTGGATGATTTGCAAGTAGTGTCCTGCGCCGCCAGCTTCAAAGCGTCGTCTGGAAACAACGCCGTCTGCAGCTGCGTAGAGTCGCCTGCCGACTCTTGCGCGTAAATCAACACCTTTGTGTGTTCTTCCAGGTCGTGGCGCTCCCCAGTGATCTGTCACGATATTTCGTCCTTTGATGGGGTCGCGAATGTGGTTGAGGCCGTAGCGTGTAATGTCTCTGTTGCTGATCGTTCGCTCGAGTGGCTTTGCTTCAACAGGTCTCGGAGAAATCGTTGCAACACCTGGCAGCGTGAGCAGTCCAAAAAATCCTGCGGCTAGCGCACGGGTCAATCGTCTTGGTCTCACACGCCGAACTTTCATGTTACCACTTTTAAGTTATTATTTTTATATTTTTCTCTTTTGTACGTGTTGCGGAATCAGTGTATAAGAAATCTTCTTTCTACAATTGCCAATTTACCTTAGAAAACTCTTGGTATATTGCTGAAAAAATGGATTTGTGTATAGTGTAGCACAAACTATATGTCGTAGGCCGGTGTGAGAAAGATCACTGTCTACTCGTCGTCCTCAACCAGGTCCCCTGAAGCGTTTACTCTCCACCTGTTGGGCGTCATGTATTGCAGTGCTGCTGTTCCCTTTTTGAATGCGGATGGAAAAGAAATAGTGAAGAATTGTTTTCACTAGGAAATGAATTATTTTTTCTCTATTGAAAAAATACTGTTGCAAAGAAATATTTAAGGGATTTTGAAAGCGATTTGTTGCTACTCTTTGATAATCCCATACCCGATTAATCGGAATCGGTTTCCCACTCTTCTTGAGATGGTGACGCGCGCACCAACGGCGGCGCAGACGGGCTTCTTGAGCTGGCAGGAGACTTGGTTCTTACCAAGATCCCTGACGATGCCAATTGTGGCAGCAGAGTTCACGTTCAACATTAACAGCTCGTTGGGCACGATCGGGTTCACTTTGAGCTCTTCAGCAGCGCCCACAACACGCTCAAGCAAGTGCGTCTCTAACGTGAGCGAGGACCACACTGGAGGAAGTTTATCAGGGAGTCCAACAACATTGCCGGTGAGGCTGTCTGACTTGATCACTGCAGGATCTATGTCTGTCATGAGTGCCATTGAGCCGCCAGGATGGACCTCTTTCGCAGGCTTCCCGCCGGTAATCGCGGAAGAAACTGTCGCGAAGAGCGCTTGTGCTTTTATCTGGTTCGCCTCTTCGTAGATGCGCCCAGGGCGCAGTTCAATCCTGTCTCCGACTCGTATCGTGCCTTGGACGATCGCGCCGCCAACGACACCGCCTTGGAGTTTGTCTGGCGTTGTGCCGGGTTTGTTCGTGTCAAAACTTCTTGCGACGAGCATCATGGGTGCTTCGTTCTTGTCTCTTTTTGGCGTTGGGATGAGTTCTTGGATTGTTTGGAGGAGGAGATCGATGTTCACGCCTCTGGCTGCGGAGAGTGGGATGATGGGTGCATCTTCGTACTTGCTGCCTTTGAGGAACTCCTTGATTTGTTCGTAGTTTCTCGTTGCTCGTTCTTTGTTGACGAGGTCTACTTTGTTTTGCACGACAATGACGTTCTCGATGCCTGAGATTTCGAGTGCCATGAGATGTTCCTTTGTCTGTGGCTGTGGACATTGTTCGTTCGCTGAGATTAAGAGAATGGCGCCGTCCATGATGGTGGTGCCTGCAAGCATCGTCGCCATTAAACTTTCGTGGCCGGGCGCGTCGACGAGGGAGATCTTTCTGAGTGGTTTATGCTCTTTTCCATCTTCTTTCGCTTTTGTCGTGAGTGTCTTGTCTTTTCGTTCGTAGAGCTGCACGTCAGCGTAGCCTAACCTAATGGTGATGCCACGCTTGATTTCTTCAGAATGGGTGTCTGTCCACTTGCCAGAGAGTCGTTCTGCTAAGGTGGTTTTGCCGTGGTCGACGTGTCCCACGAGGCCGATGTTGATCTCTGGTTGTGTGCTCACGTCGTGGGGTGATTCTCGTGGTGTTATAAAGGTTGTGGGTGCAAAAGTACATAAGTTCAACGTATATCCTTTCGCTTCATGGATAAGGGATACGAAGAATTTTTCGGAGATCTCTGCTATCTGTACACACGTAGAGATCGACCGCTGCCAGCTTCTATCGTTGAGGGAGACTCTGAGCAACTTGCGCATCAACTACTCGAGAATCTTACTGAATTCTTGGTTGTTAGTCCAAGAGTGTTTGGCCCACAGAGGGCTGCATACGCAATTACGCATTCGTACGGGTTAGGTGTTGCATCGCGATCGCTCGGGCAAATAGGTGAAGATACGTGCATGCGAAAAGCAGACGGAACCGCCATTGGTCGTGAGCGTGTACGACAACTAAGAAACAAAGGCATGCGTCATTTGCGCTCAGAATCTTCTATGGGTCTCGCAACGATACTCACGCCTGATGAAGCAGCAGTATTCCCAAATCTTGAGAAGTGAAAAAAGGCCCGAGACAGTCCAACCACCTCGGGCGAGGTTCCTTCCACGGGTTGAGTGTTTTGGGGGGGTATACGTCAAGAAACGTGGAAGGAGTTCTCCAATAGGAGCTTGAAAAAAGAAAAAGAGGGCCGGTTCTCTGTTATTACCATTGCCACCGTGTTACCAAACAGTTGTGTTATCGTCGTCACTGTCGGCCCCTTGTCACCACCTTATGACTAGTAGAGGACCTCGATCCCGAGGTCGTTTGCTAATTCTTGCTGTTCTGCTTTCTTGGATGCTTCTGCGCCACTGCCGAGGATCCATGGGCTCTGTACGCCCGTGACGATCGTCATCACGGTGATCTTGCCCTTCATGTCTTCAGCGACTCTTGCGCCCCAGATGACATTCGCATCCTGATCCATCGCTTCTGTGACGATCTCTCCGACTCGGGAGACTTCGTCCAGGGTCATGTCATCCCCGCCGCAGACGTGGATAATTGCGCCCGTCGCGCCCTCGTAGCTGATATCTAAGAGTGGGTTCGCTAACGCGCCCTTCACTGCCTCTTCCACCCTGTTGTTCGTGTCACTCGCACCGACGCCAATCGCTGCCACGCCGCCTTCGGTCATGACTGCTTTGATGTCTGCAAAGTCTAAATTCACGAGACTTGGCACTGCGATAATCTCCACAATGCCTTTGATCATTGTAGAAGTTAACTCATTTGCCACTGCAAATGCTTGGTTCACAGGCAAGTTACCTGCAATCTGCACGAGCCTATTGTTATCAATCACAATAACAGTATCGCACTGCTGCCTGAGTGATTGGAGGCCAAATTCTGCTCGATCAACACGAGCACGCTCAATTTTGAATGGCATCGTGACCGTGCCAATAACGATTGCGCCGGATTCTTTTGCACACTGTGCGACGAATGGCGCACTGCCAGTACCTGTACCGCCGCCCATGCCAGCGCAGACAAAGACCATGTCTGCCTTCGCGACCGTCCCTTTGAGCTCTTGGCCGCTTTCCTGTGCTGCTTCTCGGCCTTTCTCAGGGTAACCGCCAGCACCGAGGCCGCGGGTTGTATCCCTGCCAATGAGGAGTTTCTTGTCTGCCTCGATGAGATTTAAGTGTTGCTGATCAGTATTTACTGCCAGAATCTCTGCGCCCCTGACTCCTTTCTTATAGAGCCAGTTGACCATATTGCCGCCTGCGCCGCCGCAGCCGATCACGCTGATGTTTGCTGTGCCGACTTGCATTTCGGCACCTTCGTAGTTGTTGTTTGCGATGTCCATGTGTTGTCCCCTGTCGTTTAGTATGCTGCGCGCTAGAACGTTGTCTAGTGCTGTTACTCCCACCTTGGTTTGACGCGGCAGTCTACCGGCGTTGCTCAAACCTTTTAATCACTGATTGAGTTTCACCCATATATAAAGATATCTGTTTTTAAAACTATATATGAAAACAGTGGTGTTTGAGTTCATTTCTGCAGCAACACTTGTGTATCTCCTGCGTAGAGGCCCATTGCGGCCATCTGCTCATACTGTGCTGGCTCTAAGACGATGTAGATCGCCGTGAACTCATAGGTCTCTTTAATCGTCGCAGCAGCCTCCACTAATGGTCCTGTGGGGATGTTCTCTCCAATTACGAGGAGATTTGCTTTGCTTTTCTCCTTTCTCCCGTGGAGAATCACTTGCTGGACTGCAGGAATGGCTCTGCAGTATTCCACGAATTCTTCCACAGCACCCTTCTGAATCGCGATGATTTGCTCGACGAAGGCGGCCTCTTTGCTTGTACTATAATGGTAGACTTTGAACTTCTTGAGCATGACGCGCTCAACAATGCGTAATGCAACGAGTTTATTGACGATGCGGTAGACGCTTGCGACTGGCACCCTTGTGGATTTCGAGAGCTCTCGTAAGTACCATTGCCTACTCGGATCTGCAGAAAGCTGCCGGAGAATGGTGAGTGTTTTCTTATCAAACAGGCCTTCAAGGATTTTGCCAGGGTCCATGAATTCGGACAGTAGGGGGCCTCTCTTATAAAGATTTCTTTTTTGAAACAATGTTTCATTTTTGAAAAAGTAAAGAAATTCTCGGAAATATTCCGGCGTACATATGTGGGGTTCACGTCGATATTCCACGAGAAATAAAGGGGTATTTCCACAGGAAACGAAGGTCAATGTGGTGATATTCGTGGCAGTATGGAAAATTATTCTCTATATAGAAGGAAAATTTGCTCTTTTAAAGGAATTTTGCGGAAAAACCTGTACGAAAAGCAGCAACAGTATAGAGATATGGTACCGTGAATTTTATAAGGGTTGTAGGAATCGCGAATGCATGGCGGGACAAGAGTTCAATAGGTATCTTGAGAGGGCGGGGTGTGCGAACTTCGCGGGGTGTGTTGGCATCCAAGATCCTGCACATGCTGCGGAGGCAAGGATCTCCATTGAAGATGGGCTCTATTTGGCAAGGGCAGGTGGGCGCATCGGGGAGGATTCTCAATGTTCTGTCACAGTCTATGCAGGAAGCCTTGTACGGTTCTTGACTAGACGATGGACGAACGCATCTGCGCCTGGACCCGGAGCATTGTATGTCTTCGACCGCGCAATTCTCGATCGAGGAGAACTTCTCTCGTACGATGCCATTGTTCTGGGGATGGAGCTTTCTCCTGTGCAGCAGCTCACAGAGCATATAGTTGGGCTCGGTAACAAAGAACATGATGGGACTGTACGCGTGACGCGGCCTGTTGCGCCTGTTGAGAATGCACGTGGCCTTATCACTACGTGCCCTGTGAAGAACGGCAAAAATCATAAGAAAGCTTAATAATGTCTTACTTCTTACAGATATGCTGCTATTTTTCTTCTCGTGCTGCAGTATAAACTTATTTCTGTATGACAATTCTTAAGAAGCAGCACGGGGTTATATTTATAGACCAACAGTAAATGTAACTACTAATAAATAGTGAAAAATAGAAACTCTTTTATATGAGCACAACTGAAAAATACACGAGGAACCGATATGACACTCAAAAGCAGACTCCAGCACCTCAAAGAACGACCTGTGCGCGCATACACAGACGCATTATGGTCCGCAGCAAGCCCGTTCACGAGAGACTTCGTGATAGCTGCTGGTGATATCGCAACAAGCGTGAATGGAGACCTCCAGGCAGCATGGGCTGGCAACAGAGAGGCAACAGGAGCGATACTCGCGTACGGTACACCACAAGTAGTCGGTGCATACCGTGCAGCAAGAGATACGTGGGAGCGTCTCACAAAAGACGCCCCGAACATGGGTGGTACGGAGAAAGCACTCCGATCTGCTGAAGCAGTCCTCTACAGGTGTGCTCGAAACGCTGCCCTCGCATGGACGGGTACTGAAATGCAAGAAGGGGTACAGCAACCTGTTCCAGACTACGATGTGGGACTCCCTATAGGAGCCGCAGCAGCATCAGACATTGCACGTGTCGTAAAACCACTCACGCTCACTCGAGAAATCGTGAAACGTCGAGCAGCCAAACCCTAACGGCCCCGCTGCGCGCCGTACAAGTCAAAGACCTCATCTAACGTACTGATCTCTTCCACTCTCCTATCAGAGCGCACACGCACAATACGCGGAAATCTGAGCGCATAGCCAGACGAGTACGTCGGGGATTTTTGCACTTCCTCAAACTTGACTTCAATGACGAGCGTTGGCTTCACCGTCACCTCACGGCCTTCTTCGTGGGTGATATCATCTTTTAACGAATCGGTCATGAAGGCAAAAGTCACCCCTCCTTCTTGCTCCAGCTCCTTGAAGCCCGTCCCGACTTTGCCGATCTGAACAAGCTCCCCCTCATCCAGGCACGCAACAGTGAAGCTGGTGAGCCAGCCAGAACGCTTGCCCTCGCCCCACTCCGCCCCCACGACAGCCAAGTCCAGCGTATCCAATGTTGGCTTTAATTTTACCATGAACCCGACGCGGGAGCCGGGCTTGTATGGTGCGTCCAGCGTCTTGAACATCAGGCCTTCGAAGCTTTTATCCAGGGCTTGTTTGTAGAATGCTTCTGCCTCCTCGAGATCTTCCGTTACGATCTGCGTTACAGGACAGAGTAACTCGAGCCTGGGC
Organism: Candidatus Woesearchaeota archaeon; assembly: GCA_028818155.1. GTDB lineage: Archaea > Nanobdellota > Nanobdellia > Woesearchaeales > UBA525 > UBA525. The sequence goes on along the minus strand of JAPPOH010000017.1, from coordinate 31,075 downwards.
ACGAGCTGTTCGAGGAGCGCTCTCCTCTCAACGAACGGTTTGTGATACACAGTTTCACCTTTGTACAGCAAAATATCAAAGACGTTCACCTGCACGGGGAGCTCTTCTGCTAATTTCTCAATATCATACTTTCTCCGGATACGCTGACTGATCTCTTGAAAGGGCTTGTGCTTCTTTGTTTTTGTATCGAAGCCAACGACTTCACAATCGAGGATGCAGTCTTCTGTGATGTGTTCCTTGACCAGTGCAACAATGTCGGGGAACTGCGCAGTCACATCTTCTAACCTTCTGGTGAAGAGATGGATATCTTTTCCCCTGTGTATCTTGACACGAAATCCGTCCAGTTTCTCCTCGACAGCTGCAGGCTTCCCAACACGGGAAAAGGCATCCTCGATATCCGTCGAGCGCTGCGCGAGCATGACTCGCGTGGGAACGCCTAGGATGAGCTCGATCTTCTCTAACTCGGACAGTCCTTCCTTCGCTGTGAGCGCGACCTTCGCGATATCATTACTCCTGTCAATCGCCTGCTGGACCGTTTCCTGCCACTGCTTCACGAGCTCAGGGGTGCTCCACTCGTTCTTCTCGCTGTCATAGGTTTCTCCTCTGTCTTGGAGCTGCCACCAGATGATGCCATCCCTGATCGTGCCTTCCGCAATGCCGATACGGAGATCTTCAAGTAAAATGCGAATCAAAAAGCGTGCTTCATTCGCTGACGCATTGCTCAAGAGCTGTGCGATCGTCTTCAGTTTCTGATCCACGCTTCCAAGTCCTTCAATGGTTGCGAGTTTCTGTAAGCCTGCAAAGACGTCTGCTGTCGTCAGCTCTTGCGAGGTGAGGGTCACTTGTGTCTTCTTCCCCATGACGGCAGCGGCTACCTCTCCTAAATCACCAAGCTCCTTGAACTTCGTCATGATTTCCTTCTCAGGAATACCTGAGGCGGTGTTGATCGCCTTGATCGTGAGCTTTTCGCTAATTCCTAAAGTCGTTTTATCCCACTCAGCGAACACGCGCCCTTTCAGCAGGAGCATGATTGTCTGCATCTCTCTCTCAGGTACCTCTTTTAGGAACGCTGCGAGAATCGCTGTTTTCTCCAGGCGTTTTGTCGTCTGGGAAATCTCCTTGTACGTGTCACAGAGCGTTGAGAACTGCATACGAAAATGGACAGCGCTATGAGTTAAATAGGTTGCGAAAGAAAAAAAGAATTATGTCGCGAACAGCGCAGGCGCGTATTCAAGCCTGTTCCTTTCAGTGTGCAGCTTGTGAAGTCCAGCAGTGGCAACCCCGTTCGCGAGTGCGTACGCGTACGTGAGTGGTGTGAGCACTGTGGCCAACGCATACCCAACCGTTCGTAAGAATGGATTTTGCACGTTGTCTGCAACATATGCGAGGTTATTCACGTAGTGCCCGATCGGATTCAATGAAGGCCCTGTTCGTGTGTGGTCATACTTCTCGAGCATGTTTACGAGATCTTCTCGCTCCAGCGGCTGTGCACTCTGTCGCTCAGGACGCTTTAACACGTGACCATCTTCACTGACGAACACGTGCTCCTTGCTCCCGTCGCCGTAGTCTCGTCTGAAGTACAGCCATGGGCTGACGCCATCTCGTGTCTGTACGTCGATGTTTGATCCTCGATGGTACTGCGCTTCTCCCATGAGGTGGGAGCGTGCGCCATCTGAGAGATCTTGGAGGCCGATCTTGCTGAGTACTTCTCTGGCGGTGTCGTACTGTACTATATTGTCTAAGGTCATGTGGGTCACCCCCTATGTTTACCTTTTGGGTAAAGATAAACGAACATATTTAAATACTTTACCATTACGGTAAACGTATGGCACGTGTTACGGATACGCTCACAGAAGTACTTGCACTCATTCTCACAGGGGTGGACTATGCCTCAGATGTGGCCCAGCAACTCAAGAAATCTGTCCCCGTCGTCTTCAGACAACTGGAACAGCTCCTGAAGCTCGAGCTCATCACGAAGGAGCGTGACGGCAAGAAAGTCGTCTACAAAGCAAACTGGGAGCATATGAGCGCTGCTATCGCCGACGAAATGATCGCGGATATCAACGCGTGCGCCAAGTACCTTCGAGGGTTCGGAGAACATGAGCTGAACAGAGACACGCTCCAAGAACTCAAAGCACTCGTCAACGACCTGCCAGACGACCTCCTACAGGACGATACAAAGATCCACGAGATCGTCACATCCTTTTTTGCCGTGCAGCAAGCACAGACGATGTTCCAAACATTCTTAACACGATTCCTCGACCTCGCACAACACGCTTCTTCCATGGTGGACATGAGTTTCCAAGGCATCACTGAAGGGTTCATGCATATTTTCGGAAAACTGGAAGAGGGACGACAGCTCGTGATTGCAAAAGCAAAATTCAAGGAAGATGAGAACGCGCTCCTCTTCATGCGCCTTTGCCGCCTCCACTACTTGCAACAACAAGCAATGGATCCTGGCGTGAACTTCTTGATGGGCGATGAAGCGAACGAGCAGACGTGAGCCACTGGTCACGTACAGCCCAAACGTATTTATACGAAACACAACGTTCTTCTCGGGATATGAGTCTTTTTGACGAGGTCCTGGCAGGTGGCGACTCCTTAATCAAGAACGAGCAAGCCTTAGACTACGAGTTTTTACCGAAAATCCTCCCGTTCAGGGAATCTGAACAACGGTATTTAGCAACCTGCCTCAAGCCACTCTTCAACCAAGGCTCAGGCAGAAATGTCATGATTCACGGACCGCCAGGCATCGGAAAAACTGCTGCCACGAAAGCGGTCCTCCGTGACTTAGAAGAAGCAAGTGATGATATCTACGTCGTCTATGTCAACTGCTGGCAGCACAACACGAACTTCAAAGTCCTCTACAAAGTGGCAGAAGAGCTCAACTACAAGTTCACGCAGAACAAGAGTACCACGGAATTAATGAAAGTCATCACGAGCATGTGCAACAAAGCTGCCGTCGTCTTCGTCTTTGACGAAGTGGATAAGCTGGAAGACTTTGACTTTCTCTATAACTTGTTAGAGGAGATCTTCTACAAATCCATCTTCATGATCACAAACTACAAGTCCTGGCTCTTAGAATTGGATGAGCGCATCAAGAGCCGATTAGTGCCAGAGTTAGTGGAATTCAAGCAATATACGGCGCAAGAAACAGGAGAGATCCTCAAGCAACGGTTAGACTACGCATTCCCTCCAGGGGTCTGGGAGCCAGATGCACTTGCAAAGGTGCAAGCGAAGGCTGCAGAAGTGAAAGATGTCCGTGCAGGGTTGTTCGTCATGAAGAATGCTGCGCATGAAGCCGAAAGTCACGCGAGCAAGAAAGTGACGCTTGCGCACGTGACAACAGCACTCGAGCGAATGGACGAGTTCTTCACAAAGCACAAAGAAGAGCTTGAAGACGATGTGAAGAAGATTCTTGACGTGATCCAAGAACACTCTGGGAAGAAGATTGGCGACCTCCATAAAGCGTACAAGAAGCAAGGCGGCAAGTGCAGCTACAAGACGTTCCAGAGAAAGATCGCGCGGTTAGATCAAAATCGCTTTATTTCTGTTGAAAAACTCAAAGGGGATGGCGGAAATACAACAATTGTGAATAAGAAGATTACGGAGTATTAGCTGCTACTCGCCTTGCGGCGGAAACGCTTTCCGCGCGAACGCATCTCGCTCCTCTCGTGTCATGAGTTTGGTGTCTTTCACACTGCCGCGAAGTGTTTTGAGTACGTGCACATCATCTTGTAATTTTCGCTCACGCACCGCCTCTCGGACAGCATGGCGAATGAATTCTTGCACACTTGAGAAACCATCAACTTCTGTAATGTGCTGCGCATCACTGAGCAATGTGTGCGCGAACCGAATACTCACGAGTGCGTTTGCCATAGGTCTTTGAAAGAGTACACCTTTATATGTGTTATTATTTGATGTCATATATCATCAGATCCTCGGATAAGAATGTCATCAAAGCAGAGAAAATCCTTTGTATTCTGTGTGAGAAGAATCGTTGCTCCCACTCGACGAGCAACCACATAGTGGAGTGCGTCAGCGTAGTGCGTGTCGTGTGTCTGTACCGCTTCCTGTGCTCTTCGTTTGTCTTCTTCTGTAATGTCATGTACGACTGCTTTCTCTCGCAGCACCTTGAGAAACAACTCCACCTCTGAAGACGCATGATATTTTGCGAGCTCCTTGATCGTGAGCGTTGAAAGCACAAGGGAGAACTCGCAGGAACGTGCACGAATAAAGAATGTTGCAGCACTTTTTCGACGATCTAAAAGAAAATCCATGATGACGTTCGTATCAACATACACAGTGGTGCTCATGCAGAGAGGAATAGGCGCGTTTTCAAATGAATTCCTATGCAAAACCCGGAAAGTTTCCGAAACTACTTGGTGCAGAGTATTAAATAATCGCCGCGAGTTCTCTCTACATGCGCCCGAACATACGAGGTATTGGCCCGATGCTTCTGCTCGCAGCACTTTCTTGTGCGCCCGAGCGTCCACAGACGGCGACGCCACATTTTCCAGATACAAACAATACGGCGCTTGCACAGCAGGCAGAACGACATACACTGAAAATGCCTGAAGGAGTCCAGAATGATTGTACGTTTCGTGGTGCAAACTACGTGTGCCTCCACAACGGTGTTCCGCACTCGTACGTACCCTTCAACTAGAAACATTCTTAACATGCCTATTCATAACGAGTACTGTGCAGCATATTCGAAGAGGTGTGGTGTGGGCGCTTGCAGGAGGATTACATGCACTCCTCCTCCCGTTGGCAACAGCACTCTTCGCGTTCGTACAGGGGTTTCTCGTCGTTGTTGTCGTGCTCGGCGTGGCTGCACTCCTTGGCTTCCTCAGCAGGATTTTCTCAGAATGGGCGTCGTTTGAGAAGGAACAAATGGTGAAGTTCGTTGCACTCTCGCCATGCCTCGGCATTTTCATCTCAACAGTGATTGTGAGTGTGTTGTACAGGGTTGCACAGCGTCTTGCAACACTACAAACAGAAACGGGAAGTCTTGCTGGATTGTCTGACCTTCTTACAGTAAACCCATTCCAGTACTTGACGTTCGTCTTTCTCATCTATGCGCTCGCGTCATATGTGAATATTTTCCCACTCTTACAGCAAGGAGAGAAGCGCGATTTCCTCTGGATCGCACTCCCTATTGGTGTGTTTCTGTTCGCGGCATCCCTCGGCTGGCTACAACCATTTGACGCCTGGTTTGTGCAGTAGCGCTCATTGCATGCACACATTTTTATACGTGATTCCATTCTTGACTGCATGCCTGATCCACTGAGACGACTTCCTCTACGAGCAACAGTCCTTGCTACGCTGGCACTTGCTGTACTGCCGAAACCTGCCTACAACCCCGCACCGGAGCTGCCAGAACAAGCACCACAAGTTCGATACGAGCATTGTGTTCAGAAAGATGTGGGTGAGTTGTGCATGAGGAGGAGTAATGGTATGAATGTCTACCTCAAATATATACTCTAGCCACTGGACACCTTCTTTCTCGTGCATAAAATGTCTATTTCACCACTGGTCACGCACGCGTGACGTATTTAAACAAAATTTGTTCTACAGAGTGTAGGTGATCAACATGAACCCACACAATCCAACCACCCAAGAAGTCCACCAATTCCAAGACCAGTTCTTCAGTCAGATGAAGCGAAAGACGAAGCAAGCGGTCAACCCCTGGATGCACTCCTTTGACTTGCAATTTTCTGATCAATGGATGGTGAGCCCATGACGAAAGATGAGCTCAAAGTACTCCTGGTGCACTACGCATCATCTTCATCCTCATCAAAATCAACGATTTCTATATAGTTGTCACTGGAGGGGTCCTGCCGCGATTTCTCATCCCCTCCACCATGTTTCCTGAACATATCAGACATCTCATCATCCGTTAAGCTTTCATCGAGCATATCCTTGAGCGATGGTTCTTTCACGTCTTCCGTCGGCACCGTGATCTTGAAGAACGGAGTTTCGATAGCGGTCTCCTCCTTCGGTAAGGGGGTTTCACCGGGCAGGACGCCATGCTCAGCAAGATGTGCCACATTCTCCGCTTCCTCTGCATCGTGCTGTTCTTGTTGCTCAGCAAGGACGCCCGTGACAGATTGTAATTCTTCCGTCGTTGGCATTGGCGGTTGTTCAGGCTTCGGCTCTACAGGTTCCTGCGCAGGAATGCCAAATGGCATGGGTTCTGCAGCGGTCTCCTGTACAGGTGCACCTACTGGGAGGTTGCCGAGTGTTGCTTCCACAGTACCTTCTTTTCTCGCGATTGCATCTTGCAGCAATCTGAGTGCTTCCTGCAAGTCCTCGATCGAGTCTTGCTGCGTATCAAACGTCACCTGCACCATAAGGTGTTTTTTCCCACTGAAACTATAAAAACCTTACCCGAACAGCTTCTGATAGTTGAAGTACAGCTGGTTCGCGACTTCAACAGACTCCATTCGCTTGAGTTCTGCAATCTTCTCCACGGCATCTTTGATATTCGCGGGCTCGTTCCGCAAGTCTTTCATGGGTGCCATGTATGGCGCGTCCGTCTCCGTTAAAATATGCTGCATCGGCAAGAGTGCAACATTGTCCTGGAACTGCTGGTTCCTCGTCACGGATGTTGGGATAGAAAAGTACAAGCCCATGTCCACGCCACGCTGTAAGAGTTTCTTCTTGCCACAGAAGCAATGCATGATCGCTCGCGTGTAATGCTCTTCCTCCAAGACATCCAGCACTGCTTGCTCTGCTTTCCGCGAGTGGATGATGAGTGGCTTGTGGATCTTTTTCGCGAGCTGCACGATCTGCCTGAAGACAGCGATCTGGTTCTCCTTGTCATGGGACTCTTTGAAATCCAAGCCGACTTCTCCTATCGCGACGATCTCCTCATTCTTGCTCTCGATAAACGCGAGTGTCTCCTCGACAGACACAACCGTCTCACGCGTGTACCCAGGCTCGACGCTTACAGTGAGTGCTTCGCACGGATACAACCCGAGAGCTGCTTGCACTTCTGGGTGCTGATTGCAAAGAGTTAAGACGCGCAGATTACTCTCGTGGTTCAGCCCTTGCGCGATTGTACAGACAACACCACGAGCACTCGCTCGCTTGATGACGTCAGGCAGATCTTTCTCAAAGTCAGGGTGATCGAGGTGCGCGTGGACGTCAACGAGGTGCATGGTAGTTCTCCAGTAGTTCGCTTTATGAGTTTTTCTCCTTCAACCCCTCATAATCCTCAAGAATAATCAGATCCAGCTCATCTAAGTTCTTTACTTGGTACATCTTCCCCTCACCAATCTCCACCATTCGCTTCGCTAATTTCTCTCCTTCCTTCTCCAAATTAATCCCGACAACGCTCACCGTCACGCCTGCGTCACGAGCAGCAGTCACCATCTCTAGCGCCTTTTGCCCTGGATCCTTTCCAGAGGTCGGCATCGCATCAGTCAGTAACACCAGGTGTTTCGTGTCGGCACGTCCAAAGAGCTGGGTCGCGTGCTCAATCGCGAGTGCCAAGTCTGTCTCTTGCCCTGCCTTTGCCTTCGTTAACTCCAAGAGCAACGAACCAAAGTCTTGTGTCGGTGGAATGCTCTGGGAGATGTCATTCGTAAAGATCACGAGGCCAACGTCGTTTTGATCTGCGATTGCACGATACGCGAGCGCAATCCCTGCTTTCTTCCCAATGTGGAGCTTCTTTCCTTTCATGCTCCCTGAGGAGTCAATAGCATACACGACACTGATCTTGCCGTGCTGCTTTCGTTCAACCGCTTTCAAGTCTTCTTGCTCGAGTGTGGTGTGTCCTCGACGCATCGCCCGATGGAGGCTCGCGCGAATATCAAGGTCCTTATACCGGTGCTTCTTGAAGGGCACGCGATCTGCCTTATCGCCGTAGTGTGCGCGCTCTTTCGTCTCTTTCTTCCCGAGGCCATGCGCGCGGAGGTGATCTAACTCTTCCGTGTACATGACTAATGAAGCGAGGTGGAAGCCTTCTTTTGTTACACTACCTTCATTATCCAATAATCCTTTCTCTTGCAACCGCCCAACATTCTCGTAGATGTTCTGCTCTAACTGCTCATTAAACTCGCGAATATTCTTATTCTTCTCGATGTAATCGCCCTCAAACCCTGTCAATGCGCGGATGATCGTGGGGCCGTACATGTGCTTCGCGCTCTGATAATTCTTCACGAGCGCTTCAAACATGAGATCTGGCGTGAAACTCCCGAGCGCGTAATCCGCAGACTCTGCGAGGAGTTGCCCATCTTTGATCGTTTCTTCATCATTTTCAAGAACACTGTGCGCAAGCCGCTCTTCGTCAGGATCGGAGCCCATTTTTCCTGTGAGCTCTTCTGCTTCGCTCCCTTCGTCTAATGAGGTAGAACCAATTTCAAGGGTCACCTCCCTCGAGCTCATGGTCTCGAGCGAAGGTCTCGAACTTTTTCGTAATGTACTGCTCAGGATCCTCAAGGTACTTCACGCTTGGCTTCAAGCTGATACGATGTGCGAGCACGCTTGCTAACACTGACTGAATGTCAGCAGGTTGCACCTCTGCATTCCCACGTAAAAGCGCTGTGGTCATTGCTCTATCAACAACACCAATGCTTGCGCGCACGCTCGGCTTCCTGTCAAGATTCTTGTCAATGCGCAGCTCGCGTATGAAGGAGATGACTTGCTGCTGCAGCACGTCAGGGATGGTGACGCCATCGATACTGGCGCGCTCCCGAGTCACGATCTCGTGCTCCACCGCAGCAGTCTCCGGGTAGCCAACGCTAATGAGGTCAAACCGGTCAAGAAAAACGTCAGATAACTGTTCTGTGCTACTATCGTCAGGGTTCATCGTCCCAATAAACAAGAAATCAGCGGGAAAATCAACGTCGTAGCTCCCAATGGTCGCGTGCCCCTCTTCTAAGACTTGCAAGAGCGCATTCTGCAGCTTCTCCGTGCACCTGTTCACTTCATCAAAGAACAGGATGCCTTTGTCAGCAGAAAAGATCTTACCTTTCGTGAATGCCTCAACAGACAGTGGTCCGTGCTTCAGTGCTTGCATCGGGTCGATATCCCCGAGCAGGTCTTCCGCGGTGAGATCTGGGCTGCCCTGCACACGAACGAATGGCGCATCCTTTGGTAGTGTTGTTGCGACCGCTTTCGCCAATGTTGTCTTTCCCGTGCCAGGGGGGCCAACGAGAATGACGTGTTTTGCTGCGAGGAGTGCAGATTTCAACTCTTCTTTTGTATGCTCTTGTCCGAGTATCTCGGGAAACGTTGCGTCTTTGAGTGTCGTGTTCATCCCTACACGTGGCGCGCCAGTGATTTATAATAGTTCCCCCAATACCTTTTTATAACAGCAGCACGAGAACTTCCCCATGCGTGGTGGACAGGTGAGTGTTGAGTACCTCATAATTGTTGGCGTAGCGCTCGGCCTCTTGATCCCTGCGGTGATATTCTTCTACTCGTACAGCAAATCCTCTGACGCGAGCGCAGTCAGCTCACAGATCAATGATATCGGGTTGCAAGCACTGTCACACGTACAAAGTACGTACGCTCTTGGCAGGAACTCCCGGCAAACGATGGAGTTCAACATGCCTGACGTGGTACAACACGTCTACGTGAATGGGCAGGAGCTCGTCTTCGTGTACGAAACAGAACTGGGGAGATCAGAGGCGGTCTTCTTTTCGACAATCCCGATGATAACAAACGACACGATAGACGGCAACATATCTGACGTGCACCCTGGCCTCACGAACTATCGGTTTGATTCGTTCGGTTCAACGGTGAAGATCACAGAGGCGTTCACATGAAACGAGGACAAGCAGCTGTCGAATTTCTTGTGTTGACAGGCTTTATGATGCTTGTGTTCACGACATTCTTTCTCGTCGTCCAAGAGCGGACGGCAATGCGGAATCAGCAGGCAATGCAGAACGAGCTTGTCACGGTTGCCGAGATTGTTGAGCAAGAGGTAGCGATCGCAAACTCAGTGAAAGAAGGATACAATCGGATATTCGAGCTGCCAACGTTCATTAACGGAAAGAACTACACGATTACGATGCATCCGCCAGAAGCACCAAGTGAGATTGTCATCACAATGGACGAGGAAGAGTTTATCTTTTTCCTCCAGACACCACTCGCAGAAAACAGCGAGATCAAGCCAGGCTTTAACCACATTATCAAAGAGGAAGCAGGGAATGTGACAATTACTGAGGCGAGCGACATAGAGTGCAGATCAGATGATGATTGTCCTGTGCCATCATCGTGCGAGGAGTTTGAGTGTATCGGCGCTGGTGTCCTCGCGTATTGTTTGCGGAAGTTCCTCCCCGATACTGCGGCGTGTGATGATGACATTCTCTCGTGCACGAATGACTTTTGCGATGGTGCGGGGACGTGTGTCCACACGGACAACTGTCCAGTCGGCAAATACTGTGATATGATAACGCCAGGTGCGTGCCAACAGATTTGCGAAGAGCAATACGGGTGGACGAACATCAGGTACAATGCGGGAACATATGGCTACAACTGGAATGCTCAGGGGGCGATCACGAGAAATAATGTGTTCCAGGATGACGCGCTCTGCTGTGACCTCGCAACGGAATGTAGGGGAAATACACAGTGCGCTGCTGTGCATGAGTTGCATGGCCAGTATGACAGGTGGCTCTGTGCTGAAAAAGGAGGAGAGAATACGTTCCTTCGCTGCGATGACAGCAATGATGGTGTGGCAGTGCACTCAAACGAAGACTTCTGCTGTTCACAGTATACGCAAGGTGATTTTGCTGGAGAGTATGGCTTCACTGTTCTTGGACATGTTGATAAGCAAGAAGGAGACAGCGTTCCTGGCAGTTGTGATGATGGCAGTGATAATGACTGTGATGGGTTGGAGGATGAGAACGATCCTGACTGCGGTCCTGTGTGTATACCGCTGCCATTGAGTGCGTATGCTGCGAGCCAGACATATGCTGGGAGTTCGCCAACCTATGCATTCGATGGTAATTTGGGAACGTACTGGAATGCAGGAGGGTACCCACCACAATGGGTAGAGGGGTTCACGCCAGCAGCGGTCCCGATCCAATCACTTTCCCTCGTTGTTGAGCGATCACCTGCCTCTGGTGATATGACGTTTGAAGTGTATGGGGCACTACATCAAGGCGATGGGGATAACCCGCACGGACCCTTCACGCCACTCACGACAGTCTCTGGCGAGTACACTGACGGTGAGACAGTTACGATCCCTGCTGTCGGGTTATGGCAGTACAATTACTACAAAGTACAAGTAACAAGTAGCACGCCATCGACATGGGTTGCGTTCGCAGAAATATACGCGTGTATATAGTCCTCCCTTCAGAATAGAAACACACCGATAGGTATTTAAACTTCTCTCAGGCTGTCTGCCCGTTATGTGGTTACGGCGGCTCTTCAATCGATTCTTTAGCATGTTTCAGAAGAAACAGATTCAGCTCGGCCTCTATGGGCCACCGAATGGTGGGAAGACAACGCTCGCAAACAGAATCTGTGGCGATTGGCTCGGTGAAGAGATAGGGACGACAAGTAAGATTGCACACGAAACGCGCATGCTCTTCCGGAAGAACGTCACGATCAAATATGATGATGAGCGCACACTCAAGTTCTTGCTTGTCGATACGCCAGGGCTCGCGAGCCGCATTGATTACGAAGACTTCGTGAAGGAAGGTATTCCTGTACAGGAAGCAAAACAACGCGCGAAGGAAGCAGCTGCAGGGGTCACAGCATCTGTCCATTCTGTTGATGATGCTGATTGTGTCGTTGTGGTACTCGATGCGACAAAGGAGCCGAACAACGCAGTGAACACGACATTGATCACCCAGCTGGAAGAGCGACAGATCCCGCTCTGCATCGTCGCGAACAAGGTGGATTTGAAGAAGGCGAGCGTTGAGCGCGTCCAAGAAGTGTATCCGCAGCACCATGTCTTGGGGATCAGCGCAAAATACGGCGATAACATTGATACGTTTTACGAGAAGCTCTACGAGCTCACGGAGCAGGTGGACTAATGCCACACAAGTGTGTCAAGTGCAGCACAACATACGAGAACGATGACCCGGTTGTGATTGACGGGTGCGCGTGCGGCGCAAAAGTCTTCTTGTACATTCGCTCGACAGAAGGAAAGTACACGCTTGATCTTGACGCATTGTTCACGGGTGATGCCCGAACGGATGACGGCAAGTACGACATTGACGTGGATGCTGCGTTTAAGGGCATGTAAAACAATCTTTAAAAACTCTGACCGTATTTTTTTCAGTAGTATGAAGCTCCTCGCATTTGTTGACACGCATGAGCACCCGAAGGCGTTTATACACCTGCGGAAGCTCGTGAAAGCTGAACAGCCAGATATCGCGCTCTGTATGGGTGATTTCACCATCTTTGGCAGGAAGACGAAAGAGATGCTCGCACAGCTTGATACACTCGGCCTCCCTGTTGTGCTCATTCATGGGAACCACGAAGACGAAGATGAGATTTTGCCATTTTTGCCAAAGCATAAAAACCTCCACTGGGCGCATGGACAGATGGTTGACTTGCTTGGGTTACGCTTTTTCGGTTTTGGTGGCGGGGGCTTCAGCCAGCAAGAAGAAGAGCTGGAGTTCCTTGAAGAACAGCTTGCTGACCAGTTCCACGAGAAGACGATTGTCCTGACACATGCGCCGCCATACGAGACTGCACTTGATGAGGTCCAGCCAGGCTGGCATGTTGGGAATGAGAGTCTTGCTGCATTAATCAGGCGCAGGCTACCACTCCTCGTGCTCTCTGGGCACATTCACCAATGCTTCCATGAACATGACGCACTTCACGGGGTGCCATTGATTAACCCTGGGCCGGATGGCGAGATCATCGAGGTGGATAATGACTGACGTGCAAGAGTTAGTGGCGAAGGTGGAAGCATCGGATGTGTTCGAGCAAGGAAGCCTCTATCTCTGTCATGTGTTCACGAATGTGAAGGATGGCAATCACGATATGGAAGTCGGGTACTATGATAGGAAGACGGATAAGATTACGGTGTTTGTTGGCGATCCTGTCGTTGCACGGCCGCCTGAGGACGTCTACAAAGATGGTGGTGCGGTGCAGGAGCTGAAGATCTCAGATGTGTCTATCGGTTTTGCTGAAGCGCAGCAAATAGCGGAAGATTTTAGAACTGCAAAGTATAATGCACATCCTGTGATGCAGGCAATCTGTGTCTTACAGCAGCTGGATGAACCGGTCTGGAACATCACGCTTGTGCTCGCAACACTGAATATGCTGAACATCAGGATCCATGCGGGCTCTGGAGATATCATTTCCACAGACCTACGAAACATCATGGACTTGCGACAGAAAGAAGATGGGTAAAGGCGGCGAAGCAATCGGGGTCATCATCGTGATCATTCTTATTATCTTGCTCTTGTGGTGGCTCGGCTCGGCGGCAACGAGCAATTCTCCACCAATCTCAAGTACGGCAGGGAAGACGTGCGTGGAGAATGGTGGCAGGTGCATGGAACGGTGCCCTGGAAACTTTTTGCCAACGAATTATCCGTGCGCGTACCCGACTGATTATTGCTGTTTGCCAGTGGAATAGTATTTCTTTTCCCCATCTCTAATTCCTATGTTGGAATTCCTAGTATTCTTTTTTCATAGTTTCAAGTACGAGATTCTTTATAAACAGGGATAACCGATATGTAAGTACATGAGTGCAATTAGCTACACAGCAAAAATCAAAAGTAAGTCACTCAACAGCTTTTTTGACGAAGATGAAGAGTAAGACATTTTAATATCCTCTTCCTTCTCGTCCTATGCTTGTTGGTATCGTTGGCCCGCTCTCCGCGGGGAAGACAACCGTTGGCCATTTGTTCGAGAAGGAAGGGTTCTCGCTCGTCAGCTTGTCTGATCATCTCAGAGAAGAAACGGAGCAGCAAGACAGAGAGACGCTCCGCGCACTCGGAAATGCGCTCAGGGAGGAACACGGCCCTGCAATTCTCATGGAAAAGGCCCTTGCGCGTTCCTCAGGAGACACGATCTTTGATGGCATCAGGAACCCTGCTGAGGTGACGGCCCTCCAAGACTCGGGTGGTCAGATTATTCTCGTTGATGCAGATCCAAAACTACGCTATGACCGAGCGATGGCTCGCGGGAAAGACACGAAGATGTCCTTTGATGCATTCATTGAGATGGAAGCGAAGGAAGAGTCTGCAAAGGCGACTGAACAGCAACTACACATTCTACGGAACCTCGCGGATTTCGTTATTTTGAATGATGGTGCAGAGGAAGAGCTCGCTGATGAGGTCACGCGAGTGGTGCTTGCGTTACGCGAGCTGCCGAAATAGCTGTGATGAGAAGTTTTATAAGCCATACGATGGCTCACTGACAAATGGATTGGCAGCAGGCCTTGAAGAAATTCTGGCACTTTGTGTGGCATGAAGATAGTGTTGCGAGCTGGTTCGTGAGTATTGCGCTTGCGTTCGTGTTGATTAAATTCGTCCTCTATCCTGTGCTTGGATTGTTGTTGGGTGCGCAGTTCCCTGTTGTTGCAGTTGTCTCGGATAGTATGGAGCATCCTGGCTCGTTCGATGACTGGTGGCAGGAGCATGAGGATCTCTATCTCAGGTTTGGCATTACGAAGGACAAGTTTCTTGCCTACCCGATGAAGCATGGGTTCAACAAGGGCGATATCATTTTTTTGATCGGTATTAAACCGGAGAAGGTGCAGCAGGGACACATCGTCGTGTATTGGGGTGGGAAGATCTACCCGATCATTCATCGGGTGGTGAGCGTTGATCATGACGAGAATGGCAGGTTCTTCCAAACGAAGGGAGATAACAATAAAGGGCAGATTATTGAGCAGGGGCTTGATGAAAGGTACGTGCCCGCCTATACATCATGTGAGAAAGGCGAATGTCCTACTGTCTTAGGTCGTGCGATCTTTAAAGTGCCGTACCTTGGCTGGGTGAAAATACTCTTTGTTGATCTCCTGAATTGGATTGGGATTCCAGCTACTTAGTCTTCGGGGAATTTGATCCCGACGCTCCTGAGGCCATCATAGATTTCGTCAGGTGTGAAGCCGATGGCGCTCCATGTTTCCGGCGCTGATTTTAGCGGATTTTTTGACTCGAAGGGAAATGTAGCAGGAAAAAGGCCCAGGTAGGGATCATCGTTCTCGAGCAGTCTGTCTTCTTCCCAGTTGTCTTCATTTGCAGCAGTCACTTGGTCATGTGGTCTGTATGTAAGAACACGTTTGTTGTGAAAATCGTTCACCCCGAGTGCAACGTGATCGATCGAGTCCATTATGCCGTTCATATCTGTCGCAATGAGCATACCTTGTAGCATGCCTTGGAAGTTCAACCCGTCTCTGTCTCCGATTGTGTAAAACGGATCTTCTTCATCCCATCTGAGATATTGCAGTTCAAACCCTTTCGTGAGATGACTCAGGTGACTGCCTCTTCCTTGAAAACCGATTTCCTTCTCATTTCCGTCTCTCCATGCCTGAAAGAATCTATCTGGTGATGAGTAGAATGTTGCAACGGGCCACTCTCCTTCATGGTAGAGTGCGTGTTGTTTCAGAACGTACAGTAATTCTTCAGTTACGGCGCGGGCAATAGGTTCTTGGCCTAGCTCCTCACAGAATGCTCGATGCTTCTCGAGATTGGGGGGGGGCGAATGGATGACCAATACGCGATTTATAGATGCCTTTGGGAACTACAACCATACACGATGAATTTTCAAGCAGTTTATAAATTTTACTACTTCTAAGTGGTTTTTATGAAGAGCTTGTCGTTATCAACAGCAACAGTCACTTCTTGGTCTAAGGTGACGTCCATGGTATTCTCTGGCGTTCTCGCTTGAAAGGTTCGTGGGTGCAGGACTTCGAGTGGGTTTGTGTTCACGACCTTTGTTGTTGCTATTGGCAAGACGTGTGCCTCCCCGAGTCTGTACTGGAAGCTCTCTGTCTCGCCTGTCAGGAGGTTTTTCCCTTTGATTTTTGCGCTCATCCCGAGGATGAGGTAGTAGATTTCATTGTACAGGATGATGTCTCCTTTGCTGAATTCTGGAATGGCGAGGAGGGCGTTCGTTCTGTAGAGGACTTTGCTCCGTTGCTTGTCTTGCGAGAAATGCTGCGCGTTAATCTTGAGTTCGCCACCGAACTCCTTGTGCAAGGTTCTCGCGACGTGGCCCACTGCTCGCGTGTCAGTGAGGAAGTAGTCTGTGCCGTTGGGCAAGGGTGTTTTTTTCGTGCAGATGACGTCGTGCTCGTGCAGGTATTTTTTGAGTGCTGCTTGCACTGCAGGGTTCTCATTTCGAATTTGGAGAACGCCTTCAAAGTAGGTCGTGCCGAGTTTCTTGCACTTGTCGCAGGCGGTCATTTTGTATTCCACGGGCATGAGCACTTCTTCTTCATACTGAATACCTTCATGTTCTCCGGAGACGACTGCGAGTACCTCTGCTGTTTTCTGGATGCCGGGCTTCCATTCTAACGTTGGCTCTTGGAACTCGACGCGTGTTGCGTCTTCTGAGAGTTTCAGGCAGTGGCTGAGCGCTTTTGGGAGATTGTTTGAGAAGTCTTTCCACGTGCCGCTGAGCTTGATCTTTTTGCAGATGCAGCAGCCAGTGAGCTTGCCGGGTTTTATTTTTTCTACTAATGGTTGCTCTGCTGGGAGGCAGTCTTTGCAGAAGGTGCCGCTTGTTTGCTTGCCACACTTGGGGCAGGGGAGTTCCATGCTCGGGAGAATATCCTATGGTTTATTAACGTGCCTGCGGAAGTGGTCTGCGAACACAGTAAGTGTGCTCTCTGTTTCTCGAAATAATTTTTTTAGTTGCCTTGTGCTGAGTGGTGTTTTTTCAGTTGTTGCACCATCTTTGCTGATAGTATCCTTTTCGGGTTCTACTGTGGAGAGGGCAACTGCATCATGCTCTCTACTTCCTGCGTAGTGCGCAAGGTCACAACCTGCGGCGAATGTCGGAAGGAAGAATGTGAATGGATGCATTCCTATTGCTTCCCCTGATACGCGATCTCTGAGAACAAGATTTTTCATCGTTCTCCGACGTACTGTAGGATCTGCTCCTGTGTATGTGCAGATCTCGGCAGTTGCGTTGTATGTGGACATGTATGAAGAAATCTGCTGCTCTTTATTAACTTGCGTCTCGCCAGGTGTGCTTGCACTTCGTGCACTTCAAGAATTTCGTCTCTGGCTCGTCTGAGGCTCTCGTTTGCTTCGTCCACCAGTACGCCTGGTTGTGCTTGCACTTGGTGCACTCCACTTCGGTGGTGGGGAGGGTTTCATCATCTTCTGTGACGACGTCAAAGGTGTCTCGTTTCTTCTTGACGACCTCTTTCACGACGTTGTCTGTGCTTTTCTTGTCAGTGTAGCCGCAGCTGCACGCGAGGAATTTCTTCCCTTTTTCTGACTTCGGCTTCATGAGGCTGGAGCACTTTGGGCAAAAGAACATACTCCGAAAACCGCTCAGAGGTGTATAAAAAGGTTACTGTTTCCAAACCTTTAAAGTGTAAAAATATGTTCTGCACACATGCCCCACTACTACGATGCTGACAGTCCATTGAATCCATACAAGATCACAGTCGCTGCTCGTGGCGAGGAGGCTGAGATCTGGACGGGTTCGGGTGTGTTCAGTAGAGATAAACTGGATAAAGCAACGAAGCTCTTGATTGACAGCTGCATCATGGAAGATGGCTGGGATGTGCTCGATCTTGGGTGTGGGAATGGTGTCGTGAGTATTCTCTTGGGAAAGGCGTATCCGAACGCGTCATTCTTGGCGACGGATGTTGCGCAAAACGCGCTCAAAGTGGCGAAGATGAACGCTCGGGGAAGAACGTTCAAAGTCAGGAAGTCAGATTGCTATGAGAAGATCCCTGAAACGTTCGACACGATACTTGTGAACCCGCCGTACGTTGCCGGCAGAAAAGTTGTCTTCAGTATGCTAGACGGTGCGAAAGAACATTTGAAACCTGGTGGTTTGTTACAGGTCGTTGCTCGTCATCAAAAGGGCGGCAAGATGATCAAAGAAAAACTCATGGAGCTCTTTGGGAATTGTGATGACTCGCGGAAGAAAGGCGGCTTCAGAGTGTATATCTGTGCAAAAACGTAGTGCACCAGCTATCGCTCATAGTGAATGAGCGATTCACGTTGAGTAGTTGAAACAGTCATGTATGAGTGTGGACCAAGAGGGACATGCTCGGTAGATGTAACTCTGTCCACTTCATTGATTGCTATTCTTCCACCGAAGAGTTCTTTGCTTGGTATGCAAATATGTTCTATCTCCAGAAAAGTGATGGCTCCAGGGAGTACGAGGAGTTGACTGTATTCTGCTGCAGGAAGAGAAAACTCTCTGTAGCCCATATTTTTGTTACTGTCTTGAGGTTGGTGGGTGATGAGGAGCGGACCGTCTTCTGCTTCTCGCTTGAAGTCATCGTGTACTTCGTACATTTCAGCATCTGTCGAGCTAAAATACCGAATCGAGCCAAGAAGTCCTGCGCCATGACATGCAAGCTCACGTACTAGTGCTGCAGCTGTGGTTGCGACAGATGAGGCTACTCGTGCATCGTTGCACTTGCCATCGAGGAATTGGTGAAATGAAGAGGAGATCGAGGTGATTGTCATTTTCAAGAGGTGAAACTGATTCTTTTATGAATGTGCTGATTAATGAGTATACAAATATCTATACTAATCGTAAGTTTTATATACTAGTACCACTTTTACATGTTTTCTGCGACAAAGGTTACCAACACCAACACCGCAGCCACCCAAAATGGTAGCAGTCAGAAAAGTCTCACAGAACCAGTGGGCATACGAAATCAACCGCGCAATGCAACTGCGTTTGAGTCAGAAAAAGCGCGCGCGAAAACTCAAGTACCGCTACTACGAAAACATCTTAGACAGAGTCATGCCTGTCCCGATCATCATTGGCGTGACGGCAATCATCCTTATCTTCACCTTCTATGGATGGAAGGAACTCGGCAAACTCGCACTCTCCTGGACGGTGAGTGTCACACTCATCAGTACGATAGTATACAACATGTTCAAAAAGTTTGAAGCAGAACTCGGATAATCCCATCACACTGGGGGAAATCCATCACAACATCCCCTCGATCTCCACACGGGATCGTGCAGACAAGAACGAACCGCAAGGACGCCAAAAACTCCCGCCGACAATCGGCGAGGACAAAGAAATACCAACGTGTCCCGGCGACGGTTCCCCGCACCGCGTGGAAAGTACGCGTGAGTCCAGCGAATTTGGGACTCTGACAGACGCGAAAAACGAGGCCAAGAGAACCTTCCAGGAGCCAACCTGGCGAAAAAACACCCGTGCGCCACCAACCAGGTGTCGTACAACTAGTAGAACACCAGCATTGCTCGAAAGAGCACAGAAGTACCTGCATGACGGCGTATCAGGTCATGCAACCCGGTAGCGAATTTGGCCGGGAAAATAGAGGTGAGAAACGAGGAATAATTACACCCTCACTGTTCCCTGCAGTGGGGGTCCCTTTCCTCTATCTTTTTAGTTCATAATCTGCAGCAACATGTATGCATACCTGTCAGCTACGAGAATACTATCATCATCGTTCTTGTACGTTAAGATCACGCACGAGCCATCGCGGACAATCGTGTTCTCCTCATGTGGCACAAAGACGAGCACCACCTCTTCCGGCGTCGCGTCATCACATGTTTTCACGGGCGTGTCAAACCCTTCCAACGGAGCAGAGAACGCAGAGCTTGTGGGGATGTTCAGCATGTTGTGGCGCTCGCCAGTAATCCGGGCTATCTCCACGCCCGCAAGCACAACTTTCGGATCCGCATCTGGCGGGAGGGAAATCCAGATCTTGCGTGGATTTTCTTTGAGAATTGGATCCACAACCGTTCTCGCCTTCCAGACATTGAGGGCATCCCGAGGATGATATCTGAAGGTCATCAGAATTGGCTGGTCGCGCATGATGATTTCTGTAGTCCAGTAGAGGCCGCTGTACGTGAAGTCGAACCCATTGTACTGGTTGTCCAGTCGTTCTTTTGTCTCTGTATGGCCTTGCCACCAGTACACGCCACCCATCAGGAGGACGAATAACCCAACAGCAACGAAGAACTTCCACGCGCCCTGACTCTTCATACAATGACCTCTCCGTTCTGGAGGATGCCGTAGTACTCGAAAATAAGCCGGTCTTTCGCGCGCATGAGCCCTTGATCTCTGCCGTGAATCGTGATGCAGTAGTTGCTCTCTGTGATCTCTGCTGTCTCATTCGTGAGGTTAAACTGGAGAACAGGCTGCTCATAGCTCGCGTTCGCACACGTGACGACGGGGAGGTTGTAGTCGTTCTCTGCCGTCATGGCAGTATATGCTTTCCCGAACGCGACGCCGATCTGTAATCTGATGTAGTCAATAAACCCGAGGTCGTAGAGCTCTAGTGATGGATCTGCGGTCATCGCGACCACGGATGCTGTCCTGAGGATGGGAATGATGCTTGGATCCATTTCTAGGTACCCGACTTGTGTTGGGAGGTTCTGGAACTCAACAGGTTGGCCGTTCAACTCAGCGATGAGCACGCTGCCGCCGTTCGGTCTATTCTCGAGTGCAAACTCGATATCTCCGTAGTCGAACCTGTTGCTGCCGCTTGGGCTCGTGTTAATCACGCTCACGACGGAAAACACCATGAGGAAGATCATGAAGATACCGAAGACGAGGACCATGCGTTTTCTTCGCTTTTCGTGGTTCACGACCTTCTGTGGTGGTCTGCGCTTTGGTTTCATGTTAGGTAGAATTATCGAGAGGTTTTAAAGGTTAAGGAAATTTCGTCCGGCGGCTGTTGAGGAGGTGAGGTATACGGCGAGATATGGCACGGGTTGTTCGTGGACTTGTCATATTGAGCAGGAACCAAAGTGCTTGGGTTCCTAGCGGGTGCTGGTGAACTGCTGCATTGTACGCACGCATAACTGCTGTGTAGTGTTGGTTTACTTGTCCTGAGGCATTGAGAACTTCTCTAGTTTCTCGAGAGATCGTCACTTCTCCTGCTGCTGCATGTGATAGAAGGTCTATCGCGTCGTTCACTGTTTCGTAGAGGCTCATGGTCTTGGGAAAAAAGAAAAAGAAAAAAAGTTATGTATAGACTGCTGTGTGCGGGTTCCATGGCCGGTAGACTGGCTGGTAGTTCTCGTGCGCTGGGGCAGGAACTTGCCTGAGCACTGTCCGTGGCTGCTTGGTGTTCACTTGCACAATCTTTGTCTTGTACTCTACTTCCCTGACGCGTGGTTCATACGTCACGACTTGTCGCTTCCCTACTGCTGGGATAACTGTGTATCGTGGTTTCCGCTCTGCAGGCATGGTGAAGCTGTACTGTCGACCAAGTCGAAGGTACTCTCGCTCCTCGACAACAGGTTCCGGTTCCGGAATCTGTGGGACAACGTAGCGTACTGGCTGCTCGTGTACTTTGCGAACTGGTCGCTCGAGCTGGAAGCACTTGTTTGGTACTTGCCCAAACATCACGTGCATGCTGTCGCATACCCTGAATAGGTCGTTTCGTCGTTGGAAGTTCAAACTATTTTCTAACATGTAACTCAAGTGTTCGTATGAGTAGCGTGTAATAAGGTGGTTGCCGCTCTTCACTGGATCGTATACTCTCGTCAGTGGAAGATGTTTCAAGTCCACGATTGAGTAGGTGAGACCGCTGGAAGCTTGCTGCTTCGCGTGTGTGTGCGTCGCAGTTTCGTGGGCAAACGCCGTTGAGACGCCGCTCAAAGCAACGAGTAACATGATACTCAATGCAATTGCTTTCTTCATGGTATATACCCCCATAGTATTCACTGCGGAGTAGTTGCTAGTTTATAAAGGTTACTGCACCGATATGTTCTTATACTCATAAACCCTAGAATTCAAAATGCGGAAGTACCTCCCACTGCTCGGACTTATCACTCTCAACCTTCTCGTTGTGGCCTTCTTGTGGGAACACTCGATCCTTTCAACACTCCTCGTGCTCTTCATCGGTATTGCCGCACTCCTCTACACAAAGAAGGAAACGGACGTCATTCTCTACGTGCTCATGGTCGTGGTCAGCTTCATTTTCGAAGCGCTCTTCGTCCACCTAGGGACGTGGACACACAACAATGCAGATTTGCTTGGCGTGCCGCTTAGACTCCCACTCAGCTGGGGCATGCTCGCTATTGCAATGAAGTACTTGAGCGTCTTTTTGGATGAGAAATTCGAAGGCAGCAACATTTAAAGAGGAATATGTTTCTCGAGTAGTATGAACACGAATGAGCTCAAAGAGAAGTTCTTAACATTCTTCGAGAGTAAAGGGCATAAGAGAATTCCTTCCGCGCCACTCATCCCGGAGAATGATCCGACAGTCCTCTTCACGACAGCAGGAATGCATCCGCTCGTTCCTTTTCTTATGGGGCAGCCGCACCCGCTCGGAAAAAGGCTCTGCGACGTGCAAAAATGCATTCGCACAGGAGACATTGATGAGACGGGGGATTCCTTCCACCATACATTCTTCGAGATGCTCGGGAACTGGTCACTCGGCGACTACTTCAAGGAAGAAGCGATCACATGGAGCTTTGAATTCTTAACAAGTAAAGAGTGGCTTGGCTTGCCACTTGAGCGCTTAGCATTCTCATGTTTCGCAGGAGACGAAGATGCGCCAAAAGATGAAGAATCAGCAGGCTTCTGGTACGCACTCGGCGTCCCAAAAGAGCGCCTCGTCTTTTTGCCAAAAAAGCACAACTGGTGGGGCCCCGCAGGCGAGTATGGCCCCTGTGGCCCGGACACAGAAATGTTCTACTGGAAGCTGAATGATACACCAGCGCCCAAAGAATTCGATCCAGATGATGACAACTGGGTGGAAATCTGGAACAACGTGTTCATGCAGTACGAAAAGACACAAGAGGGGTTCATCCCACTCAAACAGCAGAACGTGGACACGGGCATGGGGGTCGAGCGGGTTGCCGCAGTCCTGCAAGGGCTTGAGGATAATTATCGTACGGAAGCGTTCTGGCAACTGATTGAAAAGATTCAGGAACTCTCAGGAAAGACGTACGAGGAGAAGACCAGAGAGATGCGTATCATTGCAGATCATATTCGTGCTGCTGTCTTTGTGCTGAGTGATGGTGTCGTACCTTCCAACCTGGATCAAGGGTACATTCTCCGCCGTTTCATCCGGCGAAGTATACGGCATGGCCGCACGCTCGGCATGAACAACTTCTGCAAAGAACTCGGCTCTTTAGTTATGAACATGTATGAAGGCCAGTACGAGTTTGGCACAAAACATATCTGTAGCGAGCTCGAAAAAGAAGAGAAAAAATTCTTGAGCACGTTAGAAAAGGGCATCAGGGAGTTCGAGAGGGTTGCTAGCAAAATGTCCGAGTACAACCAAACAGAAATCTCAGGGAAGACAGCATTCTTACTCTTCCAAAGCTATGGTTTTCCGCTGGAGATGACAGAAGAACTCGCAACGGAACGCAACATGACTGTTGACACGGAAAAATTCCACAAGCACTTCAAGAACCACCAAGAAGTATCACGACAAGGCGCAGAGCAAAAGTTCAAAGGAGGCCTTGCCGATGCAAAAGAGCAGACTATTCGGTTACACACCGCAACACACTTGCTGAACGAAGCGCTCAGGAAAGTGCTTTCCCCCGATATTAAACAGAAGGGCTCGAACATCAACGCGGAACGGCTCCGCTTTGATTTTAACTTTGAACGGAAGCTAACGGATGAGGAAAAGCAAGCGGTGGAAGCGGAAGTGAACCGGTTAATCCAAGAAGGCATTCCGGTTGAACGATCAGAAATGTCGTACGATGAAGCAATGAATATGGGTGCGCAAGCGGAATTCGGTGCAAAATATCCTGAGGTGGTGAGCGTTTATAAAATCGGTGACTACTCGCTCGAGTTGTGTGGCGGACCACACGTACAAAATACGAAAGAGATCGGTGTGTTCAAAATCAAAAAAGAGCAGAGTTCTGCAGCAGGCATCCGACGAATTAAGGCGGTGGTGGAGTGACATCATACAGAGTGTATTGCTACGAATCTCTAGAAGAACTCGAAGGCCTCGTTAAGAAACACTTTGGTGAGCGACCGGAACAGGGTGGAGAACAGCAGCCCTATCATCACGTGGAAACTGATAACGGGTACGCAACGATTATGTTGGGTGGAGGTTCGAGTGGGTATACTGCTCAATGGGCTGCTTCTGAAGAACAAAAAGCACGAGCTAACCGAGGGAACTCACAACTCAGCATAGATGTGTATGAGGAAAGAGATGGAAACAAAACAAGAGATGGCTTTACCCCAGAGCTTCACGAAGCATTCAGTGATTTCCTGGAAGCACTTGACAACCCAGAAATATACAAAGTTCCCGGAGAGAAACCAATACCTCCTAAGGATCTCTAAAGCGTCTTCCGAATCTTCGCGAGCGCCTTCTTCGTATCCCTCTTCGGGTTATGATGATACAACACGATCATGTGCGTCAGCATTTCATTCATGAGTTCAACGTGTAAGTTGATACGCAGCGAGACGATCACAACAAGACCAAGAATAACGGTTGTGCCAATAAACCCTTTGATCACCTCAATATACTGCACAAACTGTGCGGCGTACGGAAACAGATTCAAGACAAGGCTCGCGTATAAAAAAAGGTAGAGAAAATGCCGCGTATGAATCCAGATACGCGCGCGCTGATAATATTGTTCGAACTTCCTGCTAAAGAACGCACACTCTTGCTTCGCCTTCTTGGTAGTAGGCTTCGTTTGTTCTTTGATCGCGAGAAAGTGTGTGCGCATTCGCGACACGCGATTCACGTTGAGGAATTTCCAGATGCTGAGCAAGGACATACTCTTTTCTCGTCACAGGACTTTATAAATCTGCTCGATACCTTTATAAACGTCAGGCGGGTGCCAGCGTCGTGGTAGACAAACACAAACGACTGCGCAAAGCACGGAAGCGACAGCGTATCCGGCAACGAAAGGCACAGCCGGTCGCGCGCACATCACGCAGGCAGGGGTTCGATAAGTTCTATCACGACAAGTACAAGCAATTATTTCTCGTTACCATCGCGATGCTTGTCTTCGCGGTACTTGTAATAGGACATACGTACATGAGTACAGGGAGCTTCTTCTACAAGGGCGTTTCATTAGCGGGTGGCTTGACCATCACTGTCGCTACGGAAGGAGCGCCACTCAGCGTACAGGCTGTGGAAACAGCACTCCAAGGAGCATTTCCGGACGCAGATTTCGTTGTCCGTGAGGTGAGTGAGTTCGGTACACAAATAGGGGTGACGATTGAAGGGTCAACAGTCACGAACTCACAGGAATCACTTGACGCGCTCGAAAAGGGTATTATTGGTATACTCGACACGTTCATGAGCGGTGCTGCAGCAAAAGTAAGCTCTGAAGTTGTGGGGCCGAGTCTTGGCGCATCATTCTTCCAGCAAACAACGAAAGCTGTCTTGATCGCCTTCGTCTTTATGGGTATGGTCGTCTTCCTCTACTTTGGGAGCACCACAAAGCAGAAAGCGTTTGTTGTCCTCGTCTCATTGCTTGAGGGCTCGCTCATCTGGTACTCGGGGAATACAATCGCATTCTTCGCTGCGATCCTCCTCGGCATTTGCATCGCGGTGCTGTACCTCAGGTTAAGCATGCCGAGCGCTGCAGTGATCATTGCCGCAGTCTCAACGATCACGTTTACGATCGCAATCGTGGACCTCATGCAGATGCGCCTCAGCACTGCGGGTGTTGCTGCATTCCTCATGCTGATCGGCTACTCTGTGGACACGGACATTCTCTTGTCAACAAGAGTGCTGAAGCGCTCGGGGGGCACGGTCTATGATCGTGTCAAGGATGCATTAACCACCGGCCTGACGATGACAGGCACGACATTCATCGCGACAATCGTCGCGTTCTTATTCACAAAATCAACAGTCATCAAAGAGATCATGTTGATCATCGCAATCGGCCTCGTTGCTGACGTCCTCTTCACATGGATTCAGAACGTCGGATTACTCAGATGGCACTTGGAGCGGAAACAATGATGAAGAAAATTGTGACGAACGTTCGCCTCTGGGTGCTTGTTGTGTTTCTTATACTCTCTCTGATAGCGATTAACCCGTCACTGGACGCGTCAGGCGTCGCGATACGGCAGGTGGACAAGAACAGTAGCGCGGCAGTTGCAGGCATCCAAAGCCCAGATCCAACTGGGACGCCGGTGAGTAGAGAACGTGTTGTGGAAGTGAACGGGATTCCTATCGAGAGTGTTGCGCAGTACTATGACGCAACTGAGGGCCATGGTGCGAACGAGTCAATCGTGGTCACCACGAACAAGAACACGTACGTGCTCACAACACAAGCGATCACATCGTTCGATAACGAAACGAACGAAACGACAGTACTTGGCATAGAACCCCTTGGCCTCTCTGTGTATGAGGCGCCAAAGAGCAATATCAAACTCGGCCTGGACTTATCTGGCGGGACGCGCGTCGTCTTACAACCGGAAGAACGTATTGCGAAGACTGACTTGGAGCTAGTGATCGAGAATATCAAGCAGCGGTTGAACGTGTATGGCCTCTCCGATATTATCGTGCGCTCCGCAAAGGACCTTTCTGGTGATGATTTCATTATCGTTGAGATTGCCGGCGTCGAGAAGGAAGAAGTGCAGAAATTGCTTGCGAGCCAGGGGAAGTTCGAGGCACACGTTGGCAACACAACAGTCTTCCGCGGCGGGAATGACATCACATACGTCTGTCGGAGCGCGGAGTGTAGTGGCATTGACAGGAATGCTGGCTGTGGGCAGACTGCTGGCGGCTACGCATGCCGTTTCAGCTTTGAGATTCAACTCTCACCAGATGCTGCGCAGCGACAGGCGGATGCAACACAGAATTTACAGATTGTTGATGATGGCTCAGGAGCATACTTGAGCGAACCACTCGATCTCTACTTGGATGATGAGCTTGTGGACACATTGCAGATCGCCGCTGACCTGAAAGGGAGGGCGGTCACGAGCATTTTGATTAGTGGCTCTGGCTTTGGCGTCTCACAACGAGCTGCGGTGGAGGACGCTATCAAAGGGATGCGGCAATTACAGACGGTCATGATCACGGGGAGTTTGCCGGTGAAATTACAGATTGTGAAGTCTGATGGGATTAGCCCTGTCTTAGGGAGTGAGTTCGTTAAGAATGCGGTCTTGCTTGGTGCCTTGTCTATTCTTGCAGTTGCGATGACACTTGTTATTCGCTATAGGAAGCTTGTCCTGTCTATTCCGACGATTATCGCGATGTTGTCTGAGGTGACGATTATCCTTGGCTTTGCTGCCACGGTCGGCTGGAATATGGATCTTGCGGCGATCGCCGCGATTATCATTGCGATTGGTTCTGGCGTGGACGATCAGATTCTGATTATTGATGAGACGATTGGGAAGCGCGCTCGATCTGGCAAGTCATGGCGGGAGAAAGTGAAGGCTGCCTTCTTCGTGATCTTTGCGGCATATTTCACGCTCGCTGCGGCGATGTTGCCGTTGTTCTTTGCGGGTGCTGGTCTCTTACGTGGTTTCGCGCTCACCACACTTGTTGGTGTGACTGCGGGCGTTCTTATTACACGGCCGGCCTTTGCACAATTGATTGAAATTCTCTTGAAGAAAGAGTAGGGTTTAAAAACAGTTTCAGATTTCATGATGCTCTGTGGGCCCGTAGTTTAGTGGCTATAACGCTGCCTCGACATGGCAGATGTCGTCGGTTCGAGTCCGGCCGGGCCCAGTTAGTCGAAGCGTTGCAGAGCTTCATCAAGATCTTGTATACTATATGGCTTTTCGAGAATTGCTTTCGCGCCCACTCTCTTCCAAGCAGCTCTATGTTTATTTGACATGGTTCCTGATGTAGCTACGACATTATTTCCACAGTATGGACCAATTATTTCCCAGAGGTAGTAGCCCAGTACATCTTCTTCATGTTTTTGTAGCTGGGTGTCTGAGACAACACCATCTATTCCTCCAAGATTGTCGAAGACTGCTTGAATAGCTTCAGATCCTGTTGCGGCTTCTATCGTGTTATATCCTTTGCTTTGGAGAATGTGTTTGGCTAGTGTGCGAACAGTGGGCTCGTCATCAATAACAAGAATCGTTTTCATGGGAAGAACTTTTCTCCTCTGGATACTGCTGCAACTGTCTGCCGGATAGTGTTTGGGTCGTAGCGTGCATCAGGCTCTTGTGTAAACTTGATTTCTTTGGTAGTTGGTGGCGCTGTTCTATTTTCTGGCTTTTTCCGAGGGATGAAACCGTATGCGCCTGCATCTCGTGATGCATTAATTTGGTCTTCTACATTATTGCCTAGGATGTTCTGCGTGATGATGACTCGAGCGTCTGGATCTCTTTGTATTGCTTCTTCACAGAGCTCAGTTCCATGTGTTCTTGCATCGATTTGGTAGGACAGCATGAAAATGCCGCTCTTTCCCATCTGCCATTGTAGATCGAGCCATTCGAAACATTCAAACGATCTTTCTGGTGCATGCGTTCTATAACTGGCGAGCGCATCTTTGATCTCATTAATCTCTTGTTGCATGGGGTTGCAAATATAAACATCTAGAGTCATTACTTTCAAGTAGTTATTCATTATTTATATATGTGCCGGTTTCTCTTTGAAACATGTCCTCCAATGACCACTATAACGCAATAGCATCTGGCTATGACGAGCTCTACGGCGAAGAACAAAAAGAAAAGCTCCAAGAGTTCCTCACCAAAATCCAGCTCGACGACAGAATCATGTTTCTCGACGTCGGCTGCGGCACGGGGTGGACGGCAAACGAGCTTGATGTCCACTGGCTGGGCGTGGAGCCAGCAGGAGCACTCATCGCACAAGCACCTGTCCATATTCAAGCGAAAATTAAACGTGCGAAGGGAGAGGACCTCCCGTTTGGGGATGCGAGCTTCGACATCGTTCTCTCGTTAACAGCGCTCCAGAACTACGATGATCCAGAAAAAGGAATACAAGAACTCTTCAGGGTCTGCAAACCAGGAGGAAAACTTCTTCTTTCTTTCTTGAAACAATCTGCAAAGAAAGAATTCTTAGATGCATGCATCAACAAACACACCATCACAGACTCCTGGGAAAGCACAAAAGACATGATGTACATTTGTGAGAAACGCATATAAACACTCGCGTGCACGAGGTTTTCGTGACGATTGAAAAGAAACTCGGCAGCTACTGGCTCTTACTCATCAAATCCTATAATCCCGATAGTTACGGAAAACTGCTCGATAAACGCATACACGCATTCGCGGAATTCACTGCCAAAACACTCTTGCTCGCAATGATTCTTTTCATCGTGACGTTCATTCCCATGTCGATCAAGTATATCAGCACACTCCCAGATACGTTCGATGAAGTACAAACCTTCACGGTAGATGGGAAGGTGGAAGCAGACCACCCGGTGGAGCTCCTCAGAGAGCCACACGTGGTTCTAGATCTCAACGGGGAAGCGAACGCGGATTTCGTCCTCACGAATGGAGGGGTGTTCTACCCGAAATACTTGTACTTCGGCAAGACATACGTGCCGTGGGCTGACCTCAAGGATATGAAACAGCAGACGTCTGCACGCGACAGGCTCTTAACGGGATTCGTGCTCTTCCTCGTTCCGAGCATTATCTTTTGGTTCTTCCTCTACAGCGTGGTGAAGCTTATCTTCATCTTCACACTGCTCGTGCTCATCGGCTATTACGTGCCAAAGGTTGTAAAACACAGGATTCCGTTCAAGGAAGTGGTCAAGATAGCTGCGTTGGCGATGCCTTCAGTCACATTAATTGGCGTGGGGCTCTACCCTCTTGCACCCCATATGCTGTTCTGGTGGGGTCTTGGTTTAACGTTCCTCTTATTTGCGATCGGCATCGCGCTTATGAGTGAGCGCAGGCGATAAGTATAAAAGTCACGTGCACCGCTCATAGCAAATGGTCTTTGATCCGAGTACGATTAAGCCGAAGCAGGCGGACACAAGAGACAAGAAAGTTGTTGACCTCGCAGAGATGTTGCTTGAACGTGGCCTCGCAGCAAACATGCCGGCAGCGAAACGCCTCGCAGAAGGGATGGTCGAAACAGAAAAAGAAGTGCTGCAGGATGCGAAGCGAGAAGCGCCCGCTCCTGTTGCGTCATCCTTCCAGGAGTTCGTTGCGAAAGCAGCATCCATGCCTGCTGCAGCGCCGGCGCCTGTGCAAGCACAGCAACCGTTGCCGAAGCGTGGGAACATGATGTATGCGGACGCGCCAAAGTGGTCGCCGGAAGACGGCTACGCGAAGACAGAAGTGCAGGCGTCTGAAGATGGTGTGGTGGTGAAGCACGTGGAAAATTCCGCAACGAGCCACACAGAGGTGGAGGAAGCGGTGATCGCAGTTCCTGAGAAACCGCGGAATGCCACGCCGAAGCAAGACCTCGCGAAGGAAGCGGGCATTGATATGTTCGATATTTTTAACGCGAATAAAGAGAAGTGAGCTTAGTCATTTGTCGAGTAGACGCTTAAGTCTG
This sequence comes from Candidatus Woesearchaeota archaeon, assembly GCA_028818155.1. GTDB lineage: Archaea > Nanobdellota > Nanobdellia > Woesearchaeales > UBA525 > UBA525. The sequence goes on along the minus strand of JAPPOH010000017.1, from coordinate 618 downwards.
CTAACTGCATGCCTTTTGTGAGAACGTACAGTTGCTTCATCTATACCTAAATGGGCGGCGATTTCCTTCGCAGAATAATCTAAAGAATACAGTTCCATAACGCGCCTGCTTTTTCTGGTAAGATTTGGTATTGCTTCATTAATTTCTGCTATGGTTGCTCTATTTGCGCGTGTGAGAGTAGGATCATCATACAGTTGCTCAGGTGTATGATCATCATACTCTTCAACAGATACGTATCTCCTTTTCCCTGCGTCTCTGTGATGTGTCAAACACCTATACTTTGCTAAACTTAAAAGCCAAAATGCGAATGTCCCTGGCTCAATTTCTTTCTGACCTAGCTCGGTGTGTGCTTGGATATATACCTCTTGCCGGATATCATCAGCATCTGGACTGTACAGCAAGCCCCTTGCTCTTAGCGAGGAAGTCATAATTTCTTGAAAGAGAGCGTGCCCTTCTCTACTCAGTGTGCCAGAGCGTATTTGGTCTTCAAGTCCGATTTTATCGACTTCTTCAGTGTTCCAGGACATAGTCGTGGTACAAGAAGGTTAGTAGAAAGTAACGGTTGAGCACAACCCTGATGTTGTGCAAGATCAAGCGCATCATCACTTCTGCGTGCAC